>CAIJGA010000018.1 GCA_903820085.1 uncultured Chlorobiaceae bacterium
ATCATCGACCTTCCAGACCGCTGGAAACCCTAAGAGTTGTTGGTAATGGTCAGTAAGTTTTTGCATCTTTAAGCATGGGATTGAAATACTTCAGTCTACGATTTTATCCCCTCATTCCACTAAATTGCGCGAAGAGCCATAATATTGAGTTAATCGGCCTGATTTCTTATCGTTCGTCTTTGTTTTTATTCATCACCTATTCTTTTGGAGTGTTAATTTCTTCATTTAGTCGTGATTGGCTCTAACGACCGTCGCCAGTTCTTAATGCAGGCTATATTTTTTACACTTTGGACATTGATCGCGACCGCTTCCGCATTTTGAACATAGCTGTATCCCGCAATTTGAACAATGCTTGGCACCTGACCATGAAGGGTCATAGTCAATCTTACCACATATGAAACATGAAACCTGCGATTTAGCCATTAAATAATACATAAGTCTTTTCATTGCTATTATTATTTTTGTTGTTAATTCGTGACATTCGATTTACTTTACATTCTCTTGGACGGGGTTTTAAATATCAATCTATCAATCGCAAGTGATGTATCAAATACTGTAATCGGAAAATTATGCACTCAGTAAAATACTATTTAGTAATTCTTTCTGAAACAGCTTAATATTTGCCTAACTTATTTCTCTTTGAGTTGGGCATTTCTTTCATGATTTTCATGTATATATTTTCCTTTTGAATCTTATGACTACAAGGCCATTTCTTGTGTAGCGCTTACTTAAAACCTTCGAATTTACCTTAACCAATACAGAAGAATTAAATGTATTGTGGCTTAGTAACATGCACAACACACAAATTATCACTCATTATCACATAACATGATAACCGATACCTATGGACTGTCTCATAGAGGAGGCTTTACGCTTGCCTAAGCATAAGCCCGATAATCACTTGAGGAAAAACGGCAGGATTTATTTGCAGATAATTGGCGAGGAGAGAGAGTAGCCGATGCCGCGATAGGTTTTGATGGGCATAAGTTCGCCTATTGCTTCTATTTTGTGCCGAAGGCGATAAACCATTGATTCAAATGCCCGACTGCCGTACTCATTATGCTGATAGTCGAGCTTGTCGAGAATATCTTTTCGATTGACGACGGCTCCGAAGGGCTCCTTCGTCATGATAAGCATGAACTCAAACTCTGTTGATGTCAGATGAACTCCATCCCTTTTGGGAGATTGCAGAAGCCATTCCTTCCGGATAAGTTCCCAGGCTTCCGCTCCATGATGTTCGGCATTTACCGTATTGCTTGCTGCATCCTTGGCAAGAGAAGGAGCCGGAACCGGACGGTTAAAGATATTTGCAATCAATAATAACAGTTCCCGACTATCGAACGGCTTGAGCATGTAGACGTCCGCGCCAGCTTCATAGCCGGCAATCCGGTCTTCAATATTTACTTGTGCCGAAAGGATGACAATCTTCATCGCGGTGTTTTTTCTCACATATTCGGCCAACACCAGCCCTGACTGGTCAGGAAGACCAATATCGAGTATAGCCAGATCATAGTTCCCCTCAACTAATTTCAAGTAGAATTCGGAAGCGGTGCCCACTCCAGTGACCTCATATCCATGAAGAGAGAGGTACTCAACAAGGTCTTCACGAAGATCGTGATCATCTTCGACGACAATAAGCCTCTTTTTGGGATCCAAGGGGTTAAACGATGCATTGTTCATGTTTAACATGCTGATACCTGATTTTCCGAAAACTGCTCATGCAAAGATTTGCCCGATCCGGCAACCGGCAAGCGAACGGTTACAACCATTCTTGAGGCAACGCTTTCACGCGTGATGCTTCCGCTGTGTGCATTGATAATCCCGCGAACCAGCAAAAGAGCGGCACCTGCACCACCGTGGCGGTTGTTACTCTCTTGTCCTTCAGAGTACGTTTCAAAAAGCCCCTCGACATTTGCAGGATGGATACCGTCTCCCTGACTTGCAATCGTGATGATAACACCATGCTCTCCACCAAGGCAGGACAGTTCAATTGATGAACCGGATTTGGAGAACTTGACGGCATGTTCCAGTAGGGTAAACACTGCGGTACTGAGAAGCTGGAAATTCCCCATGATTTCGGTTGCGCCGGCCTTGACCGTCAAGATGATGGTCCGATGCGGAAAAAGAGCATGAAAATCGGAATGCAGAACATCGATTAACGAGCCGAGCTTAAAACTGCTGATCTCAGAAGTGTCATGACTATCGGAAAGGCGACTTCGCTCAAGAGCTACGTCCATGACATTGACGAGGCGATCGACTGCTCTTTTCATTTTCGGAATTCTGTGTACGACGTTGGCCGATGTTTCAGGGTCACTGTCGAGAATATCCAGGCTGGAAAGTATGATCGAGAGAGGCGTTCGGTACTCATGTGACAACATTGAAAGAAAGCGTGCCTTTTTATTGATGATTAACCGCTCTGATTCAAGGGCAATATTCAAGGCTGCCTCATTTTTTCTCAAGTCACTGGTCATATCTTTCGCGAGCGCAACAGCTTTTTGTTCTGACGTTCTGTAAAGTTCAATAACCTTATTTTCAGAGGCGCGCAGATGCCTCATAATGATAACCGGAGATATTATAATATTGATCATGATTCCGAACTCGTAGTTACCGTCCGACAATGTCAGGGGAATCCAGCCAGGCTCGCCCAGGTAGGAGAGCAGATATGCGATATTCACGGTGTTGACGATTGCCAGATAGAACACTCCATACTTGGCAACAGCAACGCGATTGTAATAGCTGAGCCAGAGGACAACCAAAAACAATATCAATCCTGTAGAAGTTGTTAAAACTGCGAATTCACGGTACATCCCAAAAGGGATCGAAAAAACGCCTATTCCAGAAAGTAATAACGTGAAAATAAGATACCAGTGAATCGGAGTGGTGTTCGGTCTGTTTTTCGGATTACCTGTATTGAACAAGCGCATAATTATCAGCGAAAACATCATGATTTCCCCGCAGAAGCAGATGCATTCCAGATAATCGCCCAAAATGCGGGATCGGGGGAAAAATAATAATGCAGGAATCCCGGTTTTAACAAGATAACTTCCACCAACTGTCACACTGTAAAGAGAAAAATAGAGAAAGAGCGGATCTCTGATGCGACTGAAAAAGATGAGATTAAACAAGGCGATTGCAAGTATAAGACCAAGAAATAATCCTTGACTTATGGCATCCGGATAGGTTCTGGTTTCAAGATCGTCAAATGAATGTATTGCTCCGCCAAGATTTATCGGGCCGTCTGACTGGATACGCAAATAAACCGTCACAGGCTTGTCGAGCGGCATTGAGATGGGTATAACTAAATTAGCTTTTAGTAGAGGGCGCTCGACAGCGGCGACATGCCAGCCAGTATTGATTTCCTTGTAAGAAGGCAACTGCCCGACGTTCAGCGTGCTCTGGATATAGGCCGTTACATGGTCGATATGTGGCGGATAGAGCCGCAGATAGGCAACTGAAGGAAATTTTGAGGTGCGCAAGAGAGTGAATCGGAGCCAGACGGCTTTATGGCGATATCCATCGTTCAGAGACCCTTCGAGTTGAGAAAAACCCTGTCCGCCATGTGAACGGATATCAGCAAAGGTCAGCTTACCGGAGGAGTCGCCGTAATATTCCAGATGTCCGGATAGGTCATGAGAAGAAGTATCGTCAAGCTGCATGGGACGTGATGCCGCTATGGCCGCAAGATGACAATGGCTGAATACGAACAGGAACAGCAGCAATAAGATTGAAAATCGTCCCTTAGTCAGAAGACCTCTGGTATTTTGCCATTCGATCTCCTTGCCTTCAGGGCACTTGCCCGGTCGACGTATGGTGGTAATCAGTTTCCCCTTAAGGAATGCAGAGTTTGATAAAAGGTCTCTTGATGAACCATCCCCAAAACAGGTTTACACTACCTTATTTTATAATGATCTCCAACTTCTTTTTACATGCACCTCCACCGAAAAGATGGTTCAAAATATTCCCCCGTCAAAACCTTTATTCTTTCCTTATCTTCACCTTCACGGTAATTTGCCGGGATTTCAGGAAAACAGTTTATCAGTAAATTATTCAGTAATGACGAAAGAAAGTTCCCGCCCTCAGCCACCTCCTTTTGCGGAAGATTCAGTTCAGCAAGGTGTTCTGGCGAACGGATTGAGGATTATCACCGATGCTGTTGCGTCGGTAAGAAGCGTTACGCTCGGCATACAGATTGATGCCGGTTCACGCGATGACCCCGGTGACGCGCCGGGACTGGCACATTTCATTGAACATGCGCTCTTTAAAGGTACCAGGCGGCGCTCCTACATCGACATCGCCAGAAACATCGAAAAACACGGCGGCTATCTCGATGCCTATACCACCAAGGAACAGACCTGCATCTACCTGCGCTGCTTGCCCGAACACCTCGAACCCTCTTTCGACCTTCTCTCCGATCTTGTCTGCGACCCGGTTTTTCCTCCTGAAGAGATCGAAAAAGAAAAGGAAGTGGTCATTGAGGAGATCAGCAGCGTCAACGACACCCCTGAAGAGCTTATTTTCGAAGAGTTCGACCTGCGCTCGTTTCCCCGTCACCCTCTCGGTACGCCCATCCTCGGTACGGAAAAAAGCGTTGAAGCGTTCAGTGACGAGAACCTGAAAAACTTCATGCGGCAGCACTATATTCCGCAAAAGATGCTTGTCACGGCTACCGGCATGGTGCATCACGACGAAATCATGCGGCTTGGCGAACGATTTCTCCACCAGCTCAGGCAGCCTTCCGGCAGCCAGTATGTCCGCCAGCCGTTCCTTGCCGAAGATTACACCCCCTTTACCCTGACCTTGAAAAAACGGGTCTGTCAGGCCCAGATCGTCATCGGCACAGCCATAGCCCGGGAAGATCCGCTCTTTTACAGCCTGATGGTGCTCAACTCCATGCTCGGCAACGGCATGAGCTCGCTGCTCAATCTGGAACTGCGCGAAAAACGGGGACTTGCGTACAATGTCTACTCATCGGTCACGTTTTACGACGATCTGACCGCACTCAACATCTATGCAGGAACCGACAGCAACAAAACAAAGGTGACCCTTGAACTCATCAAGGAGTTGCTCCAGAGCGATGCGCTGAAACATCCCGATCCGGAGGAGGTGCAGGCTGCGAAAACAAAACTGCTCGGTTCGCATATCATGGGCATGGAAAAAATGACAAGAAGAATGTCTCAGACGGCATCCGACCTCTCCTATTTCGGACGGTATATTGAGCCGGAAGAGAAAACTGCCGCCTTAGAGGCCGTCAGGCTGGAGGATATTGCCGAAGCCGCCAGGCGCATGCTGCATGACGCCCCTTACTCAACGCTGGTCTATAAACCGGGCCGGTAAGCGAACTCTGGGGCAATGCCCTGTTTTAAAACAGAAGATTAATTCGTATCTTTTTGACTTTTAATTTTTCACCATTACCAATTAACCAAAGAGAGCCTTGCAAAAGAATATCAAGAACGTCAGCGAAACCGAACAGGAACTGGAAATCATTCTTTCCGCTGAAGAATTCGGCACCGAATACAACCAGGAACTCGAAGAGGCAAAAAGAAACATCCAGATCAAGGGTTTCAGAAAAGGACATGCACCTGCAGGCTTGATTAAAAAACTGGCAGGCCCCTCCATTGAGGCAACCGTAGCCGAAAAAATGGCATCAAAATATTTCGGCGAGATCGCTGACGCCGAAAACATCAAGCCAGCAAGCCGTGCACAGATCATCGACTTCACCTTTGAACCCGAAGAGCTTAAAATCAGGCTCTCCTACGAAATCCATCCCGAATTTGAAGTAAAGGATTTCAGTGAATATACCTTCGTACAAAACCGCTATGTCGTTACCGATGAGGATATTGAGCGTGAGATCAACCTTATCTTGAAAGGACACGGCACCCTTGTCAGCATTGATGAAGCCGCCGTATCAACCGATACCGTCATTGGCGATGTCTACAAGCTCAATGACGCCGGCGAACCTGAAGAAGACGAGAAAACCGATAACCATCACTTTACCCTCGAGTATCTGCCTGAAGAAAATCCCTTCCGCGTGGCGCTTACGGGCAAAAAAGCAGGAGAGAGCGTTGATGTTGTCAATGAGGGAAAAAATTCCGAAGAGCCATCAACATTCCGTGTTGTCATCAGTGAGGTCAAACGGCTCGAACTGCCTGAACTGACCGACGAACTGGTCAAGGAGATCACCGGAGAGCGTTTTGAATCAGTAACCGATTTCAAGGCAGACGTCCGCATCCAGATCGAACAGCACTTTACCTCCAAAACCGAAGAAGAGCTCCTCGAATCCATCTCCGCAAAGCTGATTGAGGAAAATCCGGTTCCTGCACCGAACTCCATGATTGCCTCTTTCTCGAAAATGCTGGTTGAGAATGCCAAACGCCAGATGGGCGGCAGCTTCCCGAAAACTTTCGACGAAGAGCAGTTCCGCATTGCCATGAAGCCGAATGCCGAAAAACATGCCCAGTGGCTGCTGATCAGCCAGAAAATAGCTGAAGATGCAACCCTTTCCGTATCAGACGAGGACATCAAGGCCTACGCAGAAAAAGAGGCCGAAAAAAGCGAATCCATGAATGCCGAAGAGATTCTGAAAACCTATCTTTCTCCAGAGTTCCGGGATTACATCACCGATACCATCCTCAAAGAGAAAATCTATAACGTTATCAAGTCGAAGGTAACCATCACCGAAGAAGAAAAACCGGTTCCGGTGCACGAAGGCTGATTTGCAAAAATCCGATTCCGCTATCACAAGCAGGAGTTCCTTAACCGGACTCCTGCTTTTTTTTTGTGCCCCCACTACTACGTTATAATCCGTCAATAAGCGCCGTAGCAACAGCGGAATGGCGGTCGTGAGCAATGGAGATTTTAATGACGCAGCCGGCAGGAAAAGAGAGTGCAGCAGCAGGGCGCACAAACGGCCGGCCCTGTTCATCATTGAGTATGGCAAAGCTTTTCCAGTGCACACCGGCGGAAAAGCCGGTGCCAAGCGCCTTGACGACCGCCTCTTTTGCCGCAAACCGGCCGGCAATACTGGCGATAACCTGTGGCTTATGCAGGCAGATTGCAATTTCCTCTTCGGAAAGAAAGCGCTGAAGAAACTTCACCCCGTAGCGGCTGTAAACTTTTTCGATCCGGTCGAGATCAACAATATCCACTCCTATCTCCATGTGATCTTCCCCCTGTCAGACCAGAACTATCGTCATTGAAAGATCAAGAGCCTTGACACTGTGCGTCAGCTCTCCTATCGAGATAAAGTCAACACCCGTTTCAGCAACCTGCTGCACGTTGTGCATGCCGATATTGCCCGACGATTCAAGAAGAACAGTACTGCTGCAACTTCTCGCATAACCGACAGCCTCGCGCAGCAGTTCCGGCGTAAAGTTGTCGAGAAGAATAATGTCCGGCTGGCATGCCAGAGCCTCACGCAACTCTTCCATTGAGCGCACCTCCGTTTCGATCTTCACTGAAAGTTGTTGCTCCGTGCGGTATCTCTGGGCAGCTTGAATAGCCTTGGCAATACCACCGGATGCATCAATATGGTTATCCTTGATGAGAATCATGTCGAAGAGGCCGAAACGGTGATTTTGACCTCCGCCGATCCTGACCGCCTCCTTGTCGAAATAGCGCAATCCAGGGGCCGTTTTGCGGGTGTCAAGAATTTTCGTCCCGGTATGGCTCACCTTGTCAACATAGGCCCTTGTTCTGGTTGCAATCCCCGACATGCGCTGCATGAAATTAAGGACGGTACGTTCGCCAACAAGCAGAGGAGCAAGTTTTCCGGCAACTTCAAGGATAATCTCTCCGCAACGAACAGCTTCGCCATCACGGTGATGCAGGACAATGGAAAGCTCAGGATCACAAGCGGCAAATACCCGGCAGGCAACATCAGCTCCGCCAAGAATACCATCCTCCTTGGCCTTGATGACGGCACTGCCACCCTGAGCGGGATCTATGGTAGCAAGAGTGGTGACGTCACCGGTGTAGCTATCCTCCTCGAGAGCAAGCATAATGGCCTTTGCACGGCACCCCTGATAAAAATCGTTACCAGACTTGTTGATCATCATTTCCGTTCCCGTAATACATTAAATAAATCACCTTCCGGCCCCAAGGTAGTGAATTTGCCAATACCCAGCACAAAAAAATCAGTCATCGGCGACTGCAAAACCCGAAGCTGGCAAGGCTGTTTGCAACGAAAGAGAAATTTCTTTTTGAAAAAGTGATTGCCGGGCTTGTTGTAGAAGGATATAGAGAATTGTTATATTATTACTTAAATCATGTGGGCAGATATTGGCTTATAAAATATTCTCGAAGCACTGCTCGGTTTCGGGACTTTTTTATGTGATGGTTATGGATATCAATAAAATCAGATTTAAAGGTCTATTTCAGGACGTCGCGTCACTTGAGGATATCTGGAAGTTTTCGACCGTGAATAGCCGGGATGTCGATTTTCTCAAGTTCAGGCAACGCTCTGAATGGCTGCAGTTTACCGGACTGACCGACAAGGACGGTCATGAGATTTACGAAGGGGATCTGCTTAAATGGGAAGGCTCTGTCATTGAAGTAGTTTTTGATTCAGGAAGCTTTAAAGTCCTGCACGATGGCAGCGCAGATATGCTTCTGTGGTTTTGTCTGCCCGAATGCAAGCTTATCGGCAACAAATACGAAAAAAAAGTAAAGCGCTGAACACCAGTCACCGTAGGCTTTAAAAGCCGATATCCGACGATTTCATAACATCATCATTTCTATGGCACAGTACGCACACTCTTGCGTCCGGTTGGTAAACATTGTTTTCTACGCGCACCACGGGGTACTCAAGGAAGAGCATACCGTTGGCGCAAAATATGAAGTCGATGCGGAGCTCTCTTTCGATTTCACCGATGCCGCGCAAAAAGACGACATTACAAAAACCGTCGATTACGGTGCGGTGTACAAAAAAATCCGGTCAGTTTTGACCCTGAAGAAATATTTTCTCATTGAGGCCGTCGCCTATCAGATTGCCCACGACCTTCTCAGAGACTTTCCCATTATCCAGAAAGCCGCCATCAAGGTACGCAAGCGCAACCCGCCCGTTGACGGTATCTGCGATTATGCCGAAGCCGACTACACCATCGCCCGTCACTGAAATGATGCCGATGCACAAAGTCTTTATCGGGATAGGATCCAATATCGGAGACCGTCTCCACCACTTGCAGGAAGCTGTTGACCGGCTTGCACGGCTTGACGCCGTAACGGTTTGCGCGGTATCATCAATCTATATGACTGAACCGGTCGGCGAGAGTGAACAGAACCGCTTCTACAATGGCGTTGCTCTGCTCGAAACGTCGCTTCAGCCTGAAGAGTTACGCCTGCAGTGCAAAACCATTGAACAGGAACTTGGAAGGCCGGAGGCCTACCTTCGCTGGAGCCCGAGGGTCATCGACCTCGACATCCTGCTCTATGACGATGTGCGCCTCCTTACCAAAACGCTCTCAATCCCGCACCCTGAACTGCATTGCCGGAAATTTGTCCTTATCCCCCTGCTCGACATTGCCAATCCCCTGCACCCCGGAATGCAGCAAAGCATCCTGCAACTGCTCGAATGCTGCAGTGACCGATCGGTACTGATAAAAATAAAAGAGAGTATCCGCCTAAAATAGAAACGGAGAGCCTGTTGAAAAGCTCTCCGTCTTGTAAGAATCGGGAAATTATCCCCCGCAAAAGCCACGGCAGCAAACTCAGTTGGCAAAGGTAATATTGAGGTTGCCTCCGGCAAAATCAGCCCCTTCGGTCTTCCGGCCAACCAGAACATTGGGCAGAATGATGCTTTTGCGGAAGTTATTGATATCCACCAGCAGCTCATCGCCCTTGATGTTCACATTAAGCTTCTTCACCTCAACGTTCGGCAGGTAAAGGCTGAGAACATATTTCCCGTTGATTTTCTCCAGCATCTGGGTCTTGTCATCAACATAGAGGATATCCGCCGGGTTGCATTCACCGAACATCTCCTGACTCAGCGCATAAAGCCTCTCGGTATTGATGATTTCCGCTGTAGACTGTTTCACCCTGAAAATCGGCACCGGGTAGAAGCAGTTCTCAATCACCTTGAGGTACTTGCTCTGGATATCGATAAGGCTCTGCAGGTAACTGTCGGTTGAGCTTGCAGGAAGAATCTTGTTGACGATGGCGGCATCAAGCTTGTAGCCAAACAAATTAAGGTAGGTCTGAACACGCAGGGCCTCCTTGATAACCATGTTTTCAGGATTCAGCACAACTCTGAAGGTGGTTATGGATTTATCCTGAAGCATGGCGTGAAGCTCTTTCATATGAGAATTCACCTCCGGCATAAGCTTGAAGATATTTTTCTTCGGCATCAGCTTGTTGAGGAGCGGAGCAGCAAAAGCAATGGTTTTTGAGTGCCATCCGCCAATTTTGTCGGCATACCAGCCGTACGATTCAGGCATTCCGAGCAACCGCATGGTCTCGCCGGTTGGGGCCGCATCAACAACAACAACATCATAATCACCCGACTTGGCTGCCTTCCAGATATAGCGAAGACTGATCATCTCCTCCATGCCCGGCATGATGGCAAGTTCTTCAGCAACCACTTCATTGGCGCCGTCATGCATTAAAATCGAGGAGAAATAGGAATAAAGCTCCGTCCAGTTTTCCCTGATTTCCGCCAAGACATTCACCTCCATGGCAAAGAGATTCTTTTCAACCTCTACCGGCGTGGAAGAGAGTTCCGTACTCAATGCATCGGCAAGACTATGAGCCACATCAGTACTCATAATCAAGACCCGTTGTCCTCTTCGGGCAATTGCTGTCGCAGATGATGCTGAAACAGTAGTCTTCCCTACCCCTCCTTTACCCAAGTAAAGAATAATTCTCATGTTTGTAATAAAACTATTGAGTGAACTTAATCTTGACTAAACGCTTGTTATCAAGGGTGTTGCGCCTTCGCTACCCGGGCTCCTTTCCCGTCAGGGGCGGGGCATCAGACGAGTCATCCGTACTCATCATATTTTTCACGATTGACGGAATATCTTCGTCAAGAGCTTTGACCGAAATACTTCTGCGCTTCGGTGCAGCATCGCCTTCAGGTTCATCCAGGCTCGCGTCTGAAGGTGCAGAGGCCGCAGAAATCGTATTTTTCAGCTCGCCTGCAAAAGAGTCGCTGCTGAAACAATCGTCATTGGGCGTTGCTTCATCGTCGCTCTTTATATGAATACTTTTTTTTCTGAAAACCGGGTCATTATCGTCATAGTCGTCGCTTGAATGATCCTGCGGCAACTCATCTTCCGATCCGGCATTTTCACCTTTTGGCGAAGGCCGTTGAGTCCTTTTCTTCGCAGAATCGCTGAAATTGGAGGAGAGCTTTAAAAGCTTGCTGACCGAGCCGATAACGCCATCATTTTTGACAGCAGTCTTGACGATATTGATAACAAAACGTTCGGCTTGGGGATTATCGGCTATACTGTTCAGCAATTCATTAAGCGCATTGAGCATGCCGGGGACGTGCTGCAGGTCGCTTTTGACCTGGTCACGAATCTTGAACGGAGCATCGCCGATCAACTCCTTGATTGAACCGGCAATTTTTTTCAATGAAGCAGGATCGGTGGGAAGAATCTGCTCGATTCCCCTAATGAGATCAGCCGGACCAAAACCATCCTGGTTATATTCGTCGCCCTGTGCCGCTCCCGGCAAAGGCATACCCGGTTGCCCCCTTTCGTCAGAAGGGTAACCAATGGAGGCCTTGTACTGCTCAAGCAGATCCTGACCATAGCCAATAGGGCTTTCCCGCTGGGCGGGATCAGCAGCATCAGCGCGCAAAGAGATGGGCCGGGGCACACAAATACCCCGTGCATTCCGCAGAACGAGGAAAGAGACGTCGTCCGGAATGCTTTTACGGAAATCCAGACCAAGATGCTCTTCTATAATCGATTCAATAACCGTATGAAGCCTGGTAATCAATTCGGCTTCAAGCAGTTCAACCATATCAAAAATCACATAGACAGGGTCCTTCTCTTCACGGCGAACCTTAAAATTAAGCGTAGCAAAATCATTGTCCTTATTTCGGCTGTTCACCGAGACAGAGCCAAGATTAAACCGGTCGAGGTAGTCCTTGTTAGCACCCCTTGCCCAGAAATAAACAGCCTTGTCGGTATAAATCAGATAATCCTGAAAGGCAATATTGCCTACACGCTCCTGATGTGATTCATAAAACACCCCTTCAAAAAATGCAATCGGATGCTCACCTGCACTCATGAGTCCTTTCTGAAAAAACTCAACCACATCACTCTGTTCGGTCTGCGCCGAAACATATAAAGACAAATTAGCCATTACCCATACCTGTTCACTTGATACTGATTAGCACGCTGACCCTAAATCTATGAAATTTTTATAATAAACAGAAATCACAGAACAGGGCCGGGAGTGGCCTTTTTTTCACAAAAAAAAGGCAGTGAAAGCTTTAACCTTTTCACTGCCTGAGCAAAGAGCATAACTCTGGGATGCTTACTCTGCGAATTTTGATTCAACAGCTTTTGAAGGAACAGCATAACCCGAAGCTTCAGGTGAAGAACCACGAAGACTTACACCACCGCCGACGTTGCCGTAAGCATTACGATTGATTCTGATGGTACCTTTGCCCAATGAATCAAACAACAAACCGACTGTTTCCCAATGCCCCTCAACCATCACTTCAAAAATGCGTCCAGCTGCAGCCAGGATATCGGTAAAAACTCCACCACCATTCATAATTCCTCCTTGGAAATTAATTGTTGGAAAATTCGTAAAATTGAAAAGCAGATTTCTTGTTCTAATTTAATAGTAATAAACAAAAAAACACAAAAAAAGATTTCTTCCCCATGCCTTAAGGGCGAAAACCGGGCAAAAGAGAGGGTTATCCTATCTTCTTATGGGACCCTTCTGAAAAGAACCGGCAAAATTCTTGACGACTTCTGAAGCAGAGACTCCGGCATCACCGACTGCGGTAGCCGCATTTCCGGTGGCATTTTCAACAGTCTCTACAGCGCCGGCATACAACTCGCTGGCCGTTCTTGAAGCATCCTTAACCGTAATGGCAACACGGTCAAGAGTCTCACCAACAACACCACCGGTACTGCCAAGCAGGTTACCGATACCTGTTGCATCAACAACAGCACCAATCGTGCCGGTTACGGTATCAAAGACATTGCCTGCAAGATTCAAGCTGCCGACCACAGCACTCTGACCGGTTAAAAGCACACTTTCAGCAAGGAACGTAAGGCGATCGACAAACTCAAGTTCCTTAAAATCCTTACGCAGTTTCTGGTACGATTCCGACATATCACTCTCCCTGGAAATGAGGCCGCCTAAACGGATCCCCGGTTATGATTTATGAACACAAAATTACTCTACATAAAGCTAAACATAAATATCGATCTAAACAAGTACTCTTCCCGGGTGAGCACTATCCTCTATCATACGCTTTTTGCTCTTTTTGCTGTCTGCTTTGCTCCTGGCAATTAAGGTCAAAGGGGATGTGCAGCCATTTATCCTTGAAGACGGCATCCCCCGGTTCAAGCCCGGTCAAACTGATCGGAAGCGTAATGATTTTACGCTGATTGCCGATCTGCACAAACAGCTCATCCCCGGTAACCCAGACGTCAATATCAACCGGATTGGCAAACATCAGCTTCAACTGAACCTCATAGATATCACCGTTTCGCACAAACTTTATCGGCGGCTCGTCATACATCATATCGGAGGGATCGGTGTCACCATACATATCTTTGGCGAACAGCTCAAGCGACTGGAGACCCACAATCTCATTTTCATACATTCTGAGCTTGGTAACCGGCAGAGGAGAAAATCCCTCTTCGATCTCGCCCAGGTACTTCTGCTGAATAGCTTTCCAATTTTCCAGGTAACCACTGTCCTCTTTGGTGTCAAGCAGCTTGTTGACCAGTACCATATCGACCTTGAAGCCGTAAAGGTTCAGATAAGTCAAGGCGCGCATGGTCTCCTTGATCGACATCTTTTCGGCATTCATCACCAGGCGAACCGTCGACTTCTGATTATCCGTCAGAATTTCGCGGATATCTTCAAGCTCATCAAAAACCTGGTCAACCGACTCAACAGCCTCTGCAGGAGGAATAAAAAATGCGATTTTATCCGACATTTTTGAAAGTGGCTTGCCAAGCGGCTTTATAAGATACTTATTGACATTTTTGATCGCCTTCATACCCCATGCAAGGGTATCGGGAAGGGAGAGGAGCCGCAGGGTTTCACCCGTCGGGGCTGTATCGAGCACCAGAACATCATAAAGCCCTGATGCTTTATATCGCTTAATCCGCAAAAGGGAAAAAAGTTCTTCCATGCCAGGCAGAATCGTCATCTCATCGGCCATGACTCCCGAAATTCCCTGTGCCATAAACACCTTGGTATAGTACTTCTGCACCGCATGCCAGTTCTGCTTCAGATCGACATAAGGATTGACCTCAATAGCATGAAGGTTCTCCTTTATCTTTGTAGGTTCAGCGCCAAGAGGCAGGTTAAACGAATCCGAGAGACTGTGTGCGGGATCGGTCGAAAGGACGAGTGTCCGATAACCAAGCTGCGACAAGCGCACAGCCGTAGCAGCAGATACGCTGGTTTTACCTACTCCGCCTTTTCCTGTAAAAGTTAAAATACGCATGAACCGGACATTGGTTTGAGGAACACTGAGGAAAAATCAGAAAAGCCAAAGATATCACTCTGGGCTGACACTACAAAAGATCTAACATACACAGTTCAGGCAAGGTTTAAAATTTTAAACTTTTTTATCTCAGCAGAACAGCTTGCAAATGAGTGTTCTGCTCACTTAATTACCCTTTCAATCAATACTGTCACTGTCACCTATTTCTGGAAAGAGGCCCCGTTATGCCTGAAACAACGTCCATCGTCGATATCCGGGCAACTATCGTCCAGACCCGCAGCATCAGCCCGACTGTTTGTATCATCACCCTCGATTGCCCGGCAATAGCCGCTGCCGCCAAACCCGGAAACTTTGTAAACATCAAGGTCAGCGACGCCACACTGCCACTGCTCAGAAGACCATTTTCCATACACAACGTGCGTGGATCGCTTCTGGATATCATGGTTAAATCAGTCGGGCACGGCACATCGCTGCTCTCTGACCTGGCAACAGGCTCAACCGTACTGGTACTCGGTCCGCTCGGCACCAGTTTCGATATTGCAGGCAGGGAGTTCGATACCGCCATTCTTGTTTCCGGAGGAATCGGTACCGCTCCCATGCTTTTTCTTGAAAAAATACTGGCCGCAAAAGGCAAAAAGATAATCAACCTGATCGGAGGCCGATCAAAAGAGGATCTGCTCGCTCCGGGGCTTTCAAATTGCCGGTTTGCAACCGATGACGGTTCCGAAGGATTCAGGGGTAACGTGGTAGAACTGCTTGGCTCCGGGTTGCCGGCTCTCCGGAAAGAGGGCACATGCAAAGTTTTTGCGTGCGGACCGAATCCCATGCTGAAAGCACTTGCCCGACTCTGCCAGGCAAACCGGACTGCATGCGACGTCTCACTGGAATCGGTGATGGGTTGCGGCATCGGAATCTGCTACGGCTGCAGCGTCGAAGTCAAAAGTCCGGACGGAGGCCTCCGTACCATCCTGCTTTGCCAGGAGGGCCCTGTCATTGACGCAGAACTGCTTGCAGTATAAATAAAGTATTTTTATCTTAATAAGGTAGGGGAAATGCATTCCCGAAAGCTTTTTTTAACAAACCATCCAACTATCTATGGCAAGAGGACTTAATAAAGTAATGCTTATCGGCAGACTCGGCGGAGAACCGGAGAGCCGTCAGGCGGGTTCAACGACCGTCGTGAATTTCACCGTTGCGACAAGCGAAAAGTTCAAAAACCAGCAAGGCGAACTCCAGGAGCGAACCGAGTGGCACAGAATCATCGCCTGGGGACGACTGGGAGAAATCTGCAAGGAGTATCTGCACAAGGGATCGCAAGTCTACGTTGAGGGAAAGCTGCAGACCCGTACCTGGGAGAAAGAGGGCGTCAAGCAGTACACCACAGAGATTGTGATCAGTGAAATGCAGATGCTTGACGGAAAACCATCAGGACAGGGCCACGAAGGCAGTTCACCGCAATACGATCGCCAGCAAAGCTCCTCCGGGCATCAGTTGCCACCCGTGCCGCCTTCAGGTGCGCTGCTTGAAAACGAAAAGGATGACCTGCCATTCTAAACTTTCCGTTAACGCTTCAGGGCGTACTTGAGAGTACGCCCCGTGATGCATGACCGTTCCCCAAAAGAGACATGGATGTACTGAAAAAAAATATACTTGCAGGAACCATTGCCCCGGTTTACCTCTTTTATGGCCCCGAAAGCTACCTGAAGGAAGAGTTTGCCGGGATGATCAAAACCGCAATTTTTCCTTCCGAAAGCGATGCGGCCTGCAACACCGTCGTCCTGTACGGCCCCGACCTCACGCCAGGTGAACTGGTTTCGAAAGCCTCCGAATACCCGATGTTCACTCCAAAACAGCTTATCATTGTCCGGCAGTTTGAAAAAATAAAAAAGCCCGCAACCAGAGAGCTGCAGAAACAGCATGAAGAAAAATTCAGCCTCTATATCAATAATCCGGCAGAGTTTACCATTCTGGTGCTTGATGCCGACCAGATCGACAAAAAAGAGATTGAAAAGCCTCCCTTCAGCACCCTGAAAAAATACCGCCACGATTTTCCCGCCATCAAGTCTCCTGAGCTTTTCGCTTCCGGCAGGGCCAAAGCATCCGGATGGACATTTGAGCCCGATGCCCTTAAAGCCTTTGCCGCCTATATTCAGCCATCGGCCCGCGAAATGTGTCAGGAAATTGAAAAAATCATCATGTACGCCTCCGCCCGGGGCCCTGAAAAACGCATCACCGCCCCCGATGTGCTCGACTGCGTCGGTATCTCGCGCAGTTACAACGTCTTTGAACTTGAAAAAGCCCTGGCGGAACGAAGCCTGAGGCTCTGCAGCGGCATATCCCTCATGATCATGGATCAGGAGGGGCAAAAAGAGGGGCTTGGCAACATCGTCCGCTTCCTGACCACCTTTTATATCCGGCTCTGGAAACTGTCGCTGCCCGAGGTAAAACAGCTTCCCCCTGCAGAAATTGCCAAAATACTCGGCATGTATGGCAAACAGGAGTACTTTGTTAAAAACTATCTTGCCTACACCCGCTCATTTTCACTTCAGGATGCCGAACGCGCCATCGCTGCGCTGAGAGAGACCGACGCCGCGCTTAAAGGGCTGCTCCCCTACCCGGACGAAAAATATCTGCTCCTGCGGCTCATGCAAAAGCTGCTGGGATAAGCCTGCCGGAGTTCACAGCCACCCGTTACTCCGGTACCAGGCAATTGTTTTTGCAACCCCTTCCTCAAGAGTGGTCTCTGCCGTAAAGCCAAGATCAGTCTCAGCCTGCCCGGACGAACAGACCCAAAAATCCTGTACCAGTTCATTGGCCTTGTCACGGTTGATAAGCGGAGCTTTTTTACAGAACGAACCCACCGAGCCAATGACCGTGCCGACAGCAAAAACAAGAGGCTTCGGCAGCAAAAGCCGGTATATCCTCTTCAACCCGAGCACCGGCTGCACGGCGGCAATCAGCTCATCCCAAGAGTATGAGCGTGGTGAGGTGATATAGTAAATGCGCCCCGCAGAACGATCCGAACGGGCCGCCATCATCATGCCGCAGACCAGATCGTCAACATAGATCATGCTGAAACGCTGTTTGGCCGCATTACCCGCCGATACCAGCACCCCCCTGGCAAGCATCTGAAAAACCTGCAGGACATCCCGGTCACCCGGCCCGTAAACCGCAGGAGGACGGACAATGGTAACCGGCATTGTGGCCGAGTACTCCATGCAGAGGGCCTCAGCCCGTAACTTGCTCCGCCCGTATGCGCTTACCGGTGCGGGGATGTCATGCTCACCAACCCCGTCCCTCCCTTCCGATGCAGGGCCGGCAACCGTCAGCGACGAGACCAACAGAAACCGCTTCAGCCCGGGGTTATGCTCGCTTGCTGCCGCAAGCAGATTCCGCACCGGCATCACGTTACCCGCGTCATACCCGTCCTCGTCAAGAGCTTTGGTTACCCCCGCCAGGTGCACAATGCGGTCAACACCACGCACGGCACCGGCAAGAGCATCCTTATCTTCAAAACTGCCCCGCACCACCTCCACCCCTTCCGCCAAATCCCCTCCGTTACTCTCCGGACGAAGAAATACCCGTACCCTATTGCCCTCTTCAGCAAGATGGCGCAGCAGTCGCCTGCCAATAAAACCCGTTGACCCGGTCACCAATACTGTTTCACTCATATATCCCCTTAACTCTACTGATTCAGCCACTCACGCCGCGCTTACCCGGATACTCTTTTCCTTAAGCAGAAAAAAACCGGATACGGCTATTAACAAAAAACTAAAATTTTTGATACATTTCGTTTTCTAAGCAAAATCCGCTTACCCGAAAAACCGGTCACCGAAAGAAAAACAAAAAAAGAGGACCGTAAACACAAGAAATTCCAGCTTTTTTTTGTTACTGCTGAAATAAATTTGCATTACTGTGGAGACAACCAAAGACCTTTTCAAAAAGTGTATTGAATATACCATTGCTGACGAAGTCAAGGCGCAAGGCCTTTATCCCTTTTTTCATCCCATAGACGAAAACGAAGGTCCCGTCGTCTCCTTTGGCGGACGAAAACTGGTTATGGCCGGATCGAACAACTATCTGGGCCTTACCGCCGACCCAAGGGTCAAAACAGCATCAATCAACGCCATCAACAAATATGGCACAAGCTGCAGCGGGTCACGCTACATGACCGGCACGGTAAACCTGCACATCGAGCTCGAAGAAAAGCTGGCTGACTTTTTTGAAAAAGAGCGCTGTCTGCTCTTCAGCACCGGCTACCAGACCGGACAGGGCATCATCCCGACGCTGGTTCAGCGCGGCGAATACATTGTCTCCGACCGAGACAACCATGCAAGCCTTGTGGCTGCAACCGTCATGGCACTGGGATCAGGGGCCAACCTGGCCCGCTATAACCACAACAGCATGGAAGATCTGGAACGCGTGCTTCAGACCATCCCCGAATCGGCCGGCCGCATGATTGTTTCTGATGGCGTCTTCTCCGTATCAGGCGAAATTGTCGATCTTCCGAGCCTGGTCAAGCTGGCAAAAAAATACGGTGCCCGCATTCTTATTGACGATGCTCATGCCGTCGGTGTCATCGGCAAAAACGGCAGGGGAACCCCCTCCGAGTTCGGTCTTGTCAAAGAGGTTGACCTCATCATGGGCACCTTCTCCAAGACTTTCGGTTCACTTGGCGGCTATGTTGTCGGTGACCGAACCGTTATTAACTATATCAAGCACAACGCACCGGCCCTTATTTTCAGCGCCTCGCCCACACCGGCAAGTGTCGCCGCCGTTCTGGCAACGCTCGACATCATCCGCACCGAACCCGATCTCATGGAGCGGCTCATCGCCAATACCGATTACGTTCGTCAGGCACTGCTCAAAGCCGGCTTTACCCTCATGCCGTCGCGCACAGCCATTGTCACCGTGCTGATCAGCGACCAGATGAAAACCCTTTACTTCTGGAAAAAGCTCTTCGATGCCGGAGTCTATGTCAACGCCTTCATCCGTCCCGGCGTCATGCCAGGTCACGAAGCGCTCCGCACCAGCTTTATGGCAACCCACCAGAAAGTCCATCTCGACAAGGTCATCACCGAGTTTTGCACCATCGGCAAGGAGCTCGGCGTTATCTGAACAGTAACCCTGAATTTAAGATCTCATTTATCACCAATCCCCGGCAACCGCCGGGGATTGGTGATTTACAGCGCCATTACGCCCGATTTTCAGCCCTCCTGACCCCGTTGCACTAATAGTTGCATTATTGGATTTTTTTTTAATAACTTCGATTTGATGATCAATGATATGCAGATGCGGAGATGCGTTTTTCTTTCTTCTCCATGAATGGATTGCTGAGGCTGGGTGATGATGATGAGCTGCCAAACAAGGTATAAGAATATTTCCTGACCGTGTTTTTTTTGTCCGTATCATTACAACCAAAACCACATACCATCATGAAAACAAAAAAGGTGCAAGCATCTCGCTTTGTGCGTTTTGTTGTTTCGTCATTTTGCCTCACGGCATCACTGGTACCTCTCACCTCTTACGGAGCTGATACCGGAACTGTAAGGGGCCGAATTATCGACAAGGCTGACGGAGAGGGAGTTTATGGCGCATCGGTCACTATTGCCGGTACCACCATCGGCACGGCAACTGACATGAACGGCAACTTCGTCCTCCAGAACGTCCCTGCAAAATCACAGAAACTCTCCGTATCCATCGTCGGCTATGCCCCGACCACCCAGACCGTCACGGTCGGCACCGGCCAGACCGCCAGCGTAAGCCTGCAACTCGGTCAGACCACCATCATGGCCTCAGAAGTCATTGTTGGTGCCTCGCTCTACAAGCAGGATAGGCTTGATGTTCCGGTGACTGTTAACGTGGTCTCGCAGGAAAGAATCAAGCAAGAGTCCAACCCGACACTCGACAAAGTAATTGAAGATGTTCCCGGTGTGGTCGTCACACGCGCAGGCGGACAGACAACATCAAACATTCAGGTTCGCGGTTCAAACACCTATCAGGGCGGCGCTATCGGCACCCGTGTCAGCGCATTTTACGACGGGTTCCCCATCAATGCTCCTGAGTCAGGCGAAGTGGCCTGGTCATCGGTCAACATGAATGCAGCCGACAAGGTTGAAATCCTGAAAGGTGCTGCAGCTACCCTCTACGGTTCAGGTGCCATGGGCGGCGTGGTGAACGTTTTCGGTCACTTGCCAGACAAACTTGAGGTAAAGGCCGGTATGAGCGGCGGTTTCTACGACGATCCTCCTTCCAGCGACCAGAGTCATTTTTTTGCTGACGGGCACACTCCATGGTTCTGGAACACCTACGTTGGTTTGGGCAACAAGAGCGGCAAGCTGAGCTACAGCCTGCTCTATACACATAGCAATGACGATGGCTACCGTCAGAACGCCCAGACCAAACTGGACGACGTGAAACTGAAGGTACGCTATGATATCGATGCAAAACAGTACCTGCAGCTCAGCACGTTCTACAATGAAACATCGGGTGGTTATGCTTATGAATGGTTTTCACCTGAAAGGGCTTATGACATCGCTAGCATTAATAATGTAGATGATCGCATCAACCGCAAGAATGCGCTGGTTGGCCTGAACTATGTAAACCTCCTGAGCGACAAGCTCAGCCTTGACACCCGCATTTTCTACACCCATAACGGCACCAAGTACGAATACAACACGACGTCTTCTCCACAGGGAAGCTATGCTTATATGGGTTTTCCTGATTCTGCCAACCCTTTTTTCCATCCAGTTGGAGACTTCAATGAGACCTATTCTGATCGACTGGGCGCGGGGACAAAACTTGACTGGCGTGTCAGCGAAAGCCATCGCTTAGTTTTCGGTCTTGAAGGCAGCACCATTGATTTAAAGACAACACAGTTGGCCGCAGGATTGCCACCAGCACCATCAGGGGATAAAGCGTTAAATAGTATTAACGAAAAAAGTTGGGCAGCGTTTCTTCAGGATGAGTGGAAGATCACCGACAAACTGACTTCTTTACTCTCACTGCGCTATGATTGGAGCGGGATTGATGCAAAAACAGTAACATTTACCGATTATACACTCCCTGTATATGCGGGGATGGGACCATTCGGTCCGCTTTACAGCTATCCAACAACGCAAACGACTAATATCGAAAACCCGTCAGTTGATGCTTTCAGCCCGCGTTTTGCACTCAACTACAAGGCGATGGATGACATGAGCTTTCGTGCTTCGTGGGGAATGAGCTTCCGTGCACCGACACTCTACGAGCGATTCATACGTAGTGCAGGGCCCTACACAGGAGATCCAAATCCTGCACTTGACAAAGAGACTATGACCGCCTATGAAGTCGGCATGTTCAAGCAGTTCGGCGACAAAGTATCTTTTGATGTAGCCGGCTTCCTGAACGACTATAATGACCTCATCGAGTCTGTGATAGACTCAAATAACATTTTCGAATACAGGAACATCACAAAAGCACGCATCTGGGGTATTGAAACTAGTCTGAATTACAGACCGACAAGTGAATGGGCTTTCAATGCAGCATACACCTACATGAACGCAAAAAACCGTTCATATGTCGCTGATCCGTTATCCCTTAACTATAAGAACCCTGATCCTACTTGGCTTGCCTACCGTCCAGAGCACACAGCAACGGCTGGGGTAACATTTAAACCCGTCAGCCAGCTTGCGCTCAACCTGAACGGCCGCTATATGAGCCAGTACAAGGCGATCAGTAACCACACGAACAAAGCGGGCTTGAACTACCCCGGCGACTTCATCGTGCTTAACGCTGGCGTCAAATACCAAGCAGCCGACACGGTCTCTTTGAGCTTGCTCTGCCGCAACATCGGCAACGTGCAGTATGAAGAGGCTGAGTGGTTCCGTGCAGCAGGACGCAGTTATGTTATGGGAATTGATTGCACCTTCTAAAAGAGAAGCCATTCAGCTGTAACTCGTTAAACCAGAGCCAGCCCCGTTCTCGAGGGGCTGGCTCTTTTTTTAATCGTTAGTTTACATCAGGGGATTTTATTACATTTTGCAATCCTGTTAAAACCACCAGAAACGCACATCTTTTTGTAATTCTATGCACGATAAAATCAGAATTGCCGCTATTGTCGGGATGGAGCAATGCAACCAGCGGGTATGGCGCGAGGTAACATCCAAGATCGCCGCGCACGCTGAATTGACCCAATGGACCGATCAGGATCTTGAGCATCAGAACCCTGAGGCAGCCGAAGCAATCCGCAATGCCGACTGTATTTTTACAACCCTGATCCAGTTCAAGGTTCAGGCTGACTGGCTGCAGGAGCAGGTTGACCAGTCGAAGGCAAAGGTTGTTTTTGCCTATGAGTCGATGCCTGAGGTGATGCAGATGACCAAAATAGGCAGTTATGTGGTTTCGGGGGACGGTAACGGAATGCCCGATATTGTCAAGAAAGTTGCAAAAATGCTGGTGAAGGGGCGCGACGAGGATGCGCTTTACGGCTACATGAAGCTGCTGAAAATCATGCGCACCATGCTGCCCTTGATTCCCAAAAAAGCAAAGGATTTCAAGAACTGGATGCAGGTCTACACCTACTGGATGAATCCGACCACGGATAACCTGGCTTCGATGTTCAACTATATTATTGCCGAATACTTCGAGGTTGAGGTGAAGGTTGAAAAGGTACAGGAGGTCCCAACCATGGGCTTCTACCATCCGGACGCTCCGGAGTACCAGAAAGATCTGCACCATTACGAAAAATGGCTGCACAAGCGCGACAAGAGCTCTGCAAAAAAACGCAACATCGGGATGCTCTTCTTCCGCAAGCACCTGCTGCAGGAAAAGGAGTATATCGACAATGCCATCCGTGCCATTGAGGCCAAGGGGCTCAATCCCCTGCCGGTCTTTGTGATGGGCGTTGAAGGGCACGTGGCTGCCAGAGAGTGGTTTACGCACAACAACATCGACATGCTCATCAACATGATGGGCTTCGGCTTTGTGGGCGGCCCTGCGGGCGCTACCACACCGGGCGCCTCATCGGCCGCGCGCGACGAGATTCTGGGCAAGATCAATGCCCCCTACGTTGTCTCCCAGCCGCTCTTTATCCAGGATTTCGCTTCATGGAAGTCACAGGGTGTGATACCGCTCCAGTCGGCCATGACCTATTCGCTGCCTGAAATGGATGGCGCCGTCTGCCCGGTTGTGCTTGGGGCCATCAAGGATGGACGCCTGCAGACCGTGCCGGATCGCCTGGAAAGGCTTGCCGGATTTGCCAAAAAGTTTTCCGACCTGCGCCAGCTTCCCAACAGGGACAAAAAGGTTGCTCTCGTTGTCTACGACTATCCTCCGGGCATGGGCAAAAAGGCAAGTGCCGCTTTGCTCGATGTACCGAAAAGTATCTACAATATCCTCCAGTCGCTTCGTGCTGAAGGGTACAACATAGGCGAGCTGCCTGAATCACCGGAGGCGCTGCTCGACATGCTCGACAAGGCAACCGATTACGAAATACAGGCGCATGAGCAGGGCTGCTTTTCCATTGACCGCGAGATGTACAACACGCTCACCAGCGGGCGGGAACGCGAGCGCATTGAAGGCCGCTGGAGCGGATTCCCTGGCGATATTGCCCCAATCAAGCCCGACAGGCTCTTTATCGGCGGCATAACGCTCGGCAATATTTTTATCGGCGTTCAGCCCCGCCTTGGCATACAGGGTGACCCGATGCGCCTGCTCTTCGACAAGGAGAACACGCCGCACCATCAGTATATCTCCTTCTACCGCTGGATCAGCCGCGTCTTCGGGGCAAACGCTCTGGTGCACGTCGGCATGCACGGTACGGCGGAGTGGATGCCCGGCCTGCAGCTTGGTGTCACCGGCGACTGCTGGTCGGATGCGCTGCTCGGCGAGGTACCCCATTTCTATATCTACCCGATCAATAACCCGAGCGAGGCCAATATTGCCAAGCGCCGCGGCCACGCCACCATGATTTCGCACAACATCCCGCCGCTGGCACGGGCCGGCCTCTACAAGGAGCTTCCGGCCTTCAAGGAGATGCTGAACGACTATCGTGAACGCGGTCTTGAAAAGATGGTCGATGTTGAGACCGAAGAGGTTATCATCACCAAGGCACAGCAGCTCAACCTGACTGATGATTGCCCCCGTGTTGAGGGCGAGAGCTTCCCTGACTATATCAGCCGCCTCTACACCTACATGATGGAGCTTGAGGGGCGCCTGATTTCAAATTCGCTGCACGTCTTTGGCGAAACGCCGAAGCTTGAAACCCAGGTCACCACCATTACCGAGTACCTGAAGGTTCGCGGCAATGAAAAATCGCTGCCGTCAATCATCATGCAGGCAATCGGCGAGGATAGAACCTATGGCGATTATGCATCGCTGGCCACCCGCGCCCGCAAGGGAGAGCAACTGGCGCTGAAGGCTCGTGAAACGGTGGACGAACATACCAGAGCCTTTATCGAGAAGAGTATTTTTGGTCAGACCAATCCGGCAACGGTGTTCAGCAACATGACCGGCGGCGGCAAGGCGACGCAGGAGATGGGTGAAGCTATCAACACGGCACTTAAGGACGGTCTTGCCCTGAAGCAGGCACTCGAAGACAACCGCAATGAGATGAAGGGATTCCTTCGCGCCCTTTGCGGCGAGTACATTCCTTCGGGCTCCGGCGGTGACCTGGTGCGTGACGGTGCGGGCATTCTGCCAACCGGACGCAACATCCATGCCATTGACCCCTGGCGCATTCCTTCTGAACTGGCCTTCAAGCGCGGCAAGCAGATTGCCGACAGCATCCTGAGCCGTCACGTTGAGGAGAACAACGGCGAGTACCCTGAAACCATTGCCCAGGTGCTCTGGGGACTTGATACCATCAAAAGCAAGGGCGAAGCCGTGGCCGTCATTATCCACCTCATGGGCGCCGAACCGGCCTATGATGCACAGGGTAAAATCAGCCACTACCGCCTTGTGCCGCTAGAAAAGCTCGGCCGGCCAAGAATCGATGTGCTTATCCAGATCAGCTCGATCTTCCGCGACACCTTTGGCGTGCTGGTCGATCATCTCGACAAGCTGGTCAAGGAGGCTGCAAAAGCCATTGAGCCGCATGAGATGAACCATATCAAAAAGCATGTTGACGCCGCATTGAAAGAGGGCAAGGATTTTGAGAGCGCCACGTCGCGTCTCTTTACCCAGGCGCCCGGAGCTTACGGCTCGCAGGTTGAGGAACTTGTGGAGGACTCTGCATGGGAGTCGGAAGAGGATCTCGACAACATGTTTATCAAGCGTACCGGTTTTGCCTATGGCGGCAACCGTTACGGCGACCAGCAGACCGATATCCTGAAAGGACTGCTCAGCACCGTTGACCGCGTCGTCCAGCAGGTTGACTCGGCTGAGTTCGGCATTACCGATATCGACCGTTACTTCTCCTCATCGGGAGCGCTCCAGCTTTCAGCCCGCCGCCGCAATCCGAAGGGTGACAAGGTGAAACTGAACTATGTCGAAACCTTTACGGCCGATGTCAAGATCGACGATGCCGACAAGGCGCTGAAGGTTGAGTTCCGCAGCAAGCTGCTTAACCCGAAATGGTTTGAGACCATGCTCGACCAGGGACACAGCGGTGCGGCAGAAATCAGCAACCGCTTTACCTACATGCTTGGCTGGGATGCTGTCACCAAAGGTGTTGACGACTGGGTTTACAAGGAAGCGGCCGAAACCTACGCGATGGATCCGAAAATGCGCGAACGGCTCTTGAAGGTGAACCCGAAAGCCTTCAAGAATATTGTCGGCCGTATGCTCGAAGCAAGCGGACGCGGCATGTGGAAAGCCGACCCCGACATGATCGAAAAGCTGCAGGAGATCTACTCCGACCTCGAAGACCGCCTTGAAGGGATCGAGGTATAGAAGATCACGGCATAAAAACGGTTACAGGCAAAAAGGCACGGCTCACCCCGTGCTTTTTTGTTTCAACCCCTCAGGGGCAGCATATCGATAGGTTTCAGATAAAGAAAATGTGAACTCTAAAGTGAGCAATCAAATATACCTGTTTCATTATTGCTGATCTGTTTGATATATTTGCTAAAATGTAAATCTTATGAGCCCGGGAAAATACAACTTGATACGCAGTATATGCCGCTCTCTTGAGGTGTTGCTCTTCTTTGTGATTTCTGTCGTTGGTTTTAACCTTTTTGCAAAAACAACATCATTCAACTCCAAAGCGAAGGCAAAGTCTCTCGCTGGAGCCCCCTCTCCCCCTGAGCTTTCAGTCCCTGACATCACGCTGCCGTGCGACCTCAACCACCTTTACAGCTTTTTCATCCTGCCGCAACATCAGGAACGCAGTTCGACATTGAGCGATCATTCCCATGATCACGTATTTACGAGCATAAGGCATCATCAGCTTCTCCCAGTACCATATTCCAGCAGTAACCAGAACAGTCGCCCACTCTCTTTTCCTTTCTCCAAACCCGGCAACCTCTTCCAGCAAAACCCCATTCTGCTGATTTGATACCTTGTTTCCCCTGATTTTTTTCAACCGCTCTTGAAGGGGCAGTTGAAGATTCATGTTCACTCAAACCACGGTGATTCGGTAATATCGGCGGATCGGTAACAGTCATCATCTTTTTATAGAGGGGTTACAACCTATGCATTTTGTCTTCCTTACCATGGAGGCCACCAACAACAGTGCTCTGAAAGCTGCTGCCGGTGAACTGAACCGGAAGTATCATGTTGGTCTGGAGGTTTCGGTCTTCAGTCTTGGCCTGCATAACAGCAAAAAGCTCTGGGAAACACTCGAAGAGAGGCTTCCTGTGGCTGATTTTGTTTTTGGCTCCATGCTGTTCAGCGAAGAAATTGTCAGGCCGCTGGAAAAGCTGCTTGATGGATTAGCCTGCCCGGTCTGCATCATTACCAGCAATCCTGCCCTCATCACCCAGACACGAGTGGGCAAATTTTCGTTGCGCAAGCCAAAACAGGAAGAGCCAAAAGAGGCAAGTATTTTCAAGCAGTGGGCATCAAAGCTGATGCCGAAGCACAGCCACGGGGAGAGCCAGCGGCAATTGGCCATGGTGCGCAGTGTCAGCAAGCTGATGAAGCACATCCCCGGAAAGGCGCGCGATATCCATACCTTTATTGCTGCCCACCAGTTCTGGCTGAACGGTTCACAGGAGAACATGGAGCGATTTCTCTCGCTGCTGGTGGAGCGCTACTCTCCAGGGTGGAAAGGCAAGTTGCCGCAGGAAGATCCGCTCTTCTATCCTGACTCAGCCATCTGCCACCCGCAGGCACCGGAACCATTTTTTTCTGCTGCACAATTTCTTGAGTGGCAGCGAAAAAACAAGGCGAATCTCGATAAAGGAACGGTGATCATCTTGGCCATGCGCTCAACCGTTCTGAGCAAAAACATGGAGCACCTGAACGATCTGGTACGCTCTCTGGAATCGAAAGGTATACAAAGCCTGATTGCCTATAGCGGCGGACTCGATTTCCGCCCTGCCCTTGAACGCTTTTTCAACCCCGAAACACCGGGATCACTGAAGCCTTCGCTGCTGATCAATGCTACCGGGTTTTCACTGGTTGGCGGTCCCGCAGAAAACAAGGCGCCCGAGGCGGTCGTGGTGCTGAAAAAGCTCGATATCCCCTGCATGAATCTGATTCCTCTCTCCTTTCAGCCCATTGAACAGTGGCGTGAAAGCAATCTCGGGCTCACACCGCTGCAGACCGCACTGAGTGTAGCGGTAACCGAACTGGACGGCTCCATCGAACCGCACATTTACGCCGGTACAGAGAGCGGAAGTGAACAAACGGTGGCGCTTGAAGAGGAGCTGCGCATCATTACCGGTCGTGTCCAACGGCTTCTCCGGCTGCAGGGACGGGTGCCGGCCGATAAGAAAATTGCCATTGTCCTCTTTAATTTTCCGCCCAACCTCGGCAATGCCGGAACGGCGGCATATCTCAACGTTTTTGAAAGCCTCCACCGGCTGCTCACGGAGATGAAAGCGGCAGGTTACCGGGTTGATGTACCCCAAACAACGGAAGCCCTGAGGGAAAAACTGCTTGAAGGAAACCGCCTGATCTACGGCACCGACGGCAATGTCGAGGCCCATCTGCCGGTGGAGGAGTACCGCAAACGCTTCCCTGCCTATGAGGCAATTGAGCCGTTCTGGGGTGATGCTCCGGGCGAGATCCTCAATGACCGTACCCGGTTTCATATTCTTGGCTGCTCACTTGGCAACGTCTTTATCGGCCAGCAGCCCAGTTTCGGATACGAACGCGACCCGATGCGCCTGCTCATGGCCAAGGACGCTGCGCCCAACCATGCCTTTGCTGCCTTTTACACCTGGATTGAACAGTGCTTCGATGCCGATGCCGTCATCCACCTGGGCACCCACGGCGCCCTTGAGTTCATGCCGGGCAAGCAGGTCGGGCTTTCAAGTACCTGCTGGCCAAAACGGCTTATTGGCACTCTGCCGAACTTTTACTGCTACTGCGTCAATAACCCGAGCGAAGGAGCCATTGCCAAACGTCGAGGTTTCGCCACTCTGGTCAGCTACCTCTCGCCACCGCTCGAACATGCCGGACTCTACAAAAACCTGCGCACGCTGAAAGAGCTCATTGCCGGGTTCAGGAGCCTTCCTTCAGATGAGCTGCTTGAGGAGATCAGGGAGCTTGCAACCGTTCTCGATATTGAAGGGAGCAAGGATGAACGGCCCGCAGAGGAGTATGTCACAAGGCTGCACAGCGAGCTCTACCTGATTGAGGAGCGCATGATTCCGCTCGGATTGCATATCATGGGCGAAGCACCAACACCCGAAAGCGTCAGCGACCATCTGGCCCTGCTCGCGGCACACAGCCGCCCTGAGCTTGAAGGAAAATCACTCCCCGAACTGATCTGCCATCACCTGAACTATGATTATGGCGAACTGATGGATCATCTTGGAAATGACCGCGAGGCCCAGCAACGTTGGCAGCAGGTATCGGCCATGAACCGTGAAGCCCTTAAGCGCTTTACCGGCCACTTTGACCCGGCAAAAAGCCCCGGTCTGCCGGTCTCAAGAGTGCTTGAAGGAAACCTTGCCGTCAGGATGGCAGAGGCCAACGACTATCTGCGTCGCGAGGCAGGAATCAAGCCGGCAGCACTGGATGCCCTGTGGCACTTCCTGAACACCGTCCTCATGAATCTGGCTGAAAACCATGAACTGAAGGCTGTGCTGCACGCCCTTGAAGGAAAGTATACCCCTCCCTCACCGGGCAATGATCTTGTCCGAAACCCCGATATTGTTCCGACGGGCCGAAACATGCACAGTCTCGACCCCTATACCATTCCTTCACCCTTCGCAGAGCAGGCGGGAAAACTCTCGGCTGAAGAGCTGCTGCTGCAGTACCGCAAAGAGAGCGGAGAGAACCCGGAATCCATTGCCCTGATTCTCTGGGGAACGGACAACCTGAAAAGTGACGGCGAAGGGGTTGCTCAGGCACTGGCGCTGATGGGAGCAAAGGTCAAAACGGATGAAATGGGCAAGATCAGCGATGTCGTGCTGCTCCCTCTTGCGGAGCTTGGCCGTCCGCGCATTGACGTGGTCATGACCATCAGCGGTATTTTTCGCGATCTGCTCTCCCTGCAGGTCAAGCTGCTTGACCGGGCGGTACGGATGGCCGCAGTAGCCGATGAACCCGACGAGATGAACTTTATCAAAAAACACGTAACGCAGGAGATGGCCGAACGGGGATGCACCTTCGATGAGGCCTCAAACAGGGTCTATTCGAATGCACCCGGCAGTTACGGTGCCAATGTGAATCATCTGGTTGAAAGCAGCACCTGGGAGGAGGAGAGCCAGCTTGCCGAAGCCTTTATCAGCCGCAAGAGCTTTGCCGTAACCCCCGCCGGCCAGTGGCAGGAGTGCCCCGATGCGCTCCGCTCGGCACTGCAGCATGTTACGCTTACTTTTCAGAATATCGACAGTTGCGAAATCGGTATTTCTGATATTGATCATTATTATGAGTATCTTGGCGGAGTTTCAAAAACCGTTGAACACCTCACCAAAACAAAACCAAAGGTCATGGTTGGCGATATCGACGGTACGGGGAAAAAACAACGAATCTGTTCACTTGAAAAGATGGTCTCACTCGAAGCACGGACCAAACTGCTTAATCCGAAATGGTATGATGCCATGCTGGAGCACGGCTATGAGGGAGTCAGGGAGATTGAGTCACACCTCAGCAACACCTATGGATGGAGTGCAACGGCTTCGGCAGTAAAAAAATGGACCTACGACCAGTTCAACGAAACCTTTCTGCAAGACAGGCAGATGCTTGAACGCCTGGCCAACCTCAACCCTCATGCCACGATTTCGATGACCCGGAGATTGCTTGAAGCGCATTCGCGCGGATTCTGGGAAGCCGATGATGGCACCATCGAAGAGCTGCAGGAGCTCTATGCCGATCTTGAAACAAGAATTGAAGGGGTTCACCAGTGAGAACCAGCAGGATAACCGTATCAACAGTCAACCACACAACCGTAAAACAGACACCATGAGCAGCTCCTCTTTCAATGCTGAAGAACACAAGAAAATGCTCCGTTCCTATTTCAATGGCCAGGGCTTTCAGCGATGGGCATCGATATACGGCGACGATAAGCTCTCATCCATACGCAATACGGTGCGCCAGGGCCATGCCGTCATGATGGACAAGGCATTCGACTGGCTGCAGCAGCTCGGATTGCCAAAAGGGGCAACCGTGCTTGATGCCGGCTGCGGAACAGGGCTCTTCAGCATCCGGCTTGCAAAAGAGGGCTACAAGGTTACAGCCGTCGATATCGCCTCGCAGATGGTCGACAAGGCAAAAGCTGAAGCAACCAAGCAGGGTGTACAGGACAACATCACCTTTGAGGTCAACACCCTTGAGTCAGTAAGAGGTACCTACGATGCGGTGGTCTGCTTTGACGTCCTGATCCACTACCCGGCAGAAGGATTTTCCCAGGTTTTCCGCAACCTCGCCAGCCTCACAAAAGGCTCCGTTATTTTCACCTACGCCCCCTACAACAAGTTGCTTGCGCTCATGCACTGGGTTGGCGGCTATTTTCCGAAAAAAGAGCGCCGCACCACCATCCAGATGATTCGCGATGAGGAGATGCAGACAGCCATGAAAAAGACGGGGATGCAGGTTAAAAGCCGCGAAAAGATCAGTTTCGGCTTTTACCATACCATGCTGATGAACGCATCACACAAGTGAGATTGTTGGAACGAAAAGCCTATGAAAATTGTATAAAATAATTGTAAATTAGAAATTCAGGGATTTTTAAAAGTCTTGAAACCGGGGTTTCGCTCTTTTTACACTGCAATCCCTATTTTGTAAAAAACATATCTGGAGGATGGAGACCGATGAAAATACTGATGGTTCAGCCAAATTATCATTCAGGTGGAGCCGAAATTGCCGGGAACTGGACGCCAAGCTGGGTAGCCTATATCGGAGGGGCCCTGAAACAGGCGGGATTTGATCAGGTGCGATTTGTTGACGCCATGTGCGATCATCTTGATGACGATCAGATCGAAGAGGTCATCCGCCAAAACAAGCCGGATGTGGTGATGGCCACCAATATCACGCCATCTATCTTCAAGGCGCAGGATATCATGAAGCTCGCCAAAAAGGTAGACCCGAAAATTACGACCATCATGGGTGGCATTCATTCGACGTTCATGTACCCGCAGGTACTGAGCGAAGCACCTGAAACCGATTACATTGTCCGCGGTGAAGGCGAAGAGGTGACCGTTAACCTCATCCGGGAAATTGCCGCAGGAACTGACAAGCAGAACCGGGGAAACATTACCGGTATCGCCTATCTTGATGACGAGGGCAATGTTTTCGCCACGGCGGCGCATCCTGTCATCGAAGACCTCGATACCCTTTCCCCCGACTGGAGCCTTTACGACTGGGACAAATACATCTACACTCCTCTGAACTGCCGTCTTGCCGTACCGAACTTTGCAAGAGGCTGTCCTTTTACCTGTACCTTCTGTTCACAATGGCAGTTCTGGCGCCGTTACCGCGCGCGCAGTCCGAAAACCTTTGTCGATGAAATCGAGGTACTGGTGAAAAAGTACAATGTCGGCTTTTTCATTCTGGCCGACGAAGAGCCTACCATCAACAAGCAGAAATTTGTGTCGCTCTGTCAGGAGCTTATCGACAGGAAGCTTAACGTTACCTGGGGCATCAACACCCGCGTAACCGATATCATGCGCGATGCAGACCTCCTGCCCTTCTTCCGCAAGGCAGGCCTTGTGCACGTTTCGCTCGGCACCGAAGCAGCAAGCCAGATGAACCTGAACCGCTTCCGCAAAGAGACCACCATTGAGGAGAACAAGCTGGCCATCAAGCTGCTCCAGAAAAACGGAATCGTCGCCGAAGCACAGTTTGTTATGGGGCTCGAACATGAAACCCCTGAAACCATCGAGGAAACCTATCAGCTCTGCAAGGACTGGGATCCTGACATGGCCAACTGGACCATCTATACTCCATGGCCTTTCTCCGATCTCTTCAAGGAGCTTGGCGACAGGGTTGAAGTACGCGACTACTCCAAGTACAACTTTGTGACGCCGATTATCAAGCCGGACAACATGGAGCGTGAGGATGTGCTGAAACTGGTGCTGAAATCGTATGCCCGTTTCTACGCACGCAAGACCTTCTTCAGTTATCCCTGGATCAAGGATCCTTATGTCCGCAAGTACATGCTTGGATGTCTGAAAGCTTTTGCCCAGACAACCCTTACCAAGCGATTCTATGATATCGACCGTGTCAAGACAAAGAACCGCAAGATCGAGATCGACCTCGGATTCGACAAGTCAAGGATTCTGACGCAGGATGAGGTTAAAAACCTCAAGGAACTCCGGCCTGAGATGGTAGCCGACATGAGTTTCGGCCTGAAAGAGGCCGGTTACCAGCGCGAGCATGACGAGCACAACTGGGACGAGTTCGACGAAACCACGATCAAGGATCGTAACTCATCGACCGTTCGCAACTGCTGAACTGCAGCGATCCGGTTTGACACCAAAAAAAAGAAAACCCTCCGCTGTTCGGGGGGTTTTTCTTTGAGGCAAAATTTTGCTTATGACTCCGTCTGTTTCCAGCGGTTGTGCAGCCAGAACCACTCTTCGGGATACTGGTAGATATACCGTTCCAGTACTTTGGTGTAGCGGCGGGTAAGTTCTTCTGCATCGGCTTTGGTCGTGCCGAGGTCCCCCATTTCAATCTCTTCATTCTCGACCTTGTAACGGCCATCGCCGGTTCTGCGGCACATGGCGACAAAGAGCGGCACCCCTGTTTTCAGGGCAAGAAAGGCGGGCCCGAGAAAAACGGAGGTACGCCGGCCAAGAAATTCAGTAAAAAAGGAGCCGCTTGAGTCGGACTGATCACCAAGCATGACCACAATACCGCCATTGCGGAGCGTCCTCATTCCTTCACGAAGGGCCAGCCAGTCGTAGACAATCCGGTTACCGTGCATGGTTCTCCAGGTATTGATCTGACGGTCGATTTGAAGATTTTTCAGCGGCTTGACCACAATGGTGAAGGGTGCCACCAATAAGCCGCAGCAGAGACCCAGCAGTTCCCAGTTGCCAAAGTGTGCGGAAACCAGTACCCCGCCCTTTTTTTGCCCGATTGTGTTTGCCAGAAAATTTCCGGCATCAACATCAATGAGTTTTGCCGCATCTTCTGCCGTCTTGATCATGGGAAGACGAAGCATTTCAATAATATTTTCAGCCTGGTTGCGGTAAACCCGGGATGCAATTGCCTTGATTTCGGCGCTGCTTTTCAGGGGAAAGGTAAGCGAAAGGTTCCTGGTCACCAGAGCTCGTCTTGTTTTAAGGACGTGATAGACAAAATCACCGAGGAAAGAGGCTATGGCGGTGGATCTCTTGCGGCTCATGTTTCTGACCAGCACACCAATGGTCATGATGAGGCTGTAGAGAATTTTCTGTGATAATTCTTTGTTGTTTTTACCTATTCGCTTCATTGAAATGATGGGTTCTGTTCTAACTTTTTCGTACAATCGAAGAGTATACACTAAATTGCAAAAAAAAGAGGTCGAACAGGTATCTTTTAGCGAGCTTGCAGCTCATGGACAAAAAACAGATGATCATTATGACTGGTGCCGGCAAGCTGGTAAGCCGAAGCGGGGCTCTTGAGAAGGTGCGGGGCTGGCAGGCTTCAGGAAAAAAAGTTGTCTTTTCAAATGGCTGTTTCGATATTCTTCATGCAGGACACGTTGAGTACCTTGACGCAGCCCGGAAACTTGGCGATGTGCTTCTGATTGGGCTGAACAGCGATGCATCGGTGCGCCGGCTCAAGGGGCCAAGCCGCCCGATATGCAGCGAAACCGACCGGGCCACCGTGCTCTCAGCACTGCAGGTTGTCGATGCCGTCACCCTTTTTGATGAGGATACCCCTGAAGAGCTTATTGGCCTGTTGTTGCCGGATATTCTGGTCAAAGGGGCTGACTGGGCCGTAGAACAAATTGCCGGAGCACGGGCAGTGCTTGACCATGGTGGAGCAGTTTTGACCATACCCTTGCTTGAAGGACGCTCGACAAGCTCCATCATCGAAAAAATTATTCAATACTCTTCTCAATCAGCGATTTGCGGTGGAACGCCTTAAACACTTTAGCCTGAAACTGCTCGCAGCAGGTGCGGCATTCTTGCTGCTGCTGACGCTTACCGCCCTGATTGTGCTGAACAGCGGGGTGCTCGACCAGTTTGCCCAAAAGCGGGTTACGACGCTTTTTAACGAAAAGTTTTTTGGCAGGCTTGAGCTGCAGGAGCTGCACCTGAAGTTTCCAAACAAGGTCATCCTGATCAATCCCCGCATTTACGGCCCGGGAGAACAGAAAGCTGCTCTGGAAGCCCGCACGATTTCACTCAGATTCAACTTTCTCTCTCTGCTTCAGCCTGATATCCGAAAATTATTTGTCCGCCGCCTGACGGCCGACCAGCTGAGCGCAAAAATTATTGAGCAGGACAACGGCAGGCTCAATCTTGAGCTTGTTTTCAAGTCACGAGACCCCGATTCGACAAAAGCGCCGTTCGACCATTTTTTCTGCAAATCCCTTCAGGTCAGCAACAGCTGCGTTTCCTGGTCCGGAAACAGAAACCGTCCGGGCAGTTTGCAGCTCGATATGAAGGATCTCAATCTTGAGCTCTCATCATTCACCGCAAAAAAAAATTATCTGCAGGGAACCATTGAAAAGCTGAACCTCAACATCCCCCAGAAACACTTTTCCCTGCAGCAGGTTTCAGGACTATTTCTCTTTTCTGAAACCCGTTCAGAGCTGCTTGCCCTGAAAATAGCGGGCAATAAAAGCCGTGCGGAACTTTCGGCCACTCTCGATCACTTCAATATTTTTTCACGGCAGCCGAAAAAAGAGCTTGCCCTGGCCACCTCATTTTTCAATGTCCAGGAACTTGCGCTGCATAGCGAGGACCTGAAGCTCTTGTACCCTTCGCTGGTGATGCCGCCGGGTATCTACACCCTTAAAGGGGATGCAAAAGGAAAAAGAGACAATATTGAGCTCATCGGTACCCTTCTGAAATACAACAACAGTAAGGTAGCCGTCAAGGGGGAGCTGCTTAACCTGAACAGCCGTGATGCTTTTGCTTATGAACTGACCTGCGACAGTTCAAGAATTGCCGGCACTTTTTTCGACTCCTTCCTGAAAAAAGAGAGCCTCCTGAAAGAGATTGCCGGCAAAACCGGCGACATTGCCTTTCTCGGCAGTGCCAAGGGAACGCTGCAGGCAATAAAAGCAGAGGTAAGTACTCGCTCTCTGTTCGGAGAGGTATCGTTGAGTGGTGAAGCTTCACGGGAAGATACGGAAAAGCTCTCGTGCAAGGGGACCTTTGTGCTGAAAGGTTGCAAGCCGCATATCTTCATGAAATCCAAAAATGCAAAAAGCCTGCTCAACGCTTCCGGCAGTTTTGAGGGGAAAGGGAGTACCAGGGAGATCAGCCAATTGGTACTTGAGATGAAGCTGGCCGACTCTTTCTGGCAGAATCAGCCGGTGAAAGAGGGTTCCCTCATGGTTACGTACGGCGGGCAGTTGATGAATACCTCTCTTGTTCTCCATAATAACCGGACAAGCTTCAATCTTGATGGCGAGGTTGACTTGAAGAATAGTGTGGCCCGATACCATGCCTCCGGAAAAATGGCCGCTCTTGATATTTCGAAAGCCCTCGGATCAAAAGAGGTTACCACCGACCTGAATGGAGGATATTCAGTGCAGGGCTCAGGATTTGATCCCGGCATGCTGAATGTTGCCGCCATTTTTGAGCTTTCCCCCTCTTCTATCAACGGACTCCAACTGAAAGATCGTTCAAATATTGCTTTTGAGATTGTGCAGAGCGCCTCCTCTTCACGGGCAAGCATCAAAAGCGATTTTCTTGATATTTCGGCTGAAGGTGACTATCGGTTCGATGAGCTGATCGCTTTAGGCAACCTTACTGCGTCAGCACTTTCGCGGGAGATCACGACACAGAATATCTGGCAGGCCTCACCTCCCCTCACCGCTACGGCACCGGGTTTGCTTAGCAGGCCCTTTACGGTCAATTACCGTATCTCGGCAAAAGACATTTCACCTTTGGTTCTGCTTTTCCCGATTAAGGGGCTCGCCTTGCAGGGCAGCGCTGAGGGGAGTGCCGTTTACCGTAATGGGCAGTGTTCAATCGGCGCAACCATAAACCTCTCTAATTTGCGCTCCCGAGACGATTTTTTGCTTGAAAATCTCTCCATGAAGGCCGATATGGTCTGCAGCGGCAACAGGGTTCCAAAAGCATCGGCAACCGGACAGGCCTCATCAATCACTATTGCCGGAAAAAAAACGGGGGCGACAATTTTTTCTGCCCTCTATACGCCATCACGTCTTGAGGGCGCCATCGACCTTGCCATCCCGGATCCTGCAGAGAAGTGGTCGGCAAAATTCACGGCAACAAAAAGCGACTCAGGCTATGATCTCCTTTTCAACCACCTCACCATGAAAGATCCATCAGGTGTCTGGCAGGCAGAGGAGAACTCCCATCTTGTTCTGGGCAGAAAAGCGGCAAGATTCAACCGTTTTACCATTACGAAGGGTATCCAGCAGGCTGTTTTCGATGGTGAGCTCAGCAATGCAGAAGCGGGCAGTTTTCAATGTACCTTGACAAATGTTGAGCTTAATGAGCTGAAACGGTTTGCCCTTGATTCATCTCTCGACCGGTTTGCCGGAACCATCAATGCCTCCCTCAGGGTCAGTGGTAGCCCTGATTCGAAATCAAGCTTGCTGAAAATGAGCGGAGCAAAGGTCCGTTATGGCGAGATCATGATAGGTACGCTGCAAGTCAATGCCCTCCATGACGGAAGGCAGCTTCGTTTTGAGCTGCATAGCACGCCCCCGAAGCCCGACAGGATTGCAGAAAAAACAGCGCCTTCAACTCCGTCAATGAACACCATCGATGGAAGCGGAACCATTCCTCTTGCAATCAGCTACTATCCGCTCAATATCCGGCTGGAAGAGCAGCAATCAATCAGCGCGACATTCCGCTCCGATAATCTCTCTGCCCAGTTTCTGGAATACCTGCTTCCGTTCATGGAATCAGCGGAAGGCATTATCCCGACCACCCTGAAAGTCGAAGGCAGAACACCGAATCCTGACATTTACCTGACCTCACATCTGCGAAATACCACCATTAAAATAGCACCCACACAGGTATCCTACCTGCTCAACGGCGAAGTCTATGTGACCCCGAAAGCCATTGAACTTCGGGAGATCACCGTCGGGGACAGCAGCAACGGAAGCGGTGTCATCAATGGAGTGGTTAAACTTGAAAAGCTGGAACCCACAGGGGTGGAACTCATGGGCAGATGGAACAGACTCCTCTTGTTCAATAAAAAGGACAAAGAGGATGAAACCTCATTCGGTACCATTACCGGGACTACCCAAAACATCCTTGTTCACGGCACCTTCTCCGAGCCGATTGTCGAAGGGGAATTAAAGATTGATGCCGCAAATTTTTCACTGTACCGGTCTGGGGCCAATGAAAGCACAAAGTATATCGGTGTTGAAAAATTTATTGAATTCATACCCCGCTACCCCTCGCAAAAAGTTGCTGATATCGAAAACAGGGCTAAACCGACAGAGTTTTATCATTCGCTGATCGATATCATGCAGATAAAAAACCTGAGGCTGAGCAGCACTGAACCGCTGAAGTATACCGTTATTTTTGACCGCCTCAGAGGCGAACAACTTGAATCATCCATCAACAACCTCTCTTTGATGGTCAACAAAACCAATCAGCAGTACCAGCTTTTCGGATCGGTCAACGTCATTGGCGGCAAATACAAGCTCTCCAACTCAAATTTCGATTTGCAGGATACAGGAAAAATCAGCTGGAACAGTGTTGACATCCGCAGCGGTGTCATGAATAATCTGTACGGAACCAAAACGATAAGCACCATAAACCAGCAGAGCAATGAACGCGATAATGTAAAACTGCTGCTTGCTATCGCCGGTACCCTTAATGAACCCCAGGTGACCATGGGCTATTACCTGAATGATCAGACGCAGCCCTATGCCACAGTCAACATGATCGGCGGACAGGCAAGTCTTATTGATCCTAATGCGGAACTGAACGTCATCTCCCTGCTGCTCTACAAACAGTGGTACGTCAGGCCGGGCAGCAACAGTCAGAACAGCAATATTGCTGTCTCAAACATGGGCTTTTCGGCTGGGACCGGTATGCTTTCATCGAGGATTTCAAGGGCCATTCAGAATATCGGCGGACTTGAAAGTTTCAATTTCAATGTTGGCATGGATAAACGTGGGGCTCTAAGCGGACTCGACCTTTTCTTTGCGCTCAGTGTTCCGGGTACCGGAGGGAAAATGCGCTTTATCGGTACAGGAAGCGCTGCTAGCAACAGGGAATCATCTGCAGCGGATTATTACGGCACTTCACAGAAGATTGAGTACCGGGTAACACCGAAAGTATTCTTTGAAGCCTCGCGTTCATATGGACAGGGCGGGAGTACCACATCAACCACCAATTTGCAGAAACCCGCCGAAACCTGGGGCGTCAGCATCTCCTACAAGGAACGTTTCCAAACCTGGGACCAGTTCTGGAAACACCTTCTTCCTTCATCCGACAAGAAGAGATAAATCCTTGCCTTTTTTGTAAATTGCCGCCGAACCATTCTGCAACAAACCCTGGGGGCAACGTCTTGAAAGGAAAAAATATCATCGTCGGCATTTGCGGTGGCATTGCAGCCTATAAAACACCGCAACTTGTGAGGCTTTTAAAAAAAAGAGGTGCAAATGTCAAGGTGGCACTTACAGAGGGAGGAGCCCGTTTTGTAAGTGAACTTTCGCTTGCCACCGTTTCTGAGGAGCCGGTCTATGGCAAGATTTTTCCGCCGATGGGTACCGAAAAAATGGATTTTACCCGTCATATCTCTCTTGGAGAGTGGGCCGATGCCCTGGTGATTGCTCCGGCTACGGCCAATACACTGGCCCGGCTGAGTGCAGGCCTTTGTGACGACATGCTTTCCGCACTTTTCATTACGCTGCGACCCGATAAACCGGTGCTTATTTTTCCGGCCATGGATGGCCAGATGTTTCTGTCTGCTTCGGTACAGAGAAACATAGCCACCCTTGCCGCCCAGAGATGCACCATCATCACTCCTGAAAGCGGAGAGCTTGCTTCAGGTCTGTGCGGAGTTGGGCGTATGCCAGAGCCGGAAGCTATCCTTGCCGCTCTTGAAGAGCAGCTGCTCGGGACCAAAGCATCTTCTCCTCTGTCCGGAAAAAAGGTCATCATTACCGCAGGACCAACACGGGAAAAAATTGACGGTGTCCGTTTTATCTCCAACTACTCTTCGGGAAAAATGGGTTTTGCCATTGCCCGCGCAGCGGCAAAACGCGGGGCCATGGTCACGCTTATTGCCGGACCGGTTCACCTTCCGTCACCTCCCGGTGTGGAGCGCCTTGATGTTGAAAGTGCCGCAGAAATGTATGCTGCCTCCGAGGCTTTTTTCAAAAACTGCGACCTCTTTATTGGAGCGGCGGCCGTCTCTGACTACCGGCCTGCGGAACCGTACAACGGGAAAATGAAAAAGGATGATGAGCAAATAGAGCTAACCCTGATAAAAAACCCTGATATTCTTGCCGGATTCGGTATGCAGAAAAGCCCTGACCAGCTTGCCATTGGTTTCGCACTTGAAACCCAGAGCGGCCTCGGCAATGCCCGAAACAAACTGGCAGTAAAAAATCTTGACCTGATAGCGTTCAATTTTTTTGACCGTAAAACCTCCGGTTTTGATGTTGACACAAATATTCTTACCCTGATAGAGAGGGACGGAGAAACAACAGAACTCCCGCTACTGACTAAAGACGGGGCCGCAGAAAGGCTGCTTGATGCCATAGAACAACTTTGCCTGAAAAAAGCCGTCAAACCCTGAAAAAGAAGCATTATTTCATGCAAAATATTTTATCAAGAGAAGATAGCGGTTCAACACCAAAGGAGCTCGCTCTGTTGCAGGAAACGGCAAAGGAGTGCAGAAAATGCACTCTTGCCGGAACAAGATTGAATTTTGTTTTTGGTGAAGGCAACCCTTCTGCTGGGCTTGCCGTTATCGGAGAGGCTCCGGGAGCGGAAGAAGATGCTTCAGGACGGCCTTTTGTCGGAAGGTCAGGTCAGCTTCTTGATAAAATCTTGCAGGCTGCCGGATTCGCTCGCCAGGAGGTCTATATTTGCAATATCCTGAAATGCCGTCCTCCCGGAAACCGCAATCCCCTTCAGGATGAAATCAAAAGCTGCATGCCGTGGCTTCTGGAACAGTTGCAGATTGTCAAGCCAAAGGTGATTTTGATTCTCGGCAAAGTCGCAGCCAACACAATTTTTGAAAACCAGCTTTCCCTGGGTTCCATGAGAGGCAAAGTGGCAAAGTGGAAAGAATATGATTGTTTTATTACCTATCATCCGGCGGCACTGCTGCGTAACCCTAACTGGAAAAGGGGCTGCTGGGAGGATATTCAACTGATGATGCGCCATTATGACCAGCTTTGCGGCACCATACATGCACCAATAAATGAGTACTGAACGATGATCAAGAAAGCACCTCTTGCCATAGATTTTAACAAGGATATTGATTTCAGTCAGGAGAGCCGCGTCCCTCCCTACTCAACTGAAATTGAGCAGGAAGTTCTCGCCTGCATTCTGCTTGAAGATGATCCTATTGAACAGGTTATCCAGATTTTTGGCGATAATGGCGAGGAGGTCTTTTATGAAAGGCGTCACCAGATCATTTTCAAGGCCATGATGCAGCTTTACCATAAGCGGCAGGCGATCGACATTATCACCGTCAGCGAAGAGCTGCTGAAAATGAGCGAGCTTGAACCGGTCGGCGGTCGGCACTATCTGGCAGAACTTTCAGGCAAGGTCATCAGCGCGGCCAATATTGAATATTATGCCCGTCTGGCAAAAGAGAAGTACCTTTACCGGCGGATGATCTCCATATCGGCCAAAATTTCAGGCGCGGCCTACAGCTCATCGATGGACATTTTCGATCTTGTCGAACATGCTTCCCAGCAGTTTTTCAATATCTCACAGGCTGGCATCAAAAAGAAAGCGTCATTGATCAAGGAGCTGATCAAAAATGGCATCCATATGCTTGAGAGCCTCAGGGCATCACAATCATCAGTCACTGGCGTTGGATCGGGCTTTTCTGAACTTGATCAGCTTACGGCCGGATTTCAGCCTTCCGACATGATTATTATTGCCGCAAGACCTTCCGCGGGCAAAACGGCGTTGGCGCTCGCTGTTGCCCGTAATGCTGCTGTGGATTTCGATACCCCTGTCCTTTTTTTCAGTCTTGAAATGGCGGAAGTGCAGTTGGCCATCAGGCTTATGTGCGCTGAAGCCTTTGTTGAGTCCCAGCTTGTCAGGACAGGCCGTATAACGCCTGAAATGATGGGCAGGATCATCAACAGCATGGACAAGCTCAATGAAGCGAAGCTCTTTATTGACGATACGGCCGGCATCTCCATTATGGAACTTGCCGCCAAAACCCGCCGGATGAAGCAGGAACACAATATCGGCATGGTTGTAGTCGATTACCTGCAGTTGGTGACTCCGGTCAGGGATGGCAGAACAAACCGTGAACAGGAGATCGCCCAGATATCCCGCTCGCTCAAGGCTTTGGCCAAGGAGCTGAATATTCCCGTCATCGCCCTTGCACAGCTTAACCGCTCTGTAGAACAGCGTTCAGGCGACAGAAGACCTCAGCTCAGCGATCTGCGGGAGTCGGGTTCTATTGAACAGGACGCCGATGTGGTCATGTTTCTTTCCAGGCCGGAGATGTATGGCAAGCAGACCTTCGAAGATGGCTCATCAACGAAAGATGTGGTTGAAATTGTTATCGGAAAGCAGCGAAATGGTCCGATCGGAGATATCCGGTTGTTGTTCCTGAAAAATTACGGCCGGTTTCAGTCAACAGCCAACAGCTATATTACCAGCGGTGAAGGGTCAACAGCTTCTCACGATCAGGAGCGATTCGCACCCTCGTTGCCTGAATCGGGCAAATCAAATGTTACCCAGTTTATCACTCATGACGAAGCACCTTTTTAAGTCGCCATTATGCAAGAAAAAAAAGAGATACTGAAAACCGGGTACGAAACAGCAAAACCGGAAGCAGCCTTTAACAATACTGAAGATACCTATGCAGGGATTGGTGCATCAAAAGGAATTGCCATCGGAGAGTGCTATACCTTCGTCAAGGAGGAGAGCTATCATGAAATCAGGGAGCTGAACGACCAGAATATCAGTGAGGAGATTGAGAGATTTCTTTCTGCCTTGCACCGGTCGGAAAATGAGCTAAAGAAAATTGAGCAGGTCACCAAAAAAAAACTCGGCAAGGGTTATTCGAATCTGTTTGAGGCTCAGATCATGATACTGCACGACCCGGTGCTGATTAATGCCATTTCCGGACGCATAAAGGCAGAACGGAAACCCGCGCATCTCGTCATCGAGGAGGAGTTCGACAAGTATCTTGAAAAATTCAGGAACTCTGAGGAACTGATTTTTCGGGATAGGGCTGATGACCTGCGCGATATCAAGAACCGCATTATCAGAAACCTCCAGATCAGAAAACTGCACTCATGGATACCTGAAGGGGTTATTGTTTCATCCAATAGCCTCTCTCCTGCCGATATCATTCTTTTAAGCCGCAGCAATGTCAAGGGTTTTATCACCGATTCCGGAGGAAAAACCTCTCATATCTCCCTGATATGCCGGTCACTCAACATTCCGATCGTTGTCGGGCTCGGCAACCTTTCGCTGAAGGTATCGACTGGCATGCAGATCATCATTGACGGTACGACCGGAACCGTTATTACCAATCCTGAAGAAAAGACCATTGAGCACTATCTGAAGAAAAAAGAGGTGGCACAAAAAAATGAAGATGACACCTCCCTGATGGCGGAGCTTCCGGCAACGACTCAATGCGGCGTCAGAATCACCTTTTATGCCAATATCGACTTCAAGGAAGAGCTGCACGACCTGATCTCAACCGGTGCAGAGGGAGTGGGACTGTTCAGAAGCGAAAATCTCTTCACCGAAGGTACAAAAGTGCCCAAGGAGTCGGAACAGTACAACTATTATCGGGAAATGGCTGAAGAGATTGCTCCTATGCCTCTCGATATTCGCCTGTTTGATATCGGGGGTGACAAACTGATTTACTCTCCGGTCAAGGAACCTAATCCAAACCTTGGATGGCGGGGTATCAGAATCCTCATTGATCTGCCGGAAATACTTGATGCCCAGCTCAGGGCTGCCATACGGGCCAATATCCATGGCAACATTGATATCCTCATTCCAATGATCATCTCGGTAGATGAGATTCGTCAGGTGAGGGCCATCATCGACAAGCACTATGAGGAACTTTCAGGTGAGGCTGATTCGCAGGTTGAAAAACCGGGAATCGGAGCAATGATCGAGGTGCCGGCCGCGGTCGAACTCATTAACGAGATCACCAAGTGCGTTGATTTCATCAGTATCGGCACCAATGATCTTACCCAGTACACACTTGCTGTCGACAGGAACAATGTTATTGTGCAGGATCTCTTTGATAAATTTCATCCGGCAATAGTCCGCCAACTTTACAGAGTGATAACAACCGCCAACAAGAACCGGTGCGAGGCAATGATTTGCGGAGATATGGGTTCCGACGATCTTGCACTGCCGTTTCTGTTGGGATGCGGACTCAGAAAATTCAGTGTTGTCATCTCGGATATCCCGAAACTCAAGTCACTGGTATCACGCTACTCGCTGGCTGAAACTGAAGTGCTTGCCCGGGAGTGCATCACGCTTGAGACCGCTTCAGCAGTCAAAGCCTGCCTGGAACGATTCCAGGCAGGGCATTGATACTTCGGAGAGAGAGGGGGACGATCAGGGGCGATCATCCTTGATTATGGCACTCTTGTGTACAGCTTCAAGATATTCATCAATAAAGCGTTGCTGCTGTTGCTGTGCCGCCTGGAGCAGTTGCGGCGCAACCTTGGTTTTTTCAGCCTGCAAGTCAAAGCCTGCAGGAAGAATTTTCCTGTCGACCCGCACAAGGGCATATCCATCATTTGTTTTCACCGGCGAGGAAAGCTTGCCGGGAGCAAGACCGGACATGGCTTCCACAAGGGGCTGGTCAACGCCGTAACCTGGAATAAAGCCATCGACCCACCGGATACTGTCGGCAGCTACAACCTTCAGACCTGGATGCGATGCGGCTATCTTTTCAAGCGTCACCCCAGGCACCTTGACCATGACGGCAAGCGTTTTCTCAAGAGAGGAGCTTTTTTTCTCCCGGACCAGTTCAGCCTTAATCCTTGCTTTCAGAGCCTGATCAAGCAGACGGTAACCGGTATCATTCTTGTCGGTCAGGCGCATAACATAAAACCCCCTGTCGGTCTCAATAACGTCTGAAAGATCACCCTCCCCCGCCTTGAATGCAAATGCGGTCAACTTATCATAGTAGCCAATCTGCGGAATCGGCATATGTTTGATAAACTCACCGGTCTTGCTGACTTGCAGCTTTGAGGCGGCAGCGCTTTTGTCGAAACCACTCTCTTTTGCATTGATCTGAAACGCCGTGGCAAGGCGCCGTTGGCTGTCAACCGTTTCGGTTGAAGGCCTGATGTTCCGGACAATCTCGGAGCAAACCACCGCACGACTGTCAAAACCGGTCACTTTGATAATATGGAGACCAAACTGGGTCTGAACCGGCCCGACAAGAGAACCGGGGCGGGCATTGAAAACCGCTGCCGCAAATTGAGGCACCATGCGCTCCTTGCTGAACCATCCGATATCGCCTCCATTGGCGGAACTCACAGGATCAGCAGAATATTTTTTTGCCAGTACATCAAACGGAATACCGGACTGAAGCTGCTTGAAAATAAACATGGAGAGCCCGCGTACTCTCTTGATATCATCAGGGCTTGCAGGATTGAAGGTCATCAGGATATGGGAAGCCCGTGCCACAGGCTGGGATGAGGTCACCTGCTTGACCTTTATCAGCCGATATTCACCCTGATCTGCTATCGGCCCGACAATCTTTCCTGGCGTTAAATTTGAGGGCGTAAAAAAAGCATCCCCTGTTGCCACAGAAAAATCGGCACGGGTGTACGCTTTATTGATACCTGTTTGACGATCGCTCTGCACTTTAACATAGTCGCTGTCGTTGACCGTACTAGAAAACTCAGCGCGAATCGATTCAAGTTCAGTGCGTGCGGCAAGACTGTCTTTTGATGAGGGAATCAGGGGAAAAAAGACATAATCAGCTTTCCTTGAATTATCACTCTGTTTAAGGAGCTCCTTATGCTCATCGTAATATTTTTTGATATCCTCATCCTTTACCGGAAAGTTGCTGTCAAGACCGGCAAAACTGAATGGGACAGGAATAAAAGAGGCGGAAAAACGGGTAAACACTCTGGTGACAAGATTGTCAAGCTCGCTTTCGGCAACATGATTGAGGGTCAGCAAAGCCCTGAGCAGCTTGTTCTCCTTGAGCTCCAGGCGAACATACTTTTCAAGCTGCAGCCATACCTCCTTTTCGCGAGGGTCACGACGAACACTCTCCAGCTTGGTGCGGTCAATGGCGCCGGTGGCAGGATTGGTGAAATACTGTCGAATAACCATCGGCGGGGCGGGGCTATTGAGTGCCTCAACCACCTCCTGATCCTGAAGGGTAATACCGAATTTATCAAACTGCTGGTCGAGCAGGGTTTGTTTAACCAAGGTCTCCCATGCCTGCTGCTGAAGCTTGAATTCGATTTCCGGCGTTACTTCAACTCCAGGCTTGCTTCTTCGGAAATTTTCAGTTATCGCCTTGGTAGCCTCTTCATACTGGGCTGAAGAGATAACCTTTCCGTTAACCGTACCGGCCTGATTTGTTTTTTTGCCGCTGTTTCCGGTTAAATTCATACCCCATTCAAAGACAATCAGCGCAAGAAATGCGGCCAACAAGGTATAGAGTATAATGTGAGTCTTATCCCGCAAGCTGGACATTACAGCCATAAATCATCCTTCATTAAGATGTTGTTAAAAAACAGTGTCATCCCAGCCTTCCCGGCCGACCAGCGGCACAAACGTAAAGTACTGAAAGAGCTCTCTCTGGAAATCCTCACCCTCTCTCTGAATAACCGTCATCTGCTGAGAAGAATAATCGCCGATGGGGACGACCATACAGCCGTTTTGCGCAAGCTGGGTCATCAGTGACCTTGGCTCCTTCGGAGCTCCTGCCGTGATCACAATACCATCGAAAGGGGCCTCATTCATCCACCCCAGCGTTCCATCTCCATAACGGCAGGTTATGTTCAAACCAAGCCGGGAAAAGAGTTTCTCAGCCTTTTCATACAACTCGAAAATCCGTTCCACGGTAAAAACCGAATAGCCGAGCGCATCAAGAATTGCGGCCTGATAGCCTGATCCTGTACCGATTTCGAGCAGCTTTCCCGAAGGACAACGCTCAACAAGCAGAGCCGTCATAAAGGCCACCGTATAGGGCTGCGAGATTGTCTGCCCGTACCCGACAGGATAAGCTCCATCATCGTAGGCCAGGTCCACAGCCTTTTCATCAAAAAACAGATGGCGTGGAACCTCAAGAAAAGCGTCAAGAACCCGACGGTTAGTTATACCATAGAGTTTCAGCGTTTCAACCATCTCCCTGCGCTTGAGATCAAGAAGTTTTTCTGCCTCTTTCATCACAAAAAGCACAACCGTTGCATGTATCTTTCCATCCACACCGTACGGACTTGTCTATTCCCGTATCAGAATGGCTAATATTGCATCAAAAACAACAAAAAACAATGTCAAAAGAACAGTTTACCATTTTTGGCACGAAATACCGAATGGGCTCGTATATCCTCCTGATCAGGGTATCCAGACCCTTTGAGCTTGTATTCGGCAAATTTCAGCAGGGCAAGCTGTTCACGATACCCGAAGGGGACTATCTCTATATCGGCTCTGCATTGGGCGGAGGGAAAAGAGGAGCTCCTCTTGGCAGGCGACTTCTTCGCCACGCATCTCGATCCGGCAGCCAGACTCCCCATGCAATCCGGTCAGCAATGATAACGCTTTTCCAAACAGAGGACTTTATGGAAACAGGCCCCATTGAACCCTCAGGAAAAAAACTCCGATGGCATATTGATTATCTTCTGGAACATCAGGAAGCTGAAATCGACCATATCATCATCATTCGCAACCCGCTGAGACTGGAACAAAAACTCTCCGAGCTTCTTGAACCACTCCCTGAAACCGTTCCCATTGCCAGAGGCCTTGGTGCCCAGGATAGCCGGAACAGCACCCATCTCCTTCGGCTCACCAGCAGGACAACAATTTTGGAAGTACTCAGAAATGCGATTCCTAGTATGACAGCCCCCTGCCCTCTCAAGTCCTGATACGTTCATTCCCCTGTATTTGCAGCCGGCTGAGGGTACTTACTTCAGCTCTCGACCCAGAAGTGCTTTGACAAACTCGGCACGATCGAAGAGTTGAAGGTCATCGATTTTCTCTCCGACACCGATATACTTGACCGGCAGTTTCAATTCACGTGAAATGGAGAGCACAATTCCGCCTTTGGAGGTACCGTCAAGTTTGGTAACCACAAGACCGGTAACATTAACAAACTTTGTAAACTCCCTTGCCTGCTGCACGGCATTCTGCCCGGTAGTACCATCAAGAACCAGCAGTACTTCATGCGGAGCCTCGGGAATCCTCTTTTTGGCCACCCGCATGATTTTGGCAAGCTCCTCCATCAGGTGGCTTTTGTTATGCAACCGCCCGGCTGTATCAACCAGCACAACATCAGCATTTCTTGATACCGCAGCACTGACGGCGTCATAAACCACCGAAGCCGGATCGGAACCATGCCCCTGGCCGATCATTGGAACACCAGCCCTGTCCGCCCATATCTGGAGCTGTTCATAGGCTGCGGCCCTGAAGGTATCGGCTGCCGCTATGATGACTTTTTTGCCTGCTTTATCATAATTGTGTGCAAGTTTGGCAACACTGGTGGTTTTGCCTGCACCATTAACCCCCACTATTAAAATAACATAAGGTTTCGCCGGAAGCGGCGCGTCAAAATCAAGCGGATGTTCCTCTCCGGTCTCCTCAAGCATAAGCTGAATCTCCTCCATCAGCATTCTGTTCAGCTCCTCTTCCGAGTGGTAGGTCTCCTGTTTTGCCCGTTCCGTAATCGCATCAACAATCCCAAGCGTGGTTTCCACACCAACATCGGCCGCCACAAGAATCGTTTCAAGCTCTTCAAGAAACTCCTCGTCTATCTCTGTTTTCCCTTTTGTAATAACGGCAAGCTTATCCCGCAGTGTATCACGGGTTTTTTCGAGCCCTTCTTTCAGCCTTGAAATTTTGAAATTGTCAAAAAAACCCATAAAAAGCAGATATTGTCTTTCTGTTATTGATAGCGAAACCCTTGCCCCGGTGGAATGAAAACGGCACCTGCCAGACCACTATCCGGCGTGAAACTTAATTTACTTAAAAAAATGTCATCTAAAGCTATCTCAGGCATCGGGGAGTTCGGTCTTATCGACAGAATTGCGGCTCTTGCTGCAACCACACTCCCTGCCGTACCTGAACTCCTGACGGGAATAGGCGACGACTGTGCTGTTTTTCAACCTTCGCCAAAACTTCTGCAGGTAGCCACCACCGATATGCTTGCCGACCAGGTACACTTCGATCTCTTGACGACCCCGCTGCGGCATCTTGGAAGCAAGGCAATCAGCGTCAACGTCTCCGATATCTGTGCCATGAATGCACTCCCCCGCTACGCGCTGATCTCTCTTGCCATTCCCGCCTCCTTTTCCGTGGCAATGGTTGAGGAGCTTTACCAAGGGATGAGCCATGCAGCGAAAGAGTACGGTCTTGCCATTGCTGGTGGCGATACCTCTTCATCGCGCTCGGGTCTGGTCATTTCAGTCTCCATGATCGGGGAGGTTTCTCCCGAACAGCTCACCTGCCGCAGCGGCGCCAGGAAGGGTGAGCTGATCTGCATTACCGGCTCCCTTGGAGGTGCGACGGCTGGTCTTAAACTCCTGATGCGTGAAAAGGAGATCATGCTGAACCATATCGAAAACAATGAGAGCTACAGCAGAAGCATGATGGCCGACCTGCAGGAGTACAGCGAAGCCATACAACAGCAGCTTCTCCCTCTTGCACGCATCGATATTGTCCGGTTTTTCCATGCAAACCATATCCACCCCTCTGCGATGATCGATATTTCCGATGGTCTCAGCTCTGACCTTCAGCATATCTGCCGTCTTTCAAAGGTCGGCGCCCTGATTCATGAAGGAGGTATTCCAATCCACGGAAGCGCGCACCGGATTGCCGATGAACTGCAGGATGATGCCTTGACCTGGGCACTGACAGGCGGCGAGGATTACCAGTTGCTCTTTACCATCCCCAGAGAGGAGTACCCGGCCATTGCCGACAGCAAGGAAATCGCCGTCATCGGTGAAACCACCAGTGAGGAGGAGGGAGTACAGTTGAGCGATATTTACGGCATGAAGATTGATTTGTCGTCTGTCAAGGGGTTTGATCATTTCGGCTCGTAACGGCTTTCATCTCCCTGAAATGACCAGCCCGAACAGGTGATATTTATTTTTTTTGGGAAAAAGGGTGAAGATGGTAAATTGTTCGTCCTGTCAGGTAACAATGACAAGCCGAAGTGGCGGAATTGGTAGACGCCCGGGACTTAAAATCCCGTGTTCAGCAATGGACGTACGGGTTCGATTCCCGTCTTCGGTACCTTCGTCTTTCACTCTTTTCCTTTCCTTTCGATGTTGCTGCGATAAAAAACCAAACCAGAACAATCATGAGTTCGGAATTTACAAAGATCCTGCTGAACGAGGATGAAATGCCCCGCCAGTGGTACAACATCCAGGCTGATCTGCCTGTTCCGCTGCCGCCGCCTCTTGGGCCAGATGGAAAGCCGGTCGGACCGGATGCCCTTGCAAAGGTTTTTCCGATGAACCTTATCGAGCAGGAGATGAGCACTGAGCGGTGGATCGAAATCCCCCAGGAGATACAGGCCATCCTGAAACTGTGGCGTCCCTCGCCACTCTACCGCGCCCGGCGGCTTGAAGCTGCACTCAAGACTCCAGCAAAGATTTTTTACAAAAATGAAGGGGTTTCGCCTGCAGGAAGCCACAAACCCAATACCGCTGTTGCCCAGGCATGGTACAATAAAGAGTTTGGCATCAAGCATCTCATTACGGAGACCGGTGCCGGCCAGTGGGGAAGCGCACTTGCCATGAGCTGCAAGCTGGTCGGTATCGACTGCAAGGTCTTTATGGTACGCATAAGCTTCGACCAGAAGCCATTCCGTAAAATCATGATGAAAACCTGGGGGGCTGACTGCATTGCGAGTCCCAGCACAGAGACCGCTGTCGGACGCAGGATTCTTGCAGAAATGCCCGATACACCGGGAAGCCTTGCCATTGCCATCAGTGAAGCCATCGAACAGGCCGTCAAGCATGATGACACACGATACGCTCTCGGCAGCGTCTTGAACCACGTCATGCTGCACCAGACCATTATCGGTCTTGAGGCCCGCAAACAGCTTGACAAGGTGGGACTCTATCCCGATATCGTCATCGGCTGTGCTGGCGGAGGCTCAAACTTTGCCGGCATCAGTTTCCCTTTCATCTGTGACAAGATTCACGGACGTGAAGTTCAGGTCATCGCGACAGAGCCCGAAGCCTGCCCTACCCTCACCAGAGGCCCCTATATCTATGATAATGGCGATGAGGCTAAAATGACGCCGCTCCTGGCAATGCACAGCCTCGGCCATGGCTTTATTCCTCCAGCCATTCATGCCGGCGGGTTACGCTATCACGGCATGGCACCGCTGGTCAGCCATGTCAAGCAGCTCGGGCTTATTGAGGCTACCTCCATCGGTCAGACTGAATGTTATGAGGCTGCCATGCTGTTCGCCCATACCGAAGGGTTCATACCCGCGCCGGAGACCTCACATGCCATAGCGCAGACTATCCGCGAAGCCAAACAGGCGAAGGAAGAGGGAAAAGAAAAGGTGATTCTCATGAACTGGTCAGGCCACGGCCTGATGGATCTTCAGGGTTATGATGCCTTCATGTCAGGAAAGCTCAGCGATTACGCCCTCCCCGAAGAGTTGCTGCAGCGCTCACTTCTGGCAGTGAAAGATCATCCTCCAGCTCCGCAGCTTTAGGCATAAAAAAACCCCGGTTACCCGGGGTTTTTTCTTTTACTCCTTGTCAAGCTTTTCCTCCTGCTTGTCCTGAGTGACAGGAGCAGGCCCGTCAAGAAAGGTGAGTTCATTCTTTTCGGCATCAAGAGCAATCCTGATGGTACTTCCTTCAATAAATCGCCCTTTAAGCATCTCTTCGGCAAGGGGATCTTCCACATATTTCTGCAACGCCCTTTTCAGGGGACGGGCACCATATTTCTGGTCATAGCCTTTATCGACCAGAAACTCCTTGGCGTTTTCATCAATTTGAACCTCAATACCCATGTCGTGGAGCCTCTTGAACAGCTTGCCGGCAGTAATATCAATGATTTTGAAAATATGCTGTTTTTCGAGCGGATGAAAAACAATGATATCATCAATACGATTAAGGAACTCGGGATTAAAGACCCGTTTAAGGGCATCCTCAATGGTTGATTTCATCGCCTTGTAGCTTCCGGTGGAATCCTCCGGCGCCGTAAAGCCCATGCCGGAACCTGCACCGAAACTCTTGATGTCCTTGGCGCCGATATTCGAGGTCATAATGATAACGGTGTTGCGGAAATCGACTTTCCGTCCCATGCCATCAGTCAACACCCCTTCGTCAAGCACCTGAAGCAGAATGTTAAAGACATCGGGGTGCGCTTTTTCGATCTCGTCAATAAGAACAACCGAATAGGGTTTGCGGCGCACTTTTTCGGTCAGTTGACCGCCCTCTTCATAGCCGACATAGCCCGGAGGCGCACCAACAAGACGGCTGACCGAAAACTTCTCCATATACTCGCTCATATCAGCGCGGATCAGGGCATCTTCGGAGTCAAACATATAACGGGTCAGCGCTTTGGCAAGTTCCGTCTTGCCGACACCGGTTGGTCCAAGAAAAATAAAGGAGCCAATCGGACGTGACGGATCTTTCAGCCCCGCACGAGTCCGCTGGATGGCCTTGGTAATCTTTTTGATGGCCTCATCCTGACCGATAACCTCTTTGGTAAGGTCGGCCTCCATGGAAAGCAGCTTTTTCGATTCCGACTGTGCAACTCTGGCCACCGGAATACCGGTCATCATGGCAATAACGGAGGTAATATCAGCCTCGGTTACATCATAGACACTCTCCGATGCCCTGTCCTCCCACTCCTGCTTGGCCAGATCAAGTGCATCAATCAGGTGTTTCTCTTTATCACGAAGCCTTGCCGCCTCTTCAAAATTCTGCATCTTCACGACCTGGTTCTTCTCGGTCTTTACTTCCTCAATAGATTTTTCAAGTTCAAGAATCTCCTGCGGTACATGAATATTGCTTAAATGAACCCGGGCACCAGCCTCATCCATGACATCAATGGCCTTGTCGGGCAGAAAGCGATCGGTGATATAGCGTTCGGAAAGCTTGACAGCCTTCTCGATCGAGTCTTCCGAATAGTTGACATGATGATGAACCTCATACTTCGACTTGATGTTGTTGAGAATCTGGATCGTCTCGTCAACCGAAGTTGGCTCAACCATGATTTTCTGGAACCTCCGGTCGAGGGCACCATCTTTTTCAATAAACTGACGATACTCGTCCAGAGTTGTTGCTCCGATACACTGAAGCTCACCGCGAGCAAGAGCGGGCTTGAATATATTGCTTGCGTCAAGCGAACCCGAAGCGCCGCCGGCACCGACAATGGTGTGCAGCTCATCGATAAAGAGAATCACATCGCGCGACCGTTCAAGTTCATTCATGAGGGCCTTCATCCGCTCCTCGAACTGACCCCGGTATTTGGTGCCGGCGACAAGCGCCGCCAGATCGAGAGCAACAACCCGCTTGTCATACAAGACCCTCGATACCTTGCGCTGCACAATCTTGAGGGCAAGACCTTCGGCGATGGCAGTTTTGCCGACGCCAGGTTCACCGATCAGTACCGGATTATTCTTTTTGCGACGACTGAGTACCTGAGCCACACGCTCAATCTCTTTTTCACGTCCGATAATGGGATCAAGCTTGTCATCAAGGGCAAGACGGGTAAGGTCACGACCGAAATTGTCGAGCACAGGGGTTTTGGTTCTCTCGCCTTTTCTCTGCTCAGGCCGTTTGGATGATCGTTCAGAGCCGCCTGACGAATAGGCCCCCTCCATGGGAGGCTCATTCGACTCGCTCTTGCTGCTGGTGATGCTCAGAAGCTCATCGCGAACAAGATCATAGGTCACTCCAAACTGCTCGAGAATCTGGGAAGCGATATTATCTTCCCCCTTCATGATCGAAAGCAGAAGATGCTCTGTTCCAATAACATTGGACTTGCAGATTTTTGCTTCGAGGTAGGTTATTTTCAGCACCTTCTCAGCCTGCTTGGTCAGGGGAACATTGCCCATCTGCGCTTCAGGCACCCGAGGGTGCGTGCTTTCCTCTATCTTCAGCTTGAGACCAAAAAGATCTATCTTGAGATTCTTTAATATTCTGGCACCAATACCCTCACCTTCCTTGATGAGACCCAGGAGAAGATGCTCCGTTCCGATGTAGTCATGACCTAACCGTAGCGCTTCCTCCCGGCTGAGGCGGATAACATCCTGAACTCTATTTGAAAAATTTCCTTCCATTCTTTTATATATCAATAAAATTGTTGTGAATACCCCGTTTCATCCTCTCCTGATATGCACAAGGCAAATATAACCGTGAAAAAATAATTTCTTAAAGATAGCTACTTTATAACAATTCCATAAAAAAGAGAAAACTCGCGCCATCCGTTAAAGGTTCTCCAACATCCAGAATCACCTATGAATGTTCAACACATCCTTATTGACGACAGCAATGCGGAACACCGCAACCTGTCAATTTACCGAACCGGAAAAATAAACAGGATACGGCTTGAAGACAAAGCGTACAAAATTTACTGTTCAATAGAGCTTGATGCTCACAACTATGCAGCATTTTTCCATTACGACTTTCCTGCAATATTAAACACACTCCCCTTCCTCTCGGAAAGCAAGAACGGACTTGACAGTTGGGACGAGGCGTTTTTGCATAACAGCAGCCTTGCCCTGATGAACAACATTATCGCTGAGCGCGTAAAGTCAATCAATCCGGAAAAAAAGGAGATGATTCTGCTCGGCTGGCAGGATCAGCCGGTAGGGGTGGCCTACATCCGTGACCTCGATCCTGCAAGGTTTCTTGCCTTTCTCAAAGCTCTCAGGCAGTTCATCGCAGAATCAGAGGCAGAAGGGTACGATCTGGAATTTATGTTGTGAAACCATCGCTATCCTGGTTGCGAAGATGGATCGGGATAGAGAAAATGGTAATGCAAAGCATTGATCATCTTGTCACTGTTCACCAGTTTATAGGGGGCTGGTTCAGCGGATGGTGCGAGCGGAGGAGACTCAATTCCTGCCGTTGCAGCCGCCCTGCCGTAGTACTCCTTTCTGAGCGGATGAACCGGACTGCAAGCGTTGAACACTTCACCCCATTGTTCCAGACGGATGATTTCCGAGATGATCTTGACGCAATCGTCACGATGAACAAGATTCATGGGCTGATCGGAGTGCGTGATCTCTGCCATACTGGCGAGATACTTTGCCGGATTGCGGTCATAACCGACAAGGCCGCCAAAACGCAATACGGTGGTCTGGAACCCGCTCTCCTGCATCAGCATCTCCTCGACCAAAAGCAGCGCCTGACCGGCAAGCGATTCAGGATCAACGCCGTCCTCTTCGGTAACCTCGCTATTGAGGGCAGGATAGACCGATGTAGAGCTGACAAGCAGCACGGAACGCACCGGTGACTGGCCAAGAGCATCAATCAGAGAGGAAAACTGCTCAATATGGTACTCGACAATGTCGTCACGCCGGGCAGGCGGAATATTGACGATAAGAATATCGCTTTGCAGAAAAGCGACAATATCATCACCGTTCACCTCAGGGTCCAACTTTACCAGATACGGCTCAACGCCTGCATCATGAATGGTTTCAAGCCTCTCCTCCCTCGTGGTAGATCCCTTGACCGAATAGCCCTCTTTAACAAGCGTGCGGGCCAGCGGCAAACCAAGCCAGCCACACCCGAGTATCGTGATCGTTTCCTTTTTCATGGCACATGTTTTGCGGTTACTGTTTCAATGACCACAATGTACATGATCAGCGACTGCATTTCAACTGAATTCACCTTCAGTTTCAAGCCTTTCAATGGACCGGCGATAGAGGTATTGACCTGTGCGGCAAGATTCGGATTTTTGCAGGCGCGTTCCCCGCCCCGAACCCTTTGGATGGCAGCTTGCACAAAATGGATAAAAACTCAAGAACTTTCACCCGTACCGGCCTCCTCGATAAGCCGATCGAGACAGTTGCTGCAAATACATGTTTTATAACGCTCAGCAAGATACTCCTTCACTTCGGCTGGAACCCTCCTGCTGGCACACCAGCAGGTTGAAGAGAGTGAACAGGTAAACTGCTGCCCGCATATCGGACAGTTTACCGTGTTACCGCTGCCTGCAGTTTGTTCGACGGAATGTGTCATGGCTGTTCATTGGTTCAATATTGTTAGCCTTTATACCTAGTTTTATACCGTGAGTGTCTGGCGAAGCGCTTTCTGCCACCCCATAAGAAGCTGCTCTCTTGTCTCTGCCTCCATGGCAGGCGTATAGGTGCATTCCACCGTTTGCAGTGCACGCAGATCCGCGCCTGACTTCCATATACCGGTATGCAACCCGGCCAGGAAAGCAACTCCGAGAGAGGTCGATTCACTCTGTTGCGGCACCAAAACGGGGATATTGAGCATGCCTCGTGTTATTGGAAATGCGTTGACGGGTTGCTCCAACTCCTGCAATGCAGCCAACCAGATTGAGCGGATTGTCAATGGGACATGATCAGCCTGTAATCGTGAATTTCAAGGTGAATCAAGACCGGGCCGCCAAGCGGCCTGCCTTTCGGCCCCTTCGGAGTTACCTGCCTTATCGAGGGATAGACAACTCCTGAACTGTTTTTTGCATGCTGCAGCACAACATTGGATGCGGCTGCAAGCGGGCTGATGATCCGGGCAGTATAGTCGTGCTGAATCAGAAGGCCTGTCTTGCTGTCAAACCTGAACCGCTGCACCCTGCTGTGGGTGGGAATCTCATCCGGAAACTGCGCCTCCAGCCAACCCGGTTCAAGCTCAGTCCAAATGATATCCTCCCGCATCAGCAACGCCGGAAGGGTAAAGTAATTCCAGGAAGCATAGTTGGCAAAATAGCTCATATCAAGGTCATCCCAGATGAACAGCCTTCTGCCGATTTTGAAATAATCCCGCGCATTGCGGCGCTCTGAAATGACCTGACCCTGTCTATTTTCCAGGCGGACGTTGGGGCCGTCAAGAACTCCCGTGATACCTGATTCGCAACCAATCGGAGTCAAGGTGGAATATGGCCGGTGAACATCTAAAATCATTTTGGCATGGCGGAAAAACGGCCGCCGTTTCAAGGTAAACGCCAGTCCGGAGGCGCTGATCTCGACTTCAAGCGTTTTTGCGTTTTGCCAGAGCGCGCATCCACCGTAAGCGGCAATAGCCTTTTCTGCTGTTTCTGTCAGGCTCATAGAAATATCTGGTTTTATCATGCAATGACCTTATATCAACTCCTAATAGACATCACTACCTTTGTATTCAAATAGAAAGATAAACGCGTTACAATCTACCGCTCTGAGCAATCAGTCATCCTGCTTCTCCGTGAGATATTTCCAGTATTTCATCGGCATGTTGGATTTCTGGAGACGGGGGTTTTTGCGGTCAGGGATTGCTATGGTTTTAAAGAAAGCTTGCCACAAAGCCTGCACCCTTTTTTCGTCGTCTGAAAGGGCGGGAGCGGTGAATTGCTCGATGGTACCGAACTGGAGCGTTCCCTGATTCCATCGGGCGGCGGTGCGGCGGCGAACGTCGTAGAGAAACCAGTGCTGCGCGCGGAGCCTTCGGCTGAAGTGGTACGCGAGAGGGTGGATGATGTTATGGTCGGGCTCCATTTTTGCCAGATAGGCTCCTTCCTGGAGTTTTTCGAACCGTAAAAGCCCTTTCATGCGGTGGAGCTCTCTGCCTGCTTTTTTGGCAACGCCAACAATATCGCGCACTGCAGGGTGAGTGAGGTGGCCGTTAATCTTGTCGCCATGGATGAAAGCAAGCGAGAGGAAATGCAGCAGGCTGCTCTCCATCCCCTCTTTTTCGGCAAGCATGAAGGAGTAAAGGGTATGGGCGGCATCGGGCGCCTGCTTGCGAAGCCGGAAAAAGAGCGCTTCGGCCTGGGTGGCATCGGTACCGATAAAGAAACCATCTTCAAAGAGGGTGTCCTTGCGCTCTGCAAGAGCAACCTGTTCCGGGTCGGGTTCCTCTTCGAGAATCCAGGCCATTGCGGAAAGAAGGCCATCGGCGGTGCCGTCGTAGAGATATCGGTTCATGGTGTCATGAAAATATTCCGGGCAGGACCAGTTGTGTTGGAAGTGCCGGATCGCTGCTTTCGCCAAGGAGCAATTGCTGGCGGAGAAGGGCTGCTGGCCGGTCAGATTTCTCGAAACTCCTGCCTGAGCAGGTGATAAAATATTTTGCCCGTTTCATGACGACCCCGATCTTTTTTATTCCTTCAGGAGTAATGGCGGAAAAACGGCGGGCGGAAATAATGCGTTTGGCCGATACAACCCCTATACCCGGTACTCGCAGAAGGGTGCCGTAGTCGGCGCGGTTAATCTCGACCGGAAAAAATTCCGGATGGCGCAGGGCCCAGGCGCTCTTGGGATCGAATGATTCGTCGAGGTTTGGAACATCGTCTGAAAGAATCTCTTCAGCGGAAAAGCCGTAGAAACGCAGCAGCCAGTCGGCCTGATAGAGGCGGTGCTCACGCAGGAGAGGAGGCGCGGCCAACACAGGAAGGCGGCTGTCGTTACTGACCGGAACGTATGCTGAGTAGTATACCCGCTTGAGATTCATCTTTTTGTAGAGCCCCTGCGAAAGACGGAGAATCTGGAAGTCATTTTCAGGGCTGGCACCGATAATCATCTGGGTACTCTGGCCTGCCGGTGCGAAACGGGGCGCATGGTGGTTCGCCTTGCGCTCAACCAGACTTGACGCTATCTCCCGGCCAATCATGGCCATGGGCGCAAGAATCGCATCCTTGTGCTTCTGGGGCGCAAGCCGCTGAAGAGAGGCCTGTGAAGGGAGCTCGATATTGACGCTGATGCGGTCGGCATAGAGCCCTGCTTTGCGAACCAGTTCGCTGCTGCTGCCGGGGATGATTTTCATATGGATATAACCGCCGAACTGCTCTTCGGTACGCAGAGTTTCGGCTACCCTGACCATCCGCTCCATCGTGTGGTCAGGACTCACCATGACTGCTGAACTTAAAAAGAGTCCTTCGATATAGTTGCGGCGATAAAAGTCGAGAGTGAGGTCAACCACTTCCCGAGCAGAAAAGGAGGCTCGCTCAACAGCATTTGAAGACCGGTTAACGCAGTAGGCGCAGTCGTAGCGGCAATCGTTGGAAAGGAGGATTTTCAGAAGCGAAATGCAACGGCCGTCATCCGACCAGGAGTGGCAGATTCCGCTGCTTGAAGTATTGCCGATGCCACAGGCGGACCCTTCATGCTTGCTCCCGCTTGAAGAGCAAGATGCGTCGTAACGCGCCGCGCCGGAAAGTATCTGTAATTTCGCAAGGGTATCCATAGGGGAAATATAGCGAAGAAAGAGCGAACCAAAGAGAGCTCCAACGAGAGAATTGCTATGCCGGAAAATTAAAATTGAAAAGAGTCTTGACCTCGCACTACGGTTGCTGCAGCCCGACTTTTGCATTCCGCTTAAGAAGCAGTTCGATGGTACGCCGTGCACCGGTCACCACTCCCGGAAGGGACTGGCCCGGAAAGATGGAGTCTCCAACAAAAAACAGATTATCGAACCGGGTGAGCGGTCCGCTAACCTTAAAGAGGGAGGTTTGAGGATAGCCTCCTACGCAGCCCTGATTGCGCCCGGTATAGCGCTCCCAGGTAACCGGAGTTGCAGACGTTATGCTGCGAATGGCAGGATGAGCTCCGGGAAACTGTTCTGACAGAACATTGATGACTCGTTCGGTATAGGCGTTCTTCAGCTCCAGGTAAGCTGCCTCCCCTCTCTTTTTTGCCTCAAACCACGGTTCCGGTCTGGTATGGGTGGATACCGTTACCGCGCAAAGGCCTTCAGGGGCGCAATCGGATTCCTCATCGGAAGAAACTGAAACAAAAATAGAGTTGCCTTCAGCAAGCTCCCCACTACCGCCGATTATCTGCAAATGACGGGACGATAAAGAGCTGAACAGGGCTGATTCCATGCCAAGATAGAGCGTGAAGGCGCTCCAAAGTGAACCCACCTTCTTTTCTACTGGAGCCTCACCTTCCGATTCAATGAACAGATCAAGGGAGTCCGGTGTAAGATTGGCAAGCACATAATCAGCGGCGAGAGCGCTGCCGTCGGAGGTTTCAAGGCCAACCACCTGCCGGCGAACCGAGTCGATACGGATAACCTGCTTTTGATAAAGCACCGCTCCGCCACTCTCTTCAATGGAGCCAGCAAGCAGCCTGGAAACCGTTCCGATCCCTCCGTTGACATGATAGGCGCCGGCAACCGGAAGATCAAGCGCTATGGCGGCATTGATGGCATTGGCGTACGGTGAAGTGGTCTGCACCGAAATCAGAAGCTGGGCGTCGATAAAACGCACAAAATCAGGGTCAGTGTCGAGTCCATGCGAGGCAAGCCATTCAAGAGTTGTTTTTCTGGCAAATGGCAGCAGATGTATTGTTCCGGTAAGTCCGGCAATACCTTTACGGGCAAGACGGACAAGATCGCGCGCTCCCATGACCGGCCAGGAAAGCCCCCCTTCAGCGAAATACCAGAGCAGTTTTGCCAGTGCTGCCTGTTCAGCCCAGAATGGTGCCGAGCGGGGAAAACGCTCAAGAATTTCAAGCCGCTGTGGTGAAAGATCGAGATGAAGGACTTGATGGCGGTATTGCCAGGCAACCGGTTCCGGCAAAATCGGCCAGATAATGCCAAGCTCTTTACCGAGAGTTTCCATCGGAGCTCCTGCATGAAATCCGCAGCCAATCGTAGCCCCGGCATCAAAACGATAGCCGTTTCGGGAAAAGGTAGCTGCACACCCGCCGGGATAGTCCTGCGCTTCGAGCACGGTAACCAAGGCACCTTTACGGGCAAGCAGTGCGCCTGCGGCAAGTCCGCCGATTCCGGCACCGATAACAACAATATTCAGATCCTGCAGCTTCATGGCATGTTCTTTGATTTACCTTTGCAGGTAGAAGTAACCGCAGAACACCTTATGAAGTTCTTCAGGAAACACTGAGCTGACGCAGTAGGATGGGACTACCCTTCCATCAGAAACAGATTGAGCCGTGTTTTGAGTATTTCATGCCGGGGAAAAGTAAGCAGGTAAGAGAGTCGGCGTAGCGGGATTTGAACCCACGACCCCTTCCACCCCAAGGAAGTGCGCTACCAGGCTGCGCTATACGCCGATTTGATCTGAAAAGCTCCTAATTATAAAAAATTCTATTGATTAAAATAATATTATTTCGCGCTTTCGCACGCTTCGTTCATTTTCCAAAAAAGCTTTCCACACCACATCCCATTCTGACGTTATAACTTATCCACATTCAGCGCACGACTCAACGAAAGTGTGCAGATTCGCGCAATCAATAGCTCAGGTGCAAATGAACCCGGAAAAAGCGGAATAACTTATTATAAATATTTCGCTTACCGCAATAGTAACACCATTGAAACTGACCGCATTCTTATGGATAACAGGAGTCGATGAAGTATGCGTCAACAAGTTATCAACATTCCGTTAACAGTCCGGATTCTCCTGCTTGCGGCCAAACAGGTGCTTAAGGTACCCTATAAGAGGAGGAGTAAGGGAAAGTGCAATGATAGCAAGAAATATCAGCTTTCGGTTCTGCTGCACAAAGGAAAGTTGACCGATAAAATAGCCGCCATAACAAAACAGTCCCACCCATAACAGCGCGCCAGTAATACAGAAAAGAATAAACCTGCTGTATGACATGTTGCCTATTCCGGCAACGAAGGGGGTAAAGGTCCTGATAATGGGAATAAAACGGGCGATGATGATCGTCTTGCCTCCATGTTTTTCAAAAAAACTATTGGTTCTGACCAGGTGCTCGGGATTAAAAAAGCGGGATTTCTGATAGTTAAACACTTTTGGTCCGAGCTTGTGACCAATCAGATAGTTGAGGTTATCACCGAGCAGGGCTGCAGAAAAAAAGAGCACAAAGAGCAGGTGGGGATTGAGCGATGAGTCAGACATGGCCGCAAGTGACCCGGCAGCAAAAAGCAGGGAGTCACCCGGAAGGAAGGGCGTAACGACAAGACCGGTTTCGCAGAAAATAATGACGAAAAGAATGGCATAAATCCAGAGACCGTACTGTGTTGCAAGTAACTGAAGATGGGTATCAATATGGAGAATAAAATCAACGAGGGAAGAGAGCAGACTGGTAAGGGAATAGTCCATTGCATTACGCTTAAAAGATGAAAATCTACTGTTTTTTGTTGCGGTAATGTAGTCATTGGACAGCAGAGTCGCAAAACCCTACAGCCCCGTAAGGTCGAGTAAGGACTGAAGAAAAGGTATTATTGTTATATATTAGTGTTTTGTTTTCTGACAAGAACTACCATACAACTCTCATGAGTTATTTATCGTCCAAGCGTTGCCAGCTCTACTATGAAGACAGTGCAGAGTCTGATCCTTCAGGCGCCCAAAAGCCTGTGGTATTGTTTGTGAATGGATGGGCGGTCTCCTCTCGATACTGGAAGCCGCTGGTCAACATGCTCTCGCCAAATTACCGCTGTATAACCTACGACCAGAGCGGCACGGGAAAAACAATAATCAAAGGGTTCAAACCAACCTTTACCATTCAGGGATTTACTGATGAGGCCGGAGAACTCATTGAACATCTCGGACTCCACACGTCAAAAAAGCTGCATATTGTCGGTCACTCCATGGGAGGCATGGTGGCAACCGAACTCTGCCTTCGCTACCATCAGGCACTAATATCGGCAACCATCATTGCCTGCGGCATTTTTGAAGAGACACTGTTTACGTCGCTTGGCCTCTTTTTTCTTGGCGGACTGATCGATTTTTCGATGAATTTTCGCAACATCTTTCAGCATGAGCCACTGAAAAGCCTCTTTGTCAAACGGGCAGCCACAAAAGAGATCAGCAAGGAGTACCACGATATCCTTATCGAAGACTTTACACAATCCGACAAGGAGGCAACCAATGCTGTCGGAAGGTTTTCGATCGACCGGGAGGTACTGAAAAGGTATACCCGTCACGTGCTTCTTATTTCATCACCGTTGCTCTGCAGTGTTGGCATGGCTGACCAGACCATTCCTCCCGAAGGCACCATCACGCTTTATGAAACACGCATTGCCAAGTCTTCTGCGCCAACCAGACTGGCAAAGTTTATGGATCTCGGTCATCTCCCGATGCTTGAAGATACGGCCCGATTTGCCGCCGAGCTTAAAAAACATTTTGAATTTGCGGAACAATTTCATAAAAAGAGTCCGCAATAAACTGCTCGCTGCCAATGAAAAACCCGATGTCAGGATGTGAACGATGCTTATTGTGGCAGCATATGTATAACCTTAAGATTAATTGATACTGTGAACAAAATAGTTACCAAATCCTTTTTTTTCCTTTTTGCGGCGCTCTTCGCCATAACGTTGACATCACCAAAAGTCTATGCGAAGGGCTCTTTTCTGGGTCTCCCAAGCCTTGAGGAGCTTGAAAATCCGAACCCTGACCTTGCCACTCTTGTCTATTCGGAGGATGGAAAACTGTTGCACAAGTTTTTCCTGAAAAACCGAACATTCGTCCCGCTCAAATCCATTCCGATGTCGACCCGCAATGCTCTTATTGCTACCGAAGATGTAGCCTTTTACAGCCATTGGGGGGTCGATCTGAGAAGGGTTTTTGTGGCAATGGGTGAAAATATCCTCAAAGGACGAACCCGCTGGCAAGGGGCAAGTACCATTACCCAGCAGCTTGCAAAAAATCTCTATCTGACCCAGGAGCGAACCGTCACCCGAAAAGTCAAGGAGGTCATTACCGCCATCGAACTGGAAAAGACCTACACGAAAGATGAAATTCTTGCCCTTTACCTTAACACGGTTTATTTCGGATCAGGTGCATACGGCATTGAAGCTGCAGCACAGACCTATTTCGGCAAACCCGTATACCGTCTGACGCTGCCGGAAAGCGCAACGCTTATTGCATTACTGAAAAACCCTACCGGTTACAACCCTGCGAAGTATCCGGAAAATGCCCTTGGCCGGCGGAACCTTATCCTCTCACTGATGGAGAAGGTAAACTTCATTACACCCCAGCAAGCCGCCAAGGCAAAACAGAGCCGTCTGGTACTGAACTACACGCCAGTAAACCATCAGGGTCTGGCCCCCTATTTTACCGAGTATATCCGCCAGACGTTAAAACCCTCTACGGCGCTGCAAAACGTCAATCTGTTCCGCGACGGCCTGACCATCAAGACAACGCTCGACAGCCGCATGCAGAACTATGCCCAGCAGGCAGCAGCAGCCCATCTGGCCGAACTGCAGGCAGCATTTGACCGGTCATGGGTATGGCCGGAGTCGCTGAAAAATCAGATCCTCATGGAGACCGACCGGTTCAAGGGGCTGAAAGATAATGGACTTTCTGACCAGAAGGCGATGGCTCAAATCAAGGCCGACAAGGCATGGGTCAATGAGATTCTGAAAGAAAAAACCCGGATACAGGTGGCTTTGGTGGCCATCAACCCGGCAAACGGTCACGTCAAGGCATGGGTTGGAGGAAATAAGTTCTCTCCTGATGACTACAAGTATCAGTTCGACCATGTCTGGCAGGCAAGGCGTCAGCCCGGCTCAACCTTCAAGCCCTTTGTCTATACCGCAGCCATCGATAAGGGATTGCCCGCAAACTTCCAGGTCCTTGATCAGCCTCTTACCTTCACGATCGGCAATACCGTCTGGTCGCCAAGGAACTCCGACGGTTCGTCCGGCGGAATGACAACGTTGCGGTCAGCATTGAGCCATTCGTTGAACCAGGTAACGGTCCGGCTTGCCTATGAGCAACTGACAACAGCGGAAATCATCAGCTATGCAAAAAGAATGGGCATCACCTCTCCCCTGGCCGCGAACCTCTCTCTCGTTCTCGGAACATCGGTAGTCAGCCCGCTTGAACTTGCAGGCGCATTCTCAACCTTTGCCAACAACGGCATCTGGAGCGAACCGGTTTCAATCCTGAAGGTTGAGGACAAGAACAGCCGCGTCATATCGGATTACGCTCCGAACAGACGAGTCGCCATCGACTCCACGACCAACTTTGTGATGGTCTCGATGCTCAAGGATGTCATCAATAAAGGAACCGGCTCGGCTGTCCGCTCCCGTTATGCCTTTAATGTTGAGGCTGCAGGCAAAACCGGCACAACCCAAAGCATGAGGGATGCCTGGTTTGCAGGCTTTACACCCCAGCTTGTTGCTGTGGTATGGACAGGGTTTGATGATGAACGCATCAAGTTTACCTCAATGGAGTACGGGCAGGGTGCACGCGCAGCCCTTCCTATCTGGGCCGGCTTTATGAAACGCTGTTACAGCGATCCAACCCTGAAACTCGACAACAGGAATTTCCATATTCCTGCAACCGTTATTGCCGTACCGATGTCCGGCCAGACCAATACGCCTTCTGATTCGCTCAGCACTGATTCTTATATGGAATATTTCACACCAAAGGGCTTCCAATACTATCAGTCCCATCCGGGACACCCGACCGAAAAAACAACGGTCCCGTCAGAGGGAGACAGCACGAATACCGGCACAAGAAATGGAGAGGCGATTCCGCCAAATACATTCCCGGCACAAAACCCAAAAGAAGAGAAGGTGTTCTGATTTCTCGCTCATTTAACGCACAACCGTTTTTTTATGCAATCGGTCTTAGTTCTTGATTTCGGATCACAATATACGCAGTTGATCGCCCGTCGTATCCGCGAGTTGGGTATTTATTCTGAAATTCTTCCCTACAATGCTTCACCGGAAAGCATCAGGGAGCACAACCCAAAGGCAATCATCCTTTCGGGAGGACCTACAAGCGTCTACGACGAATCGGCCATTCTGCCGGATGAGAGAATCTTTTCGCTCGGCATCCCCATGCTGGGCATCTGCTACGGACTGCAAGCCATCGCAAAACATTTCGGGGGTGAAGTAGCCAGTTCGTCAAAGCATGAATTCGGGCGTGCGAAAATTCTCGTAACCCGAGATGAAGAGCATGAAAGCCCGCTCTTCCGTGATATTCCTGATTCTGATGTCTGGATGAGCCACGGCGACAAAGTGGTGCGGCTTCCTGAAGGGTTCAGGGTAACAGCCAGCAGCGATAACTCAGAAATGTGTGCCTTTGAAAGTTTCGGCAGCAAGGGTGCCCTAAAAATCTACGCATTGCAGTTTCACCCCGAGGTGCAGCATACCCTTTACGGCAAGCAACTCCTCTCGAACTTTCTGATCGACATTGCCGGCATCACTCCTGACTGGTCATCGAAAAGCTTTATCAATCACCAACTTGAGGAGATAGCCCGCAAAGCCGGCAAAGAGACGGTCATCTGCGGCATCAGCGGCGGTGTTGATTCAACCGTTGCCGCCGTCATGGTCGGCAAGGCCATCGGCAAGCAACTGCACTGCGTCTTTGTCGATAACGGCCTGTTGAGAAAGAATGAGGCTGAAAAAGTGATGAGCTTCCTTTCGACACTTGACCTCAGGGTAAGTCTGGTCGATGCATCAGAACTCTTTCTGAAACGTCTGAAAGCAGTTGCTTCTCCCGAAAAAAAGCGTAAAATCATCGGGCGCACCTTTATCCAGATCTTCGAAGAGCAGATGGAAGGTGAAAAATATCTGGTGCAGGGTACGCTCTACCCTGATGTTATTGAAAGCGTCAGCGTCAAAGGCCCATCAGAAACCATCAAGTCGCATCATAACGTGGGCGGACTGCCAAAACGGATGAAGCTCAAGCTTATCGAACCGCTTCGGGAGCTCTTCAAGGATGAGGTACGTGCTGTGGGTCGCGAACTCGGCATTGCCGAAGATATCCTGATGCGCCACCCCTTTCCCGGTCCCGGCCTTGCCGTCAGGGTACTTGGTTCGATCACCAGAGAAAGGCTCGACATCCTCCGCGATGCTGACGAAATCTTTATTGAAGAGCTGAAATCAAGCGGACTCTACCAAAAAGTATGGCAGGCGTTTGCCGTGCTGCTGCCAGTACAGTCGGTCGGCGTCATGGGCGACAAGCGCACCTATGAAAATGTTCTGGCGCTGCGGGCTGTAGAATCGACCGACGGTATGACCGCTGACTGGGCACAGTTACCGCATGAGTTTCTTGCCCGTGTGTCAAACCGCATCATCAATGAGGTACGGGGGATTAACAGGGTCGCCTACGACATCTCTTCGAAACCGCCAGCAACAATCGAGTGGGAATGATGATTTCGATCAGAATCTTTTTAAGAGAATAACCGTACAGGTGAGCGCCATGTCAGGAAAATCATTATGGAGAACGCTGGTCGCTTCGTTTATAGTGCTTTCAAGCGTGTCGCCTGCCCTGTCACAATTACATGCGGCGGCATATGTAGCTCTTGCGAAAGAAGAATCCGGCGAAGTTGATCTCTCTGCCGCCAAAGCCCTTTTTGACAAGCATTCGGCATGTTTTGTCGATGCACGTTCCGAGTATGCCTATTACAATTCCCATATCAAAGGAGCCCTATCTCTTTCTGACAGCAGGTTTGACGAGCAGTTTCCTGATTTCAGGCAAAAAAAATCCATTGCAACCCTTATTGTGGTCTATTGCACAGGATCCGGTTGCGGCAAGGCCCGGAATGTTGCTGAAAAGCTGAAGAAAAACGGTTACAGGAATGTCAAGGTTTTTTCAGGCGGTATGATCGAATGGTCTCATGCGGGCTTCCCGATGGAAGGATGAGGTTGCTTGAAGCAAAGCCTTGCCAGCTATACACCATGAAACGCAAGAACGCCTATGGCCAGGATTGACTTTCCATCAGCATTGATCACAGCCCTGAGGCTGATGCTCGGCGCATTATTCATCCTGTCGGGAGGTGAAAAACTCCTGGACTTGAAATATTTGGCTCTTGTCATCGCGGAATACCAGATTCTGCCCCCGTTCCTCATCCCCGCTGTTGCACTCCTCGTCTCCCTTTGTGAACTGCTGTGCGGCATCATGCTTCTCCTCGACCTGTTCTCGAGGATCAGTTCCTCGGTCATGCTCTGCATGATGGCGATCTTCATTGCCGCCATTACAAACAATTTCATGAGAGGGCTCAATCATGACTGCGGCTGCTTTGAGTTTCTTTCACAATGGTACGGCATGAAAGAGGAGATTGGTCTCGTTTCGATTGTCCGGGATATCCTGTTTTTCATCCTGTTGCTGCCAATCGCATTGCTTGGCAGCAACAGGATGCTCTGGAAAAAAAACCAAAAGGGTGACCTATGATATTTCACTGATCCCATCGTAAACAAGGATCAAAATGGCATCGGGCAACCGATGCCATTTTATTGAAAAATATGGCATAAACTGATCCTCCCGGCTTTTCTGAAAAAGCAGATAACATTTCAAGTTTAATAATATCTTGAGGTACAGAAAATCCTTACCATACCACAATGAGCGAGCTTCTCCTTATCAATATTACAGGTCCGGACAAACCGGGCCTGACGTCGAAAATAACGGCAATTCTTGCTGACGCCAGGATACCGGTGCTTGATATCGGTCAGGCGGTTATCCATAACCATCTTTCGCTGGGTATGCTGGTGGAGGTGCCCAAAGAGTCTGCCTCTTCGCCAGTACTGAAGGATCTGCTCTTCTGCGCTCACACGCTCGGCATCCAGATTACCTTTACCCCGGTGTCCGACTCGGATTATGATGAGTGGGTGCAGGAGCAGGGCAAGCACCGCTACCTCCTTTCGCTGCTTGCCAGAAAGATTACGGCCGAACAGCTTGAGCGTGTGTCGTCAATCATTGCCGGGCATAATCTCAATATCGATACCATCAACCGTCTCTCGGGAAGGATTCCCCTTGAAAACGAGAATGGAGGGCACACCAAGGCGTGCGTCGAGTTTTCGATACGAGGAACGCTCGAGAACGAAAACCGTTTCCGCGAGCAGATGCTTACCATTACCGACAGCCTCGGCATTGACATTGCGTTTCAGGAGGACAACATTTTTCGGCGCAACCGCCGGCTGGTGGTCTTTGATATGGACTCGACACTCATTACCTCTGAAGTGATTGATGAATTGGCCATTGAGGCCGGCGTGGGCGAACAGGTAGCTGCAATAACGGAGCAGGCCATGCGGGGGGAGATTGACTTTTGCGGCAGCCTGCAGCGTCGGGTTTCGCTGCTGAAGGGCCTTGACGAACATGTTCTGGAAACGGTGGCCGAGCGTCTCCAGTTGACTGAGGGTGCTGAAACGCTTTTCCATAACCTGCACAACCTTGGGTTTAAAACTGCCGTCATCTCAGGCGGTTTCACCTATTTCGGCCACTACCTGCAGAAAAAGCTCAATATCGATTATGTTTATGCCAACACTCTTGAAATCGAGAACGGACGGTTGACCGGAAAGGTCCTTGGCCAAATTGTTGATGGCCAGAGAAAGGCTGAACTGATGGAGCTTATTGCAAGAAAGGAAAACATCCGGCTGGAGCAGACCATTGCGGTCGGCGATGGTGCCAATGACCTGCCGATGCTTGGAAAGGCAGGCCTCGGTATTGCCTTCAGGGCTAAACCGATTGTCAGGGAGAGTGCAAAACAGGCCATTACAACACTTGGTCTTGATGCCATCCTCTATCTCATGGGATTCAGGGATCGCGATGACCTTTCAGTCAGTCAACATACTCCACAAACTGCGCAAAATCCTGTGGACGTGGCATGCTGATCGCTCCGGAAGGACAGACCGGTTCACATCTGGTACAGAGTACCATACAGTTATAGGGATTTGCAACGGTCATTCTTGCCCGTTTGACCCCTTCCGGCTCTCCGAGAACAAAAACTCCCGGTTTGCAGAAATCCTGACAGTCACCGCAGCCATTGCAGAGTGCAGAGTCAAGCTCAGGGAACCAGGCAATCTCTTCCCGGGGAAGAAGAAGCCTTCGTTTTTTCTTGGCTGGTATCGCTGAACCGCTCATGAGCATCTCCGTGTTTTTTTATTCTTTTGGTTCCTTTCCGGCTGGCTTGCTGTCAGTCCAGATATTCCACGAAGTGTTCAAACATCTCCTTCGGTGGGAGAATAATGGCTCCGGAGGTACAGATAGGCACGCACCTGTTGCAGAGCACCAGGCACTTATAGGGATGCGCGACAATCAGTTTCGGACGGCAGACGCCCGTGGGATCGGGGGGACCAGGCTCAAACACGCCGGGCTTGCAGAGAACCTTGCAGTCACCGCAACCGTTGCAAAGCTCCGGCTTGATCGTCGGGTACCATGCAATCGCCTCCCTCGGAGCAAGAAGTCGCTTCCGTTTTTTCGTTGCGTCCTGTTTCTGATGCGTCATGCGGGCATGCGGCGTCACCGTCTCCGGTTTCTCCCATGAACCAACCGGTCCGATAGCCGACTCTTCTTGCCTCTGCATCGCGCGTGACTTGAGCGAGATGCGCAGTGAACGGACAAGCCGCAAGAAGCAACTATCGCATGAGGGCTTTGTGCATCGCCCGAAAAAGCAGTCAAGAACCAGCATAACCGTTCAATTGTTGTTCATTCATCCCTGCAGCACGGCTTTGACCGAGGCGATGAAGGCCTCACAAGCGTTACCGATGCCCGACCCATCTTTGCCTCCTGCAGTTGCAAACTCGGGCTTGCCGCCGCCGCCTCCCTGCACCAGCTTTGCTGCTTCACGAATCAGTTTCCCTGCATCAATTCCGCATTCATGAACCGCTTTGTCGGACGCAAAGCTGACCAGTGACACTTTTCCATCCTCCTCGCTGCAGAGCAGACCTGCTGCACAAGGCATCTGATCGCGAAGGGCAAGCGCAGCCTGGCGAAGGGTATCAGCATCGACCCCTCCGAGAACTTTGGTCATGACCCGGCAGCCGCCGATATCGGAAGAGGTCTCAAGTTCAGCTGCAAGAGAGTTGACAAGCGAACCAACCCGGCTTTCGCTGAGCTCTTTTTCCAGCTCTTTTTTTGCCTCAAGCAACTCGGAAACCCTCTCAAGTACCGGTTCATCCCCTTTTGCTTTAAGCAGATGGCGAATCTGCTGCATTTCGCGGTACTCTTTCCACAACAGCTTTTCAGCCGCTTTTCCGGTAAGTGCCTCAATACGCCTCACTCCTGATGCTACCGAGGATTCACTGACAATCTTGAAGAGTCCGATTCGGCCGATATTGTCTACATGGGTTCCGCCGCAGAGTTCTACCGAAATGCCTGGCACTTCAATAACCCTTACGCGGTCGGCATACTTGTCGCCAAAAAAAGCAAGTGCACCCTTGGCAATTGCGTCATCATAAAGCACATCGGCATGCTTGACTACCGGTTCAGCTCTTCTGATCTGCTCATTCACTTCGATTTCAACGGCCTCAATCTCCTCATCGGAGAGGCGGGAAAAATGGCTGAAATCAAAACGGAGCCGTTCGGCATTGACAAATGATCCTTTCTGCTGGACATGCTGCCCAAGAATCCTGCGGAGAGCACCATGCATGAGATGGGTTGCCGTATGGTTGCACTCGGCATCCTGACGCAGATGGCGATCTACTGAAGCTTCGGCGGAAAGCTCATGCTCATCAAGCAGAAGATCATCAACATTGACAGGTGTATCAAGAATCTTGTCGAAGGCTTCGGTAACAATATGAACAATAGCGTCTCCATCCTTGATGGTATCGGATACCTGAAGACGATAACTGCCGCACTCTATCCAGCCCCTGTCGCCCACCTGTCCGCCGCTTTCAGGATAAAAAGGGGTACGGTCAAGCACCAAAAGCAACTTGCCCTGAACCTGCTTGATGGCGGTAATCACAACCGGCATTTCAAGCTGGTCGTAGCCGGCAAACTCCGTGCAATGCACGTCGCTGAACCAGAGCCACTCTGAACCGTCATCCTGCACCAGCCGTTTTTCTTTGCGGTCGGTTCTTGCCCGGGTTTTCTGTTGCTGCATGCAGTGTTCAAAACCTTCACCGTCAACTGAAAAGCCAACATCTGAAGCCATCAGGCGGGTCAAATCAAACGGAAAGCCGAAGGTATCGTAGAGTTTAAAGGCATCTTCGCCGGTAATGGTTGTGCTGCCCGATGAACGGACATGCTCGACAACCTCGTTGAAAATTTCAATACCCCGGTCAAGGGTAACAATAAAGCTTTCCTCCTCCGCCCTGATGATTTTACTGACCGTCTCCTGCTGTTTCCGCAGCTCGGGAAATACTTCGCCCATTGATACAGCGAGTGTGCCGACAAGCTGATGAAGAATCGGCTCGTTATAGCCAAGATTTTTAGAGTAGCGAAGGGCACGGCGAAGAATGCGGCGAAGCACATAACCGCGCCCTTCGTTGGAGGGCATCGCGCCGTCAGCAAGGGCAAAGGCGAGGGTACGGGCATGGTCGGCAATAACCCGCATGGCAATATCAAGGGGATCATCCATGGAGGCGCCGTAGCGGACACCGGTAATCTCGGTAATACGGTCAAAGAGTGGCTGAAAAACGTCCGAATCGTAGTTGGAGCCTTTTCCCTGCAACACCGCCGCGACTCGTTCAAAGCCCATGCCGGTATCGACATGTTTCATGGGAAGCGGTTCGAGGGAGCCATCGCTCCGCCGGTTATACTGGATAAAGACAAGATTCCACAGTTCGATGACCCGGTGATCTCCGACATTGACCAGGCTCCGGCCGGAACAGTCTTCGGTAAGATCTATATGTATTTCAGAACAGGGACCGCAGGGGCCGCTTTCACCCATCTCCCAGAAATTGTCCTTTTCACCAAACCGGATAATATGATCCGGATCGATATCGGTGCCTGTTTTCCATATCTGAAAGCTCTCATCGTCATCATGATAGACGGTTGCGTAGAGACGCTCCTTCGGCAGCTTCCAGACTCCGGTCATCAGCTCCCAGGCCCAGGTTATGGCCTCCTGCTTGTAGTAATCACCGAATGACCAGTTGCCGAGCATTTCAAAAAAGGTATGGTGGTAGGTATCTCGACCAACATCCTCCAGATCGTTATGCTTGCCTGATGCCCTGATGCATTTCTGGGTATCTGCCGCCCGCACATAGGGCCTGGTTCCTTTTCCCAAAAAAACATCCTTGAACTGATTCATGCCTGCGTTGGTGAAGAGAAGAGTGGGATCATCGGCAGGAATAACCGGGGCTGAACGAACTATGGTATGACCTTTTTGAGCGAAATAATCCAAAAAAGATTGCCTGATTTCTCGTGATTTCATAGAGATTATTATCTTGTTACAGTGCTTTCCGTAGTGCCGTTACCTGGAAAATGCGGCAGCGTCTGATGAATTTAAAGTTACTCTTTTTTAGAGTTTGTAGCCAACTTAAATTTTATTGCTCCACATAGAGGCGTCAGGGTTTGCTCTTGAGAGCTTCTATGGAAACAGGAGGGATCCCTGTATACTTTTTTTGAAAAAAACTATATTACAAGCGTTGAGCGGCGGGTATCAGCATCCATCTCTATTCACAGGTTAAAACAGGAGAATTGTTATGAGTTGGGGAATAGAACATCATCAACGGCGAAAGGATATTCTGGAACTGATGGATATTTCGGCCAAAATAGTTAAGGCGAATCCCAATCATGTCAATGAAGTCTCCAAAAGCACAACGGGGTGCTGGATGGAGCAGGTCTATGGCATACAGCGTTGTGATTTCTGTGATTTGTCTCCCGATTGCCCAATCCTTGAAGAGCAGGAATGGCAGGAATACCTGAAAAAAAACAATATTGTCATTGAAAAAAAATCTTAGTTAAAACAAGGAAAAACTTGTTTTAACACCCCTGAATTCTTATATTTTTTCTTGCAGAAGACTGTGTTGGTCTTGTTTTGTCTTCTCTTTACCCACCAATAGTACATTTCACCAGATAACAAGCTCAATGGCCTCCGTGTGGCGATGTTCATTGGCACGGGGATTTTCTTGCTGTTTACTAACCTTGAAAAGTAATTTACAGGCACAATGACTGATAAAAAAAAGACACCCAGACAAGTCAATGTGACATCGAAAACCAGTGTTTCCGTGCTTTTTGCAGGAGATTCCGGTGATGGCATGCAGTTGACCGGTACGCAATTCGCCAATACCGTGGCGATTCACGGTTCAGAGTTGAATACATTCCCGAATTTTCCTTCCGAAATAAGGGCTCCTGCCGGGACCGTTGCGGGTGTATCGGGATTTCAGCTCCAGTTCAGCAGTAAGCCTGTTTATACACCGGGAGCCCGATTTGATGTCATGGTCGCCATGAATTCAGCGGCACTGAAGGCAAATCTGAAAAACCTTCACCGTGGCGGTATCATTATTGCCGGCACTGAAGGGTTCGATGAGAAAAACCTTAAGCTTGCGGGCTATCCTGAAGGGGCTAATCCCCTGCATGACGGATCACTCGACAACTATATTGTGTTTCCGGTACCGATTCTGCAACTGACCCGTGAAGCTCTTAAAGAGAGCGGCTTGAGCAGCAAGGAGATTGACCGTTGTAAAAATATGTTTGTGCTGGGCTTGCTTTACTGGCTCTACACCCTTCCGTTTGAGGGAACCATGGAGACCATGTATGCCAAGTTCAAGAAAAATGTCTGGATGGCCGAAGCAAACATCAAGGCGATGAAGGCCGGTTATTTCTTCGGTGATGAAACTGAACTTTTTGCGAACCTCGGACGCTTCGATATTTCACCGCACAAACAGCACGGCATCTATCGCCGGGTTACCGGTAATGAAGCATGCGCTATCGCTCTGACCGCAGCTTCCAGAAAGGCGGGCCTTGAACTGTTCCTCGGCTCGTACCCGATAACGCCGGCAACAGAGATTTTGCAGACTTTGGCTAAAAAGAAAAAATATGGTGTAAAAACCTTTCAGGCTGAAGATGAAATTGCCGGTATCGTCAGCAGCATTGGTGCAGCTTACGGCGGCGCTCTTGCTGCCACAAGCACGTCCGGCCCGGGACTTGCCCTGAAAATTGAGGCCCTCGGCCTCGCCGTTATCCTTGAAATTCCGTTGGTTGTGATCAATGTTCAGCGTGGTGGCCCATCCACCGGTCTGCCAACAAAACCGGAACAGTCCGATCTGTTCATGGCATTATACGGTCGCCATGGGGAAGCTCCGCTGCCGGTTATTGCAGCATGTTCTCCCGTTGACTGTTTCTATACCACCTACGAAGCTGCAAGAATTGCCGTTGAGCATATGACACCGGTCATCTGCCTCTCTGACGGTTATCTTGCGTTGAGTTCAGAGCCATGGAAAGTCGAAAGTCCGGATAATCTTGCTGATATAACACCCCGCTTCCAGCCTCCAAGAGAGCCGGAAGACGCACCCTATCTTCCCTACAAACGCGATGCGCGTCAGGTTCGTTCTTGGGCAATACCGGGAACCAAAGGGCTCGAACATCGTATTGGGGGGCTTGAAAAACAGCATGAAACCGGCAATGTCTCTCATGACCCTGAAAATCATGAGTTGATGACAAGGCTTCGTGAAGAAAAAATTGCACGGATTGCGGACAGTATTCCGCTTCAGAGCATAGATAATGGACCGCTCAAGGGTGATTTGCTTGTCCTTGGATGGGGTTCAACATACGGAGCCATTAAAACTGCTGTCGAGCAGGCTCTTGAAAAGGGGCACAGTGTTGCTCATGCACACCTGCGCTATATCCATCCGTTCCCGAAAAACCTTGGAGAAATTCTTGGCAACTATAAACAGGTGATGATCCCCGAGTTGAATAACGGGCAGCTTGTCCATGTTATCCGTGATACCTTCCTGATCGCCCCTGAAAGTTATACCAAGGTGCAGGGAGTACCGTTTAATGAGATGGAAATTCTGACTAAAATCACCGACCTTTTAAAGGAGCTTAAATCATGACCGATACCGATAGAACAATGAAAACCTTACCGGCCCCTCTTACCGCAAAGGATTTTGCTTCTGACCAGGAACCGAAATGGTGTCCCGGATGCGGTGATCATTCCGTGCTTCAGCAACTGAAACAAGTTTTGCCGGAGCTGGGCGTTGCACCGGAAAACATCGTCTTTCTTTCAGGTATAGGCTGTTCATCACGCCTTCCCTATTACCTCGCAACGTACGGTGTTCACGGTATTCACGGCCGGGCGCTGCCGATGGCAACCGGACTGAAAATTGCACGGCCGGAGCTGAGCGTATGGGTAGGAACGGGTGATGGAGATGCGCTCTCAATTGGCGGCAACCATTTCATTCATACCCTCAGAAGAAATCCCGACCTCAATGTGGTGCTCTTCAACAATGAAATTTATGGTCTCACGAAAGGCCAGTATTCGCCGACATCGAAAATCGGTTTAAAAACCGTTACTTCGCCCTCCGGTGTCATCGACCACCCGTTCAATACAGCCGCCCTGACAATTGGCTCCGGCGGCACATTCTTTGCCAGAGCTTTTGATCGTGACGGAAAACTTCTGCGCGCAATTCTGAAGCGCGCTGCTGAACATAAGGGAACAGCGCTGGTTGAAATTTACCAGAACTGCCCCATTTTCAACAATGCAGCCTTCGAAGCGTTTGCCACGCTCGACAGTAAAGCCGATAACACGATCTATGTCGAACAGGGCAAGCCGCTTGTTTTCGGAAAGAATAAAAATCGCGGAGTCATGCTTGACGGATTCACACCGATTGTTGTCGATCTTGACAAAGATGAGTTCTCAACCAGTGACCTGTGGCTTCATGATGAGTCCGATATCAACAAGGCCTCCATTCTGGCACGCTTTGCTGATGATGATTCTCTTCCAAGGCCTATCGGTGTCTTCTATGCCGAGGATCGGATAACCTATGAAGATGCTCTTGCTGCGCAAATCCAGGACGCACAGAAAGCCGGATATGGAACGCTTGAAGAACTGCTCAAGGGAGAAAACTCCTACGAAATCAAGTCTGCAAGTTGATCTTTTACAAAAAAAAGCCGGCTCTTATGCCGGTTTTTTTTTACTCCCTATACCTCTTCCTTCCAGACCCCCATGGCTGAAAACTTTTCAATCCGGTCATGAACAAGCGTAGTCGGATCCTTCAACAGGAGCGCTTTCAGTTCCTCAACCAATATGGACTTTACGGTCTCCGCCATTGCTTCAGGATCGGTGTGTGCACCTCCGAGCGGTTCAGGAATGATCCGGTCAATAATGCCCTGTTGCAGAAGATCAGCAGCGGTAAGCCGCAGTGCTTCTGCTGCCTGCTCTTTATAGTTCCAGCTTCTCCAGAGAATTGATGAACAGCTTTCAGGTGAGATAACTGAATACCAGCTATTCTCTGCCATAAGAATCCGGTCACCGACGCCTATACCGATAGCACCCCCGCTTGCACCTTCACCGATAATAACACAAATCACCGGTACAGTAAGTTTCGCCATTTCAAAAAGATTTCGGGCAATTGCCTCGGCAGTCCCCCGCTCTTCGGCTTCTATTCCCGGAAATGCTCCCGGAGTATCAATCAGAGTAATGACAGGTTTGCGGAATTTCTCGGCAAGCTTCATCAAACGGAGCGCTTTGCGATATCCTTCCGGCTGCGCCATACCAAAATTCCGGTAGAGATTGGACTTGGTATCGCGACCTTTCTGATGGCCAATGAACATGACTGGCTGGGAAAAACCTGAAGTACTCTCTTCGAGACGGGCGAAACCACCAACAATGGCTTTGTCATCACTGAAATGACGGTCTCCAGCCAGTTCAAGAAACTCACTGGTCATCATATGAATATAATCAAGTGCATAGGGTCTTGACGGATGACGGGCAAGCTGCACCTTTTGCCAGCGGGTAAGATTTTTATAAATCGAACGACGGAGTGCGACAACTTTCAGTTCAAGAGTCTCTATGTCGTGATTGAGCATTTCAGTTTCAGAAGGAGACTGCTCCCTCGTACTGTTCCTGACACACTCACGCATTTCACCAAGTTTGGCTTCAAGCTCAAACAGTGGCTTTTCAAAATCAAGGACAACTTTCGTAGCCATAGTGCTGCAATGTTAGTGAGAAAAAAAGCCCATCAAGCAACAGGCTCATGATGGGCTTAAAAAAAACTCAACAATCAAACATAAAAATCAGCCGCAGATCCCGTCCCTCAACGCTTTTCCAGGCTTAAACTTGACAACATTTTTTGCAGCAATGGTAATAGCTTCACCCGTCTGAGGGTTGCGACCAGCCCTTTCCGCCCGTTTTCCTACAGCAAATGTTCCGAAGCCCACAAGCGTAACATCATCACCCTCTTTCAACGTGCCGGTCACAACATTGATAAAAGCATTTAGTGCACGTTCAGCATCAACTTTGGTAAGTTTTGCCTGATCGGCAATTTTCTCAACTAACTCAGCTTTAGACATATCAGATGTTTATTGTTGTTATTGAAGTAAATTACACTTTTTTAACCACGTCGCCTTTTTTATGAATTTAAACAGTAGGTAACAAACATGCAATGGCTTTTTACCATTATCCTTCTTTGGTTTCAAGGCACTTTGTATTCGTCTTGGACTGTGTTATATTTCAGTTTAAAACAAAAGGGGGAAACCCTGATTTGTACAGGACAAAATTTTTATCTGGCTTATGATTTCAATCAGTAACGTGTCGAAAGGTGCAATTATCCGCTTCAAAGGTGAACCTCATAGTATCGAAAGCCTTATGCATCGAACGCCGGGAAACCTGCGGGCCTTTTACCAGGCAAACATGAGAAACCTGAAATCCGGAAGAAATGTTGAGTACCGGTTCAGTGCCACGGAGTCGGTTGATGTAATCATAACCGAGCGAAAACAGTATCAGTATCTTTATCGTGACGCGAGTGACTTCGTGATGATGGATAATGAGACCTTTGACCAGATTAATGTCCCGGAAGTTGCCATCGGCTCTGCATCCCGTTTTGTCAAGGATGGAATCATGGTAACAATCGTCTTCTCTGATGATGGCGCCATTCTTGGGGTTGAACTTCCTACATTTGTTGAAGTTGAGGTAACTGAAACAAGCCCGGCACTAAAGGATGACAGGGCCACAAGCGGAACAAAGCCGGCAGTTGTTGAAACTGGCGCTGAGGTCAGCGTCCCGATGTTTATCCAGACCGGAAGCATTATCCGTGTCGACACACGCACCGGCGAGTATATTGAAAGGGTGAAGAAATAATTATTTTGTTGGATTGGTCAAGACGCACACTCATAAACTAAGTTATTATTATCATGGACTTTAACGAAATCAAGGAGCTCATTGACATCGTCAATGGCTCAGATCTTCAGGAAACCATCATCGAGGAGGGCGAATTTAAAATTATCTTGAGGCGTTCTTCCGCAACAGCAGCCTCCCACCTCATTCCCGTAGCAGGAGCTCCGGCATTAGCCTATCCCCAGGCCACTTATGCTGCTCCGGTAACGGTAACGGCTGAACCCGTCTCCGATCTTATTGAGTGCCGCTCACCGATCGTTGGAACATTTTACCAGTCATCTTCACCTGATGCTCCACCTTTTGTGGCCATCAACGACGTGGTAAAGAAAGGTGATGTTCTCTGTATTATTGAAGCCATGAAACTGATGAACGAAATTGAAGCTGAGGTTTCTGGAACTATTGTTGAAATTCTTGTTGACAACGGACAGGCAGTCGAGTATGATCAGCCACTGTTCCGGATTAAACCATAATCATTCATCACAAAAACCTTGTTCAAGAAAATACTTGTTGCAAATCGCGGCGAAATTGCCTTGCGTATTATGCAGACCTGCCGCGAAATGGGAATCAGTACAGTTGCTGTATATTCTACAGTTGATGCTGAATCTATTCATGTCAAATACGCCGATGAAGCTGTCTGTATTGGTCCAGCTTTGTCAAGAGAAAGTTATCTAAACATACCCCGCATCATTGCTGCTGCAGAGGTAACCAATGCCGATGCTATTCATCCCGGATACGGATTCCTGGCTGAAAATGCTGTTTTTGCTGAAGTGTGCGAATCGGCCAACATCAAGTTTATCGGCCCTACAGCAAAGATGATCAACCAGATGGGTGACAAAAACACCGCCAAAGCAACGATGATTGCTGCCGGAGTTCCTGTTGTCCCTGGAAGTCCCGGACTGGTAACTGATCTGAAGCAAGCCATTGAAACGGCTAAAAAAACCGGTTATCCGGTTATCATCAAGCCTACAGCCGGCGGCGGCGGAAAGGGCATGAGGGTGGTAACGGAGGAAAGCCAGCTGGATAAGGCACTGAACACTGCCCGAAGCGAGGCTGAACAGTCTTTCGGCAACAGCGGTGTCTATATCGAGAAGTATCTTGAAAACCCGCGCCACGTTGAAATTCAGATTCTTTCCGACCAGCACGGAAACACTATCCACCTGGGGGAACGCGACTGTACCGTCCAGAGACGGCACCAGAAACTGATTGAAGAAACGCCTTCACCAGTTGTTAGTGACAAATTGAGAAAAAAGATGGGAGACGCTGCAGTAGCCGCTGCACGGGCAATCAACTATGAGGGTGCAGGCACCATCGAGTTTTTGCTTGACAGGCACAAGGACTTCTACTTCATGGAGATGAATACGCGTATTCAGGTTGAGCATCCGGTCACTGAAGAGCGTTACGATGTCGATCTCGTCAAGGAACAGATTCTTGTTGCTGCCGGTGAATCACTTGAGGGCCGAACCTTCACGCCTAAGGGCCACTCCATTGAATGCCGTATTAATGCTGAAGATCCCGAACACATGTTCCGTCCTTCTCCAGGGCAGCTTACCGTATTCCATACGCCAGGCGGTCACGGGGTCAGGGTTGATTCACATGCCTATGCCAGTTATGTCGTGCCATCTAACTACGACTCCATGATTGCAAAGCTTATCGTTACCGCTCACACGCGGGATGAGGCCATTGCAAGGATGTCGCGCGCGCTGGATGAATTCATTGTTGTGGGGGTAAAAACCACGATTCCTTTCCATAAACAGGTCATGCACTCTCCTGTTTTTCAGAGCGGGGATTTCGATACAGGTTTTCTTGAAACCTTCAGGTTTGAAAAGAAGTAACAAAAAAAAGGGAGACGCGAGTCTCCCTTTTTTTTGCTTCATCTGTTTTTTGTTAGAACAGATTACCGCTCATTAGCGAATCCCTCACGGGTTGCAGGCTCTTCGACAATTTCACCCACAGAAGAACTTTCCTGACCTTCACCCGTCAGTTTTATAGCTTTATAACGCTTCAGTCCCGTACCGGCAGGAATCAGTTTGCCGACAATAACGTTTTCCTTCAGACCTGCGAGATAGTCAACCTTTCCAGCAACAGCCGCATCAGTCAACACCTTTGTTGTTTCCTGGAACGATGCCGCCGATATCACACTCTCGGTCTGAAGAGCCGCACTTGTTATGCCAAGCAGCACCGGATGTGAGGTTGCCTGAAGGGCAGGCTCAAACGCAATCATGTTTTTACTGTTCTTGCGAAGTTCACGATTCAGCTTGGTAATGTCACGTACCTTGTGAAGCTGACTGTCCTGAATCCTTGCTGGAGCGTCACCTTTTTCGGTAATACGTACCTTTTCGGCAATACCATGGTTTGACTCAACAAAAGCGCTCCGGTCAATCAGGTCACCAGGAAGCAGATCAGTGTCACCCGGTTCTTCAACCCGGACCTTCTGAAGCATCTGGCGCACAATAACCTCAAGATGCTTGTCGTTGATCTCGACACCCGCATTGATCTGGTACACTTTCTGAATCTCGTTGACAAGATACTGCTGCACCGCATTAGGACCCTGTATACGCAGGATATCCTGTGGCGAAACGGCACCATCGGTCAGCGGATCGCCAGCCTTGACTTCGTCACCCTCATTGGCAAGCACATGTTTACCAACCTGTACGTAATAAATCTTTTCTTCACCAAAATCGTTTTTAACCTTGATCTCCTTGCTGCTCCTGCGCTGTGAACCAAAGCTGACATAACCGTCAATTTCAGTAACGATAGCCGGATCGGTAGGAATACGGGCTTCAAACAGTTCAGTGACTTTTGGCAGACCGGCGGTAATATCACCACCGACACGATCAAGGTTTCTTGGTACCTTGGCCATGATATCGCCAGGCTCAACCTTCTGTCCATCTTCAACATAAAGGTTTGACTTGATCGGAACAGGATAGGTCTTTCTTACCTCACCGCTTGCATCAATAATCATCAACCTCGGCTCCCGTGTTTCGGTAGCTCTCAGCTTGGAACGCCAGTTAATAATCGTGTGCTGCGAAAACCCGGTTTGAGGATCAACTTCTTCCTTGTAGGTTACCCCTTTTTCGATATCGGCAAACTTGATGATACCAGGAATTTCAGCAATGATCTGCGTACTGTTTGGCTCACTGCTGAACATCACCTGATCTTTCTTGATAAGTGATCCATTTTTGCAATGCAGGTGAGCACCATGCGGAACGATGTTACGCTTCAGGATCTTTCCGGATTCAGGATCAGCAATATTGATCTTGCCGTTTTTCTGAATAACAATGATCCTCAGATCAGCAACGCCATCCTCGTTAATAGCGGTATGCTCAACGGTCTTGATATCCTCAAACTGAATCTGGCCATCATAGAATGCCTTGGTCTCAGTTTCAGATATACCACCCTGTGCCGTACCACCCTGGTGGAACGTACGAAGCGTAAGCTGTGTTCCAGGCTCTCCAATCGACTGGGCAGCAATAACACCAACCGCTTCACCGATTTCAACGAGCTCGTGTACCGAGAGGTTTGTTCCATAACATTTCGAACAGATGCCGATTTTCGACTCACAGGTCAGCACTGAACGGATTTCAGCCTCTTCAACACCGGCCGTCTCCTGAATGAGCTCGGCAAGCTCTTCGGTAATGATCTCTCCTGAATTGACAATAACCTTGTTGTTCAGGGTATCGTAGATATCGCGAGCAGCAACCCGTCCCTTGATTTTTTCACGGAACTTGATCTGGCCGCTGGTCTCTTCTTCAATATTGCGATGGACATAGAGGCCACGCGTTGTTCCGCAGTCATCAATGGTAACAATGACATCCTGCGCCACATCGTGGAGTCTCCGGGTCAAATAACCGGCATCAGCCGTTTTCAGCGAGGTATCGGACAAACCCTTACGTGCACCGTGTGTTGAAATAAAATACTCAAGAACGGTAAGTCCCTCCTTGAGGTTCGAGATAATCGGGTTTTCAATAATTTCACCCGGCTGGCCCGACATGGACTTCTGCGGACGGGCTATAAGACCCCTCATACCGGTCAACTGACGCACCTGCTCCCTGGAGCCACGGGCTCCCGAATCAAGCATCATATACAGCGGATTAAAACCGTCACGATCTTTTTTCAGCTTCTGGTATGACTCTTCAGCAACGATATTGGAGGTTTTCTGCCAAACGTCAACAATCTGGTTATAGCGTTCATTGTCCGTAAGCGTACCGCGGTTGTACTCCTTGACAACCTTGGTGCTGTCACGCTGTGCACTCTTGATATGCTTTGCCTTGGTTTCAGGCACAATGGCATCGGAAAGACCAACCGAAAGGCCACCCTTCATCGCATAGTGGAAACCCACCTCCTTGATATTGTCAAGGAATTTGGCTGTTTCAACATTACCAACTTCACTGCTCAGTCGCCCGATCAGCTCCTTGGCAACCTTCTTGTCAATAACGCGGTTGATAAAGCCTATTTTTTCCGGAACATTCTGGTTGAAAATAACCCGCCCGACCGTCGTGAGCAATATGGACTTCTTCTCAATCTGCGATTTCAGCCAGGCCGACTTTTCAGGAGCCAAATCTGCCATGGAATCAAGTACGCGCAGCGAATCAAACTTCTGGTCAATCTCACCGGTGTACTGCACAAATATCTGCGCATGCAAACCGACACGCTCTTCGTTATAGGCGATAAGCACATCTTCAGGGCTGTAAAATATCTGCGCCTCTCCTAAATCTCCAGAGCGCGATTTGGTCAGATAATACATGCCGAGTACCATGTCCTGTGAAGGAACCGTAACCGGCTTGCCTGACTGCGGCAAAATCAGATTATGAGACGACAGCATGAGCAGTGAAGCCTCAAGCTGCGCTTCCTGCGACAGAGGAATGTGCACAGCCATCTGGTCACCGTCAAAGTCAGCGTTGAACGCCGTACAAACCAGCGGATGGATCTGAATGGCCTTGCCTTCAATCAACAGCGGCTGGAATGCCTGGATACCGAGGCGGTGAAGCGTTGGCGCCCTGTTGAGCAGCACCGGCCGGCCATCAATAACCTTTTCAAGAACATCCCATACAATCGGATCCTTTTTGTCAATCAGTTTCTTGGCTGATTTGACCGATTTGGCAATGCCACGATCGACAAGACGACGGATCACAAACGGCTGAAAGAGCTCAATAGCCATACTTTTCGGCAGACCGCACTCATGCAGCTTCAATTCCGGACCAACCACAATCACCGAACGGCCAGAGTAATCGACCCTCTTGCCCAGCAGGTTCTGACGGAACCGGCCCTGCTTGCCTTTCAATGCATCGGAAAGTGATTTCAGCGGCCTGTTCGACTCGCCTGTCTTGACCGCATTGGCCTTACGGGAGTTATCAAACAGTGCATCAACCGCCTCCTGGAGCATTCTCTTTTCGTTTCGCAGAATAACCTCCGGGGCACGGATATCAATAAGCTTTTTCAACCGGTTGTTGCGGATGATGACCCTGCGGTAAAGGTCATTGAGATCCGACGTTGCAAACCGGCCGCCTTCAAGAGGAACAAGAGGACGAAGTTCAGGCGGAATAACCGGAACCACTTCCATCACCATATATTCCGGCTTGTTGCCTTCATAAATATAGGGTTCGGGAAGTTCATCCTCCGGAAAGAGCCCTTGAGGCTTTTTACGGGTTTTCTTGTGCGGCTCATAACTTTTTCTGAACGCCTCGACAACCTTCAGCCTTTTCAGTGCATCCGCTCTTTTCTGTTCTGAATTGCTCTCTTTGAGCACTTTGCGCAAGTGTATCGCGGATGCATCAAGATCAATGTTCTTGAGAAGCATATGAATGGCTTCGCCGCCCATTTTGGCGACAAACTTGTCAGGATCTGAATCCTCAAGATCCTGGTTATCTTCGTACTCAGTGATAATCTGGAAATACTGCTCTTCAGTCAGACGGTCAAGTTTCTTGATCCCCTGTTTTTCACCAGGTTCACCAGGATTGATGACCACATAGACTTCATAATAGATAATCCTTTCAAGCTCCTTGGTCGAAAGGTCAAGCAATGCGCCGATCTTGCTCGGAACCGAGCGGAAAAACCAGGTATGCACAACAGGAACCGCCAGGGCGATATGGCCCATGCGCTCCCTGCGAACACTCTTGGTTGTAACCTCAACACCGCAACGATCGCAGATGATCCCTTTATAGCGTACGCGCTTGTATTTGCCGCAATAACACTCCCAGTCCTTGGTAGGACCAAATATTTTTTCGCACATCAGACCGTCACGTTCAGGCTTGAACGTGCGGTAGTTGATGGTCTCCGGCTTCAGTACCTCACCCCTTGAATGCGCAAGAATGCTTTCCGGTGACGCAATACTAAACTTTATTCTTGAAAATTCACCTTTTAAGGGCGATGTTCCCTGTGAAAAAATCATAGTCAATATCCCTGGTTAAAACGACTCTGTTGAACGTCCGTTAATGATGTACACGCCAATTAACACATTACTAAGGAACCTTGTCGTCAATACGTATCTCAAGACCCAAGCCCTGCAGCTCCCTGACGAGAACATTGAAGGATTCAGGTATTCCTGGCTCCGGCAGGTTCTGACCTTTGACAATAGCTTCGTAGGTTTTGTTCCGGCCGATCACATCATCTGATTTGACCGTCAGCATTTCCCGAAGGATATTGGCTGCTCCGTAAGCTTCAAGAGCCCAGACCTCCATTTCACCAAACCTCTGACCGCCAAACTGCGCCTTACCACCAAGCGGCTGCTGGGTTATGAGCGAGTATGGACCAGTAGAACGGGCATGAATCTTGTCATCAACCAAATGACTCAGCTTGAGCATATAAATATAGCCTATGGTCACTTCGTCATCAAACCGCTCACCGGTACGCCCATCATAAAGACTTACCTTTCCATGAGCCGGCAGACCAGCTCTTTCAAGCTCTTTCTGCACCTCTTCATAGGTGGCACCATTGAAAATCGGTGTTTTGAACTTGACACCCAGCTTTTTTGCTGCCCAACCGAGCGATGTTTCATAAAGCTGTCCAATGTTCATACGGCTCGGTACACCAAGCGGGTTGAGCACAATATCAACCGGAGTACCATCTGCCATGAACGGCATATCCTCAATCGGCAGAATTTTACCCACAACACCTTTGTTTCCGTGCCGACCGGCCATCTTGTCGCCAACCTGTATTTTTCGCTTCTGTGCAATATAAACCTTGGCAAGCTCCTCAATTCCTGGAGGAAGTTCATCGCCAACGTTAATCTTGTACTTGTCGTTGTCCCGCTCATCAGCCAGATCCTTGAGCATGAAACGGAACTCCTTGACAAGGCGTACCACATTGTCATTAACTTTTTTCGAATCCGTCACACCTTTTGAAAAGTCAATCGACTCAAGAAATGGCATGGAGCTGAATTTCGCAAGAAGCACATCATCAAACAACGCCTCTTCGGCGATAAGCTGTTTGCCTTTATCGCTGTAAACTCCAGTCGAACTCTTGCCTCCAATAAGCTGTTTTAGCCATTTGGCAAAGCGCTTGCGAAGGTCATACTCTTTGGCATCGAATTTCCTGTCAACAAGCTCAAGCTTTTCCTTGACATCCATGCCAACCTTTTTCTTGCGGCTGAAAAGCTTTGTCTTGATAACAATACCCTTCATTCCTGCAGGCACATGCATGGAAGCGTCCTTCACATCGCTTGACTTGTCGCCAAAAATCGCCCTGAGCAACTTCTCTTCCGGTGTTGGATCACTCTCTCCTTTCGGAGTTATTTTTCCGACCAGAATATCCCGTTCCTTAACTTCAGCACCAATGCGGACTATGCCGTTTTCATCAAGGTTTCGGAGCGCTTCATCACTGACATTGTAAATATCACGGGTAAACTGTTCCTCGCCACGTTTGGTATCGCGAACATTGGCCTCGAATTCGTGAACATGAATCGAGGTAAAGACATCGTCATAGACAAGGCGTTCACTCAGAATGATTGCATCTTCAAAGTTATAGCCACGCCAAGGCATGAACGCTACCAACACATTTTTTCCAAGAGCAAGCTCTCCATTATCGGTCGACGAGCTATCGGCAAGCACCTCACCTTTTTCGACACGCTGTCCAATCCGCACCAGAGGCTTCTGTGAAATACAGGTATCCTGGTTGGAGCGCTTGAACTTGATCAGCTTATAGGTTTTCAATCCCTCATCAGGATCAAGCATCGACAGGCGAACGTCATTATCAGTACTGAGATCGTACCGTATCTGGATATATTCAGCAGTAACATCTTCGAGAACTCCGGCTCCCTCAGCAACAATAACTGAACGGGAATCCCTGGCAACCTTGGCTTCCATGCCAGTACCAACCACTGGCGCTTCAGAGGTCAGCAGCGGAACCGCCTGGCGTTGCATGTTTGCACCCATCAATGCGCGGTTACCGTCATCATGCTCAAGAAAGGGAATCAAAGCCGCAGCCGCGCTGACAATCTGCACGGGAGAGACATCCATAAAATTAACATCCTCAGCCGCAACAACAGGATAGTCACCCTTTGTCCTGGCCTGAACCGTCTCGACCGCAATTCTCTTGTTCTCATCAAGCGGAACACTGACCGGTACAGTAATCTTGTTTTCCTCATCCTCAGCCGAAAGCATCAGGACCGTATCGGTAACCTGGCCTTTATCGACAACACGATACGGTGTCTGGATAAACCCTTTATCGTTAATCTCCGCATAAACCGACAATGAGGAGATCAGACCGATATTCGGGCCTTCCGGGGTTTCGATCGGGCAGAGGCGGCCGTAGTGCGTATAGTGAACGTCACGCACCTCAAAACCTGCACGTTCTCTGGTCAAACCGCCTGGTCCAAGGGCAGAAACCCTTCTCTTGTTGGTCATTTCAGCAAGAGGATTGGTCTGATCCATGAACTGTGAGAGCTGGCTTGTCGCAAAGAAACTTGAAACAACGCTTGATACCGTACGTGCATTAATCAGATCCGCAGGCGCAATTTTATCCGAGTCCCTGGAGTTGAGCTTTTCACGAACATTCTTGCCCATCCTGGCCAGTCCGATAACAAACTGTGCGGCAAGCTGTTCACCTACCGAACGCACCCGGCGGTTCGCCAGATGATCGACATCATCAACATCGGCCAGCCCGTTGACCAGCTTGATGAGATAATAGATGACGGAAATAATATCATAATGCGTCAGCACCAGAATATCTTCACCGGTCGGTTCATCAGAAAAAGACTGTATGGTCTGAAGAATTTTCTCGTAAATAGTATCAGAAAGCTGCTTAAGCTCCGGCTTTTCAGCAAGATAAAGACTCAGGTCATCAAACTCTTTGCTGAGCTTTTTCTTGATTCTGTAACGGCCAACCTCACCGAGATCATATTTTTTCTGGTTGAAAAACGTTCTCTCAAGGAAACTTCTTGCCGCATCGATATCCGGGGCCTCATTGGCTCTCAATTCCTCATAGACAATTTCAAGCGCCTCTTCCTCGGTCGCTGAGTTGTCATTGAGAATGGTATTGATAATGATGGATTTGTCCGGTCCCTTGTCACCGCCCGAAAAGGTCTTCATTACCTTGACGCTTTTGTAGCCGGCAGCAAGAATCTGCTCAAAAATATCTTCCGTAATTGCGGTTCTCGCGCTCACGACCTCACCGGTCTGCATGTCCACAATGTCAGACGCAAGATACTGCCCGACAAGCTGCTCTTTTTTGCTTGATTTCAGCTGAACCTCTTCAACAAGATCAAAAAGACCGAGAATGTCCTCATCTCTGGCAAACCCTATGGCGCGTAAAAGCGCACTGACCAGAAAGTTTTTCTTCTGGTCGATATAAACAAATATCTGGTTATTGATATCGGTCTGAAACTCAATCCATGATCCTCTGGTAGGAACGATTTTAGCCGAATACATCTTCTTGCCATTCGGATGAATCGCTTCACTGAACACAACACCGGGCGAGCGGTGAAGCTGGGCTACCACAACACGCTCAGCACCGTTAACAATAAAGGTTCCGCGATTTGTCATGTAAGGAATCCTGCCGAGGTAAACCTCCTGCTGTATGGTCTCCTTCCAGTCAGTCTCGTCCGCCTCATCCTTATAGGAGAGCTTAAGCTTCACTTTCAGGGAGACATCATAGGTCAGGCCACGCTCAATACAATCCTCAATGGTATACTTTGGCTTGTCAAAGCTGTATGAGATATACTCAAGCAGATAAAGTCCCCTGGTATCGGTAATGGGGAATGCTCCGCGCAGAACCCTCTCGAGACCCTGGTCCTTTCTCTTGGCAAGAGGTACGCTATCCTGTATAAAATTATGGAATGAGTCTAACTGAACTTTTAATAGGTCGGGGGGCTCTATTATACTTTGGATTTTTGAAAAGTCAATACAGGGTGTTGTTGTTGCATCAGCCACTTTCACATGCACCTCACTTTTATCAATTGCATGAATTACTTACCGATTAGGTTATCACAAATATCCACAGAAACTGTGCCGGAGTACAGATAACTACCAGCTTAACCTTAACCGTATCATCACGATAACTACCATTCTAAACTGCCCTTATACAAACAGACAAAGCTCCGCCTCATATTGAGACGGAGCTTGCTTTAGTAATGACTCTTTTCAAAGATCACTTTACCTCTACTGACGCACCGGCATCCTTCAGTTCTTTGGCAATCTTTTCTGCTTCATCCTTGGAAATAGCTTCCTTAACGGTCTTCGGTGCGCCATCAACAAGATCCTTTGCCTCTTTCAGGCCAAGACCAGTAATAGCACGAACAGCCTTGATCACGTTGATCTTGCTTTCGCCTGCGGCAGTCAGCACAACATCAAACTCAGTCTGTTCTTCGGCGACGACGACATCACCAGCAGCAACTGCAGCAACACCGGCAACTGCTACAGGAGCAGCACTTACACCGAACTTCTCTTCAAGAGCCTTCACTAGTTCTGAAGCCTCTGTAAGAGTTAACTTACCAATTTCCTCTACAAGTGTTTCGATAGACATTATTCCCCTCTCTAGTTTAATTTACAATGTATAATAATTTCTTGAGTGCGTAATAGTTTGTATAACTTATTGCTTCTGCTTGGCAATCTGATCAAGAGCACAGACAAGGTTTCTCATAACCGCATTGACCACCACAGGAACAGAACTGACCACACCATTGATCAAGCCGGCAGCACGACCAATATTTTCCTTCTTGGTCAGCATTTCGGAAAGAATCGACAGCTGATCGGGTCCGAAAGCCACACCATCAATCGAAGCCATCTTGAACTTCAGCAGCTCATTGGTTTTGCTGAACTTCTTGATAACCTTTGCCGGAGCTATCGGGTCATCAAATCCAAATGCAACCGCAGTGGTGCCTTTAAGGCCCGGCGCAAGCTTGTCCGCACCAGCCAAATCCTTCAACGCCTGTTTAATAAGCGTGTTTTTTACAACACGGTACTCAACCCCTACTTTGCGGAACTCACGACGAAGCTCCGACATTTTGGCAACGCTCAATCCCTGAAATTCCGTCAGATATATACCCTGTGACTTATTGATCTTTTCAGCAACTTCCTGAACGATCTGCTCTTTTCTATCTCGCTTCATCGTTTAAACCGTTTTTATTAGGCGACAAATTTTTCCATTTTAACCTTCACGCTCGGGGACATCGTGCTTGAAAGCGCAATACCCTGCACATACTGACCCTTGGCTGCCGATGGCTTCAGACGAACAACCTCCTTAAGGAAGCTGGCAATATTGGCCACCAACTGTTCCGGCTCAAATGAAACCTTGCCGACAGGAGCATGAACATTTCCGGCTTTGTCAACTCTGAACTCTATTTTGCCGGCCTTGACTTCCTTGACGGCCTTGGCCACATCCATCGTCACTGTTCCTGACTTAGGATTAGGCATCAAACCACGAGGTCCGAGAATCTTGGCAACCTTACCCAGCTGGCCCATCACATCAGGAGTTGCTATAATAACATCAACGCCTGTCCAACCTTCCTGGATTTTTTCAATATACTCCTCAAAACCAACCATATCAGCTCCTGCAGCCCTAGCCTCTTCAGCTTTAGCCTCTTTACAGACAACCAGCACAGAAACGGTTTTGCCTGTACCATGCGGCAACATTACGGTACCACGAACAACCTGATCAGCATGCCGAGGATCAACACCAAGCTTCACGGCAATATCCACCGTCGCATCAAACTTAACCTGAGTAATCTCCCTGACCTTCCCAACAGCATCCACCAGATCGTACTCGTGAAAACGATCGATCTTCGACGCTGCCTCTCTGTATTTTTTTCCAGCCATTATTTTCTCTTTTTCTAAGTGGTTAAAAAAGCGGCTTTTCAGCCTCCCACAGCCCTAAACACAAAAAACTTCTCTTAGCCCTCAATAACAATACCCATACTTCTTGCCGTACCCATAATCATCTCTTCGGCACCATTGCTGTTTACTGCATTGAGATCGGGCCTTTTCAGCTCAGCAATCCTGCTAACCTGCTCACGGGTAACCGTGCCAACCTTATTACGGTTTGGTTCGCCTGATCCTTTCTTCAAACCAGCCTCTTTCAAAAGAAGAACTGCAGCCGGAGGGGTCTTGGTGATAAACGTAAAGGACTTGTCAGAGTATACCGTAATCACTACAGGGATAATCATCCCCGCTTCAGACTGGGTTTTTGCATTGAACTGCTTGCAAAACTCCATGATATTGACACCTTTCTGTCCAAGGGCGGGACCGACAGGAGGAGCCGGGTTTGCTGCGCCAGCCGGAATCTGAAGCTTGATAAAACCGAGTACCTTTTTTGCCATAAACTATCTCTATTCAGAAGCTTAAGTTACTTAAGCGCCTATTATTGGGAAACTGACTTAACCTGGGAAAAATCAAGCTCTGTCGGCGTGCTGCGGCCAAAAAAGCTTATCATGACTTTAACCTTCATTCTTTCGGGGCACACTTCATGAACAACGCCGGTCAGCGAACTGAACGGCCCGTCAATAACCTTGACCGAATCACCGATCTTGAACGGTACCTCAAAAACGGAGCGATGCTCAATGGCACTCTCCGGCTCAAGAATCTTCTCTACCTCTTCAGGTCTCAACGGAGTAGGCACATCATCAACGCCAAGAAATCCCATAACGGAAGGGATGTCCAGAATCAAGTTCCTTGTCTGCTTGTCAAGTACCGCTTCGATAAGCACGTACCCTGGAAAAGCATTTTTCGTCAAACTTCTCTTCTTGCCGTTTTTAACCTCCACAAAACGCTCATACGGAACATAAATCTGCAATATCTTGTCAGCAAGGCCACAACGGAGAACATCCGCATCAATAGCCTCTTTAACCTTGCGCTCATGGCCAGAATAAATCCTGAGTGCATACCAGCGTGCAACCGGAACACCCTGATCATCCATATCCTTTTTTCTTGCGCTCATCGATTCAACCTTAACACAGTTAGCTTACAACAACTTTCCCATAACGAAATTTATGACCCAATCGACAAGAAAGGTAAACAAGGCCAGAATACCCGAAACCGTCAGTACAACGATCGTCAGATCCTTGATCTCCTCTTTACTCGGCCACATAACTTTCCGCATCTCACTGATGACATCACGATAATACTGACCTGCCTTGCCGATATATTTATTCATGAATACAAGTGAGAAATATAGTACAGTGAAAAATTTTCCGGGTGCACGTCAGGAGGGAATCGAACCCCCAACCTGCGGTTTTGGAGACCGCTGCTCTACCAATTAAGCTACTGACGTATACTATCAATACCCCAAAACCCTGAGCTGATGATCGGATTCGAACCGATGACCTCTTCCTTACCAAGGAAGTGCTCTACCGACTGAGCTACATCAGCCTAACACGCAAAAAAAGACTGTGGGTAGGGGAGGATTCGAACCTCCGAAGACAGAGTCGACAGATTTACAGTCTGTTGCGTTTAACCACTTCGCTACCTACCCATAACATTCAGAGCTGGTGATGGGACTCGAACCCGCAACCTGCTGATTACAAATCAGCTGCTCTACCAATTGAGCTACACCAGCAGCTCACTCAAAAAACAGGGCTGGTAATATAATGAGCGTTTTTTAATATACAAAGAAAAAAGAATTAATAAATCAGTTATCCCTTACTGCCGCAATAAAACCCGCAATGCGTATCACAATTTTTCTCGAAACCAGCCTTTGTGAAAAAACAAGAGCAACATCAATAAGGGTTGGGAATACCCGTACCTTATTATTTTTCAACCCTTTAATAGCCGCTTTGACAACCACGCCGGTTTCCGATATCGGTAACCGAAGATTTGCGGAATTATGGCCAGCCCGCTCAAAAAAGCCCGTATTGATAAAGCCGGGACAGACCGCAACAACCCTTACCCCTTTTCCCTGCAATTCTTCATAAAGCGCCTCGCTGAGCGTCAGAACAAAAGCCTTTGTTGCCGAATAAAGCCCAAGACCGGGAACACCCTGAAGCCCACCAAGAGAAGCTACATTGACGATACTGCCCGCTCTCCTGGCAACCATGTCCGGCAAAAAAAGACGGGTAATCTTCGCCATGGCCGTCATATTGACCATCATGATCTCTTCAAGCTTTCCAATCGGAATATCATCAAAATCACCGGCACGCGACAACCCTGCACAATTGACCAGGAAATCAACACCGGCATGCTGACTTCGGCAGAATTCATAAATACGTTCAGGGCTTTGGCCGTCACCGAGATCTTCGACACAAACCTTTACCTCAACCCCGTTCTGCTGCCGAAGTTCTTCAGCCAACGCCTGCAATCGTTCACCCGACCGGGCAACAAGCACCAGGTTGTGCCCTCCCCGGGAAAAATGACGGGCAAAAGCTTCGCCAATTCCCATGGATGCCCCTGTTATCAGGGTAAACATCATTGCACATCGACCCATTTGCCCCGCTCCCTTATAAGCAGAACAAGACGATCCACCGCATCCTCTTCCGAGATATTTTCCTCAACGCACTCTCTTCCAACATAAAGACTGATGCGGTTTTTTCCAGCCCCTACGTAACCGAAATCAGCATCGGCCATTTCACCAGGGCCGTTCACGATGCAACCCATAATGCCAATCTTTAGCCCCTTGAGATGAACCGTCCTCTGCTTGATGGCGGCTGTAGCCTTTTCAAGCTCGAAATAGGTTCTGCCGCAACCGGGACAGGAGATAAATTCAGTTTTCGACATTCTGATTCTTGCACCCTGAAGAATGTTGAATGCCAGATGAACTTCATCATCAGGCGACATGCCGGTATGAAACGCAAGCATGTCACCGATGCCATCGCAGAAAAGCCCTCCAGCCTGCACTGAACTGTCTATCAATATGTCCAGCCTGTCAGAAGCCTCTTTTTTGAACCGTACAACAAGAGGGTAATCAAGAGAACGACTATTGAATGCCTGCACAAGCCTGCGATACACAAAAATGACCTTGCTTGACAGAACAGAAAAAAAGAGCCGCTCCACTCCCTTGCTGCGAAGCTTTTCTGCAAAATGGGCAAGAACTGCCGCCGGAACAGCGTCCCCGGCACCATCATGAATAAAGCATAACTCAACAGCTGCAAGCCGGTCATTATGGAGGAGTCCCAAAAATTCCTCTCCAAGCCGCTCACCCTCAACAATATCGAACCGTACTTTTGAAACCTTATCGAGCAATCCGGCAAAAAGTGCCACATCACCTGTCGAAGCGACAAGGAAGCGACCCGCGTCACCAAGTTTAGCCAGAAGAGCGTCGAGCTCCTCAAGATCTTCCCGGCTGCTGACGCGAACGGAAACAAACTCGGAGCGGATTGAATCCTCGGGCATTTCCGGAGCCAGCCTCTGCATAACCTCTTCAAAGAGAGCATGACCCTCTGAGAGTTGGCCGTGCACTTCAGTTTCTACTCTCGGCAGACTCTCTCCGCCAACCACCATCCCTGCAAGCACAAGAGGACGGGAGAGCCTGCGCTGGTAACAGAAAGGATTGAAAGGGGGCTGTTCATCCGTTATGAGCGCATGCTGCGGTTGCTTGTTGCGACTTTCAATAACATGCTTCAGCGGAAGAGAGCCTTTATCGCCCTTGACAAGATGGAAGTCATTATACTTTTTGACCAGAGCAAACCCGACAGGAACCTCGTTGACCGGGTCCTCCGTCAGAGAGACCCTGATCGTATCACCAAGACCATCCTCAAGAAGCGCTCCAATACCCATGGCTGATTTAACCCGTCCCTCATCGCCATCTCCAGCCTCGGTTACCCCGAGATGCAGCGGATAGGCATAACGGAGCTCTGCATCGGCCTTCTCGACCAGCAACCGATAGGACTGAATCATCACCTTGACATTGGACGACTTCATGGAAAACAGCGTATCGAAATAACCCATCTCCTCACTCATCCGTGCAAACTCAAGTGCAGCTTCAACCATACCTTCCGCCGAATTCCCGTAACGACTGACAATGCGATCAGACAAAGAGCCATGATTGGTGCCGATTCGCATGGAGACCCCGAATTGACAAGCCTTTTCAACCAACGGCGCAAATTCAAGCCGAACATGCTCAAGCTCCCTCAGATACTCCTCATCCGAATATTCATTGCTTGAAAATTTCTGACTGGTGGCATAATTGCCCGGATTGATCCGAATATTTTCAACAAATTCAACAGCCTTAAGCGCCGCACGCGCAGAAAAATGGATATCGGCAACAAGCGGAGTTTCAATTCGGTCACGACGAAGCTGCTCCCGGATAAGGCGCAGATTTTCAGCATCCTTCTCGGTCGGTACCGTAAGCCGGATAATTTCACAACCAGCATCATAAAGCCGTCTGCACTGTTCAACGGTTGCAGCAGTATCCATGGTATGCGTATTGGTCATGGACTCCACCCTGATCGGCTGGTACCCTCCCAATGCCAGGTTTCCAAAAACTACTTCACGAGTTAATCGACGACGGTACTGATACATTGGATTGAAGAACAGTTATATGAAAAATTATTTTTCTCTGATGATAAACAGGGCTTCGCCAGGTTTTCGAAAATTATATTTCTCTCTCGAGGCCTTTTCGATACTATCCGGCTCAAGAGCATACCTGATACGCGATTCATTGACAATCATCTTCCCCTGCTCGACTTTCTGCCGATCAACAAGCGTACGGTACTCCGCTTCCATTCGAATCCGCTTGATGATACCATAATCATCGAAAAGCATCCAGAAGACAAACAAGACAACAGCAACCCTGAAAATAAATTTTTTAGGGTTGGAACGGATATTCTCCCAGATTTTCCAGATAATCTTTTTCACGCATAAAACGCTTTAGTGTGTCCAGTGCTAAGGGAGCGACAAGGGAGGAGAAAGGCAATGGGAACCCGTTGAGATAACGGGTTCCCTGCAATATTTTTATACCCGGAATGCCTTCTTTCCAGGGTAGCGAGCCTGATCGCCAAGTTCCTCTTCAATACGAAGCAGTTCATTGTACTTCGCCATACGGTCGGAACGCGACAGACTGCCCGTTTTAATCTGACCGGCATTGGTAGCCACAGCAATCTGGGCAATCGTGCTATCCTCCGTTTCGCCGCTGCGGTGGCTGATAACTGAAGTGTACCCGTTTGCTTTTGCAAGATCAATAGCCTGGAGAGTTTCGGTCAGGGTGCCAATCTGGTTGACCTTGATCAGAATGGAGTTGGCCACACCCCGCTCGATACCTTCAGCAAGTCTTTTGCTGTTGGTAACAAAAAGGTCATCACCGACAAGCTGGACGCGTGATCCGATCTTCTCGGTCAGCACTTTCCATCCTTCCCAGTCATCTTCAGCCATACCGTCTTCAATTGAAATAATCGGGTAATCACTGGCCCACTTTTCCCAGTATTCAGCCATCTCAAGAGAGGTCAGCTCACGTTTTGAAGATTTCTTGAACACATAGCGCTTCTTGGCAGAGTCATAGAACTCAGAGCTTGCAGGATCAAGAGCAATCATAACCTGTGCATCGCCCAGACCACCCTTATCGGTCGGCGAACCAACCTTGTAGCCAGCCTTGCCAATAGCCTCGATAACCAGCTCAATGGCCTCCTCGTTCGAGCCCAGGTTCGGAGCAAAACCACCCTCATCTCCGACAGAAGTACTCAATCCCTTGCTTTTCAAAAGAGCCTTAAGCGCATGAAAAATTTCAGCACCGCAGCGAAGAGCATCAGAGAACGTTTCAAATCCTGCAGGCATGATCATGAATTCCTGAAAATCAACGGTGTTATCCGCATGGGCTCCGCCATTGAGGACATTCATCATCGGCACAGGCAGGGTGTTGGCCATCGTACCGCCGATATAGCGGTAAAGCGGAAGACCGGTGTATTCTGCACCAGCCTTTGCACAAGCCATAGAAACACCAAGAAGAGCATTAGCTCCAAGATTCGACTTGTTCGGCGTACCGTCCAGGGCAAGCAGCGCCTGATCGATCTCCTCCTGTTCGGTAACAAGCATCCCGGTCAAAGCGTCATTAATGATCGTATTGACATTTTCCACCGCCTGGAGCACTCCTTTTCCAAGATAGACGGCCGGATCACCATCCCTGAGTTCCACAGCTTCATGAACACCGGTAGAGGCTCCGCTCGGTACGGCTGCGCGCCCGAAAGAACTTTCAGTGTATACATCAACTTCGACCGTTGGATTTCCTCTTGAATCAAGAATCTGACGAGCAATAATCTGACTGATAATAGGCATAACGAAATATATTAATGGTTTTTACCTGCTTTTTGGACGCAAATGAGCAAAAAAAGCAATCTCCCCATGAAGATACCCGAAAATATATCTTTTTTTCTCGACCATTTCATTGTCCCTATGACCGCAGATAAGACTTTTTTTGTTTATTATTTGTTGAGTCGTTTTTCCCAGCAACAGACCAAATTCAACCAAGGAGTCGTGCCATGCAAGCCGTACAACCGGATCAATTGCGAAATATTGTCATTACAGGCCATGCCGGAAGCGGCAAGACCATCCTCGCTGAATCACTTGCCCTGACCATGGGTGTTACGAACCGCCTCGGCACTATTGATGAAGGCAACACCCTCTCCGACTACTCCACCGATGAGGTACAAAGAAAACACAGCCTGAACACCAGTCTAATCAACGGATTCTGGAACGACCGCAAAATAAATATTATCGACACTCCCGGCCTGCTCGACTTTCACGGAGATGTCAAATCGGCCATGCGTGTTGCCGATACCGTCCTGATTGCCGTCAACACCGCTTCCGGCGTCGAGGTAGGCACAGACACCATCTGGGAGTACACCAAGGAATACTACAAGCCGACCCTCTTTATTCTCACCAAGCTTGACGCCGACAGAACCAACTTCAACGCCACCATACAGGGACTCCAGGATCATTTCGGCCACCTGGTCACCCCTATACAGTTTCCCGCCGATGAGGGTCTCGGACATCATACCCTTATTGATGTTTTGCTAATGAAACAACTGGAGTTCAATCCCGACAAAACCGGAGGCATGACCATCTCCGACATTCCCGAGCAGCATCTGCAACATGCCGAGGAGCTTCATCAGCAGCTTGTTGAAGCAATAGCCGAAACTGATGAAGAGCTCATGAACCGCTTTTTCGAAGTCGGAACCCTGACGGAGGAAGAGCTGAGAACAGGAATCAAATCCGCACTGCTTACCAGAACATTTTTTCCCGTTTTCTGCACCTCACCGCTTCACCTGATCGGATCAGAGCGTTTGCTGAACGCCATAGTCAACCTCTGCCCCTCACCGATTGAACGCGGGCCGGAACATGCAATCTGCACAATCGACGAAACCAAAAGCCTGATTCAGCCAAACCCTGAAGGCCCGACTGTTGCCTTCATTTTCAAGACCATGTCCGAACCCCGCGTTGGCGAAATCTCCTACCTCAGAGTTTATTCGGGCCACATCGAAACAGGCCATGAGCTCATTGATGTCCAGACCGGACAACTTGAAAAGATTGGCCAGGTCTACACCATTATCGGTCAGAAAAAAAACCCAGTTGAAAAGCTCCTCGCCGGAGATATCGGTATGGTCGTCAAACTGAAGGATGCACATACAAACGATACCCTGGCAGATAAAGGCACCAGTTGCCGGATCAGCCCGATTATCTTCCCCCTGCCCGTGCTTGCAACGGCAATCATTCCCGTCACACAGGGTGACGAAGAAAAAATTTCCGCCGGCCTGCATCACCTGCACGAAGAGGATCCGAGCTTTGCCATCGAGCACGACGTTGAGTTCAACCAGACCATCCTCAAAACTCTTGGTGAAACGCATCTCGATACCATCATCAACCGGCTTCAGACAAAATTCAATGTCAAGGTCGATATAGCGCCCATTAAAATTCCCTACCGCGAAACCATCAGGATAGCATCATCCGCCCAGGGCAAATACAAAAAGCAATCCGGGGGAAAAGGGCAGTATGGCGATGTATGGGTCAAGCTTGAGCCGCTTGCCAGAGATACCGGATTTCATTTCGTCAGCGAGATTGTCGGAGGCGTTGTCCCTACCAGGTATCTGCCCGCTGTTGAAAAAGGACTGAGGGAATCAATTACAAACGGCATTCTGGCAGGGTATCCCGTCGTTGATCTTAAAGCCATTGCCTACGACGGCTCTTTTCACCCGGTCGACAGCTCCGAATTTGCCTTTAAAATTGCCGCGAGCATGGCATTCAAAAATGCTTTTGAACACGCAAAACCATTTCTGCTTGAACCGATTTTCGCCCTGAATGTCTATGCGCCCGAACACTATACCGGAGAAATTGTCGGTGATATCTCAAGCAAGCGGGGTAAAATTCTTGGCATGGATTCCGACGTCAGGATTCAAATCATTCATGCGCTCATCCCGCAGGCATCCCTCACCACATTCCATCATGCGCTGACACGACTGACCCAGAGCCGGGCCCGGTACTCCTACAATTTCAGCCATTACGAAGAGGCACCGCCCGATATCGCCCATCAGATCATCGCTGAAAAGAGACCATGAATCAACCTTAATCGAAAAAAAGCCCCGTACCTCTTCGGGGCTTTTTTTTCAGCAATCAAAACGGGTGACCGCTACAGCAAACCAAAAACCGACTTTATTTTCAGCCACCACACCATCCAGATCGCCTCACGGATATTATGCCGGGTCATTTTAGACTTTCCAACTGTCCGATCGACAAAGACAATGGGAATTTCCCTGATAACAAATCCCTTTTTCCACACCCTGAAGTTCATTTCTATCTGAAATGAATAGCCCTGAGAGTTAATCCTTTCAAAATCGAGTGCACCTAGCACTTCTGCACGGAAACATTTAAAACCGCTCGTCGGATCAGCCACAGGCATCCCGGTAACAAAACGCGTATAGATACTTGCCGTTTTTGAAAGAATTAACCTGCCAAGCGGCCAGTTAACAACATTGACGGTATTGTTCATGTAACGCGACCCGATAACCAAATCAGCGTCACTTATGGCGTCAAAAAAACGCTGCAGCATTACAGGGTCATGCGAATAATCCGCATCCATTTCGACGATATAGCGGTAACCCTTCTGCAGGGCAAACCGAAAGCCGGAAATATATGCCGTACCAAGCCCCAGCTTACGCTCCCGCGTCATCAGATGAATCCCGCTCAGGGTCAACTGCATTGAACTTACAATCCCGGCTGTTCCGTCAGGAGAGTTGTCATCAATAACAAGAATATCGATAAGAAGCGGATAGAGTTTCTTAAGGTCACCCAGCAGCCTGCCAATATTTTCAGCCTCATTAAAGGTTGGTATAATGACAAGTGCCTTGTTTGCGGGCGCTGTTTCATCCCCGGATAACATGCTGAAAATGTTCGAGGTCTCGATATTTTGGTTCGGCATAAGCGTTAAAGATCTTCAAAAAAAAAGCACTGCTTCCCCTGGAAGCAATGCTTTTATAAAACCATAAACAAAACGTGCGGCTCTTACCGGGCTTCCCGGTGAAATCTGTGCAGAAACCTCAAATCAAAATCAAGCCTTTCCGGCGGTGTATAGGTAAAATCAAGCACCTCACCATCAGGACGAACTTCAACAAGCGCTCCGGCAGGACATTCATCTGAAGAAAAACAGGCTGAACAGGAAATACAGGCATCCTGATCAATATAAGCCCTGAAACCACCTTCCTGAACATCACCATAGAACTTGTAGCCAATCGCCTGAACCTTAGGCGGACACTTGTCAAGACAGAGGCCACAACCCACACAAAGGTTTTCAATAATGAAATAGTGCGATTTTACCCTCGGTGCCGTTTTTTTCAGAACAGGCTGGGCGGCGGCTGCAACTGGTGCTGCTTTTGGCACCGGCGCAGCTTTTGCTGCCGGTGCTGCTGGTTTCGCACCTGCCGCTGGCTTTGCGCCCGCTACTGGTTTGGCTCCTGCAACCGGCTTTGCTCCCGGTTCTGGCTTTGCACCTGCAACAGGCTTTGCTCCCGGTACTGGTTTAGCTCCTGTAGCCGGCTTCGCTCCAGGTACAGGTTTAGCTCCAGCAACCGGCTTTGCTCCCGCTTCTGGTTTCGCTCCTGCAGCAGGCTTTGCCGGAGGTGCTGGTTTTGCGCCTGGAGCTGGCTTTGCAGCTGCTTTCTTAACTGGAAATGCCGACTCCTGCGGCAGACCGCTTCTTCCAAGATTGACATTAAGCGGTTCCATCCTAAGCTTACCATTTTGCTTCAGCTGAAGCTCGGCTGGTTTTGCTTTTACCTGCGCTGCCGGAGCTGAAGCTTTCGGCGAAGCAGGCTGACCCTTGGCGGCAGGTGGTGACGATATATCTGGCTTTTGTACAGGATCGGCCATAAAAACCCTCCTCTTTAATTACATGATAAACGTTAGAAGCAAAAGATCATTGCCGAAAGAACGATAACGCCCCTTCGGCAATGACAATGAAATCAAGCAATCAGCTTCATCAAATAATCGACAACCTGGGTCAGAATAACCTGACCTGATACCGCGGCATCACCAACCTGCGGCGGCAAAGGAGAGTCTGTCTGATAAAAACCATTACCGATAAACAGGAAGACAAGAATAAAGACACCGCCGAAATAAAGGAACGTACCGGCCATCTTCGAGTCTGAAATCGTCAGTACCGGAAAGCGGAACGTAACATCGCGGTTCAGGAACTTCTTGCCGAGCCAGCGGACGGTTCTGGTCTGAATGTCTGCACCTTCAAGACGTGATCCGCGATCTTCAAACCATACAGCAAAGCTGATAAACCAGATAAGATGGCCAATCATCAGAATGGTTGAAAGATGCGAACTGGAGAAGATGTTAACCGTCTCTGTCCAGAAGTAATAGAAAATACCGGCTGAATAGTGATGTGAAAGGTGCGCAACAGAATCCCATGCCTTCGCATCGGCCGCAGGAACACCATACATCATTGACGCAATCCATGCACCGTCGATATACCAGCAAACTGCAGAAAGGCCCTTGATTCCCCACAACATGGCAAACCAGAGCTGATCCTGGATCGAAACACCGCAGGTACCGCCATAAACAGGACCGAGACAAGGGAAGGAGTAGGAATTTTTCTTGAGACCAAGATCATCCCAAAGCGGGGATGTGTGTGCAAAGAAAGCGATACGAACAAGAGCAATCAGAGAGAACAGGGAACCCGCAACGATAACATGAACCATTACCCAGTCATTGATACTCGGATCGCGGAACATCCACTGGAAAATCGGAAGCGGTTTCAGCCAGTAGAAAGACATCAGAATGTTCGTGCCAAAAAGATTCAGTTCACAGATGGTATTCCAGCAGATCACCGCATAAACGGAAAGCATGGTGGCAAAGCAAAGCGCCATGACCGTACCCAAAATCTTGACCTGGACTTCCTGATCACGTCCCTTGGTAATAAAGACCGACTTGATCTGGCTGTAAAGGCCGTTGAGCTGTATTTTGAGGAGATACTGTCCGCCGTGGTATACACCGGCAAAAACATAAAGCACACCGCAGATGATATGGTTGAAAACGATAAGGTTGATAACCGTCCTTGCCATACCGAATGTAGCTCCGTTCTTCGGAAGAATTGCATATGCCTCAAAATCGGCAAACTCTTTTGTTCCGGAGATGATTCGGCCACCCTCCTGAACAAAATTATAGCTCACCCGGTTGAAAGGCTCGCCATAAAGATAAAAGACCAGATTGTCAAGTTCCTTGTAATAGTGAGCAAAGGATGGCTGCTGGAAAGCAACGAAAGCAATACATCCCAGGGCGATATTGATATAGCCGATCGCTGTCAGGTGGACAGAGAAGGCGGCCTTCATGTCATCGTTCAGGTGAGTAGCAGCATTCGGAGGATGGTTCCACCAGTAAATACCCATGGCAAAGAAAACAACAGCGAAAACAAACGACATGAATGTCTCGGCATTGATCGTCTGAAAATCAGCAACCGCAGGAAAACCAAGCACAAAGGTCATAACCAGACCCCAGCCGAGAAAAAGCAGCGACATATAGACTGCATGTGGTCCAAGTGCCTCACGGTAGCTCTTGGCGCTTATACCGCCGAAAACGAAATCACCAAACTTGCCGAGGAACCTGAAGTCACGGAAATTTCCGGTACGGCCGGTAAAGGGATTGGTGAGATTGTGAGTCCAGTGGCGCCATCCGCCAAACAGAAGAACGGAACCCGAAAGGAAGTGAAAGCCTGCCCAGCCAAGAAGTTTGGTAGCTGCAAACTCAAGATCCTCTGTTTTTGTACTGTAGGTATCAATACCAAGAGAGACCATCCTGGGCTTGATCGTCAGATAAAACCAGTTGTCATGAAAACCGGGCACACCCCAGGGAAAAACCTGAATTCCCGAGATATAGTAGATCGCCATAAGAAAGCCCAGCACACCAAGCAGCGCAAGATGAGCACCGACTACCTGTTCATCATCAATCTTGTCGGTATCAAAAATCTGGAACCACTTTGTTGAGCGGGTTTCCGTTCGCTGGAACAGAAATCTTCTCATTTTGGAGGCATCCTGCTCCTTGATAACCGATGGAGCACCCAGGGCGCCGGTTCCCTTCGGAGAAGGAGCGTTCCCCTTGGGAGGTGGGACAGGGCCCTTTGGCTTTACTCCTGCCGGATTCACTTGTTCAGCCATTGTATTCTCTCCTTTGTTTTGGACATAATTCGGGTTGAAGAAACCAAAAAGAAAACGTTTGCGCCATAACTTGCGACATCTTAAACAGCCCCTTTGTCGCAATAACTGCGCACGAACCTGTCAGCTTTTCCTCAGAATCGAAACGCTACACACATGACCACCAGGTTCAAAATCTATAGAATAACAGAAAAAAATCAGCTTGAGTAAGATAATTTTACCACCAAACCACCTGATATAGTAGTGAATAAAATAAGAAAAATTATTTAATAATAAATTATTTTACCTCCGCATGAATGCGCTATTGTTTGATTATACAGCATGAAAGCCACTGTTGCAACCCTTTACCGATGCCCCCGGTCGGGCAATGGCGCAACAGAGTCTGCCCTTCAATCATGAACCCGTTAAACCGCATGAAAATCACGTTCAGCAAACTCTCAGGAGCTGGCAATGACTTTATTGTTATCGACAACAGGCAGCACTCCATCCATCTTGCACCTGAGCAGATCCAGAAACTCTGCACCAGAAGAACAGGAGTCGGGGCGGATGGACTGATTCTCATTGAGCCCTCCGCTCACAATGCATTCAGCATGAAGTACCATAACTCAGACGGTTTTTTGGGATCCATGTGCGGAAACGGTGGAAGGTGTGCTGTCTATTTTGCCTCGACTATCGGGATTCCTGCCACTTCCGGCAACGCTTATGCCTTCGAAGCCAACGGCAACCGCTACGATGCATGGGTGCTCGGGTCGGAAAGCGTCAAGCTGAAAATGCTTGCTCCTGTAGGATTCAGAGATAATCTGGAAATCGAAGGCGAGTGCTGCTACGCCGTCAATACCGGTTCGCCGCATGCTCTTATCTATACTTCTGATCTGGATGCCGTCAAGGTTAACCAGACAGGAAGTGCCATCCGCCACAGAACAGACTTCTTTCCGGAGGGCACCAACGTCAATTTTATTAAAATCACCTCTCCCCACGCTCTTGCCCTCCGTACCTTTGAGCGAGGCGTCGAAGAGGAGACCCTTGCCTGCGGTACAGGCGCCGTAGCCGCTGCACTGATGAGCTACCGGCTTGGCAAAATCAGCTCCACGACCGTTCGTGTTACAGTAAGAAGCGGCGATACCCTTGAAGTCCAGTTCAATGAACAGATGAGCGATGTCTTTCTAACCGGTCCGGCTAAAATTATCTATCAAGGCAGCCTCACCATCGACTGAAAAAAAATTATGAGCACCCAATCAACAGCCGGACCAGACACGCAGCACAAGAGCCTGTTGAAAACAGAGCCCCAATCCAGTCAGAATTTATTTGCATCCGCTCAGCAACAGTTGGACGAAGCGGCCTCCATCATCACTCTTGATGCTGCTGCCCACCAGCTTCTCCGCTGGCCTTTACGCGAACTCCATGTTACCATGCCGGTAAAAATGGACAACGGCACCACCAAAATCTTTCACGGCTTCCGGGTACAGCATAACGATGCCCGCGGCCCGAACAAGGGCGGAATCCGTTTTCATCCTGACGAAACAATCGATACCATAAGAGCTCTGGCCGCATGGATGACCTGGAAAACCGCTCTTTTGGAGATTCCTCTCGGAGGCGGCAAAGGCGGAATCATCTGCAATCCAAAAACCATGTCCAGCGGTGAACTTGAACGGCTCTCCCGCGCCTATATCCGCCAGCTCGGAAGCTTCCTCGGCCCTGAAAAAGACATTCCTGCCCCGGACGTCTACACCTCTCCCCAAATCATGGCCTGGATGCTGGACGAATATTCCATCATGCAGGGGAAAAACGAATTCGGCTGCATCACCGGCAAACCGCTTGCGCTCGGAGGCTCTGCCGGACGGAGTGATGCCACGGCAAGAGGGGGGATTTTTTGTATCCGGGAAGCCGCCGATCTCCTTCGCCTTAACCTTGCCGGAGCAAGAGCAGCAATCCAGGGTTACGGCAATGCAGGCTCTTTCGCACACAAGCTGTGCGTTGAACTGCTGGGCATGAAAGTGGTTGCCGTATCCGACTCCAAAGGGTGCATCTATAACCCCGAAGGATTTTTCTATCCTGCCCTTATGGCACATAAGCAACAAACCGGCTCAGTTACAGGATTTCCGGGAGCCGCAGCCATTTCAGGCAGCGAACTGCTGGAACTTGAGGTGGCAGTACTCTTTCCTGCAGCACTTGAGTCAGTGATCACCGCAAAAAACGCCCCGGATATACGGGCAAACATCATCGCGGAACTTGCCAATGGAGCAACCACTCCCGAAGCAGACAGCATTCTCCACCAGAACGATATCTATCTTATTCCCGACCTGCTCTGCAATGCTGGAGGCGTCACCGTCTCCTGGTTTGAAATGGTACAGAACGCATACGGATACTACTGGGAAGAAGAGGAGGTGCATCAGCGCCTTGAAAAGAAAATGAAAGTCGCATTCCATAGTATGCAGCAAGCAGCCCAAAGCCACAAGGTGCATAACCGTATGGCTGCATATATCGTGGCGATCGAACGGGTCGCCGAAGCCATGAAGCTGCGGGGGTGGTATTAGAAGGGAGGACCGGCTCTCAAATAGTGATTGCTCAGAACAAATAACCCCTCACACCACGCGCCCGGGCGGCCAATGCAGGAGCAAAAAACATAAAGAGCAATCCGAAACCCATGAGTCCCCCCTCTGCAATATTGTAGTCAGCAAGCATACGCTCCGCTGAATAGCCAAGCATGCGGCCAAGGCAAAACTCAAAAATAACCGTAAGCACCACCCAAAGGATACCGACCTGCAACTGATGGCGTTTTGAACCGGCACGGAGCCAGTGAATGCTGAACCAGGTGATCGCAAAAATGATAGCGGATCCAATCAAAACACCTAACTGGCTTGCCGGACGCTGACCTGTCAACGGCACTAAAAAAAGCCGCCGCATGGTGCCATGCACCGATTCAGCAACGATAATCATCAGCCAAACCATAACCGCTCTGTGCCACTTCATTGAAATAGTCTCATTTTATGGAGATGAATGGTTAACTGCTTTTTTGCCAGACCATGAACTTTTTACACCCCATCTCGCTTTATGCTTCCATCAAGACTAACTCTTCACTTAAATAAGTAAGGTTAGGCTTCATCATCAATTGCAATTCAGATAACTGGTAAATTTAAACGGAAAATCATCAATGGAAAAATGGGTTTGTGTACCATGCGGCTATGTTTATGATCCTGAAGTAGGCGATCCAGATGGCGACATCGCACCGGGAACTCCCTTTGCAGACATTCCCGACGATTGGGTTTGCCCTGTTTGCGGAGTAGACAAGACGCTTTTCGAAGTATACAATATGTAAAACAAGCAAGGCAGTCAAGTACGGTACGCTCCTGACGGAGAAACAGAGAGTCAGGGCGTACGGTTACTTTTCTTGTCTGATGGCGTTTCGGAAATCACGCGTTCACCTTCACCCTTGACGGCACTGCTGTCTGATGAAATTGCCTGCTCAAGCAGATACTCCGGCACCCCGATCACCACCGAATCCACAACCGCTGTCGTATCAGGCGTACGGGCAATCACCTCCTTGTAATCAGAGACAACAACACCCCTCTTTCGCATGATCGCATAGATAATATTCGAACGATTACGGACATAACGCGATGAACCTGTAGGGGAATAGAGAATCGGATTCGGCAGTATCGCAGCAAGTCTTGATGCCTGTCGGGCCGACAACCTGGCCGCACTGATACCGTAGTAGTGGCGGGCTGCCTGGCCTATGCCAAAAATACCGTCACCCCACTCAACAACATTCACATAGAGCTCAAGAATCCGCCGTTTGGAAAGCGCTTTTTCAAGTCTCCAGGTAAGGATTGCCTCCTTGATTTTGCGTACAGGGTTTTTGGAGGGAGAAAGGTAAAGATTCTTGGCAAGCTGCTGGCTGATGGTACTGCCACCCATCTTGAATTTCTTTGCAACAATGTTTTTCTCAATCGCCCGTTCAATCGCCTGGTAGTCAAACCCCTCATGGTGCCAGAACTTGTCGTCCTCACCAATCAGAACCGCCTTGATAAGATTCTGGGAAACGTTATCCAGCGAAACCCATCTCTGATCTATTTTTTTATCGGTAAGCCCCTCACGTTGCCACTCAGCCTCACGATACTCCATAAAGGCTGTTTTGGCAGGATTTTCTTCCGCAAGCCGTCCAACATCCGGATAAACCAGGTATCGCCCGATATCGGCAACAAGCAGCAGCAACAGAATGGCGGAAATAGTCCTGACAAGCTTCATACTCTTGAGTTGGCAGCGTTGAAATGCGAGCAAGAAAAATGGGGAAGTGCCCTCGGGCAGACTCGAACCGCCGACCTACAGTTTAGGAAACTGTTGCTCTATCCACTGAGCTACAAGGGCATAGTGAGTGAATTTAGCACTTTTAAGCAAACATGCAACCACCCCTTTTACTTTCTTCCGAACATCTTGTCGAGCTGGTCAAGAGAAAGCTTGATAATCACCGGCCGACCGTGCGGGCAGGAATAGGGCTCGCGGGTAGCAAAAAGGTTGTCGATGAGTGAGCGCATCTCTTCAAGCGAAAGCTTCTGGCCGGCCATGATGGCATTGCGGCACGAGTAGGACTTTGCAAGATTGTCCCGCTTGTCGAGCTTGAGTTTTGAAGCGTTATCCTGATATTCAGCAATCATATCCTGCAAAATCGTCACTTCGGTACCCGGTTTGACATCCTGCGGAACCCCCTCGATCATAATGGTTTTATTGCCAAACAGCCTCAGATTAAAACCAAGCCGGTAGAGATCATCACGAATCTCCTCAAATATTTCATACTCCCACGGACGGAACTCCACCTTCTGGGGAAAGAGCAACTGCTGGGAGTTCGGAACATTCTGGTTCATGACATCAACAGCACGTTCATAGAGCACCCGTTCATGTGCCACATGCTGGTCAATAATCATCAGCCCGGTCTTGATCTGGCATATCAGGTACTTGTTATGCAACTGCCAGATTTTGGGTTCAACATCTTTCGGAATGGGCAGAGCCTCATCACTATAGAGAGGAGCCAGCAAAAATGATGACAGCCCCTCATCCCCTTCCCGCAACTCGCGTTCAGGTACAGCCTGTCCGGCACTTGCCTGATGCGTAAACATCGTCGACTGATGCAATGGAGGGAGCGGCGAGAAGGCCGGTTCATGAAATGCGCCTTCACGATAATTCCGGTAGAGGTCATCGGTTGTGATGGCCCGATGCGGAATATCCGGAAAAGAGAGTTTTCTGAATGCCGATTGCCCGGCCTGGCCGGAAAGAAGCCGGTCACTTTCGGTGACTTCAAGATCAGGCGAAAAATCGTGTAACTGGATAGCCCGCTTAATAACCGGATAGAACATGTTGCGCACGTTGCGCTCATCATCAAAGCGGATTTCAAGCTTTGCAGGATGCACATTCACATCAACACGCGAAGGGTCAATATTGAGAAAAAGCAGCACAAAAGGGGTCTGCCGCTCTACAAGCAGGTCGCCATAAGCCTGCTGCACCGCCTGCGACAGCATCCTGTTCTGGATAAGGCGGCGATTGATAAAGAAATACTGGTCGAGTTTCCGGCGTTTCTGCATGGCTGGTTTGCCCAGAAAACCCCTGATCGAGAGGTAATCATTTTCCTCAGAAAGCTCAATCATGCCGGCAGCAAAATCATCACCGTAAAACACATTGAGCCGCTCCAGAATATCCGGGTTCTTCACATGAAACAGCTCCTCGTCATCGCTGTACATGCGCCACTCGATTTCCGGATAGGCCAGCACAAACGACTTGACGATCTCGAAAATATGATTGTACTCGGTAGCGTTCGACTTCAAAAACTTCCGGCGGGCCGGTACATTATAAAAAAGGTTCCGTACCGTCACGGTACTCCCCTGCTCACCCTGAACGCCCGACTCCTCTGCAAGAACTCCTCCCTCGTAGCGAAGCCGTAAACCAAGCGTCTCTTTTGCCGTACGGGTCTTAAGTTCGAAATGCGAGACCGAAGAGATGCTTGCAAGCGCCTCTCCCCTGAAGCCGAGGCTTTGCAGCGAATCGAGATCTTCGACTCCGGTAATTTTGCTGGTTGCAAAACGCTCCACACACAAAAGAGCATCTTCGCGCACCATCCCTGCACCATTATCGACAATCCGGATCAGCTCTTTTCCGGCATCCTTGATGGCAACCGTTATCTTGCTGGCGCCGGCATCAATGGCATTTTCAAGCAACTCCTTGACAACCGATGCCGGGCGCTGAACAACTTCACCCGCAGAAATTTTATTCGCAACTATATCAGGTAATCTTGCTATTCTTGCCATACGCTGCCAGGAGAACGATTTGCTTTATACAAAAGGGCCGAAAAATTTTCTGTACTGCAAGTTATCGATAAAAAAGCTCCCTTTTGATAAAAATGATATAAATATTCATACCGGGAAGCTTCGGCCAAGAGAACCGCGAGGTTAACCCTGTCGCAAACATTCCCACAGTTCACCCAGAACAGCCTCGCTGAAACGGAGCTTGTTCAGCTCCCGATCTCCCTGCATATAAAGCGTTCTGGAGAGCAGAATCCCTGAATTTTTTCTGGCAATTGCCAAGCAAAGCATGCCGACCGGTTTTTCAGGAGAGCCTCCGGCAGGCCCGGCAATACCCGTTGTCGAAAGGGCAAAATCTGCTCCGCTCTCTTCAAGGCACCCGGCGGCCATTGCCCGTGCAACCTCTTCACTCACCGCGCCAAAGCGCTCGATCGTCTCCCCCGGCACACCAAGACTCCTCTCCTTTGCCTGATTGCTGTAGACCACAAACCCCTGAAGAAACCAGGCTGATGAACCCGGCACATCCGTCAACCGGCTGGCCACAAGCCCTCCGGTACACGATTCAGCAACAGCAACCGTCAACCCTCCGGCTAAAAGCTGCGCGCCAATCGTCGCCTCAAGCGAGACCTCGCTCGTGGCATAAATATACTTCCCCGCCCTCCCGGCAATGGCATCAACAACGCTGCGATTATCTCCTTCAACCGCCTCCCGCTCATGGCCAATCGTACTGATCATCAGGCTGACGCCCGCGGCATGAGGCAGATAGGCAAGGGTCGTCCCCTCCGGCAGACCATCTTCAATATCAGCAATCATCCCGGCAAGTGTTGACTCGCCGATACCAAGCGTTTTTACGGGTGTATGACGGATGACCGACCGGGAAAGCGCCGCAAACCAGGGAATTACAGTAAGCTCCATCATGGCAATCATCTCTGAAGGAACGCCGGGCATCAGCACCAGATAATGGTTTTGAAACCGCTCTCCGCACCCGATAATCATCCCGGCAGCCGATCCTTTCGTATTCGCAATAACATGAGCTCCTTCAATAACCATAGCCTGATCACGGAGTGAATCCGACACCTCCAGCCCTCTCTGTTTCATGCGGGCTACCAAATTTGCATAAGCTTCCTCGCTCCGTTCAAGCCCTCTTCCGAGAAGCTGCTGCACGGCCCCTCTTGTACGGTCATCCCTTGTAGGCCCGAGACCACCCGTAACCAGAACAAGGTCAGCCCGCCCGAGCGATTCGGCAAACACCGCCATCATCTCCTCTTCAAGATCCCGGCAGGCAACAACCCGGTCAACCGGCACCCCTATTCCGCCAAGGGCTCTCGACATAAAGGCCGCATTGGTATTGACCCTCTGCCCTTTCAGCAGTTCATCACCGACAGAAACAATTTCAGCACGCATAAAGTACTTCTCCTCAAACAAGATAACTGGCGATACGCAGGATATCGGCAAAAACGCCGCCTGCCGTCACCTCCCCGCCCGCGCCGGGACCCCTGACAACAAGAGGTGTCGCGCGATAACGCTCGGTGGTAAAGACCACCATATTTTCCGATCCGTTGAGGCCGGCAATCGGGCTCGCAAGCGGAATTTTTTTCACCCCGATGCTTGCCTTTCCATCCCTGATTTCACCGGCATAGGCAATAGTCATAACCTCTTTAGCCGCCTCGGCAATCGCATCGGCGTACCAGTCATCAACACCCGACAAACGGTCAAGAAACTCCGGAACCGCCATCTCGCCACGATACTCCAGAGGCACCAAACTCTCGCAGACGACATCGCCAAACTCCAGCGTAAAGCCAAGTTCACGACCGAGAATGAGAAACTTCCGGGCAAAATCAGCACCCGAAAGATCATCGCGCGGATCAGGTTCGGTATAGCCCGCCTCCTTGGCACGGCAGACAATTTCACTGAACCGCCCCCCCTTGCGAAGTTCATTGAAAATAAAGCTTAACGTTCCGGAAAGAACGCCCTCAATACTGATAATCTTGTCCCCGCTGTTTTTCAGGTCATTCAGGGTGTTGATAATCGGCAATCCCGCGCCCACATTGGTTTCATACAGAAAACGGGCATTGCTTTTCCTCTGGGCCTCCCTGATGCTCCGGTAGAGCGGCCAGGGGCCGGCCATGCCGAGTTTGTTGGCGGTCACCACCGAAATATTGGCAAGCAGCAGGTCGGGGTATATTTCCGCGACCCTGGCGCTGGCCGTACAGTCCACAAAAATCGTGTTGTGCAGGTTTTTCTCCCTGATAAGCTGCACATAACCCTCAATACCCGGATACCCGCTTCTCGGCAAGAGAGCCGACTGCCAGTTCTGAAGGTCAATGCCATTATGGTCAAGAGCCATCATCCGCGTATTGGCCATCCCGCAAACCACCACATCAAGGTCATTATCCTGCTGCAAATTAAGCCGGTGGGCGCTGATCTGGCCAATCAGGCTTTTTGCAATCGTACCCGTACCCGCAATAAAGAGATGCACCTTGCGCTGCGACAGAAAAAACGATTCATGAATACAGTTCAGCGCCTTATCCTCATCATGCGCCTCAATCACCAGCGAAATATTCATCTCGCTGGCACCCTGGGCAACCGCAATAACATTGATGCCGTTTTTGCCAAGGGTCTCAAACAATTGGGCAGAAACACCCGGATGGCCCGACATATTGTTGCCGACCACAGCAATCATGGCCAGATTACGACGGACCACAAAAGGCTCTATCTGGCGCGACTCTATCTCTTCCTGAAACTCCTCCTCCAGCATGGTTTTCGCCTTTGCAGCCTGAGAGGGAGTGATGGCAAGAGTGATCGACTGCTCAGATGAGGCCTGTGAAATAAAGATGATATTGATCCTGTGGCGGGCAAGGCAGGTGAAGAGCCGTGAGGCAATACCGGGAACACCAACCATACCGCTCCCCGACATGTTCAGCAGCACAACCTTGTTAATCGACGAAAGTCCTGTTACCGGCAGGGTACGGTTAATATCAGAGGGCGTGGTCCGTTCAATGCGCGTACCTTTTGCCGAAGGATTGAAGGAATTTTTGATCAGCACGGGGATACCAGCTTTCATGGCCGGCTGCACGGCAAGTGGATGCAGAACCCTGGCTCCGGCATGAGAGAGTTCCATCGCCTCCGCATAACTGATATAGGGCAATATCCGGGCATCCCGAACCCGTTTTGGATCTGCACTGAAAAAACCGTCAACATCGGTCCATATCCAGATTTCCGCCGACTCAAGCGCCGCGCCAAGAATCGATGCCGTATAGTCAGAACCGCCACGGCCCAGCGTCGTTGACGAACCATCCGGCGCCGCAGCAATAAATCCAGTCACCACCGGCACCCCCTCAAAAGAGGCAAGGCGCTTTCGGATCCGGAGTTCGGAGGCATGAGCATCAAGCCGGGCATCAATATAATTGGTATCGGTCACAATCAGCTCGCGGGCATCAACAAAGAACGAAGCCATACCGCGCTCCTGAAGATAACGGCTGACCAGACGGGCAGAAAGACGTTCGCCAAAACCAAGCACCAGCGCCATGCTTTTTTCAGAAAGCTCCCTGAGCAAAAAGAGCCCCTGCACCGTATCATTCAGCTCTGAAAGTTCAGCACGTATCGAGGCCGTAACATCGTCAAGGATTGCGCCTGAAAAAAGCTCCCCGGCAATGGAAAGATGCAGATGCTCAAGTTCATCACATGCCGTGCGACACCCGACGTCGCCGCTGCAAGCTTTTGTTGCCGATTCAAGCAGCATATCGGTGACACGATGAATGGCCGAAACCACAACAATAAGCTTGTCATCCGCCAATGCCCCGGCAATGATATCGGCAACTTTTTTAATCCGACTGGCTGACCCCAGTGAAGTACCTCCAAACTTGTAAATCTTCATGCTCCCGCCCATGCCCTGCTTGAAATATGAAAAGAGACTGAACCATTCAATTATCAGCTTATAATATATATCATTTCCCCAATGAGTTACGATAAACAGTAACTCCTGTTATCGTAAGAGGTGCACAAAAAAAGCGCCCTGTAAGGGCGCTTTAAGTCATAAGCCGGATGAAACCATCGGTCAGTTCGTCAACGCATCTGCACCGGAAACAATTTCACTCAGCTCCGTCGTAATCGCAGCCTGCCGTGCCCGGTTGTAACTGATGTTGAGCGTCCGCATCAGCTCCTTGGCATTTTCAGTTGCAGAATCCATCGCCGACATGCGGGCCGCCTGTTCTGCAGCACTCGACTCAAGCATCATTCTCCATATCTGCGTATTGAGATGCTTCGGCACCAGCTCATCAACAATTGCCGACGGGGAGGGCTCATAAATATAATCGCTGCCGCTCTCCTTGCCAGTAACCGTAGTTTCAGGCGCAATCGGAAGAATCACCTCCTCCCGAAGGTTCGGGGCAAGCACCGACTTGAATTCATTGTAGGCAACCACCACGCGGTCAACCTCGCCACGCAGATACATGCCTGACGCGGTATCGGCAATCTCCTTGGCCGTCGAAAAATCAAGGTGCTGAAACACAGCAGCATAGCCCTTGACAATCTTGTAATCCCGTTTCCTGAAAAAATCAAAACCACGCGAACCGGCACAAATCAGGCTGACTCCGCCCTTGCTGTGAAGAGCCGGATAATCCTCATGAATGATTTTGCTCGCAAGCTTGATGGCATTGGTATTAAAAGCACCGCACAGACCCCTGTCGGCAGTGATAAGAATCACCAGAACCTTGTTGACCTCTGAACGACCCGAAAGCATGGGGTTGCGTGAAGTATCTACCTTAGCAGAGAGGGAACCAAGCATCTCCTTCAGCTTCTTGGCGTATGGCCGGGCCATGACAGCCCGCTCCTGGGCCCTTCTCAGCTTCGCAGCGGCCACCATCTTCATCGCCTTGGTGACCTGCTGTGTAGACTTTACCCCTTTGATTCGTACACGTATATCCTTTAATGTAGGCATGTATTACGGGACTGTTAAAAAATTGCTTGAAAACAAATCTGCTCTCTCTTACGCCTTGTTCTTTTCCTTGAAGGCAGCCACAAACTTCAAGGCAATCTCCTTGAGCTTGGCGGCAGTATCAGCCTCAAGCGCACCGCTCTCTGCAATTTTGGCAAGCAGATCAGCCTGCTTGATCTCAAGCATACCGAGGAACTCCTCCTCAAACTTGCGGATAAAGCGCAGATCAACCGTATCGAGCAACCCTTGTGTGCCAAGGAAAATAATGGCAACCTGTTTTTCAACCGGCATAGGAATATACTGTCCCTGCTTGAGGATTTCAACCAGCCTTGCACCCCTGTCGAGCTGAGCCTTGGTGGTTTTATCCAGATCGGAACCGAATTTCGAGAAGGCCTCAAGTTCACGGAACTGGGCCAAATCAAGACGCAGGGTACCGGCAACCTTCTTCATGGCCTTGATCTGTGCGCTTCCGCCAACACGGGAAACCGAGATACCAACGTTGATAGCAGGCCTCTGACCGGAGTTGAAGAGGTTTGATTCAAGAAAAATCTGACCATCGGTGATGGAAATCACATTGGTCGGAATATAGGCCGAAACGTCACCAGCCTGGGTTTCAATAACCGGCAGTGCGGTAAGACTTCCTCCACCCTTCACGAGCGGTCTGAGAACATCAGGAAGATCGTTCATTTTCCTTGCGACCTCAATATCGTCCGTAATTTTTGCAGCTCTTTCAAGCAGACGGGAGTGTAAGTAAAAAACGTCACCAGGATAAGCCTCACGTCCCGGCGGACGACGAAGAAGCAGGGAAACCTGACGGTAAGCAACAGCCTGTTTGGAAAGATCATCATAAACAACAAGCGCATGACGGCCCGTGTCGCGGAAATATTCGCCAAGGGTCGCGCCGGCAAACGGAGCGATAAACTGCAGCGGTGCAGGATCGGATGCTGTGGCAGAAATAACGGTGGTATACTCCATCGCGTCATATTTCTCCAGCGTATTGACAACCTGTGCAACAGTAGAACCCTTCAGTCCGATAGCCACATAGATACAAAAAACGCCTTTGCCTTTCTGGTTGATAATGGTATCAATCGCTACAGCAGTCTTGCCGGTCTGGCGGTCACCGATGATCAGTTCGCGCTGTCCGCGGCCGATCGGAATCATCGAATCAATTGCCTTCAGGCCTGTCTGCAAAGGTTCATGCACTGACTTGCGGTAAATAACTCCAGGTGCGCGACGTTCGAGAGGAAGGCGGATCTGTGTCTCAATGGTGCCCTTGCCATCAATAGGCTCGCCCAGGGGATTGATAACGCGGCCAAGCATGGCCTCACCGACCGGGATAGAGGCCAGAATACTGGTTCTTTTAACCGTATCGCCCTCTTTCACCAAATTTGACTCACCAAACAATACAGCGCCGACATTGTCCTCTTCAAGGTTTAAAGCCATCCCCATCACGTTGTTGGGAAACTCCAGAAGCTCGCCTGCGGCAACCTTCGATAAACCATACACACGAGCAATACCGTCGCCAACCTGCAGCACTGTTCCCACATCATACACTTCTGCTTCAGACTCAAAACCGGCAAGCTGCTTGCGAAGTATGGATGAAACCTCATCAGGCCTGACTGTTGTAGACATATCTTATTCCGCTTGGTTATTTGTTAAGAAAAGAGAAAGATTCTGCTTACCTTCTTTTTAAGTCCAACTCGGGCTGTTTTCCATTCCAAAAGATAAAACTGAAATTTAATGAAAAGCTTTTAGTTATTCAAATTCTCTCTCTCATTTGAGTAGCTTCCTTTATTGAATTTTAAATCCAACACCAACACCTCCAGGAATTTTGCCCGAAGAAAACTGTATGAAAACGGTCAAAGGATTCGCTTCAGCAACCGTCGGCAATGTTGCCTGCGGCTTTGATGTTCTCGGATTTGCCATTACCGAGCCCGGCGACGAAGTAATTCTGACGCTGTCCGATAAACCGCACTCCGGTTCTCCGGTCTCCATTACCGCCATCACCGGCGATGGTGGCGCCCTTCCGCTGGATCCGAAAAAAAACACATCCAGCTTTGTTGTCCTGAAATTTCTTGAATATATCCGCGCCCACAAGCAGATCGACTTTACCGGCCATATCTTTCTTGAGCTGAAAAAGCACCTGCCCCTGAGCAGCGGCATGGGCAGCAGCGCAGCAAGCGCCGCCGCAGCCCTGATAGCCGCAAACGAACTGATGGGAAACCCCTGTTCCAAAATGGAACTGGTACACTTCGCCATTGAAGGAGAACGGGTTGCCTGCGGATCAGCTCATGCCGACAACGCCGCACCGGCCATTCTGGGCAATTTCGTGCTGATCCGGAGCTATACGCCGCTTGATCTCATTACGATCCCCTCACCCGAACACCTCTACTGCTCCCTGGTGCACCCGCATACGGAACTGCGCACCGCATACGCCCGCTCCGTGCTGCCCCAGGAAATTTCGCTCAAAACAGCAACCCAGCAATGGGGCAATGTAGGCGCCCTGATTACCGGCCTGCTCACCTCCGACTATGACCTTATCGGGCGCTCTCTGGTTGACGTTATTGCCGAACCGAAACGAGCTCCGCTCATCCCCGGCTTTTTTGATGTCAAGCAGGCCGCTCTCGACAGCGGCGCCCTCGGATGCAGCATTGCAGGTTCCGGGCCCTCCATTTTTGCCTTTTCCTCCTCCGAAAAAACCGCACTGGCCGTGGGCCAGGCAATGAAAGAGGCATTCCTCCACTCCAAAGCTCACCTTCAGTCAGACATGTGGGTATCGCCTATCTGCAAAGAAGGGGCAAGAATAGTGTGACCCCATTTATCTTAATAGAGAACCGTTCTCCTCATGATCTATTTCAGCACCAATAAATCATCAATACCCGTCTCCATAAAAAAGGCAACGCTTGAAGGGCTTGCTCCCGACGGCGGGCTCTTCGTCCCCTCCGAAATTCCCCGTTTCTCACCCGAAGAGATGGCGCTCCTCGAAGGCGCAAGCTTCAACAACATCGCCTTTGCCATTGCAAAAAAGTTTATCGCCGGAGCCGTCCCCCCCGACCAGCTCAGCGACATCATCGAAAGCTGCTATACCTTCGACACCCCGATTGTCCAGCTCGACCGGAACACCTTTGTCGAGGAGCTCTTCTGCGGGCCAACACTCGCCTTCAAAGATTACGGCGCACGCTTTCTTGCCCGTCTGACCGGATATTTTGCCGCAGAAGAGGAGAAGCTGATCACCGTCCTGGTGGCAACATCGGGAGATACAGGTAGCGCAGTAGCCTACGGCTTTCAGGGCATTCCGAACACCAGAGTCGTGCTCCTCTATCCTTCAGGAAAAGTGAGCCCCCTTCAGGAACAGCAGCTCACCACCGCCGGAGGCAACGTTCACGCCCTTGAAGTACAAGGTGATTTTGACGACTGCCAGCGCATGGTCAAGCAAGCCTTTGTCGATCCCGAGCTGAACGCCTCACTGACGCTCACCTCAGCCAACTCCATCAACATATCGCGTCTGATTCCCCAGTCGTTCTACTATGCCTGGGCAGCCCTGCAGCTCAAGGAGCAATACGGAGTCACTGACCCGCTCTTTTCCGTCCCGAGCGGCAACTACGGAAACCTCACCGCAGGCGTCCTTGCAAAACGGATGGGTTTTCCCATCGGCCACTTTATTGCCGCATCCAACGCCAACGACAGCGTCACCCGCTATATCGACGAAGGACGCTATGAGCCGCGTCCAACCGTCACCACCCTTTCAACAGCAATGGACGTCGGCAACCCGAGCAATTTTGCACGGCTGAGATATTTCTACCATAACGACCACGCCTCCATGGGCCAGGATATCACCGGAATTGCTGTGTCGGATAAAGAGACTGTTGCCGCCATCCAGTCGGTCCATGAGCGCTTTGGCTATATCATGGATCCCCATACCGCCGTTGCGTTCCGTGCCCTTGAACGCTTCAGAAGCTCAGCAAGCCATTCTGAAATGCCCGGCATCGTCCTCTCGACCGCCCATCCCGTAAAATTTCTTGAAGCCATAGAGGGCGCCCTGAGCAGGAAGATCGGTATTCCCTCAAACCTTCAGGAGCTGATGGAAAAAAAGAAGAGTGCCACCTTGATCAGTTCAGCGTATAAAGAGCTCGCCTCTTTTCTCAATGGGCTCGACCAGTAACCTATTTATTGCAGTACTGCATGAACTTCAGAACACTTATTTTCCTTTTTATCCTGATACCGATCATGTTTTTCGGGATACTCCTCACCCTGCTGATCAACCTCTTCGATCCCTCCGGCAACTCCTTCCATAAAATAGCCGCATGGTGGGGCCGGTTAAGCGCAAAGCTGTTCGGCATTTCAATCGAGGTAATCGGCCGCGAAAACTACAGCCCGGAAAAAAACTACCTGGTCATCAGCAATCATGCCGGAATGGCCGATATTCCGTTGCTCCTTGGTACCATGAACCTCAACCTGCGGTTTATGGCAAAAGAGGAACTCGGAAAAATACCCCTGTTGGGCCGCGCACTCAGGCAGGCAGGCTACGTCATGATCAAACGGGGACAAAACAGGGAGGCACTCAAAAGCCTCTTTGCAGCAACAGAGGTACTGAAAAACGGCCATTCGCTCCATATTTTCCCCGAAGGCACCCGCTCCGCAACCGGTGAACTTCTCCCCTTCAAGCGCGGGGCCTTCCGCGTTGCCCGGGAAGGAGGAGCTCCTGTTCTGCCCGTCACCATCATCGGGAGCCATCTGATCACTCCGAAAAAAAGCCTTATAATCAATAAGGGAAAAATCAAAGTCATCATCGGCAAGCCCATTCAGCCCTCATCATTCGGCACGGTCGAAGAGCTTATGAACGCCTGCTCCGAAGCCGTCACGGCCAACTTCAAGCGCTACAGCAACAGCTAGATCTGCCGGTACAGGTTCACCATCTCGATAGCCGTCATGGCCGCATCAAAACCCTTGTTGCCGGCTTTGGTTCCCGCGCGCTCAATGGCCTGTTCAAGGTTTTCCGTCGTCAAAACACCAAACGCAATCGGCACCATCGTATCAAGCGCAACCTGGGCAATCCCCTTGGTGGCTTCAGAGGCAAGCACATCAAAATGGGGAGTAGAACCCCTGATAATGACGCCAAGCGTAATAATAGCATCATACTTGCCGCTGAGAGCAACTTTTTTGGCAACCATCGGCAACTCAAACGCGCCGGGACAACGGTAGATGGCAATGCTCTCCTCCGATCCCCCGTGACGGCGGATACAATCCACGGCACCCTCAACCAGCTTCTGCCCTATAAAGTCATTAAAGCGCGCAACAACAAGCGCAAAGCGGATATCCTTTGCACTTAAAACTCCCTCAATCTGCTTAATCTCCATAACAGCCATCATTTTAGTTATTGCTACGAACGGTAATAGCCAAGCATCCGCTCTACCAGATCAATAAGAACATGACCAATCGTAATATGACACTCCTGCACCCGGTCAGCGGAACCCGAATGAGGTACAATAATTTCAAGATCAGCCGCCCCCTTCATCAAGCCACCGTCCCCGCCAAGCAAGGCAAGCGTTTTCATCCCCTGCTGCCGGGCATAATCCAGCGCATTGACAACACTCTGGCTGTTCCCGCTGGTCGAGAGAGCCAGCAAAATATCTCCTTCCCGGCCGTAAGCCTCCACAAGCCGGGCAAATACCGCATCATAACCCAAATCATTCGCCCCCGCCGTCAGGGCCGACGTATCGGTTGAGAGCGCTATTGCCGGAAGTGCCGGACGGTCAACACTGCTCCGGTAGCGGATCGTCAGCTCCGTTGCCAGATGCTGGGCATCCGCCGCACTGCCGCCATTACCGCAAAGCAGCACCTTTCCGCCATCCTCAAACGTCCCGGCAATCATGCGCGCCATGGCAACAATCACCGCACTGTTCTGCCGGGCAACCCTCTCCTTGAGCTGGGCACTGTAAAGCATGGCATCAAGCACCACCTCCTCATAACGAGGCCGATCAGTCAGTCCATCGGCACAGCCGCATTCCTTGATCATAACGATATAAATTTAAACCCGTAACGAATTGCATTCCCTCAATATAATGAAAAAGCGGAATTCTGCTCCCTGCCAAACCACCGGCATTCCATAGTCCGCTCCAAGCCTTCTATAGACTGCAGAATCCTGAAAACTATATGTTACCACCAAACGCAAGCGTTATTTTTTTGTATTATGACTGTAAATTGAATACAATTGCAGATCGCAAAGTATTGTTAACGTATTAAATACGGTATTTTACAGCTAATATAATAAGCATACTAATAAGGAACTGCTGCCCAACCCTTTGTTTCTGAGCTATGAAATCATTCTTATTGTTTCTGCTTCTTGCCCTTACCATTGCCGGCTGCTCATCACATACCGAGAATGGCTTTGAGAGCCGCGTCGCCGCGACGGTCAATGGCGTTGAGATTACCCAGCGTGAGGTCAATTTTCTTTATCAGCGCACCGCCCCACCCGGTGCAGATGCGGCGGTCGCCCGAAATCAGCGCCGAACCATTCTTGCAGGACTGGTCCGTGCTGAACTCCTCGCCCAGCAGGCAAAAAAAATGAAGCTCGACCAGTCGCCCGACTTCCTTCTTGCCATGCACGATGCCCAGCGCAGGGTACTTGCCGGATTTGCCGAACAGGAGATTGCCTCAAAAGCCAAAACGGTTGCTCCGGAAGCGATTCAAAAAATCATTGCAGATAATCCCAACCTCTTTGCCCAGAGAAAGCTGCTGGTCTACGACGAGATTCTCATGCAAAGCGTCAATGTACCCTTTCTCGAGTCCCTGAATGCTTCTGTCGCCAAAGGCGCTTCCCTGTCGGCACTGCTGGATATGGTGAACGCACAAAAGATCCCGTTTCGGAGGGCAACACGCTCCCTCACGACCGATCAGATGGAACCCGCCCTTTTCAAGGTGTTGAGCAGCTCAAAACCAAATGTGCCGATTGTTGCGCGGGTTGCAGACAAGTTTTCCATGATTATAATGCTCCACAGCATTGTGCCCGTTCCGCTCGAAGGCCCTGCGGCAGAGCAGACTGCGACCAGTCTTGTCAATAACCAGTTGCGGGCTGTAGCATTCTCAAACAAAATGCGGACGGTCGTTGACGCTTCAAAAATCAACTATTTCGGAGAATACAAGCCCGAAGCGCCCGGAACAAAAGGCCAACAGGCGGTTGCGTTGCCCATGCCTGATCCAACAAGAATTCAAAGCCAGCTTCGTCATCAAATTGCCGGAGCGGTATCTGTCGGCATTTCGTTTACAGCGGCAATCCTGCTGCTCTTTGCTTCAAGGTCTCTTCTCAAGGGTACGCTCTGGCTTCCGAAACTTTGGCCTGCGCGCAAGGAGAAGGCTTCTGCTGAGAGTGCCGGAGCATATAAGTACCATGAGCACCGGGCATCGATTTTCGTCCAACTGGCTCTTCTCCTTATTGCCGGAGCCACTCTCATTGCAATAGCCTATGATCTCCTCCTGCTTCGCGATCTCCTTGCGCTCTGGATGATCGCCTGCTCTCTCATAGCCGGTCTTCTTCTGGGCATCGGGACAAGCCATCTCTATGTCCGCCTGGGGTTACACCGCCTGGCAGAGAAGATGCGCACGTTTCGCTGGGTGCCGGTTATGCTTTTCGCCGGGCTCTTATTAACCACCGGTCTCCTTGTAACCATGCGAATTGTCAGCCAATGAGTATTCGACCCCACGCCTCATGGTTTCCGTGGCTGCTGTTTGCCGGTTTAACCGTACATGCAGCGTTACGCTATACCATCCTGGACCCCTCTTTTGGCAACAACGATTCATCATTGTTGTTTATTATTATTGCGCTGGTGCTATGGATCGAACGCAGCAGCATTATCTCCTCCCTGCAGGGTGAGGGAACCGGTGACCTGCTGAAGGGTTCAGCTTTTTTGGCTGCAGGGTGGTTGCTCTATATCACAGGCCGCCTTTACCCGGTGATGATTCTCGAAATCTGGGGACTGTTTTTTATGGCTGCCGGCCTGGTTGCAACACTCTCCCCTCGTCAGTACCTGAAATCCGCATTTTTTATGGTAGTTGCCGGAACAGTTATTGTTTTTATCGGCTGGGTTGCTCCCGACCTCTTTTCCTCTCAATTGGCTTTGCTGATTGCCTCTGCATCGGCCAAAATCATAAGCGCAACACTGTTTCCCGTTATCTCTGACGGCGTCATTCTCTATTTCGGCCCTTACAGCGCTGAAGTGACGAAGGCCTGTTCCGGTATGAACTCGATTTTTTCCCTGACCGCGCTCTCCGTCCTCTATCTCCGGCAAGGCGTCAAGCGCGAACCCTGGCATATAGCCGTGCTGGTTGCCTGCGTTCTGCCCGTTGCCATGCTCACCAACCTGTTCCGGGTAATCGTGCTGGTACTGGCAACACAGTATATTGGCGACAGCTTTTCCCAGGGGCTGTTTCATAATGCCTCGGGCATCTTTGTCTTCATTGTGGCACTGGCCACACTTGCCCTGATTGATTATCTTTTATTCAATGCCTATACGGGCAAGCAAACCGATAAAACTGCTCATGCGAATAACCAGATATAGCGCTTTGGCCATAGCAGCAGGGCTTCTGCTCCTCTCTTCACTATGCCTGGTCGAAATAAGAGAATATCAAAGTGCTCAAGCCGTGAAGCAGCCTGATCTTCAACAACTGGTAAACCTTCATCCCGTTGGCTGGACGGCCATTTCAAGTCCTTATGTCGATCCTCGCTGGAACGAATCAATGAAAGGTGACTATGATCTTGTGGCCGCACAGGCTTATCAGCGCGGAGACGGAAAAAAGGTGGTGGTAGTGATGACCTGGAGCCGTGACGGCATCCGTCGAGCAGGTCATTCACAGCAGATATGCTATCAGGCCGGAGGTTTTACGGTCACGCCGCCCGAGTATGCCTCAGTGGCCACAAAAGCCGGAAAACAGGATATGGTTACCTTTACGGCAACGCATGGCAACCTGACTGCAGACGTGATGTACTGGAGGATAACCGGAGGAAAAACTGATATTTCTACCGGTCAGCAGAGGAATGTTGCGATACGCTTTGACAAGCTGACTCGTTTGGTACAGCATATTCTCGGTGACCTGCCCGACAATCTGATGGTCAGAGTCTCAAGTGACCGCTCATCTCCTGACCAGCCTGCAACAGCTCAGATTGACTACATCAGGGGGTTTCTCGAAATGCTCCCCGCCAGTGAACGCAAACTGATTATGGGTCACCAGTAGCAGCCAATTAAAACCAGCCACCTTCATGACAGCACTTGATTGCCCTGCAATCAGGTGCAATCCCGCGCAGTACCGAAAGATCCCCGTTTCCGCATGCAAAAACAACAGCCGCAAAACTACCAACAGCCGCTGCTTTCCAGAGGAATCAAGCTGTTCAATATTACGCGGCCTGACAAGGCCTCATGAACATTTCCTGGAGAAATCAGGGCGCACTGGCAGGAAAACTGACACGACGACTTCAAAAGAGTGTATTCTTTGCGAAGTATTTGGATTTATTCTGACGTATACATAAAATACACTCGTAACATGAAAAGGTGTAAGTAATGCATCCTTTTTCAACGGCATCAGTTTACAGGAGTGAGACATGGATTTGACACTTGACGATATCCTCACCCCATCCAAAGATGTGGTATCCCGACTGATTGGGGATGATTTTATTCTTGTGCCTCTTCTTGCCGGTATAGGCGATTTGAAAGCTGAACTCTATACCATGAATGAAACCGGCAAGGCTATCTGGTCACGCCTTGATGGAGAGCGGTCATTGCGCACCATTGCGAGAGAGATGGCAGAGGAGTTCAGTACAACTCCTGTGGTGGTCGAGAAGGATATCCTTCGGTTGATGAGGGAGCTCGAAAAGCGGAAGATGGTGATGGTTCATTAGACGTGTGCGTTTATCGTTCAGGGTAAGCGCAGAACCACTTTCATGAGCAACAAAAATTCCGTCAATTCTCCACGCCCCTTTTTAATACGTTTTATATGCCGCTTGTGATGTTATAAATATATTTCAAATAAACTAGTCTTCGGAAAGCAGCTCAATTGAGTCATGCAAAGAGGCCTGCAACCTGCATTTTTTTAATTAAATAACAACTTTTTTCTAACAAGGGAGAAAAAACATGAAGAAATTTAAATCTTTGATGCTCGCTGCGGCCCTGATGGGTATGTCAAGCTTGACGTCGTATGCGGTAACACCTGCTACCCCAGGTTTGATTAACATCCAGTTTGGTGGTGGTAATGCTTTGCTGTATACAGGCGCAGGAGCTACGGGTGGTGTAAGTGACAAGTGGAATAAGCCCACGGCCTTCCCTTATGGCACGTATACCGTAGGAGAAGCTCCGACATCACTCATTTATGCAGATGGCACTAGTGCTGGGCCGATACAGTTTTCTTATACTGCTGACGTTGTCCATAGTGCCGCACCTCAGTTAACTGGATTCGGTTCCACCACGTATGCTGAGTTGATGAGGAGCTATGTCTCAACTTCTAACACCTCGGCGACAGCAGGGCAATACGACCAAATGGATTTTAGCGGGCTGAATGCGGGGCAAAAGTATCAAATCTGGGTACTTACTCAAACTGAGGATGTAGTAGGTAATTATTATGGTAATGATCAAAATATGCAAATCCAATTTGCTGATAACTTGCTTCATCCTACAGGTCCTCATTGGCAGACAACTACTAATTCAAATGGCTTGCAAAGCAGTTTTAATTTAAATCAGAATTATTTGACGGGTTATGTTACGGCAAATACTGACGGGACGATACATATGTTCTATTCAAGTCCAAACGCCATTTCGCTAATTACTTCGACGAATAATGCTGCGATCAATGGCGTGCAGATGGCTACTCCCGAACCAGCAAGCATGTTGCTGATTGGTGTCGGTGGTGCTCTGATGTCTGCAAGTAAGCTAAGAAAGAAAAAGGCTGCTGAAAAATCTATCGCCTGATAGTGAGATCAGTCTGTATTATTGTTTCTCCTTCTTGCATTTCCCATAGCCGGCGGCTCCCCACATGTCGGCTATGGCTTTGATAGCCGCATCGTTGCAACTGTCAAAGGCTTTGATGAGTTGTTTACTGATCAGTCACACACTGATCAGTAAACAACTCATTTTTTTATATCAGGAGATTTTTGGAGATACTTCCCGAAGGTGACCGGAAGTTGATTTCGGAAGGGGGGGGACAGCGCGGGATACCGGCTAAACACTAATAAGGTTACTCTTTGCTGACGGGGAGGGTGTAACAGTTGGCCTTGAGGAGGGAGACGCCTAGCAAAATCGTGGCCGTACGCATAAATCTCTTTCACGGAATAAAACGGCATTGGCTAATAGTTCGAAATAATCGTATCAGGACACCATCTATAAACGGAAGTCTATTGGCGTTTTTCAATGATTATTCCTGACTCATTTTCTGAATGGCGTCGACGATATATATCAATTGATCGACATTGAGAGTATGGTATATAGGTAGAGATACTGCACAACACCAGTGCCGTTCAGCATTTGGATAATTATCCGGACTGAGATTATAACGCTCACGATAATAGGTCATGCGGTGCAGAGGCTTATAATGAAGCGAAGTACCTATACCCATAGCATTGAGTCTCTTAATAAACGTATTGCGATCCATTGGAAAAATGTTGTTTAGCACAATCCAGAAAAGGTGCCAGGAATGGTCCTCGAACATACCGCGATATAACGGCAATTCAATACCTCGCAGATGCGACAGGTGTGTATAGTAAAATTCAGCACAACGCTGCCGTCCCTCCCGGAACTCATCAACCCTCTCCAACTGGGCAAGCCCAATAGCCGCACTGACATCAGACATATTATACTTAAAACCCGGTGCGACAACATCATATTCCCAGTGTTCTCTATTGACAGTAAATCGATCCCAAATATCCCGGTTGATACCATGAAACCGCATTGCTTTTGCCCGCTCATAGATCGATTCATCGTTTGTTACCAGCATTCCCCCCTCGCCGGTAGTCATAGGTTTGTTGGCATAAAAACTGAAGCAGGTCACATCACCAAATGAACCTACCATACGGTTACCGTAGCGGGAAGGGAATGCATGTGCCGCATCCTCAATTAGTTTTATGGAGTGTTTTTTGCATATCGCAATTATTTCATCCATCTCTGCCGCTTGACCACCGAAATGAACAAGTATCATTGCTTTTATATCAGAATGCTGAACGATTGCATTTTCCAGAATAGCAGCTGAAACAAGACAGCTCCCATATTCAATATCAAGAAACACCGGTACGGCCCCCATATAACGAATCACCTCAGCAGAAGCCGTAAAAGTCATTGTGGGAACAAAAACCTTGTCCCCCGTCCCAAGACCTATAGCCTCAAGCGCTAAATGGAGCGCAGACGTTGCCGAATTAACTGCAAGACTATATTTCGAACCAACTTTATCTGCAAAGCACGTTTCTAACTGCAAGCATTTAGTTGCACTTGTCAACCAACCGCTTTCCAAAACCTCTTGAACATACTTAAGTTCATTGCCAGAGCAATCAACTTTTGAAAAAGGGATTTCCATAAATTTTAATCAATTGAAAAATATACTCACTTACCTTAACGAATAATTTTCATCAGAGTTTTTAATATCAATGTCAGATCGGTTTTCAAACTCTGTTCCTTTATGTATTTTTTGTAAAAGGCTATTTTGACCGGCATAATCTCTTCAAGGTATTTCCTTTCAGGATCTTCAATATTATTCAGGAGTTCATTCTCGTCCTTAAACTCCAGAGAGGCAAAATCAGTAATCCCTGGTCTTGCCGTTAAGATATCACGATACTCCTCCTTATATGCATCCACATAGCGAGGAACCTCAGGTCTTGGACCCACAAAGCTCATCTCACCCTTCAAAACATTAAACAATTGCGGCAGTTCATCAAGCTTGTACTTTCTCAGCACACGCCCGACCGCTGTTATGCGAGGGTCATCACCTGAACTAACTTGAGCACCGGTTGCTTCCGCGTTAATCACCATCGTCCTGAACTTTACAATCAAAAACAACTTGCTGAACTGACCTACACGAAATTGCCTAAAAAAAACAGGCCCACCTGAGGTAAATTTTACAGTTAAAGCAATAAGAAGAAAAACAGGAAATAATACAGCGAGCCCAATCAACGAAGCAATAATATCGAAAATACGCTTACGCCGCATAACACTCTCCTATTCTCTGCATTTTTGGCATCCTATTCTTTGTGCGATTTTATCAGGATCACGCACACGAGAAATTTCAAAACCATTCCAAATCTCAGCAAAAGAACTATTCGCAAGATTTCCTATATGCATATCGTGATGATATATTTTATAGCACAATCGAACATCATTCTTCGCCGTAACAAAAAACAGCACATAAGGGAGCAAACAGTTTCTTTTTCTTGTTATATCATCAAGATCCCAGCTTTTTCGTGGTTTATTAGCTTCTGGAATTATCCTGAAATAATCACAACCAAGTTCATAAGCCATTTTTTTTGCCGCCTTTTGCTCGAATCGATTCCACTCAAAATCAATCATTTGCCATTCAATAAATACTTTCGATTTATTGAATTTTTTTAATTCAAGAATTTTTTTAAGATTTGACATAACAAGTTCATACTTGCCATTCCGTCGATACTGGTTATATGTTTTTTGTGTAACTCCATCAATAGCAACAATCATTACGTCCAAACCGGATGTCACTAAATCACTCCAAAACGCATCATCTTTATTGATTGACAATGAAGTTGATATTACTGTCCCAATTTTATTTTCATGAGCATATCGAACACACTCAATCACATGAGCGTTATGTAAAGGCTCTCCAATATCATATAAAGATACTAAAAAAACATAATCCTTGAATTGATTAATGAGTTTTTTATAATCTTGCAGAGGATAAAATTCGTCTGAGGTATCCGCGAAACACAACTTACAATTAACATCACAAAAACGAGATATCTCAATCTTAAGAAATGAAGGCAAAGATGATATTTTAGTCTGACCCTTCAAATAGAAATAATATGCTTTTATAAAGTTTTTATATTTGCGACACGTTCCATAACGGATAACACTATATACATGACGTTGCCAGTAGCTGAGAGGTGTTTGCATCTATTCTCCAAACAGGCTTTCTGATGTTTTTAAATTAGTTTTTTACGCATTCATTCGTCATGCAGGCTTTTGGAAAAATAATCTTTCACCATAGCTGGCAACCGCTTCCTGCATCACCTCCTGCAGTACCTTACAAGTTTTATCTATGTGCTCTTTTTCAAGTGCAGGATGAACGAGAAACATGAGGGCCGTCTCGCCAAGCTCTTTTGCAACCGGTAAGCATACTGCAGGTCGCCATCCGGTATTGTCGAACGCCTTTTCAAGATAAATCTCCGGGCAGACCCCGCTGTAACAGGGCACCCCTCTGCCATTAATGGCATCCATGATTCTGTCACGGTTACAGCCCTCTTTCAGCACAGCTGGTTCAACAAAAACATAACACTTATACGCCGCATGTTCCACCCATGATGGCAGAGAAGGAATCCGTAGTCCCTGGATCAAGCGCGCCGCATTCCATATAGCGTCAGCATTCGCCTGGCGCTTTGCCGTCCATTCCGCCATCCTCCGCAACTGTATCCGGCCGATCACCCCCTGCAGTTCCGTCATCCGCCAGTTTGTACCAAAAGAATCGTGGAGCCAACGGAACCCCGGCTGATGTTCGCGCTCATAAACCGCCTCCCAGCTTTTGCCATGATCTTTATACGACCACATTCTCGACCACAAAGCGGCATCATTGGTCGTCACCATGCCACCCTCTCCGCCCGTCGTCATAATCTTGTCCTGGCAAAAACTCCACGCGCCAATATGACCTATTGTACCCACCGAGCGTCCATTATACTTTGCACCATGAGCCTGTGCACAATCCTCAATCACCTTAAGATTATGCTTTTCCGCCAGTTCCATAATCGGATCCATGTCGCACGGATAGCCAACCAAATGAACCGGAATAACCCCTTTTGTTCTTGAGGTCATCTTTGCGGCAATACTCTCGGCCGTCAAGGTCATGGAATTATAATCCACATCAGCCATAACAGGAACAGCACCCCTCATCACCACCGCACTTGCAGAGGCAAGAAAAGTATAGCTCGGCACAATCACTTCATCACCAACCCCGATCTCAAGAGCCTCTAGCGCCAGTTCCAGCGCCACCGTTCCGTTCGCCAATGCTATGGCATGGCGGCACCCTACCCAAGCAGCAAACTCCTTTTCAAATTCACGACACTCCTGACCTGTCCAGTAATTGACTTTATTCGACAGAAGAACACGAGAGAGAGCATCCGCTTCTTCTTGGGTATAGGATGGCCAAGGAGGAAATGGGGTATTGAGCATATCTTTTTTTTTATTGGTCAGCTCCTATCGTTTCCTGCAAAAACTTCCTTTCTAACTCCAGTAAATTTCGGGACCGAGCCTTGATTCGTTTTGCTGGAATACCAAAATAAACCCCCCATTCTTTAAGTGAAATATGGACAAGAGAAAGGGCTCCAACCGATGAACCAATGCCAATTTGCACTCCCGGCAAAATCACACACCCTGATCCAATAAGAACATGCTTTCCTAAAAATACGGGCGCAATGGTAACATTCTTGTACTTTTCCGGAACGGTAACATTCGTTAATGAAAATCCCGAATAATCATCCGTAGCAGAATAAATCCTGACACCTTGTGATAAGCCACAAAAATCAGAAAGGATTACTCCTCCTGCACAACTCAAATGGCATCCTCCTCCGATATGAACATAATCGCCTACATGCAGAGTCCCTGAATTTGCTGCTATAAAAACGTTTTCATCAATTTGAATATTGTTGCCTAACGAAATACTGTCAAGCCCGACAAGAGTACAATTTTTGGCGATTCTTACATTTTTGCCAACAGACTTAAACCCCATCTCTACCAGTTCTTCACTCTTGAAGTAACCTTTATAAAAGGGGTTTGCCGCATGTTTTATCTGATCGGGCATATGATGGTTAGCAGGAACTTCCTGCATCTACAGTAATGGTTGTTCCTGTTACACGGGAAGACTGTTCACTTAAAAGATAACTTACAGCATAAGCTGCGTCTTCAACTGTAGCTAAATGCCCTAAAGGAGAGCGACGCCTGACAGACTCAAGCCTGTCTCCCTGAAGCGCTGAGGTCATATCGGTTTCCATATACCCGGGTGCCAGAGTATTGACGGTAATGCCAGCTTTACCGACTTCCCGAGCCAGTGATTTCGTGAACCCCGCCAAGGCTGCTTTTGTTGCACCATAAACCGACAGTCCATTAAATCCCGAAGTTGCTATAATGGAGGAAACATTAATGATCCGACCGCACCGGTTAATGAGCATGGGACGCAAAATATATTTGGTCAGTAAAATCGGCGCTTCGATGTTGATCTTTATCAGGTCAGCAATATCCCTTTCATGCAACGTAGCAAGCACGCCATCACGCCCTATAGCTGCATTATTAACCAAACCCCATGGGCGCCCATATTTTTTCGTTATCTGTACAGCAAACAAATGAATGCCTTCTGTATCGGAAAAATCATATCGCTCGAAGTCAATACACTCGGAATATTGCTGCAGTAAAAAGGCGAGCTCTTCTGTCATTGTGCGGCCAACAGCAACAACTTTATAGCCATCCGCGATACATTGACGAGCAACAGCAAGCCCCAAGCCCCGCGTTGCGCCAGTTACAATAATAATTTTCATAAAGTCGACCTTTCCCGTTTTCCTGCTGAGTTTTCCTTGAGTTCATCGGTGAAAGAGATGATACCGGGAGCTTGCCAGTTCTCCATTTTCAACTGGCAATAACGAAGTATTTCAAGCCGTAACTGCTTCACCTCTCGCCCCGGATGAGGCACAATTTCGGCCGCAACAATCTGGCCGATCATGCTGCTTTTCTTGCCAAAGACACGGACGTCAAGCACTCCATCCACTTCACGAATATGGTTCTCAATATATTCAGGAGTAACCTTGTTGCCCCCGACATTGATTGCGCCCGAAGCACGACCAAGAAATTTAACCCGGTCGCCCTCGACCCGTACAATATCCTCCGTGTCCAAATAGCCATCGGAATCAAGCCTTTGCTCTATTTCAAGACCATCAGGGAGTATTGACGGCTTTACCAGCAAATGCCCATCATCACGAATGCTCATTGGAACAGGCGCACATTCGTTTTTAATCCAGATAGCTGGAAATCCAGCTCTACCATCATGCACAGAAAATGCCGATCCGGCTTCTGTAGAAGCGTAAATGTGCACAATTCTTGCCCCACTAAAATGGCGTTTTAACCCATCTAGAATCTGTTGATCTGCAATTTCACCACCGAGAGTAATCTGCCGTAATGAACAACCCGTAATCCGGCCATCCATTAACAATTTTCGCCACAGTGAAGGCGTTGCCGACAAGGCATTAACCCGATTCTGCACTAACCCCTCTATTTGCGACTCAAAATCAACCGACTCCGAAACATGCAACAGCGACCCTGACAACAGGGCCTGAAGAACAACCTGAATACCGGCAAAACGGCCTGGGTCATACAATAATCCCCAAATAAAGCCACTCCCTTTATCAGGGTCTCGTTTCACCGTGCGGGATAAAGAGGATAAAGTATGCCCTATCAACTTTGGCCTGCCTGTTGTTCCTGATGTAGCGAGTAACCATTGCGTTGCTCCTGCATCTGAAGAGCTACACTCTTCTTGCCCTTTTGATACTTCGACGATTTTTTCCGAATCCATATAATGGGTGCAACCAGCAGACACAATCAGCCGAAATGTGGCCGCCTTATCAAGAGAAGCCGGAAGAAAAAGCATCGCCTCAACCTTGCCGTCAAATGCCACAAGAGAGGTGATAAAATCACAAAGTGGCAAGCCAGAGAGAGCAATCCGGCTGCTGGATGTAACCGATGATCTTTGGTATAGATCTTCTGCATCTTTCAGCAGGTGATCAACAGAAAGTACGACCGACTGAGTTACTAAAACCTTATGATCACCTGAAAAACTCCTCAAAATCTCTGCAAGCACCTCAACATTCATGAGGAACAGTTTTCATAAATCTTGACAAATTCACCCAGCGTTCTCGGATAAACAGGCTCATCCATCATAGTAAATGGATCAAGCAACAGCTCCTCTTCTAAACGAGCTACGAGAATGGCAAATCCCAACGAATCCAACCCACTCTCAAGCAATACGGTGTCGTCATTGAGGTTGGCAACAATTTCCCAGCCTGAATCTGATGCAATTTCAGTGATTATATTGATAATTTTTTCTTTCATAATCTATGTTCTCATTCAGTAAAAGCATGCACATTCGAAGGTTTTCTTGTTACAGCAACAAGACTATAACTTTTTTATCATTGCACGAGCAGGAACACCAGCAACAGTCAACCCTGATTCAATATCATTAACAACGGCAGCACCTGCCCCTACCACTACATTTCCGCCAATCGTAATAGAGTGTTTCACAGAAGCACCAATACCAATCCATGCGGCTTTTCCTACTTGCACATTCCCTCCTAAATGAGCGCCGGGGCTCACATGAACGCCATCCGCAAGCAAACAGTCATGATCAATGGTCGAGCCGGTATTGATAATACACCCACAACCGATTGTTGCAAAAGCATTAATGACTGCACCGGCAAACACAACACTTCCCTTGCCAATCTCTGAATAGGAGCTCACTACCGCTGAAGGATGAATGATCGTAACAAATTGAATCCCGAATTGTTCAAGTTCATGCTGTTTTTCAATCCGAATCAAATTATCACCAATTGCAACTATCGCACCCTCAAAACAAACGGCCTGTTCAACAAGCTGCTGGGTATTGCCTACAACCTGCCATACCCCGACGGCTGAAAGTTCAGGCCATGCATCATCAAAAAAGATAATCTCATCCCATCCGCACTTCAAGGCAGCATCGGCGACAACCTTTCCGTGACCGCTTGCACCCAGAATAGCGAGTCGTTTGTTTTTCATCGTTGACTACCCCTTACCTATCATTAGACCCTGACCCATCAAAAAACGGCATCGTTTCCTTTGCGCTGTGGTTTATCCCTTTACGCAAAAAGACATGAAGCGTGGTAATCGCAAGAATCTGGATATCCAGCCAAATCGAATGATGATCCACATACCAGACATCCAGCCTGAATTTCTCTTCCCAATTTATTGCATTTCGTCCGTTCACCTGAGCCCAGCCAGTCATACCCGGCCTGACCTCATGACGTCGATTCTGTTCTGAAGAATAGAGCGGCAGATACTCCATCAACAGTGGACGCGGACCCACAAGGCTCATATCACCCTTAAGGACATTCAAAAGCGCAGGGAACTCATCAAGGCTTGTGGAACGAAGAAATCGACCGAATGATGTCAGCCGCTCCCTGTCCGGCAAAAGATTTCCCGCCAGATCTCTTGCATTGGTCATCGTCCGAAACTTGTACATGCGGAAAGGTTTTCCGTTCTGACCGGGCCGCAATTGAAAATAAAATATCGGACTGCCTTGAAATACTCTAACAAAAAGAGCAAGAATCAATAAAAATGGCAGAATCAAAAGACAACCGGAAATGGCAAAAAAAAGATCAAAATAACGCTTCATCAGTTACGTATTTATGCGAATAAATTGACATCATTAATCTATACAATATTCGCTACCAAGCATGCCTTTATAAAACAATAACATGCGGTCCCAGTGCTGTTTTCGCTCAAACCGCTGCTGAATACGCTCTCTTGAGCGAAGACCCATATCCTTACACTCAGCCTTGGGCATTTTCATGACCGATTGCATGGCAATTTGCAGGGAAGAGGCATCATGTGGTAAAACCAGCCACCCATTAAAGCCGGATTCAATAACTTCGTTGCATCCGTTAATGTCTGTTGCAATGACGGGCCGTGACATAGCTCCAGCCTGAAGTACGACATTGGGAAAACCTTCTCGATAGCTCGGCAACACCAGAACATCGCAAAGTTGAAGCGCTGGCCGAATGTCAGCCTGAAAACCCAATGCATCTATTCTGGGATGAACATCAATCATGTTAAGAGTTTCTGCGTCAACAGACAACGTCTCATCATGCCCCCCGACTAAGAGCAGCCTGGCAGTATCGGGTAGCTCTAAAAATGCCCGGATCAGCTCGTAAATCCCCTTATCGCGGTTGAGTCGACCAGCAAAGCAGAAAACAAACGCATCGTGAAAAATTGACAGGTCCGCCCTGAGGCTCTCTGCTCTTATCATAACTTCATTCTGGTCTGGAGCAAAGAACGCAGTATCAACACCAGCAATATTGCCATGACCGATAACTTCTAATGGCTTGTGAGTAATACCGTAATCCAGCAGATCCTGCCGAACTCCGCGCCCCTCGGGAACCACCTTGGTTGCACAAAAGCAGATAAGGCGATCTATCCAGATAAGAACTTTTTTTTTCAGGCCAATATGCGAGGGAAAAATCAGCCCGGTAAAGGTATGGATGCGAACGGGAATGCGGCAAAACCAACCAGCTAACATAGCAATGAGTCCAGCTTTTGGTGTATAGGAGTGAATTAGGTCAGGCCCAATCCTGCGGAGGGTCAGTACCATGCATAAAAGAGAGTAGAGATCATAGAGCGGATTGATGCCACGTTTCATGGGTACCGGGTAAACGGGAACCCTTTCTTTATTAGCGATCTCAATCAGACCTTTTCCGGGTGAGCTAACGATTGATACCTCATAACAATTATGAAGAAAGTTAGGCTGCTGACAAAGGATCAATGTGACTGTTTCAGGAATAGTCGTGCATATGACAATCTTTTTCCTTTGCATTTAGTTACCTCGATTAATGATCGCTTTAATTAATCGCAACATTAGAAAAATGCCCGGAGTAAATTTGTACCTAGCAAACAAGAAAAAAAATTGCCAATGTATATTCAGCCGTGATAATGGGAGTGAGTGATATGATCGATCATATAAATGATTAGAAACCAGAGCAAACAAAGCTTTGTAAATCGACAGAAATCCCTCAGAGTTGTTCAACTCATTCAAGCCAAGACCAATGGTGCTAAATGCATGACGGTAATGAAAAAGCTTTTGTTGATGCCTATCCTCCCCAACCAAGTCACCAATTTTAGCATACAAACATTGCCATTTGACATTAAGATCGGACTTGTAGGTCGTTGTTATTGAGTTAGTATTGTATTTGCGGTAGTGATAGAGCGGCTCATCAATGACAAAAACATCACCCACTTTGCCAATGTAAGATAAATTGAACAGCAGGTCTTCTCCTGTCCCAATCTCTTGGAGGGAAACAAATGCGATACTGTTCGACTTGATAACGGCTGTTTTATAAAGCTTCCCCCAGACCGTCGTCAGTGAATCGATTGATCCTGGATCAAGAAATTCGCCTATAAAAGGGCATATCAGTAGCGATTTAAAATCATATGAGCTCATGCTGCCACTAATTCTGAAACAACGAGGCATACGAATATTTACAAATTCCCGATAGTAACTGCAAGCCACCATATCATGACGATCTATTTCATCAAGCAATCTGTACAACATGGTATTGTTGATCCAATCATCGCTATCCACGAAAGCGATGTACTCCCCAATAGCATATCGTATACCTGTATTTCGAGCATTGGAAATACCAGCATTTTCCTGCGAAACTAAACGAAAACGTAGGTCAGACTGCGCGAATGCCTCAATGATAGCTAGTGAACCATCATTTGAGCCATCATTGACTACCAATATTTCAATATTTGAGTAGAATTGAGAGGCAATACTGTTCAGGCATTCCCAGAGAAAGGCTTCTGCGTTATAAACGGGAACAATTACGGATACTTTTGGTGGCATATCGATTTTTTATAAAAACGAAATAAAATATCTTTTATGCGGATTGGACTGAAGTCACCATCCTGAAGTCACGTGCAAGATCGTTTGCAATTTGTTTTTCATCATGCAATTCCCTACAAAGGTTAATAGCTCTTTGGCTGAAAAACAAGAGCTCTGAGGGATGCGCCGAGATTTGCTCTAATGCAGGAAGCAGCTTGTCGCAGGTGTCTACACAAATAGCCGCTTGATGTCGCTGGAGATATTTAAACCCGGCATGTTCAGACCAGGAGACCACCATGACAGCGCAACCACTCGACAAACAATCCGTGATCTTAGTGGAAAACGAGAGCCGTGTTTTAAGGCGGTTACCCAGACTGAATGACTCCAAGTGTAGCGCGATATCGCTGTCTTGGTACTTCTGCGCCAACAGATCAGGTGCAATCAACCCGTGAAAGAAGGTGTTCGTCTGGTCATGCAGCAGAGTTGTCTCATTAGCCGTTGGCACATAGCCCGAATAGACATGCAACTCAAAGCGCTTGCCTTGCTGATTAATAACCCGGATAGCATGCGCCACGGCGAGGAGAGTATGGACTCTGCCTACATAAAGATTGCCGGCAAACATTAGGCGAATAGGCTGATTGATCAATTTCTCCATAGGCAAGCCATCGACTGACGCACTTTTACGCAAAATTTTGACTGGGCAAGTCATAAATGACTCGCACTCCCGCTTCTGCTCTTCGGTCATGGTATAAAGCAGTTTGTAAAAACGGGAAGTTCGACCCAAATTAAGCCGTAACAACAAGCGATTCAGCCAAAACAGGGGAGAAAATGAAAAATGCCGAAAACTGTGATGGTCGTCTGATATATAGGAAACCACAGGTTTGCCAGTAAATCTGGCAATATGCCGCGTCAGCGCAAGCATGAAATGACTGCCATAACAGGGCGCAAAAATAACATCTGGGTTGAATTCCCGAACAAAACTTTCAAGCTCCCGATTCTTCCAATGGGATAGTAACCAGACGATATCCTTAATGAGAGAAATGGATGCTAAATTCCACTGTTTTACAAATGCATAATAACGCGGGACGGCGGAAGTTGTAGCATTATTGTCCGCGTTCAAACAACTTGAAAAGGGCACCAATAAACGTCGTCCCAGTGGTTTTCGCTTTAAGAGGTTGGCGAGAACCATAGCATCAGTCATCTGATAATAGTACTGACAAAGCGTATTGCGCGGTGCACCTGGATTGCAATAAATTTGGGCAAACTCAGCATCAAGGTCCTTGAAAATGTTTGAGAGCACATTTCCGCCACTCATCTCATTTTTCCATGTTTCTGCCGAAACCACAAGTACTCTGATCATGCGAACTTTTTTTTCACCTCATACATTGCCTGTAGGAGGTATGACAAAACTGGCAGCCCTAATACTTTATAAATACAACGTACAAATTGCATGTTTTTTCGAGCAAAAGTAAGCAGAGGACTCAAGGCATTTAACTCTTTCTCCAACAACTCCTTCTCTGATCTTTCTAACCTTGAGTACATCATGATCGCAATGAGGTAATGGTATGCGAGAAACTCCAGCACGGCCTTTTCGGCACCAACAAAACCAGTTTCTCCCTGTACGATTACCAACCACTTGTTAAGAATCCAGAGAATATCTCGGAGGGAACTAATGTCAGATGTTGTTGTGATGGAGCCAGAGCGGTACTTGCGATAAATATAAAACGTGCTATTATCGAAGGCGTATCGATCAGCGACTCGGAACAAAGCCAGCAACCAGTCGATGTCTTCAGCCTTTATACTCTGCTTAAAATAGAGAGCCTCTTCCCTCAACAATATCCTTTTTGAGACGACTGTCCAAGCCGAGCCAGGAAAGAGTTGATGGCTGATAAGGTGCGCTAGCAAATCAGATTTAGACAAGTGTTCAAGCAACTTGCAGTTGAACTCGGGACGAGACACTTTTAACTGTTTGGTAATACATGAAAAATCAACCGCCCGATGAACAATTACATCCGGTGCAAGCCGTTGAATAGTATCGACCAAACCTCTCAGACAACTGCTGCCTTCCCAATAGTCATCGCTGTCAAGAAACATGATATAGTCGCCGCTTGCCTCATCAATCCCCCTGTTACGAGCATCAGACAAGCCTCCATTTGGCTTGTTTATGAGTTTAATCCGTTGATCCATAAGTGCTAGTTCATGGCAAATCACTGGCGATGAATCGGTAGATCCATCGTTGACCAAAATGACCTCGATATCACGATAATCCTGCGAGAGAACGCTAGCAACACACTGATGAAGATAGCTTTCAACATTATATACTGGAATAACAACGCTAATCAGGGGCATTTCTTACAAGTCAATTTATTATTAATTTTTAGTTTAATTATTATGCCAAAGGTGTTAACTGAGAAATAATTTTAAAAACCAATTAGAACTGACGAATCAAATACTCCAGAAGAAAGCATATCCACCACCACTGTGCTGACGAGTAACAAACAGTACAACCATCAAAACTGCTATTACAAGATAAACAAGCGTTGCTTCCTTGCTTTTAAAAGATTTGATAATTTCCGGAACTAAAAGGACAAGAAAGATTGAGTAGTACTGTACCACGCGCATGGCTGAAGGATTCACATAGGTTAGCGGAACCAGCAACATACCTATTAAATAAGCATTGACAAAATGGTTTGACTGTTCATTACGCTCAAGTATGATCGGCAAACGCCACAAAGTCATGAACCCAACAGACAGCATTATAATTGTAAAAGGCAAAGTCCCTGCAGATTCATAGACTCCATATGTTTCATAGCCAAAAAATGTCTTAAAAAACTGAGAATACGGACCAGAAAACAACAAGAGAAGAGGAAAAATAATAAATAATATAGCCGATATATGAAGCCGTTTAATTGGGAAATTGTATAGAAAATAAAATGGTAAAAATATTAATGCCGACTTATGTATTGTTGCCGCAATTAAAGATACTGCAATCAGCCAAAAAAGCTTCCGTTTCAGAATTAATTGATAACCAAAAAAAACAACACTTGCCGTTGCAATTGTTTGACGATGACCCGTAAGCGCAAAAAAAGCAAAAAACAAAATAGAGTAAATCAGAAAACTCACATAAACATCAGCGGAGTATCGGTAAATAAAACGCGCCATAGGGACCGTAAATATAATGGCAATTAAAACCAGATAGGACTGATAATTATAGATAAATACTTGCGTAAACTTTTCAAATAAAGCATAGCCAGCATCTTTACCTGGCAAATGATTTATATAGATATCAACAAATTGCTGAAACAAACTTGACCAACTAGTATAAAACGTTAACGTGTACGATTGATGATAGGAAACAGTATCCGAGCCAACATACTCGTGCCTAAAGCCTGAAATAGCAATCCAGAAAAAGGCGGCTAGTGAACAAAACCAGAAGGCACCTCGATTGGCGTTATTTCGAAACAAATCATTACCACGAAATCTGAGAAACAGGGCGATCACGGTAAGCAGCGTGATATTGACAAGATAAATATTCATTGATTCACCAATTTATTTAATGCTGTCGGTTGCTGTCAATTTGCATCAATGAACGATACAATACATAATACTGATGCACATTTTCTACCTTATTGAATTGTCGGGAACTAAAGGCTCGGCAATGTTGAGTGTATGACCCCTTCCCCTGAAACTTGACCTGCTGAATCGCCTTTAAAACGCAATCAATATCTTCCGTATCAACCACATATCCGCACCTGGGTCCTACCAGCTCAGGGTTAGCAGTCAAGGCATTGACAATAACCGGAGTTCCTGAGGCCAATGCCTCAGCTGTAACCTTCCCGAAAGTTTCTTCCCTGGAAAAACTGACAAAAACATCTGCGGCTGCATATAGTGCGGCCAGCTCTATAACATCATGGGTTTCTTTAACGTGCAGAATGTTTTCAGGCAGGCATATTCCAGTCGGCAGATTTCCCACCAGAACAATACGCTCTTCTGGACCGAGACAATGCGACAGCTTAATGAATTGCTTCAAACCCTTATCGTCACTCCAAGATGTGCCTACCCCTATGATCAGAAAAAGCGCCTTAGTATTACCCAGTATACTAGCTAGTTTAACCCTACTGTTAGTGTCAGGTTTAAAGACATCCAGATCAATCCAGTTGTAAATCCGTCTAAAAATGGCGGCGTTAGCCAGGATGGATTGCCTTGCCTCCTGCGTAACCCAATCCGATACACCCACCACCGCCAGTCGCTCGATGTCGCCAAACCAACAACGTTTGTCCCGTAGCATTCTTGCAGACTGATCCAGACCACAACTTGGGATGTCCTTTTTCAAACGCATACACTTTCCGCACGACTCCCTCCAACGCTGACAGTTGTCGACTGTGTAGTGAACACATCGGCCGGTATAAAACCAGCAATCATGCAATGTCAGTACCGTAGCAATCTGCTTGCGGGCAATAGAGCGAAGCAACAGACCCAGGTGCAGATAATTGGAGTGCAGGTTATTCAGGTGAATAACATCGGGCTGTATGACTGATATGTAACGGATCAGCCGATGCGTAGCAATTACCGATCCATAGGCCTGTAAGCCAAACAGTCGGGAGGTAAAGGCATGCACCTTTCTGTCCAAACAGTTTCCGATAAGATAACCGCGCACCGACTCAAACGGCCCTTGCACCGCATAAGCAGAATACATCTCAACACCAGCCCCGGCGGCAGCCTCATCGAGCTCAAGACAATTGCGCCCGGTACTGGATGAACCATAGACAGCATTGATTTGTAAAACTTTAATGCGCTGACATGTTGCGTTGCTCACAAGAATTAGTAACGATTTATCGAATTACAATTTATATTAATTTGTTTTGCCATATATCAATTTATAAAAAAAGCGCCTAATCTTTACAGTATCCTGCTTAGCAGATAAAAAGCATCATTTATAACTTAAAAAGTATTTTTTTTGCAACCAATTTACAAAAAAATAAATAATAGCCCTCCAGAGGATAAAAGAGAGTCACCCAGTTAATCAATGAATGCTTTAACGAAGTTGTAGGGAGAATGTGGCGCCATATTATGGGATAAGGATAGAGTTTATTTTTTTTTAATTGCTGCAAATTATTTTCGGCTGACTTGAAATCTCGAGATATCATAAAGCTAAAACATGATCCTTGTGTTGCCAGATGCATCCTGGCTTTAATATTATGTTCTTTATCTTTATTAACACCCTCCTTTAATTCTTCTTGATAAACGATAGCCATCTCCATTAAAGCAGTACCTCGATATAAAATCTTTGACAACTCTTTTGAATGAGACTCAGAGTTTTTTACTATCCTATAGTTGTAGAGCACTGCGTCTATATGCGCTTGACGGCTAGTATTTTTATTCAAATAATAATACCAAAGTGTGTCTTCTTGACACTTAAGACCAGGCTTAAAACATATGCCCTTATTGACTAAGAAATTTTTGTTAACAACAATTCGCCACGGGGTATTGTCAGGACTTTCCTTAGTAAGATTAAATTCATAATTTTTATATACCACTTTATAGACCGCATTCTCTGGAACATTATTATATTTGAAAGTTAATAAATCCAAATTTTTATCGGCCATAGTATCATATATAAAACTTAGACAATTTGGTTCAATAAAATCATCATTATCCACAAACCAAATATATTTTCCTTTTGAAATCTTTACCCCATTATTGCGAGCGTTACAAATCCCTTGATTAGATTGATTGATAATGACAATATTACTGTTATGCTTAGAGTAATTTTTTAAAATGCTCAAGCTATCGTCAGCAGAACCATCATTGACACAAATAATTTCATATTGGTCATTAGGCAGTCCTTGATGAAGGCATGAATCCAAACAATCAGCTAAGAAATGAGCCGCATTATAAACAGGGATTATTATCGAAAATTTCATGACGTATATCTCCTTGATTTAAGCAAAATATATTAGCGTACTTACCATTGATAGCGACTGAAAGGTTCCATATTTTTCCAGTGTGCTGTGAGTTTGGCAGTGCCTGCAATGAGCTTGACAACACGCTCCGCAGTATTGGAAACGTTGTACCCTTCAGGAATTTCCCGCTCGCAGCCATCAAACAGCTTATCTCTCTGGGTCGCAATGTTCACACAACCCAGCAAGGTCTCCTTTTCCAGACCAGTCAAAACAATAGCTCCTGTATCAAGGGCTTCCGGGCGCTCAATTGAACGGCGCAGGGAGACTGCGGGAAAATTCAGGATAGAAGCCTCTTCACTGATAGTGCCGCTATCAGACACCGCACAGAAAGACTCAAGCTGTAACCTGTTGTAGTCAAAGAAGCCAAACGGTTTAAGGAACCGTATACCCGTGTCAACATCAGCCAAGGCCATTTTCATCAACCGATCGTGTGTACGTGGATGCGTAGAAACAATCACCGGGTAACCATAATGTTCATGCAGCATCTTCAGGCACTCGACTACCTTGGTGAGATTATCACAGTTGTCGACATTCTCTTCACGATGTACACTGACAATAAAGTACTGCCGAGGTGTTAGTTCAAGCTGATCAAGTATGGTTGAACGCTCAATACCCGGGCGGGCATGGTGCAGAACCTCTCTCATAGGGGAACCAGTCAGGTAAACAAACCGATGCGATAACCCCTCGCTCAATAAATGCCGTCGGGCATGCTCGGTGTACACCAGGTTGAAATCGGCCAGATGATCAACCATTTTCCGATTGATTTCTTCAGGCACATTGGCATCAAAACTTCTGTTACCGGCTTCCATATGATAGGTAGGTACCTTCATGCGCTTTGCCATAAGCAGCGAAATAGCGCTGTTGGTGTCACCAAGCACAAGAACAGCATCAGGCTTTTCCAGTAAAAGCACCTCCTCTGTCTTGATCAGAATATCGCCTAACGAACGCCCTAAAGAAGAGGTATCAACCTGAAGAAAATGATCAGGCTTTCTGACAGACAACTCTTGGAAGAAGATCTCATTCAATTCGTGATCATAATTTTGTCCGGTATGAACAATAATGTGATCAAAAACTTCATCAAAAACAGACAATACACGGGAAAGACGAATAATTTCGGGTCGGGTACCCAGAATCGTCATCACTTTGAGTTTTTTCATGCACTTCACTTATGAAACTGGAAAAAGCACCGTATTAGTAAGTGGACATACGTAAGTATCCGGTTTTATTCGATCAAAAATTTCGTTTGCCCACAACATTACAACCATTTCACTGGTGCCTATGTTGGTAATGTCATGCGTCCAGCCTGGTACAGTTTCCACAATTTCAGGGTTTTCCCCTGTGGTCACCAACTCATACATCTGTCCAGTTTGCATATGCCTAAACATGAACCGAGCCTCACCCTTGATTACCAAAAACTTTTCGGTCTTGCTATGATGATAGTGACCGCCCCGAGTAATACCGGGATGCGCTGTAAAGTAAGAAAACTGACCGGTATCAGGCGTCTTGAGCATCTCAACAAACACTCCGCGCGAATCGGCGTGCTTCGGCACCTCGTAAGAAAACAGCTCTACCGGCAGGTAGCTCATGTAGGTGGAATACAAAGCCCGCACAAGCCCGTTACCCACATGCTCACTCATGAGTGTCGTACGACTGTCCTTAAAAGCGTGAATCTGCCTTGCCAGCTCTCCCACTGATGTAGTGTACTGAGGCACTACCTGAGCAAAACCATCTGAATCCACAGCAACATCGGCACCATCCATTAGTTGCAAAAAGCGTTCAATCACATCATCAACATATACCAGCCTGACCTGTGCAGACGGATCATTAATCTGAACTGGTAGACCGCGTGCTATGTTGTGGCAAAAGGTAGCCACCACCGAGTTATAATTCGGCTTGCACCATTTGCCAAACACATTAGGCAAACGGAAAAGATGTACCGGTACCTGCTTGTTGCCAGCAAGAGCCAGCAAAGCCTCTTCAGCCGCGCGCTTACTCTGCCCATAAGGGTTGTTGCAAGAAGCCTGGATCGACGAGGTATACACAATCGGAACTGGCTTGCCAGTGGACTCTCCCTCCGCCCCAACTGCATGACAGATTGCCTGAGTCAAATCAAAATTGCCCGACACAAACTCCTGTGGGTCCTGCGGACGATTGACTCCTGCCAGGTGAAAAACAAAACTCACTCCCTGCAACAATGATGGCAATTGGGCAACGTCATCACTACGAGTAAAGCACACCACCTGCACATCCTTCCGCTCAGTGAGGTGCAGCTGCAAGTTTTGGCCAAGAAAGCCGTTGGCCCCAGTGATCAGTACCTTCATCAACTTAATCCTCTGCCAAAGCATGTTCTCCACGCACAATATGCTGCATAAAGTTTAACTTGAGCAACAGGGCTTTCATGCCGGCAACATCCAGCCTGGTCGTGTTATGTGAGTTATAATCTTCACCATGAGAACTTATGGTATTGCGCTGCTCACCTTGCTCGACATATTTAGCATAATTCAGATCACGTGCATCAGGCGGAACCCTGAAATAATTTCCCATATCTTGAGCACAAGCCATTTCTTCACGGCTCAGCAGTGCCTCAAACAACTTTTCACCATGACGCGTGCCAATGGTATGGACCTCATGATCAGGCTTGCGCATCAGCTCTAAAATTGCCTGGATAAGCACCTGCACCGTAGCTGCTGGCGCCTTTTGTACAAAAATATCGCCATTGTTGCCGTTTTCAAATGCATAGAGCACGAGATCTACGGCGTCGTCCAATGTCATCATAAAACGCGTCATGAATGGGTCTGTAACCGTAATCGGCTTGCCCGCCATCACCTGTTCTACAAAGAGCGGGATCACCGAACCGCGTGATGCCATAACATTGCCATATCGCGTGCCGCAAATCACCGTACTGGTGTTTTCCAAATTTCTGCTAGCCGCTACCATCACTTTTTCCATCATGGCTTTGCTGATCCCCATGGCGTTGATAGGGTACACCGCTTTGTCTGTACTCAAGCAGACCACACGCTTAACACCAGATGCAATGGCTGCTTCAAGCACGTTTTCAGTACCCAGTACATTGGTACGAACCGCTTGCATGGGGTAAAATTCACACGAGGGCACTTGTTTGAGCGCCGCAGCATGAAAAGCGTAATCAACACCACGCATGACAGAACTAACACTTCGCGCATCACGTACATCACCAATGTAAAATTTGAGCTTTTCATTTTTATAAAGCTTACGCATGTCGTCCTGCTTTTTCTCATCCCGACTGAAAATTCGTATTTCGGCAATATCAGTATCCAGAAAGCGCTTAAGTACTGCATTACCAAATGATCCTGTCCCCCCCGTAATCAGCAGCATTTTTCCATGAAACATATATACATTCTGTCTAACTGTTACCCTTACAATACAGATCCTTAATTAAGCCATTAATTCCTGATGCGTGTTTATACCCTCCATTAGAAAAGTAATATATAGCTAACAAAGATTTCGTTAGCAGTTTCTTTTTTCTAATATGCATTCGTACTTCAAGAGAATCTATAACTTCATATGTTTTTTTTTCTATTAATTCTAGTTTATGCTGATATTTTATACAACATCGACTCTTTGCGACAAATATACCTTGTAAAAACAAATACCTTTGATCAATTGTAAATTTTGCATCTCTATCAAATACAGCATTATAGTTGTGATTAAAAGCCTCTTTGTACCTATCAATTCGACTGATTTTTTTTAATCTATTTACTAATATCTGCGATTCGTTATAATCATGCCGACGATAGTACTGCAATACGACGTCATCAATCAACCTCGCACCAAAAGCATCAGCAAATCCTACTATCCAGTTATCATGCCCTTTAAAGCCATCTGGTATTGGCATACAAATATTTAATAGCTCACGCCTTACTGCGCAAAAGCATCCATAAACAAAACAATTTGATGAAACACCAGTACTCCTAAACTGTCCAAGTGCGGTTAAGCCTACCTCATTCAGATCTTCATCTGTTAAAGCCGCATTATTCATTATGACGAGATTTTCAGGATTATTTTCAGCAAGTGACTCAACATGTGCAATTTTTCCAGGAAACCAAACATCATCTTGATCACTAAGAAAAACCAAATCCCCACTTGTTTTCATTATAGCTTCATCGAAATTTCTTGTGTATCCAAGATTTTTCTTATTAAGAAAATAATAAACAGGAAATGGCGCATTCTTTGCAAACCGCTCAATTATCATTATAGTATCGTCAGTTGACCCGTCATCGTTAATAACCAATTCATCAGGCATTCTGGTTTGATCTATAAAGCTTTTTAGCTGATCAGGTAAATATCTGGCACCATTGTATGTTGCCAGAGCTATAGATATCTTCATAATGACCATTAAAATTATTGCATGAAGCCAATGTCTATATTATTTTAAATAAAACAACTTAGTCACTCTATTAATAAGTCGTTGATCCAAGTTAATCAATCGATACAAAATGGATTCTAACCAGCGATACCGGCGCAAAAAAAGATTAGAAGACCCCATTACTTTATTAATTTTTCTAGTATAAATAACATCTGAAATTACATAAAAAGGGTGTTTTAATGGTAGCGTAACAGTATAAGTTGGCATAAAGTAGATCCTACGAAGACCGCGAGGGATCATCTTAATTGAACTAACCGAATTTGCACCTTCAGCACCAAGCCCAATATTCGTAATAAGGTTTGACTTTGGCACAATATTTAATCCTGAATATAAATACGCGCTAATGCCTTTTTGTAAAGACCACGATGATATTAAAATGTTCGAATTAATCTTTTTCCGCATGGAAACAGAATCCGCAAGCAACTTTTTACCATATTTTGCTTCAAGTAGCTTGCATGCGTAGGTATCAGATATTACTTCGAGATTAAAATCAACCTTATCCCACACTCGCTTCCATGTTGCCCAACCCCAAATTGAACCTGATTCAGAAAAAAAGTAATCATATGGTGTTTCTTCATAAATACCAAGATTATTCATTCCACAAATCATATGAATACGCAAATCATCTTTATATAGCTCAAGTAATTCAGAGCAAAAAGGAAAAAAACCCTTTGAAGGCACGCAATCATCTTCGATTATAGCCAACCGGTCAACGTAAGTGAACGCCCAAGTAACACCTGTTGAAACACGCTTTCCACATCCAAGATTTACATCAGAATAATTTCGATAAACCTCGCACTCCCAATCAATATGTTCAACTATATCCCGACACTTTTGAATTTTTATGATATCATCAGGCTTGTCATTTCGAGGACCATCCTGAATCAAGAATAGCTGTTTAGGCTTGTTCTGCTTTATCGCTGAGAATGTTTGCCTAAGCAAATCTGGTCTTGCAAAAAAAATAAGTGCTACAGGAAGATCTGATGACATGTCCTTTTAATTCTATTTATATTCAATATGAACCAACAAAAAATAACGCTTACAATTTTAATTTTTTTAGCACTTTTACCATATAACACATTCTGTTATCTAACGATCAAATCGTATCCAGTTTTAACTTTTTCAAAATCAAATATTTCATCAATTATTTCAATATTTTCATTTTTTTCATCTTCAGTCAACCAAATACAAGAGCCATCTTCAATGGCATTAAAAACATCCTCAGGAAGAAATATTTTCGCATTTTTATCTCTCAGCATTTTATAGAACTCATTTTCCTTTCGCATAATCAAACAGTTACCAATCTTCAATATTGTAGCTACGTTAGCCACACCACCCACCATTACATTATTCATATAAACCATATCCATATCCCTTAAAAACTCCACATACTGATCCTGTGCCATAAATTCATCAACAGCGATGAACTTATCGCCAAAGAACTTAACCCCCAGTTTTCTTACATAATGAATATAATTTTTATCGCCATAGGCCAAATGGGCATATATCTCTACATCACCATTTATTATTTTCGAGTTTTTTATAATCTCGAATGCACTAATGTGATTATTAATATCATAACCACAATGCCCTACTAATATTTTAATTTTTTTTCCTATTTTTCGCCTAATAGCCTCACTGTTTTTATTATATTTTATTTCAGAATAAGAAAAATAAGCAAAATACCTATATTCCATATTTTGAAATGGAATTTTTTCAATAAGATTAAATTCAAAAGGATTCCAAACGCAATAATAATCGAATACGACTAGTTGTCTTCCGTTTCTGAATTTTCTTACAAAAGAAATTGCGTCATACACAAATGTATCTTTCAATAAGAGCTTTAGGCCTGAATAATTAAGCCTATTTATCCCTTTATCATTAGAAACCAAATTCTTGTCAAGTATATGCTTTTTATTTCCAGCATACGCAAGGAAATCTGAGCCCCAACTTAACCAATAGATACTTTTCTTTCTTTTTTTGAGATTCTTACTCAAAAAGCGTAATATATCAGGCGACAAATTATGTACAACAATCTTTTCAACACATTCATTTAAAACAATCTCATTAAGTATCTGATAATCTTCTTTCAATACCAGCATATTTTCGTATGACGGGAAATATCTAACCGCATCACCATTAATCTTGACAACAAACAAATTATTTTCGCATAATTTATTTGCTTTTATATACGAGATAAGTTCCCAAAAAAACTTGTTATCCGGAACAATATGTACATTCATAATGAGTCACTAGTGTCCGGTTATAAGTCGAATAAATTCAACTGGTTAGAGATATAGGTATCTTCAGCCATGCCAGCAGAATTCGTAACTAATTGTAAAATATCAACTTTCTCGAAAACGCTGACGCTCAAGATCTGTAGGAATGTGTAGAGAGTTATATTTAAATTCATGCGTTTTTTTACCAATGCAATAAGTACATAAACTGATATTGCCGTCCATATTTGTGTTTTTACTGCATTTTCCGATGTGCCGTAAAACACCTTGATTCGTAAATGTTGCTTGATCCATTTAAAGAAAAGCTCGATTTGCCATCTACATTTATAGAGTTCGGCTATTACTTGGGCCGACAGCGTAAAGTTATTGGTTAAGAACACGTAATGTTGGCCTGTTTCCTGGTCAGTATATTTGATGCGTCTTATTTTTTCCGGGTAATTTTTCGCGGACTTAAGCCCGGCAAGTTTAATGCTCTGATCACATTGAACGCCGGTAGATTTATCGATAGCATAAGAGTATTGGCGCCTAAAGCTGAGATTTGTTTTACCTCTGATGACAAAGAAACCATGAGACTCTTGAATATGAAACAAACGCTCAAAGTCGATATAACCACGGTCCATGATGTAAAAAGAACCTGGTTCAATTATGAGCATATCAAGGATATTAACATTATGAACCTTCCCATCGGTAATGGCTATAAACGAAGGGATATTGCCTCTTAAGTCTAATAATGTATGCATTTTAACAGCACCTTTTTGTGTCCGAAACTTTGCCCAGGGAAACAAAGAAAGACACAAATCAATTGTTGTCGAATCTAAAGCATAAACCGTTTCATTCAGAGTGGCACCAAAAGAGTCTTTGCAGTACAGTTTTCTGGCATGATGAATAAGAACATGAGCAAAATCCTGATAAATGCGCCAGTCTCGTTTTTCATTGGCATCGGCTAAAGTACTTCGAGCTATCGTGCCCCGTATGCCCATGTGATAGAGTTTATTCTGCATGCCAAGCAAGCAGGTCGTAATATCCCGAAGGCTTTCTCTATAGGTCAGTTGTGCAAAGAACAAGCAGAGATATTGATCAAGACAAGTAAACGATTGCACCTTATGATTGCCACTGTATCGTTTCACACACTGGCGAAATTGATGAAGCGGCAAATGTTCTTGGAGTTGAGCAAAAACGGTTTTTCCTGTATTCATCAATCATTCCTTTTTTATTATTCATGAAATGATGGAAGATAACAAGCGTTTTCAAATCGATTACACTGAAAAATAGCCACAAGCTATTGTTTTATATACTTTTATAAGGATTTATTTTTTCAACAACCGGACACTAGTGATAATGAGTGTTTAATATTTATTTATAATGACACCTCTCAAAAAATATTTTCAAGAGCTATCATTTGATTTTGATACATCTTCATTAATTAAAAAAGCTCTTTTCTGATCAGGATTTTTGTAACGACAAACATCAACTCCGAATTTGTTATCCTGTACTTTATAAAGCACTTCAAACTCCACTCATTCCTTAGACTTAAAAAACTTTATAAACTTTTTGTGGTGATGGTTATGTTATAAGTCGCCCTGATTCAGGTAAATAAATTATGTTATCAGAAACAAGGGGACTGAGTGTATAAAATCGACCCTTTTCACATTTGTTAGAAATAATGTCCTCATAGCTTCCAATGCGTTTGATTTCTCCATTTACAAGTTCCACTATCTGTATACAGTTTTTGAGAGTTGTCAATCGATGAGCTATAAGAAGCACGGTAAGATCTTCACTCAGGCTTTCGATAGCTTGCATTACAGACTCTTCGGTTTCATTATCAAGAGCACTGGTGGCTTCGTCGAAGATGATGACATCGGCTTGTTTATAGAGTGCACGGGCTATACCGATGCGCTGGCGTTGGCCACCGGAGAGGCGGATACCGCGTTCGCCGACGTAGGTTTGGTACTTTTTTGGCCAAGTTTCAATTATGTCAGCAATTTGTGCCTGACGGGCAGCTTGTTTTACCCTGTCGGGGTTGATTTTACTTTTTGGAACTCCAAAGGCAATGTTTTCTTCGATGGTGCTGTCGGCAAGAAATATTGCTTGTGGAACATGAGCAATATGTGCTTGCCATGCCCTATGGTTGCTTATTGTTACAGGCTGATTGTCAATCTCCAGTGTCCCCTCAGTTGGTGTCAGGAGACCCATAACAATATCAAGTAGCGTGCTCTTCCCGCTTCCGGTCGCACCTATGAAACCGATACTGCTGCCTTTGGAAATCTTAAGATCAAGATCCTTGATTACCCAAGGTGTTTGTTGAGCATAACGAAACGAGAGATGGTTCAAATTAATCTGTTGCTGAAACGGTAATGGCTTGGTGGGGGGCTCACCAACAAAATTTGGGAGTGGCTGGTCGAGAAGTTCGAGCGTGTCGTGCAGTGAGACCTGTCCGCCTTGAATGCTTGACCATGAGCTGTAAGCCCCCTGTAGCACTGGCAGCAGACGCTGAGCCCCAAGTGCCAGTGCACCGAGGACAGGAATTGCTTTAGCGATACCGTCGGGTTGCCTTGCGAGTGCATAGGCTAGCAGGGCAATGAGCATCATGCCGAGCGCTTCAATGCCAAATCGTGGGCTGCCACCAATAAATGAATTGTTTCCCTGCGCTTTACGTAAGAGAATGTCAGCATTTCGATAAATTTGGCAATAGGCCGCCTGACTGCCGTCGATCAAGACATCGCGGATACCGCCCAACCCCTCTTGTAGAGATTTGATGACCTGCGTCGACTCACGGGCAATGCACTTGCTGTTGATTAACTGCTGGTTTTTAGTAAGCTTGATGATACCTGCGTAGATGAGGCCAAAACCACCAAAGGCTGCAAGCGCAATAACCGGATTGAGCGACAAGAGAGCTATTAGGATGGCGATCAGCATGATGCCGGAGCTGATGAGGGTCAAGGATGGTACAATGATGCTGGTAATAACACCGTTGGCTTTCCCTGAAATCCCATTGATCACTGTACTGCTGTTGCGGGCAATGTGAATGGCATAAGGCTGGTAGAGTGTACGACGGTAGATGCTGATACTGAGGTCGGCCCCTGTTGCAAAGGAGAGGCGCGTACTGGCCCAGAGAAGCAGGAGGCGCATGGCACCTGATATTATAGCCGCAATACCGAAGGTTATAGTGAGCGGGAGTAGGAGTTGGCTGGCATTGGCAATACCTGCTGCTCTTATGAATTGTTGTGCTGCGGGGAGTTGGAAGATTCTTTCTGGAGCGGTCAGTACAGCAAGAAAAGGCAGTACGGCACCTATACTGAGAATTTCGGCGAATGAAGCGCAGATCATTAAAATAAGGAGCATGCCGAATTGGCCACGTCGTCGAGGGCTGATGTGCTGCCAAAGGCGCGAGAGAAGCGATATAATTGAATGGGTAGTGGGCACTTCATGTGTCGGTTTATACTTATGCAAAAAGCGGCTGGGGAACAGCGAGTGCCTCGGGAACACCGTTCTTCTTCTCATGTGGAGTGGCATGTTCGATGGTTTCTCCTTCCGGTGTAAAGCCTTTGACGATATGCTGCAGGCTGACTTTGATTGCGGCTACATCGTGGTTTTCCATACGGTACTGGAGTTCCAGCAGCATGGCCATAAGTTCCTGCATGGTGTAAAAGTATTCATGAGCCTTGAAAATCAAGGGGTGCTCTGTTGGTTGGGGATTTCCGGCAATGAGAAGTTCTTCGTAGAGCTTTTCGCCTGGACGAAGTGCGGTTTCCACTATTTCAATGTCGCCGTCCGGATTCAGGTGATCAAGAACAGTGAGGCCTGAAAGCTCTATCATGCGCCTGGCAAGATCGATTATTTTTACCGGGTCACCCATATCGAGCAGAAAAACATCTCCCCCCTTCGCCATGGCTCCGGCTTGGATAACAAGCTGCGCCGCCTCAGGAATGGTCATGAAATAGCGGGTGATATCCTTGTGAGTAATGGTGACGGGACCGCCAGCCTTGATTTGACGGTGGAAAAGAGGTACAACAGAACCACTTGAACCGAGCACATTGCCGAAACGAACCATGGAAAAGCAGGGTTTACTCTTTTCAGCGGCAAATGCCTGCAGCACCAGTTCGCAGAGTCGTTTGCTTGCACCCATGATGTTAGTTGGGCGGACAGCCTTGTCGGTACTGATAAGGACAAAGTGCTCTACTCCGTTTTCAGCGGCAGCCCGTGCCATGCTTAAGGTACCAAAAACATTGTTACGGAGCCCTTCAACCGCATTCTGCTCAACCATGGGAACATGCTTGTATGCTGCAGCATGATAGATTGTTGATGGCTTATAGCTATGGCAGACCTTCTCCATGGCATGTTGATCGGTAACGTTTCCGAGCAGCGGGATGATAGTGGTTCTGCTCTTCTCGTGAAGCGCCCTGTTCTCAAGCTCCTGTTGTATGGTAAAGAGGTTGAATTCGGAATGGTCGAGAAGCAGAAGGGTTGAGGGATGCAATAAAAGTATCTGGCGGCAGAGCTCACTGCCGATACTGCCACCCGCTCCGGTAACCAGCACTGCCTTTCCCCTGATGCAACGGCCTAACAGTTCAGTAACGGGCGGAACGGGGTCGCGACCAAGCAGATCTTCGATATCCACCTCCTTGATATCAGAGATGGAGACGCTTCCTTCGGCTAAAGCTTCAATGCCCGGCAAGGTCAAAATCTGCACTCCTAAGGGATGAAGCATGTCAAAAATTTCCTGGCGGCGCCGACGACTGACTGAAGGCAGAGCCAAAAGGATACCGGTAATGGCTTCGCCTTTAATGAGTCCGTCAGTATCATCAGAACTGTACACCTTTACCCCGTTAATGGTATGCCCTTGCAAATAGGGGTCGTCATCAAGAAATCCAGAAAGGGTAAACTGGCGGCTGTGCGCAATGCCGCCTGCAATCTGCAGTCCTGCAGAACCGGCACCGTAGATCAGTATCCGCTGACCTCCTTTTTGTGATGATGCACCCGTCGAAGAGGAATTCAGCCACATACGCACCATTGCACGGCTGCCGCCTACCGTAAAGAGCAAGAGAAGAGGTTGCAGCACCCCTAGTGAACGTGGCATACCTGGTTTCAGCAGAACCATGGTGGCTGCGAAATAAAGAAGGCCATAGATTCCGCAGGCGTTCATGACCGTCTTGAGCGCAGCAAAACCGCTGTAGCGGAAGACCGCATTGTAGAGGCCTGAACGAATAAAAACAGGCACAGCGATAAGCGGAGCTGAGAGGTAAATGAACCACATCCCCCCTTCGGGTAAGGTCCAGGTTCCCTGACGCAAATAAAAGACAAGCCATACCGTCAGCAAAGCCGATAAGGTATCCGTTATAAGGGCCAGCCCCCTTTTTGCTGTGCGAGAAAGGGACAGAAGTCTGGTCTGCATCGCAACTGACCAGACTCTTGTATTCTGGAGCAAGACATTATGTAACATAGCAAACATGGCTGTCTTGACGTTAATGAGCGCGGTTATGCCAGCTCTTTGTATTTCTCCGCATATTTTTTACTCCTGTTACCCGTATCTTCAGGAGAATCAATAAGGGCAACACCAATGATATGTGACATCAATACGGTGTCCTCAACGTATTCCTTCAATCCCGTTTTACTGGAATAGAGCAGGCGGGCAACAAGCAGAATACCATCTGTTGATTTTGCAAGCTGAATGGCATCACTGAAAAAGAGTGGAGTTGTATCGAACAGGACCCGATCGAACCTGCCCTCAAGCTCCTTTATGAGTTGTTTCATTTTTGGTGACCCAAGCATTTCATTGGGGCCTGATACTTTTGTGCCTGCACTCAGGAGGAATAGGTTTTCAAGATGAGTTTGCTGTAAATAACGATCTTCGATGCCATAATGAGTGCTTAAAAGGTAGTCGGTCAACCCTGGCTCTTTTTTAACATCGAAAATGTGATGCTGTGAGGAACGCCTCAAGTCGCAGTCGATAATCAGTGTCTTTTGGCCACTGAGTGCATAGGCCATTCCGAGATTGGCGCAAACCACCGACTTGCCTTCACCGGCATCTGTTCCTGAAACTATAATGGTCTTGAGATGTCGCTGCAGTTCGATATAGTCAAGATTTGTACGGAGCGTCCTGAAGCTTTCGGAAAAATTTGAGTCCAATGCATCGGTAAACTTCGGCCGTAATGGCGGTGGTTCAGAATCGGAACCTTTGGAGCGAACTTTTTTCTTAATCTCAGCAATGGCATTGCGCTTTTTTGAAAGGTATGGAATCAGTGTCAGCGTTGATATTCCAGCGTTCCTGAAAAACAGCTCCTCCTTGATGGTGCCGTCCAATACTTCCGCATATCCTATATAAGCACCAATAAGCAGGAGGCTAATGAGCGAACCGGTTAAAAGGCTGGCTGTAAGATTTTTCGGTGATGACTCGGGGTATACCGCCGCTTCGGCAACGGTGATTCTTCCAACTTGAGAGCCAAGCATGATGTTGGTTTCATCAAGCTTCGTTTTGAGAGCAAGATAGGTGCTCGTGACACCATCCCGCTCTCTCACAAGTTTTGCGTATTCCTGCTGTTTTGGTGGAAGCAGCTTGATCTGAGTTTCATAGTACTGTTTTAGACGACGATACTCGCCTGCCGTGAAATTGAGCTGGTTGAGCGATCTTTCGTTCTGAAGTTTTTCAGTAGTAAGAGAAAAGTTGGATTGTTGCATCTTTCCGGCATAACCGATTTCACTGGCAATTTTATGGCGATTGAGTTGCTGGTACCGTGCCTTGGCGCCATCGAGTTCCTGCCGTTTAACCGTGACATCAGGGTCTCCCTCACCTTTTTCGCGCAACATGCTTATATATTGGCTTTCACGCTCTTTAACTTCAGAAAGTAACGTGTCAAGCTGAGCATCGATATTTCTGGCAATGCGCGAAGTGATGGCCTTGTCGGCACTCGAAAGATTTGGCTCAAGTGTATTCAGACTGTTTCTTGTAATGCGAGAGGATACATCTGCATCATTGTATTTGGTTTCGACCTCATTGAGTTTGCTGATTATCTGAGAGATATCGCTTGTAAAATCATAGATCTTGTTGGCCGCCATGAAATTGGAGAGCGCACGATTGGCATCTTCTACCTTTTTCTCCTGCTCTCGCATCATCTCGCTGACAACCTTTTTCCCCTGTTCATACCGGGCAGCATTTCTCTTCATATCCATATTTGTGTAGACCCGGCAGAGCGTATTGGTCAGATAGACGGCTTCAGAAGGGTCTGGACTCGATACAGCGACTCTCAAAAGAGTGGTATTGTGTACAGGTTCAACACTGATGCGTGAATGCAGCTTCAGGGCATTCATAAACAGGCGCATTTCTGGATTTTTTTCTAGCCTTACTGATTCTCCCTTGAGACCTGCTTGAGCACCGCTTCCCAGTAGAGAAGAGGTAGCCATCTCCCACAGGCGCTTTAATGGAGCGGAATACTCTTTATTGCCAAGACATTCAAGATCGTTACGGCGACTGCTTGCATAAAGCTCCCTCACCAGTTGTTCGGCAGTTGCCATTGAACCGATCAGCACGACGTCTTTGGCGGTACCGAGCTCTAAACTCTCCTTATCGGGACCGATCAGTGCTTCAAGCGGCTTATTCTGTCCAACGTCTTCCTTGACCGTCAGCAAAGCATCCCCGGAATAATCCGGGATCAATGAAAAATAACTTAAACCGGCAATGAAGACTGACGCTGTAAAAATTATGAGAGCAGGCCGCATGTAACGCAACAAAATCCTCTGTACTTGCGGAAATGATAGTTCGCTCCCTGCAGGACGCCCATTCTCTTGCTCGGGATAGGAAGAATGGTTGGAATATTTTTTTTCAGTCATGGTGAGAGTGTTTGGTTTTCACTTCCTGTTATTTCTGATGAATACATAGTAGCTTAGTCCTGTAAACAGGATGGATGATACTTGCATAACCTCGGCGAGCGTTATGCCGCTTTTTGCGGGGAAAATGATGGTGTCGTTTGGCTTTAGGGCAATAAAGGAGCTGGTGTCGCCCTCTTTGTAAAACTTTTTAAGATTGACCTTGAAGACCTGGGGAACTTTACTGTCGGGGGTTTGACGGGTAACAATGACTTTTTTCAGGTCTGCATTGTCACGTGTATCACCCACTAGTGAAAGAAGTTCTGCAAAGTCTACATTTTCTCGGACTACCGTCTGTCCCGGCCGGTTGACCTGACCAAGGACATTGACCATCATCAGAATGTTGCCGAAGTCGTCGGTAAAATAGGCGCCCTTGTCTACGGGATAATTTGGGCCCGGCAAGGGTTTGTAACCGGAAACAACATCAGGTGCTACCGCCGCATAGGCATTGATGCAGGGCAGCATCAGCATCTGGAAGGCAAGAACAAAGACGGTAAGTTTTTTAAAAAAATGCATGACAGTTTGATTTATATAGATTGGCTTAATGAATAATTTTCGATAAAAGCACAGCTACCTTCAATCACAGCCGAAGTTTTTTGCTTCAAAACCATTCAATCCTTCTTACCCTTCCGACTGTACTTCATTTTTCGGGTCGCCTGACCCGGGAGTCAGCAAAGAAATCTCTGCTTTGCGTATAAGGTCAGAAAGAGGGAGTGACAAAGCTTTTGCAATGATTAAGCAATTGTTGACCGTGATATTCTTTACCCCCTTTTCCACATCCCCGATATAGGTTCTGTGAAAGCCTGACTTTTCGGCAAGCTCCTCCTGGGTGTAGCCCATCCTGAATCGTTCTGCCCGTATGTTATTGCCAAGTGTGTGCAATAGATGCCTCTTCATGCAAGAAAATCGATAGAATTAGAACCTCATGAAATAAATGAGGCACACAAATTTTTTATGCTAATTTTACCGATTTAATAGCTCTTTTACCACAGTCAATTGAATTCGAAATATCGTTCCGCACACTCTTTAGAGTGTCAATTGTGTTCTTACGGATTCATTACGCCATTAACTTTTAATCCTGCATTCAATAGTGCTCAGTTTGCTCTTGTATCAGCCATTATCCATCACCTCTTCAGGTTGCTCTGAACTTTGATGCTGAAGAAATATTTCTTCTGAGCAGCGAATAAGTTCATGAAGATTAATGCCGAGAGCTTTTGAAATTTTAAGGCAGTTAAAGATGGAGATGTTTTTTTCACCTCTTTCTACAACGCCGATATAGGTCCTGTGCAGGCCAGAGTGCTCGGCGAGATCTTCTTGGGAAAAACCTTTTCGATGTCGTTCAATTCGAATGTTAAACCCCAGAATGCCTAAAAAACTTTTATTGTGCTTCATGACATTAAAGATTGATTAAAGCTATCCTGAACAAAAAAAGCACAGAATTCAGACAACACTCTCACCTGCTCATAAAGAATATCCAAAATTTTGTTACGCCTGGAGTGACGTAATAAAGCTCGCCGCACAAGTCTGTTCAGGCTTCACTCGCTGCATTCAGTTGAACGGCTTGCTATTGCAGGGTTTTCCGCCTTTTTTTACACTTTCAACATACAAATTATTTTAAAACTTTGTATGCAAAAACACAACATTTACACACTATAGAGTGTAAGATGTGTATATTTGTGCGATTTCGAGCACCCTATGAGTGTACCCTGGCAATCTCTTGAGGGTGCCTCTTGTGGCGATAATTGCAGCGTATTAACGCGGTGCGTTAGTGTTCTTGATTGGTGGCAGGATGGGGCAAAAAAAAAGCTCCGTGACAGTTAAAGTCACGGAGCTTTGCATGTGTTGGGGGTGAACCCTGCAATGCCTCTTTACCTCAGGCCTCTGAGCCTTCAGCCTCGACCTCGAAATGAACCTTGACGGTAATATCCTGGAAGATTTTAGCGTCAGCCTCATATTTGCCGAGCGACTTGATAGGCGCTTCGATGGTGATTTTCCTGCGGTCGATGTCGATCCCCTGAGCTTTGAGGGCATCGGCAATATCGGCCGAGGTAACGGTTCCGAACAGTTTGCCCGATTCGCCTGCTTTTGCAAACACTTTCAGTGACATCTGCTCGATGGTCTGGGCATGTTCACGGGCGTGCTTGCGCTGCAGTTCGATTTTTTTGGTCTGCTGCTTTTTCTCTGTTTCAAGAGCTTTGAGCGTTCCCTCGGTAGCTCTTATAGCCATACCCTGCGGAATCAGGAAGTTGTTTGCATATCCGTTTTTGACGGTAACAACTTCACCTGCATCGCCAAGGGTAGCCACATTGTTTCTTAAAATGACTTTCACTGCTTAGCTTCCTCGTTCAATTGATTGCAAAATTGGTTATTTGTATTCGTCTACAACATAAGGGATAACTGCGAGGAACCGTGCCCACTTGACTGAATGGGTAAGAAGGTTCTGCTCTTTTGCAGAGAGCCCGGTGATGCGACGGGGAATAATTTTTCCCTGATCGTTGATAAACCGTCTCAGCTTGCGATCGTCACGGTAATCAAAAAACACAACCTGGTTCTTCGATACTTTTTTCTTCGACGCCAACGCGTTGCTCAGCGATTTGTTGCCCTGTGATTTGTGGCCTTGTGCGTGTGTAAATTTTTGTCTCATAAGTTCTTTACAAAATTTGGCTTACCCTCAGCCTCTCAATCGGAGGAAAGGTATTTGTATTCGTAAATGTGACCGGGATCTTCTTCATGAATTTCTTCATGATGGTTATCGTGACAGTCGTCCTCGATAAAGCCCTCTTCATCCTCCTCACCGTTTTTCTTGCGCTTGTTGAGAAACTGGATTCTTCTGGCTTTAATTTCAACAACGGTTCTCGAAGATCCGTCCTGCGCTTTCCATGTCCGGCTCTGCAATTCGCCGTCAACAAGGACTGCTGAACTTTTCTTCAGGTTGTCACGGCAGCTTTCAGCAAGCTTGTTCCATGCTACAACACCAACATAGCAGACATCCTCCTGCCACTGATGGTTGCTGTCACGGAATCTTCTGTTGCATGCAATTGAGAAATTAACGACAGGCGTTCCGCCTGAATTAGTCTGCCTGAAAACAGGATCTTTGGTAAGATTTCCAGCAATGACGACACTGTTTATTTCTGGCATTTTTAATTCAGCCATTACATCTTCTCCGTTTTGTTCTCAAAAGGAATCATTTCTCAGCTTTCGTTCAAATCAACCTTGACTATCATTTTGCAACGGTTTCGGATGCGGCTGCCTCAGCAAGTGCATTGTCTTCGGGACTGCCTATGACAACGCTGTACTTTTCAACCCTTTTGCGCATTTCAAGAAGAGCGCTGGTGAGGTGAATAATCAGGTAGCGGAGCAGATCTTCCTCATAACGAAGAACCTTTTCGACCTCTGCAATTACTGTTGTGGCACCGGTAAATTCGATGTGGGCATAGTATCCGATGGTTTTTTTCTTGATCGGATAGGCTGTCTTGCGCCTGCCGATTTCGAGTACACTCTGGATACTTCCGCCTTTTTCGGTAATGACCCTCTGTACCAAATCCATTGCTGCGGTAATGGCCTCATCCTGAAGCCCTCCGTCAATGATGAGTGTACATTCGTAAAGTTTGTTTGTTTCCATAGCGCAAATTCTGATAATATTTATCCCCTCAGTTGCTTGCAATATGGCGAGGGTCCGGCATTGCGCAAACCAGCCCCAAGGCTTCAACGGTTTCCCACTGAACACCATCTGCAAATTTGAACCTTAAAGGTAAGGTATTTGCTTCATTTTTCCAATTGCAAGAGAAAATGGTTTTGCTGGATTTTTTTGTTCCTCGGAGCAATAAGAAACCCTATGTTTCGGGGCGAGAGTGCTTAGGTGCAGCAGTCGAGAATCTTCCTGGCAATCAGGGCCGCAGAGAGGTCGTTCATGCATCGGAAGTGCCCTTTCGGGCAATGGTCACGGCCGATATGCGAGCATGGCCGACAAGGAAGGTGTTCAGCCTCGAAGAGCTCATAGGGCGTCTGGTAGGGAAGAAACCCGAAGGCGGCAGAGGAAGAACCGAAAAGGACAAAGAGCTTTTTGCTGAAGGCGGACGCCATGTGCATGAGTCCGGTGTCGTTGCTGAGGACGGCATCAGAGCGTTCAAGGAGTGCTGCGGTCTGCATGAGCGAGCAGTTCCCGGCAAGGTTGACAACCCTTGCGCGAGAGGATTCCGGCAAGGAGTGCATGATTTCTGTTGCGTGCGCAGCATCCTCTTTTCCGCCAAGCAGCAGAAACTGCAAGGGCATTTCGTTGAGCAAAAGGGAGATTATGGCGGCAAAGCCTTGCGACGGGTACCGTTTGGTGAAATGTTTTGCACCGAAACAGATGGCAATCGTTTTTTGCCGGCTCTCAAAAAAGGGTTGGGCAAAGGCCCGGTCGTCAGAAGAGGGGTAGAGTTCACATCCCTGACAATCGGTTGAAAGTTCGATATCTTTGAGGGCATCCTGGTAGCGGTCGACGACACTCCGGCTGGAACCGTAGAGATTGATCTTGAACTGCACCATGAGCCATTTTTTCCAGTTCTCCTTGCGATAGTGAACGGTTCGGCCTGCTCGTACCGAACTGGCAATGGCGTGCGAACGGAGATTACGCTGCAGATCAATGACCAGATCATAGGCTCCTGTCGGGAGCTCTTCTGTAGTATAAATGGCTGAGAGTCGGGGATTTGAGGCAAGGAGAACGGCAAATGGCGGTTTGGTGCAATAGTCAATGACGCAGTCAGGATATGCCGCATGCAAGCGCCTGAGCAGTGGCGTCGTCAGAATGATATCGCCGATGGAGCTCAGCCTTATGACCAGTATTTTTTTGAGTTGCTGCATGGAGATTATGACCAGAACTCCCACCAGGCTTTGTAACCAGCCGGTTTTTTGTCGGCCGTGAGTGCCGAAAGCCTCTGAATATGCGCTGCAATCATCTGCAGCTGCTTCTCCTTGTCCGCCATCTCTGCCTTTCGTTCGGCTATCATCTCGCTGGCCATACGGTATGCCTGCAGTGCCTCTTCGGGCCGGCCGGTTCCTGCCAGTGCGGCTGCACGGTTGCGAACGGCCGCAATCCAATAGAGACCTTCATCCTGATTGAGTTCGCCCCTGCGACTGAAATAGCGAAGCGCGATGTCGGCTGATGCGAGTGCCTCGCTGTACTGCTCGAGTTCTGCCATCGCTCCTGAAAGTCCGGTATGGCACAAGGCGTCAAATCCCTGATGATCATACGCCTCATCCTCGGGGATGGTTCGTGAAACCGTCATTGCGCGATTGTAGCTTGCTGCGGCTTCCTCAAAAAGGCCTGCACGAAGTTTTTCGTCCCCTTCACTCAAGGCCATATATGACTGTGCTACCTGTACCAGCGGTTTCATAGGTTTCTGTATTTAATAATAAGAGAGAGGCCGTTCACCCGTCGCCAATACCGATAAGGGCCGCAAGCGCTTCTGGAATTTCAGGACGTCCGCGCTGGTTAAGCGCTGTTCCGATGATTTTGGCCTTCAGAACCGGTTTATGGTCAGGAAGGCGGAAAATATCCTGATAAAAAGCAAACTTCAGGGCCGACTCGCGACGCATGGTAAGACCGACTACAAAGGTGTCGCCTGACGTTAGGGGATGCTTATAGTGAAGTTCGGCCCGCACCACCACCAGGTTGATTCCCTGCCGGGCATAGTCGCTGAAATCAATGCCGACCTGCTTCAGATACTGGTGGCGGACATGTTCGATGTAGTTCTGGTAAACACTGTTGTTGACAATGCCCTGCATATCGCATTCGTAATCACGGACACTCATCTCGAAAGTAAAGGCATACGTATGCAAGTTCATAGTGGGCAGGTCGTTATCATGTTAAGGCGTCACAACCGAGGTTGTGCTCGTTACGAGACGGGTGCAAAATAACACCGCAGGTGATGAAAGCAAACTAAGAGCGGAATAATGCTGCTTTTCGGATCGTACAAAAAAAAAGCCCTTCGATATTAGCGAAGGGCTTTTTTTATAAAAACTCGGCGACGACCTACTCTCCCGCTTTTAGGCAGTACCATCGGCTCTCCAGGGCTTAACTACTCTGTTCGGAATGGGAAGAGGTGATCACCTGGGAAAAAGTCGCCGTAGAAACGG
>CAIJGA010000019.1 GCA_903820085.1 uncultured Chlorobiaceae bacterium
AGTTTGGCAACCGGGAACTCCAAGGTATGGCGGCACCGTTCAGCATATTCACCCTGACAAGCCGGTCGACAAAACGGGTGCCTAACTCGGCATCCTGCACGACGGCCCGCAGCTCCTGGTCGAGAAAAACGTGTTCTTTTGACCAATCAATTTGTGCACAGGCATCAGGGAAATAAAACGCCATAAACTCCGGAAAATAGCGTTCAATGACCTCTTTCCAAGGGCTGTCATATTGATCGGGTGAGGTGTCTGTATTTGGCATTTTGTTCAGGTAAGATCAATTACGGTATACCCAACAGTTGGCATATCAAGCTCTGATCATTTTCTTAGCATTTAAGTATATATGGGATGACCGTCAAAAACAAAACACTTCGAAATCACGATAGCAAAAAAAGATTAGAGCGGGGTGAACAGAGGAAACAACCAATCAAGGATACAAAACAAAACTTATAAGGACAAGTGTTCAGGGTATTAGCTTGGTCTTCCGGTGGTGGGAAAATGAGACTGGGTGTAGTGCTGGTGCGGGTTTCAGGGCTGAGCAAAAAACTGCAATGGTGAAAGCCTACGAGTCGCCATAATGGCCGCCCAAGAGCGCGCTGCGAACCTGCATTTGTATGGTAGAGTCGCCAATCCGATACGCGGAAGTTTGATCGGTCAGGTAGGCCATCTGAACAATGACGGTCTTCCGTTTTTGCTCTTCGTAGCGTCGCATCCACCACAGGCACTCGTGGATCTTTTCGGCGAGGTAGACCCGGCAAGCACGGAACGAGCGCCCAGCTCTTTGATAAGCGCATTAAGACTTCTCTGGTAAAAATCGGCAGGCTCACCGGGCAATACCGGCGCCACTCCCATAACACTGGTGAGAGAGGGCGCAACAGGAGTTTCGATAGAAAAACAAATTTCCGTGGCGCTCAGGCTTGTGCTCTCCGCTCTGGGGTCAAGTTGCGGAGGTTCAACCAGGTAACGATACGAAATTTCCGGCTTCACAGGGTGTTGCCGTTAAACGAACCAATACTTCTAAAATACAACACCCAGCCATAATTCCAAACAGATAAACAAAAAAAATCAACCGTAACTCGTTGCCCTGCATCCTCGTCATCGTGATGGGCTAAAGGGAGCGCTTTGAGCGGAATGGGTTCGTTTTGGATCGGCGGGGTTTTTCAGATACCGGGCGGCTTGATGGGGTTTGGGTTATCGGGCAGCTTTGCGATGGTGCATGGAAAGAATGGCTGATAAGCCCCATTAATCGTTTATCGCGAATAAACGATTAATAAGAAGCGGAGCTCCCCTTTTCATTCTGCCGAGGAGGCAAATAAAACGCTTCAGCATTAGATGGATGAGCGGCACCGACTTCAAGTCGGAGATCTGCGGAATCCTGACTTAACATGCACACCATTTCGTCGATCTTGGATTGCTCCTGGGTATTGGGATAGCCGCACAAGTTTTTTCAAATCTTAACATGCTGTCCTATTTTGGGGAGTATTTCACCTTATAGAGCTTCTCGCGTTGCTGGTCAGTTGAAAACCGCTTCGAGCGTTGGAGCGGTGAGGATGGCTTCACCCCACGCTTCTAACTGTTCTTCGGAAGCGTTTGCTAACTGCTCTGTTGCCCATGAAGGCAAAACACCAAAACGACGTTCAAGCTGCCTTCTCAGCAGTCGGGACTGACCCTCTACCCGGCCCTCTACTCTACCCTTTTCAACGCCTTTGGCCATACCTGTTGCCATACCTGTTGCCATGCCTTTGGCTATGCCAATTCTTTCTACGCTGGTGATGTATTGCACTTTTTTATTCTCCTCTATCGTTTCAAGTTCTTGCCAGACCTGGTTATTC
>CAIJGA010000020.1 GCA_903820085.1 uncultured Chlorobiaceae bacterium
CAAGATGAGATTTCCCCATCAGGCTCCAAGAAGATGACTTGGTTGATAGGCTACAGGTGTACGCACAGTAATGTGTTCAGCCGAGTAGTACTAATAAGCCGATCGACTTAACCATTTTTTATTAGTGTTGAGTCTCTGCATTATCGAAAACAGGAAAGTTTATAAGTTTACAAAGAGCACTTACCAGAGTGTCTATTGCTTCTTTGTCTCCGTTTCTACGGCGACTTTTTCCCAGGTGATCACCTCTTCCCATTCCGAACAGAGCAGTTAAGCCCTGGAGAGCCGATGGTACTGCCTAAAAGCGGGAGAGTAGGTCGTCGCCGAGTTTTTATAAAAAAAGCCCACCCCTCAAAACGGTGGGCTTTTTTTTTGTACACTGCCAGTCGTCAGGCTTTCGCCTTCCGTCAATATTAGATAAAGCAGTAAAAATATATTAAGGCATTAGGTCTGAAGACAATTCATGGCCTTTTTCTCTTGCATCTTTCAGTAAATGTTTTAGTGAGCGTTTAGGTTTAGCTACCAAATAAATCTGATATGAAAAAAGAGATTTACTCAGATAGATCAGCCACCTATTTACAGCTGTAATCCAGCTGGAGATATGGTTATCACCTAACGCCAGTTTAATGGGAGCTGGAATGCCTTCCATGTGTATGACGTCAAAGCCCGCTTGTTCAAATAGTTTTTTGAAAGTTTTAAAGGTGAATAAACGAGTATGCGTCATATCTAATATCCCCCTCTTGCCGTAGTTAAACTGGCCCAAAAGAAGCATAGCTCTAATCGGGAAGAACGCAATATTGCCAGTGCTTGCAATGATACTGGAATCAGGAGAAAAATGGCAAGCGCAGTAAATCTTTTCAAGAAAAATCTCTGGTTTAGCCAGGTGCTCAAGCACATCGTGCATAAGTATATAATTGTAATCGCCAGGATCTATTGGGAGCTCTTCGTCATTAAGGTCGCACTGGTAGAAAGGAAACGTGACCTTGTCTTCCTCCTTCGGGGAGAATCGGTCTACACCGCACACGTGACAGGAATTTTGGCTTAGCGCTTTCAAAAGAGCCCCCGATCCGCAGCTAAATTCAAGGACTTTAGAGCCGTGGGGGATTCTTTTTAGTGTGCTTTGAGACGGACTTTCTATGTCCAGTTTGGCCGCATACGGCTCTCTACAATTATGCTGGGGAACAATGTCGAACTTGCGTTCGTAAAAGAGACCAAGGTGCTGTACCCTTGCTATAATTGTCGAGTTGACTACATCTAGAGCATACTTGAGCCCATTTACATAGCAAATCTCATCCCCATAATAGGTTGGTATGGGGCGTTCTGCAATACGGAATCCCGAAAAAACCAATTGGATTATTATTTCGGTATCGAAATGAAAATGGGGTGTATTTAAATGAAAGGGGATTTGTTTCAGGGCCTTTACAGAGTACACCCTGTAACCTGAGTGAAATTCACTTAGAGAGCTTTTTAACATGAAATTCTGAAAAAAAGTCAGAATTTTGTTGCCAGCAAATTTATAGATAGGCATACCTCCTTTTAGCGCACCGAACGGTGTCAGCATTCTGGATCCAAATACAGCCTCGGCCTCACCCTTTAAAACAGGTTCTATGAGATCACGCAAACATTCCGGATCATATTGGCCATCGCCGTGGAGTAGTGCAACGCAGTCAAAATTTCGCTCAATAGCGAATTGGTAGCCTATCTTTTGATTTCCGCCATATCCCTGGTTATCGGGGTTTACCAAAACATGGGTCTTGAATTTGATTTGGTCACTCTTTATTGCCGAAAAGCAGCGTAAAACTGTATCGTCAGATGATTTGTCATCGATAATTAACACTTCGGTTTCGTAATCGCCGAGAAGATCAGAAGGGATACGCATGAGGACGTCTTTTATCGTCCTCTCTGCATTGTAAGCAACTATAAGTATTAAAACTTTAGGTTTCTGATCCATTGTTTAATTTATAACCTTGAATACTTTGATCTTGCCTTCGAGAGATTTTGGGACTGCATAGATTTGAAGCCATGCCGGGATCTTACCTTTCCATAGCTGGTGGTGAAAAATTTCAACTGAATCCTGAACGTTTTTAATATCATGGTCAAAATAATCACCAATCCCATACTCTGGTCGACCTATTAGTATTGCTTGTATACCCCTGCGACGGATAATCATATGGGCATCCTCCGCCCTTACGGCGTTCATGACATAATAGGTGTCGAGTATGCCGGATACATTGCGATGTGATGGTGTGCCGATCACTTCGTGCGGGGTTTTGTAAAGCAGTAACGGGCCCAAGTAGATACTCGTAAGTATTCGATGAGGTTTATTATCGAAAAATGGATCTTTGTTAAGATACTGACAAATTTGGGATAAAAATATTCTGTCACTGAATAGCATTTCATGATCTTCAGCTTTAAACGCTATGGCGGGCAGTAGAAAAGAAAGACAGCACGTTACAATTAATGCGGCTCTGGCTATAATAGTATATGGCTGACGAAAATTTTGATTGATGAAAGCGAAGGGGAGATAGATGGCATAAGAGATGGGGATGAGAGCGCATAGTGTAGCGTATGAAATCATGCGCAAGTTCAAGGCTGACATAATAATATAGGCTATGTTGATAAGCGCTATAAATATCCATGCTTGCCTCTCTTTCGCAAAACTGCGCCATGCGAGATAAATGCTGATAGGGACGCCAGGCAGCGTCATTGCCCAATATGCAATAGTGCTCTTTGATAAATTGTTAGGTGCTGAAAACAATCCGGTGAACTCAGTCGTTTGATTCAAATAAATTAATTTGATTGCAGGGTCTACTTCAGAAAGCGGGTTTTTAAAAAAGAGGGGAAATAGATCGTGCATCAGAAAAATGCAAGCAGCAGCTCCAATTGTTGCCGCAATGATTCGACCAATTGTCTTTTCAAGGAGGTTTGTGAATTTGCTTGCAAGAGCGACAAGTACCCAAAAAGATGTCGTAGTGAACCATAGAAAAACATGAACTATGGAGCGACGATCATATTCGATCTTCAGTAACTCATCGGGTCTTGTATCAATTAAAATCGTTAAAAACGTTGTTGATAATAAAAATAAAGAGAATAGAAAAATCTTGCTTTGATAACTTTTGCCCTCAAGCACCCATGCAAGGCCAAAAACAGATAGAGCTATTAGAATTACTGCAATGCTTTCAATGCCGAACCACATTGCGATGCCACCTGCGATGCCACAAATAGAATATGTTTTCCAGTTTCCATTCAAAATCGACTTAATAGTCAGAACTACAAACAACGAAAAAATAAAAATAAGGCTCCCGTGGTGATCAGGCACGCCTGTAAAAAAGATGGAATTCAGAAATGGTTGAAAAGGCAAAACGATTCCCAAAAGGGAGGCACGTGTATCTCCAATCAAATCACGTAAGCCCCAAAAAAGGATGAGAAACGTCAAAACATGTAAAACCGGGTTAACAAAAATGGACCACCAGAATAGGGCAACTTTAAACGTAACAAAAAAGGAGCCTACATATGCTCCAGCATATAATATTAAATCAAAGGCTCTTGTCCAGTGACTGCTTTCGCCGTAAGGAGCATTCCCGCGCAACAGAAACGTATCGTATATGTTGCCGGAATTATATAAGTTTTCGACTCTCAATAGATGCCAGTAACCATCGAAATCGCGTATGGTTATTTGATGCAGAATCGCATCGGAATTATTGACAAAAATGGTAACATGTAATAATAAAATTACTATAACGATGAATAAAGGATGATATCCCTGGTTGCTGTCGGCAGGTAATGCTAACTTCATTTTGCTCATATTATTAAGCTATCTCTAATGGTTTTCAGATCATCCAGCTTGTTTGCCTACACGCCTGAATTGTTAAACACCATGAATTTGATGCGAAGTGTACCTGATCACAGCCTTGATGGTTTCCATGCGGGTACCCAACTTCTGGAATGAACTAGCTCAGTAAACTGCTTAATGTGAGGAGTAGCGGCAAGAAACCTACGACTAACGAAGAGCAGGAAACACGGAAAAAACAGGCGCAGTATCAGTTAATCTTGATACGGTTATGAGGTGAAAAATGCGCAACAGCTATTTTACTGAAATTCCCGCCATTTAACAACAAAACAATCAGTTATTGATTGATAACGGTGACAGGATCCCTGCGTTGCGCCCAGTAAAAAAGACGTTCAGCATCCACCAGCAGAAGCCTGATGCAGCCATGCGAGGCTGCACGGCCGGGAAGCGACTGCTGATGCATAAAAAATCCATTATTATAGTTTATCGAAAACGGCATGGGGGCGTTCTCATACTTGAGGGAGCGCCTGAAACGCTCTTTGTAGTTGACAAAAAACTTTCCCGGCGGGGTTGGTTTTAGTTTTTTGCCGGAAGAGACCGGTCCCCAAAAGAGCAGTTTTCCTCTCTCGTAGGCCCCAAAATATTGCCTGTCAATAAAAACCCTGATTTCACGCTCTCCTCTGCTGTCGGCAAGAGTTTCGGGCACGGGAGTGTAGAGCAGGGCTTTGTTGATATCAACAGGAACAAGGACCTCTTTTCCTGTTGGAAAATGTCGTTCATCCAGCCGGTTGACTTTCATGAAGATGACCCGGGCAGTGGAGTCGGTGCTGCATATCTTTGCCAGTGTTTCTCCTTTTCTGATGACTTTTTTGACAAAGCCTTCGGGGAGCAGAGGTGTACTGGGTGCAGGTGTAGCTGCGGGTGCAGGTGCAACTGCAGAGGTTGGGGGAGATGCGGTGTGGATTTCATCGGCATATCCCGGGAGTGAACAGGCAAAGAGAAACAAGACCGTTATGTGGCAAACAGGTCTTTTTGCTGATAGAAGAGTTTTCACTGCCGCTGAAAATATCCTGTTTATGAAGCGAAACAAAAAGCATCGATGTATCCCTAAATCACCTAACCTTTGGCTAAACATAACTTTCTCTGCACTGAATGGTACTGGAGTTCAGCAATTGTTACCTGACTATAATTAACCACAACGGCATGCTAATTAGTTTTGCTCTTAACCCTAATAGCCAAACACATCCTTAAGCGTCAACTCCCTGACTGTTCCGTATTTTCTCAAGGTTTCCATGTCGAGGTTACCTTTTTTGCCCAGCACAAGCATCACATAGGGCTTTGCGCCGAAATGGTTTTTGTGAAATTGCTCGACATCGGCAAGGCTCATGGTTTTAACATCACGAAAAATGTCTTTTCTGATATCATAGCTTTGGCCGAGCCGGACGGCATCTTCATAATTCAACAGGATCTTTGTTTTTGTCAGCCGGTCGGTAGAAATTTTTTGCAGAATGCCGTTTTGCGCCGCAGCAAACAGCTCATGCGATTTCGGCATAGCGTTCATCAGACCTCTTATTCCTTCAAGCGCTTCAGGCAGCTTGTCTGCCTGAGTGCCGATATAGCTGACAATATAGTTGTGCTTTCCCTGCTTTTTTGGAGCCTTGTAGACCGAAAAAACCGAATAGGCAAGCGCCTTGGCTTCCCTCAATTCCTGGAAAACTACCGAAGCCATTCCACCTCCAAAATATTCATTGAAGAGGGTTGCGAGCGGCACCATTGAAGGGTTGTACAGTTCATCCCTTGTCAGCATGATTACCTCCACCTGGGTCATATCGTAGTCTACAACGTAAACAAGATTCTCGTGCTGTTCCAATTCCGGATAAGGATCGGAAACCGGTGGGATTTTGACCGATTGCGGATATTGTTGCACCGAAAGGAGCTCACTTTGCACTTGTGCCGGTGAAGCTGGTCCAAAGTAAAGGATACGATGGCGGTATTGCAGGATATTGTGCAGTTCATTGAGCAGCTCTTTCGAGCTCACTTTTTCAACGTCCTCATTGCTGAGTACATTGGTGAAAGGGGATGCTGAACCGTATTTGCCGTAATTGAGCATCGCTTCAAAAAGAATTTTACTTTTTGAGAGTTTGTCATCGGCCCGTTTTTTCAGCACGCCGGCCTTGAATTTTTCAAAGGTCTTTTGGTCAGACCTTGAATCGGTCAGCAGACTTTCAATCATACGGATCGCCGCAGCTTCATTCTTGCCAAGTCCGGAAAGGGTAAGACTGACATAATTCTCGGTTGTGACCGCTGAAAAGCTTACGCCGATCTTGTAAAGCTCCTGGCTGAACTCGGCAGGTGTGAGTTTGGATGTGCCAAGGTATGAGAGGTAGTCGAGAGCAAGATCAATGTTTCGGCTGTGGGTTTTCCCGATATCGAACACATAGGAAAGCGTGAACAGGTTGTTTTCCCGGTTCTGAATAAAGTGCAGCTTTGCTGACGGGTTTACATCAAGGAAGGTAATATCCTTCTTGTAATCAACAAAGAGCGGCTCAATTTGACTGGATTTTCGGGCAAGCAGTTTTTCTGCAAAGAGGGACGATGTGCCTCTGTTCACCTTGAGCGGGGTGATGGGAGGTTTCTGGATTTTGGCCTCGTTATTCCGCTTGCCCTGCTTTTTGTAAATCGCCACATAGTTTGATCCGTAATGCTTCCGGGCAAAATCAACAATATCCTGCTTGGTAATCTTTTCGAGACGATCGAAGCGGCTCACCTGCCGGTTCCAGTCCATTCCCCAGACAAAGTTTTCGATAAAGGCATCGGTACGCCCCCGGTTGGTTTCGTACTGTTTCAGCTCGTTAAGTCTGAGATCGTTGATGACGGCTTCAATCAGCCATTCAGGGAACTTGCCCTCCCTGACCAGTTTGAGCTGTTCCAGAAGAAGCGCCCTGACCTCATCGAGGCTCTGGCCTTTTCTCGGCTTTGCGTTGAGAATATGGGCCGAATAGTCCTTCATGAGCATCAGCGACGAACCGGCGTCAAGAACCTTCTGCTGCTGGTTGAGGTTCAGGTCTATCAGACCGGCACTCTGGTTATAAAGAATTTTGTCAATAAGGGTCAACAGGTCGGTATCGGAAGTATTGACTCCACCGAACCTGAAGGCAAGCACAAGCTCTTCAGCCTCAGGTCCGGTAACGGTCTTGACAATCGGACTGGTTATAGGTTGTTCGACCGGAGAATGAAACTCCGGAACCGCTTTCGGCGTGAGCTTTGAAAACTTCTGGTCGATCATTCGGATTGCTGCATCAGGATCGAAATCACCGGCAATACACAGAACCATGTTGTTCGGTACATAGTGCGTGTGGTAATAGTCGATGACGTTCTTGATTGAGGGGTTTTTCAGGTGCTCAGCCTTGCCGATTGTGGTCTGCGTGCCGTAGGGGTGCTTTTTGAACAGGCCACTCAACAGCTCTTCCCAGAGCTTGTTGCTGTCGCTGTCCATAGTCCTGTTTTTTTCTTCATAAACGGCCTCAAGTTCGGTGTGGAAAAGCCGCATGACCGGATTGCGGAACCGTTCAGCCTCAATGCTCAGCCACTGATCAAGCTTGTTCGACGGGATATCATTGACAAAGACGGTCTGTTCCTCGCTGGTATAGGCATTCGTGTCGTGGGCTCCGATGGAGTTCAGAAGCTTGTCATATTCATTGGGCACGGCAAATCGGGCGGCAACGTTTGAAATGCTGTCGATATTACGGTATATCGCCGTTCTCCTTGTGACGTCAGCGGTTGAACGGTACTGCTCGTACAGTCCAGTGATCTTTTCAAGCTCAATACGTTCTTTTGCGTAGTCAAGTGACCCGATTGAATCAGTTCCCTTGAAAAGCATATGCTCAAGATAATGCGAAAGACCGGTTGTCATGGAAGGGTCATTCTTGCTTCCTGCACGGACAGCAATGGAGGTAAAAATCCTTGGTTGCTCTTTGTTCGGACTCATGTAAACGGTCAGTCCGTTTTTAAGCGTATAGATTCTTGTGTGAAGAGAGTCTCCAGGAACAGCAGCGTAAGGATACTCCTTGACGTCGTTCATCATGGGCCTGCACGAAAGAAGCGGCAAAAAAAGTATCCCCATGAGAAGCATCGGGATGCGACAGCTCCTGAATCCAAAAAAACTTGACAGCATAAAAAAATAATATTGAGATTTAAAGCGCGTGACCGGGCACGGCACTCTGTATTTTTGAAAATAACTTTTTATTCATGCTATTGTTACAGATAAGCTGCTGCGATTTTCGGCGGGGCAATTTATTTTCATCACTCTCTCATCAGGAGGAAAGCTTCAAGGTACTGCATGGTCAGCCTGTGCATCATCACGATTATAGGTTATATTCACCCTATTAGTCTGGCCGAACCAGCTCATCACCGTCAGGGTCATCTTTGCAACAAAGGGAATTCAAGAGAGCATTGTCACTATGAAAATCATCGATCGATATATTCTGAAATCGCTTGTCGGGCCCTTCCTGTTTGCTTTTGTCACCATTATTTTTGTCCTGATTCTCCAGTTTTTTGCCACCTTTGCTGATCGTTTTATCGGCAAGGGGGTCGGATTTACAGCCATTCTGGAGCTCATTGCGCTGCAGTCAGCATGGATGGTCGGGCTTGCGGCTCCCATGGCCGTTCTCGTTGCGGTTGTCATGACCTTTGGCTCACTGACGACCACCTCTGAAATGACCGTTTTCAGGGCCTCCGGCATCTCCCTGTATCGGCTCATGATTCCGGCTCTGCTGGCAGGCCTTCTCCTTTCAATTTTTGTCGAACGGTTCAATAACGTCGTGCTTCCCCGCGCAAACTACTATGCGAAGTCATTGATGGCCGATATTGCCCGCTCAAAACCGGCCTTCGGATTAACCGAAAACGCCTTCTCAACCCTTGTGGACGGTTACTCCATTTTTGTTCGCAAGTCAGATGACCTCTCAAAGGAGTTGCGGGGTATTGTGATTTATGATGCTACCCGACACGATTACACCACCATGGTTACGGCCGAAAAGGGTACCATTGACTTTAGCGGTGATTATCATTATCTGGTCATGACGCTGTTCAATGGTGAAATTCATCAGGTTCGCCAGCCGGATCACAAGAGCTACCGCAATATGAGTTTTGCGAAGCACCGCTTTGTTTTTGAGTTTTCGGGGTTTGGCTTTTCACGCACTCAGGAGAGTCGGATGCGTTCAGGCGACACCGAGCTTTCAGCAAATGAGCTGCTTGTTATCGGTAATGAATTCAGCAGAAGAATTGCAGCATCAGAAAAGCTCATCAACCAGCCGCTTGAAAAGGTAGGGCAGCGCATGGCAGAAAGGAGTTCTGGCAGCTCCGGAAAGCAGGCAAGATTACCGGAATTGTCCGGCAAACAGAATGCGGAAGCCGCTGTTTTCGTAGAGCGCCAGATTGCCCAGCTTGACGGAGAGCTCCAAAGCATCGAAGCAAATCGGAACATGTACAACCGCTATATGGCGGCCTATCATAAAAAATATGCACTCTCCCTTGCCTGTTTTGTTTTTGTTTTGGCAGGTGCTCCTCTTGGCGTCCTTGCAAGGCGAGGAGGGTTCGGTGTCGGTGCCGCCATTTCGCTGCTTTTTTTCGTGCTTTACTGGATGATCATGATATCCGGCGCGAAAATTGCCGAACGGGGATTACTCGACCCCATGCTCTCCATGTGGTTGGCCAATGTAGTTATTGCCTCTATCGGTATTGGCCTTGTGATCAGTCTGACCGGTGCGGTTTTCAATACCTCCCGCTGACGGGAGGAGATGAAAACCAGTTCAGATGCAGTTGTTTTCTGCTCCTTTTTCTTTATAGCCGCAGCAAAGTTCTTTCTTTTCTCCCTGGTCATCAAGACAGACAAAGGTGATGTGGGTACTGAAAGCCATAACCCGTTCACCGGTTTCGATACTTTTTTTGTAGACACGCACAGTATACTCGATTGACGTACGCCCGAGTTTGTTTTTTTCAGTGACAAAACAGAGGATGGAGCCGCCCCGAATGCTTTTTTTGAACTCCACCTTATCCATGCCTACCGTCACAAAGTTGCAGCCAGGGTAATCCAGAGAGACCGTGATATAGCCAATCTCGTCAATCCACTTCAAAAGGTTTCCGCCAAAGAGAAAACCGTAATGGTTGAGGTGTTCGGGCAGGACAAGTTTATAGGTTTCCATAGTATAAATAAATACAGATTAAGGAGAGGTGCAGGCCTCAACAAGGTATATCCAACAGGAATCATAAACAAAACGCGGCCTTATAAAATTCACCGAACGCCTTAAGGCCTGGATAAAGCCGGAAATTGGAGAGGATGGTGCAAATCTATACTGAGTGAGCACTTTGATCATGTGCGGAAGCAGGAAGCCGATCCATGATCGTATCGGCAGATATTTTGGTTACCCTTTCAGATAATGATAGAGTAAATTCATGGTCTTTATGGTTTGAACAAGATTCTTGACAGCCTCTTGCTGTTCATACTCTTCCGTTTTTTGCAGGTAAGCCATATCTTGCTGTAGTTCCTTGTACTTCTTGTTCAGGTCGTATGGCGTAATCTTCGGGTTATAGGGATTGATGTTTTTTTCTATCATGAGAGTAATCTTTGATTGCTGACATGGATTAAATTATTTACCTGATGCCGTCAAGGTAGAAGTACTGCCTTACGGTTCATTTTAAAACCCTAATGGAGCTTAAAAAAGCACTGTAATTTATATTTTTTAATCAATAAAAACCATAATATTGGTGTAATATTATCCGAAGCGCGATGTATTATTGCTGCCGGTGCAGTTTAAGTATTTTGCGCCACTTCAAACACCGGCATCCAGAGGATACGGTGCAGAGAAAAACCTTTTAATCAGGAACGACGGTGAGTCAGCATCCCGGCAGAAAGGCTTTTTCACTCAAGACGCTTCTCGGTTTTCTTGGTCCGGGGTTTCTTGTTACGGTTGGCTTTGTCGATCCCGGCAACTGGGCGACAAATATTGAGGGAGGGTCGAAGTTCGGCTATGAGTTGCTCTGGGTGGTTACCCTTGGTACCGTCATGCTGGTGCTTATTCAGCATATGGCGGCTAAGCTGGGAATCGCTACGGGAAAATCACTGGCAGTCAACATCCGCGACAATTTTTCGAAGCCGGTCACCGCTTTTCTGGGCGTGAGTGTTGTGCTTGCCTGTATAGCAACTGATGTTGCCGAGCTTCTGGGAGGCGGTATCGGCTTCAGTCTGCTGTTTGGCATGCCGCTCTGGATGGGCGCGGTGCTGACGCTGCTGTTGGAGGTATTTCTGATTATCAGCCAGCGCTACCACCGGGTAGAAACCATCATTGTGGGTTTCCTCGGTATTATCACTCTCTGCTATCTTGCTGAGCTCTTCATTGTCAGACCGGATTGGGCCGCAATAGCTCCCAGCCTTGTTGTGCCGAAGGTTGGGCGCCAGAGTATTTATATTGCTCTGGCCATTCTCGGGGCGCTGGTGATGCCGCACAATATCTTTCTCCATTCAAACGTCATTCACAGCAGGGAGTGGGGAATTACGGAGGCGGAAAAGAGGGAGTTGCTTCGCTATGAAAAAATGGACACCATCCTTGCCATGACGCTCGGTTGGGTGGTGAACTCTTCGATGATCATTGTTGCGTCAGCGGTTTTTTTTCACAATCATGTTTCGGTCACCAGTATCGAACAGGCATCGGCAACCCTCAAGCCGCTTGCCGGGGCGCTGGCTGGACTGCTCTTTGCCGTTGCCCTTGTTTTTTCGGGTGTTGGCTCTTCCATTACCTCCTCCATGGCGGAAGCCGATGTGATAACGGGTTTTCTGGGCAAGCCGGAGGATGCGCGCACAACGCTCTACCGGGTTGCGGTCTTTGTTACCTCTATTCCGGCCCTTCTTGTCATTCTCTTCAGTATGGACACCTATCGCATCCTGATTTTGAGCCAGGTGATTTTGAGTTTGCAACTGCCCTTTACCCTGGTGCCCTTGCTGATGCTCTGCCGTAACCGCAAGGTGATGGGCGTCTTCAGAAGCGGGAACCCGGAGTTTGTTGCCGCAACTTTTGTTTCTCTGCTGGTGATTGCGCTCAACGGCTATTTTTTGTACACAACCATGTGACTGGAGGAAACTGAGATGAAGGTTTACCGCAATATTCTTGTTGCCATCGACTGTTCTGCGGTTGATGATTCACTTGTCGAACAGGTATCGGCACTTGCCCTTCAGCTTGATGCTACTCTGCACCTGCTCCATGTCGTCCATTCCCACACTCTCGACCAGGAGCGGTTTCTTCGTGAAGAATCGACGCATATCCTTGAGCGGCATAAAAATAAACTTGAGGCAGCAGGCGTTGAGGCCCGTGTGGTCATCCGGAGCGGAGAGCCGGAGCAGGAGATTCTCAGGGAGATTGAAGAGAAGAACTACGACCTTGTTGCCATGGCTGCCCATGGCCACAGTTTGCCGGAAAGAATGCTTTTCGGCAGCGTTTCAAGGGCATTACGTCAAAGCATTTCCATACCGCTGCTCCTCATCAAGCCTGATCGCTGAACAGCCGGTTTGAGGGCTTTACCAGCAGCACCTCTTCGCGTTCAACGATAACCTGACCGGTGGCAAGCTTTTTGCCGCGCCGGACATACTTTTTCAGGGTATAGATGACCGGTACAAGTGCCGAGTGTTTGGCCGCTGAGTACCAGGCTGCAACTTCGGCGGCTTGCCGGATTGCGGCAACATTCTGGAGTGTTGTGCCCTTCAGGACGCAATGCGAGCCCGCTGATCCCCTCGCATGGAGCCAGATGTCATCCGGCTTGGTGTGGTTGAAGGTGAGCAGTTCATTGTTTGCCGCATTTTTGCCGACAAAAAGGGTGACGGAGGCAGAGAGTGACACGGTTCTGAATGGCGGTGCTGCCTGGATATTTTTCAGCGCCGGATTGCCAGGTTTGGCGGGGCGTGCGCTCTGTTGTTCAATAAAGCGCCGAGCCTCTCTGGGGCTCGAAATGCTCTCTGTTGCGGCAAGAATCGCTTCAAGCGCGGCCTGCTCTTTTCGAAGCAGGGTATGCCTCTCCTCCATTGCCCTCAGTTTTCCTCTGGTTTTTGATGCTTTTGAAAAATACTCTTCCGCGTTTTTCTGCACCGTCAGGGCCTCCTTCAACGCAATAGTTTTGTCGGGCGATCCGGGTTCAAAAATGTTTTCGACCGTGATACTTTTCCGTTCCGTCCTTGGCTGATAGAGTGCGGCCATAAGCAGGTGGCCGCACTGCTCATAGTTACGGGCAAACTCATCAAGCAATGCAGGGTTGAACCCTTCAAGCGATTTGCGGATTTTCCCCAGTTGCCGCACCAGTTTTGCACGCAAAGCTTTCAGCTCCTCTTTTGTTTCAAGAAAGCGCTGCATGGCAATGCTGTAATAAGCAAGCGCTTCAAGAACAGACTCAAAAGAGCGCCCGGCCGCCAGGTCAGTATGCAGCAGGGTGAACTGCGGCTCCCCGTTCTCGTTTTCCAAAACCCTCGGTTGCGGGTCGAGCAGCTCAAAAAACAGCGACTGATAAGCTCGAAAGAGTGCTTCCGGGCTCTCCTCTGCTCCGGCCCGCTGCAAAAGCTCCTGCACCAGCGAGCCCTCAAGGCCCGGAAGAACGGCGGCGGCTTTTTCCGCCCGGCATCCAGCGTTCAGGGCGTTGTATCGTTCCAGAAAAAGAGCCTTGTTCATCGCCAGGGTTTCAAGTTCTCGCAAGAGTCCGCTTGAGTGATGAGCCGGCTCAAACGGCTGCCCGGCAAGTGAATTTTTATGCTTGAAAGCGTCGATAATGCGGTTTTCCCTGACAACAAAGAGGTTGGTGCTGGCACTGAAAAGCTGCAATACCAGGAAGGCGTCGCCGGCAAAATGGATATGGATTTCGCGGTCAACGGGTGAAATGGCAGCACCGGTAACCGGTTGCCCCGAAAGCACCTGCATCAGGATTGCCGAATCGCGAGCCTTTTTCTTTTCGCCCTCTCTGGTGTAGAGGCAGAGAAGGGGAGTGCGCGTAACAACAACAAGCTGCAGATGCCGGCTGTCGGGCGTAACGAAATCGAGGGTTACCTCGTTTTTATGCTCTGAATAGATCTCAAGGAGCTGGCCGCCCGCAAGCCGCTGATGCAACTCCATTGCCGCATGGTAGAGGGTAAAGTAATTGCGTAGCATGATTGATGAACAGGTTGCGTAAGCCCGATCTTTTTCTCTATTTTAGAAAATAACTTCAACAATCTATTAAAAAACAGGACTATGCCGGAAGAAACAAAGGGCGGATGCTGTTGCCCGGGTGAAGCGGGGGAGATAGCCCCGGCAGCTGAAAAGCGGCTTGGCTGGCACGAATATTTCATGAGTGTTGCCCATCTTATTTCACGCAGGGCAACCTGTACCAGAGGCCATATTGGTGCGGTCATCGTCAGGGAAAACAGTATCCTTTCCACCGGATACAACGGTGCCCCGTCCGGGCTTCCACACTGTAATGACAGCAACTGCCGTATTTACCGCAGCATCCATCCCGACGGGACGGTCGAGGAGAACTGCGTCAATGCAATCCATGCCGAAATCAATGCCATCGCCCAGGCGGCAAAGCACGGGGTATCTATCAAGGATTCAGATATCTACATTACAGCCAGTCCCTGTATCCACTGCCTGAAAGTGCTCATCAACGTGGGAATAAAAACCATCTACTACGACAAGCCCTATAAAATCGAGCATATCGACGAACTCCTCAGGCTTTCCGGTATCAGGCTGGTCCAGATCAACGTGCAGGCTCATCAGAAAGGTTGACGATGGCGCAACGTGATGATCTCTTCTTTATGCAGCGAGCCCTTGAACTTGCCGTGCTGGGTGCCGGCAGGGTGAGTCCCAACCCCATGGTGGGTTCCGTTATTGTTTGTGACGGCGAGATTATCGGGGAGGGTTACCATCAGCTTTTTGGCGGCCCTCATGCCGAAGTGCAGGCCATTGCGTCCGTCGTCGATCAAAGTCTGCTGCACCATTCATCGCTCTATGTAACCCTTGAGCCCTGTGCCCATTTCGGAAAAACGCCACCCTGCAGCGACCTGATTATCGAAAAGGGTATTGCCCGCGTTGTCATCGGTTGCCGTGATCCCCATGTTGCCGTTTCGGGAAAAGGAATCGCAACGCTTCAGGCAGCAGGGATTTCCGTGACCGAAGGGGTGCTCGAAGCGGAGTGCAGGCAATGCAATGAGGCGTTTATCAAAAGCCATACCATCGGACTGCCTTTTGTCACCATCAAACTTGCCCAGACCCTTGACGGCAAAATTGCCACTTCGCTCGGGGCATCCCGCTGGATTACCGGAGAGGAGTCGAGGAGTGAGGTACACCGTCTTCGGAGCACCTACGATGCAGTAATGACCGGTGAGGCTACCGTTCGTGCCGACAATGCCCAGCTGACCGTACGGCACTGTGCAGGGCGCAATCCCCTCAGGGTCGTTCTTGATTGCCGGCTGAGCCTGCCGCTTGAGTCGGATATTTTCAGTGCTGAGGCGCCAACTCTTGTGGTTGCGTCAACCTCAGTTGCCGGTTTGGGGAAGGTTGCACAGTTGCAGCAAAAAGGGGTGACGGTGTTGTTTGTCGATGAACATGCCGGAAAGCTTGACCTGCGACAGGTGCTTCTGGAGCTGCATAAACGGCAGGTACTCTCTGTACTCGTTGAAGGAGGCAGCCGTCTTTCCGCCTCCTTCATTCGTGAAAAGCTTGTTGATAAAATACTTATATTTGTTGCCCCAAAGCTCTTTGGCGGCGATGCCTTAAGTGCTTTTGCACCTCTGGGTATCAGTACCCCGGAGCAGGCTGTGAATCTTCGTTTCGGGTTGCCGCACATTTTTGGACGTGATGTGCTGCTGGAGGCTTATGTTGAAGCTTAAAACGGAGGGTTAGCGTCAGAAGAGTAAAGCGAACAGAGTAAAACAGGGTTTGTCTATGGCTAAAAAATATCCACAAAAAAGGCTCCTTATGATTGACCGTTTTGTCAATAACAGTGATCTTGGAAAGCTGATCCTGCGGGTTTTGGTTGGTTCACTGCTGCTTTTTCACGGTATAAGCAAGCTTCAGCACGGATATGGTTTTGTGGAACAGATGCTTCGCAGTGGCGGGTTTCCGGGCTATCTCTCCCATTTGATCCTGGTCGGTGAAATTCTGGCCCCGTTTTTTATGATCCTTGGAATCTACACCCGTCAGTCGGCCCTTATTCAGGCCTTCAATATGGTTGTGGCAGTTTTCCTTGTTCACACCAAAGAGCTTTTTTCGGTCTCGGCACATGGCGGATATGCTCTTGAACTCCAGGCATTTTATCTGTTTGGCGCACTTGCCGTTTTCTTTTTTGGTTCCGGATGTTACAATCTTGCCCGCGGCAGGGGTATCTGGGACTGATGGCGTTATCATGTTGCCGGTGAACGCTTTCATGCCGATTGCTGTTCTTTTTCTGTCTCCAACGTTTTATTGCTGTTATCGTCATTTCTTTTAACCGGAAACTATTTTTTTTATGGCACAGATTACCTTTAAGGGTACCCTTGTTGAAACGGTTGGCTCTCTCCCAGCCAAAGGCACCGAAGCTCCTTTCTTTTGCCTGGTGAAAACCGATCTTTCAGAGGCCGGACCTGCCGATTTTGCAGGCAAAAGACTGGTTCTCAATATCTTTCCAAGCCTTGACACTCCAGTCTGTGCCTCTTCAGTCCGGCGTTTCAATCAGGAAGCCTCATCGCTCGACAACACCGTCGTACTCTGTATTTCCGCTGATCTGCCCTTTGCCCACAGTCGTTTTTGTGAAACTGAAGGATTGAAAAATGTTGTGTCACTCTCTGTTTTCCGCTCTCCCGAATTCGGGCGTGATTATGGCGTTACGCTTGCATCCGGACCTCTCAAGGGGCTCCTTTCGCGGGCAATCGTCATTATTGACGCCGACGGAATGGTGCGCTACACCGAACAGGTGTCTGAAATTGTGAACGAACCGGATTACAGTGCAGCTCTCAAGGCTCTCGCATAAGCATGTTTACAGGAATTATCAAGGATGTTGGCCGCGTAGGGGGAGTTACCCGGCGGCAGGGCGGACTGAAGCTCAGGGTGCAGTTCGGCAATACCCGGGAGTTTGCCAATCTCTCGGTTGACGAGAGCGTGAGCATGAACGGCGTTTGCCAGACCGTTGTCGCTCGGGGTGAAGGCTGGATGGAGGTTGATACCGTCGAAGAGACCCTCACCAAAACAACGCTGGGCTCGCTTCGCAACGGAGATCCGGTGAACCTTGAACGGGCAGTTCGCCCCCTTGACCGCCTCGGGGGCCATTTTGTGCTTGGCCATGTTGATTGTGCTGCAGCAGTGCAGGAAGTGAGGGAGCTTGGTTCAAGCCGTGAACTCTGGATCGCCTTTCCTGACGCCTTCAGCCCGTTTATTGTCCCGGCCGGTTCGATAACGATTGATGGCATCAGTCTGACGGTTGCAAAGCTTGAACCGTTGCTTTTTGCCGTGGCGGTTATCCCCTATACCTTTTCCCATACGACCATCAATGGCCTTAAGGCAGGAAGCAGGGTGAACCTTGAGTTCGACATTCTCGGCAAATATGTGGCGCGCCAGCTTGGACGCGTCCCATCGTTACCCATGGCCGATTCGCCGATTGATGAAGCATGGCTTCGGCAAAACGGATTTTAAATGGCCGACACGGAAAACATGCAGGACGATTTATTCGGCATTCCCCCTTCACAAGGCTCAGGAGATTATTTCAAGCCTCTTGCTGAACGGGTTCGCCCCCGTACCCTGGACGATATGGCCGGCCAGGAGCATCTGGTCGGGCCAAACGGACCGCTCCGCAAATTTCTCTCTCGCGGCCAGATGCCCTCAATGATTTTCTGGGGCCCTCCCGGTTCCGGCAAAACCACCCTGGCTGAAATCTGCGCCTCATCGCTGGATTACTCTTTTGAACAGCTTTCAGCGATTGACTCGGGGGTTAAAGAGGTGCGCAAGGCGCTTGAACATGCTGAACAGTCAAGGCGTGCCGGCCGCAGGACAATCCTCTTTATCGATGAAATTCACCGCTTTAACAAGGCGCAGCAGGATACCCTGCTGCACGCCATTGAGCAGGGCCTTATTGTGCTTATCGGCGCAACCACCGAAAACCCCTCCTTTGAGGTGAACGGTGCCCTTTTGAGCAGGATGCAGGTCTATATTCTCAAGCCTCTGGGACCGGATGAGATAGAGTCGGTCATTCGGCGAGCCCTGAAAGAGGATCCTCTTTTCAACGAACTCTCCATTATACTTGAAGACCTTGACTTTCTGCTGCAGTTTTCCGGAGGCGATGCACGCAAGGCCTTGAATGCGCTCGAAGCGGCCATCTCTCTATTGCCCAAAGGCGCTGCGGAAATGGTGCTGAATCGCGAGCTGCTTGAACGTGCCCTGCAGTACAAGGCCCCGATTTACGACAAGGGAGGGGAAAACCATTATGACATTATCTCCGCCTTTATCAAATCCATGCGAGGTTCAGATCCCGATGCCGCACTCTTCTGGCTTGCCCGCATGATCGAGGGAGGGGAAGACCCCAAATTCATAGCGCGGCGGATGGTCATATTTGCAAGCGAAGATATCGGCAACGCTGACCCCTATGCCATTACGCTTGCCATCTCGGTCTTTCAGGCCGTCGCCATGATCGGCATGCCCGAGGCAAGGATCAATCTCGCCCAGGGTGTCACCTACCTTGCATCTGCTCCAAAATCAAATGCAAGCTATCAGGCAGTCAATGCAGCGATGAGCGAGGCAAAATCAATGCAGGATCTGAGGGTGCCCCTTCATTTGCGCAACGCACCGACCAAGCTCATGAAACAGGAAGGCTACGGCGCCGGATACAAATATCCCCACAGTTATCCCGCCCATTTTGTTGCACAGCATTATTTCCCCGAAGGCATGGAGCCAAAGGCCTATTACCGTCCCGGAGATGAAGGCCGCGAAAAGTATATCAGGGAGCGGCTCGGCCAGTTTTGGAATGATCGTTACAAGCCCTGATGGTTACGAAACCGGATGCTCTTTGTATATTATACAAGCAGTTATCTGACCAGAGTGCCTCAGGCAAGTTTTTTTCATCAAGACAGACCCGTTTATGAACAGGATAAGAGCGATACTTTTGTTTTTGCTGCTGGTTGTGCTTTGCACAGCGACTTCGTTCCGTCATGCTGCCGCTGCTCCGGTGGAGCCGAAATCAATTACCCTTGACGAAGCGGTACGTATCGGGCTCGAAAGAAGCCGCTCGCTGCAAATCGCCCGCCTAGACCGCGACATGGCAGGCCAGAAAATCCGCCAGACCTGGTCGGAGGTGCTGCCTCAGATCACCTCCTCGTTTACCTATACCCGCACCCTGAAACCCACCGTCCTTCTTTTGCCTGACCAGGGTTTTCCCGGTTTTCCCACTAAACTCGAAACAAGCTCCGACAATGCCGGGCATGCCACCCTTGATGTCCGTCAGCCGCTGTTCAATTTGTCGGCCCTTGCCGGTATCAATGCTGCAGGCATAGTCCGCAAGATGAGCGAAGAGGCTTACCGCAATACCCAGGCAGCCGTTGTTGCCGATATCAAGATATCCTATTTCGACGCCCTCATCTCAAAAGACCAGTTGCATCTGATTGAACAGAGCATTGCCCGCTGGGAAGAGTCAAGAAGAGACACCAGAGCGATGTTCCGGCAGGGGGTTGCAGCTGATATCGACACCCTCAAGGCATTTCTCTCGGTTGAAAATCTCCGGCCTGATCTCATACAGGCGCAAAGCCGGGTTGCCATTACCATGACCAAGCTGAAAAATGCGATGGGCCTCCCGGCCGACAGCAGCGTGGTATTGAGCGGAAAGCTTGAACTCTCTTCAAAATCTTACCCTCTTGATATTGCTGCGGCATATCAGGAAGCCCTTGATTCCCGGCCTGATCTTCGTATGCTTGATTTGCAGGTCAAGGCAGAAGGCGAAAAAATCAATGCCGCCCGTGCCGAGCACTTTCCAGTGATTTCCGCATTTGGCAAGCTTGAGACGCAAACAGCCTTTAACGACAAGACTCGGCCCTCTGATTCCGTCTGGCCGGCCTCATCTTCCGTCGGACTTCAGTTCACCCTCCCGATTTTTACCGGTTTCCGCATCAGCTCACAGGTTGAGCAGGCCAGGATAGCGCAACTGCAGACCCGCACCAGGCTTGAAGATCTCAAAGCCAACGTCAGGGCCGAAATTGAAGTAAGGGTTTTAAACTACAAAGAGGCGCAAAAAAGAATTGAAGTACAGTCTGCAACCATCAGTGTCGCAGAGCGCAGCTATAAAATATCGCTGCTGCGTTTCAAGGAAGGAATCGGCTCCCGTCTTGAACTGACTGATGCCGAACTCCAGCTCAACAAGGCAAAAACAAACTATCTGCAGGCCGTCTACGACTATCTGGTTGCAGGCACGCAGCTCGACAAAGCTTTGGGCCGCATGCGGGTTGAACTTGCTTCAAAGGGCTGATTGACGGGCGGCTTCAAGTGTTTTTATTTTTGCATAATAGATAAAACTTGAAGCCTTTTCAGGCCTGAAAAAGCCCTTGCCAACATCAACCGCGGTCCGGTAAAGTGCGTAGCCAACCCGCAATACCGTAAACGGCATTCCATCTCTTTTGCAACGCAGTTTTTCGCTGTGCAGGGTGTTGTAGAGCGTGTCAGGAAAGTAGGGAAGCCGCTTGAAAATGCTCAGGTTATGCATTTCCAGCAGCTTGGCAAGTGTATCCGGCACGAAGTGGTAGAGATGGCGCGGCGCATCCCAGGCTATCCAGTTTTCCTTATAATGCCTTGCATCATAACTTTCCGGGTTCGGCAGCGCAATAATGAGCACTCCCTCCGGCGCAAGCCTTTCAGCCGCATAAGCAAGGGTTTCGTGGATGGCATGAATATGCTCAAGGGTGTGCCACAAGACAATCCGATCAAACATCATCTCCTTGTCCGCTGCATCGCTCACTGAAGGATAGACCTTTAATTCAAAAACAGTCCGGGCATAATCTGCAGCTTCCGGCTCAGGCTCTACTCCGGCCAGATTCTTGAGCGGAATTCCCTTTTTCAGGTGAAAACAGTTCAGCAGATCTCCGGTTGAACAGCCTATTTCAAGTACACGAACTTGCCGTAAGGGTTTTCGGCACTCATTCAGGATGAGGCCGGCCCGGTAACGAAGCAGCAATGACCGTGCGGCAAGATAGGCCCTCTCTGCGATGGTGGCATGTTTTTGGGCATGCAGGTGCGGATCATATTGCCCGGTGTGGTAATGAAGGGCTATTTCAGAGCTATCGGGACGGGGATTGGTCATAATGAGCCCTGAAGCGCTGGAACGCTGAAGCATCCATTGCTCTTTTCCTGCAGCATCAAAACGGTCGGGAACCTGGAGCCAGGGGATGAACCCGGCAGAGCCGCTTATCGGGCACGGAGCGCTTTCCATTCAGCAAACGAGACTATTGCCCTTCTGCCCGGGTAAGGTCAGCAAACGCTTTTCTCAGGTTTTGATAGGTCGAGCGCATATCATTGCTCAGCACTTTGGCATCAGCGAGAACCGGCATGAAATTGGTATCGCCTTCCCAGCGCGGGACAATATGGAAGTGAATATGGTTGTCGACGCTTCCGCCGGCAACGCGACCAAGATTGGCGCCCACGTTGAACCCCTGCGGCCGCAAGGTAATCTTCAGGGCCTTGATAGACAGATCGGTCAACTCCATGACCTCAAGTTTTGTCTCCTTGTCGAGCTCTGAAAAGTCCGGAGTCTGCTGGTAGGGTATCACCATAAGATGCCCGCAATTGTACGGGTAGAGGTTCATGATGATGAAGCATTTTTTTGCCCTGTAGAGCACAAACCGCTTCTCATCTTCATCGGGAGGGATATCAGCAAAAACAGATTTGCCGTCTTTGCCTGCAGGCTTGTCATCCTTGAAAGACTGCATGTAAACTTCACGCCATGGTGAATACATTCTGTTCATGGAGAGGTCGTCCTGCTAAGATTGCGTGGGATTTGAGAATCGTACCAAAGATGGGAATCGAACCCACACGAGTTATTCACTCACTGGATTTTGAGTCCAGCGCGTCTACCAGTTCCGCCACTTTGGCCTGTAATTGAGCGGTGCGAGAGAAGGGAATCGAACCCTCACGCCTCACGGCACTAGTTCCTAAGACTAGCGTGTATACCAATTTCACCACTCTCGCAGTACAGGCTGATAATATACGTGGTTTTTGTTCTAATAAAAACTATCTTTCGACATACTTTTGCGGCGTATGACGCTAACATTTTCATTCCGGATTATACGTTTTGAGCCTATGCCGTTTACTTTACACCGTCTTGCAAACGTTATCTCCTGGGTGATCAGTCCGATTGTTGTTGCGCCAGCAGTATATATCGCCATTGTCCTGCTTGGATACCGGGGTGACGTTAAAAGCATCTCTTATCTGGTTGTCCTTTTTGTTTCCAGCACGATTGCCCCCATTCTTCTGATATCCGGTCTCAAAAAAATTGGCCGAATATCCGACTACAATATCACCTTCCGCGAGCAGCGCTTTCTTCCCCTGCTGGTATTGATTGCCGTCAACGCCCTTGGTTATGAATTCATGAAACAGCTTCATCCCCCCCGGCTTCTTACCGGTATCCTGCTCTTCAATGCCGTCAATACCGTCTTTATTCTGCTGATCACCCTTCAGTGGAAGATCAGCATCCATCTCTTTACCTTTTGCTCATCGGTCGGGCTGCTCTTTATGCAGTTCGGCACGGTTTCGTTATGGCTGCTGTTGCTGGTACCGGTTCTTATGTGGTCAAGAATTGAACTTAAAGCCCATAATTTCATGCAAACCCTTGTGGGTGCAACGGTAGGATTTGCCGTAATGGTTGCGGAGCTGCAATGGTGGACGGGACTGTAAACCGGAAGAAATATGCCGTTGTTGTCACTACATACGGAGAGGTTGAAAAGGTTACCGTAGGAGCCCTGTGGCCCTGTTCACGGAAAATCCTCAAGGTCGTTACCCGCCAGATTGTTAAAATACCGACAGCAATGATCTATTTTATTGCTGATTACCGTTCAACCAAGCACTATTTCAACTGGAAGCTGAACCGATACCGCTCTTCGCTCCTAGCCATTAACCGTGCGCAAAAAAACACGCTTGCAGGCTTTATTGCAGCAAGCGGCAGCCAGTTTCTTTCAGCGGCCGAGGTCAACGTTTTTGACGCATACTATTTTGTTCCGCCCTATCTCGATGATCTGCTCCAGCAGTTGCGCCAGGAGTATGACGGAATAGTAGTGGTACCGATGATTCCCGTCGAATCAGCATTCTCCTGCGGCGTGGCCTGCCAGATGGTTATCGACCAGTTTGGCGACAGCACCTTTGCCAAGGTAAAAGTGATGAGCAAACTGTGGAAAGATGACCAGCTTCACCATATTTATATAGACTACCTTTTCAGGCAGCTATCTGCTTCTGTGCGTTTGCTTAAAAACCGGAAAATAGGTCTTGTGCTGGTCATTCACGGCACACTGGTAAAAAATCGTGCCGGCAAGCCACCGAAACTCTTTACCGGGCTTGAGGAGACCATCGCGTTTTTCGAGGTGATGAAGCGTAAAATCATGGCTCATCCCGGCAATATTTTCACCGACGTTCGCCAGGGCTGCATGAACCATTCAACCGGAGGGGAGTGGACTTCCGATACCATTGAGCGTGCGCTTGAGGAGTTTAAGCGTGAGGGGTATGAGGGTGTGGTCATGTTTCCTTACGGCTTTTTTGCCGACAACAGCGAGACTGAATATGATGCGTGCAAAAAACTTGAGACAGCGGCATTCCCTGTGTCACAGTATGTCAGATGCATCAATGATTCTCCTGAATTTGGACGCTGGCTTGCCGGTCGGGTGCTCGATGAGCTGCAGACGCTCAACAACCTGCAGGACGCCTTTGAAAGTCTTGCACATAACCAGTAAATTTTTGATATTTGAACGCTGTAGATGACAAACAAAGAGAGCCACTGGAGATTGAACTTCAGGAGGATCCCGAAAATCCGCTCAAGCAGTATGCATTGGCAAGGCTTTATATTGACTCTCAACGCAACGCCGAGGCGCTTGAACTGCTCGACCGTTGCATTCAGGTCAGGCGTCGCGATCCGGAGATGCTCTATGCTCGTGCCGTTACCAACATCTCAATGGGCGCCTACCGCAAAGCGGCATGCGACTTGTTGAAAACCATCGTGCTCGATCGCAGTTTCATGCAGGCTTACAAGCATCTCGGCTTTGTGCAGTTTACCCTTGGCAAAGAAGAAGCTGCGCTGAAAACCCTGAAAAAAGCGCTGGAGATTGATCCGGAATATGCCGATATCTATTGTGTTCTTGGCGATACCTACCTTGATTTGGGTGAGTTTGATCACGCAAGGGAGGCTTTCGAAAAAGCACTCGACCTCGAACCCGACAACCCTGAGCCTCACAGCAAGCTCGCCATGTATTATCTGGCAAGAGGAGATATGAAAGGGCTGAAAAGGGAGTATGAACTATTAAAAACACTCGACGCAGCATTGGCCGAGCAGATTGGAAGCCTCTTTTTTTAAAATATGATGAAACTATTTCCTGATTTTGAAACCAAGAAGCGGTTTATGAAAACCGGCCTTCCCATTATTGCCGGTATTGCATGGTCGCCAATCATCTGGATTGTTGTTCTGGCTGTTTTGGGTCCGTCACTGTTTGCCCTGACCGCTTCCTGGCCAGTCACGCTGGCGATTACCTTTTTTGTCGTATTATTTACAGCACTCTTCTTAATGAAGTTTTTCATCCGCCTCGGAGCTAAATTTTATGGCGAAAGCAATTGATTGCCTAACAAACTTGGCTTGATGCCGGAAAAAGCAATACCATAAAAAGTTATGAGCTTTACGGCCCGAAAAATACCGTTTGGCTCATAAAAACCTTCTTTTTTTCTGTGAGCAAAGGAGATTTTTTTTATATTTGCATTCCTGTAACAAAGTTATGTCTGCAGGATCAAAAAGTATCAAGCTGTGTTCGACCGGGATTAACTCAAATTGGCGTTACATGGATCAGACTCTGAGTAATTTTGGCAATGTTTTTGCGTTTCTCGCACTTGGTGTCGTATTTGTCGCCGGAGGTTATCTCACCGCCCGGCTCCTTCGTCCCAGCAGGCCCAACCCCGCCAAAAATTCAACCTACGAATGCGGCGAAGAAGCCGTAGGCAGCGCCTGGGTGAAGTTCAATATCCGCTTTTATGTCGTAGCCCTTATCTTTATCATTTTTGATGTTGAGGTAGTCTTCCTCTATCCCTGGGCAACAGTTTTCAAGAAGCTTGGCGAGTTTGCACTTGTTGAGGCTCTTGTTTTTGCCGGTATTCTTGTGCTCGGTCTTGCATATGCATGGGTAAAAGGGGATCTCGACTGGGTACGGCCCACCCCCAATATCCCCAAAATGCCTGAAATGCCGTCCTCAAAATCCAGCTCTCTCAGGGGTTAACTCCTTTCACCATATTTTTTTGCCGTTATGGGTTTACTTGATGCCGGGATAACAAATCATAATGTTCTTGTAACATCGGTTGACAATGTTCTCAACTGGGCTCGGTTGTCCTCACTCTGGCCGATGGGTTTTGGTCTTGCATGTTGCGCTATTGAAATGATGGCGACCAATGCATCCAATTACGATCTCGAACGTTTCGGTATTTTTCCCCGCTCCTCTCCCCGTCAGTCCGATCTGATGATTGTTGCCGGTACCGTAACCATGAAGATGGCCGAAAGAGTTATTCGTCTTTATGAGCAGATGCCCGAACCCCGTTATGTTCTCTCGATGGGAAGCTGCTCCAACTGCGGAGGTCCCTACTGGGAGCATGGCTATCATGTCCTTAAGGGTGTTGACCGTATTATTCCTGTTGATGTCTACGTCCCGGGTTGTCCGCCAAGACCCGAATCGCTGATCGGTGGTCTTATGAAAGTTCAGGAGTTGATCCGCATGGAGCAGATTGGTATTTCCAGAGCAGACGCACTGAAAAAGCTGGCTGAAAAAAGTGTTGATCCCCAGTTCGTTATTGAGCAGGAGCGTAAGGCTGTCGGAGCATAATTAAATAAACCAAGCATACCACTCAGATGGAAGAAGGTAAGGTTTTTTCGCAGTCGGTTCAGCAAAGTGCAGCGGCTTATGCGATTATCCATGAAAAATTCGGTGTAGCAGTGTCGGCTTTCGACGCCAATGAAACCATGCCGTTTTTTGAGGTACTCGATACCGCGCTCTGGCCTGATATCGCTCTTTTCATGCGCGATCATGCCAGGCTGAAGTTCAATTATATGGCGTGCCTGAGCGGTGTGGATTACCAGGCCGAAGAGAAGGTGGGCATTGTCTGCAATTTCGAGTCACTTGGACTGTTCAACCATAAGCTCGCCGTCAAGGTCAAGTGTGCGCGCAATGGCGGTTCTATACCAAGCGTTGCCTATGTCTGGCATACGGCCAACTGGCATGAACGCGAAGCTTACGACATGTTCGGCATGCTCTTTACCGGCCATCCCGAATTGAAAAGAATTCTCTGTCCTGACGATTGGGAAGGTTTCCCGCTCCTCAAGGATTACAAGGTACAGGAATCGTATCACGGAATAAAGGTGCCCTACTAACAGTGGTTTTAATAGTAAAAGCAGCTCAAGTATGCAGGAATTAGATACATCCGGACTGGGTTCGGTCAGGGTTACCCGAAAAAGCGATAACGTCGTCGTTATTGAAAAGGATCTTGCCACCGAGCAGATGGTCCTTGCCATGGGCCCTCAGCATCCGTCAACACATGGTGTTCTCAAGCTGGAATGTCTTACCGATGGCGAGGTGATTACCGAAGCGGTACCCTATCTCGGATATCTTCACCGTTGTTTCGAGAAGTGTTGCGAGAATGTTGACTACCCGGCCATTGTTCCCTATACCGATCGCCTTGATTACCTGGCAGGTATGAACAGTGAGTTTGCCTATGCTCTCACCGTCGAAAAGCTTCTTGATATCGAAATTCCCCGCCGGGTCGAGTTTATCCGTGTTATTGTTGCCGAGCTGAACAGGATTGCATCGCATCTTGTGGCCATCGGTACCTACGGCATCGACCTTGGCGCATTTACCCCCTTTCTTTTCTGTTTTCGTGATCGTGAAATTATTCTCGGTCTCCTCGAATGGGCTTCAGGCGCCAGAATGCTCTATAACTATATCTGGATTGGTGGCCTTGCCTATGACGTCCCCTCAGATTTTCTCAAGAGAGTCAGCGAGTTTGTCACCTATTTCAGGCCGAAAGCCGTTGAGCTTTGCAACCTTCTCACCAAAAACGAGATTTTTGTAAAACGCACAAGAGGAATAGGCATCATGCCGGCTGATGTAGCCATCAACTACGGCTGGTCAGGCCCCATGCTTCGCGGTTCGGGAGTCAAGTGGGATTTGAGGAGAAACGACCCCTATTCAATCTATCCGGAACTCGATTTTAACGTAGCGGTGCCTGACGGCAAGGTCTCCGTTATTGGCGACTGCCTGTCACGCCACCTGGTCCGTGCCCTTGAAATGGAAGAGAGCCTTAAAATTATCGAGCAGTGCATCAGCAAGATGCCAACCGCCGAAGGCTTCAATCCAAGATCAGCCATTCCAAAGCGCATCCGTCCAAAAGCCGGTGAAGTTTACGGCCGTGCCGAAAACCCCCGCGGCGAACTTGGCTTTTACATCCTGAGCGACGGAAAATCGACCAAACCTGTTCGCTGCAAGGGCCGTTCATCCTGCTTTGTCAATCTTTCAGCGATGAAAGACCTTTCAAAAGGTCAGCTTATACCCGATCTTGTCGCCATTATCGGCAGCATCGATATCGTACTCGGGGAGGTTGACCGATGAGTTCAACTGCCTTATCGCAATTTAGCATGCCTTTTCTTATGGGTAATAATCTCAATGCCTGGTCGGAAGCCCTTTCCGGGTTCTATCTTCTGGGTTTGCCTCTCGGTCTGGTTATTCTTGCCGCCATTCCCCTTGTCTTTATTGCCCTCTACTCACTCACCTATGGAGTATACGGCGAACGGAAAATTTCCGCCTTCATGCAGGATCGTCTCGGTCCTATGGAAGTTGGCAAATGGGGTATCCTGCAGACCATTGCCGACATCCTCAAGCTCCTCCAGAAAGAGGATATCGTCCCTACATCGGCCGACAAGTTCCTTTTTGTTATCGGCCCTGGCGTTCTCTTTGTCGGCTCCTTTCTCGCATACGCTGTCTTGCCCTTCAGCTCCGCCTTTATCGGAGCAAGCCTCAACGTCGGTCTCTTTTATGCAATCGGCATTGTAGCACTTGAAGTGGTCGGTATTCTTGCCGCCGGCTGGGGTTCCAACAACAAGTGGTCGCTCTACGGAGCTGTCCGCAGCGTTGCCCAGATTGTCAGCTACGAAATTCCCGCCGCCATTGCACTGCTCTGCGGTGCCATGATGGCCGGCACGCTCGACATGCAAAAGATCACCTTGTTGCAGTCCGGCTCGCTTGGTTTCGCGCACTTCTTCCTCTTTCAGTCGCCCATAGCCTGGCTGCCGTTCATCATCTACTTTATTGCCTCGCTTGCTGAAGTCAACCGCGCCCCCTTTGATATCCCTGAAGCTGAATCAGAACTGGTTGCCGGTTATTTCACCGAATACTCCGGCATGAAGTTCGCGGTTATCTTCCTGGCCGAATACGGCAGCATGTTCATGGTATCCGCCATTATCTCCATCGTCTTTCTCGGCGGATGGAACTCACCGCTACCCAATATCGGTTCGCTTGCCCTGAACGACATGACATCCGGCCCGATCTGGGGTGCATTCTGGATGATCACGAAAGGGTTCTTCTTTATTTTTGTCCACATGTGGCTTCGCTGGACTCTTCCCCGTTTGCGGGTCGACCAGCTTATGTATCTTTGCTGGAAAGTTTTGACCCCCTTTGCCTTTGTCAGTTTTGTGCTGACAGCCATATGGGAAATATATGTCCCTTAAGAGAGTTCAACAGTCAACGGCCGGAAAGTAATGACCTATAGATTATGAGTGAGTATTTCGGGAATATAAAAACCGGGGCAGTAACGATTGCCTCCGGCTTGGGAATCACCCTGAAGCATTTTTTCAATGCTATCCATCGCAAAGGTGATGCCGGTCTTGATGATGTCGACTATTTTCGTCAGGTTGACGGCTTGTGCACTCTGCAGTACCCGCGGGAGGTCATACCGACGCCTCTGAATGGTCGTTACCGGCTCTATAACGATATCGAAGATTGCATCGGCTGCGGCCAGTGTGTCAGAGCCTGCCCGATTGCCTGCATCTCGATGGAGACCATCAAGGTTGCCGCTGATGATCTGGCGGTCTGCGGAAAAACTTCAGACGGGCAGCAGAAAAAATTCTGGATTCCTGTTTTTGATATTGATGTGGCAAAGTGCATGACCTGCGGAATATGCACGACAGTCTGCCCGACAGAATGTCTTGCGCATACTCCTGTCAGCGATTTTTCCGAGTTTGACCGAAGCAACTTTATCTATCATTTCGGCAACCTTTCCCGGCTTGAGGCTGAGGCCAAGCGCCGCAAGAATGCTGAACTGCAGGCAAAGGCACTGGCAGAAAGGGAAAAGAAGGCAGCAGATGCCCTTAATGAAAGCAAGGGCGGAGAATAGTAGCGAACCAATTAATGTGCTCTAACACCATGAGTAACCCAACCTATACGGTCATCTTTTATCTCTTTGCGGCCATTACGGTCTGTTCAGCCGCGTTTGTCGTGTTCACGCGGAATGTTATCTATTCCGCCTTTTCACTGCTCTTTACCTTTTTCGGTGTTGCCGCTCTCTACGTTTTTCTGAGCGCTGATTTCATTGCCGTCACCCAGGTTGTTGTTTACGTTGGCGGCATTCTTGTGCTTCTGCTTTTCGGTGTGATGTTTACCAACAGCATCATGAACGCCAAGCCGAAAAGTGATGTGCTCCACGTCGTGCCCGGTACCGTTCTGCTCATCGGCATCATCGGAGCAATGCTCTACACCTTTTATACCACGCATGGCTGGATGCCTTCCGAAACCACCCTGCAGGGCAGTATCGTAGAGCGGATCGGATTTGAAACCATGTCACGCTATGTTCTGCCGTTTGAAATGGTCTCCATCCTGCTGCTTGCAGCACTGATCGGAGCCGCATTTCTTGCACGTTTCGACAAGCCAGGGAAATAACGAATCAATAAGTCTATCACAACATGGAACAGTTGACAACCATCGGACTCAATCACTACCTCACCATATCGGCGTTCCTTCTGGGCTTCGGGCTTTTTGCCGTCATGACCCGGAAAAACGCAATCGTTATTTTGATGGGTGTTGAACTTATTCTTAATGCGGCGAATATCAATTTCCTGGCATTTTCAAAGTATAACGGCGGCATGGAAGGGGTGATGTTCGCCCTCTTCATTATCGTCATTGCAGCGGCTGAAGCCGCTATTGCGCTTGCTATCGTGATCAATATTTTCAAGATATTCAAGAGTGTCGATGTCTCAACTGTTGATACCATGAAAGAGTAACCGAGCGTAAAGGGCACTATCAGTTTTAATTTTTTTCGCGTAAAACCAAAGGAACATGCACAGTTTAATTCAGTTATCAATAGTCGTACTGCTGTTGCCGCTGCTTTCGTTTGTCATTCTTATTTTTTTTAATCGCCGCCTTCCCCGAAGAGGTGATTTTATAGGATTAGGAATACTTGGCACAGCGTTTGGCATTTCCGCCTATATTTTCTGGTCGGTCATTGTCCAGGCATACGACCCGGCATTCCGGATTGCCTGGGATTTTACCTGGATTGATTTGGGCAATGTTCCCGGAGTTGGCCCGCTGCAGATAAAGATGGGTGTGGTTATTGATAACCTCACCGCCATCATGCTGGCGATGGTGACCCTCATCAGTCTTCTTGTCCACCTCTACTCCACCGGATACATGGCCGGCGACAAGAATTACGGACGCTACTTTGCTTTTCTGGGCATCTTTACCTTCTCCATGCTCGGTATCGTGCTTTCCGACAACCTCTTCTCCATCTATATCTTCTGGGAGCTCGTCGGTCTTTCATCCTATCTGCTCATCGGCTTCTTCTTTGAAAAGGACAGTGCCGCTGATGCACAGAAAAAAGCCTTTCTTGCCAACCGTGTCGGCGATATCGGCATGTGGCTCGGCATCCTGATTCTCTATTCCCAGTTCCACACCTTCAGCTTTGAGCAGATCTATGCCAACCTTGCAGCAGGGAACTTCGGTCTCTCCAATGCCTGGCTCACCGCTGCCGGAATTCTTCTCTTTATGGGTTGCGTCGGCAAGTCCGCTCAGTTCCCGCTCCACGTCTGGCTTCCTGACGCCATGGAGGGCCCAACACCGGTATCGGCCCTGATCCATGCAGCTACCATGGTTGCCGCAGGTGTCTACTTTGTCGCCCGTATCTTTATTATGCTGACTCCGGACGCACTCCACGTCATTGCTTTTATCGGAGCCTGCACCGCCTTTATGGCCGCAACCATTGCCATCACGCAGAACGACATCAAAAGAGTTCTGGCCTATTCAACGGTCTCCCAGCTCGGCTACATGGTTCTTGGCCTCGGTGTCGGAGCCTACTCGGCTGCGCTTTTCCACCTGGTGACGCACGCATTCTTCAAGGCCTGTCTTTTCCTCGGTTCAGGCGCCATTATCCACGCCATGCACCACGAGCAGGATATGCGCTGGATGGGCGGTCTCCGCAAGCACATGCCCTGGACTTTTGCAACCTTTACGCTTGCAACGCTTGCCCTTGCCGGCCTGCCTCTCACCAGTGGATTTTTGAGCAAGGATGCCATTCTTGCCGGAGCGATCGGTTTTGCCAAGGTTGAAGGCGGCGGTATCTACTATCTTATTCCCGTTCTTGGATTCTTTTCCGCTATGCTGACCGCCTTCTATATGGGCCGTCAAATCTGGCTTGTCTTCTTTGGCGATAGTCGCACGCACCTGAAACCTGCCGACACCAGTCATCAGGCTCATCATGCGCACGACACGCATGCCACCCATGCCGATGCCCATCATTCGACCCACGCGGTGCACGAAGTTTCATGGAACATGCGGGCCCCTCTGGTTATTCTGGCAGCACTCTCCATATACGCAGTCTATTCCCCTGATCCGCTTGACGGCGCAAAAGGGTGGTTTATGAAGATGATTCCGACCCCTGCAACCGTTGTCGGTGCAGCCAACCCGCAGAAGGGCGCGCTTCTTACAAGCAATGCTCCTTTGCACCTTGCCAGCGTCGTTCCTTCCAGTGAAACTGCTGCTCCTGCACTTGCCGCAACTCCGGTCGCCGCTGAACATGCTGTTGCCACTGCTGAACATGGCGAAGCGAAGGGTGGCCATATCTACTCAGATCCGCGCCAGGCAGAAATTGTTCATGCAGGTCATGCTGCTCACTTCACGGCTATCTACATCTCAAGCATCATGGTGGCGCTTGGTATTATCATGGCCTTTGTTGTGTACGTCTTCAAGATTATCGATCCCGAAAAAACCGCACGCCTCATCAGGCCGCTCTATCTCTTTTCGCTCAACAAATGGTACTGGGACGAGATCTATGATGCCACGGTTATCAAGGGCTCCATGGCACTTGCCAAAATGCTCTCCTGGTTCGATGCCAAAGTTGTAGATGGCATGGTCAACGGCGTTGCCCTGCTGGTCAAGAAATTTGCCTTCCTCAACGACAGTTTCGACAAGCATGTGGTTGACGGCATGGTGAACTTTACGGCATTCACCGTCAACACAACGGGCGCGGTACTCAGAAAGCTGCAGACAGGAAAGGTACAGACCTATGTAGTTATGCTGCTACTTGCCGTCTTTGGTTACTTTATTTTTTATTTTACACGACTGATCTACTAAGAGAGATTTACTTTTAATCCGAAAACTTACAGACACGGAACATGCTGAGTTTAATTGTTTTTCTGCCTATTATTGCCGGTCTGGTAATACTTGCTGTGCCTTCATCGCAAAAGCAGATAATCAGAATTGTTTCATTGCTTGCGGCTCTTGCCCAGGGAGTGCTGGCAGTTCTGATCTGGAAAGGTTACAATCCTGCGTTGCCGGGAATAACTGCCGGACCTGGAGGCAGCCCTCTCGGCTCATTCCAGTTTGTTGAGAAGGTTCCATGGATCAGTCTCCACCTCGGCGGTTTCGGTTCGCTGAACATCGAGTACTTCCTCGGCGTTGACGGCATCTCCGTCACCATGGTGATCCTGACTGCTCTGGTATCGGCCATCGGTGTGCTTTCAAGCTGGACCATCCAGAAACAGGTCAAAGGGTATTTTATCCTCTACAACCTGCTTGCATCGGCCATGATGGGCTGCTTCGTCGCACTTGATTTCTTCCTGTTCTACGTTTTCTGGGAAATCATGCTTCTTCCGATGTACTTCCTTATCGGTATCTGGGGAGGTCCCAATCGTGAATATGCCGCCATCAAGTTTTTCCTCTACACCCTGTTCGGCTCGGTTTTCATGCTTCTGGTCATGATTGCACTCTACTTCAGTGTTCTTGATCCGGTTACCGGCAACCATACCTTCAGTCTTGTTGCCATGGCAACACAGAGCAACTATATCAAGGATGCCATCCTCGGGCCAGACAATGTGATGTGGCGCTACGTAGCCTTTATTGTCCTCTTTATCGGTTTCGCCATCAAGGTCCCGATGTTCCCGTTCCATACCTGGTTGCCGGATGCTCACGTTGAGGCTCCAACACCGATTTCGGTTATTCTTGCCGGTGTGCTGCTGAAACTTGGTACCTATGGCATGATTCGTATCAACTTCCCGCTTTTCCCGGAAGTCTTCCACGCTTCAATGTACGTGATCGGTATTTTCGGTGCCATCAACATCATCTATGGCGCCCTTTGTGCACTGGCACAGCAGGATCTTAAAAAGATGGTTGCCTACTCCTCCATCAGCCACATGGGGTATGTGCTTCTCGGTCTCTCCGCCGGAAACAGCGAGGGAATGGTTGGTGCGCTTTACCAGATGTTCAACCACGGCACCATCACCGCCATGCTCTTCCTTCTTGTCGGCGTTATCTATGACCGTGCCCATACCCGCCAGATCGACAAGTTCGGCGGCCTTGCCTCCTACATGCCGGTCTATGCAGCCGTTGTCACCGTAGCCTGGTTTGCTTCACTTGGTCTTCCCGGCCTGAGCGGCTTTATTTCCGAAGCGCTGGTCTTTGTCGGTGCCTTCAGTTCGCCAACAACACGCTACATCGCCATGGTCTCCGTTCTCGGCATTGTATTCGGTGCAGCTTACCTGCTCTGGTCTCTGCAAAGAATGTTCCTCGGAACACGGAAAGCCGATGCAGCCTATGATCTCCAAATTGGAACTGACGGTCATGAGCACATTCATTTCCATGACTGGAAGGGAAAGATCGATCTTGACGGACGCGAACTGGCCATGCTGGTGCCGCTGCTGTTGATCACCCTTTTCCTTGGCATCTACCCGATGCCTGTGCTTGGCATGTTGACGTCAAGCATCAACAAGCTGGTTCAAGTGCTCTCCCCGGTTGTGATGTCGCAGATGTGATTTAAAGGAATTGACAGAGGTTAAAGAATAAACGAAGAGAATTATGTTCGAGCTGCCATCAGGTGCTGAAATCCAGGGAATCATTGCTACTCTAAAAGCAAGCGTTGGGTTTTTTATACCTGAAATTTATCTGTCCGTCCTTTTCATGCTCCTCATCGTCATCGATCTGGTTGCTAAAGGGCGCAAAAACAATCTGCTCGCAATAACAACCCTTGTCGGGCTTGCGGGCAGCACCCTCTTTATTTTCCAGCAGCATAGCCTGCCGCCGGGAGAGCTCTTTTTCGGGATGTACGTTCTCGACGAATTTGCTCTCTTCTTCAAGTACTTTTTCGTGCTTTCCGGTATCATCGCCGTTATCGTTACCATGGTAGATGAGCAATTCGACAGGGAAGTGAAAAGTATGGGCGAGTATTATGCGCTCATTGTTGCGATGGTGATCGGCATGATCATGATGGCCTCCTCGGCCGATCTGCTGATGATCTTCCTCTCAATGGAGCTGGTAAGCTTCACCGGTTACATCCTTGCCGGCTATTTCAAGCGCAACGCCCGTTCATCGGAAGCTGCCCTGAAATATCTGGTCTACGGCGCCGTATCTTCAGGCCTGATGGTTTACGGCTTTTCTCTTATTTACGGCATCACTGCCCAAACCAATCTCATCAAGATCAGCCACGAACTTGCCGCCCACGGTTCCGACTCGCTGGTGATGATCTTTGCTTCACTCCTTGTACTGGCTGGTTTCGGTTACAAGATCGGTGCCGTCCCTTTCCATTTCTGGTCGCCCGATGTTTACGAAGGTTCACCGACTCCTATTACGGCCTACCTCTCGGTAGCTTCAAAGGCCGCAGGCTTTGCCCTGCTCATCCGCTTTTTCTACATTGCCATTCCTCACGGTGGTCTAGCGGTCGAAAACAAGCTCGGCCTCGACTGGGTGACGCTCCTCATTATTCTCTCCGTCTCCTCCATGATCTACGGCAACGTCGTAGCGCTCTGGCAGAAAAATGTCAAACGGCTGCTTGCCTACTCATCCATTGCCCATGCAGGCTATCTGCTGCTCGGCATCATTGTCATGAACAATCAGGCAACGCTGCTTTACCTGCTCTCCTACTTCCTCATGAATTTCGGCGCCTTTTATGTCGTCATTCTTATCGCCAACAAAACAGGAAGCGAAAATCTTGAAGACTACCGCGGCCTGGGCATCAAAATGCCGCTCGCCGGCGCAGCCCTGACCGTCTTTTTGATCTCCCTTGTCGGCCTTCCCCCAACGGTTGGCTTTATCGGCAAGCTGTACATCTTTTCAGCCTTGCTCTCCAAGGGCTCGCTCTATATCGGGATTGCACTGGTCGGCATCATGACGAGTGTTATCTCCCTCTACTACTACATGCTCATTCCGCTCAACATGTTTCTCCGCGAATCAAAGCGGCCGGATGACAAGAGCATGACGCTTGCCGTTGCACCGCAGATTTTCATGACCGCCCTGATGATTCTGACACTGGTATTCGGAATCTTTTTTGCACCGCTCTCAGATTTTGCAAACTACTCATCAGCAATGTTTGGCATGACTCTGCCACTGCATTAACGCGCATTCCGGCAGATAAAGTATAAAGGCCCCGTTTTCCTTCAGGTTAAACGGGGTTTTTTTATGGTATTTATAAAAACAATTGTTAGTTTCCAGCGTAATCTTTTTTTGCATACTGCATCACCAAAGCAGATGCACACCTCTTTTTTCTCACAGTTTGTTACAAGCTCTTTCCAGCTAATCTGATTTATATAAAGGGAGGTAGGATAATGCAAAGCAATCAGACTTTTGCCGATGTTTTCAAGGCCAGGGGGGTAAGCCGCAGAGACTTTTTGAAGTTCTGTTCCCTTACTTCAGTCTATCTTGGTCTTTCACCCTCGATGGTGCCGAATATTGTCCAGGCAATGGAGAACAAGCCCCGGACTCCGGTCATCTGGCTTCACGGCCTTGAATGTACCTGTTGTTCCGAGTCGTTTATCCGCTCCTCCCATCCATCCATCGAAGACCTGCTCTTCAACATGATCTCCCTCGACTATGATGACCTGCTGAGTGCCGCTGCCGGTACACAGCTTGAAGATCAGCGTCATCGGATCATGAAAGAGTACAAGGGAAAATACATCCTGGCCGTTGAAGGCAATGTTTCCACCAAAGATGATGGCGTCTATTGCATGGTTGGCGGAGACTCCTTCCTCAACACACTGAAGGAAACTGCGGCTGATGCCGCTGCAATCATCGCCTGGGGTTCCTGTGCCTCATTCGGCTGTGTGCAGAATGCCCATCCCAATCCTTCCGGTGCCGCTCCCGTTTCCGACATTATCAAAGACAAGCCGATTGTTAAAGTGCCGGGCTGTCCGCCGATTTCAGAGGTGATGACCGGTGTTATTACCCATTTCCATACCTTCGGCACCTTGCCGGACCTCGACCGTCTGGGTCGTCCAAAAGCCTTCTACAACACCAGAATTCACGACAAATGCTACCGGCGTGCATTCTTTGATGCCGGCATGTTTGTCCCGAGCTTCGATGATGAAGCAACAAGAAAAGGGTGGTGCCTCTACAAGATGGGCTGCAAAGGTCCTACCACCTACAACTCATGCTCCAAGATCCAGTGGAACGGCGGAACAAGCTTCCCGATCGGTTCCGGTCACCCCTGCATCGGCTGTTCCGAGCCAAATTTCTGGGACAGGGGCCCATTCTACCAAAGACTTGCTGAAGTGCCATTCCTCGGCACAGACAGCAATGCCGACAAGATCGGCATACTTGCCGTTGGTGCCGCTGCCGCAGGTGCTGCCGCTCATGCGGCCGTTACGGCAGTAAAGAAGGCGAAAGAAGAGAAGCATGATAATAAAGATAATGCCTAACCCCGGGAGTAGCTCATGGCCAAAAAAATAGTTGTTGATCCGATTCCTCGTATTGAGGGACATTTGAGAATAGAGGCAAAGCTGAACGACAGCAATATCATTGAGGACGCTTACTCCAGCGGTACGATGTGGCGTGGCATTGAGGTTATCCTCAAAGGTCGCGACCCAAGGGATGCCTGGGCCTTCACCGAGCGTATCTGCGGTGTCTGTACCTCAGTGCATGCTCTGGCATCAGTTCGCTGCGTCGAAGATGCACTTGGCATCACCGTACCAACCAATGCCCGCATCATCAGAAACCTGATGAATGCAACGCAGGTAACGCAGGACCATCTGGTCCACTTTTACCACCTGCACGCCTTCGACTGGGTTGATGTGGTCAGCGCCCTCAAAGCCGATCCAAAACAGGCATCGGCTATTGCACAGAGCATCTCCCCCTGGCCAAAATCATCGGTAGGCTACTTCAAGGATTTGCAGCAGCGCCTGGTTGGCTTTGTCGAAAGCGGCCAGCTTGGCATTTTCTCAAATGGTTACTGGGGTCATCCCGCCTACAAGCTTCCGCCGGAAGTCAATCTGATTGCTGTGGCGCACTACCTCGAAGCGCTTGATTTCCAGAAGGAAATTGTCAAGATCCAAACCATATTCGGCGGCAAGAACCCTCATCCGAACTACCTCGTTGGCGGCATGGCCTGCGCTATCGATCCAAACCGCGACACCGCCATCAACATTGAGCGGCTCGCGATGATCAAAAAAATCATTGACGACACCACCGCCTTTATCGACCAGGTCTACATCCCCGATCTGCTTGCCATTGCAGGCTACTACAAGGGGTGGCTGCACGGCGGCGGACTCGGTAACTTCCTCAGTTACGGCGATTTCCCCGAAACCAGGCTTGAAGATTTCAAGACCCTGCTTTGGCCGAGAGGAGCGATACTCAACAAGGATCTCAGCACCGTTATTGATGTTGATCCAAGGGATGCCTCGCAGGTTACCGAAGAGGTGAGCCACAGTTGGTATACCTATTCCAAAGGAGACGACAAGGGGCTTCATCCCTGGGCAGGCGAGACCAATCCGAAATATACCGGCCCCAAGCCGCCATTTGAGCATCTTGATACCGACAAAAAGTACAGCTGGCTCAAAACCCCCCGCTGGAACAACCATGCGATGGAGGTCGGCCCGCTTGCCCGCGTCCTGATTGCCTATGCCAAGGGCGATCCGATGATCAAGGATACCGTCGGCATGGTGCTGTCAAAGCTTGGCGTTGGTCCCGAGGCACTCTTTTCAACCCTTGGCCGTACAGCCGCCAGAGGCATTGAGTGCAAGCAGACCGCCGGGTTCATGCGCCACTACTATGACCAGCTTATTGCCAATATCAAAACCGGCGACTACCAGACCTTCAACAACGAACGTTGGGATCCGTCAACCTGGCCGGATGAATGCAAGGGATTTGGCTATACCGAAGCACCACGCGGCTCCCTTGGCCACTGGATCCACATCGAGGACAAGAAGATCAAGGAGTACCAGATTGTTGTACCCTCCACCTGGAACGCCTCGCCACGTGACGCCAACGGCAAGTCCGGTGCATACGAGTCGGCCTTGAAGGGCACACCCATGATCAATCCGGAACAGCCGCTTGAGATTCTCAGAACGGTACACTCATTTGATCCGTGCCTTGCCTGTGCATCTCACTTGTTTGATATGCATGGCAACGAGATAACATCGGTTACAATCGTCTAAACGGAGCTTTGTCATGGGGAGAATAATAGAAGAAATCTATGTCTGGAGGTTGCCAGTCAGGCTGTATCACTGGATCAACGCCCTTTGTATGCTGGTTCTTTTTGGGACGGGCATGTTTATCGCGGCCCCCCTGCTGAGTCCTCCACTCGGTGAGGCGGTCTGGTACAAGGGAATGGCCTGGTGGCGCTATCTGCATTTTGTTTTCGCCTTTGTTTTTATCGCCAACTTCCTATTCCGCATGTACTGGGCACTCTTCGGCAACGACAAATACGGCCGGTTCGGCGGATTCAGACCCTGGTCGCCCTCATGGTGGGGCACGCCATTCAGGGAGCAGGTTGAGTCCTATCTCTTTCTGCGTTCGGATGAACCGAACTATGTCGGTCATAACCCTGTCGCAGCTCTGGCCCACTTTGTCTTCATCTTCTGTGGCTCGACCTTCATGATATTTTCGGGTCTTGCGATGTATGGAGAAAACAATCCAGGAGGGTTCAGTGACCTTTGGTTCGGATGGATGATTCCGCTTTTCGGTGGCAGCTACACCCTTCATTTTACACACCATCTGGGGTCATGGATGTTACCGATCTATGTTATCATGCACCTCTATGCGGTTGTCCGTCACGATGTGGTCGACCGTACCAGCGTTACCTCATCAATCATTACCGGCTACAAGCACAAGGTTGAAGAAGAGCCTATGTAAGGGTGACCTGAAGGAACCCCTGTTTTGTCATACGCAAAGCCCGCTGCAGCAGACGATGGTCCCTGCAGCGGGCTTTTCCTCATAGGCCCCGCACTTTCCCACGACTAATCAAAGCAATCAACAGTGAAGTACAACAAAATCAATATTATCGGTCTCGGCAACCTGCTTCATGGAGATGAAGGCTTCGGAGTAACCGCGCTTAACGCCTTTCGTGCCGCATCCGACTTTCCTGACCAGGTAAACTGGATTGACGGAGGAACTCAGGGCATCTACCTGCTCGACTATATCGAATCCTGCGACGCCGTCCTGGTATTCGACGCCCTCGTTCCCGTCGAATACGATCGGGGAGTTTACGTCTATCGCAATAAAGAGCTTCCCGCCTTCATTCACCGCAAGATGTCATCCCACCAGATGGGCTTCAGCGAACTGCTCGGCCTTGCCCAACTGCGCGGAAAAATGCCCGCCGAACTGGTTTTGATCGGCGTTCCGCCAAAAGAGCTTGAACTGCATATCGGCCTCAGCCCCGAAGTATCCCTGCTCCTGTCAGAAGCCGTAGAGAAGGGGAGAGCGATAGTAGAAGGGTGGCTGGCAGATAGTACTCATTCAAACACATAGTCGCGCTCAATAAGCCCCTTATTCACCAGGGTCGTCTCAATCAGCCTGGTTGAGACGTTGAAATAGTGGGCAGCATCATCAAGCTTCTCTTCCCCGAAATCATCAGCAACAAATAGCTTCAATTCATCAGCCGGGCAGAGGAATTCCTGGGCAAATGCCCGCTGGAACTTTTGCCGGGCGGTTTTAATATCCGTAACCGGTAAAAAACTGTCAGAATCGGCCGAAAAAAGTTGGTCACCAATAACCCGTAAAAGTGCGAATCGGCGACTTGTTTCATATCCTGTATGCAAACAGGTGTCAAGATGATCCCTTTTTCCATTACGAAAGCCCACGGTTATCGGGCTTTTTACGCTCTGGCTGAGAGTAAGGATATTGCCAGACAATGAGAACAGATGGCGCAATTGATCATTGCTTACCGGTCCATCCTGCAGCGACCAGTGCGTCCTTGCAGAGCGTGCCGCAATAGCCGCTCTCTCCCATGGCAGGAGTGCAGAGTCTATTCCTGCGGTTTGCTTTCTTAAAATATCAGAATCAGGCACAACCATCGAAATAGTCTGCTGGCGTACATGCTTGAAGAGAAAGGCTAACACATCAAGAGTCTCCTCTTTGCTATGCGCAAGCACCTCATCCACAGCTCCCGGACCCAGCGATGTTCCTTGCGCAATCAGTGCGGCAATCAGCTCCTCGTTTCCCTCATCAGGGTCATAACCCAACAACGCCTCAATCTCACGCCACCGGTTACTCGAAGGCTGGCTTCGTTCATCAACGACTTCCTTTCTGAGATCTTGCAACAGCGTTGTTCTGCAACCCATTGTCTGCAACCGGTCTATTACGGCATCGACAAATGAGAGGACGGCAGCTTCAAAGTCAGCCACAGAAACCAGTTCATATATCCCGTTAAGATATCGCACCATTTGTTGGCTGCTCTGCGGTGTAGGAGCCATACGAACCAATACGGAATCGCCGTCACTGCTGAAGCTTAAGTCAGGCCAAAGGAACCCTTGACCGATAGCGCCGAGGCGGTGACTCATTTGCCACGAGTGCGACTTCCGTTCAGGCTCACGTACCAGCCGCCACCAATTGCCAAGTAACCACAACGCCAAAGCATAAGCAGAAACGCGCGCAGCAGAACGGATGGTTTTGGTATGGACATCTTCCAGTTCAGTAACCACAACCCCGCCCACCGTGATTTTAATTTCAGCAAAGGTAAATCGCTCCGCTTCATCAGCAACATGACGGTCAAGCCATGCAAAATCGATAGTAAAGCTCTTGGTCATTGAGATTCCTCCCAACGCAATAAAACCATTTCAGCAAAGGGGTCATTGTCGGGCATGGGGTATCCATGATAAACTCCCGAAAAGGCATTTTCAAGTTGTGCCTCTACAGGAGAACCATCTGCCGTAACGGCCCAGATGTTCTGCGGAAAATCCTTATTCTGATATATTTGGCTGACCATACCTTTCCTTATACCCTCCTTTAACAGTCTTTCAGCTTCAACTTTTGAAAAAAGCCGAATATCATCACAAAGCGATTTATCTGCTCTTGGCTGTGCCGGTGGCGTCAGCCCGAAATCGCCCGGATTGCGTTTATGCTCCGGGTTGCCGCCGTAACAAACCCTTTGCGCAATATCTTCACGCATCGACGAACTGATAGCTGCAATAAAACGGCGCTTTGGATTATACCCGCTCTTTCTTTTCATAGGCATGTAAGGATTTACACATCCTAACCATAACCTGACCCGTCAAAAGAGTTATGATACCAGTCAGGGATGTGCATGCATTGCCACTTGTCAAGCGTATTGCTTAAGAATGGTAGCTTTGCCAGTAAATATACTTTTAATAAAGTGATTACGAAAAAACAGTGCAGCCGCAAATAACAGCCAGTTAACTTGCGGCTGCATGTCTCTATGCCGCTTCTGCGTGAAAGGTTGTTCACGCAGAAGCCAACGCCGGGCGCTACGGCTTGATCAGGCGGAGGAATTCGCTTCTGGTCGGCTGTGAGGTAATGAACTGCCCCGACATGGCTGAGGTGGTCGTGATCGAGTTGAGCTTTTCGACTCCGCGCATCACCATGCACAGATGCCTTGCCTCAATAACAACAGCAACCCCTTTCGGGTTCAGCACACTCTGGATTGCATCCCGGATCTGCTGGGTCAGCCGCTCCTGAACCTGCAGGCGCCGCGCAAACACCTCAACCACCCGCGCCAGTTTTGACAGCCCCACAATTTTTCCGTCAGGAATATAGGCAACATGAGCCTTCCCGAAAAAAGGAAGCATATGGTGCTCGCACATCGAAAAAAGGTCAATATCCCTCACCAGCACCATCTCATCATAAGCCTCGGTAAAGACAGCCTTTTTCAGCATCTCCTCAGGATCCTCACGGTACCCTTTGGTTAAAAACCTAAGCGAGCGGGCAACCCGTTCGGGCGTTTTCAGCAACCCCTCCCGGCCCGGCTCTTCGCCTATTCCTTCAAGCATGGCGGTAACCGCTCTCGACAGTCCGTCAAGAACCAGCGGATCAGTTTCCGTATTGTCCAGCGAGCAGTCATCATCATCGCAGCAGCTTCCACGGCCTGTTGGGAGCTTGCTACTCTCCAAGATATCTGACAGCATTTTTTCCTGTTTCATAGAGTTTGACTTCATGGAGAACAATCTCCCGATTATTGATGCTTTGCAGCCGTTCTGCAACGATATCCCATATCAGCACAGCGAGCACTTCGGTCGTAGGCACACAATCCTGCAATTCCGGCACGTCATGATTAAGATGCCGGTGGTCGAACCGGGCAATCACTTCCTCTTCAAGAATAGCCTTAAGTTCTTTCAAGTCAAAAAGAAACCCGGTATTTCGGTTAACCGTACCGCTCACGGTGATTTCAAGCAGATAATTATGCCCGTGACCGTATTTGTTACTGCATTTGCCGTAAACCTCAAGGTTCTCACTCTCCGGCCAGTTCGGATTGAACAGCCGATGTGCCGCATTGAACTCAATGGTCCTCGAAACGTAAACTTTTCTGGGATTCTGCAAAAGATCATTCATTGAAGAAAGTCGAACGGGTTGCTCTGCTGACCGTCAAAGCAAGATTCTGCAAGATACAGCAATCTCCTCTTTGTGATTTATTTTTCATCTTCAACCTCTAACTCCGGTACCGGCCTATAAGTTTCATGATAAAGCGCCATTGCAGGTATTGATCATGCCGGCAGGGCATCAAAACGCCGCCCTGAGGCAGATCGTTTGTCGGCCCGATTGCGTATAATGCACAGTTCCCCTCCTATAGGAAGCCATACAATGAGCACGTCTCTATTCTACAGATATCATTTTAAAGTGATAATTCGTGACAATCCGTGAGTTGTGCTTGTACCCCGGACCCAATACATTAAATCATTTTTGTCCCGCATAACTGCTATTATAATGAGTACTAAGGCGCTTCGTTATACCTGAAAAGCATATCGCCGCCATATTAATCGTGTATAAAAGATTTTTGGTGATCATCAATCAAAAAAGTTTGTTTTTATTTCTGGAAAAGCATTTTTTATAGCTTATTTTACGAGTGAAATAAAGTGCTGCATACATTTTATATGCATAACGGTGAATCTGGAAGACATTGTATAGATCGATGAAGTTGATCGAGCTTTGGATTCGCGTCGTAAGTGCAGGATAATTCTAAAAGATCAGAAGATGTGCTTTTAGTCTTTTTATTTACTTCGATTGTGACTGAAGGTAGCTTTGCTTTAAGAGGAATATTCTACCCCAAGGTATATTAGCGCTAAGTTACTCAATTTCCACTGTTTTTTTTAAACGATTAAAAAAAAGAAAGATTGTCTTTTTTTAATAGTATTGATAACGGCTCACTCATCTCTGGCCTTACCGCTTTGTTGGTAACCGGGGTTATCGTTATGACTCAGAAATGGCATGGCAAGCACTCGCATGACACGGTTGACGGTCCTCAAAAGTTTCATGATGAGTCAACCCCAAGAGTGGGCGGGATAGCGATTTTTCTTGCTCTTGTTGTTGCCTGCTTTGTCTCTCCCAGGCCCCTGTCGGCCCTGCTTTGCCCAATGGTGATTGCCAGCCTGCCAGCCTTTCTTGCGGGCCTGACTGAAGACCTAACCAAACGCGTAAGACCCTTTTACCGTCTTCTTGCTACCATGGTCAGCGGTGTTGCGGCATGGTGGCTTACCGGCTACAGCCTTACTCATCTTGAATTTGCGGGTTCTTACTCCATACTGGTTTATCTGCCTGTCGCGGTAGCATTTACCGCTTTCGCCGTAGCAGGTGTCGCTCATTCCATCAACATGATCGACGGCTTCAACGGTTTGGCATCAGGCACTATCATGCTCATGTTTTTGGCATTAGGATTGATAGCATTTGATGCCGGGGATACACAACTGGCGCAGTTGTGCCTGACGATGATTGTGGTCATGATCGGCTTTTTTGTTTTTAATTTCCCCTTTGGCAAAATATTTCTGGGTGACGGGGGAGCATATCTGGTTGGATTTCTGCTTGCATGGGTAGCCGTGATGCTCCCCATGCGCAATCCGCAAATCTCCATATGGTCCCCGCTGTTGGTATGCGCCTACCCTTTTAATGAAGCCCTCTTCACCATGGCCCGCCGCTTCGCCGGCAAAGTTTCCCTTGGTGCGCCCGACAGCAAGCACCTGCACAGCCTTATTAAAATAAAGATCGTCAGTTGCTATTTTGCGCATCTGCACAAAAAAATGCGCAACAGCCTTGTTGCTCCCTTCTGTTGGATCTATGCAGCCCTTGTTTCCAGCATTGCTATCTGGCAGTACACCAACACCAACCTGCTCATTGCCGCCTGGCTTATCAGCTTCTTCCTGTATGTCATTCTATACACCCGGCTGAAAGGCCTGGCAACATCTGTAACTCATTACAGAAAAACAAAAGCTTCCCCTGCAGCAATCAGTCGTGTCGGTGAAGTGAACGGTATATTGCAACAGCAAGAGGGATAGAATTACTGAAATTTCAGAAAATCCGTGTCATTAATGGACAATAATATGCAAGTATCGGAACCTATGGACGACGAAATAAACCTCCTTGACCTCGCCATCACCCTTGCCAAACACAAAAAACTCATCCTCGGAGCCCCACTGGTTGCAGCCATAGTTGCCACAATCTTCAGCCTCTTCAGCCCCAACATCTACACCGCTGATACCAAGATACTTCCCCGCCAGTCACCGTCAGGCGCGGTATCGGCCGACATCAAAAATCCTACCGAACTCTTTGTTGAGATGTTGAAAAGCCGGATGCTGCAGAACGAGATGATCAGGCGATTCAACCTGCAGGCAGCTTACGAAACCAAAACACCCGGCACAACACTCCAGGCACTTTCAGCAGCAACCACCGTAAAAGTGGATAAAGACGGCATCATAGCAATCTCCGTTGACGACAAGAACCCCCAGCGCGCAGCACAGCTTGCAAACGGTTACGTTGATGAGTTGCAGCGTATGACACAGCTCGCTGACGTTAGCGGAGCCTCACAGCGTCGCATTTTCTACGAAAAACAGCTCCAGCAGGCAAAGCAAAGCCTTGGCGATGCTGAAATCGCCATGAAGCAACTTCAAGAAAAGAGCGGACCAATCCAGCTTAATGCCCAAGCGGAAGCATTTGTCAGGGCGAGTGCCGAATTGAAATCTCAGATAGCCATGAAAGAGGCTGAACTTGGCGCCATGCGCACCTTTGCTGCCGGCAACAACCCCGACAGTATCCAGCAACTGTTGGAAAAGCTGCGCGAAGAGTTTTCCAGGATGGATGCCGAAATGGTCATAACCGCCAAAATCCCTGAAGCAGGGCTCGAATACATTCGCAAAACCTGCGACATCAAATATGCCGAAACCATCTACAAACTGCTCTCAAAACAGTTCGAAATGGCCAAAATTGATGATGCGTTTGGAGGTTCAGTCGTTCAGGTAGTCGACAAGGCCATTGCCCCCGAACAACATTCAAAACCAAAGCGCAGCAAAAATATCTTGCTTGTCGCTGTAGCAGCCGGATTTCTCGCCATACTCTGGGCATTCATAACCGAAGCCCTTCAAAACGTAAAAATAGACGCCAAAACCCAAACCCGGCTCAACACCCTTAAAAACTACCTTCGCTGGAACTGAAATTTAGCCGCACCACCCACCGACCACTAAATCGTAAACACCCTACGGGCTGGCTTCTCCCGCCCTCTACCAATCCCATTCTGATAATCAGTTGAACCCAACTCCCTCCATAACAACGCTGCTCAAGCGCCTCTGGCACCACATCAGCCCAAGGCGGCGGGCACAATTCGGGCTGTTGCTCGTCCTGATGGTTGGCGCATCGTTTGCCGAAATCCTCAGCATCGGAGCCGTTCTTCCGTTTATTGCCGTGCTTACCTCACCTGAGCGGATATTCCGTCTCCCCGCAGCGCAGCCTTACATCCAGGCCGCGGGCATAACGAGCGCCACCCAACTGCTGCTGCCGCTCACCATCACCTTCGGCGTTGCCGCCCTGCTCTCCGGTGCCATGCGGCTTCTCCTCCTCTGGACCAGCACACGCCTCTCCTATGCAACAGGGGCTGACCTCAGCATCAGCATCTACCGCCGCACCCTCTACCAGCCCTACGCCGTACACGTTGCCCGCAACAGCAGCGAAGTCATCAACGGCATCTCAGGTAAAGCCAACAGTGTTATCGACAATATTATCCTGCCGATTACAACACTCATCAGCTCCAGCATCATGCTGCTCGCCATCCTTATCGCCCTCTTGTCGGTCGACCCCATCATCGCTCTTGCCGCCTTTGGCGGCTTTGGGCTTATCTACGCTGGCATCATCAAACTCACACAAAACCAGCAGTTGCTCAACAGCCAGTGCATCGCCCGTGAATCCACACAGGTCATCAAATCCCTGCAAGAAGGGCTTGGCGGCATACGCGACGTCCTGATCGACAGCAGCCAGGGCGCCTACTGTCAGGTTTATCGCAACGCCGACCACCTCTTGCGCAAAGCACAGGGGAATAACCTGTTTATAGGCTTAAGTCCTCGATACGGCATCGAAGCACTTGGCATGATGCTCATCGCCCTGCTGGCTTATGCGCTTTCGCAGCAACCCCATGGCATTGCCAAGGCAATTCCTGTGCTCGGAGCTTTTGCCCTCGGTGCTCAGCGTCTGCTGCCCGTACTCCAAGGCGCTTACTACTCCTGGTCAACCATCCAGGGGGGGCAGGTCTCGCTGCAGGATACACTTGAACTGCTCGATCAGCCTCTGCCCGACTATGTCGATCAGCCACCAGACCTACCACTGCCGTTTAGCCAGCAGATCAATCTGAACAACCTCTCGTTCCGTTACAGTGCGCAAACGCCCCTGGTGCTCAGCAACCTTAACCTGGCGATAGCAAAAGGGAGCCGCATCGGCTTCATCGGTGTCACCGGCAGCGGCAAAAGCACCCTGCTCGATATCATTATGGGCCTCCTGCAACCCACAGAGGGCGATATCGAAATTGACGCACAACCCCTAAGTGTAGCCAACAACCGGGCATGGCAGGCGCACATTGCGCACGTGCCCCAAGCCATTTTCCTTGCCGACAGCACCATCGAAGAAAACATAGCCTTTGGCATACCAAAAGCGAAGATCGACCACACCCGTGTCAGGCAAGCTGCACGTCAGGCACAAATTGCCGACATCATCGAAAGCTGGCCAAAAAAGTACCAAACCAATGTTGGTGAACGCGGCATCCGCCTCTCCGGAGGACAGCGCCAGCGGATCGGCATCGCTCGCGCACTCTACAAACAAGCCAACGTCATCATTTTCGATGAAGCCACCAGCGCCCTCGACAACGAAACCGAACAGGCCGTAATGCATGCAATCGAAAGCCTTGGCGAAGACCTTACAGTCCTCATCATTGCCCACCGGCTCACAACTTTGAAAAACTGCACACAGATAGTGGAACTGGCCGACGGGGGGATCAAACGCATCGGTACTTATCAGGAGATCATAACCAACGTAAGGGCGGGCAACTCTGCCGCTCCGCAACCTTCCGTGTTGTGGTGAATACTATCACCCGATAAGGTGCTGCCTTTCCTTTCGTAATAACTAAGTTGGTTAGAAATTATATGGACGCCCTGTTCGTTAATCCAGACTCCTCAGCTCAAGCCTATCAGGATCTGGCAAAAGTTTATTCAGCCATAGAACCACCAACATGGGCGCTGCTTTTGGCTGAATCCTGCAGGGCAAAGAATTTCAGTGTAGGTATTCTTGATTGTGACGCTGAAAGATTGACTCTGGAGCGGTCCGTTAAAAGAGTTGATGAGTTGCGACCTCGTCTGGTGGTTTTTGTCCTTTACGGCCAGAATCCTAACTCTGGAACGACAAGCATGATTGGCGCATTAACATTGGCTAAGGCTCTCAAAGAACAGCATCCTCAGTTTAAGATTTGTTTTGTTGGATCACACGTTAGTGCTTTGCCGTATGAAGTGCTCGTTCATGACTGTGTTGATATTGTGCTTCTTAATGAGGGTGTCTACGCCCTGCATAATCTTCTTCGAAGCAATCTCAATGAGGATTTGCAGCATATTAAGGGAATTGGTTACAAGAAACCAGGATTGTCGGGCCATACAATCTCGTTAATTAACCCTCCCCAGTGTGTTGTTCCTCAAGAACGGATGGATCAGGATCTGCCTGGATATGCGTGGGATCTACTTCCTTACAAGGAAAAGCCGCTTGACCTTTATCGCGCACATTTCTGGCATGCTGAGTTTGACCATGCAAAACGAACTCCCTTTGCAGCTATCTATACCTCTCTCGGATGTAATTTCGGTTGCGATTTTTGTATGATTAACATCATCAACAGGGTCGATAATGGTGATGAAATAAGTGCCGCTGACTCACGGGGGATGCGTTTCTGGAGTCCCGAATGGGTAAGGCGCGAGATGCGAAAACTTGCCGATATGGGAGTTCGCACCTTGCGCATCAGCGATGAAATGTTTTTTTTCAACCGTAAATACTATGAGCCAATTCTTCAGAATATTATCGACGAAGATTTTGGCTTTAATATGTGGAGCTATTCACGAGTAGATACTGTGCGGCGAGATGCTCTTGATCTTTTTAAAAAGGCGGGTGTCAACTGGTTGGCTCTTGGAGTTGAAGCAGGCAATCAGTCTGTACGAAAAGAGGTATCCAAAGGATCATTCAAAGATGTCAATATCCGTGAAATATGCAGCACCATCAACGATGCAGGCATAAACATTATCAGTAACTATATATTTGGCTTTCCAGACGACACACTGTCAACCATGCAGGAAACATTGGATTTGGCACTCGAACTCAACACGGAAATGGCCAATATGTATCCATGTCAAGCATTGCCAGGAAGTCCTATTTATAATACTGCAAAAAAACGTGCATGGGCACTTCCTGATTCCTATGAGGGATATGCCTTTTTGTCCTATGAAAGCCAACCATTGCCTACGAAGTACGTAAGTTCAGCCGATGTGCTAAAATTTCGCGATGATGCCTGGCAGACATACTTTACTAATCCAGCTTACCTTGGGCTTGTGGAACGAACGTTTGGATCACAAGAAAGGAAAAATATTGAACTTATGGCAAGCATTCCCCTCAAGCGCAGGTTGTTAGTTAGTAAAGAAAGATCCTTATGATTATTACGCGCACACCATATAGAATCTCTTTTTTCGGGGGCGGCACCGATTACCCTGGCTGGTACCGTGAACATGAAGGTGCAGTTCTGGCAACAACGATTAACAAGTACTGTTATATCACTTGTCGTCGTTTACCGCCCTTTTTTGAACACAAGCATCGCATTGTCTACTCCTGTATTGAGAGTGTGCGGGATATCGATGAAATTAAACATCCTGCTGTTCGAGCAGTTTTAAATTGGGCAAAGGTTGTCGATGGTTTAGAAATTCATCATGACGGGGATTTGCCTGCAAGGTCCGGTCTTGGATCCAGTTCGGCATTTACTGTCGGGCTGGTGCATGCTCTTCAGGGCTTGAATGGGCAGATGGCAAGTCAACAAAGTCTGGCTAAAAACGCTATTCATATTGAACAGAACATCATTGGCGAGAACGTCGGGTCACAGGATCAGATATCAGCGGCATACGGGGGGTTAAACCGTATTGATTTTCATCGTAATGACTCTTTTGATGTGACCCCAATTATCATTCCCGGTCACCGCCGTGAAGAACTTCATTCTCATCTCATGTTATGCTTTACGGGCTTTTCCCGTATTGCCGATGAAATCGCAAAATCCCAGATTGATAATTTCAAAAATCGCGAACCAGAACTGAAGCGTATGAGAGAGATGGTTGATGAGGCCATTTCTATTCTTGCCAGTAGTAACGTAACTATTGATGATTTCGGAAAACTGCTTGCCGACAGTTGGAAGTATAAACGAAGCCTCTCAGAGCGGGTATCAACCCCGGAAATAGATCATATATACGATAAAGCGTTGCGCTGTGGGGCAATCGGAGGTAAGATTCTTGGTGCTGGTGGAGGGGGCTTTATGTTGCTTTTCGCTAAACCAGAAAGACATCCTGAAATCCGTGAGCGGCTTAAAAGCTTGGTTCATGTTTCGTTCAATTTTGAAGATGCCGGCAGTCGTGTTGTGCTCTATCAACCTAACGGGTTGTAAGCGATGAATAAAAAGACAATATTTATACTGCTGTGCACTTGAACGATAATTCTGTTGATCTGCGTAAAAAAGCGCATTGGGTATGGCGAGAGACCTTGGCTATACATCGTCGCACGCCTGAAACCCGACTTGCCTCATCCCTCTCTCCTATTGAGCTATTTGTAGCGCTCTATTATGGCGGAATTATAAGATTCGATGCAAAGAATCCCTATGCAGAGGGAAGAGATCGTTGTATTATCAGCAAAGGGCATGGTTCGATAAGTATGTATCCCATCTTTGCCGATTTGGGCTTTTTTCCTGTTGAGGAATTGCAACGGGTATGTCAAACAGGAAGTTTTCTTGGCGGGATACCCGATCCCGTAATTCCAGGCTATGAAACCGTTAATGGTTCATTGGGGCATGGGTTGGGCGTTGGTTCTGGAATTGCATTGGCACTGAAACGCAAGCAAAGTGAGCGAAGTGTCTTTGTTGTCGTTGGTGATGGCGAACTTCATGAGGGTGCGAACTGGGAGGCTATCATGTTTGCTTCTCAACATCGGCTCGATAATCTTAATCTGATTGTTGATAATAACGGCATCAGTATGCTTGGCTATACGGATGAAATTGTTTCTCATGGTCAGCTTTCAGCGCGTCTGGTGGCCTTTGGCTGGGACTGTTTTGACGTTGACGGTCATGATGTCATTGCCGTGCAACAAGCATTGACGCAGATGAAAATAAAGCAGGAAGGAAAACCAAAAGCTTTGATAGCAAGGACATTGAAAGGTCATGGAGTTCCCGGATTAGAGAATGCACCTCTTTCGCATATTATCAACCCCAAAAGAGAGCTGATTGATGCTCTCCTGGAGCAGAATCCATGAGCGAAAAGCCTCTTGCCATGCGAGACGCTTTGCTCGGCCGTATATGGAGAGCTATGGCGGATAATCATAAGATCTTTTTTACCTGTGCAGACTTTGGGTCTCCAGTCCTCGATAAAATCAGATCTGATTTTCCTGATCGGTTTGTCAATGTTGGTATTGCTGAACAGAATCTCATCAATGTCTCTGCCGGTTTAGCACTCGAAGGATATACGGTTTTTGCTTATGCCATCGCCCCGTTCATCACTATGCGATGCTATGAACAGATTCGGGTTAATCTGGCACTCCTTTCTGAAGTACGCCCCATGAATGTCAATCTTATTGGTGTTGGCGCAGGGTATAGCTATGTGGTGTCAGGCCCTACGCACCAGTGTTATGAAGACATTACGCTGATGCGGGCCTTGCCAAATTTTCAGGTGTTATCTCCGGCAGATCATGTGACTGCGGCTTCCTTGTTTGATCGTTGTATCAGTAAAATGGGGTCAAAATACCTTCGTCTTGATGCTCAAGTGCTTCCTGCCCTCTATCAAGAATCTCTTCCCGATCTTGAAACTGGATTTCATATTCATCGTACAGGGAAAACTGTTTGTTTTGTTGCGACGGGCTTCATGCTGCACACCGCACTTAAAGTAGCAGATAATCTTGAGGCTTTAGGGTTATCAGTCGGGGTGATAGATCTTTTTGACCTCTCAACCTTTTCTGCAGAACGACTTCATCAGGCGCTTGCTTCTTTTTCCGGTATCGTCACGCTTGAAGAAGGGTTTCGTGGACGGGGCGGTATGGATGCAATGATGTTTGAATTTATTTCCCGACGATGCATAAATGCCAGGATGCTTAATATCGGTGTTGAAGGTGCCTATCGTTTTGAACTTGGCAACCGGACGGAATTGCATGAACAAGTGGGCATTGGACCAGAAATTGTTCAGCAACAGGTCACCTCTTTTTTGCAATCACTTTCAAATTAATATTGTTGAAAACAAGATGAAATTTCCCCTGATGCGAAACAATATCCTGCGTGAAGATCTTGACGCAGTGATTGAACATCTCAAGCAGGATGATCCCATACTTACCCATGGCTGCAACGTTCGTGCCTTCGAGTCCGAATGGTCCGAATGGCTTGGCCTGAAATACAGTGTTTTTGTCAATTCAGGTGCATCAGCCAATCTTTTAACAATGGCTGTTCTTAAAATTCGGCATCCAGAAGGCGGCGAAGTTATTACGCCTCCACTGGGTTGGGTTTCAGACGTGGCTTCAGTTCTTCAAAACGGGTTTACCCCGGTTTTTGCAGATATTGACTCTCATACGCTTGCTATGGATTCGGAACAGATTCTGGCCAAGATAACTGAAAAGACAAAAGCTGTTTTTCTCACCCATGTTCAGGGTTTTGATGGTCTGACCGACAAACTGCTTGATGAACTTAACCGCCGGAATATCCCTCTTATTGAAGACGTCTGCGAGTCACACGGTGCGACACATCATGGCACCAAACTGGGCAATTTTGGTTGGATATCGAACTTTTCCTTTTACTATGCTCACCATATGAGCACCATAGAAGGTGGTATGGTCTGCACCAATGACCCTTTAGTTTACCAACAGGCTCGCATGTTGCGTTCTCACGGTATGGTTCGTGAAGCAGCTGATCTCTCGATTCGTGAAGCATATCGAATAGAAAATCCTGAGCTGAATCCCGATTTTATCTTTGCTTTTCCAGCCTACAACACTCGCAATACAGAGATTGGAGGCATAATGGGACGTAGTCAACTTAAACGGCTTGATCAGGGAGTTAAGCGTAGAACGGAAAACCTGTTGCGATTCCTGACCCAGATTGATTCGAGCAAGTATCGCACCGATTTTAAGATTGAAGGATCGAGCAACTATGCTTTCAACCTTATATTAAAAGAAGCGGATGATATTTTGGTAGAACGCCTCATGGAGAAGATGCGTGAATCCGGTGTTGAATTTCGCAGAGGAAGTGCAGGTGGTGGCAATCAAATCCGTCAGCCATATCTAAAAGGGATTGTTCCTGAAGGTCACCATCTTGATTTCCCTCAAACTGAACATGTCCATTTTTATGGGTTTTACATCGGCAATTTTCCTGATTTAAAGGACGAAGAAGTCGATGAGCTTTGTGCAATATTGAACGCAGTTTAAGGTGGGCGTGACAACAGCGATAATTCTAGCAGGTGGCTTGGGGTCAAGGCTCCGCACAACTGTGCCTGACTTGCCGAAGCCTATGGCGCCGATTGCAGGCCGCCCCTTTCTTGAACACCTGCTTGATTACTGGATTATGCAAGGCATTGACCGATTTATACTCTCCGTTGGTTATCGGCATGAGATCATCATTGAATATTTTGGTAACAACTATAGAGGTGCGAAACTTGATTACGTCATTGAGTCGAAACCACTCGGTACTGGGGGTGGCTTTTTGCTCGCGGCAGAAAAAATCGGAAAAGAAGAGTCGTTATTACTTTTGAACGGTGACACATATTTTGCGGTAAATCTGAAAGAGTTGGAGGAATTTGCTATGGCAAATGATGCTGACTGGTGTTTTTCTCTCTTCAGTACGAAGGAAGAGGGGCGGTATATGGGGATGGGGGTTTCGGCACAAGGCCAGGTCACTTCACTCCAGGCAGGGGCAACATTTCCGGGCCGCTTGGCAAACGGTGGCGTTTACTTGATTCAGCCACGGGCATTATTAGGGCTCTCGTTTATTGCTGGAGACAAGGTATCCCTTGAAGATGATATTTTTACTGCCTTCATTGAAAAAGGTAAGCGCTTGTTCGGCTTTGCATGTTTAGGAGCTTTTATTGATATCGGTGTACCCAAAGACTATCATCGTGCACAAACCGTGTTGGCACTATAAATCAAGGGACGGTTATGGATACAATTTCTCGCTTAAAGAAAAATATAGAGGCATCCATAAAGGCTAAAGAAGAGTTGCATGCCGACACAGAGGGTTTGTTGCTTTTTGCATGTGCTGTAGCAGTTGTTATGGACTGCTATAAAAGAGGAGGTAGAATATACATTGCCGGGAACGGCGGAACAGTCGCTGATGCTCTTAAAACATACGCGTTGTGAATGTGTTGAAGTGGCGATGTTCGGCGAACAATAATTTTGATAAACACGATACAAAATAAAATGATCTACAACATTCTCGTAACAGGCGGCGCAGGCTATCTCGGTTCAACTATGGTTCCAGATCTTCTCAATGCCGGTCACAAGGTGACGCTCCTCGACAACTTTGCCTTCAAGCAGGCAAGTCTTAATCACGTCTGTTATCATCCAAATTTCTCGGTAGTCAAAGGTGATATTCGTATTGAAAGTGTTATTGCTCCACTTATAAAGAAGGCGGATGTCATTATTCCTCTTGCAGCACTTGTTGGTGCACCTCTTTGCAGTTTGGATCCTGTTGGCGCAACAACAATCAACCACGATGCCATAACGCTCATGCTGAAGCATCTTTCCAAAGAGCAGATTGTGCTCATGCCAACAACCAACAGTGCTTACGGAACAGGTGATGAAAACAATCACTGCACAGAAGAGTCTCCACTGCGTCCCATTTCACAATACGCAATTGAAAAGGTTGGAATTGAAAAAGAATTAATGGAACATCCGAATGCCATAAGTTTTCGTCTTGCAACAGTGTTCGGCATGTCACCCCGTATGCGCATTGACCTGCTCGTAAACGATTTTACTTATCGTGCCGTGAATGACCGTTTTGTTGTTCTCTTCGAAAGTCACTTCAAGCGTAACTATATCCATGTACGTGATGTGTCGCGTGCATTCCAGCATGCTTTGATTAACCATGACAAGATGAAAGGCCAAATATTTAATGTTGGACTTTCTGATGCGAATGTTTCCAAGAAAGAGCTTTGTGAGCATATACAGAAGCATATACCAAATTTTATTTTTCTAGAAGCCCCATTAGGAAAAGACCCAGATCAGCGAAATTACATCGTTTCCAATGCTAAGATTGAGGCTACAGGGTATAAGCCGGAATTTTCTCTTGATCGAGGGATAGAAGAGCTTATTAAGGGATATACCATGATAAAAAACTCTTTATACGGGAATGTTTAGTCAAAGTTGGATTAAGTGCTCATCAAAAAGTAATTCCCTAATACATCCAAAAACCAGCCAAGTCATTGCGGAAATCTTACTTCGTGAGTTGTGGAATTTCTTGTCTTGAATTCCATCAATTTATATTACTAACTCGTTCTTATCCTACAGAATTATTTCTAGCGCTTGGCTTATAGTATAAAAAATATTTGCTTGCGCTATAGTCGCAAACTTGAAACAATCTTAATCTTTAACGTAAAATAAAGTCAGAGCCTAATTATGAAGGATTTTGTTTTTGATTTAGACAGAAAGTCTCCAGAAATCCCTGCCATTTCAGTGATTTGTATTAATAAAAACCATTCTGATTATATTGAGGACACTATTTTATCTGTGCTATCACAAAATTATTCTGATTTTGAATTTATCATAGCCGATGGAGGGTCAGAAGACTCCTCATTAGATGTTATTAATAAGTATAAGTTCATTAGATTAGTTTCCGGGAAAGATTCGTCGCGAGGAGAGGGTTTAAATCGTGCATTGCAAGTTGCACGTGGTCGCTATGCGATGGTGACAACATCTACGGATGGATATTTATCACGAGAGTGGTTTAAGAGCGCAGCTTCTGTTTTGGACAAAGATCCCCAAATATCCTTGGTATTTGGCGCTAGTGTATCTATGAGCCATGACGGAGTATTAGGAGCCGTCACTTTTCCTAAAAAATTCCCGGTCTATCGGCCCCTAAAGAAAGAGAAATGGTCTTTAATGTGGCTTATGAAGGGGATATCAAAGTCCTATTATCCGGAGCTAAATTATTGCGTGCGAATGGATATATTCCGGAAATTAATGGGGTCGAGCTCTGAGTTCCCGGAGTTAAACAAGATTGATCCTATTTTGAGATTTCATTTTGAATTTAATAGATTAGGCTATATTCCATATTATCTCCCAATATTGGCCAATTATGGGCGGACTCATAATAATCAAGAACAATATAGCGAAAGCAATAACAGTTTTGTACGTATCTATGATAAATCATGGAAAAAGTATCGCAAATCAATAGTCTTAGGACATTCTGTACACTGTATTCGAGAATCCGGCGGGAAGATTATTACCCAAGGTCGTCAACATCCCCGACTGATGCGAATCTGCTTGATTTGGGATATGTTCATAATTAAACCGTTGGTTATAAACCCTATTATTTATACTAAATGGCTTCTTAAAAAGGTTTTTCGTTTGTTTAAGCGTTAATTTAAGCTGCTACTTCAAAATGAGTTTGCGAGCGACAATCAATTTTGAAAATTATTATTATCTTTTTAGACAGGACCGTTTAATTCATTAAACCCTAATGGGCTTTATATGCGACTTAAGGAATTCATGGTCAAACTTCACTGGCTCCTTTCTAGCCAATTCGGTCTTGATTTTCAAATCTTCTTGCGTTCAATTCGCGGTTTGCCTTTTTATATAAGTGACCTGACTGTATTCCGTAAAGGTTTCATAGGTACCATGAAGTTCAAGCCTTGTCTGCATGATCGCTGTGAAGAAGGCGGTGCGACCAAGAGTGAATACTTCTGGCAAGACCTGCTGGTGGCACGTGCCATTCATGCGGCAAAGCCCATCAAGCATGTAGATATCGGTTCGAGGGTGGACGGTTTCGTGGCGCATGTGGCAAGCTTTAGAGACATCGAAGTTTTTGATGTGCGACCCATCAGTACAGCAGTGCCGGGTGTAGTATTTCGGCAGGCTGATCTGAGTAATTCAGCCTCATTGCCGGCTAATACAGGAGGGGGGTATTGTGACTCGCTTTCCTGCCTGCATGCTATCGAACACTTTGGGCTGGGTCGGTATGGCGATCCGGTCAACCCTCAAGGCTATCAGCGCGGCATTGCCAATATGGCGCAATTACTGCAACCGGGTGGCACATTTTACCTATCAACGCCTATTGGACAGGAGCGTGTTGAGTTCAACGCCAACTGGGTGTTTGATCCGCGCAGCATCGTGCGCTGTGCCAAGGCCGCTGACCTGACGCTGCAAAAACTGACTGTTATCACTTCTGAGTACCGTCAGCAAGAATCAGCATTCGATGATTCCACACTTGCTAATCTGGCATTGCAGCACTACCAACTTGGTCTTTTTATTTTTACAAAAAACTAATTCATGTTCAATAAAAATATCAATGAACTCAATAGACAGAAATGGCTGAAGAAGACTTTAGCGGATATACCGCAAGGTTTGCGCATTCTTGACGCTGGAGCAGGAGAACTGAAAAATCAGAAGCTCTGTGGTCACCTGCACTATACCAGTCAAGATTTTAACCAATATACGGGGAGGGGGCTGGCAGAGGGATTGCAAACCGGTCGGTGGGACACCAGTCGCATTGACTTGGTCAGTGATATCACGGCAATTCCCGCACCAAATGGCAGTTTCGATGCCATTCTCTGTAGCGAAGTTCTTGAACACATCCCGGAACCAACCCATGCGCTCGATGAATTTCTGCGGCTCCTCAAACCTGGAGGGATGTTGATTCTTACAGCACCGTTTGCATCATTGGTTCATATGGCTCCTTATCATTATTGTACCGGATTTTCCCGTTACTGGTATGAGCATCATCTCACCTGTCGTGGATTTAAAATTAAGGAACTTACCCCCAACGGGGATTGGTTCGCGTACACCGAGCAGGAAATAACCCGCCTTGGCGGTCTGGAGCGCCAAGGCGGCAACTGGAGTTGGCCTTTCGCTTATGCTTATTCGCTGTTGGGTGTGCTTTATTTCAAACTTAGAAGCAAAAATCGAGCTGAAGATTTGGCTTGTTTTGGCTGGCATTGTGTGGCGGAGAAATGCCAGTAATATTGTAACAATGATGCCGTTGAATAATCAGGAAACCATAAATGAAAAATACAATTAAATCTATTATCTAACGATTATGAGGCTGTTGTGTGGGTTATTATAGTGCGGGAATTACCGGATCAAATGATATCTCCAATTTTTTTTAGATGAGCTCTAAAATACCCGAAACCGTATTTTTTATATACATAACTATTCTTGGATGCGCAAGTATATTTGCTTTCTATTCGCGGATATCCAAAGGGCTTAATAAGTTATTGTATTTATCCTTAAGTATTCCGCTAATACTATTTACGGCATTTCGCCCTATGGGGTTAATGCGTGATGATAGTTGGTATGCAATGACTATACCTGCAATACAATCTTATTCTTTAACTGAAAAGGTTTTTTCTCTTAGAGACCCTCTGTGGTATTTGATGGCTTATTTGATAACCAAAATATCTGAAAACGTCGAGGTGCTTTTATATTTCGCAGGGGCGATTCTTTTTGTCAAATTACTGATTTTGTATAAAACAGCAGGCACAAATAGACTGCTGGCGCTATTTGTGTACGCTTGCGTTTTTTGGCAATTGCATGATTTGACCCAATTTCGTGTAAGTATTAGTGTGTTGATGTTTATGATGTTTTTTTATTTTATCAAATTTGATAGAATGAAAACTGCCAAGTCGTTTTTAGTTTTGTCTGCTTTTTTTCATAGTCAAGCCTTGCTAAACTTTCTTTTTCTTATTAATACCAGGGTTATAAAAAAAAAATTGTTTACAATAATGGTTTGCTGTTTTTTATTAGCGACTGCAATTGGCCTTATAGTTAATAGTTATATGATTAAGTTATTGAGTTTTTTTGCTTTCGGTGATGAAAATTCTAATCAAATTGCACGTACATTAAATGCATACCAACAATTTCTTGCCCAAGGAGTTTACTCAAACACATTGAGATTGCCTTTAATACTGCTTTCTTCCTCAATTATTTATTTGTTTGTAATTAATGCTATTGATAAAATAATATACTTGCAGCCTATTAACCAGCAAGCGGTTAAGTCAATAATTTTTGCGGTAATGTTATCTTGGCTGTTCGCATCTATTTCCGATATACAGGTAAGGTTTTATGAATACTATTTTGTTGGTGGATTATTTTTAATTGAGAGTGTTAAAAGCAGGGTTGCTTATAACTCGTATTTAATGCTGGCAATTCTGTATTTTGCTAAACTAAATATATTATGGAATGTATGGGATATAGATATGCTTAATTCTTTGTTTTAAGGATATTACTGAAGTTATGGTCTGCTACGTATGTGCCCAAATACAAGATTGAAATGAGCCAAAGTTTGCATCCAGCACCACCAAAAATAATTTGCCGTATCTTTGGCGGTCTTGGTAACCAGTTGTTTTGCTACGCTTCTGCGCGTCGGTTGGCACTGACCAATAATGCCGAACTGGTAGTTGATGATGTTAGTGGTTTTGCGTATGACGATATTTACCAACGTCACTACCAGCTCGATCACTTCAATATTACTTGCAGAAAGGCCACTGCGACGGAGCGTCTGGAGCCCTTCTCTCGTGTGCGGCGCTACTTAAAGCGCAAATGGAGCCAGCGTCTGACTTTTGCGCGACGCACTTACCAGATGCAAGAGGGTATCGACTTTGACCCGCGCATGCTGCACTTTAAGCCGCAAGGCACCGTCTATCTGGAGGGATATTGGCAAAGCGAAGATTACTTTAAGGATGTGGCGAATACGCTGCGCCAGGAGCTCAAAATCAAACAGCCTCCCGATGTGACCAATTTTGCTATGGCAGCACATATACGAAGTTGCAAGGCGGTGGCGGTGCATGTGCGCTTTTTTGATAATCCTCTGGCTAGCGGCATCAACAACGCCCCGGGCGATTATTACAGCCGCGCCGTTGAAACCATGGAGCGCCTTGTGCCGCATGCACATTACTTTATCTTCTCCGACCAGCCCGATTCCGCCCGTGCCCGTATCCCCTTGCCCGACGTTCGTGTTACGCTGGTGAAGCATAACCAAGGCGATGAACACGCATACGCCGACTTGTGGCTGATGACACTCTGCCAGCACTTCATCATCGCGAACAGCACCTTCAGTTGGTGGGGCGCTTGGCTGGCAGCCCAACCAGCCAAGCAGGTAATAGCACCCGGGTTTGAAATGCGCCAAGGCAAAATGTGGTGGGGCTTTAAAGGGTTATTGCCGCAAGAGTGGATTAAGTTATGAAGATGCAATCAAGATGAAAATATTAGTGGTGGGGGATGGGCATTCAGCAATCCATGAGGTGGCAGTGGTTGATGCTTTCAAAAAGTTGGGTCACCAAGTTGAAGCGTTTTATTGGCAGAACTACTTCAATTCGCAAAACTCTGTGGAGCGCCTGTGGCAGCGTATTCAAAACAAGTTTCTTATCGGCCCAACCCTAAACGAAGTAAATACAGGCTTACTTAATACCGCAGAAAAGTTTAATCCAAAGCTGATATTTATTTATCGCGGCACGCATATCTACCCGGAGACAATCACAGCGATTAAGCAAAAGCTTCCCGACTGCGTGGTGTACGGCTATAACAATGACGATCCCTTTGCCGATGGTCACCCCACTTGGCTTTGGCGACACTTTGTTAAAAGTTTGCCGAAGTATGATATGGTTTTTGCATTTCGAAAACATAATATCGCAGAATATTTTGTGTATGGTGCACAAAAAGTTGAGCTTTTAATGCATTGGTTTATACCGGAAGTTCATAAACAAAAAACACAAGACAAGCTGAATAAAAAAATATACGATGTGGTTTTTGTTGGTCATTATGAAAATGATGATAGAGTAAACTACTTAAAAAAAATTGCTGAGAGTAAGTATATGTTTGGTCTTTTTGGCCCCGATTGGTCATTGTCTCCTAAATATGATTGGTTAAATGAGTATCAACCCGTACTGCCGGTCCGAGGTGACTTATATCGTGAAACAATATGTTCTTCTAATATTGCGCTTTGTTTTTTCTCTAAGCTAAATCGAGATACTTACACAACACGTTGTTTTGAAATTCCTGCTATGGGTGTTTTTATGCTTTCCCAACACTCTGAAGATTTAGAAGGTTTATTTGAGGATGGGGTTGACGCGGTATTCTTTCGGAATCCGGATGATATGATGGAAAAGATAGACTACTACACACGTAATAATAAGTTACGGGAGCAAATTGCCGTGAGCGGTATGAACCGGGTCATCCGTGATAAACATGATATTATTTCTCGTATGGATTATGTTCTAAGTTTTATTGAAAAGGCAAGAGATAAAAAATGAACATACTAAAGGAAAAAATAGCTTGGTCGCTTCGTCGAATTCTCTTGAATAATGCCCAATACAAAACAGAACGTAATATTTTCCAAATGAATTCAAATATGAGCTTTTATTGATGAGCGCCCCTTTCCTCTCTATCTGTATTCCAAGTTACAACAGACCCCAGCAATTAGGGGAATTGCTATCGTCTATCGATTGCAAGCCAGCAGATATTGAGATTGTTATTTGCGAAGATCTTGCTCCTAAGCGGCTTGAGGTGCGGGCTATTGCCAATGCGTTTACAAAAGCCTCTGCATACCCTACTCATTACCACGAGAATACGATTAATAGGGGCTTTGATGGTAATTTACGCCGATTGGTTGAATGCGCCACCGCTGAATACATCATGTTCATGGGCGATGACGATCTGTTTGTGTCCGGTGCTTTAAATAAGTTTATTGAATTTCTTAAACAAAATCGCGACAAGCCCTATGTGCTCCGCTCATATTTGACAAAGCACCCTGATGGGCGTACAGAGTATTTTCGCTACCTCCCAAAAACCACACTATTGCCACATAGCGAAGCAATGGTTGCCTGGTTGTTCAAGCGTAGCGTAACTATTTGTGGGTTTACCATCTCAAGGGTAGAGGCGCTGAAATATGCGACCGCCGACTTGGATGGCACACTGCTCTATCAGGTCTATCTAATGGCGCAGGTGTGCTTGGGGCACGATACGGTTTATTGCGATATTCCGGTGGTGCATGCAGTGCAATCCTTTCGGGAAGACAAGCCAATGTTTGGTGCGTCTGAGGCAGAAAAAAGCCGGTATACAGCGGGCAGTGTATCACATGACAATTCGATTAACTTTACTAAAGCTTATTTTGAGGTAACGGCGTATCTGGACAAGCAGAATGGCACAAATTTAACCAAGCTTGTTCGTATTGATCTTTCAAAGTATTCATATCCGTTTCTTTCGATACAGCGCAAACGTGGCATACCTTCTTTTTTGCGTTACGCCAAAAGATTGGAGACTGAAGCAGGTTTTGGTTGTACGGCCTATTACTACCTTTACAAATGGGCGTTGGTACTCTTTGGCGAGACGGTTTGCGATAGATTCATTGTCCGTATAAAACGCGCTGTCGGGCATACACCTAATTATTAATAGACATATTCCGTGGGTTATGTACCGGGGGAGCGTTGCTGTAGATTCCAGTCTCATTACCGCTATGGCAGTGCGCATTTCCTGCAAGGTGGAGAACTTTGCTATTCAGTTGAAGAACTCAGCGTAGAGTGGATAGAGCTGATTAAGTGAAAAAATTCAAGCTATTGACGTTAGGTATAGATGCTACCAACATTAGACGCGGCGGCGGTGTAACCCATCTGGTTGAATTGCTTCTGGCTCTGCAACCAGGAACGATCGGCATTGAGCGAATTGTTGTGTGGGGTGGTGCCCTTACTCTAAAAGCACTGGAAGATCGGCCCTGGCTGACCAAGCGTAATCCGCCAGCACAGGATAAGCGCTTGATCAAGCGCACACTGTGGCAGCGTTACCGATTGTCGCAAGCGGTGCGTGACGAAGGGTGTGACGTGCTGTTTGTTCCGGGAGGCAGTTATGCAGGCAATTTTCACCCGGTGGTCACCATGAGCCAAAATCTGCTGCCCTTTGAAATGCCAGAATTGCAGCGCTATGGGTTGACTTTGTTTATACTTAAATTATTGCTGTTGCGCTTTATGCAATCTCGTTCGTTTCGGCAAGCCGACGGTGTGATTTTTTTAACTGAATACGCACGCAATGTGGTTTTGTCTGTAACGGGCAAGTTATCTGGTAAAACCTGCATTGTTCCGCATGGGCTTAACGCTCGTTTTACCATGGCGCCAAAACAGCAAAGAGCCATTGCTGATTATGATGAGGCTCACCCTTTTCGTGTGCTGTATGTTTCGATCATCGACCAGTACAAGCATCAATGGCATGTGGTAGAGGCTGTTGCCAAATTGCGCAAAGAGGGCTTGCCGATAGTGCTGGACTTGGTGGGGCCAGCATATCCGCCTGCATTGCGCCGATTGAATGAAACAATTGAACGCGTGGATACTGATCATCGCTGGGCGCATTACCATGGCGCCATCCCATTTGACCAATTGCATCACAAATATGCAGAGGCCGATCTTGGTTTGTTTGCTTCGAGTTGCGAGAATATGCCCAATATCCTGCTGGAGACCATGGCTGCCGGTTTGCCAATTGCCTGCTCCCGGAAGGGGCCCATGCCCGACATGCTTGGTGACGCAGGCCTCTATTTTGACCCGGAAAATCCTTCTGAAATTGCTGCCGCGTTGCGTGAATTGATCTCTTCCCCTGAATTACGAATGAGGCTGGCTCATGCGAGTTATGAGCGTGCTCAGCAATATTCGTGGCAGCGTTGTGCTGCTGAAACCTTCGGATTTTTAGCTGAAATAGCTCAACAAAAGAGCGGAAAGACAAAAAAAAATGTTTAAAAATAAAAAGCTGTTGATTTCTGGTGGTACGGGTTCATTTGGTAACGCTGTGCTTCGTCGTTTTCTTGATACAGATATAAAGGAAATTCGCATTTTCAGCCGTGATGAGAAGAAGCAGGATGATATGCGCAAGCGCTATAACAACCCGAAGTTGAAGTTTTACATCGGCGATGTGCGCGATTATCAGTCAGTCTTGACTGCGGTGCGTGGTGTTGACTATATTTTTCATGCGGCTGCTCTCAAGCAGGTTCCTTCATGCGAGTTTTATCCTCTAGAGGCTGTGAAGACGAATGTGTTGGGGACGGAAAATGTGCTTGAGGTTGCCATTACTTGTGGGGTGAAACGGGTTGTATGCTTGAGCACCGATAAGGCGGTTTATCCTATCAATGCGATGGGGATATCCAAGGCGATGATGGAGAAGGTGATTGTTGCCAAGTCGCGCAGCAGCGACTCAACCGTTATTTGTGCTACAAGGTATGGTAATGTGATGGCATCGCGGGGGTCGGTTATCCCGCTTTTTGTTGATCAGATTCGAGCTTGCAGGCCGTTGAGCATTACTGACCCGTTGATGACGCGCTTTATGATGACACTTGATAATGCTGTTGATTTGGTGCTCTATGCTTTTGAGCATGGAAACCCGGGTGATATTTTTGTGCAAAAGGCTCCTGCGGCAACCATCGAAACCTTGGTACACTCGTTGACCGAGTTAATGGGTGTTCCGGACCATGAAATAATGGTGATTGGGACGCGCCATGGCGAAAAGTTGTACGAATCATTGCTGACGCGTGAGGAGATGGCTTGTGCCAGAGATTTGGGTGGCTATTATTGTATTCCTCCTGATTTGCGCGATTTGAATTATGGCAAGTTTGTGGAGCAGGGTGAGGTACGCATATCCGGGGCAGTGGACTACAACTCACACAATACAAGGCGATTGGACGTTGAGGGTATGAAAGCCTTGTTGATGAAGTTATCCTTTATACAGTCTCTTGTTCATGGTGAGTATCTTCCTCCGGAGGCCTAAGATGCGCGTATTGGTAACCGGCTCACAGGGGTTTATCGGTAAAAATCTGGTGGTGCGCCTTCGCGAACTGCCGGGTTACGAAGTTGTAACCTTTGAGCGAGGTGACGCGCTCTCTTCGCTGGTGGATAAGGTTCGGCAGGCAGACGCAGTGGTGCACCTGGCTGGTGAAAATCGGCCGAAGGATGCAGCTGATTTTGAAAAGGGCAATGCGTTATTGACCCAGGCGCTATGTGATGCAATTCACACTACCGGCCGTAAGATTCCCCTTATTCTTGCCTCTTCGCTTCAGGTTGAGCTCTCCAATCCCTATGGCCAGAGCAAGCGGGCCGCTGAAAAGGCCGTGGAGGAGCTTGCTGCAACAACCGGCAATCCTGCGGTGATCTACCGTTTGCCGGGTGTGTTCGGCAAGTGGTGCAAGCCCAACTACAATTCGGTGGTGGCTACGTTTTGCCATAATGTTGCTTTTGAGTTGCCAATTCAGATTAATGATTCCTCTACATGTTTGCGGCTTGTGTATGTGGATGATGTTGTCTCTGAATTTCTGCTTGCGCTTGGTTCGGTTGCGGATGGCGTTCGATGGGGCGAGGTGGCTCCGGAGTATACCATCACTCTCGGCGAGTTGGCTGCCCAAATTGAAGCGTTCAGGATGAGCCGCACAACCTTGGTTTCGGAACGGGTGGGGAATGGCTTTTTGCGGGCTCTTTATGCCACCTATGTCAGTTATCTTCCACCCTCCAGTTTTGTTTATGATTTGCCCCGCCATGGTGACGAGCGCGGTGTATTTGTGGAAATGCTGAAAACCCGCGACAGTGGGCAGTTTTCCTACTTTACTGCGCATCCCGGGGTTACTCGCGGTGGCCATTACCATCACAGCAAAACCGAGAAATTTCTGGTTATCAAGGGCTCTGCCCGCTTCTGTTTCCGCCATGTTGTGACCAATGAAACCTGTCAGCTTCTCACGTCCGGCGATCACCCCCAGGTGGTTGAGACTGTTCCGGGGTGGGCGCACGATATAACGAATATTGGCGAAGATGAGATGATGGTGATGCTGTGGGCTAACGAGATATTTGATCAAAACAGGCCGGATACCATTGCCATGAAGGTGACCTTATGAAAAAGTTGAAGGTGATGACCATTGTGGGTACCAGGCCGGAGATTATCCGTCTCTCGCGGGTGCTGGCGAAGCTTGATGAGCATACGGAGCATGTGCTGGTGCATACGGGGCAGAATTATGACTATGAGCTAAATCAGATATTTTTTGATGATCTCGCTCTGCGCAAGCCTGACCATTTTCTTGAGGCGGCAGGTGCTACGGCGGCTGAAACGGTGGGGTTGATTATTGCCAAAGCGGACGGGGTGATGGAGTTGGAAAAGCCCGATGCGCTTTTGATTCTTGGTGATACCAACTCCTGCCTTGCGGTTTATCCGGCCAAGCGGCGGAAGATTCCGGTCTTTCACATGGAGGCGGGCAACCGTTGCTTTGATCAGCGAGTGCCGGAGGAGATCAACCGCAAGATTGTTGACCATACGGCTGACATTAATCTGACTTACAGCGATATTGCCCGGGAATATCTCCTGCGAGAAGGGTTGCCGGCGGACCGGATTATCAAGACCGGCAGCCCGATGTTTGAAGTGTTGACCCATTACCGTGCAAAGATTGATCGATCTGATGTGTTGCGGCGGCTTGACCTTGCTCCGGGTGATTACTTTTTGGTGAGCGCCCATCGTGAGGAGAATATTGAATCGGACAGGAATTTTGAGAAGCTGGTGGCTATCCTGAACTCCCTTGCTGAAGAGTACGGTAAACGGGTGATTGTTTCTACCCATCCAAGAACACGCAAGCGAATTGAGGCAAGCGGTGTTGTTTTTCATGAACGGGTGGAGTTGTTAAAGCCGCTTGGCTTTTTTGATTATGTGCATCTCCAGGTGCAGGCCAAGGCGGTGCTCTCTGATAGTGGTACCATTAATGAAGAGTCCTCCATTCTCAATTTTCCTGCACTCAATATCCGTGAGGCTCATGAACGGCCCGAAGGGATGGAAGAGGCTTCAGTGATGATGGTTGGTCTTGAAGTCGAGCGTATTCTGCAGGCACTTGCTATTCTTGAAACTCAGCCTCGTGGTGTCAAACGGAGTTTGCGTCAGGTTGCCGATTATTCGATGCCCAATGTTTCTGATAAGGTGGTCAGGATTATGCACAGTTATACCGATTATGTTAATCGTGTGGTTTGGCAAAAGTACTAAGTTATGGGTAAAATGATGCGTATTGTACTGATCGCTGACGCTTATCCGCCCATGCGCTCTTCCGGGTCGGTTCAGCTGCGTGATCTCTCTCAAGAGTTCGTCCGGCAGGGCTTTTTGACGACGGTGCTGATTCCTTCTGCTCAGTTGGATGTGCCTTGGTTGCTTGAAGAGATGAATGGAGTGCAGGTTTTGCGGTTGAAAGCACCACAAACAAAAGATATTGGTTATCTACGGCGGACAGTAGGCGAATTTTTAATGCCTTTCATGATGTTGCGTAACCTCCGTAAAAGCCCTTTGGCGATAGCGTGCTGGGATGGTGTTGTTTGGTATTCTCCGTCCATCTTTCTTGGGCCAATAGCGAAGGCGTTAAAAAAAGCTTGCGGATGCCGGAGTTATCTCATTGTCAGGGATATTTTTCCAGAGTGGGCGGTTGATATGGGATTGCTCTGTCGGGGCTTGGCATATCGGTTTTTTAAGATGATTGAGCACTATCAGTACTCTGTTGCTGATGTTATCGGGGTGCAGTCGCCGGGAAATGTTGCCTATTTTGATTATTGGGCAAAGCAAAATGGGAAGCGCGTTGAGGTATTGCAAAATTGGCTTGCTGATGAGCCAGGTGTAGAGTGCAGTATTGTAGTTCGTGATGGGCTTTTGGCAGGTCGTAAGATTTTTGTTTATGCGGGCAATATGGGGGTAGCTCAGGGGATGGATATTCTTCTTGATCTGGCCCATGCTTTACGAGGCAGAGATGATATCGGCTTTTTGTTTGTAGGACGGGGGAGTGACGCAAAGCGACTGCAAGATGCCGCTAAGGCTCAAAAGCTCAAGAACGTTGTGTTTCATGACGAGATTGATCCTTCTGAAATTCCCGGGCTTTATGCGCAATGTCATATCGGGATGGTAGCTCTTGATCCACGGCATAAGACGCATAACATACCGGGCAAATTCCTTTCCTATATGCAAAGCGGGTTGCCAGTGCTCGCAACAATCAATCCCGGCAACGATCTGGAAATCCTTATCAACACTGAACGAGTAGGACGAGTTTGCAGTAATGGTTCTGTTGTTACCCTGCAGAAGTTGGCTGAGGAGTTAATAGGCGCTATTTCTGTCGATCCCGAAATACGTGCTCGCTGCAAGTCGCTCTCAGCACCTCTTTTTTCCCCTGAAGTAGCCGTCAAGAAGATTATTGCAGCGCTCCACCCAACACGGCAGATATAGAACGGTTGTAACTGCAAACAGCCTGGCGCTCATCCTGTCCCAAAACCGACCAGACCAAACGTTGATGTAGCCGATTTGTCATTGGATGCAAACGGCAAGCTTCGCCCTAGGGGTTTTGGCCTGCTCTTGTGCGCCAAGCATCCTCATGACGTGATGGCGCAAGTTGAAATCCTTTGTACTATGGATTGCCGATAGTACCATCGAAGTGAACATCCCCTTTGTTGTACCAAAATCGAAAGTCGACCACACCCTCGTCAAGCAAGCAGCACAACAGGCACAAATTGCCGACATCATCGAAAGTTGGCCCAAAAAGTACAAAACCCACGTCGGCGAACGCGGCATCCGCCTCTCCGGAGGCCAGCGCCAACGCATCGGCATCGCCCGCGCACTCTACAAACAAGCCAACGTCATCATCTTCGACGAAGCCACCAGCGCCCTCGACAACGAAACCGAACAAGCCGTCATGCAAGCCATCGAAAGCCTCGGCAAAGAGCTTACCGTGCTTATCATAGCCCATCGCCTAACAACCCTGAAAAACTGCACACAAATAGTTGAGTTAGCAGATGGTGGCATCAAGCGGACTGGGACATACGCTGACATTGTCGGTGTTCCTTTAGTTGCCAAAAAAAATGGGTATTTAAAATAAATGCTCAAAGTTCTCTCAGTTTTCGGCACTCGTCCTGAAGCCATAAAAATGGCTCCCGTGGTTAAGGAGTTGGAAAAACACCCAGATTGCTTTAAAAGCGTTGTCTGCGTTACGGCTCAACACAGGAAGATGCTCGATCAGGTTCTTGATCTGTTTGCTATCAAACCGGATTATGATCTTGATATCATGAAGCCGGGGCAAGATCTTTTTGATGTAACCGGTAATGTTCTTCGCGGTCTTAAACCAGTCCTCGAATGTGAAAAGCCTGATCTGGTGCTTGTTCATGGAGATACAACAACAACTCTTGCAGCCTCACTTTCAGCCTATTACTGTCGTATTCCTGTAGGTCATGTTGAAGCTGGTCTGCGGACACGCAATAAGTTTGCTCCCTTCCCTGAAGAGGTCAACCGCAAGGTTACCGGAGTGCTTGCTGATCTTCACTTTGCTCCCACAGAAACGGCAAGGAGAAATCTACTTTGTGAAGGGGTTGCAGAAAAATCGATTTATGTTACTGGTAATACGGTAGTCGATGCCTTGCTTACTGTCGTAGAAAAAGTGACATCAGATCCGATACTTCGAAAACAGATGCAGCAGCAGTTTAACTTTCTTGACTCCAATAAAAGACTCATTCTCGTTACTGGTCATCGCCGCGAAAATTTCGGTGAAGGTTTCGAAAACATATGTAAAGCATTGGCGGCTATTTCTGAGCAATACGAAAATGTGGAAATTCTTTATCCTGTTCATCTGAACCCGAATGTCCAAGAACCAGTGCAACGGATATTAGGGAACAAAAAGTATACAAATATCCACTTAATCGAACCGGTAGATTATCTTCCTTTTGTCTTCCTCATGCATCGCTCATATCTGATTATAACCGACTCTGGTGGTGTGCAGGAAGAGGCACCTTCCTTAGGCAAGCCTGTTCTTGTTATGCGCGAAACTTCTGAACGACCTGAAGCTATAACTGCGGGGACCGCAAAACTTGTTGGCGCTGATTGTGAGGCAATTTATGAAGCAACGGCACAACTTCTTGATGATCCTGATGCGTATAAGCGTATGAGTATGGCCCATAATCCTTATGGTGATGGTGCAACTTCCCAAAAAATAGTTGAGATATTATCCAAATTTGAAGTGAGGGCTGCTTGGTAGATGAAATTTGAAAAGATTGTCGTGATGGGCCTCGGCTACATTGGGTTGCCGACGGCTTCGATGTTAGCAACAAAAGGGTATCAAGTTCTTGGAGTAGATGTTTCCTATACTGTAGTGGATACCATTAACGCTGGCGAAATCCATATTGTTGAACCTGATCTTGACATTGTCGTGAAATCTGCTGTGAAGAGCAGAAAGTTAACAGCATCTCTTGTTCCAGAAAAAGCGGATGCATTTATCCTTGCGGTGCCGACTCCCTTCAAGGTCAATGGCTCCAACTCAAAAGCTCCCGATATCTCTTATGTTGAAGCCGCGACGCTGGCAGTTACTCCTTTTATTGAGAAAGGTAATCTGATTATTCTGGAGTCAACCTCACCAGTTGGCACAACGAAAAGAGTGTACGACATCATTGTTGAAGAACGGCCAGAACTTTGTGACCTTATTTATGTTGCTCATTGTCCTGAGCGAGTGTTACCGGGTCATATTTTACGGGAACTGGTTGAAAATGACAGGATAATTGGAGGCATTAACGATGCTTCATCAAAAAAAGCGTCTGATTTATACAGGACTTTTTGTAACGGCAACATTTATGTAACTGACTGTAAGACGGCTGAGCTTGCCAAGTTGGTTGAAAACTCTTTTCGGGACGTTAACATTGCTTTTGCGAATGAACTGTCATTAATCTGTGATAAACTGGATGTTAATGTTTGGGAACTCATTGAGCTTGCAAATAAGCATCCGAGGGTCAATATTCTTCAACCAGGCCCAGGTGTAGGGGGCCATTGCATTGCAGTAGATCCATGGTTTATTGTTGATTCTGCCCCGTCTGAGGCACGCCTGATAAGGACTGCACGGGAGGTCAATGATGCCAAACCTGAATGGGTGGTTGAAAAGGTTAAAAATAGTGCGTCAAAATTTAAAAATCCAGTTATCGGGTGTTTAGGGCTTGCCTTCAAAGCGAATATTGATGATTTGCGCGAGTCACCTGCGCTCAAAATTACAAGAGAGCTTATGAACGCGGGAATTGGAAAGGTTATGCCATGTGAGCCCAACGTACAGTTGACATTTACAGAGTTTCCTTTGTATTCTCTTGATACAATAATGCAAGAGGCAGATATTCTGCTGGTTTTGGTAGATCATAATGAATTTGGGGAAATTGACAGGGGATTTTTGGATGATAAGGTAGTGATTGATACTCGGGGGATATGGAGAAAATAAATCAACCGTATAGAGTAGCCCCTTCGTTCACAAGACAAGAAACATTGTTATAAGCAATCAGGCTGAGTTCAAATACATGCACCAACATATTAAACACTACACCGCCAAGGTCACCCAAGCCCTAACCCATGACGCTATGTCTCAGGTACAAGAGCTCGGCGAAGCCTTGCGTCATGCGTGGACGAAGGGCCAAAGTACCTACATCTGCGGTAACGGTGGTAGTGCAGGAAATGCAATCCACCTTGCCAATGACTTTCTCTATGGTGTTGGAGTTAAAAACGGCGGAGGAATGCGTGTCGAAGCTTTAAATGCAAATCCTGCGGTTATCACCTGCCTCGCCAACGACATCGGTTACGAAAATATCTACTCGGAGCAACTTAGGGTCAAGGCGCACCAAGGTGACGTGCTTATTGTGTTATCGGGCAGTGGCAACTCTCCCAACATCGTCAAAGCGCTCGAAACAGGCAACTCCATTGGAATGAAAACCTTTGCCATTCTCGGCTTTTCAGGTGGCCGCTGTAAAGAGCTCGCTCAATGTCCAATTCACTTTGAGATTGATGATATGCAGATTGCTGAAGATTTGCAGCTTATCGTGGGCCATATTTGTATGCAGTGGCTCTGTGAACAGGATATTGTAGCTCATAAAAACAACGTTCAGAAAGGAATTAAATAATGGGCGATAAATTCCGGATTGACAGTCATAAATTAATATACCACCCAAAACGTGTTGCCGAGTTTTTGGATTGCTCTGATGATTGGGAGAGGGCCAAGAATATCTACCCGATCTATGTCGAACTCTCACCGATGGGTACCTGCAATCATCGTTGTGTCTTTTGTGCTTACGATTATATCGGCTACGAACCGAGTGCCATGGATGGAGATGCGATGGTGAATTTGCTGCGTGAAATGGGTGCCCTCGGAGTCAAGAGTGTCCATCTTGCGGGTGAAGGGGAGCCGTTGCTGCATAAACAGATTGTTGAGGCTATTAACGCTGGCCATGAAGCCGGACTTGATTTTGGCATTACCACGAATGGAACGGTGATTAACGATCACTTCATCCAGGGGGCGCTGAGCCAGGTGACATGGATGAAGATATCCATGAACGCGGGCACAGCCGAGACTTACGCGCAGGTTCATCGCTGCAAGCCAGGTGATTTCGATAAAGTGGTGTCTAATCTGAAACAAGCAGTCGAGTTTAAACGCCAACACGGGTTTGCAACCACGATTGGAGCGCAGGCAATACTTCTGCCTGAAAATGCAGCAGAGATGGAGATACTGGCAAAAATCTGCCGTGACGAAATTGGTCTTGACTATCTTGTTATCAAGCCGTACTCCCAGCACTTTTCAAGTAACACGAGACTCTACGACACTCTTGATTACAACGACTATCTCTATCTGGATGATCTGCTTTCAGCCTGTTCAACTGCTGATTTCCAACTCATTTTCCGTTCAAAGTCCATGGTAAAGTATGCGCAACCTATAACAGAGCGCTACAATACCTGCTATTCGACTCCCTTCTTTCAGGCGCATATCATGACCTCCGGCGAGTTGTATTCCTGCCCCTCTTATCTGAAAGATGAGCGTTTCTTTTTGGGTAATGTTTTTAAGAGCAGCTTTCAGGAGGTTTGGCAGAGCGAAAAGCGGAAGGAAAATATTAGCTATGTGCGGCACGGACTCGATATTTCCGAGTGCCGGCACAACTGTCACATGGACCAGATCAATGTATACCTCTCAGATTTAATTGAGAACAGAGTCCCCCATGTCAATTTCATATAATCACCCGTACAACACATGAAGACACTTGTAACTGGTGGCGCCGGTTTTATTGGCAGTCACCTTGTTGAACGATTGCTCAATGACGGCCACGATGTTGTGGTTCTTGATAATTACTCCACAGGGCGTTTTGCAAATCTTGCCCATCTGGCTGTAAATCCTAAGCTCACGGTTCACGAAATTGACATTAATGACCATGTCGGTATTCTGACCCTGTTTAAGGGAGTTGAGTGGGTCTTTCATATAGCCGCACTGGCTGATATCGTTCCCTCTATCCAGCAGCCATTTCCTTATCACCGGGCAAATGTTGATGGCACGGTTTCCGTGCTCGAAGCTGCTCGTGCGGCTGGGGTGAAGCGTTTCATCTACGCAGCCTCTTCATCCTGTTACGGAATTCCGGATCAATGCCCGACAGCGGAAACTGCGGAGATGCGGCCTCAATATCCTTATGCACTAACCAAAAGGCTTGGTGAAGAGTGTGTCATGCACTGGAATCAGGTGTACGGATTGCCTGCGGTATCGCTTCGCATGTTCAACGTCTATGGGCCTCGTTCGCGCACATCCGGCACCTATGGCGCGGTGTTCGGTGTTTTTCTTGCCCAAAAATCGGCAGGGCACCCCTTTACGGTAGTTGGTGATGGTACCCAGACCCGTGATTTTACCTATGTTACCGATGTTGTGGATGCCTATATCTGTGCAGCGCAGTCGGAGCATAGCGGCGTGTGCATGAATATTGGTTCCGGAAACACCTACAGCGTTAACCGGCTTGTTGAACTGCTTGGCGGCGAAGTGACCTACATACCAAAGCGTCCCGGTGAACCCGATTGCACATTTGCTGATGTTACCCGTATTCAACAATTACTTGGTTGGAAAGCGAGCATCAGCTTTGAAGATGGAGTAGCAAAGATGCTTGAACAGATCGACTACTGGCGTGATGCTCCGGTGTGGACCGTTGATACCATTTCTGATGCCACAAAGGAGTGGTTCACCTACCTCGGGAAGTCTTAACACAACCATGTCAACATACTACAGCGCTCTCAAGTTTCTTCGCTTCACCGATCATCTTCAAGCCATTCGAGAAGGTCGGCTCGTTGCCCCTGTTCATATACGGGTCAAGCCCACCAACCATTGCAATCACCACTGCTGGTATTGTTGCTATCGCAGCAATGACCTTTCATTGGGCGAAGAGATGCAAGAGCAGGATAGCATTCCGGCTGAAAAGATGATGGAGCTTGCCCACGAATTTGTTCAGATGGGAGTCAAGGCGGTCACCTTCAGCGGCGGGGGCGAACCACTTCTTTATAAACCACTCCCTGAGGTTATCGATATTCTTGCAACAGGCGGGATTCGGATTGCCGCATTGACCAACGGCTCCAACCTGAAAGGGCGAGTTGCTGATGCTTTCGCCCAGCACGGTACTTGGGTACGGGTTTCAATGGATGCCTGGGATGATGCAAGCTACGTCAAAAGCCGAGGAGCCAAGCCTCACGACTTTACCAATTTAATCGCAAATATCCGTGCATTTACTGCTCAAAACACCAAATGTGTTCTTGGGGTGAGCTTTATTGTCGGGCACGACAACCATCAGCATATTGCAGAACTCTGTACACTGCTTAAAGAGTGCAGGGTGAACCATGTCAAGATATCAGGGGCCGTTGTCAGCAACGATGCTGCGGGGAATAACTCCTATCATGCCTCAATAAAAGATGAGGTTGCCCGGCAAATTTCCCAGGCGCAGGGATTAGTGGATGAGTCCTTTACCATCCTCAACCACTACCATGAACTTGGAGAACTTTTTGCGAAAAGCTACCACACTTGCCCATTTCTTCAGTTTCTTACGGTGATTGGAGCAGATCAAAAAGTCTATACCTGTCAGGATAAGGCATACACGGAGTCAGGCCGGATGGGTTCCATTGCAGAGAGATCATTCAGTGACTACTGGTTTTCTGATGACAATCAGCGTTTTCTGAAGTCCTTTGACCCTTCACGAGAGTGTGGCCATCACTGTGTCAGCCATGCAAAAAATCTTGCGATTCATGAATATCTGAGTCTTGATAGTGAGCACTCTTATTTCGTTTAGACGCAGTCAGTTGTTATGAAGATAGGGATTGATTTTGATAACACCATTGCTCGCTATGACAGCTCTTTTCGTCGTACGGCTCTTGCAAACCAGTTGATCTCTCAAGAGTGGAGAGGGAGAGGTAAAACCGAGCTGCGTGACTATTTGCGCACACTTCCTGAAGGAGAGCAGCTATGGATGAGGCTTCAGGGTCAGGTATACGGCAAGTTCATGCATCAGGCAGAGATTATGCCGGGGTTTGTAGAATTTTTGCTCAAATGCAGGTTACGGGGGCATAAGGTATTCATCGTAAGTCACAAAACTGAGTTTGGGCACTTTGATGTTGAGCAAACCTCACTGCGCATTGAAGCAATGAAGTGGATGGAATCAAAACGTTTCTTTGATCCCGATTTTTTCGGTATGGAAAAAGAAAATGTTTTTTTTGCCGATACCCGTGAAGAAAAGGTTGCCAGAATAGCCGGATTGGAGTGTGACTGTTTTATTGATGACTTGCCAGAAGTCTTTGCTGAAAAAACATTTCCGGATAGCATCGAAAAAGTGCTCTATGGCAGTTCCCCGCCGGGTACAACAATAAAATCGGTTCTATCGCTTTGCAGTTGGGAGGAGATATCCCACCATCTCTTGGGTATTTCAGCAGGTGAAGAAGAGAAATCCCTGATGGAACTCATGACATCTTTTCCGATTGAAGCAATCGAAAAGGTAAGTGGCAGAGGAAACAGCCGGATATATAAAGTGAGATCAAAAGATGGCTCTTCTTATGCCTTAAAGATATATCCCGGAAGCGATGCCGCTGGTCGCTCTCGCCTCACTACCGAGTATAATGCTATCGTTTTTTTACGAGGCCATGGGTTTGCAGCTCTACCGGAGCTGGTCTCAAAGGATGAAAATTCTAATTTGGGACTCTATTCCTGGATTGAAGGCTCTCCCGTCGATACTGCTGACCAGACGGCTCTGCAACAGGCTATAGGTTTTATCTCCAGGCTTCATCAGATATCAAGGCAGGAGGTAAACAGCAAGATTTTATTGGCCTCGGAAGCGTGTCTCTCTTTAGTCGAACTGGTGAGGCAAGTTGAAGCACGACTTCAGCGACTTCAGGCGGTTTCAGGTGAATTTCCGTCACTCCGGGAATTTCTTGAAAAAGAGTTCCAGCCTCTCTGGCAGGATGTAACCTTTTATGCAAAAGAAGAGTGGCCGGAATCTTCAAAAACAGGTGACCTGCCGGAATGTTATCGTATTCTCAGCCCATCTGACTTCGGGTTTCATAATGCAATCAGTGTGGATGGTCGGTTAACATTCATCGATTTTGAATATTTTGGCTGGGATGACCCGGTAAAACTCACAGCAGATTTTCTTTGGCACCCAGCAATGCAACTGGCACCTGAAATTGTTTCCAAATGGCAGAATGCTATGCTTGACCTTTTTGCAGACGATCCTGATTTTGCCCGTCGCCTGAACGTTGCAATGCCCCTCTATGGCATGCGGTGGATTATGATAGTGTTAAACGAATTTCTTCCTGGTATGGCAGAGCGTCGTCGTTTGGCTACTGGAGGTGAGGTTTATGATGAGGTGGAAGCGCAACGCCTGCAATTACAGAAAGCAGCTCTTTTTATCGAACGAGTTACAAAAATTCAGGCGAACACGGTTGTTTTCGCTGATAACAAAGCACAGTAATGACATCTCTTCAAAACCAATCTGCATATCACGATCTTGTTGAAAAAGCCAAAAAGCTCCGCCAAGATACCTTCACAGCATTTATTGAGCATGGCGAAGCACATCTTGGAGGGAGCTTTTCCATTATCGAAATACTTCTTGCCCTTTATGAGAAGGTGCTGCTCAAGGATGATAAATTTATCCTGAGCAAGGCTCACGCATCTTTTCCCTTTTGCCTTCTTCTTAGAGACAAGGGATTGAATCCTGCGCTTACCACGCACCTTGAACGTGATCCAGAGAATGGCATTCACTGTACAACCGGCAGCCTCGGTCACGGCCTTCCGATGGCAACTGGAATGGCTCTTGCCAGAAAGCTCCAGCAACAACCAGGAAATATTGTGGTGTTGATGAGTGATGGAGAGTGTCAGGAGGGCACCACATGGGAATCACTGCTTATCGGCGCCGCCCACAAGCTCGACAACCTTCGGGTGATCATCGACTACAACAAAATCCAGGCCTTGGCCCCCATCAGTGAAGTGCTTCCACTTGATGACTTGGCGGCAAAATTCAGGGCATTCAATTGGGAGTGCGTTGAAGTTGATGATGGTCATTCTTATGAAAAACTCATTCCTGCTCTCTGCTATAAGCCTCAAGGCGGAAAACCTTTAGCCATTATAGCGCATACGGTTAAAGGCAAAGGAATCAAATCTTTTGAAAACGATCCTGCCTGGCATGCGCGAAAAATCAAAGGAGAAGAGATGGAAATAGGGAAAAAAGAGCTGGGGATGGTATGAGAAGACGCTTTGGAACAATTATTGCCGATCTTGCTGCCCGTGATGAAAAAATCTACGTGATAGCAGGAGACATTGGGTATCGAGTCTTTGACGAATTTCGTGAAATGTTCCCGGATCGCTTTATCAATATGGGCATCTGTGAACAGAGCATGATCGGTGTGGCCGCTGGCATGGCGCTTGAGGGCTTGAAGCCTTGGGTGTATACCATTACGCCGTTTCTGATTGAGCGCCCATTTGAACAGGTGAAGCTTGATATTGACCAGCAGAAGGTCAACGTAAAGCTGGTTGGTTTTGCCGACTATCCACACCTTGGGCCTACTCATACGGAATTGAACGGCAAGGAACTTATGCGTTTGTTCCACAACATCACCGCTTATTTTCCCGTTGATGGTGATGAAACCGAGGCAATGCTCAGGGAAGCTTATGTATCTGAAGGGCCTGCTTTTATCAGTCTTAAAAGCGATCCTGTTCTCAGTCGCTCTATTACAGGGGCAAAGTAATGGGGCAACTTCGTCATTTTGTAACACCGCTTCATCAGGCAACAAAGCGCGATTACCTTGCTCGCATGGTTGATGACAAAGTGCATTGCATGAATGTTGCCAAGGAGTATGGCCCTGACTATTGGGATGGTGATCGCAGGTATGGGTACGGCGGTTATAGCTATATGCCCGGTCGCTGGAAGTCGGTTGCAGAGGCTTTGATTCACACATACGGGCTTACAGCAGGCTCCAAGGTGCTTGATGTTGGTTGCGGGAAAGGGTTTCTGCTGCATGAAATGCTACTCCTTGAGCCGGAATTGCAGGTAACTGGTTTCGATATTTCAGAACATGGTATGAACGGTTCAACAGATCTTGTCAGGCCACATCTTTTCCTGCACCAAGCTCAGGAACCCTATCCTTTTGCTGAAAAGGAGTTTGACCTTGTTATCTCACTGGGCACCTTGCATAATCTTCGCTTATTTGAACTGAAAGCAGCGTTGCTTCAGATTGAAAGGGTTGGCAAGCAGGGCTATGTGATGCTCGAAAGTTATCGGAACGAACAGGAACTCTTCAACCTGCAGTGCTGGGCACTGACTTGTGAATCATTTTTTGATGAAGAGGAGTGGATATGGTTATACAAGCATTTTGGATATAGCGGTGATTATGAATTTATCTATTTTGAATGAAACAGCTACTGTTCTCCAATAACCAACAGCAGCTACTCTTGCCTATATGAGCAAAATAAATAAAGAACTAAAATATAGAGCTGATATTGACGGGCTTCGTGCGATGGCTGTTTTAGCTGTAATTTTTTTTCATCTGGATATTCCAGGTTTTTCAGGTGGTTTTGTTGGTGTTGATGTCTTTTTTGTAATTTCAGGTTTTCTTATTACATCAATAATTCATAAAGAAATAGAGACTGGTCACTTTTCTGTGGCTCGCTTCTATGAGCGTCGAATAAGAAGGATATTTCCTGCGCTTTTTCCTGTTATTGCGTTTACTCTTATTGTTGGTGCATTAGTTTTTAATTTCAAGACATTTAAGGATTTAGGACAAAGTATAACCGCAACAACGCTTTTTTCGTCAAATATATTATTCTGGTTTAGGGGGGGGTATTTTGCAGCATCCTCTTTGCAGAAGCCATTACTGCATACATGGTCGCTTGCTGTTGAAGAGCAGTTCTATATATTTTTCCCACTGCTGCTTCTATTCATCAGTCGTTATGGAAAAAGAAAGTACTTTCAGTGGTTACTCGCAATAGGGATTGCTTCTCTCCTTTTGAGTGTCATTGGGGTATATAGGAATCAGGAAGCTGCATTTTATTGGGTGCCAACTCGAGCATGGGAGTTACTGGTTGGCTCACTGCTTGCACTTGGTATACTACCTTCCCCAGAATCAGTCGCCAAGCGAAATTTATTCTCGTCAATAGGGCTTGGACTTATTGTTTATAGCGTAATATTTTATACCGAAGCCACGTTGTTTCCAGGAGCGAATGCTCTCGCACCTGTAATGGGCGCCTGCTTGATTATTTATTCAGGAATGGGGGGGGGGGGGGGATCAACCGTAAGCAGGTTTCTGAGCGTCAAGCCTATGGTGTATATTGGCCTCATCTCTTACTCACTCTACCTTTGGCATTGGCCTCTTATTGCATTTTCCCGCTACTTGCTTTTGCGCGAGTTGACTTCTCTTGAGGTTTTCTGTATTATTTTGGCAACCTTTGTTATTTCAGCGTTTTCATTAAAGTTCATTGAGAAGCCCTTTCGTAGAAAACAGCCAATAACTCCTACAAGAAAAAATCTATTTTTAAGTGCGGCAACAGTAATGTTGATCGTGTCAGGTATTGGCGTAGTGATTAGCATCCAAAATGGAATGCCATATCTGCATCCTGAAGCCAATGCAGGAATTAAAAGGCTTGAAGAAACTGATAATGAATGGTTCAGAAATTACCACATACTTTGTGATCAAAAATATCCATTAATAGGTAAGGATGGAGTTGTTCCAAGTTTTATCTTATGGGGAGATTCTCATGCGGCAGCTTTAATGCCTGCTATTATTGATAAAGCTAAACAATTTGGTAAGTCTGGTTTTGCAGTTTATGGTAGCCCACCTGTACTCGGTCTTGATTTAATAGATACGCCTCAAAATGAAGCTTTACGCAATGAAGAATCCTTTGCATTTATAAAATCTCATCCTGAGTGTAAAACAGTGATACTGGTTGCCAGATGGGCGATGCATGCCACTGGGCACGAATCTCAAAATGAACTTCCTAAAATTAATCATAGATTCAAAGATACAAGAAGTGAAGTAAAATCAAATTTATCAAACTCAGGCTTACTGGAAATTGGTTTGTTCAAAGTGGTCGAAAGTCTGCTAGGTTTAGGTAAAAATGTAGTTCTTGTCATGGATGTCCCAGAAATAGGATTTGATGTTAAAGACCTGTTGTTTGTATCTCGGATAAAAGGAAAAGACTATAATAAGCTCTTGCCAAATCTAATAGATTATTATAAAAGGAATAAGGATGTGGAAATTATTTTTTCAAAATTGGCAATTCGAAAGAATGTTACTACAATATACCCGGATTCTATGCTATTCGATAAAAAAGGAGTCGCCATAATTACGCATTCAAAGAATATGCTATATAGGGATGATGATCATTTATCTTCTTATGGCGCACGTTTTATAGCACCTCTCTTTGATGGCGTTTTTCGGGATTTGTTTGATAAATAGTGATTAATTTTATAATAAATCGAATCAGTATACAATATTTTTGGATATCATGAATAATTCTGATAAATATATTGCCGAGTATTTACTTGCCCAGTTAAATACTTTTTTTCCCTGTCAAAATTGTTTGAAAATAGATGCAAATATCATTAATTGTGTTTTACCGGAAGTTAAAGATCGTTATGCTCATTGCGCATCAAAAATAAAAAGTTTTAATGGTGAACACGAGGTTGATTTTTTTGATGTAAGAAAATACCCTATTTTTTTGTATTTCTTGTCTCACTCTATTCATCAAATGCAATTGGATGAAGGATGTCGCTTAAAGGATAGGCTATATTGTATGAATAAGTATTTGCATGGGTGCTCTCTTTTTTACAAGGTGAATTTGCCACCAGTTTTTTTTATTACTTATGCGTCAGGCGTAATCTTTGCAAATGCTCCATACGGTGATTATTTTATGGCTTATCAGGGCGTTGTGATAGGGTCATATAGAAATTATGCGCCAATTATTGGAAAAAAAGTTATTCTTATGCCAAATGTTATTATTTCTGGTTCATCAGTTGTAGGGGATAATGTAGTCGTTTCGACGGGTGTTAAGGTGATAAATAAGCGCATTCCTGACAACAAGTTGGTTTTTCAAGGCCCTGCAAATTCTTTGGTGTTTCATGATAATGATGGTTCATATTTTAAAGAATTTTTTCATTCAGATAATTAGTCTTACCTAATTGAGCTTCATTGGGGAAAAAGTAAATATGAGTTTTTCTATAGAAAGCAGCGAAGTTCTATATTCCAAAAAAAAGGTAACTTATTTTTCTGCTAATGATATTAATTTTTTGAAGGAACAGGCTTCATTAAATTCACGTAAAAGGATTAGAGTCTGTTTACATGAGGATCATAACGCTTTGTTGCACGAAATGATAATCGTTCATGAGCGCCAAGCTTACGTGCGGCCACATAAGCATCCTGGAAAAAGTGAATCAACACACATTATAGAAGGCATAGTTGATGTTGTTTTTTTTGATAATTACGGAGGAATTGAGAGCGTACATCGAATGGGCGACTACGCATCAGGAAAGATGTTTTATTATCGAATGGCAGCACCAATTTTCCACACAATGATTATTCGTTCAGATGTTTTAGTGTTTCACGAAACCACCAATGGTCCGTTTAACAGAAAGGATACTGAGTTCGCACTATGGGCTCCTGCCGATGATGATAGAGCAGCCGTATCGGTTTTTATGTCTGAGTTAAGCGAAAAGGTCGCAAATATTATATAAAATCAGAAAAAGAAAAATATGTCAGATGTGATTCATCGTCGCGCCGACTGTCGCGCATGTGGTAGCAACGACCTCGAACTTGTTTTTAATCTTAAGCCATCTCCGATTGGTGATGCTTATGTAAGCTCTGAAAAGGTTAATGTTGAGCAACCCAGTTATCCGATTGATCTCTTTATGTGCAAACAGTGTGGTCTTGCACAACTCATTGATGTTATCGATCCGAATATTCTTTACGGAGAATACATTTATGTGACGGAAAGTTCCATGGGATTGAGTGAGCATTTTCGTGCTTATGCTAAAAGCGTCATAGCTCAATGCAACTTGAGCAAAGGTTCGCAGGTCATTGATATCGGTAGTAATGATGGCACCCTTTTGCGCGGCTTTCAGGAGTCAGGAATGAATGTTTTGGGCATTGGACCAGCTTCACACATCGCTGCTCAAGCAACTGCCAACGGTATAACAACCATAGGCAAGTTTTTTACTCCTGACCTTGCCAGGGAGATTGTTGCTACATACGGGCCTGCGAAGCTTGTCACTGCAAACAACGTTTTTGCCAATATTGATGACCTGCGTTCTTGGGTTGATGGTGTCAATCAACTCTTGGCTGTTGATGGTGTATTTGTATTTGAAAGCTACTATCTCGCAGACTTGGTTCAGAATATGGTCTTCGATTTTATCTATCATGAACATCTTTCAGCATTTTCAGTCAAGCCAATTCAGGCATTGTTTCAGCGTATAGGTTTGGAATTGGTGGTGGTAGAGCGTGTGGCTACAAAGGGTGGTTCATTGCGCTATTTCGTTCAGCGCCCCGGAGGGCCTATAGCGAACGATGGTTCAGTTCAAAAGTTGCTTGAAGAGGAAGAGAGCATGGGCCTGTATCGCAAAGAGACGTATATCGCCTTTGCTGACAAGGTGAATGCCCTTAAAGATGAAACAAAGCGCTTTTTGATTCAGGCTAAAAGTGAAGGCAAAAGTATCGCTGGTTTTGGTGCATCAATCACTGGGACAACATTGATTTATCATTTTGAAATTGGTGAATATCTCGATTATCTGGTTGATGATAACCTTGCCAAACAGGGTCTATTCAGCCCAGGGCATCATCTGCCTGTATTTCCAACATTTGCTTTGTATGAGCGAAAACCTGATTATGTGGTTATTCTGGCTTGGCGATTTGCGGAACCATTCATCAGGAACAATCAAGCGTATTTAATGGAAGGTGGGGCTTTTATTGTACCTGTGCCGGAATTCAAGCTTGTGAGTGGGAATGCGTCATAACTTGAATGGGTGGAACTTGCCAAAAGCACTTATAACCTGAATGACTACTGTGATGATTGTACATGTTAAGCTGCGAAAGTAAACGTATATGAGCCAAAGAACGACATTAATTATTGGCGGAACCAAGGGAATTGGCTCTGTTATCAAACAAGTATTTATAGAAAGAGGTGATAAAGTATACACTGCATCCAGAAGTGATTTGCCTGACGCTAATCATTTTAAAATTAATTTGCCAGACAGGATTGATATAGACAAAGCTATAAAATTTAACTATTTAGTTTTTGCACATAGATATAGAGGTACTCAGTGGAATGATGAATTTGATATCACAGTTAAAGCTGTTGATAATGTTATTAATCACCTGAAAGACTCGTTTGTTGACGAGGCATCTATAGTGATATTAGGTTCCAATGCTGGCCATTTTGTTCTGGAAGAGCAATCAGCCGCATATCATGCTACCCGGGCAGCTTTAGATGGGTTAACCAAATATTATGCGGCAACTTTAGGACCTAATGGTATTAGATGCAATACAGTGTTACCTACGACTATTATCAAGCCCGAAAATCAGAATTTTTTTGTAAAAGACAATGATGTCAGAAAAATGATTGAACGTATTACCCCTCTTCGTCGTATGGGTAACGCTACTGATATCGCCAATGTCGTAGACTATCTATGCAGTGTAAAGTCTTCATTTATTACAGGACAATCTTTTTTTGTTGATGGTGGTTTGTCCATTATTGGGCAGGAGAGCATCGCCCGTGAATTGTTAACACAAAAACATCCTCATGCAAGATAAGGTAGCATTTGTTGGGTTTTACGAATCAAATCATATTTCTCCCGTTTCTCAGGATATCGTAGACTTAAATAAGCACTTTCAGCGCCGCGAGTCATTATTTCGATCGCTTGGGCTGCTACCAGCCTTTATAGCGGGCAAATCAGTCTTGGAGTTTGGGCCTGGTTCAGGTCACAATGCACTCTATATGGCAAGCCTCAAACCGGGAAGATATGAACTGGTTGATGGTAATCCAAAGGGAGTTCAGGAGACGCGTGAGCGATTGGCGGCGTATTCCGATTCGCAAGTTGAGGTTCATCAGTCGCTGTTTGAAGAGTTCCAAACCGATGCACAATTTGATCTTGTTTGGGCTGAGGGCTGTCTTCCACATCAGAGTGAGCCGCTCCCGCTGCTGGATCACATCTCTCTCTTTGTCGCAAGGGGGGGGGATATGTGGTCTCCACAGCCAATGGAATTTCCTACCTCTCTGAAACTTTGCGTCGTTTGTTCCGGGATCGTTTTTTTACTCCCGCTGGAGACGTTCATCAGCAGGCGCAACAACTGAAACCTTATATGGCACCACACCTGCAACATTTGCGCGGTATGAGCAGGCCAGTTGAAGATTGGCTTTTGGACAGCATAATCCAACCGCTTCAGTATCGGAAGTTACTCAGTATTCCAGAGGTCATTGCCTGTTTGGACAATCGGTTCGATGTTTATGGTTCTTCTCCCCGTTTTTTGACAGATTGGCGTTGGTACAAGGATATTGTCGGTGACAAGCGGGGATTTAACGATAAAGCATTGGAGAGTTACTATCAGTCTAATCTGAATCTGTTGGATTATCGTTTTGAGTTTCCTGCACATTCGTATGAGTTTGGTAAAAAGCTTGAAGAACTCGGTTCTCAGTCGTGGGATATGATGTGCAAGATTGAGAAGGGTGACGAGTCGGTTTGGCAGGAGTTGTTTTTACTGCTACAAGAGCTGTGTGCCCATGTTGAGAAATTAGCACCCGAAACATCAGTGGCTATTCGAGAGGCTATGATGTTGTTGCAGTCGGGCCATCCTGACATGGAGTTAAACCATTTTCCTCAATGGTGGGGTCGTGGTCAGCAGTACCTAAGTTTGATTCGAAAAAACGATTAACTTCTCGCTTTTTTTAACCTTATCATTGTTTTAGGAATATTCATTGAAGACTGTTCTTGTATCTGGCTCATTTAATGTCCTGCATCCTGGCCATCTGCGTTTGTTACGCTTTGCCAGGGAGTGTGGCAATCGCTTGATTGTAGCTGTTTATTCTGATAGAATTGCCGCCAATGCTGCACATGTACATGAACATCTGCGTCTTGAGGGCGTACAAAGCATCAGTTGGGTTGACGAGGCTTTTCTTGTTGATGAGCCAATTATTGAAACTATAGGTCGTCTCCATCCTGATGTCGTAGTTAAAGGCAAAGAGCATGAACTGCGTTTTAATCCCGAGTTGGCAGTACTCGAAGAGTATGGTGGGCAGCTTTTGTTTAGTTCAGGTGAAACTGTTTTTTCCTCACTTGATCTGATACGTAAAGAGTTTAAAGAGCTTGATGCCCGCTCAATCAGTTTGCCGAATGAATATCTCGCACGTCATACCATTGAACCTTCGAGATTAGTTGAAGTACTTCAAAAGTTTTCACAATTGAAGGTCTGTGTTGTTGGCGACCTTATTATTGATGAGTACATCACTTGCCAGCCGTTGGGGATGTCTCAGGAAGATCCGACTATTGTTGTTACTCCTGTTGATGTTGTTCGCTTTATAGGTGGGGCAGGCATAGTAGCAGCTCATGCCGCAGGTTTGGGGGCAAGTGTTCAATATGTTTCAGTAACGGGTAAGGATGCTGTTCGTGAATATGCGCTTGCAGAGCTTACCCCGATGGGAGTAAATGCTCGCTTACTGGTTGATGAGAGCCGCCCGACAACCTTGAAACAACGCTATCGTTGTAACGGGAAAAGCATGTTACGTGTCAGCCATCTTCATCAGGGTGCAATCTCGTTAGCATTACAAAAACAGATGCTTGTTGAGATAGAGCAGGCGATGGATGACGTTGATTTGCTTGTTTTTTCAGACTTTAATTATGGGTGCCTGCCTCAGCCACTCGTGGAGCAAATTATCTCTATGGCTCGTAACAAAGGCGTTATGCTTGCAGCGGATAGTCAGTCCTCATCCCAAGTGGGAGACATTAGCCGTTTTAAAGGTATGAACCTTATTACCCCGACTGAGCGAGAGGCACGCATCAGCACTCGTAATCGTGAGGACGGGTTGGTCATATTGGCGGAGCAACTCCGGCAGCAAGCCTCAGCTCACAATATTCTGCTTAAACTGGGTGAAGAGGGGCTGCTGATCCATGCTGGGAACGGCAAAGCTGATGACTGGTTGACTGACAGAGTTGATGCTCTAAACAGCTCGCCAAAGGATGTTGCGGGCGCAGGAGACTCTCTGTTGATTACAAGTGCTATGACGCTCGCCTGTGGTGGCAATATCTGGGAAGCGGCCTGCTTGGGATCCCTGGCAGCCGCAGTGCAGGTTGGTAGAGTGGGTAACACTCCGCTTCTCGTAAAAGAATTAATACAGGAATTGGTCTGATGCGTGCAATTCTTCTGGCCGCAGGCTGTGGTACCCGGCTACGCCCAATAACCAATAAGATTCCAAAATGCCTGGTACAGATAAAGAGCCAGCCGCTTTTGGAAATATGGCTTGATCGATTGACTCTTGCTGGTACTGGGCCGTTTCTGGTAAACACCCATTATCTCGCTGATCAGGTTGATGCTTTTATTGAGAGCAGTCGGTATAAAGATCAGGTCACTCTGGTGTATGAGCCTGAATTGCACGGAACTGCTGGTACCTTAATCGCAAATCTGGATTTTTTTAAAGGCCAGGATGGAATGCTTATTCATGCAGATAACTACTGTCTTGCTGATTTTTCTGCCTTCGTTCAAGCTCACGAACAGCGGCCCGCCGAATGTGTTCTGACTATGATGACCTTTCGGACTGATACGCCATCGACTTGTGGAATTGTAGAATTAGACGGACGTGGTGTGGTAATCGGATTTCACGAAAAAGTGGCAGAGCCTCCAGGAAATCTCGCTAATGGTGCGGTCTATATTCTCTCTGCTGAACTATTAACACAAATAGGCACAGATCTAAATACCGTGAACGACTTCAGTACCGAAGTTCTGGGCCTTTTTGTTGGTCGCATTTATACCTATGAAACATCAGAGGTGTTTCTTGATATTGGAACACCGGAAAGTTATCAACAGGCAAATTTATGCAAAAGAATTTAATCTGATACTCGTGATTATAAAATTATATCTCAATAAACTAACAAGATATGCTGGTAAAATAATCAAGAGCCTTTATTATTTAATATATTCATTCTGTTATGTAGTGTCAGCTTCAAGTAATAAGAAAATTGTCTTGATCTCTGGATTTGGACATATTAGAGTTCTCAAAATAGCGGAAGCCTTAAATCTTCAGGGTTATCGGCCTATTTTGATTACTCAGAATAAAGCATACCTGAATAATGTATTGTTTGAAAAAGTTGTATTGAGTCAAAACGACTATCACGCGTTGTATATAGCTTCAAAAAAATACAAAGGCTCTGTTTTTCATGTATTTTGCAATTGGAACTATTTCCTCCCAAAGTTATTAATTCGTCTAAAAGTTGGGCAAATACTGGTTGATACTTTCGACGTTATGAGTTATTTAGTCGTTCCGTCGATCGAAAAAATATATAAAAAGCAAATTCACGATGAAAAATATTGTATGACCCATGCTGATGGCTTGGTTTGTAGAGATTTACGCACTAATATACTTAAAAAAAATAATTGGAAACTCCCGCCTCGTATTTTATTTATGGACTATATCAATAGTATCTCTTTAGAAAATACCCATAAAATCCTGAAAAAAGACGTTGTATATTTGGGTAATATCGAAATGGATGCTGAAAAAGACGCAGCATTTCAATATGATCTTTCTAAGTTGTTTATCGAGAAAAAAATATGTTTTAATATATACCCATCTCGAATCGAAATGGCTAATACACTCCGTCAAAATTTTAACCTGATATCCCAAGAATTATTAATTAATAACGGGATTTATATTCATGATACTGTTCCACCAGAATTAGTTCCAAAGATTTTATCGAACTCTTCTTATGGATTATTGATTTCTGGAAAAAACGTAAATTTTTATGATTCACATGATACATCTCTTCGAGTCAATGAAAAATATTTTTTTGCTGCAAAAATATTTGATTACTATCAGTCAGGGGTGTTTCCGATAGTACAAAACGGTGGATTTGTTGGTTTTATTATAAAAAGAATGGGAGTGGGTGCAGTGGTAAATTCATTTGATGAAATTATAGATGTTGTTGAGAAAAATTCAGATAAAGAAATAATTATTAACTACAATAAGACCCTTACGTTGGAATATAATTCCAGTCGCCTATTTGCTTTTTATAAGCAGTATTTATGATTGTATTCCATTATTAATTAAAATGTAAAAATTAATTTAAAAATAATTTATGCGCATAAGAAGATATTTAGGCCCAATAAAAAAAATTATGGATTGTATTGGCTTGCATTACGTTCAAATAATATGTGCACGGGAGTGGAAGAGACAAGAATATTTTAGTATAAACGAACGCCCTATCGAATTTGCCTTCCTTTTTCGTCAATTAGTTAAAGTCTGGCCTAAAACAATCCTTGATGTAGGTACAGGAAAGACCGCCCTTCCCCATCTCATGCGCAACTGTGGATTTCTTGTTACGGCCACAGACAATATTAAGGACTATTGGTCGTCAGGGATGGTAAATAGACATTATCATGTTATAAACGACGATATAAGGAAAACAGCTATCACTGGTCAATTTGATTTGATCACTTGCATTAGTGTTCTTGAGCACATTAAAGAGCATAGAGGCGCGATGAAGTCAATGTATTCATTGCTCAATCCTGGTGGTCTGCTGATTCTTACCTGCCCATACAATAATGAACGGTATGTTCCAAACGTCTATAAACTTCCAGAATCATCTGTCACAGTGAATTATCCGTTTGTTACACAGGCATTTTCTCGTAACGAGTTGAATGGTTGGCTTGCTGATAGTTCGTTTGAGCTTATTGAGCAAGAATACTGGGACTTTTTTGAAGGTGAGTACTGGACCTGCGGTGACATGATAATTCCTCCAAAAAATGTGAATGTCGAAGACCGACACCAACTTACTTGTATTGTGTTTAAAAAGTTGTAGTATTATCGGTGAAAGTATTTGTACGACGCTAAAATATATTGATTTAGGGGAAGTATGTTTTAATTTTGTTTTAAATTAAAGCTGTGATAAAAGTTTAAGTGGGTAAAATTAATAGTGTATTATGAAAATACTTATCATATCTGAGTGGTTTTCAGATAAAATGGGATATGCCGAGAACTTTTTTCCTAAGGCACTGGGCGAAATTGGACATGAAGTCCATTTAGTGACCACTGATTTACAAGTGTATGGAACCTCATCAGATTATGATAAAGTATACGGTGATTATCTTGGTCCTAGAATAGTAAAACAAGGGATTTTTAAAAAAGATCATTTCACATTGCATCGAAATTCGCACAACCTGTCGTGGAGAGGGTTGAAAATTGAGGATTTAGAAGATAAAATTATAGATATAAATCCGGATATAGTTTACTGTTTTGAAATTTTTAATGAAGACACAAAATTAGTTTGTTATTTAAAAAATAAATATAAATATAAAATTTTTTGTGAGAGTCGGTTACATTTATCAGTTTTTACTCCACCAAAGTTAATTCGCGATAAATTAAAATTATTTATCAATCAGATTGAAGGTTTATTAATTTCTAATAAAATTGAAACTTTTTATCCTATAGCTCCAGATGTTCTATTTGTAATTAATAGATATTTTTTGATACCAGAAAAAAAGTGTAAAGTCTCTTCATTAGGTGTTGATACCGACATATTTTCACCGAAGCTTACATTGGATCAAATCAAAATAATTAGAGAAGATTTCCAATATACTGAAGACGATATAGTATGTATTTACACTGGAAGATTTACAGATTCAAAAGGTCCATTAATATTAGCAGAAGCGATTAATTATTTGCACACTTTAGGGTATTCGAATTTTAAAGGGTTATTTATAGGACAAGGGGAATCAAAATATCAAAATAAGATCATAAATTTAAACGGATGTAAAATTCATCCATTTGTTGAGGTTAATAGATTAGCTGATCTTTATAATTCCTTTGATATAGGCATTTGGCCATTACAGGAATCAACAAGTCAGTTAGACGCTGCTGCGTGTGGAATGCCTATAATTTTAGATGCAAATGTTAAAGATAATTTTAGGACAGAGGGAAATGGTTTGAGATATTTTAATCATGATTATAAAGACCTTGCTATCAAAATCTTATCACTCAGCGATAAGTCTAAACGAAAAGAGTTAGGAGTGGTTGGCCGTAATAAAATAGTTGATTTATATTCTTGGGCTAGTATTGCTAAAAGTAGGGTATCTGATTTTAACAAAGCAATCCAACACAATTAATCTGTTCATGAAAATATCGTGTCATCATGCGTCTTGATTATATTCTATCATTTGTTTCATGCTAAAACTTAAGGCATTAGTAAAAAATTGGATACCGCCAATCGCTCTGCATGCCATGCAGTCTTTACGAAGTCCTCGAATTGTTTTTGAAGGCGATTTCGCAAGCTGGGAAGAAGCTGCCGTAAAATGTTCCGGCTATGACGCTGATAATATTTTGGCCAAGGTGTTGGATGCCACTCTTAAAGTTAAGCGTGGGGAGGCGATTTTCGAGCGTGATTCGGTACTTTTCGATAAAACAGAATATGCATGGCCCGTTTTAGCTGGTTTGATGTGTGCTGCATCACGGAGCAACGGTGTTCTGAATGTGTTGGATTTTGGCGGTGCGTTGGGCAGCAGTTATTTCCAGAATCGCATGTTTTTGAAAGATTTGCCAGAGGTGCGCTGGAATGTGGTGGAGCAGGCACATTATGTTAAAGCGGGGCAGGAACATATTCAAGATAAACACCTACGGTTCTATTCGACGATTGATGCTTGCGTGGAGGAGAACCGCCCGAATGTGGTATTATTATCGAGTGTGTTGCAGTACATGCCAGATACAACTACTTTTTATAATGATATTTGTGCATTAGGATGCGGGACAATTATTCTTGATCGCATAATTGTTAATTCAACAGAAAGTGACAGGATTTATGTGCAACATGTCCCCTCATCAATATATTTGGCAAGTTACCCCTGTCGCTCATTATCCGAAAAACATCTAATTAATTCAATTTCCAAGAATTATAAGCTTAAAGCATCATTTGATTCTTTAAGCTTCCCTGCTTTATCTTTTATTAAGTCAGAATTTAAGGGTTACATTTTTCACAAGGAATATTTATGAAATCAATTTTAGAAAAAGTTTTTCAACATCCTGTGTTATTGGCTAAGCCTCCGGTCTTAATAGATGTTGGAGCTTCTGGTGGCTTGCCTTTGGAGTGGAGATTAATTGCACCATATTCTATTTGTGTTGCATTTGATGCTGATACACGAGATTTTTGTGTTTCAGAATCAGAGAATAAAGGGTATAAAAAACTTTATTTAATCAATCGAATTTTAGCATCACATTTAGCCGATGAAGTTAATTTTTATTTAACAAAATCACCTCACTGCTCAAGTTCGCTAAATCCTGATGATAATGCGTTGAAAGCATGGGCTTTCTGTAGGTTGTTCGACGTTGAAAGGGTTGTAACGATGTCAGCACTTGACTTGAAAAGAGCGCTTGCAACTACAAATATAGAATACATTGACTGGTATAAATCAGATTCACAAGGGACTGATTTGCGGATTTTTGAAGCACTTCCGATTGATACGATTGAAAAAATAATTGTTGCTGAATTTGAACCTGGTATTATTGATGCGTATCATGGTGAAGATAAGCTTTATCAACTCATGGGATATATGGATAAAAAACCATTTTGGGTTACTGGTATGCAAATAAAAGGATCGCATAGAATTGATCAGGATGATTTTTTAACTCTTAATGCGTTACAGCGGAAAAGTATAGGATCATTCTTAAAAACTGCTCCTGGATGGTGTGAGATTTCATACTTAAATACTTTTGAGAACAATATGGGACTACGCGAATACTTGTTAGCTTGGGTATTTTCAAGTATTAAAAAAGAGTATGGGTTTGCTTTACACCTTGCTAAATTAGGTAGAAAAAAATTTAATGAACCATTATTTGATGCAATGAGCTTGGCATCTCATAAATCATTGTCTAAAGGCTATCACAATATTGCTGCACGGGTTGTTAATAAAATAGTCACTATGATTTTGAAGTGGAAAAAGTGAGTTTCTATAAATGGAAAAAAGTCTTGATTACCGGAGGTCTTGGTTTCATCGGCTCCAATCTTGCCCGAGCTTTAGTGGCCCAAGGCGCAAAGGTGACGCTTGTTGATAGTCTCATACCGCAATATGGGGGTAATCCATTCAATATTGATGATATCCGTGACAAGGTAACGGTTAACGTGTGCGATATTCGCGACCCTTTTGCAATGGCTTATTTGCTTCGGGATAAGGATTATCTCTTCAATCTTGCCGGTCAAACCAGCCATGTAGATTCCATGGATGACCCGCAGACCGATTTGGATATCAATGCGGCGGCTCAGCTTTCCATTCTTGAGGCTTGTCGCAAGGTCAATACTGGAATAAAAATTGTTTTTGCCAGCACACGCCAGCTTTACGGTAAGCCGTCATATCTGCCTGTGGATGAAAAGCATCCAATCCGGCCAGTGGATGTAAATGGTATCAATAAACTGGCAGGGGAGTGGTATCATTTGCTCTATAACAACGTTTATGGTATTCGTGCTTGCGCATTACGACTAACAAATACCTATGGTCCCGGAATGCGGGTTAAGGATGCGCGGCAAACATTCCTGGGTATTTGGGTACGTTTGTTGATTGAGGGTAAACCAATCAAAGTTTTTGGTGATGGCCTGCAATTGAGAGACTTCAATTATGTCGATGATTGTGTGCAGGCACTGATGATTGCTGGAGCCAGTGAAACCGCAAATGGTAAGGTATATAATATAGGCAGTTCAGAGGTGGTCGGGTTAAAGGCATTGGCCGAGATAATGATTGATCTCGGATACGGTGGTTCTTTTGAACTGATTCCTTTTCCTCCAGAGCGCAAGGCAATTGATATTGGCGATTATTACAGCGATTTTTCAATGATCAACCAAGAGTTAGGTTGGGAACCAAAAGTTTCTTTGAGAGAAGGGTTGGCGCGGACAATGGCTTATTACCAAGAGCATTATCAGAATTATTGGGAGAGTGAAGCATGATTTTGATGAATGATTTCAAGGCCGAAACGGTAGCTTTACGTGAATCTATGCTTGATGCGACCCGTAGGGTGCTGGATTCAGGCTGGTATGTGCTTGGTAATGAGGTGCTGGCTTTCGAACAACTATGGGCAACAGCATGTAGTGTTGCCTATGGAGTTGGAGTAGGTAATGGAATGGATGCCATTGAGATAGCCCTTCGAGCACTTGATATCGGCCCGGGTGATGAAGTTATTACGACTCCAATGACGGCATTTGCCACGGTACTTGCCATTATACGTTCTGGGGCAACCCCGGTACTTGCTGATATTGACCCCCGAACCGCCTTGCTATCGATTGACAGTGCAGCGCGTTGCGTATCTAAAAATACAAAAGCGGTATTACTCGTGCATCTTTATGGGCAGGTTCGCTCAATGGTTGCATGGCAGTCGTTTTGTGAAGGGGCTGGCATTAAATTGATTGAGGATTGCGCTCAGGCCCATTTAGCTACATTGAATGGTAAGGTGGCCGGCAGTTTCGGAGTGGCAGGTGCGTACAGCTTTTACCCGACAAAAAACCTTGGTGCTGCCGGGGATGCCGGCATGTTGGTTACCGGCGATGAGCTATTGGCCAATCGAGCTAAATGTTTGCGTAATTATGGTCAAAGTGTGCGTTACCATCATCCTGAAATAGGCATGAACAGCCGCCTTGATGAACTCCATGCTGCCATGCTGTCAGAGCGTTTGAAATGGCTACCTGAGTTTACCGGTCGCCGCCGGCAGGTTGCCGCATTGTATCGTTCAGGCATTCAGAATGCTGCAATTGGGCAGCTTGTTTCCCCTGAAGCAGATTCTGCGCATGTTTATCACCTCTACGTAATCACTTGTGAGCAGCGGGATGCTTTACAGGCTCATCTTCATGAGCGAGGTGTACAGTCGCTCATCCATTATCCCGTTCCAGTGCATTATCAGGCGCCATGTAGAGATATTAAAATGGATGCTATGGGTCTCCATGCCAGTGAACTACATGCCGATACCTGCCTTTCGCTTCCCTGTCACCCTCAGATGTCCGATGATGATATCATGCAGGTCATTGATGCGGTAAACCTTTTTTGTGTAAAGTAATGGAGCACTTTGTAACTTTGTTTGATAGCCTGTTTCTTCCACAGGGCTTGGCATTGCATAGGTCAATGGAACGGCATATACAAAAGTATACCTTATGGATATTGTGCGTGGATGATGTTGCCTATGATGTGTTGCTTACTTTGGCGATGCCGAATGTGCGACTCTTGGAATTGGCAAAGCTGGAAACTGCTGAACTGTTACGGGTAAAACAGGACCGCACCATTGCTGAATATTGCTGGACGCTCACGCCTTTTGCTCCTCGTTTTGTTTTTGATGCGGATTTGAGCGTTTTCCGGGTGACCTATGTTGACGCTGATTTATGGTTTCGTAAGAATCCGGCAGCGATCTTTTGCGAATTTGAGGAATCAGGAAAACAGGTATTGATTACTGATCACGCTTATGCACCAGAGTATGATCAATCGGCCACTTCAGGTCAGTATTGCGTGCAGTTCATGACCTTTACCCGTGAGGGGGGGGAAGCGGTTCGGAAATGGTGGGAAGAGAAGTGTGTTGAGTGGTGCTACGCAAGGATGGATGACGGTCGGTTTGGTGATCAGAAGTATTTGGACGACTGGCCGGAACGATTCTTGGATTCCGTTCATGTCTTGGATCATCAGGATTTGATGCAGGCTCCATGGAATGCCAGCAGGTTTCCTTATAGCCGTGCAGTGGCTTACCATTTTCATGGATTGCGGTTGATTGAGGGTGGTCGGGTTTTGCTTGCCCCGAATTATTCTTTGCCAAAGGCTGTTGTTGAAAATGTTTATAAAGTCTACCTGCAGGATTTCGCTTACGCTATACATAACTTGAAAGAAATCAGCTTTGATGTACGGGTCCAGGCAGCGAAGCCTGGTCTTTTGTCATGGCTAAAAGCTATGTTACGTTTGCCGTATCAGAATCTTTGGCGTTTATGGGTGAATCGAGTATTGGCGTTATCTTAAGGATACATGTAGCAGATGCAACTCTTATCGATAAAGATATCAAACAAATAAGCTTGAGTCACAAGTCGAAATATTAGGCATTGTGTCTACTGGAGACATGCGAGGCCTCTATGAAAACGCAATGGCTGTAGTCAATGACCGTCTATTTCGGCAGCCAACGTGTCCGGAGTGTTTGCTCTTTCCGTAGGGGAGCATGCAGGAAAAAAAGCAGTCGATCTCGGATTTATGATTGCAAGCGGCGGGCTCTCCAAAGTCTCATCGGTTACCGATGCCTTAAGCGCGATACTTGAAACGGGAAAGGGGGTTGCGAATGATTCAGGTCGTATTTGCAGCGAAGGATAAAAAATGAGTGAATAAATCACAATACATGTATAAAAAAATACTGATAACAGGTGGCGCCGGCTTCCTTGGTTCACACCTTTGCGAGCGCCTTTTAAAGGAGGGTAATGAGGTCATCTGTGTCGATAACTTTTTTACAGGCAGCAAGGAAAATATAGCGCACTTGCTTGGTAAACCCTATTTTGAGGTTATTCGCCATGATGTCACTTTCCCACTCTATTTGGAGGTCGATCAGATTTACAATCTTGCATGTCCTGCAAGTCCAGTTTACTATCAGCATGACCCGGTGCAAACAACGAAAACTAGTGTGCATGGGGCCATTAACATGCTTGGACTTGCAAAACGACTGAACGCTCGTATTCTGCAAGCCTCAACCAGCGAAGTTTATGGTGACCCGGAAGTGCATCCACAGACTGAAGACTATTGGGGAAAGGTTAACCCCATAGGCATTCGAAGTTGCTACGACGAAGGCAAACGCTGCGCCGAAACCCTCTTTTTCGATTATCAACGCCAGCACAATCTGGATATCAAAGTAGTGCGGATATTCAACACCTATGGCCCACGGATGCTCCCTAATGATGGGCGCGTTGTCAGTAACTTTATTGTCCAGGCACTAAAGGGCGAAGAGATCACCATCTATGGAGATGGCAGCCAGACACGAAGTTTCTGCTATGTTGATGATCTTATTGAGGCTATGCTGCGCATGATGGCTACACAAGAGGGTTTCACAGGCCCGGTTAATATTGGCAACCCTTGTGAATTCACCATGCTGGAACTGGCCGAAAAGGTTATTGCTCTCACAGGCAGTCAATCTAAACTGGTCTATTGTCCCCTGCCATCAGATGATCCTCGCCAAAGGCAACCTGATATATCGCTTGCGCGGCAAGAGCTTGGCTGGGAACCGAAAGTCAATCTTGAAGATGGCTTGAAGAGCACCATCGCTTACTTCAGAAACAAGTTAAAGGAAAACTGACCACATGCAGAGTGCAGTACTTTTTCTTGTTTTTAATAGACCCGATACTACCCGACAAGTTTTTGAGGCTATCCGCGCAGCAAAACCTCCACGCCTTTATGTTGCTGCCGACGGACCACGACAAAATCGGGAAGGGGAGTTTGAGCGGTGCGAAGAAGTTAGAAGAATAGCAACAACCGTTGATTGGCCTTGTGAGGTGAAAACGCTTTTTCGCAATAAAAATCTTGGATGCAAGCTTGGGGTATCGGGCGGCATCAACTGGTTTTTCGAGAATGAAGAAGAGGGTGTTATTCTTGAGGACGATGTCCTGCCCATTCAGAGCTTCTTTGAGTATTGCGATGAATTGCTGGAACGATATCGTAATGACCCGAAAGTTGGGGTGATAAGCGGATGCAATCTTGTTTCAAAACGCTTTACGCCTTCGGAAAGCTATTTCTTTTCTCGGTACAATCATGTCTGGGGTTGGGCAAGCTGGCGTCGGGCATGGCAGCACTACGATGTTACTATGCACAATTGGCCTGAGTGGCGGGATAAGGGTGGATTAAAATCAATCTCGGACGGTAATAAGTTATTTGAATCATACTGGATATCCGTCTTTGATAATGCTTATCGAGGAGGTATAGATACATGGGATTATCAATGGACTTACAGTTGCTGGTATCAAGGAATGGTTACCGCTTTACCTGCCCATAACCAGACTTTTAATCTCGGCTTTGGTCATCCCGAAGCAGTTCATACCACAGGCGATGCGCCTGATTGTATTCTAAAGAGCATTCCGGAATCATTGACAATTCCCTTGCGGCATCCTTTTGATATTGAGCGCTCATTAGTGGCAGATGATACGATTGATAGACTTATTTTTAGAATAACCAGAATAACATTAATACGACAACGCATTTTGCGAATACCGATGATTGGTAACTTGCTGAAAGAAAGTAAACGTCTTGTAAAGAATGCATAAACTAAAGGTTTTTGGTCAGTTTTTGAATAACTAAATGGCTATATGTGAGAAGGGAAATTAGGCCGATATCTATGCTTGTGGACTTTTTAAGCGAAATAAAGCGGATTAGCACATGCCATATAAAATAGAAAATTGCAGAGTATGCGGAGCCGTAACAGATTATTTGTGGAATGGGCAGTTGCTGGATTTGAAAACTATACATTATTTTGAATGTCCAAATTGCGGTTACGTGCATACAGAATATCCTTATTGGCTTGAACGTGCATATTCTGAAGCTATAAATGATAGTGACACCGGTATTATGGCTCGTAATCTTGCCAATAGGAACATTGTTTTAGCAACTCTCTTTACATTGGGTCAACTTGATGAACGAGTTATCGATTGTGCTGGCGGTTATGGTATTCTTGTCCGTTTATTACGCGATTTAGGGATAGATGCATTCTGGTCTGATTTGTACTGTAAAAACCTTGTTGCGAGGGGCTTTGAGTATGCGACAGGTGTTGGTTGTGGCTTAGTGACTGCATTTGAATCTTTTGAGCATTATGTCAATCCTTCAGCTGAACTTGATCGTTTATTTGATATTTCGCCAAATGTTCTATTTTCAACCATAATTATTCCACGACCTACACCAAAGCAAACGGATTGGTGGTATTACGGAAGAGAGCATGGGCAGCATATTGGCTTTTTTCGTATAAAAACCTTAGAATATCTTGCGTCAAAGCATGGTAAATATTTTATAAGTGATGGGCACTCCTATCATTTGTTTAGCGATATTCCTGTAAATCGAGTAGCTTGGAAAGTGCTTATAAAACTTAAAATTATATTTCCTGCTATTTTGAGATTTAAATTACAGTCAAAAACCTGGCAGGATCATCTTGAAATGGCTAAAAATTAATAAATTGCGCATAGCTTTCGCGCTGAAGAGATTCTTGCTATTTATCACACATTGGCGAATCACAAATGAACAATATCGCTTTGATTTGCGGGATAAGCGGGCAGGATGGTTCTTGGCTTGCTCAATTATTGCTCACTAAGGGTTACGAAGTATGGGGCACATCTCGTGATGCCCAAGGAAGTAGTTTTCCTAATCTCGTTCGATTGGGAATTCGTGATCGAGTAAGAGTGCTTTCGATGGCTCCAGAAGACTTTCGGAGTATATTTGTGGCTCTTAAGCAGAGCAAACCCAATGAAGTATATTTTTTAGCAGGGCAGTCATCGGTCGGGCTCTCTTTCGAACAGCCAGCCGAGACTATGCAAAGTATCTCTTTAGGAACACTTAATATCCTTGAAGCTTGCCCCGGATGGTAGACTCACCAATAAAACTCTACCATGCAGGCTCCAGTGAGTGCTTTGGGGATACTGGTGGAGTTGCTGCTAATGAGCGAACCCCATTTCATCCTCGTAGCCCCTATGCTGTAGCAAAAGCCTCAGCATTTTGGCTTGTCGATAACTACCGTGAAGCTTACGGCTTGTTTACCTGTAGCGGGATACTATTCAATCATGAATCGCCATTACGCCCAGAACGCTTTGTAACCCAGAAAATTATTAGTACAGCTCGGCGTATTGCCAATGGGTCACCTGAAAAGTTGCAACCTGGCCGGCTTGATATTGCTCGCGACTGGGGATGGGCTCCTGAATATGTGGAGGCAATGTGGTTGATGTTGCAACAGGATTATCCGGAAGATTACGTAATAGCTACAGGCTATACACACTCACTGGAATCATTTGTTTCGATTGCTTTTGCAACATTCGGTCTAGATTGGCGAAAGCATGTTGAACAAAATCCGGATTTATTCCGACCAACAGATTTGATGCTAAGTAGTGCAGATCCAGGTAAGGCAAAAGTTAAACTTGGTTGGGAGGCTTGTTTTGGGCTCAATGAAGTTATAAAGGGGATGATCGACCAGTGTTAATATTGTGGATTGAAACAAATGGCATTTCGCGGCTTTTAACGTATAACCATTATTCATTTTTTTTATACATCTTATAGTCTTAGTAAAAAACTTGATCCGACTACTTTAGTCATTCTAATATCTGCTTAAGTCTAGCACTAAACAACTCTGGTAGTTGCTCTCCGGTATCCCATTCAGCCTCATAAATAGCTTTTTTGTCTGCATCAAATATATTGGCTGGCCGTCTACCACGATGCCATATAGTTGAAGCATTTCCGCTGAGAAAAACACCAAATACACTAAATGTTGAACATGAACCAATAATAACTTTTGCTTGTGACAACGCCAATATATCGGTTATTGATTCACGGTATGGTGATCGACTAACATTAGGCTGAAGGGCATTTCGCGGAAGTTAATGGAAACTAAATTTCATTTTACTGCACCATCTAAAGTTGCATTTCCAGCTTCCCACAATAAAAGAGGATTCTTATCCGGTAACTTTCGAAACTTCTAAACCCTCTCGAGCTTGCTTTTAAG
>CAIJGA010000021.1 GCA_903820085.1 uncultured Chlorobiaceae bacterium
ATCATCGACCTTCCAGACCGCTGGAAACCCTAAGAGTTGTTGGTAATGGTCAGTAAGTTTTTGCATCTTTAAGCATGGGATTGAAATACTTCAGTCTACGATTTTATCCCCTCATTCCACTAAATTGCGCGAAGAGCCATATGCAATAATATTAAAAAGCACGAAGGCATAACAGCGGCTCATAAAACATTGGGGTTTAAGTGGTTCACATACATTTTAGCCCGCTCGCAAGGTTTGCAACGGTGGATAGTTTAGCAATCACGCAGTCCCCAACGATTTTATAGCCGCAAACGTTATGTTAGGTCAGGTTATGGCGGGCAATATAACCTTTTGGCGTCCCCTCCATGTCGGAAGCTTGCAGCATTTCACCATCAGTAAAAATCACTCACAGAAATCCCTCCCGTAGTTTAAAATGGACCCCAACCGGTAGACAAAATGGGGCTGATTTTAAGTTGGAAACCTGACTTGTTTATACAACTGAAAGGCGCTACTGAGAGATGATAACCTTTTGGGTCAATATTTTTGGCTTGCTCTTCGATATATTCGAGCAAGCCTTTAAGCAAGTCACGAGGTGTAGTGGGCATAATTCCTGCTGTACAAATCTGGTCTCTTCAATAGAATCAACTGTCAGCCGAAATTACTCATTAAAACAAGAAGAACTCTGTTTTTTGCAGAATATTATATGCCGTATGCACGTGATGCGGGCGACTTGCTTGATTGGGTAGCCGTGGATGCAGGTAGGCCTTGGTTCCCTTTGCCTTACCCGGCAACTTTATAGGTCTGACCCATGGGAAGGAAGCCCGCAACATCACCTTTCGCAAGCTGTGACCGGATATGCTCAAACAATGTAACAGTCTCTTTCGAGTATAATCGTTCACCACAATGGGTACAGACTTCAGCGGTTACTCTTACAACAGCGGTATTGTTGCCCCCGAGAATCAACTTTTCCACCTCTTTTTCAATCACTTCTCCACCGCATACCGGGCATAGCTCAAATGGGATCATTGCTTTGTTCTCCTGGTTTTGAATTCAATCCACCTTCCCGGATCCGGGCGATAAACGGTTATCACCACGGCCCACAATTTTTCTCTATTGTAAGCCCAGACACTGTGTATCGGCTCTCTCCTAAAGTTTTCTCCAAAAATCAGACAGCTCGGATAAGGCTTGTCCTTGGGGTACCGCTCAATGATCTCTCCATGGATAACGCTGGTTAGTACCTCTTCAAATGTCAAATTGTCCGAAAGCGCCTCTTCGTAAGCGTGGTCAGTGATTCTGAACTGCTCACTCATTATCGCACTGACAATTTCTTCTTTCTCAATCATGCCCCGATGTTGATTTTAGCATAAATTTATTTTCTCCAAATATAAGGAATTGTGTTCAGATTTATTCCTATGGAGCTTTTTTTTGCTCATCGCGCACAATCGTATCGGTAACTGAAAGACTCTTCGTGTGGTCGCACCATCCAATGCTGAGCGTTATGTTAGCCTTTGACAGAGCCGCGAAGGGTTACTGACATTTTTTTTCGGAGTTAAAAACGTCGCAGAAAGGCCCAAGGTACTTCCGCTCTGGCGACCAATCGGTGATGGCAAACACCACCTCGCTAAATGCTCCGCTGAAATCTGATTCAAGAGCATGACGAAAGTCGATAGCAGTGCGATGGGAATCGTTGCCGAAAGCCCCGCAGCCCCATGCACCGAGAACAAGTGAAGTATACTGGTATGCTCGTGCAATGGCCAGCACTCTTTGAATCCGTCGTTGCAAAAGGTCTCCAGACTCTGGTTGACCAATGGCGGGGGCATTGGCAGTGGCGGCAAATCGCTCTTGCTGTGCATGGCGCCCGTGGTTTATCAGTAAAAGTTAAAACGGTCTCAGTTGCTGAAAAATTCTATCTGCAGGTTTTCATTGGCTTGCTCAGTGAGGGTGTAGTAACCTTTTTTTACAATTGAAAGCCCTTTTCTATCAGCAGCGGGTATGATGCTCTGCTCAATATTATCGGCATTTTGTTTCAGGCATTTCTGGTTGAAGAAGAGATTCAGTGCCGGGCCTGTATTTTCAAACTGAAGCAGAAAATCATTGTCGTTGACAAAAACAAGATCGTCATAGGCGTATGTGACTTCATGGCCGAGTTCTTCGAGCAGCTGTACGACTGCTCCAAGCGGACGTAATGCGTGTTCCATAGTTCAATGCTCCTGTGGTGTCTGATTTTTATTGTCTTTATGGTGTTGCGTTCTTAGTTTTAAATCGGCAAATATGGTTAAAAATAAGGAAACGAGTTGATTAACCTAAAAAATTAAACAAAATCAGATTTATGCACAAAAAAGTTCAATAGGGATTTGTTCTGTGTGAATGGTTTGCGGAGCTTAAAATTACCGCGCGAAGTAATCGGCCGGATTTTTTTGTTGAGACTGTTGGGGGAAATCATGTAACTTGTGTCAACAAATAACAGTAGTGAATCGATGGATACTACTATCTTTTTTATCAATCAGTATAATGAGGAATAATTATGTCAAACGATGCCGTCCAGGATTTTTCCGTTGCTTTCAATAATATCGTACAGTCCTTTGGCACCCTTGCCCAGCAGTCGTATGAGCTGCTGAACATTGGAGTCAAAACGGTAGGGCAGTTTATTGAGCCCCTTGTCAAAACAGGTTGTGATCTTGTCTGTAAAGCGCCAACGACGGCTGCTTCAGTTACTCCGGTTACCTCAGTTTTTCAGGGTTCTTCAGTCAGCACGCCTAAAAAATAGGTTCAGCTCTTTTCCCGCTGGACTGTAGGCACAAAGTTTTGCTGCCGTCCCAGTTTTGGCAGGCCGAGAATCTCTCTTGCATGGTCGAGTGCATCATCGATATTGCCAAAAATATTCTCTTCGCCTATTTCATCGTACAGCCCGTATTGCTGCAGAGCAAATAAGGGCTGTGCATGAACTCCTGAGAGGATAAGCCGGGTTTCTGTTTTTTTGCAGTCTTTGAGCAGCTCTCTCATCATATTCAGCCCGGTTGCGTCGATAGAAAGCACGCTTCGCATTCTGATGATTCTGACTTTCGGTGCCTTTTCAACGATATGCATCGCCTCCCTGAACTTGCTGGCAGCTCCAAAGAAAAACGGTCCGCTTATTTCAAATACTTCAACTCCATCAGGTACCTTCCGGGTCACAATCGTGTTCGGGTCGTCCTCTTCATCGCGGTCTGTGAGCTCTTTGGTTATGACTCCGACATTGGAAAGCTCTGCCATGCGTTGCATAAAGAGGATAACGGCAAGAAGCATCCCGATTTCAATGGCGAGCGTCAGGTCAAAGACAACGGTCAGGCCGAAGGTGGTTAAGAGAACAATAATATCGCTTCGCGGGCTTTTCAGGAGTTGCCGGAATACCTGAATTTCGCTCATGTTCCAGGCTACAATAATAAGGATTGCGGCAAGGGCTGGCATTGGAATGAGTTTTGCCCATTTGCCGAAAAGCAGCATGATCAGGAGCAGCGTGATGGCGTGAACGATTCCTGCGATAGGGGTTCTGCCGCCGTTTTTGACATTGGTTGCTGTTCGTGCGATTGCACCGGTGACGGGTATGCCGCCGAAAAGGGGGGTAATGATATTTGCTGCTCCCTGGGCAATCAGTTCCATATTTGATTTGTGCCGACTCCCGATCATGCCATCAGCTACAACGGCCGACAGTAGCGCTTCGATCGCGCCAAGCAGGGCAATGGTGGTTGCCGGCATAATGAGCTGCCGGATTGTGGCTAAATCAAACCAGGGGAGCGATGGCGCAGGAATCATGGAGGGGATTTCTCCGAAACGAGACTCGATGGTAGCTACATTAAGATGAAAGTATTGCACCATCAGGGTTGTTGTGACAATGGCAATGAGTGAACCGGGAATTTTTCGTGACACTTTTGGCCAGAACAGGATAATGAGGAGGGCAAGCATGCCAATCATGAAACTTCCCGGATTGAACGACGGCAGGTGAAGGGCGTAGGAGGACCACTTACCGATAAAATCTGCCGGGACGACAGCAATATCAAGGCCAAGAAAATCCTTGACCTGGCTGGAAAATATAATGACGGCAATACCGCTGGTAAAACCGACAATTACCGGATAGGGGATAAACTTGATCAGCGAGCCGAACTGGGCGAAGCCCATGATCATGAGAATGATGCCTGACATGATGGTTGCCAGTACCAAACCATTAACACCGTACTGTTGAACGATCCCGTAAAGGATCACAATAAACGCTCCTGTCGGGCCTCCTATCTGTACTCTGCTTCCTCCAAGAAAAGAGACAAGGAAACCGCCGATAACGGCGGTAATAAGACCTCTTTCAGGTGAAACACCGGATGCAATGGCAAAAGCTATCGCCAGCGGCAAGGCAACAATGCCGACCATAATACCGGCAATGACGTCCTTCATTATCCGGTCCGGAGTAAGTTCCGGCAAGATGGAAAATAATTTTGGTTTGAACATGGCAAGTCTGTGGAAAAGGAAATGAACAAGTAGCCCTTGGCGGGCTTGGGTTTCTATATAATCTTTTTTACAGGATTTAATAAAAGTGGATAGATCAAAATTGAGATTGGCCTGTTTGATTTTGACTTCAATACATCCACGTAAACGAGTGTGCCCGAAAGGCCAATAACATCACGGAGTCGTTTGTTTACGTGTTCATTTGATGTACGGCGAATTTTCGATATGTTTTATGTGTCAAAAACTTCCGGCGTCATCGGTATTGATAACGCAGAACGCAATTGAATTCCAGCGATATATGGCGCAGGACAAGAAATTCTTCGGCTTTGGCAGAAACGTCTTCTTTGCGGGACTGGTGAGCTTTTTTATGGACGTCAGTTCGGAGATGATCTATCCGCTGGTGCCGCTCTTTCTGGCCAACGTGCTTGGAGTCAACAAGTCGATGATTGGCCTTATCGAGGGGATTGCTGAATCCACAGCAAGCCTGCTCAAGGTTTTTTCCGGCTGGCTTTCCGACCGGATAGGACAGAGGAAATCGCTGATGCTGGCGGGCTATGCCATATCAACTTTGAGCCGTCCGGTTATCGCGCTTGCCGGGGTATGGCAGCAGGTTCTTGCGTCACGTTTTGTTGACCGGATTGGAAAAGGTATTCGCACGGCGCCAAGGGATGCCATTATTGCGGAGTCTTCTGAAGCGACCCATCTTGCCCGTGCCTTCAGCTTCCATCGTTCCATGGACACCATGGGAGCTGTGGTTGGCCCTGCCATTGCGCTCCTCCTGCTCCAGCTTTACCACGGCAACTACAGCATGGTTTTCTGGCTCTCCATGATACCGGGAGCCATTGCCGTGCTGATTATTGCTGCTTTTATCAAGGAGAAAAAACGCCCAACCGCAGCCCCTGCAGAGAGTCCACGGCTTACCTTCAGGCATTTCGACGGGAAAGTCAAGTTCTTTATCCTGATTGTCACGCTGTTTGCCCTGGGCAATTCCAGCGACGTATTCCTGATTCTGCGGGCAGAGCAGCTCGGCATCCGGACGGCGATGATTCCGGCGGTGTATCTGTTGTTCAATCTGATTTACTCCCTCTCGGCCATTCCTGCAGGTATGGCAGCAGACCGGTATGGCAAGAAGCGGATCATCCTGATGGGGTTTGTTCTGTTTGCCGCTCTCTATTACGGTTTTGCTGTTGCCAAAAGCAGTACGGCTGTATGGTTTTTGTTTGCTTTCTACGGCGTGTTCATGGGACTGACTGAGGGGATACAGAAGGCATTCCTTTCAACGATTATCCCGGCGGAATTCAAGGCGACGGCTTTCGGTGTGTACGCCAGTGCTGTCGGGTTTGCCACGTTGCCCGCAAGTTTGATCGGTGGCCTGCTTTGGGACAGGGTTTCACCTGCGGCTACCTTTTATTTTGGTGCTGCGACAGCGCTTCTCTCAACAATCCTCTTTATTGGGCTGATTGTCTCCATCAAAAGGGTTTCTGCAGAAAACAGTCATATCGAACCGGGGAGCCGTTAAAAAATCCGGCGTCGGAGAAACGCCGGGAAGGTGTAATCGAAAGCTAAAAAAAGCGTTGGCGGAAAAGATAGCACGACCTCTGCATAATCAGTTTATCAGGTGGTCCTCTGAGGATTCACCCTCTTCAAGTGCGTCGAGGATCTCGTCGATTTTGTCCTCACTGTCAATTTCGCCGTACCAGAAGTTTTCAGGATAGACAACCAAAACCGGCCCTTTTTCGCAAAGGTTGAGGCACCCTGTTGCCGAGACGGTGACATCGCTCATTCCCCGGTCGGATAGCTCGCTTTCGATGTAGGGGATCAGGCCGAGCGACTCTTTTTTGTGGCAGATTCCCTGTGGTGTCCCTTGCGCACGGAAGCTGGCGCAGACAAGAATGTGATGTTTTGGTTTGTCCATTGTTATTCTCCAGTTAATGATTAAAATTTTTTACCTGTTCATGACCTTATCCGCATCCGCCGCCGGTGCCGGAACAGCTTGATCCGCACGCATGGATCTGGCTGCTTTTCATCAGATGTTTCAGATTCTGGCCGTTAAAGACTCCGTATACGGCCTCTTCAATGACCCCTTCAAGCACCATGACCTCAATCCCTTTGGCTGTCATAACTTTTTTCGGGGAGTCACCTGCTCCGTTGACCAGCAGCGCCCGGCAGTCGTTCAGGGTATCGGCCAGTGCTTCCCACCGTTCTTTGCCTCCGCCGGCGGGAGGCGCGGTTCTTGCATCGACCAGTATGCATTCGCCGGTATCGTTCATGCCATAAATCAGAAAGCGTTCCGCTTCGCCAAGGTGCTGGTTGATCAGCACACCTTCCATACTGCTGACGGCAATATAGGGGCGTACTTCATCAGGGTTTGTTGGCAGTGCGGCAGCCTCGGCAAGCTTCTGCATCATCTCTTCGGAGTTGATTTCACCGATAATGCCGACCGCATCGGCGCGGCATCGGGCGCAGTGTTTCATTTGCGGCAGATACTGGCTTGTCGCGTTCTGAATTTCGCTTACCATGCTGAGAGAGGGTTCGGCAATATTTTCAAACACCGTCTCTGTGGTGCTGTAGTAGGGCATGCAGTTCAGGATATCGGCTCCCAGTTCTGCAACCTTCCGGGCAACCTCGATTACATGGGTATCGTTGATGCCCGGAATGATAATAGAGTTTACTTTAGCGGTGACGCCGGCCTCCTTGAGTTTTTTCAATGCTTCAAGCTGGCGGTCGATCAACAGTTTTGCTGCATCCCGGTCGCGGTACATTTTTTTGTTGTGCCGCACCCAGGCGTAGATTTCCGATCCGATGACCGGGTCGATGGCATTGATGGTAATGGTGACATGACTGACCTGAAGCCCGGCAAGAGCGTCAATATAGGGCAGCAGGTCGAGTCCGTTGGTTGCCACGCAGAGCAGCATCTCGGGATATTTTGCCCGAACCAGCCGGAGGGTTTCCATGGTCTCGTCCGGGTTGGCGAACGGATCTCCGGGGCCTGCAATGCCCACAACGGCAATGTTTGGCGAAAGGATCATCGCCTGATCAAGGTAGTGCATGGCCTGCCGGGGCGAGAGTATCTTGCTTGTTACGCCGGGACGGTTTTCGTTCATGCAATCGAATTTCCGGTTGCAGTAGTTGCACTGGATATTGCATTTCGGTGCAATAGGGAGGTGGATACGCCCGAACTTGTGGCGTGACGCATCGTTGAAACAGGGGTGGTTTGCTATTTTCAGTGTCATGGTGTCCTCCCTTTACATATAAGTGTAGCCGATTGATGAAGCATTCTGCCGCTGTTCGATAACGGTGTTGACAATCCGGTCGAACAGTTCCTGGGTGCCCCGGTACCCAAGATGGTGCATTCTCTGACCTCCGAACCGGTCGTGAATCGGGAAGCCGAGACGGAGCAGCGGTATATCGTTTTTTCTTGACATGGTATAGCCCTTGCTGTTGCCGATCAGAAAATCGGGTTTCAGCACTTTGGCTTCGTCCTCGATATCGACAAAGTCAACCCCCTCACGTACCTTGATACCCAGCTCCTCCATGTTCGGGATAAGCTCCATGATCCGTTTTTTCAGAAGGCCGCTTTTTCCTCCTGAAGCGCAGAGGAGGGGTGTCATGCCGATTTCACTGAGAAATGCGGTCATGGCGACCACCAGGTCTTCTTCGCCGTAAAGGATGACCTTTTTTTCAAAGACATATTTGTGACCGTCCGCATAGGCATCGATCAGGCGGCGCCGTTCATCCTCATATTTTTCGGGCCGGGCCTTGCCTGTCAGCGTTTCGAGCAGGCTGAAAAACTTGTCGCTCTCCTTGATGCCGATGGGCAGACAGAGATGATACCGCGGTACGTTAAACGTCTCTTCGAGATACCCGGCAGCCGATTTCGATGCTTCAAGCGTTGAGCCGAACTCAATGCTTGCTGACGCACTGCCTGCCGAGACAATGGCGCTTGCAGGAGTGCCGCCGGGCGGTATGCGGTGGTATTCACCCCACGGGCCGCCATCCATGGTCTGCGAATAGTCCGGCAGCAGCATCAGGGGAGCCTTGAAATCAGCGAAAATTTCTTTGAGGTAGCGCAGGTCAGCCGGCGAGACCATGTTCGGAAACAGGTTGATCAGGCTTTGCTCTTCGCCTTTTTCTGCCAGGGTTTTGACAGTTGCCCTTACGGCGGCATGAAAGCCGTCGATGTGGCTGCCCTGATAGCTTGGCGTCGAGGCGTGAATCAAAATCGGCATTGGTGTGCCGTTCTTGAACTCCTTCTTATATTCCCGCAGAATCCCCGGAACATCATCCCCGATGGTTTCGCTCAAACAGGTGGTTGCTACTCCGATAACCTGCGGTTTGTACTGATCGGAGACGTTTTTCAGGCCGATTTTAAGGTTATAGCTGCCGCCGAACACGGCGGTCTCTTCATGAAAGTTTGATGAGGCGATGTCGATCGGCTCTTTATAATGGCTGATCAGATAACGGCGTATATAGGTTGCGCACCCCTGGGAACCGTGCAGGAACGGTACGCAGCTTTCGATTCCACGGAAGGCAAGGCATGCACCAAGCGGATTACAGAGCTTGCAGGCGTTCTGTGTTGCTGTTTTTGCGTGTTTCATAGGGTACCTCCTTTTCGTGGTGCAAACTGCCATACCGGGCTCATGACCGATTGATAGACCTCCAGTGCAAAATTATACATGCCAATAAATCCGGCGAGAGGGATCTTTCGCTCATGGTTATGATCGCAGAAACCGATGCCGAGCTTGAAGGCTATCGGCCGTTCCTTGACTCCTCCGATAAGCAGGTCCGCCTCTTTTTCAAGAATAAATTTCGAGAGCTCGACGGGGTTTGAGTCGTCCACAATCACCGTCCCTTCGTCGCACATCTCTTTCAGGCGTGCGTAATCATCCTTGTTGCCTGTCTGAGATCCTGCAAGTACGACCGACATGCCGATTGAACGCAGCGCCTTGATGAGCGAGAAGGTTTTGAAGGCGCCACCGACATAGATGGCTGCTTTTTTGCCGGTCAACGCTTTTTTAAATTTCTGCAGTGAAGGATAGAGGGTCTTGACCTCTTCACTAACGACCTGCTTTGCCGCATCCATAATATCGGGGCGGTCTGGAAAATGTTTTGCGACATCGTAGAGCGATTTCGACATATCCTCAATACCGAAGTAGGAGACCCGGATATAGGGAATGCCGTATTTCTCCTCCATCTCTTTGGCAAGCCAGGTCATTGATCCTGAGCACTGCACAACGTTGAGGGTTGCTCCGTGAGCACGCCTTACGGCGTCGATACGTCCGTCGCCGGTCAGGGTTGAGACTACCTCAATACCCATTTTTTCGTAGTACTTCCTGATGATCCAGGCTTCTCCGGCAAGGTTGAATTCGCCGAGAATATTGATACTGTACTTGCTGATCTCGTCGATCGAACCCGTACCGATCAGCTTCATCAGTGCATGGCATGCGGCCTTGTAGCCGTCCTTTTTGGTGCCCTTGAACCCTTCGGAATGAACCGGCAGTACCGGAATTCCTGTTTCTTTCGCAACTTTTTTGCAGACGGCCTCGATATCGTCACCGATGAGACCGACAATGCAGGTCGAGTAGATAAAGGCGGCCTTTGGTTTGTACTGCTCAATCAGTTCAATCAGTGAGTGGTAGAGCTTTTTTTCGCCGCCGTAGATAACATCCATCTCCTGCAGGTCGGTTGAAAAACTTAACCGGTGCAATTCAGGGCCCGAAGAGACTGCACCCCGGATGTCCCATGTATAGGCGGCACACCCGATAGGGCCGTGAACAAGATGAATGGCATCAGCTACGGGATAGAGTACCACACGGGAACCGCAGAAGACGCAGGCACGCTGGCTTACCGATCCTGAAAGGCTTGAGGTGTCGCAGGCTATATCGGGTTGCGTAACCCCGTTTTTCTTTTCGAAGATCTGCTTCTGCCGTCCTTCGAGAATTGTGATCTGTTCCATAGCTTCGACCCCTTTACAAAAAATATTGTTGTCTCTCTTTTTCTGCAGGATTTGCACCCTGTGCTACCTGGCTGCCTCCCCGACAGGGATGGAAATGTTTTGTCATTCTCCTGTGCGGGGGGCTTAGGAACCATTGCGTTACATGACCAGTTCAAACTTTTCCTCAAGGGCGTCACGATCCTGGCGATCCATCAGGGCATTGAGCAGCTTTTCAACCAGTCTCAGCGAACCGCTGTACCCGACATTCGGGAAGTAGCTGTGGCCGATACGGTCGAGAATCGGGAAGCCGAAGCGGATAAACGGAACGTCTTCGTCACGCGCCATGTATTTGCCGTAGGTATTGCCGATCAGCAGGTCAACCGGTTCGTTTTTCATCCACTGGTGCAGCAGGAACATATCTGCCTGAAGCCCGTTGCGGAAGTTTGTTTCCGGTGAGCGGGCATCGAGCAGCTTGCGCATCTGCTTTTCAAAGCGCTGGCCGGGTGTGCCGCTAACGATATGAACGGGTTTCATGTTCAGATCGAGCAGGAACTCGGTAAGCGGAAGAAGCTGATCCGGGTCGCCGAAGAGTGCCACCCGCTTGCCATACAGATACTGTTCCATATCGGCCATCACATCAACCAATCGTCCCCTCTCAGCCGTAATTTCATCAGGGACCTTTACTCCGGCAACCTTACTGAGTGCCATAATGAATCGGTCGGTTGCAGAGAGGCCGATGGGTATGTCGAGCGTTTCGAACGGCACTTTGCAGCTCTTTTCGAGTGCGATGGCCGCCGGTTCTGCGCTGATTGATCCAAGCGCAAGTGAAGCGAGGCTGTCGCCGGCGCTTTTCAGCTCTTCTACTGTAGTGCCGCCTTTCGGATAAAACACATGCTTGCCGGTCTGCGGAGCATCAAGCACATCCGATGTGTCGGGGAAAAGCACAATCTTGACGCCAAGTTCTTTCGACAGTCGCTTGATTTCTCGCATGTCTGAAGGTTCCATCCAGCCGGCAATAATGTTGTACTGGTGCTTTTTTACACCGGTTGAGACAGCAAACTGGGTAGCAATACCCGTGACCATATTGGCGTAGCCGGTAATGTGCGATCCGATAAAGCTTGGCGTGCTGGCAAAAATAACATACTTGCCTTCCGGAATTTTGCCGTCGTCCTTTGCTTTTCTGGTGATCTGCTGCAAGTCGTCACCGATGGTTTCAGAGAGGCAGGTCGAGTGCACTGCAATGATGTCAGGCTCATAGACCGAAAAGATGGTTTCGATGGCCGCAAGAAGGTTTGCCTGGCCGCCGAACACTGAAGCACCTTCGGTGAACGAACTTGTTGCCGCCATAACGGGCTCTTTGTAGTGGCGGGTCAGGGTGCTGCGGTGATAGGAGCAGCAACCTTGTGAGCCATGGCTGTGAGGCAGACAGCCATGAATACCGAGCGCTGCATACATGGCGCCGATTGGCTGGCACGTTTTTGCAGGGTTGATGGTCAGCCCTTCACGCTCTTTAACCTCTTTTGATGTGTGTCGTAATAGCATAATTTAATAGTCTCCGTTATCCCTCATTACTGTGTCACGTAACTGGCCGCAAGTCCTGCACCGTTTCCGGCCTTTTCCCATGGAGCCTTGATCAGCTTCCATACCGGGTTGTTTACCATACGGTCGATGTCTTTATAGAAGTTAACCGCTCCCTCAAAGCCAGTGTAGGGACCGCCGTAGTCGTAGCTGTGAAGCTGTTTCAACGGAATACCCATTTTCTGAACCACATACTTTTCCTTGATGCCGGCGCAGAAGATATCCGGCTTGTAGATCTCGATCAGCTTTTCAGACTCATAGTGGCTGAGGTCATCGACAACGAGCGACTTTTTGGTCATCTGCTTCATCATGCCCTCATAACCGTTGATCTCAAGCCCTTTTTCTTTCAGTGCTTCAAGCTCGGCCTCGGTTTTTCTCGGATTGAAGAGCTCCGGATCGGGCAACACCTTCAGCTCTTCAATGTTCTTACTGTCGGCATCAACCTTGATGCTGGGCAGCACGTGACGTCCTTCGTAGTCGTCGCGGTGAGCAAATTCGTATCCTGCGGCCACCGTTGTCATGCCAAGTTCGGCAAAGAGATCCTGGTAGTGGTGGGCACGTGATCCGCCGACAAAGAGCATGGCTGTTTTGCCTGTGGTTCTCGGCAGTATTTCATCAATAATGGCTTTCACCCTCGGAGTCTCTTCGGCAATCACCTCTTCGACCTTTGCCTTGAGCTCCTCGTCACCAAAGTATTCGGCAATTTTGCGCAGCGACTTTGCGGTTGATTCGGCGCCGACGAAGTTGACCTTCATCCACGGGATACCGTATTTCGTCTCCATCATGTCGCCCATGTAGTTGATGGAACGGTGGCAGAGAATCACGTTGAGATCGGCTGTGTGGGCGTTTTCAATCTGGCTGACCGTTGAGTTGCCGCTGAAGGAGGCTACCAGTGTAATGCCGCACTTCTCGAAAATGCGTTCAATCTCAAAAGCGTCACCGCCGATGTTGTATTCGCCAAGCAGGTTCAGCTTGTACTTGCCGACGCTTGGGGTATTGTCGCGGCCAACCATGTGCTTGAACACGCCGTTGTTGGCAATGTGGTGGCCGGCCGACTGGCTGACGCCCCTGTACCCTTCACAACTGAACCCGAAGACGTTGCAGTCGCCGAACTTTTCGCGCATCTCTTTCGATGCAGCATGAACGTCATCACCAATCAGACCAACCGGGCAGGTTGAGAAAATGGCGATGGATTTTGGATGAAAGAGGTCATAGGCCTCCTGGATTGCAATTTTCAGCTTCTTTTCGCCGCCGAAGACCACGTTCTCCTCCTGCATGTCGGTCGAGAAGCAGTAGGGGATATAGTTTGCATCCATCAGCGACTCGGTTCTGGTCTGGTTACGGCGGGTCAACCATGCGTAAAAACTGCAGCCGATGGGGCCGTGCACGATGTTAACGATATCGCGGGTAGGCCCGAGCACCACACCTTTGCAACCGGCATAAGAGCATCCGCGCTGTGTGATGATTCCCGGAACGGTACGCACGTTGGCCTGGACTTCCGGAATGATTTGCGGGTCGTTGACTATAATCGACTTGGCCCGTTTTTTTGCGACCTTGGCCGGGTATTTTTGTATCAGCTCCTCCCTGACTTTGGAAGGATCTGGGAAATGTATGTTCGCCTCCATGTAGCTCTCTCCGTTTACACCTTTTAATGATTCTTGGGTTAGTTCAGCGCCTTGTCGCCCTCTTCGCCGGTTCTGACCCTGATGGTTTCGATAATCGGCGTTACAAAGATCTTGCCATCACCCGGGTTTCCGGTCTGATTGGTTTTGATGATGGTATCGATTGCTGTCTTGCACAATTCATCAGGGACGACCACCGTAAGAATCCTTTTGGCTACAAGTCTCGGAGCATTGCCGAGCTGTGCGATTGCTTCAGGATGGCCTGCTGCGGCGCCTTTGAGAATGTCGTAGTGAACCTGCCCCTTGCCGCGACCCATAACCCTGCCGGTGGCTGTGAAAGCCGGGATGCCCGCATCGATAAGCGCCTGCTTGGTGGCATTCACCTTGTTGATCCGTATGACTGAAATAATCTCTTTCATTCAAGCCTCCTGTGCTACGAGTGTCGGTTCACTCTCTTTTTCGCCGGTGCTGATCGTGTAGACCTCTTCAACGGCTGAAATAAAGATCTTGCCATCGCCGAATTTTCCTTCTGCGCCTGATTTTGCATTATCGAGGATCGCTCTTACCACAAAATCCTTGTCGGTATCGGGAACCACCATGAAGAGCATCTCCTTTGGTATTTCATCATAGACCACATCACCAACGCGAAGACCTCGCTGCTTTCCGCGTCCGACAACGGCTATTTTTGTAACAGCCGGGTAACCTGCGTCAAGGAGCCCTTGCATCACCTCATATACCTTTTCCGGCCTGACGATTGTTCTGATCATTAACATGTGTGTGTACTCCTGTTTTTTAGTTAGCGATACCAAATTCTATGAGAAGCGCTTCAAGCTCTTCGATTTCGAGCGGCTTGGGGATGACAAACATCTTGTTGTCGTTTATTTTCTGTGCAAGAGCGCGGTATTCATCAGCCTGCTCATGAGTCGGATCGTACTCGATAACGGTTTTACGGTTGATCTCAGCCCTCTGCACAAAGTTGTTGCGAGGCACAAAATGGATCATCTGCGTACCGATTTTCTTGGCAAGCTCTTCAATCATCTGGCGCTCGTTGTCAACGTTACGGCTGTTGCAGATAAGGCCGCCAAGACGGACTCCACCGGTATCGGCATATTTCAGGATACCCTTGCAGATGTTGTTGGCTGCGTACATGGCCATCATCTCGCCTGAACAGACGATGTAGATCTCCTCTGCTTTGCCGTCGCGGATCGGCATGGCGAATCCGCCGCAGACAACGTCACCAAGCACATCGTAGAAGACATAGTCGAGATCCCATTCTTCATCGAAAGCGCCGAGCTGTTCGAGCAGGTTGACCGAGGTGATGATACCGCGACCTGCGCAACCTACGCCTGGCTCAGGACCACCGGATTCGGTGCAACGGGTATTTCTGTATCCCGCTTTGATGATATCTTCAAGTTCAACTTCTTCACCTTCCTCGCGAAGCGTGTCGAGCACGGTCTTCTGCTGCAGTCCACCGAGTAGCAGACGGGTAGAGTCAGCCTTCGGGTCACAGCCAATAACCATGATTTTTTTGCCCATTTCTGCAAGACCGGCAACCGTGTTCTGTGTTGTGGTTGACTTGCCGATGCCACCTTTTCCGTAAATAGCTACTTTCCTCATATCCGTATATTTTTAGGTTTACATTGTCTTTATCATCAACTCTTCAGGAGTTATTCGTCCTTTGCCTGAATTGTTATGCTTTTAATGAGCAAGATCCGTGCCAAAGCGGAGGCTTCGCAAAAAAGTGTTTTTTGGAATAACTGGGGGAAAGGACGCAAGGTGTTATGAAGAAGTGGTTTACGGTGTTTTAGTGCGGTGAAGTTCTTTTGGCTTGAGGAGCTGGATGTGTTGGTTTTAGGGGTTCTTTAATGGAGATAAGAGCTACAAACCGGTAGAAAGTGATGAAAGGTTACAATTTGGTGGGAAATCCGCAGTTTCGGAAGAGTGACTGGACGGTTGCAGTATCCATCGTTCTCTGAGAAAAACCCACTTTTATCATGATACTGGTTACTGCAAAACGAAGTAATCGGTAGAATGGTGTGCCGGTTTTACTTATTTGTACGAAAATGTAGGAATGGTTGTTGTGGCAGTTCATTTTATAAAAAGTAAATTCAGTACGTTCCGCTATCACCAAAAGAGATTGCGGGCTTGGTAATTATTTGCTATATACCAGCTGTATATCCATAGCTTCAGGAGGCACTAATGACAATCAGCACCGTCTTTATCAATAATCGCTCACAGGCAGTACGATTGCCTGTAGATGCCCGTTTACCCGAAAACATTAAAAAAGTAAGTATTCGCGTAAAAGGTAATGAGCGGATCATTTCACCTGTTGGCCAGACTTGGGATAGTTTTTTCCTCGGGCCGCAAAAGGTGACGGATGATTTTATGGAGGAGCGTGACGCAGGGGAGCAGGCAGAGCGGGAGGCTTTGTAATGCTGCGCTATCTTCTTGATACCAATATTGTTATCTATACCTTGAAGCGTCGTCCAATCGAGGTATTGGATGCTTTTAACAAAAACGCAGACCGAATGGCTATCTCCGCCATCACCTTGTCTGAATTGTATTATGGCGCGGAAAAGAGCTGCAACGTGAGTGCAAACCTTTCAGTGATTGAAGATTTCTGCAGCAGGCTGGAGGTTTTGCCTTATGGCTCGAAAGCTTCGCAGCATTACGGTGCCATACGGGCAACTCTTGCAAAGGCGGGTCAGCCAATTGGTGTCAATGATGTTCATATCGCCGCTCATGCCCGCAGTGAAGGGCTTATACTGGTCACCAACAATGTCAAGGAGTTTATCCGGGTTCCCGCTTTGCAGATTGAGAATTGGGTAAGTTCGGAGTGTTGATTATCAGGCAATGATTTTGTCATAGTCAGCATGAGAGCTAATCCAGATCCACTGAATTTTACCCGAAACACATTCTTTACGCTGATACCTTTCTTCTTGATCTTTGTGCGGGAACTCCATACAATAGGCGTTATTGCTTTTTGTAATCTTGCTCTGAAGTTAGCTTTTGAGTGCTAAACGTATTCTGAATCTGGATTATTTATATTACGGGGTTTATTGCATGATCAAGTATAGCCGATAGCGTGCAGTAATTACCGTATTTTGAAATATCTCAAATGCTTATACCATGTTGAACGTTGAGGACATTTATGCGGAATATGTGACCGATATCAACGGGGTCAAGAAATCGGTGATTCTTCCGTTAACCGATTTTTATGAATTACTTGAGGATCTTGAAGATTTGGCATCTGTTGCTGAACGCAAGGATGAACCGGCGATCTCTCATGTTAAAGGGTGCCGCATTCACGCTGGTGATTTGTGGCATTGGTTATTTGGGGCTGCGATGTATCGATGGGCCTGTGGAAGGGTAGTGTCTGTTTTTCTTCCGGGGTGAAGAGCTCCAATTCTGCAAGCGGCGTTTCGGGAGCTTCTTCGAGCGCCTTGACCAGTATCTCAAGGGCCGATTGCATGATGCTGCAAATCCATTCAGGATCAATCGATGCGTCAATCTGTACAGTCAGTTCAAGTCCCTCGCTATAATCATCTATGGAGAGAGTGACCGGATAATTGGTTTCTCCTTCACTATGCCTGAGCAGTTCAACTCCTTCAAGGTGGAAAGCCGTATCATTTTTTCGGTCTGTATGCCGATAGTTCAGCAGTGATGTAAAGAGCGGTGCCGAGGCTGGAACCGCACTGCAGCGCTGAGCCATGCTGAGTGATGCATATTCGTGACGTATGAGCGCAACAAGGCGATGCTGGGTCAGTCGAAGAGCTTCGGCAACCGGTTGCGCATCGCATGTCAGGCGAATGGGGAGCGTGTTGATAAAGATGCCGACGGCCCGCTCAACTCCGGCTCCTCCATGCATGCGTCCTGTCAGTACGGTGCCGAAAACAATATCCTTTTGACCGCAGCAGCGGGAAAGGAGGATTGCCCAGGCAAGATGGCAGATGGCGGCCGGCGTCGCACTGCAGTGACGAGCCGCTCGGCGAAGCCGGAGTGTTAAATCATTTGACAGCACCTTGTGCGACTCCACGATTGTTGAACCGTCACCGTTTACATCAAGCAGTCCGAATGGAGCGGTAGGGTTTTTAATATCACCCAGCATTTCCCGGAAAAACGGTTCAGAACTCCCCGATGTATTTCTATTGTGTTGTCGGGCAATGAAATTGCGGAAGGGTACCGGCGGCAAGAGCCTCCCGGCATCATCATCAAGGTGTGCCGTAATTTCATCAAGCACAACCTTCAGCGTCGTATAATCCATAATCAGATGGTGTGTGCAAAGAACCATCAGCCAGCGATCGCCAGTTTCAGTAACTGCTGTCTTGATAAGGGGTGCAGCTGCAAGATTGAATTGATTGCTGTGGTGCATAAGTTGATCGGCAACTGCCCCATGCTCCGGATTCATATAAAGAATCTTAAACGGAACAGAGGCATTGCGCCATACTACCTGAACCGGTTCCGGTAATGTGCCCCACACAAATGCGGTGCGGAGCATGTCATGACGGTCAACAACCGCCTGCATTGCGGATATGAATGCCTCTACACGAGCAAATGAGTCAAAGGAGAAGAGATGACGACTCTCGTAGGAGTCACCATTACCCTGTAGTTGAGCGTGAAAATAGATCCCTTCCTGGAGCGGCGTGAGCGGATAGATATCTTTCAGGTTAGAGTTCCCGCCTTCGACAAAAGAGAGGATGTGATCAATCTCCATCTGAGAGAGCTCAATCAACGGCAAAAGATCGGGCGTAATGGTTTTTGTTTCCGGAAGAAGAGGGTTCACTGGAACAGGCTGAGTTGGCTCGCACTCTTTACCGTACGCTCTGATTCGCTCAGCAAGAAGTGCGGGTGTTGGCGCCTCGAATATCCAGCGGACGGGGATGGTCATACCGGTAGCACCATGCAGAAGCACCGTCAGCCGGGCTGCGGTGAGCGACTCTCCTCCGATATCAAAAAAGTTATCATGAATGCTGCAACTCTTTTGTGCGAGCGCGGTGGCCCAGAGCCTGACCAGAAGCTCTTCAACAGAATCACGCGGGGCTGTTGAGTGTTCTGAAATAGTGGGCTCCGGCTCAGGGAGTGACTTACGGTCAATCTTCCCGTTTGCAGTTAACGGCATTGAATCCAGAAAGAGAAACGATGTCGGAATCATGTAATAAGGAAGCGTTCGCCGCAGATCTGCTTTCAGCTCAGCGATTGAAGGGGGCGTGCCTGCTGCAACAAGCCAGGCGGTAAGAGCTAATTGACCGAATGCATCTTTTCGGCCACTGACCACAGCAGAGCGTATTGACGAATTGGCGGTGAGTGCCGACTCAATTTCGCCGGGTTCTATGCGAAAGCCGCGAATTTTGAGCTGGTGATCAAGCCTGCCGAGAAATTCAAGATTACCGTCCGGGCGGTAACGGACAAGATCCCCGGTTTTATAGAGACGTGCGCCGGGTTCTGTGGAGAATGGATCGGGAATGAATTTTTCGGCAGTAAGCTCGGGCCTGTTGAGGTATCCGCAGGCCACGCCAATACCTCCTATATAGAGCTCTCCGGCGATGCCTCCAGGTACCGGCTGCAGGTTTTTATCTAGCAGATAGAGCCGGGTGTTGGCTATAGGGCGCCCTATAGGAAGAGGCTTGTCATGAGAGATATCTTCATGCCGGCACTCTGCAATTGTTGTGCACACTGTTGCCTCGGTCGGTCCGTATCCGTTGAAGAATCGACATCCTTTTGACCAGAATGCAGCAAGTGGGGGAGGGCAGGGTTCACCTGCAACAACCAGCGCTTCGAGGGCAGGCAGCTCTCTTTGCGGGAGCAGGGCAAGAGCTGTCGGAGGCAGGGTGAGGTGGGTGATGGCAGCATCATCAAGATAGTGCAGCAGAGCGAGTCCCGGAGTGCGTTGATCTTCATCGGGTATGTGCAGTTCAGCTCCAGAGCAGAGAGCTATAGCTATCTCCGAGAGTGATGCGTCAAAGCTGAAAGAGGCGAACTGAAGTATCCTGCTTTTTGCCTTTACTCCAAAGGCGCTGATCTGGGCTATCGTCATATTGCCAATGCCGCGATGCGAAACGGCCACACCCTTGGGAGTGCCGGTAGAGCCTGAAGTGTAGATGATGTAGGCGAGTTGCTCCGCGGAAACTTCCAGATTCGGGTTGACGTCGGGCTCTCCGGCAACCGCCGGCTCTTTGTCAAGGCAGAGTGTCGGCGGTGCAGAGAGAGGCAGTCGTTCGAGAAGCGACTTCCGGGTGATGACCAGTTCAGCATCGGAATCTTCAAGCATAAACGAAATACGTTCCGAGGGATAGGATGAATCAAGAGGAAGAAAGGGCCGGGCTGCCTTGAGTACAGCCATGAATGCAACAATCATCTCCGCTGATCGATCAAGCATGATGGCAATCGGCCTCTTTTCACCTCCACCTTGTGCAATAAGCAGATGCGCCAGTTGATTGGCTTTTTTGTTGAGTTCACCATAACTCATAACCCTCTTCTGAAAGACTATTGCCGCAGCTCCGGGGTTTTCTGCTGCCTGCAATTCAAACATCTGATGAAGTGATTTTTCCGGGAGGGGCGAAGCGGTATTGTTCCGGTTAATGAGCAGCTCCTCTTTTTCATCAGGAGGGAGGAGATCGAACCGGCTGATCTTCATGTCGGGATTGGCGAGAACCTCATCAATCAAATGCATCAACCGTTTTTCAAGGAGCTCCATCTCCGGTGCGTCAAAATAGGCATGGTTGTAGGCGAACTCCAGCACTATATCCCTGTTTGCGCTAAAATCAAGCACAAATATTGCAAGCGGAATCTGTTCAAAATCGTGAACGAGCGAAGCGCTCTCTGTGGCACAAGCCGGTCCGAACGCGAAGGAGTAATCCTGTTTTTCCCAGGAGAACGCCAGATCGAAGAGTCTTTTCCTGCCTCTCTGCAACGCTCCTGACTGACGGACGATTTCGCTTAGGGGGAGGCCCTGATGACGATAGCTCCTGCGCAGCGTTCCGGAGACAGCCTTGATAAGTTCGGTAAAGCTGATATCACGCCCATAGCTGAATCGTACCGGAATAATAGCGACAAACTGGCCTATGGTTTCCCTGAAGATGGGTGAACTCCGGTTTGCCATCGGAACTCCCATGACACACTCATCCTGATCCGCGACCCTTGTGAAATAGAGATAGAGAATTCCTATCAGAAAATGGAAGAGCGATACCGAATGCAATCGGGCAAACCGCTCGGCTCTCTCATATTGAGTTCGAGGCATGTATCCGGTATGAACCGATCCGGGTATGACCTCTGTGCTGCCGCCTTGTAGGTTTGATGGAGAAAAGAGCGGTTCGGGAAACGGGTTGAATGTTTCCCGCCAGTATTGACGGTTGGCTTCAAGCCGCTCAGGATCAACGGGGCGTGCGTCGTCAAGGAGAAACTGCTGATATGAGTATTCCTGCCTGAAGGGAAGTGTGCGACCCTGCAACAGGGCATTGTAATGAGCCGCAACCCGATTGATAACCAGAGTCATAGCATGGCCATCAACAGCGAGATGGTAAAAGAGATATTGCCAGATATAGCTTTTATCCGAAAGCTTGTAAATGGTATAGCGAAAAAACGGCTCCTCAAAGATCCGGAACGGCCTGTTGTGAGCCTTTCGGATGTGGCTGAGAGCTCTCTTTCGGGGCTCAATCGCATCAGAAAAGTCAACAATTGTGAGATTGACATCTTCCATTTCGGGGAACGACTGGAAAGGAGCGCCATCTCGCTCTATCAGGACCATGCGTAGCGCGTCGTTCTCCTCAGCAGTCAGCATGATCGCCGTCCGGAAGAGGCCGAGGTCGAGCTCTCCCTGAAGGAAGCTGTAGCCGCCTACGTTGTAAATCGGAGTATCCGGATAGAGAGTCTGGTCGAACCAGATTTCACGCTGAACAGATGCGAGTGGATAATAGATGGGATTGCCGGATTTCATCATCATGGCTCTTCTCTCCCGGACTCAGTTGTTTTAAGGCTTTCGGCACACAGATGTTTTGCTAACTGAATATAATAGGAGATCCAGCGTTCAACGGTACCGGCATCAAGAATATCTGTATCGTATTCAACCATCAGTACGCTTCTCTCCTCCTGCTCTACATAGAAGAGGAGCAGGTCGTGCTTGGCGGTGGGGGTGTAGATGACTTCATCAAGTGAACGGGCAAAAGAGTCACTGATTTCAGGTGCAGGAGGAAATATATTGTCAGGATCGACCGGCTCAAATCGCTGATACTCAAACACGACATTGATCAGCGGCTGACGATTGCCGGACCGTTTCGGGGCAAGGTCGCGAACCATGGAGTCAAAGGGGTATTCTCGATGTGCCAGAGCACCCATAAGCATTTCGTGAACCTCGCCAAGCAGTGTGCTGAACTCACTCTCCCGGTCAAGGCGGATGCGTATCGGCAGAACATTGACAAAAAATCCGATCAGACCTTCCAGTTCGGTATGGTCGCGACCTGCAACACCCATACCGATCACCATTTCACTCTGACGGGTAAGACGATAGAGAAGGGTAGCAAAAAGGGTCAACCCGACTGAAGCCATACTTACACCGCTCTGAATGGCAAACCGCTGCAGAGCTCTTGCCGTCTCGGGCGGGAACTCCATTTTGATTGTGGCACCTCTGTTTGCAGGAATTTCCGGAAGCGGGCGATCGCAGGGGATTTCGATCCGTTCCGGAGCCCCTTTCAGGGTATTGAGCCACCAGCGGGCACTCTCTGACCAGTCACGGGTACGCTGCCAGAGGGCATAATCGCGAATCGATATCGGCAGCGGAGAAAAAACTGGACTCGTTCCATGAAGAGCCGCCTGGTAAGCAATCTTCAGTTCACTCAAAAAAATACGGGATGACCAGCCGTCATGAACAATGTGATGGGTAATGAGAAGTATAAGTGTCTGTTCTTTGCTGAGACGGATTATTCTGATTCTCAAAAGTGGCGGCCGGGCAAGATTAAAGGGTTTTGCAACCTCTTTTTGTGTCAGGAGAAGGGCTTCAAAAAAGGGGTCGGAATATTGGCTTAGATCATCTTCGTTCCATTCAAGGTTGATCTCCTGTGGATCTGCAATCCGGCGTATGATCACGCCATCGCACTCTTCAAATCCTGTACGGAGGGCTTCGTGCCGCTTGACAAGCTCAACAATAGCTTTATGCAGTGCCTTCGAAACAAACTCCTCCCCGGTACGGAAAAAGAAGGTCATATTGTAGGCTGCAGAACTGGCATCAATGGAGTTAACCATATAGAGGCGCTCTTCTGCATGACTTGCAAAAGGAAATGCTGCATTGTCGGCAACAGGAATAGTGCCTCCGGCATCATCTCTATGGCTTTCAGCATCAATGCGGGCGGCAAGTCCGGCTATGGTGGGAGTTGTAAAAAAATCGCTTATCGAAAGCCTGACGCCTGAAAGCTGTGCAATCCGGTTGATTGCGCGGATGATGATGAGACTGTGACCGCCAAGATCAAGAAAGCTGATATTTCGATCCTTGACAGGACGATTGAAGATTTCTGAAAAAAGTTCAGCTACCATCTTTTCACTATCACCCGCGGGCAATCCCGTTGATGAAGTGCTTACATCTTTCAGCAACGCTCCATTTTGGGCTTCCATGTCAAGAAGTTTGCGGTCAAGCTTGCCATTGGAATTGACGGGCAGGCGGGCGACACTGATGAAGCGGGCAGGAACCATGTATGATGGGATGCGCTGCATGAGCCAGGAGCGGAGTTCAATTGCCTCTGGCGTCTTCCCCTTCAATACCAGACAGGCAACAAGCTCCCCGGCATCCTTTCTGAAAAGTACCGCACCGCCTGCTATTGAGGGGTGACGACAGAGCGCATCTTCAATCTCACCGAGTTCAATGCGAAAACCTCTGAGTTTGATCTGGGTGTCCCTGCGGCCCCCGATTTCAAGTACGCCATCCACTCTCCACCGTCCAATATCACCGGTCCGGTAGCAGTACTGGCCATCCTGAGTTGTAAAAAAGCTGGCGGCAGTTTGCTCCGGCCGATTCTGATAACCATCGGCAACACCTTTGCCTCCGTTTATGATTTCACCCCAGATACCGATCGGAACAACCTGGTCTCTTTTGTCATAAACCATGACTGTCGTAAGCGGGATTGGCTTGCCGATCGGTATTGCCTGACCTTGCAGATCCCCGGGAGTTACAAGATGAGTAGTCGTAAAGGTTGTGTTTTCGGTAGGACCGTATACGTTGTAAAACTCTGTTTGGGGTGCGGCTTCCGCAGCCCTCTTCAGAAGTTCGGGATTCATTAACTCGCCTCCTGCAAGCACTTTATGCACTGAGAAGAAGCTCTCCGGCATCGTCTCGGCCTGACGGTGGAACAACCCGGTTGCCATGGCCATAATAGTGATATTACGGCATGTTATTTCGGCAGCAAAAGCTGCAGGGTCAAGCAGAACGTTGCGGTCGATAACGCAAAGCTCGGCACCATTCAACAGCGCTCCCCACAAGTCAAACGTTGAGATGTCAAAAGCGAGGGATGAAACCAGCATCATCCGGTCTTCATTGCCAATCTCTATATAATCCTGATTTACCGTAAGGCGGATTATGCCGCGCTCAAAAACCCTGACGCCTTTAGGCTGACCTGTAGAGCCGGAGGTGTACATGAGATAGGCAAGCAAATCCTCTCTGCGTTCAAACACTGCACCTGGAGAGGAGCTCATGAGAGCCAGTTTTTCGGACTCTACCATCAGCCGTTTATTCGGGACCCGACCATCATTATTGCTCTCTTTATCCTCACACTCAGTCAGATCGGCTTCATCAATGACTTTGCGGCCAGCAGCGTCGGCAATCACCATACGACAATCTGCATCGGCAAGAATCAGGGCAATACGAAGCGCCGGAAATGAGGTGTCGAGCGGCAGATAGCAGGCGCCGAGCGCATTGATTGCAAGTATTATGGCAACAGCGGAACAGCTTCGTTCGATATGCATCGCGATAATGTCGCCTTCACAAACGCCTTCACGGGCAAGGTATTGGGCAATACCTTCGGCACGGCAGAGCAGTTCAGTGTAGCTGAGTCTTTCGGATTTATCACTGATAGCTATGGCGCTGCTGCGCTCTTTTGCCTTTGATGCAAAACAGGCAAAAAGATTCAGTGGTTCCGGTTGCGGGGTATCACTGCCTCGTCCAGCCTTCTCAAGCCACTCTCTCTCCCAAGCTGCAAGCAGGGGGAGTGTAGACAGTTGCTTTTCACCTTCAGAGCTGACAAGAGCATCAAGCAGGCATATGAAATGCTCTCCCATGCGTTCGATCCTGTCGCGATCATATATGGCGCTGTAGTATTCGCAGGTAACACTTATCCCTGCAGGAAGGTCGCGGATGAAGATTGAGAGGTCATTTTTTCCGTTACCACGCTCAACACCAAGGATGCGGAACGCATCCTTGCCCTCATCGTCAGCCTCATATCCCTTGCTTTCGCTGAAGTTCATGTATGAGAGAGTCACTTCAGAAAGAAGCGTCCGTTCAGGGGCGGCCTGTGGCGCAATCGCTTCAAGCAGCATGCCGAGAGGACATGCCCTGTTGCGCATTGCTTCTGAAACCTCACGGTGGAGACGCCTGATGAAGCTATCGACCGACTCCTCCTCTGCAATTGAAATACGCAAAGGAATAAGCGAGACCATCATGCCGGGTATTGAGGCGGCTCCAACACTCTCTCTTGCATCTACGGGAACTGAAATGACCAGATCATCACTGCTGCTGTAGCGGGCAAAGAGCGAGGCCCATGCAGAGAGCACTACGGTAAAGGGCGTTGTTGCGTGTGCCGATGCGAAAAGGCGCAGAGCATCGACACTCTTTTGCGGCAGAGTAAATGCAACGCTTCCGCACTCCCAGGTGTGATATGCCGGTCGAGGCCGGTCAGAAGGGAGGTCAAGAACAGGCAGTGGCAACGAGTTATAGCGCTCTATCCAGTACTGTTTAGCAGTATCAAAAGCTTCGACACCTTCCCCCCTCCGGCTCCACCATGCGTAATCCTTGAACTGCAGGGGGAGTGGCGGCAGAGTTTTTCCCCCATAAAGCTGCGCAAGATCACCGATCAGCAATTCAAGACTCAAACCGTCAGCAAGAGCGTGGTGAATATCGAAAAAGAGGGATTGGGGAGTTCCGTTCTCTCTCTCAATCAGTTCGAAGCGTACCGGAGGTTCGGCCTCAAGGTCAAAAGGCTTAACCCTGCTCCTCCAGAACTGAGCTGTAACTTTTTCTGTAGGACGAATGCTGCTTAACTGCAGCGGCACTTCCGGGAGTATCTCCATCTCGGGTTCACTCTTTTCGAAAGAGAAACGGGTGCGGAGAATTTCGTGACGGCATATGAGTGAGCGCAGGGCGCTTTCCAGTCGATCCCGGTCGCAGTCGGAGGGCAGTGAGATGATGTTGGGAAGGTTATAGGCAATACTATTTTCAGCTGCCATCTGAGCTTGAATGAGCGCAAGCTGCTCCCGGCTTACCGGATAACGGTTTTCAGCCGGCGCTGGAGTGAGCTTGTGACTGCTGCGCGAACCTTCACCCGTCGTTGCGGCCTCGGCCTGAGTGCGCAGCCTTTCTGCAAGCCTGCCGACCGTGGCGGACTCAACGAGATCAGTGTATGAGAGAGGGTGACCAAGCTCTTTGACAATGCGGTCAACAATATCGATTCCCGACATCGAATCACCTCCAAGCGAGTAGAAATCATCATCGGACTCGACACTCTCATATCCCAATATCTCTGCCCAGATTTGTGCCAGAGCTTTTTCAAGCATTTTCGGCTGCTCCTGACTATCAGGTATCTCTTTGACCCTCTCTACGGGATTTTTGTCATAGAGGAGTGTGACCTGTGAAGCTCCTGCACCAAGAGCCATCCGCCAGTAACGGACAACCTCATCAGGCGAAAGGCTGTACTCTGCGAGTTTCCCTTCAAGTATGCGTGCCGCCATGCCGACCTCTCCGACCTGGCACCAGTCGATGGTGAGTGCCGGTCGTCCTTCGCTCTGTCGCCACCTGGCGAAAGCGTCAAGAAAGAGGTTTGCGGCGCTATAGGCTCCTGTTCCGGCTCGGCTCTCAATAGCGGTAAGTGATCCGGAGAGAACAAAAGCCTCTACCGGGTCATTTCGCGTCAGATAATCGAGATTGCGCGCACCCTCAACCTTGGGTGCTGTTGCCATGGAAAAAGTCCCGGGAGTTTCGTTTACGAGAATATGGCTGTCAACGAGGCCTGCAAGGTGAACAACTGCCGTAATGGGCCCCAGTGTTGAGCGTACTTCATCAAGCACCAGGGAGAGCTCTTCAAGCCTGCTGACATCTATCTGCCAGTGACGAACGGTGATTCCCAGGGCAGCGAGAGCCTCCAGAAGTTCAAGACGTTTCAGCGCATCGCTCTCATTGCCCGCAGCAAGTTCACGGCGTGAGAGCAGTGCAAGCGAAACTGCTCCTCTACAGGAGAACTCTTCTGCAAGCAGCAGCGCAAGCCCGCCAGTGCCGCCGCTTACTACACAGCAGCCGGAGGTTGGCCATATTGATTTTGTTGCAGCACTATCTGCCCGAAGTGGCTCAAAAATCCTTTTCCGACGTTTTCCGGTGTTGTCGATAAGAATAGGCGAATGCTCACTCAATTCGAAAGCTTCAAACTCCTGAAAGAGAGGCTCCAGCGGAGCACCTTTTTGAATTTCGACGTACCGTGTCGAAAGCATTGGCTCTTCATATCCAGCAACCATAACAAGAGCGGCCATAAGTGCTGTATCCGGCCCTGGAATGGGCGCATTCTGAGTGATATCGAGTGCAAAGGCTCCCTCTCCGGCAGCAAGAAGCTGAAGAGGGTGGCGCAGATGAGCCATGAGCGGGCGAAGAACATTCAGGGTACGCAGGCCGATATCCTCACCGGGGCCCGGAACAAAAAGAAGATGGCGTACACTGCCTTCTTTTATCAGGGAAAGAACCTCCTCTGTAACTGCTGAAGAGCTGCATGAAGCAATTTGAGCTCTCCTGAAGAGGGGGTGAGAGGCAATTCGCTGCCAGAGTTCACCTTCGCCGATCAGAGCAATTGGCGGAAGCGAAGAGAGTACGGAATCTACGGGATCATTAATCCACACAGGCAGAGAGGGTATCACTGGCACCTTTATCACACTCTTTTTCTCATTTGCCCGGAGTGCAGTCGGCGCGAAATGCAGCCCTCTGAACGATATCGAGAGCTCCTGGCTCTCCATGTCGTAGAGTTTGACATCAGCCATGATTCCTCCATCCTCGAGAAGCCTTCTTTCGGCAGAGGCAAAGATTTTTTCCGGAAGGGGCTGGAAGAGCAGTATCTCGGAGCAACTTGCCGGAACAAGGCCTGGCAGGTCAAGCACAATGCTGACCGCTCTATCGAGAACTCCCGGATGGAAACTCTGCAGATTCCGCTCTTCATGATCACATAAAGGGAGCTGAAGGAGAGCAGAAAACTTGTTTTCGCAACCTCCTCTTGCGAGGAGTGCACTCCATCGTGAACTGACCCTGACATCTCCCTCCGGTTCATCAGCCATGTCAGGGTCAGCCGTAAGCTCAAGAGCCTTCAGCCTGATCTCTTCAGCCTCTTCAGCACTCACAGCAGGAAAGTGCGTGAGATTGGACAATCTTGCTTCGACAAATGTTTTCCAGCCTCCATCAACCATTCGTCCCCCAAGATTGGCTTGCTGAAAGCCGTCATCACAGTTTGTAACAAGGATACTGAGACTGCCGGGCTGTATCTGTGGAGTTTGAAGGGGGCGAATCCATGAGAGTTCCCTGATGGCAAAGGGAGAGAACTTCCCCTCACCGCTCTCTTCCTCTGAATAAACAAAGGCAAGAAGAGGAACGATACCCATACCTACGAGAGTGGGAACTCCATCAAGAAGATGTTCGGCTGCAGGCCAGAACTCTGCAGCGTGGAGGTTTAGCGGATAACGGATTCCTTCCGGAGTATCGGTAGGGAGGAGAAAAAAAGTCTGATTTCTGTCGCGATGCGGTTTTTGGCTGACTATACGGGGAGGTCGGCAGGTGATTCGCTGCAGGGGGGCGGCTGAAAGGTGAAGTCGTCCGGGCTGAAGCTGCAGAGGGAGCTGGAGCCGTGCCCCCTCAAGAAATGCCTGTGCCGCCATTCTGGCTGATGCCTCATCACTTTGGAGAGCCACGGCCTGCAAGGCGGGCTGTAATCTCTCTTTGCGCCCGATTCTGCCGCAAAGGTGCCGTTCATCGCTATTTGTCGATTGTGACGCCTCAAGTGCCGCGAGCAGCTCGTCGCGATCACGAAACCAGATTGCAAGGCGCTCGGTAAGGGAGTCGCGACCGCTGTTGAGGGTATAGGCAATATCAAGAGGCCGGTAATGGAGGTTTGAATGAATCTCCTTCACGAGCGTGGCGACATAGGTATTGAGCAGTGATGTTGTTGCCGCTGAAAGCCCGATTACCATCCATCCTGCGCCGGGAGCATCGGGATTGCTCTTTTCGGGAGGAGGCGCTTCAATGACGGCGTGAACATTGATGCCGCTCAGTCCGAAAGAGCTCACCCCGGCACGTCGAGGCGTACCAAGGTCTGGAAGAGAGATCAGCCGGGTGCTGACCCGTACAGGAGAGTCGTCAAAATTGATACGGGGATTGGCTCGATTGAAAAAAGGCTGCGGAGGTGCCTGATCGTTTTTCAGGCAGAGAACCGCACGAAGCAGCCCCAGTGCGCCTGCACAGGCGTCAAGATGGCCGTAATTGCCTTTTCCTGAACCGATCAGAGCAAAACCTGTTTTAGTGTTTTCACCTTTGAATGCAAGACGAATGCCCTCTATTTCCACTGGATCGCCAAGATGAGTGCCGGTCCCGTGTGCCTCGATATAGGAGATGGAGGAGAGTGGGACTCCGGCTTTTGCCGCAGCTGCGATAATCACCTCTGACTGTGCCGCTGGATTGGGGGCGGCTATTCCGCTTGAAGCTCCGTCCTGGTTGATGGCAGTACCGAGTATAACAGCATGAACCGGATCGCGGTCACGCTTTGCCTGCTCCAGGGTTTTTAAAAAAAAGAGAACAGAACCCTCTCCGGAACCGGTACCGTCAGCACTCTCGTCAAAAGCATGGGTACGGGCAGTCGAAGATTCGATTGTGAAGCGTGTATCAGCAGATGGCGGGATCAAAATCAGTTTCGCACCGCCGGCAAGTGCAGCGCTGCACTCCTTGTTCAGAAGCGACTGGCAGGCAAGATGCACGGCCGTCAGTGAAGAAGAGCATGCCGTATCAACTACAGTAGCCGGACCCCGCCAGTTGTGTATAAAAGAGAGACGGGTAGCTATATTTGAGGGGACATTATTGATGAAGATCTGTTCTGCCCTTTCCGGCAGAACCTTCAAGGCATACTCTGTCCAGGTTGAACCTCCGCCAGCTGCTGCAAATACACCGATTTTTTCATTATCGAGCGCCCTGCCGCCATATCCGGCGTTTTCAAGAGCCATAAGAGCGGTCTCAAAAAAAAGCCTCTGCTCGGGATGCACAAGGGCGGCATCTGCCGGAGAGATTCGAAACCGTTCAGGATCAAAATCAAGTATATCGTCAAGCCATGCGGCCTCACGAAACCGCTCCGGAAGAGTGTCGCCCAGAGTATTGATCATATCACGGGTATCTTCAAGGCGTTTTGGAGAGATGGTGGCAACACGGTCAGCACCACTCGAAACATCTTCCCAGCAGCTCTGGAGTGTTCCTGCGCCCGGAATACGGAGACCAATACCTACAATAGCTATATGAGTAGATTTTATTTCGGCTTTATCATCTTTTTGCACGCTCTCGTGATGCTGCTCCTGTTCAGTTTTTTCCATGATGCAGCGCGCCTGGGCAGCGATGGTGACAACCGAAAAGAGCCTCGCCACACTGAAAACCCCGGGCCATTCTGCGGCAAGTTTTTCATGCAGACGAACAAGTAACAGAGAGTTGCCCCCTGCATCGAAAAAGCCATCATCAACACTGAACTCCGCCCCAGGCAGAAGGGAGCGCCAGAGTTCATGAATTCTCGATTCAAGAAGAGAACGCTGCTCTTTATCGCCTCTTTTTGTAACGGCGGGGTTGAACTGAAAAGAGGTATCAAGCAGGAGCGGGCGAACACCGGCCTTGTCAGGCTCTGAGGTAAAAGAGTCGATCCCGGATAGAATTGACTTTTCGAGATGAGCAATCCGTTGCAAACATGCACTCCAGCTTTCATCACTACCTGCGTCATCAAAAACCAGAGGCAGGGTCACCTCACCCTTCCGCGAACTCACGGTAACACCTGTTACTATACGTTGACCGGGCTTCTGCAGGGCGAGAACCCTGACATGAACAGCAAGCAGAAGCGTGCTTAATGAAATGTTGTTCGATTCTGCAAACCTCTTGAGCTGAAGGGTCTGGAGGGGATCAAGTTCATCCTCAATGAGAAGTAGTTTCTTTTGTAATGCCTCCGGTGACGGGGCGGCACTCTCCCGGTAAAAGAGGAGCGGCGGGATATCAGCAAGCAGCGTGGTCCAGAAATCGTTCGATGGAGTAGTCATGTTTTAACGCAATAAAGAGGGTTGAACTCCTTTCTCAATACACAGGTAACTCATCTTTCTTTCTCATAAATTTCCCATTCTCTCCGGACCAGGCCAATGTGAGCCGGTGCTGCAAAGAGGGCCGTTCACGCCACAAATGCCAGTGAGCTGAGGGTTTGACGCCATCATTCATGGTGACAGCCCTGTTGGCGGCCAGATCGATCCGGATAGAGGAGAAGGGAAGGGAAAGCCCCCGTCCGTCAGCTTTGGCAACAGCTTCGCGAGCAGTCCAGAGCTCAATAAATGCCGAACATCGTTCAGAGCTCTCCATCAGTTCAAGCATCCTTATCTCTTCAGCGCTTAACCCGTAGGCGGCCAGATCAGAAGAGAGCACACGCTCATGCTCAACTGCCTCGACATCAACGCCTACCCGGCCAGATATGCTCACCGCCACAGCTACCATGCCCGGTGTATGCGAAAGGCTCACATCCATGCCACGAAACTCCTCCATGTCGATAAAGGGTTTGCCGAATCCGCCCCGTGAAATGATCAGTGAAGAGGGTGAAGCACCGACTCTTTTGCCGATCACAAGCCGGAGCAGGGCATGTGCGGCAACATAGGCAATGCGGTCATGCTCGCGCCGAAACCGAAGGGCACGCATCCGTTCCTCATCATCAAGCAGCTCAAGCCACTGCGGAGGAGAGAGCTCCAGGCCCTGAAGGTCATGTGTCCATAACATGACGGCATGTTCGGAGAGTATGCTCATAAGCTACCCGAAATGTTTGTAAAAATATGCCGGGCAATCTCTCCGACAAAAGGAGGCAGAAGCATCTGGCCGTGCGTTCCATCAATCCAGCATAGCTCAACGCCTCCTCCGGCAAAAGGACGCCATCCGTTATAGTCGTCACCCGGAATGCCGGGCGCCTGGCTGGAAGAGATTCTTGGCCGGATGAGCAGCAACTCCTCGCTGCTGATTTTCGGCTGGTAGCGCAGGGCTGCCAGACCGTTATTCTGGAAAAGCGCAAGCAGACGCCGCAGATGGTCACGATCAATACCTTCCGGCAGATAGTCGCTGCTTCGATCATGGAGAACAAGCATGTCGAGCCGCTCTTGTGGGGTGAGTGTACGCAAATACTCTGCACTTCCAAGCCCCATCTCGTCAAACATGGTAGCAATAAACTCAGCCTCATCCATCTGAAGCATCCGGCGGATGGGATCGGAGGATGCTATGCCGTCAAGCACAATGACTCGCTGGATTTTGACCCCGAGCCGGCGCAACTGGTATGCGGCCTCCCAGGCAAGCAGGCCGCCGAAACTCCATCCAAGCATGATGAGAGGACGGTCAAGATCGAGCAATTCACGCAGATCATCAAGATATCCGCCAACCATGGCCTCCACAGTCGGTTGAAGGGGTTGTCCGGCTTCCAGCCCGGAAGCCTGTGCCATGTAGATTGGCCATTCACATCCGAGTGCATCAGTAAGGCCCTTGTAGCACAGTACATTCCCTCCGACAGGATGAAAGCAGACAATCGGTGTTCGATCACCGCTTCTGTTGACGGCAACGACCGAATTCCAGCTTGAAGCGGCCTGTTTTGCCTCAATCCTGTCAGCCATCCTTGCGATTGTTGTTGAAGTAAAGAGCTCTGCGAGAGGAAGTTTCACCCCGAACTCACTTTCCAGAAGGGATACCAGCCTTACACCGAGTACACTGTGGCCGCCAAGAAGAAAAAAATCATCGTCGCATGACTCCACCTGAACATCAAGAACACTCTGCCAGATCAAGGCGAGTCGCCGTTCTGAATCCCTGGTGAAGGGGTGTTTCGGAGAGCTGTTCTGGTTAAACAATCCTCTGGTATTAAGTGACGGCAGCCGCTTCTCATCAAGCTTTCCGTTGCTGTTGAGGGGAAGCGCTTCCATTTCGACAATCAGGGTCGGCATCATCCAGGCAGGAAGAGAGAGATCAAGATCCGCCCTGCACCTGGCGGTATCAAATCCCGGTGCAGGCACGACATAGGCAACCAGAATCATGTCGCCATCATTACGGGGATCAGCAACAGCAACTACTGCCTGACGAACAAGAGGAGAGGCCTTGAGTACGGACTCAATTTCCGACAGCTCAATGCGGTAGCCGCGCACCTTAACCTGCCGGTCTTCGCGTCCAATGAATTGAAGAAGGCCCGGCTGAATCCAGCGGCCTATATCTCCGGTCCGGTACCACCGCTTATTGTTCTCATCCAGAATAAATCGTGCGGCAGTGAGTTCAGGCTCATTGATGTATCCACGGGCAAGCCCCGCACCGCCGATCATGATCTCTCCGGGAATGCCAACCGGAAGCAGCCGGCCTGCCTCATCACACACCTTTATATCAACTCCCCGGAGAGGTGCTCCGATTGGCGGAGGAAGATGGTTTTTCCAGTTTCGGGAACTCATCCTGTATTGTGAGGCGGAGACACAGCACTCTGTAGGACCATAGGCATTCCACACCTCGCACTCTGTAACTCCCTGAAGTGCGTAGAACCGCTCCACCAGACTTGCTGCGAAGCTCTCGCCTCCCAGAATAAACGAGTTGACGGAGCTCCCGGTTTGACTCTTCTGCCAGTAGTCAAGCAGGAGCCCGAAAAGAGATGGCGTTGAATCAGCAACATTGATGCTGTGCAACTGGAAAAAACGGTGCAGAGCCTCGGGATCTTGGCGGGTATACTCTTCAGGAATAAAGAGCGTGTGGCCATTGAGCAGAGTAGTAAAGATATGATGTATCGATCCATCAAACGCAAAGGAAAAACAGCAGCTTATGTTCAGAAACTGCTCATTGATCCTTTCCGAAAGCGGAGTATAGACCTCTTTTTCAATTGCATTGATCAGATTGATGACCGGACCGTGCTCTACAAGCACTCCTTTCGGTTTTCCGCTGGTGCCGCTGGTGAAAATAAGATAGGCTGCATGAGCGGGCCCCGACTCGCTGTTAAAAAAATCGGAAGCAAGTGGAGGAAGAGAAAAGAGTGAACGGCGGTCAAAATGCAGTGGCGCTTTGCGGCCGGAAGAAGATCCTGCACACCCCCCGAGACCATCAAGAGTGATAACAAGATCAAAAGCATAGGGTGCCGGGTCAAAACCCGGCGCATCGACTGCTGAAGCTGAAACAGATGGTTTTTCCTGACGGCCTGCTGCCCAGTCACTGAAAAACTCGAAGGGGACAAAAAAACTTCCGTTCAGATTGCTTCTGGTAGAATAACCCTCATCAGGATGCTGACGGGCAAAATCCGAGAGGTCGGAGAGGTAGGCTTCATGACGGTCGAGATTCCATAGACTGCCGAGAAAAATTATTCCGCCCGGGGCAAGAAGCTTCATGGATTTGTCAAGCACCATGCGAAGGTAGCCATATCCGGGAAAGCTTTCAATAACGCTGTTCATCACAATGAGGTCGAAACTGCCAGGCGAAAGTATGTCAATGTCATGAGCGGCCAGATGACGGCCTGTAACCTGCTTCAGTCCGAGACTTCGGGCCACAACTTCAACGCGCTCGGCGTTGTACCGTGAGAGGTCGGTTGCAAGATAGGTTGAAGAGAGCGGAGCAATGTGGCGCATACTGAAACCCGATGCACACCCTATTTCAAGGACCCTGGCTCCGGGTTTTATATGTTGAGCTATTTTATTGTGTGCATTTGCGCCGAATGCAGCCATAGCTTCTGGCGATATCGGCAGACCGGTAAATGCACTTTTCCACCCCCCGGCCTCAATATCATCAGTCGCTGAGGATGCTATATGATCCCACAGCTCTGTGGACATAAGCTCTCCCGGTTTCTCAACCAGGGAATCAACCTTATCACTGTCGAGTGTGAGGCTGAATTGAATGGAAGGGCAGAGCCACTCAAGCTGCTGCATGTCGCCGGAATTCCGGCTTGAACTGACGAGAGCTGCCGCATCGGCTATTGAGAGCAGCATTCTGCGGCGTTCAAGCGGCAGGGTAGGGTCAACGGGAAGGTAGACACACCCCGCCTTTATGATGCCTATGATGGCTGCGATAAAGTGCCGGTGGCGTTCAATCATGACTCCAACCCGGCTCTCCCTTTGAAGCTTTCTCTCTGTTAAAAACTGTCCGATTCTCTGTGAAAGGTCATCCAGTTCCCGATAGGTCATTGAGCCCTCTTCATCAACTACGGCTCTACGCAGGGGGTAAAGAAGCGCCATTTCGGAAAAACGTGCAGCGATATTCCTCCCTCCATCGAGAGCTGTAGAGCACTGCTCACCTGAAGCGACGGCTGATGAGGGATCTTCAAAAGTAAAATCTGCAATTTTCATGGCTGCTGCTCACGTTGACTTGGTAAACCGGCTTGTAAATCTTTCTGAAGAGCGGCGATCTCCTTCAGCATCGAGAAGAAGCTGAGAGCCACTCCTGTCGACTCCTCGGCAGAAATTATGGCGGTATTGAAGCTCAGTTTCAGCCTCAGGGCATCTCCGCTCTCATTCATGCTGAAAAAGCTTTTCAGTGCTGTATGGTCATGGCATTCGATTTCAGGCTCGACACCGGCTGATTGCGGCAACGGCATATTCAGCATGGCTTGAGACCTCTGCGCGAGTTGTTTGCGGTCAAGTTTTCCGCTAAGGGTATAAGGCAACTCCGTGACCAGAATAAATCGGGCAGGAATCATGCTCTCCGGGAGATGCTCCCTTAGAAGACGGCGCACTTCAGCCGGATCAACCAATTCATCACAGAGAATCCATGCATGCAGTTCATCAAGCCCCTGGTTTGATACAGGAACAACGACAGCGCGGAGTATATGCTTTTGACGTTCAAGAGCATGTTCAATTTCACCGGGCTCAATTCGCTGACCGCGGATTTTAACCTGCCAGTCGGAACGTCCGAGGTATTCAATGCTACCGTCAGGCAGCCATCGACCAAGATCTCCGGTCAGATAGAGTCGCCCGGGAGGATTGAAGGAGTCAGCAATAAAGCGTTCAAGGGTAAGTTCCGGGCGGTTCAGATAACCTCGAGCCACCTGCACGCCGCCAATGGCAATTTCACCCGGAATACCGACCGGCAAAGGGTGATGAGAAGCGTCAAGAATATAAAGTGAGGTGTTGGCTACAGGACGACCTATTGAGACATTGCTGTTTCCCTGCCAGGGAGATGCGCACTGCCAGCTAACATCTACAGTCGTCTCGGTTGGACCATAGAGGTTATGAAGCTTGGCACCTGATCGATCATAAACAAGCCGGTTAAAACGTTCAGCAAGACTCTCTTCAAGCGCTTCTCCGCTTGAAAAAACCAGCCGAAGGCTCGCTATGCTGGAAAACTCTATCCGCCCGCTCTCAAGCGTGTCAAGAAAAGCGGCAAGCATTGAGGGCACAAAGTGAATAACCGTAACGTTATGCTTCCGGATTGCTTCCGCCAGCTCTTCAGGATCCTTTTCAGCACCCGGCCTGAGTATGGCAACTGCCGCTCCCGTCCATGACCACCAGAAGAGCTCCCAGATGGAAACGTCAAAAGTTGCCGGTGTTTTCTGCAAAACGACATCTTCCGCACCGATAGGGAAAGAGTTCTGCATCCATAGAATACGGTTGAGAACCGAGTGATGCTCTATGAGTACCCCTTTCGGCTTGCCGGTTGAGCCGGAGGTGAAGATGATATAGGCCAGATCATCAGGCTTTGCACGTGACACAGGATCGGCTTCCTGATCGCACAATGGAAGTGAAATGGACCGGCAGCACTCACTCAATACCGGCGGAAGCGGTTCATCAACGAGAACAAAGGGGTTCCGGAAATCGTCGAGAATTTCACGAAGACGCTCAGCCGGGTGGCTTGCATCAAGCGGCACATAGACCCCCCCGACCATCAGTATTGCGAATATGGAGGCAAGCATCTCCTCTGATCGGGCCAGCAGCATAATAACCGCCTCTCCGCGGACTATACCGTTTTTCTCGAGATGAGCTGCTATGGCTCCAGCCCTGCGGGCAAAACCGCCGTAATTCAGTGTGGTACCGTCATGCGGGATTACTGCAAGTTCAGTGGCACGGCGTTGCGAAATATCAAGAAACGGCTCGATAATCGAACGGCGTGACGGAAGTGAAAGGCTGGTGTTATTAAACTCCTGTAAAACCATATTTTTCTCACCCGGAATCCAGATATCAAGCATCGAAACTGTTTCGCCGGGATTTGCGATGACTGAACGGGCAAGCGACTCAAGGCGGCGAACAACTCTTGTGACGGTATCCTCATCAAAAAGTTCTGCTGAGTATTCCACAAAGAGCTCAATGTTTCCATCTCTCTTCATGAAGTTGAATGAGAGATCAAACTTGGCAAACGGCAGGCCGACAGGAACATTTTCGGTCTTCAGGCCGGTCAGTCGGGGAGCTTCGGGAAGCAGTTCCTGCCAGACAACGAGAACATCAAAAAGCGGATTACGGGAGAGATCCCTCGCCAGATTCAGGCTCTCGACAAGATGACCAAAAGGGCATTGTTGATCAGAGAGTGCGGTCTGCCACTCAATATCGACGGCAGCAAGATGTTCAAGAAAGCTCTGATCAGGTTCAATCCGGCAGGGAAGTACCAGGGTATTGACGAAAAAACCTGCAAGATCGGCCATCTCATACCTGTCACGTCCGGATGAGAGTGCTCCCAGAGCAAACGCTCCTGCACGGCTGAACCCGCAGAGACGGTAAAGGAGCAGTTCTACGAGAGCAAGCACAAAGACATAGGGAGTAACGCCTGCATCTCTGGCCAGCCGGTCCATGCCCTGGCTGAGAAGGGGATCAAACGGAATGGCAACCGTTGCTCCTTCGTAGCTCCGGGTGGCGGGGCGAACCCTGTCTGAATGCAGATCGAGTGGTTCCGGCGGAGGAGTGAGCCATTGAACCCTGCGTTCAAGAACCGCTCTGCTCTCCTCACTCTCAAGAAACCTCTTCTCTGCAATTACATAATCTGCCAGAGATAAGCCTGATGGAGGCGGCGGAGCAGGGGCGGCTCCTGTTTCAAAATCGTAGAAGTACGCAAGGTCATGAAGAAGCGTATTCAGACTCCAACCGTCGCATGCTATATGGTGAAGGAGTATTAAAAAACGCCACTTCTCTTCACCAAGCCTGAAAAGAAAGGTTCGAACCGGAGTCTCAGCTTCAAGACGGAACGGGCGGCGGATCTCCTCCTTCATCCTGCGATCAATTTCTGCTTCAGGGTTGGCTGAATCTCTGAAATCTTCACTATGAGGCAGAACTTTCCCGACAGGAAGCAGATGGTGACGAAAAGCCAGATTTTTTTCATCTCCGGACCGGATTATGAGACGCAGCGCATGGTGCCGTTTTTCAAGAGAAAGAAGCGCGCGGCTGAATGCTGCCAAGTCAAGCTCACCTTCTATGTCAAAAGCGAGCGGAACATTGTAGAGCGCCGTGTCGGGTGTAAGCTGCTGCAATATCCAGAGACGCTCTTCGCCGCTTGAAAGGGGAAACTCCTCCAGCTCCTCACGGAGCATCTCAAGAAGCGGGCGTCGATCCTTTTTGCCGTTTGCATTGAGGGGGAAGTGATCAAGAGTGATAAAGCGGGCCGGCATCATATAGAGAGGCAGGCGTTCGGCAATGCGGTTTCGCCATGCCATTTCATCACTATGGCCGGCAGCAACAAATGCGACCAGCTCCATTGATTCCCCTTCTCCATTAACCATCACAACGGCCTCCCTGACACCCTGACATCCAGCGAGAACCGCTTCAATCGCCGAGGGTTCAACCCTGTGACCTCGCAGTTTGATCTGGCCATCTCTGCGGCCGCAGAACTCAAGCAGGCCATCCTCTCTGAATCGCGCAAGATCGCCGGTACGGTAAAGACGCTCTTCCGGCTGGATGGGAAGCGTTACAAATACCATCCCGGTAAGATCCTCTCTTCCGGCGTAGCCAATTGCAAGGCCGTCACCGGCAACATAGAGTTCACCGATTAGACCGGCTTCGGAGGGATGCATGGAGTCATCGAGGAGATAGAGCCTTGTTCCTGAAACGGGGAGGCCGATCGGTACACTGCTGCCCGAAAGATCCTCAGGACGGACTGCATGAGAGGTAGTGAAGGTTGTGTTTTCGGTTGGACCGTATCCGTTAACGACCTGAAGCAGTGGAGAGGATTCCATCACTCTCTTGAGATGCGGGATGCTCATCGCTTCGCCTCCGCTGATTAAAACGCGAAGTGAATTGAATGCTTGCGGTGAGTGGTCAGCGATCCTGTTGAAGAGTGCAGAGGTAAGCCACATGGCAGAGATACTCTTCTCCTTAAGAAAGAGGTCGAGTTTCTCGGGCTGCATCAAAAGAGCATCCTCAATGAATACCAGAGTCGCACCACCAAGAAGTGTGGCCCATATTTCAAAGGTCGAAGCGTCAAAGCCGAAGGGCGCAGTTTGAGCCATGGCCTCTCCCGGGCGGAGCGAGAGTACCTTTTTGTCAAAGGCAATACGGGCAACAGCTCGGTGCGGTATGATCACCCCCTTGGGTTCACCCGTTGATCCGGAGGTGTACATGATGTAAGCAGGTTTATCGCCGTAACCTTCGTGCAGCTCCGGAAGCTCACTTTCGGCTGAAGCGGAACGCAGCGCTTCAATTTCAAGCAGAGTGACACCTCCCGGATCGCCGAAACCCTTCTCTACAAAGAACCTTTCACACCCGATACTGTCGGCGACAATCCAGTGTGTATCACTCACTTCCAGAAGTTCTTTGACCAAAAGAGGAGGAATTTTCTCATCGAGTGGCAGATAGGCGGCCCCGCATTTGAGCACAGCGATTATAGCCGCAACAGCTTCAGGCTTTCGCTGCAGAGCAAGAGCAACAACACTGCCGGGCCTGACACCCGCAGCAGCGAGTCCAGCGGCAAGAGCTTTACTCCACTCATCAAGCTGATGATAGCTGTACGATTCATTGCGGTAGATGAGCGCAGTGAAATCATGGTATCGATCTGCCGCACTCTGCCACAAAACAGCAAGTGAGCTGTCGCGGGGATAGAGCGATTCCGGAGCATGGAAGCTCGAGATAACCGGGCTGAGAGGATTGGGTGCCAAAAAGGAGTCACTCTTTTCAGCTAAAGGGAGGGGAGCCGTTGCGTTGCCGGGATTTCCAATCAGCGCAGCCATCCTGCCGAGTGTTCGCGCCGCTATAGCCGCAGCAAGATCAATGTTACCGAGTCCTGAGGTTTCGACTCTGTGAACAAGCCGCATGAGAAGAAGACTGTGGCCGCCGAGGATGAAGAAATCGTCATTACGACTTGTTACATCGCTTTTAAGAAATTCACGCCAAAGGGAGGCAAGGCGCTCCTCCATATCGCTCAGAGGTTCGTCACTATTTTCGCACTCCTGCTCCAGAAATGCAATAAGTTCTGGTTTTACCTTCAGCACTTTTTGGCGGATATCGTCATTGAAAACGCCCTCGGGAGCATCAAATGAGAGTACTCCGTTTTCAACCCGAAGGTGTATGTCAAGAGCCGCCAGTTCGGAAAGCAGATCTTTAATCGATATCATGATAAGTGATTTATGGGCACCGTTTTTTTGCTGCCCGCCAGATTATCTTAAACGTTATCTGTTCTATTTCTCTCTTCTATCTGCCCTTCATTCATCCGGTAGATTCTGTCAGCGATATTAAACCATCGATCATCATGGGTGACGGCTATAATAATCTTGCCGCGAGCCTTGAGGTCTGGCAGGATTTCTTCGTAGAAGATACGCCGAAAGTGGGGATCCTGGTCGGCAGCCCATTCGTCAAGCACAATGATTGGCTTGTCTTCAAGTTCAGCTACAATAAGGGCCAGGCGCTTGCGTTGTCCGGAGGAGAGATCTATGGTGCTGAAGTACCCATTGCTGACCTTCACTTTATCCTGCATGCCGAACTGCTCAAGCATCCTGCGTACCCTTTCAGGATTCAGCTCATCAATGGAGGTGAGGCGCCGGGAGAGATGAAAGTCGGAGAAGATCGCAGAGAACTGGTTTCTATAGTCCTGCATCTGCTCGGTCATGAGTTCGACTCCATCAGCAACAAGAGCTCCCTTGTCAAGCGGAATGAGGCCTGTAAGCAGGCGAAGCAGGCTTGATTTGCCTGATCCGTTACCCCCGGTAATCATGGTGATCTGACCGGCATGAAACTCCGTATTAATCGGTCCGATTTTGAACAGTGGGACTCCATTCGCATCAAGGAAAGAGAGTTCTGCATCTTTCAGGGCAATCACAAGTGGTGTATGGTGCAGCGAACCGCTCTCTTCGCTGGAGATGTTCTTTGCAACAGAAGAGAGTCTTTGCTTGACAAGGTCAATATTTTCAAGTGCCAGTTCTGCTTTGGTGACAAGGGGGGTGACAAAAGAGACGGTACTTACAGGGCCGGAGATAAAGAGTACCGCAATGGTTGCGGGAAGTATCACGGCATGGAAGCCGGTAACCCACAATGGTACCACAAAAACCATCAATCCTACCAGCGAGAAGAGCATGGCTTCGATAACAGCATAATTCCGGCCCCATTGAGCTTTCAGGAGCGAGTTGGTTGTGCGGGACTCATCTGAGGCTTCTGCCAGAGTGCGGGTCACATCGTCAGCACGCGATCCGTTCATCCTGATCTCTTTGAACCCGTGCAGAAGTTCGGTAAGACCGTCAAAAACCCTTTTTTCAGCTTCGTCAGCCGCCTGCATCATAGTTCGCAGAGCCTTGACACGCGAAAAACGTATGCCTACGGTTAAACCGGCAAGACCGAATGCGAGGAAACAGGCAAACGGTGAGAGCCAGGCAAGGTAGCCTGCCAGGAAAAGCAGCATGACAGCCTGCTGGAATCCGATTACCAGCATCGGAAGTACCTCGGCCAGAATCTGCGTATCTTGTGTGAGCACTCCCTGAAGAGTTGCGTGACCGATCTTTTCTATGGTTACCAGATCGGTACGCCTGATGAGGTCGAACAGACTCGTGCGAAGTTTATGTATCAGGCGCTCGGTATCGGCTGACGCCGTTACAAGGGTATAGATGTGCGTTACATGATAGAGTGTAACCGTTACGGCAAACATCAGCATCAGCCGGCCGCTGATCTGGCCGGTTCCGCCCTCTTTTGCTGCGGTTGAAACCAGGGCAACAAGCGACATCGTTGCAATCGCCGACAAGATGTTCATGAAGAGGAGCGACTTGAGGTTTTCCGGTATTTCCCGCAAGACAGCCTTGAATAGTCTCATGTTGTTTCCTCCCTGGTGGCGTTCAGTTCTGTCAGTCGGCCATACTCAAGATGGAGACGGCGGTCAGCGGCGTCAAAATAGCGGTCATCGTGCGTCACGGCGATAATGGTCATTCCGCGCCGCTTGAGTTCCGGCAGAATTTCGCGGTAGAATTTATGCCGGAAATATGCGTCCTGGTCAGCGGCCCATTCATCAAGAATCAGAATCGGCTTTTTCTCAAGCAGTGCCGCAACAAGGGCCAGACGTTTGCGTTGCCCGGTTGAAAGCTTTGTGCGTGTAAACTGGTTCTCTCCCATACCGACGACATCCTCCATCTCCATCCAGCGCAGCAGTTCATCAGCTTCGGCGCGGTCAATTTTTCCAAGGCCGTAAAGGTGCGAAAAAAGATGAAAGTCGGAGAAGACCGGGGACATGAGCGCACGATAACCGGCAAACCGTGGGGGGCTGATAACCTTGTCGTTCTGCATGAGTCTCCCGTGCTGTGGATGATAGAGTCCGGTCAGCAGTTTGATCAGGCTCGATTTTCCAGAACCGTTGCCGCCGGTTATGAAAAGCACTTCACCCCGTTTGATGCGGAGGTTGAGAGGACCGAGTGTGAAGGGTATTTCTCCTTCGGGAGCCGGATAGGCATATACCATATCAGCCATCCTTATCTCGTTGAACTCAGCGGGTCCTTTTTGCTCAGGATCTTCACTGCAGAGTTCCACAATGTTAACGAGTTCGCTGTCCAGCTCCATCATACGGCCTGCGGCAGCTTTGGCTGCACGAAGGACCGTCAGGGATTGCATCAGCCCGAATACAGGGGGAACCATGAAAAGTACCGCTGCAGAAATCTTTACCAGTTCGGTTCGCACAGAGGGGGAGTATACCGGTATGACAAAAACCACCAGCCCGAGCATCAGGTTGAACATGGTTTCGCCAAACACAAACTGCTGCCAGCTTTGCCGATGCAGTTCGCTGCGCGATGTCACTGTGTGGAGAGAGAGCTTGTTGAATTCTTCACCCAGGGCCTGGCTTCTGCGGCTGCAGAGCCGCTGCTCCTTGAATCCGTCAAGCAGGTCAGAGACGCATTCAAAGAGTTTTCCCTCATCCTGGGCCAGGCTTTCCTGGCATTCCTCCAGAGATAGCCCAAGCCGGTAGTAGACCGTCGTAGCAACTGCCAGCAACACTGTTAACATCATGCACGAGATCAGGGAAACCGTCGCGATATAGATGAGTATCATCGCGATCTGGATGATCGAACGGGTTGTCAGGGCAAGATATTGGGAGTTCGATGAAACGACCTTGCAGCTCTGGGTAATGTTGGCGAACAGGCGGCTCTGGCCGAAATGCTCCAGTTGCCAGAGATCAGCATGACGGAGCCGACCGATCAGCTTCATGCGCAGGATGTCAATGGCTTCTTCTATATCAGACGCAAACCGCTCAACCAGTCGGCTTTCAAAGACCATATAGGTCACCAGGCAGAGCAGAAAGAGCAGTGCAAGCGGCACATTAACGAATTCTTCCTTGGTCTTGTCGATTTGCTGGGCAGCGAAGGTAACCACTGAAAGCACAAGAGTAGTGCTCAGGGCCGAAGCTGAAGCAAATGCAAGAAGTTTCCGTAAAGGGTTCCCGCCGATCAATTTCAGGAGACGGATCAGATTCAATACTTTCTCCTTGTTATTAGGACGGCAATTCGCACCACTTATGCTGAACCAACGCCATCACTATTGAAATTCGTACAAAAAAAACCTGATAACTCTGCTGCATGCGGAATTCCGGATCCCTGTGCGACACCCGATCCTGATGGAGCTGTTCGTATCATAATTACTGAAAAAAAGTTGGATTCCCTTGTGATGATACGCATTGAACCTCTCATCATTCACCGATGAATATCATTGGCGACTGCTTCGACGTTTCTTTTGAAAGCCTCGCACAGCAGTTGGTGATTCTCCTCTTTCAGGCAGCTTTCAACCCAAAGCCCGGCTTTCCCTTCTCTGCCCAGTCCATTGATGTCTACGATATTGTCGAACCGGTTATCAGGACTCATGCTTTCGCCGCTTGCCTCTTCAAGGCGGAGCTGCCAGTTGCTCTCGTCTGTCCCGATCAGTTTTTCAAGATAATTAAAAAGAATGCAGGGCATGTTGTCGTAGCCATATAATGCCCCATATCCGATTCCCTTGCCCGGGACCTCTCTTAACCGTTCGCGGTTGCCGATGAGTGTTTCTCCGATGCTTCCGCCGACAGTCAGGCAAACCGGAAAGAGTGCTGTGAACCATCCTACCGTCCGACTGACATCAACGGGCATCGTTATCCCGTCACGTCCATGTTTTTCGAGTGTTATCCAGTTGTTTTTTTCACCGCTTAACTCATGCAGTGCATAAGCCAATCCGCTCAGCAGCACTTCGCTGATATCGAAATGGTTTGCCTCGTGATTTTGCTGTACCATTTTCCTGACGGTCTCCTGTGAAAACTCAACTCTCGAAAGTTGTAACAGGCTGTTATCTTTTTCCGCAAGTTCTTTCCAAAGAGAGAGTTGCTGCTGCTGTTGCCTTCTTGATTCTTCCCAATATACTTTTTCTTCGTCTGAGGCGGTCAGGGCATACTCTTTTACAGCGTCAACCCACTGCCGGTAACTTCCGCTCCTGTTTTCTATCACTTCGCCATCATAGAATCCTTTCAGGTCCTCACGGATAATCGACCAGCTCGCTGCATCAACGACCATATGGTGTGCCGCCAGATAGATCCGCTCGCTCCCGTCTTCATAGCCTGTCACGATACCGCTCTGCCAGAGATAGCCGCTTTCCAGATCAAACCGGCTTTGCCATCGGGTCAGTTCTTCAAATATTTCTGTATCATTTTTTCCGCGGATATCGAGTTCCTTTACGTCAATGGCGGGAGTTTCTTTCAAAAAGCACTTGCCCCCGCCAGGATAGACAGCTCTCAGCATCCCGTGCAGCCGACACAGTTTTTCCAGCGCGTTCTGCACTCTTTCCTTGTCGAGCGGCTGATTGACACGGATCAGAAAGGAGTGGTTAAAGTGATTCCGCGCTGTTAGCGCTTTCTGCATAAACCATTTCTGAATAGGGAGATAATCTATTGTTTCTGATGTCATGGCGCTTGTTCAAAATTGTTCAGACGTTTTGTTTCACCGGTTGTCTTCCTTTTTCAACGAAAGCCAGGCCTTATCTGCTCATCGGCTGTTAACCCTCATTACCATGTTCAGGAGCGCATTAACCCCTTCCTGTGGTATTGGGGGCCAGATGATGCCGAAATGATCAAGCAAACGCTGCGTCCTGTCTGAGGCGATCGCAACTCTCTGTCGGCGCGTCATGACGGAACTGCCGGATTGCAGTGCGTAATTTTCAACGGTTTCAGCAACTGCAGACTCCATTTCCGGTTCGTCAACGGCGTCACGCAACCGTTTCAGAAATTCTTTGAAGCTGCATGCCCGGATTGAATTTTTCATCCCGTTGGCTGAGCGTATCAGCGTTGCCAGAGAGTCACGGCGAGAGGTCTCAATATGGTGAATTTCATTCGTCAGTGATTCTCTGGAAGAGAGCGCAATAATCGAGCGGGCAACCAGATCGACATGGCAGAGTGATGCGGGCTGATCGGCAGGCACGACACCAAGGCGCATGAAGGCTGCAAGCTGGCGGAAAAAGGCATTATCCTGGATGTTCTGCTGCAGTTGCGAGCCTTCCGAGGCAAAGGAGATATTTCCTACTCGATAAATGGTGCTGTTTTGGAGTTCCGTGCGGTATGCCATAACCAGACGTTCAGCCTCCTGCTTTGTTCGGATATAATAGTTGTCATCCGGAACCTGGGGAGGGGAGTCGTACTCCGTAAAGAGCTTGAAATCGCCCGGCAATGCGCTGGCTGATACTGAAAGCGTAGAGATAAAATGAAAATCGGTTGCAGTTGTTTTTTGTTGTGTTGCAAGCGTCAGAAGATGACGGGTCGCCGACACATTGTCAGCAAGAAAATCCCGGTAGTGACCGATATGGTTTACATTGGCCGCACAGTGATAGATGGCATCGATAGTTTCGGCAAGTTTTCCGTATTCGCCCGGTGAAAGAAGCAGTTGCGGATGCCGCAGGTCGCTGGACAGAACGGTAAGCCGGGGATTGTCAAGCATTGACTGGGCAGCATCGGTTCCGAAATATCCTGAGAGCACCCGTTCAAGCCGGGCACGTCCGTCAAGGTTCTCTTTGGTGCGCACCGGAACGGTTACATGCATCGAGTTATCGGCAAGCAGTTCACGCAGGAGGTAACTTCCAAGATAGCCGGTTGCGCCGGTAAGCAGTATGTGACAGCGGGAGCGGCGTCGAAGAAGATCACGATTCTGTTCGGAGCGTATCCTTGCCTCATAGAGTACCCGTTGTGCCTGCAACGCATTTTCGCGTTCGTGTTCTTCTCCTTGCAGAATGGAGTCGCCATTGCTGTATTGCGTGCAGAGTTTTCCGAGCAGATCCCGCAGATGATCTGGACGGGGATGACAGAAAAGGGCGAAATCAGACAGTACGGGATGCTCGTACAGGTTGTTGACCTTGCAGTCGAACTCACGGCCGAGACGGTTGACAACAGCGATGGCGTTCAGGCTGTCACCGCCGAGTTCAAAGAAATGATCCTCGCGGGAGACAAGGTTTTTTTTGAGCTGTTCAGACCAAACGTGCGAAATCCTTTTTTCAATGGTGTTCTGCGGCGGTGTTCGCAGTGAATAACCGTTTGTATCAGATGTGGCCTGAAATGGAGAGCTTTCGGTTTCATCCAGAGTTTGAAGCAGTGCCTGACGATCTACCTTGCCTGCTGCCGTGAGCGGTATGGAAGGGAGCCTGACTATGGATGCAGGAACCATATAGGAAGGAAGTGTTGCCGACAGATAGGAGACCCACTCCTGATACTCTGGCATTGCTGTTCCGGCATTCATGGTGACGAATGACCGGAGAATCTGGCTTTGGTCCGGTTGCGTTTCAACTATGGCAACAGCCTGTTGCATGCCAGGCCAGGATGCAAGGCGATGCTCAATCTCGCCCAGTTCGACACGCTGGCCGCGTAATTTTACCTGGGTATCCGATCGGCCGAGAATCTGAAGATTACCTGTCCGGAGCCATCTGCCGAGATCACCGGTTCTGTAAAGCCTTTCGCCGTTGCGATAGACAAATGCAGCCAGGGTCAGATCCGGTCGATTCAGATAGCCAATGGCCACGCCCGGTCCGCCAACCAAGATTTCGCCCGTGACGCCGGGCGGGCACGGTTGGCCATTTTTATCGACGACATACATTGTGGAGTTGGCAAGAGGACGACCGGCGTGGATCTGCTCTGTATCATGAAGAATCCGGCCGACTGAAGAAGCCGCTGTATTCTCGGTGGGCCCGTAACCGTTCATGTATAAAAGTCTTGCTGCGTAATAGCGGAAATCATCGGCATCGGGCGGTTCTCCGACGGTCATGATCAACCGCAAAGTAGGAAACTCTGCCTGTTCAAACAGGCGAAGATAGGAGGGTGACATCGTGGCGATGGTGACCCCCCGGCGACGGATTAGCATCTGCATACCGGAGATGTCATTCATCTGTTCGCGCGTGACTGGAACCAGTGCCGCACCGGAGGACCATGTTATGACCAGATCGCTGATCCACAAGTCGAATGATGGTGAAGAGATCTGCATTACCCGGTCATTGTTTCGGAGACCAAAAATTTCAGCCTCTCCGAGACCGAGATTGAGCAGTCCTTTATGGGAGAGCGCGACACCCTTTGGAAGACCTGTGGAACCTGACGTATAGATGATATAGGCCGGATCGTCGGGGGTAATTGCGGTATCGATAACCGTTGCATCGTCAGCATCGGTGAGCAGCTTTTCCGGGCGCAGGATGTTTATTCCTATACTGAGGAGTTGCGGTGGAACGGCCAGAGCGTCCAGCGCAATGATGCAGCGAAGAGCGCAGTCACGGGCCATGAATGCGAGCCGCTCGGCAGGCAGGTCGGCTGTCAGCGGAAGATAGCATGCGCCGGCTTTCCATACAGCAAGTACCGTTTCAGCAAGTGAGACGGAGCGTTCCGTCAGAATTCCCACGGTTTCACCCCGTTGCACATCGAGTTTCAGTATGGCATGAGCCAAGGCATCAGAGCGTTTGTTGATCATTTCAAAACTCTGCACACTATGTTCGGTGATCAATGCCGGACTTTTTGGATGGAGAGCGGTAATCTGCTTAAAAAGCTCTGGAAAGGTGCTGGCCGGCCAAGTGCGGAGCGGACCCTTCTGCCAGCACTCAAGCAGCTTTTTTTCTTCAGGAAGCAGCAACGGTGACGGAAGTGCCGAGTTGCCCGGGTTTTTGCTGAAAAACCGCATCCAGCCGATCAGCGTATCGAACCATGTCTGTGCGGTATCCCTTGTGTACAATGCGGCATTGACATACCAGGTGATAACCAGCCCTCCATCAGCCATTCCTTCATGTACCAGTACCATATCCTGTGCCGGAGCATTGTGTCTTAATTCGTAGCTCGTAACGTCGGGTTCCGGAGGAGCCGAAGCGGCGCTGAAACAGGTCTTCGTTTCACCGGTTGCCGTGAGTGCCGGATTTTCCGTAACTGCAATATCAAAGAGCGGATATCGTCCCGGATGCGCAGAATGCTGTTGCTGCCGGCGAAAATCACGGTAGATGCGGGCAAAAGGGTATTTTGAGTGCTGAAGGGCTTCTGCCAGATGCTGCTGCATGCCCTGCAGCAGAGCATCTATTGTGGCTGACTCAGGCGAATGGCACGCAAGAGGGAGCATGTTGACAAAGTAACCGATGACGCGCATTTCTGCATCGGATTGCCGGACTGAGGCGGCTGTGCCAAGCAGAAAGCGGGTTCGACCTGTGCGGCGTCGCACTTCAAGTCCGAGGAGTGAGAGCATCAGGGCGTGGAGTGTTGCCTTGTTTTTTTTTGCAAGGGATCGCAGCAGATTGGCTGTTGCTGGGTCGAGACTGGCACGGAAGCAATGACTTCCGGGAGAGGAAACGGAGCGCGAGTTTGGACGCAATTTGTCGAGAGGCCATTCATCAAGGGCATCAGGAGAGCTTTTGACCAGTTCGCTGAGGATTGACTGCCAGTATTTTGCATCAAGCTGTGCAGTTTTGCTTTCCAGATAGGCTGCTTCACGGGCTGCCGACCGGTCGAAATGGAAGTTCAGCGGAGCGAGAACAGCGCCTTTGAGGAGTGCCGAGAGCTCTTCGATGAGGACGGAAAGCGAAAGTCCGTCTCCGACAGCATGATGCATGACAAACCAGAAAATGGTCTGACTGCCTTCGGTTATTCCGGTCAATCCGGCACGCCATAGACCAGGTGTGCCCATGCAGAATGGTTCACTCTGGCGTCTGTTGCTCATGGAACGCGCCTCATCGAAAGAGGAGGCGAACTGATATTCCAGCGTTGCATCAACATGCTCTGCAACAACCCGCCGCAGGATACCGGATTCGTCTTCGTAAAATCCTGTACGCAGGGCATCATGTCTATGGATTATTGTATGCCACGCCTCTTTCCAGCGTTCTGCTGATGGAACTTCGCCTTGCAGCAGAAGCGTCAGGGGAATATTGAAACCGCTGGTTTCGAATCCGGCCTGCTCGGCTGTCCAGAACTCACGCTGTCCTTCAGTTGCCAGATCAGAAAGGAGGTCATCGACACGGTCTCCGGTCTGCAGTTCACGAACTCTTTCAGAAAAACCCGCGAGAGTCGGTTCGGCAAAAAGTTCACGGGCGGGGACCTCGCGACCGAGTTTCTTTTCGAGACGATGGGCAACAGCAATCGCCAGCAGGCTATGACCGCCCAGGGCAAAAAAATTGTCTTCGCGGTGTATAGGAGTTCGTTCCAACAGGTCGGCCCATATCCCGGCAATGCATTGCTCCAGCTCATCCTGTGGAGGAGTCAGCCCCGTGCTTGAGGGTTGAACATTCAGTAGCGCATGAAGAGCTGTCCGATCAACCTTTCCTGAAACCATCAATGGAATGGATGGAACCGAAATTACTCCGGACGGAATCATGTGGGAGGGCAGCCGTTCCATCAGGAAGGTTTTCCATTCTGCCATGTCAGGCATTTGCTCTTCCGGTTTGAGGCGGACAACACCCCATAAACTCTTTGCTCCACCGTGCTGTTCGTCAAGCAGAACCACGGCCTGCGAGATTGCCGGGTGCCGGGTCAAAGCATATTCTATTTCGCCCAATTCGATCCGGATTCCGTTCATCTTCACCTGATCGTCAATACGGCCGATGATTTCAAGAGTTCCGTCTGCATGCCAGCGGCCAAGATCGCCGGTGCGGTAGCGACGGCCATGGGGGCTTTCCATGAAACTTGCCGCCGTGAGTTCGGGCCGGTTCAGATAACCCTGACTGATACCGACTCCTCCCAGCCAGATTTCTCCGGTTACTCCCGGCGCCAGGGCATGACCTTCATCATCGCAGATAGAGACGCTGGTATTCGGCAGCGGCCTGCCGGCAGTGAAAAATCGTTGTTCGTCAACGTTCAGGAGCCCCATTGTGCTGGTAATCGTATTCTCAGTGGGGCCGTAGGCGTTGAAATAGTTCAGATGAGGCGCGTATCTTTTCACATCTTCCGCAGCCGGAGCTTCGCCTCCTGTGACCAGGACACGCAGAGATGCGGGGAGTTTCACCCCTTCCAGGAGTCCGAGATAGGTCGGCGTAATGTCGGCCACGGTGATACGCATTTCCTGCAGGAAGTCAAGAAACCGTTTTGGCGACTCAATAATGTTTTTAGGTACAGGGCAGATTGCCGCGCCAGAGGCGAGCGGCACCCCGATGTCGGAAAGGGAAACGTCGAACGATGGGGATGCGAACAGAAGTGAGCGGTCATCGGCATGGAAATCCAGGATCCCGGCGGCGCCAAGCACCATGTTCACCAGGCTGTCGTGAGCAATCAAGGTGCCTTTCGGCTTGCCGGTGGAGCCTGACGTGTAAAGGATATAGGCGATATCGTCGGGTTGTCCGTCGCTAAGGGCTCTGTTTGAATATTGCTGCCGAAACGGTTCCGGCAATTCTTCCGGCCGCAGGGGGTCGGAAATGTTGCGGTCAAGCTCTTCGGGTACGGCAATGCCGTCAAGGACGATGAGATGGGATGCTCCGCTGTCAGCGACCATAAAACGTATCCGTTCCGGGGGGAGTTCCATTGAGATCGGCAGATAGGCGGCGCCTGATTTCCAAATGCCCAATAGTGCAGCCGGAAGCTGCAATGACCGGCCGGTAAGCACAGCGACAACGCTGCCGCGGGCGGCTCCCCGCTGCAAAAGAGCGTGCGCAATGGCGTTGGCTTCCTCATCAAGAGAGCGGTAAGAGATTCTGCTGTCAGGCGTTATTACTGCAGCCCTGTCAGCCTGATCCGGCCGGTCAGCAATTCTTTCAAAGAGTTCGTGAAAACGAAGAGGCGGTCGTTCTACGATTTCACCCTGCTGCCATGAGGCAAGCATCCGTTTTTCTTCCGGCAGGAGATCCGGAAGCGGTTCTGCTGCATGTTCAGGTTTTTCTGCAAGCCAGTGAGCCCATCCCTTTAGAGATTCCAGCCAGAGCCGGGCTGTTTGCTCCGTGTAGATTGCTGCATTGACATGCCATTGCAGAAGGAGTTCCCCACCTTCAAGGTTTTCGTGGATGAGTACCATGTCCTGACCTGGAGATGCGCAGGTGGATTCGTATCTTATGGGGCCTGTAGTCCTCTCTGCGCTTGTAAAGAAATGAGCGGTACCATCTTTGCGGCCTTCGGGATTTTCTGTTACGGCAATGTCGAAAAGGGGATAGCGCAGAGGATTGCGCAGTTCCGGACGTTTATTCCAGGATGCACGGTAAATATGGGAAAAGGGCAGGCGTGCATGCTGCAGTGCCTCGGCAAGGCTTTGTTGTGTTGATTGCAGAAGCTCACCGAACGTGCGTTGACGGAGAGGCTTCAGATGCAGCGGCAGCATGTTTACACCGTAGCCGATTATTTGTGAGTCGGATGCACTCTCCCTGACGGAGGCGGTGGTGCCGATCATGATATCGCTACGGGCGGCGCGTCGGCCTGCTTCCAGAGCCAGAAGCGTGAGTATCAGTGAATGGAGAGTCGAATGGTTAATACGTGCAAGGTTTTTGAGACTCTCTGCCGTCCGGCCGTCCAGCATCAGTTCAAAACGATGACTCCCGGATTCGCTCCTCGATGAACGGGCCATGTCAAGAGGCCATTCCTCAAAGGCTGAATCCGGCACCCGGTTCAGCAGGCTTTCCCAGTAGCGGCCGTCATGCTGAGCTTCATTGGAGGCAAAGTATGCGTGCTCGCGTGAAGCAAATACCATTCCGCCAGTATAGAGAGGGGAGAGCGCCCTTCCGTCAAGCAGAATGGCAAGTTCATTGAAAAGTGTTCCGATTGATTGTCCGTCACCAATCGAATGATGAAGGGCAAGCCAGAAAAAACGTTTTTTTTCCTTTTCAGCATCCACGATACCTGCCCGCCAGAGCGGTGCTGCACGCATCGAGAGGGAGGTGAACTGGCGTTCCCTTATCAAGGCAATGGCATCGACAGTAGAGTACGCAACTGTCGATTCAAGCGTCCAGTCGATTTCCAGCGCTAACCGCCGTCTCAACAGGCCGGATTCATCATCTTCAAAAAAGGTGCGTAAACCCGCATGGCGCTTTACAAGGATGCCCAATGCTTTTTGCAGGCGATCAGCAGTCACCTCTTGATTGATGAGATAGTGTACCGGAATAATGAAGTTTCGGGTGTCAAGTCCGGCCGACTCGGCAATCCAGAACTCTTTTTCTCCTTCTGAGGCAAGATCAGTTTCCTGCTCAATGGTTTCCTGAAGGGATATGTCGGCCAAAGAACGGATTTTTTCAACAAATGCGGAGAGTGTCGGAGCTGCGAAGAGCGTGCGGGCCGATACCGGTTGACGAAGAGCTTCGCTGGTAAGATGTGCCAGTGTTACGGCGAGCAGACTGTTGCCTCCGAGAGCGAAAAAATTGTCGTTGCGCTCAACAGTGTGGCCGAGCACATCAGCCCAAATGTCGGCAACCCGCTTTTCAAGCGGATTCAGGGGCATCTGGCGGTCGGTGTTTTTCTGCAGCTCCTTCGCATGGTTGACCAGTACCTCCCGGTCAACTTTTCCTGAAGGGGTAAGAGGAATTACTGCAACCGGCATAATGGATGCCGGAACCATGTGCAGAGAGAGGTGCCGGGTAAGAAACTCCAGAAGATGAGCATGGGAAAACGAAGCCATGTTTTCGGGTTGAACAAAAGCCCTGAGTACCTTGACTCCGTTCTGAAGCTCATCGGCAAGCACTGCGGCATTGACAACGGAAGGATGATTGCAGAGCATCTGTTCAATTTCACCCAGTTCAACGCGCTGACCGTTCAACTTGATCTGCTGATCGATTCGTCCGCTGATCTCGACTTGCCCCTCTGCATTCCAGCGTCCATAGTCTCCTGATCGGTAGAAAAGAGCTTCAGGTGTATCAACAAAGTGTCGGGCACTCTGTTCAGGCTGGTTGAGATATCCGCGTGCAATTCCCATCCCGCCGAGCCAGAGTTCCCCCTGAACGCAGGGCGGGAGGAGTGAACCGTCATCACGGCGGATTGAAATTCTTATGTTGGGCAGTGGAGTGCCTGCATGCAGGGGCTTTTCAGGATTGTGATCACTACCTATGAGTCCCACTGAAACCACGATGGTCGCTTCGGTAGGACCATAAACGTTCCAGAATGCAAGCCGGTGGGCGTAGAGGCTGACATCGTGATGGTTCGGCGCTTCTCCTCCCGTGAGCAGAATGCGCAACCCCTCGAATGGAAGTTTTTCGCTGACTCTCAGGTATGATGGCGTATGGAAAGCGATGGTGACACCGAGTTCATGGTAGTATGGCTTCATCTGCCAGGGGTCTTCCCGAAGGGAGGGCGATATCGGTATCAGGGTGATCCCGTTCAAGAACCCATGACCGAGCTCCCAGAGGGAGGCATCAAAACTGATGGTCGAAACTAGGGCCATACGGTCACTATCACGAAGCCCTATTCTTTCTGCAACTCCAAGTATTGTATTGATATAGGCTGCATGTGTTACAGGAACTCCCTTTGGAGTGCCTGTCGAGCCCGATGTATAGATGATGTAGGCGATGTCATCCGTTGAGCCATCGATCTCCGGACGGTGCACGGACTCGGAACACTCTTCCGGAAAGATGATGGTCTCCACTTCGCTGCACAGAAGCCGGGGAGGCGTGAGCCTGTCAAGGACGATAAGGTGTTTTGCTTCGGCATCTTTAGCCATTGAGGCCAGTCGAGTTGGCGGGATATCGAAGGCAAGGGGCAGGTAGGCTCCTCCTGCTTTCCATATTGCGAGCACTGTGGCCGGAAGATTTTCGGGGCCTGAAGCAAGCACTCCAACGGTCGTTCCGCGAACAACTCCTCGATCTATAAGGCAGGCCGCAATGCCGTTTGCCAGTGAATCGATTTCGCTAAAGGTTGCGGAGTGCTCCCGGCTGATGAGTGCAGGCCGGTCAGGATGCCGGTCAGCGAGCGCTTCGAACATTTCGTGGCTGCGCTGATCGGGGCGCAGCTCTTTTTTCCCCTGTTCCCATTTCTGAAGAAGCTCCATTTCAGAGGGAAGCAACGGAGGAAGAGGCTGATGGATTCTTTCAGGTTCTTCGGCCAGCCATCGAGCCCATGCGGCGAATGAAGAGAGCCATGCGCGGGCACTCTCGATTGAACAGACATCGGAATTCCAGCTTAAAAGCAAATTCAACCCTCCGCTGCTGTCAGAAGAGGGCTCATGGCTGAATGAAAGATCGAGACCGGCAGCAGGGTGCTCAAGTTCTCCGGAAAGTGAAAGAGGCTCCAAAGTGAGCTGGCTCTGCGGGTCACTGATGGTCCGGGAAGGAATGGCTGTAAGGGCAATGTCGAAAAGTGACGTGCGGGCTCGTGGGCGAAGGTCGGGATGGCGTTGCCGGAACTCTCGGTAGAGCATCCCTGAAGGATATGCTGCATGTTCAACCGTTTCGGTAAGAGCTGACTGGGTGTTGCGCAGATGCTCCGAGAAGGGGAGGTCACCATCCTTCAACAGAATAACGGGAAGAAGGTTGACGAAATGTCCGACAGCATGTTCTCCTCCTGCAGGGCGAATGGTTATGCCGCTTCCGATCATAATATCACGTAGTCCGCAGCGTCGTCGGATTTCTGATGCAAGAATGGCAAGCAGCAGAGCGTGCAGTCCGATTCCACAGCTTTTTGCAAGCAGGCCAAGTTTCTGAACCGTCCCGCCGTCAAGTTGCTCGACAAGCGGCTCAGAACCTTCTTTACCGGGCAATGACGGGCGCTGGCGGTCCATTACATATTCGCTGAAGGCTCCGCTTCCGCGAGCAGCTAAAGTGTCAAAGGATCTCATCCAGAACCTGCGGTCATGTTCGGCCCGTTTGGAATTGAGGTAGTGCTGTTCGGCGCTGCTGGCCATGGCGACGCCGTTTGGTGCCGGCGGCAATTGCCTGCCGCCAAGCAGGGCAAGCAGATCATCCTGTATCAGTCGGGCCGATGTCCCGTCCACGAGGGAGTGATGGAGCACAAACCAGAACAGTGTTTCATTTCCCTCATCAATTCGGATAATGCCTGCCCTGGCAAGTGGCGGATCTGTAAGCAGAAACTTTTCGTTTCCCCAGTGTCCGGCTAAGTTGCGGGCTTCCTCCATTGAAGCGCAATGATCTATGCGCAGAGCTGCATGGCGGGAGAGCTCACCGGAAGAAACACTCTTCCATCGAATCCTGTTTTTTTCGTCTGCATAAAACGCTGTGCGCAGTGCGGCATGGCGATCCAGCAGGCTGGTCCAGGCTGATTGCCATGCAACTGGAGAATACGGCTTGCCGTGAACACGCAGAAAACGCACAATGTGGGCCGCCGCCGGAGCCAGACCGATTTCCGAAGCGATCCAGAAATCCTCCTGATCGACCGTTGCAATATTTGAAACAGAAAAATTACTGTCCAGGCGGGAGTCACTCTCCTGCTCAATTGACGCGATATGATGGGCAAGCGCTTTCACGTTCAGCGCACTCAGCACCATCTGCACCGGTACATTATAGCCAAGCAGATGCAATCGCTGGCTTACCGCAATGGCAAGCAGACTGGTTCCTCCTGCGGCGAAGAAGTTTTGCTCCCTCATGATCGGGCGGATATCAAGGAGCTCTTCCCATATGGCAGCTATTGCCAGCTCAAGCGGGCCCTCTGGAGGAGTTGAATCACCCTGTTCAATTTCGCCGTTATTGAAGAGCTCTTCTGCAATCGCCTGAAGGGCCTTTTGATCAGCCTTGCCTGCAGAATTTAGCGGTATCTTATCCAGCACGGCAAAATGGGCCGGAATCATGTATGAGGGGAGCCTCTTCTGAAGAAATTCATACCAGTTTACCGCTTCGTTTGCTTTTGCATCCTGATACTCCACAAACGCAAAAATACGGCCTTTAAGGTGCACAGCCTTTGCTGTTTTTACGCCGGGATGCCGCTGCAGCGTCAGCTCAATCTCATCAAGAGAGACGGCCTGCCCGGAAATTTTGATCGCATTGTCTGATCGGCCAAGTGTTTCAAGCTCATCATTGCGGTTCCATCTGGCGAGGTCATGAGAGCGGAACGCACGTCCATAACGAGTTTTAACAAAATACTCTGCATTGAGTTCAGGCTGTTTGAGATACCCTGGAGAAACGCCGGTTCCAATAACATGAACCTCTCCGATCTCACCTTTAGGCACCTCATTGCCTTCTGCATCAAGCAGATAGACCTCAGTATTGGCAAACGGCCTGCCGCTCAGAATGGGGCCCTGCTCATCGGGATCGACATGATGCATGCAGATCGTGCCGCAGACCTCCGTAGCTCCGTAGATATTCCAATAGTCGACATGCCGTGCGTAATGTCGTGCGTCATCGGCGTTCGGCAGCTCGCCGGCAGTAATGATGCAGCGAAGTCCTTTCGGTACTGCTCCATTCAGCAGATGAAGGTATGATGGTGTAAAAAACGCGATTGAGACCTTATGGCGGCTCATCAGTTCAAGCAGGCGGTCAGGATTGTAAATTGTTGACAGCGTTACCGGTACAAAGGCTGAACCGGAAATAAGGGGAATGCAGAGTGTGCGAAAACCAAGGATAAAAACCGGCGAAGAGGAGAGTAAAATGCGATCCTTGCTGGTGATGCCTTGTGCTTCAATATGACCGACTCCCATATTGATGCATGCGGCATGTGTCAAGGGAACACCTTTCGGAGTGCTTGAAGAACCTGAGGTGAACAGAATGGCCGCAAGAGTTGTCAGGCGGCTGTTTTTTTTGTCAACGACGTCTGTTGCACCGGTGCCCGATGCCGGCAATTCCTCGGGTCGGATGACGGCATCGCTCAGTTTGCCGCATCCATTGCTTAAAAGGCTCTTACTGAGTGCAGGTGGAATTTCTATGCCGTCAAGAACAATCAGGCGACGAATCCCTGCCTGCTCAGCCATGTTTGCCAGGCGGTCGGCTGGAAGGTCTGCGGCCATGGGTACATAGACACCGCCGGCTTTCAGTATGGCAAGAAAAGCTGCGGGCAGATCAGCCGATCGTTCCGTGAGAACGCCGACTGATTCTTCGATCTTGATGCCCCTGCTTTGAAGTTCAAGGGCCAGTCTTTCGGAAGCTACATCCAGTTCTGCATAGGTAATGAGAACATCATCTGTAATAATCGCGGGAGCGGAGGGATGCCTTCTCGCTGATAATTTGAAACAGTCATGTATTTTCTGCTGATACTGCATGCGATTTCAAAGAGTGCCGTTTTTCTCAGGGAATAAACCTGTCTGATAGCCAAGGCAGCGGTAACCGTTTGCTGCTGATACCTGATCAATGCTGCGGACCCACTCAGCGTTTGTACTCAGCTCCTGTTTTACCCAGTTGCATATGCTGATCGTTATGCCATACTTCTCCGTGGAATTTCGAATCTTCTCGAGATACTCAACACAGACAGCGCGTTCAGGTGCGAGTCTTGAGCGCTGTTTGATATGGTTCTGATTCTCTTGCGATAGATAGGGTCGGAAAAATTCACCGATGAGCTCGGGATTAAAGTAGTTGATGTAGTTTGCAAGCAATACCAGATTGCGTATTTCTGTAGTCAGAAATTCAGGTTTGATGTTGCGGACACCGGCGGATGCCAGAAGCGACATGTACTCGTCGATATTTTCATCGGTCAGGTAAGGGAGTATCAACGGCTGACACAGAACCGACTCGGCAAATAAACCGAGTTCCCTGCATTGGACAAGGGTATCAAGGCGTTCCTCAATTGATGCGGCATTTGGTTCAAGTACTTCACGAAGGTACCGGGGCATGATACCGATACTGCCGTTCAGTTGAATTTTTGATGCAATCTGGCTCATCAAAGAGAAAAGGGAGTCTCCTTTGTGGGTTACCTGCAAGTGCTTTGGACCGGCCTTGGTCGCGATGAAAATTCGCACCGGAGAGTCGGGATGTTTTTGAAAATGGCGCACAAAGGTCCGCAGGATATCGTGCGCCAGACCGTTGAAAAGGTGCGGTTCGGAAAACGCCTCAGTTTTTGGCGAGAAGTAGTAAAAGAGCGGCTTCAGGTGATTGTGCTCAAGAGAGTTAGCCAATCGTTCCGGGTAGTTGGTAAAGACGGTAATCGGCTTTACATGATTGCCATCGGTCACCAGGCAGTACTGGCATGCAACTGCACACGACCCGACAGATGGTGAGATCTCCAGCACATTGGTAGGACAGAGTCCGGTATAGTTGTGGATCTCAAGTGGCTGGTTTATATCTGTAAGGCTTTCCTGGTAATGGTCGCCGGTAGTGAGGTTATTGTTTTCGTAGAGTTTTGCAAACCATTCCGAACCAATTTCAAGCTGGGAAGCAACCTCCGGGGTGATCTCATAGTCAAGACCAAGAGCGACGAGCTGGCGGCTGTCGATTTTCAGCGGGAGAAATCCCTTCAATTCAGTGCAGGCAGGTCTGTGTGAAATATACCGGAACTGCGTTCCTGAAAGCATTGCAGCCTCAATGGAATTGCAGGAAGGGGTGCTTGCTTTTTTTTCCGGGGGCATAAACGAGGTGCTCAATGGGTTATGAATATCTCGTTGTCATCTTGTCGGAGAGAGGATCTTAGAGTAAGACGGCTGTGTTTGTTCAGATCATTTACAATGTCTTACGGAGAAGAACTTAAATCCACGCTCTTATTGCAACAAGATGCAACACTCAGTTTGTATCACTCAATGTAATTCCTGGCATAAAAATTACCTTATTCCCATAAAAAGTTAATATAATGGCAATTCAAATGAAAGCAGAGAATTTTATTTGTAATGATTTTTCTTTATAATGAATCGTTAAAGCTTTACCGAGATCAAGTTACTGACCTTCAGGATATGGTTAACATATTTGATAAAGCTTGTTTTATGTATGCTTGTATGTGCATATTCTGCGGAAGTAGTATTTGGCTACATGAAATATGAGGAACTCCGTAATGAAACTTCTCCGCGAATGGCTCGCTAAATTCAATTCCGTCAGTAAATCTTTTGTCCGCCAAAACGCCCTTCCGCTGATTGCAACGTTTTTGCTTCTGCTTCTTGTTCTCATATTCTTTTTTGATCGGACCGTCATCTCGATTCAATCCGGCCAGCGAGGCGTTTTATGGAGGTGGCTCGGTGCGGGCACGGTGATTGATACGGTCTATCCTGAGGGGGTACATGTGATTCTTCCCTTCAACAAGATGTATATCTACAGTATCCGCAAGCAGCAGTTCAGTGATTCGATAGATGTTCTGACTGTCGACGGACTCACTGTACGGGTAAAGTACACGGTGCGCTATTACCTTGATCCATCAACACTTCCAATGCTTCATCAGTACGTCGGACCAGACTTTGTCAACGTGGCGATTCGACCGGATGTCCGCTCTGTTATCCGTACCCTGTTCGGACAGTACAGACCAGAGGACATCTACACCTCACAAAAGGCTATCCAGTTGCTTTTCAGTGAAAATTCCAAGATTCATCTTGCTGCGCGTTTTGTGAAAATTGATGATGTTCCCATTGAGTCGATAACCCTTCCTGCAAGCATTTCGCGTGCTATTGAAGAAAAGATGGTTCAGCAGCAGAGGGAAGGTGAATATGTTTACCGTCTTTCGATTGCGAGAAAAGAAGCCGAGCGTCTTCAGGTTGAATCCGAAGGCATTCGGATTTACAACGAAACCGTCAACAAAAGTTTGACGGCTCCGGTACTTAAATGGGAGGGTATTCGTGCTACACGCGAACTGGCAAAATCTCCTAATGCGAAGGTTGTTGTGATAGGTTCCGGCCAATCCGGCCTGCCGATCATTTTAGGCAAGGATTGAGCTATGCAGAAAAAAATTATTTGGGCAGTCGCCGCTGTATTGCTCGCACTCCTCATATTTTCCCAGTTTGGTTCTTATGAGCAAAAGGGGAAACGCAGATTCGCAGTCTTGAGCAAACCCTCGGACGAGGTGCTTATTGGAGTTTGCTGGCCATTTTCCGTAAATCAGGACGGCATGGCCGATGGAATTCATTTGGCTCTGGATGAAATCAATTCCCGAAAGCTTGCCGGCCCCTATACGCTTCGCCTGATTGAACGGGACGATGCGTTTGATATGAAGAGGCATAAAAGTATTGCGAAGGAGTTCGCCAGCAATGCTGATATGAGCGCTGTTCTGGGATACTATGACGACGGCCCTGCAATCAGGGCCTCCTTGATCTATGAGTCAAGTTGTTTGCTGCATCTACTGGTAGGAGCCAACAATACCGATATGACCACACATGGATTCGCCTATATCAATCGCAGCATTCTGTCAAGCGACCGGATCGCAATGAAACTTGCCAAACTGACGGTTGATAGGGGCTATCGCAAAATCGTGGTAATATGGGAGGAGGATGCCTATGGCGAAGACCTGGCTTATCAGTATCAGGTAGGTCTCGATCAAATGAATGCAGATGTCGTCTATAAGTGGTCATACTCCCGTAAAACTGTGGATTTTCGATTGCTGGTCAACGATCTGAAACTAGTTGATGCAGATATGATCTTTTTCAGCGGTCTTGAACCGATAGCCGGCGATTTTTTACGCATGGCCCGCAAGGTCGGTTTGAAAACTCCCGTTATAGGAGCTTTCAGCAATACTCCCGAAATGCGCGCACATGCCGGTACAGCATATGAAGGCGCGATGTTTTTCGATTTTTATAACCCGCATGACCCGAGCCCTGAAAACCAGTTATTCGTGAGCAAATTTTTTGCCCGTTATGGCAGAACTCCAGACACCTGGGCAGCGCAAGGCTACGACGCTCTTCATATTCTTGCAAAAGCGATCAAGTTCACCGGTTCACGCAATCCCCTTGACATTTCCTACGCTATCCGGTATTCGGATGTATTTAACGGTGCCAACGGCAGATATAAGTTTGATCGATCAGGAAATCTTGACGAAAAGCCAATATACCTGTATATGATTCGGCATGGAGTTCCCGTATTGGTCCAATAAGATATTTGGTGATCAAATTCGACATTTTCATTAAATAAGGTTTATTTTATATCTTTAAATAGAAGTAAATTATTTCGTAATAAGTGGAATCAACTTTAAATCGCTATAAATAAAGGAGATTACATATGAAAGAGAACAAAACTGAAGCCACAGCAGAAGTGGTGGGTGAAAGTGTGAATGATACACTTGATCGTGATAAGCGCGTTGAAAAACATGCGAGGAATCACATTCTGACTGCAATGGGAATAGGGCTTTTTCCATTGCCGATAATTGATATGGTTGCTCTGGTTGGCGTACAGCTTGATATGATCAGGACGATTTCGTCTGAATATGGCATTCTTTTCAGAAAAGATCTCGGCAAATCAATTATCACAACGTTGCTGGGTGGTTTTATTCCTGTAGCCCTGGGGGGAACGCTTGCCAGTTTGATCAAATGTATTCCACTGATCGGGCAGTCTACCGGAGCGATTACCATGCCGGTTATCGCAGGGGCATCAACCTATGCGATTTACAAGGTCTTTGTCCAGCATTTTGAATCAGGCGGCACGTTTCTTGACATGGATCCAGCCAAGGTAAAGGACTATTTTGCAGAGCAGTTCAAAAAAGGAAAACAGGTTGCAACGGACTTGAAAAAAGATGGGCCGATAAGCCAGGCCAACTGATTTGCTTTATCAAAATATACGGAACTCAAGAAAGTGCAGAAGAGTTGCGCTTTCTTGAGTTTGAAAAGATATCGTAACGGTAAGCTGATAGTGCTCTCTTGCCGTGAATTCAACAGGGAAGATTTGTGACATGGCTATAACTTTGCTTTATTTTGCGCTCTGTCTTCTGATTGCCATCCTTGGCAGAAACAGGAAATTTGGTTTCTGGGGATATTTTTTCTGTTGTTTTTTCTTGTCTCCGGCTGTTGGGGCCCTTTTGTTTGTTGCTTCTGATCCTCGCCCCAAGGACGCGAACAATTGTCCTAATTGTTCAACTTCGCGTTCAGAATCAGTAACGCCAGAGTAAGTGGTCATGTTTTCCGATCTCCGCCCGTCACTTTATCAAAAGCTTTTCGGTCTGTTACAAAAACAGCATCAGGTGCTTGCGTGCGTTTGGCAATCATAAGACCATGAGTTGAGAAAGCTTTTGAATCAATTGTTTCATGCCTGCACGATTAACGGAAATCAAACCTGCATGCAATTTTAAATCATGAAATCATGCAGAAAAAACAGCTTGGCAAGACAGATATGCACCTTACTCCGATCGGCTTTGGAAGCTGGGCTATCGGGGGTGCCGATTGGTCGTATGGGTGGGGTGTACAGGATGACGGGGATGCCATAGCGGCAATTGAGCGTGCCGTTGAACTTGGTATCAACTGGATTGATACGGCTGCGGTTTACGGGCTTGGCCATTCGGAGGAGCTTGTAGGGAAGGCTGTTGGCGGGATGAAGCAGAAGCCCTATATCTTTACCAAATGTTCTATGGTTTGGGATAGTGTTACCCGCCAGGTTGGATTCAGTCTGAAGGCTGATTCGATTCGGCGCGAGTGTGAATCGAGCCTGAAACGGCTGCAGGTGGATGCCATTGATCTTTACCAGATGCACTGGCCAAATCCTGATACTGACCTTGAAGAGGGGTGGACTGAGATGGCTCGTTTGCAGGAGGAGGGGCTTGTGCGTCATATCGGTGTTTCGAATTTCAGTGTTGATCAACTGCGCAAGGTCCTCTCCATTGCACCCGTAGCATCTCTTCAGCCGCCGTACTCAATGCTGCGGCCTGCTGCAGAAAAGGAGCTGCTGCCATTTTGTCTGGAGCAGCATATCGGTGTTATTGTCTACTCTCCGATGCTTTCCGGCATGTTGACCGGAGCCATGACCCGTGAACGGGCAGTGAACTTTTCGGCCAATGACTGGCGCCGCCAGAACAAGGAGTTTCAGGAGCCGCGGCTCTCTGCCAATCTTGAACTGGTTGAGCTGCTTAAACAGATCGGTGCACCTTACGGACGCTCTGCCGGGGAGGTTGCCATTGCATGGACCTTGCGCAATCCGGCTGTTACGGGAGCTATTGTTGGCGGACGCAACGCGGCCCAGGTTGAGGGGATTATCGGGGCAGGAGAGTTCAGGCTCAGCGGGGAAGAGATTCAGGCTGTCGGGTGTTTTATTGCCAACATGCCTAACTAGGCAAGATTTTTGGAGCTGCTCTCCTGACTTTGGAATATTTTTTGAATATGAAACTTTTTAGCAAGGTTATCAGCTATTATAATCATAAGAAAAGTGTTTGAATATTTGTATTGCATTATGTTGTAAATCGCGTAAATTGTGGGCTAAGTCTTATTTTTTGAAAATCACAAGAGAACCAGTTGAGTATGAGTTTGTTCAGTAATCTGTACAGGGATATTGCTATTGATTTCGGAACAACGAACACGTTGATTTTTATTCACGGTGTGGGTATTGTTTTAAATGAGCCGTCAATTGTTGCCCGAGATTTCAAAACAGGGAAAGTTCTGGCTATAGGCAATGACGCTCTTGTCATGAGCGATAAGATTCATGGCGGCATTGTTACCGTCCGGCCGCTTTTCAATGGCGCCATAGGTGACTATCAGGCAATGAAGGAGCTGATAAAAGGACTGATCAATAAGACAAAAACACGATATTCATACGGCATAAACCGCATGGTAATCACTATTCCTTCGGGAATTACCCCGGTTGAAAAAAGGGCTGTGCGTGACTTTGCCCAACATGTTGGTGCCCGAAAAGTTTACCTGGTGAGTAACGCTATGGCGGCAGCTATCGGGCTCGGGCTTGAAGTGAGGGAGCCTATGGGCAATATGGTTGTCGACATTGGTGGCGGGACAACAGAAATTGCGGTTATGTCACTCAGCGGCATAGCTTCGGGTGAATGTGTGAAGGTAGCCGGAGAAGATATGACCAATTTGGTTGCCCGTCACCTTCGTGATGAATACAACATGGCTGTTGGCGAACTCACCGTTGAAAATATCAAGACAACGATTGGGTCGGCTTACAGGATGGATCCGGAACTGACCATGGAAGTCAGGGGTATCTGTCTTGAATCTGGACTTCCTGAAGTACGGAAGCTCAGTTCCGTTACTATCAGGGAGGTTATTGCAACTCCGCTTAACCAGATTGTCACGGCAATCAAAAAAAGTCTTGAGGCTTTGGTTACCAAACCGGAAATTTCGGTTGATATTTTCGATCGAGGTCTTTTCCTTGTTGGAGGCGGTGCGCTGATCAAGGGCATCGACAAAAAAATCCATGAGGAGACGAATGTTCCCGTCCATATTTGCGAAGACCCCCAGACGATTGTGGTAAGGGGAGCGGGAGAGATTCTTGAAAACCTTGAGAAGTATAAAGGTCTTTATACTTCCTGACTCCCTGCACAAGGCGGGGTTGGCAAAAAAAAGGTTGATGGTTAGAACGTTAAGCGTTGAGCAAGGGCAAATTGCCTTACTCAACGCTTTTTTTGTTCAGGGTCGAAGTATTCGGTAGTCGATATCGAACTTTTTTATACGAAGTCCCATGATTCTGTCTGAAAGTCCAAGCTGTACTGCGGCACGGGACATGTTTCCTTTTGTGCGCTTGAGTGCCTCCATGATCATCTCTTTTTCCATGATATCGAGTTTTTGCTGCAACGATCCGGTATAGGGCGTGCCGCTGGATTCGGCAGTCTGGAGTGTCGGAGGGAGATGATAGCCGTGAATAACGTTATCTTCGCTTAAAATGACCGCCCGTTCGATGCAGTTCTGCAGTTCGCGGACGTTGCCCGGCCAGTGATAGCGCATCAGCATGTCGATCGAATTGGTCGAGATACGCCTGATTCCTTTATGGTTGGCACCGTTGTATTTTTCTACAAAATAATCTGCAAGCAGCAAGATGTCTGTTTTTCGTTCCCGGAGCGGAGGAACGGTTATGGGAAAAATATTCAGCCGGTAATAGAGGTCTTCCCGGAAGAGGCCGCTCCGTATCAGCTCTTCAAGATTGCGGTTTGTAGCGGCTATGATGCGCACATCGACCTTGATGGTCTTTGAACCACCTACCCGTTCCAACTCCTTTTCCTGTAAGATTCTGAGCAGTTTTGCCTGCACCGCCAGGCTGAGTTCGCCAACCTCATCGAGAAAGATCGTACCGGTATGGGCAAGCTCAAATCGTCCTTGCCGGGTGATCAACGCGCCGGTGAATGCCCCTTTTTCATGTCCGAAGAGCTCGCTTTCGACAATGCTTTCAGGCAATGCTGCGCAGTTGAACTTGATAAACGGCTTATCGAACCTGTGGCTTTTAAAATGAATGGCACTGGCCACCAGCTCTTTTCCAACGCCGCTCTCTCCCAGTACAAGGGTTGTTGCGTTGGTTTTGGCAATCTTGTCAATCATTTTATAGAGCGATACCATCGGCTTTGTATTCCCGATAATATTTGACGGGCGTTCAGCTTCTGAAAGAGTCTCCTCGTCGTGTTTTTCAGGAAGGGAGTTCTGCCTTGCAAGTTTTTCGGTCATTTTGGCCTCCAGAGGCTTTTTTTCGCTCTCCTCGTGTGCAAGCTGCTTGATGCGCACCGCCTGTGAAATCATGGAGGCGATAATCGAGAGCTGGTCTACATAGTGCTGGAGCATATCGGTGCGTTTCTCGCCAGCTTTTGCTGCCTTTGCGCTTTTGTCTCCGGCACTGGCTTCAAGCTGACGGTCTGCGCTCAGGGTGCCGATTATTTCCATGCCGGCCTTGATTGGAATGCAGATAAAGCAGAGGCTCTCTTTTTTCGCTTTGGCCCTTGACCGGGTTCGGTCGAGAAAAAGCGGCTCGTTTTCAATAGAGGGAACAATGACTGCCTTACCGGTTTTTACCACATGGCCGATAACTCCTTCACCGATCTGGTAACGGCCTCTCTCCTTCTCTTGTTCCGTCAGTCCGAATGACTCGTTGATAACAATTTCGCCGCTGTCGCGGTTAAGAATCGTAATCATTCCCCTCAGCATGTTCATGTTTTCCGACATGATGAAAAGAACAAGCCTCAGAACCTTGTTGATATCATTTTCGTTGGTTATGGTCCTGCTTACTTCAGCAAGCAGGCTGATACTGCTATGATCCTGTTTCTGGGTTATGAGCATAATGATCAATGTTTGACTAAGAGTGCGCTCTTGTAAATCTGTTCAAGTTCCGTCGGGCGCAAGGCGCGTTTCTTTTCAGTGGCTGCTGTCCTTACTCTTGCAAGGAGATGGTTTGCTTCCTCTCTTGAGATGACGATTCCCCTTTCTGAAAAAAAATGCTGTATTGATGCGCTTCCCGAGTGTTTTCCGATAACCATTTCGTACCTGTCGCGGCCAATCTGATCGGGGAGAAACGGCTGATAGGAGAGCGGATGTTTCAGCAATGCTGAACAATGAATGCCTGATTCATGCTGGAATGCCGATCGGCCTACAACCGGTTTTTGATCTTCTATTGCTCTTCCCGATGCCTTGCTTACCGCCGCGCAGAGGCCGGAGAGCTTTCTGGTGTCGATGCCGGTTTCATACGTTTCGGAGAGCTTCAGGGCGATGGCCAGTTCTTCGAGCGCGGCATTTCCCGCACGCTCGCCAAGTCCGGTTACCGAAACGCTGACTGCCTGGCATCCTGCATCCAAAGCGGTAAATGCATTGGCTGTGGCCATGCCGAGATCATTATGGGCATGAAATTCAAGAGGGGTATTGCTTGCTGATTTCAGGAAGCTTAGAAGCTGGATTATTGTTGACGGTGTTGCGATACCGACGGTATCGGCAATTCTTACCCTGTCTGCGCCACACGCTTCGGCATCGAGTACAAATCGTTTCAGCAGTTCCGGCTCAGCTCTTGTAGCGTCCTGTGCTCCAACGCTTACCATGTCGAAATATTTTTTTGCTCTTGGAATGAGCTCCTCCAACTGTTCCTGTACCCAATCATAATCCCGTTCCATAAGCTCCAGATACAATGCAGAAACCGGAAAGCTGATATGAACCGCCTCTGTGCCGCAGAGGCATGCGTCCTCAATATCCTGCCATTTTGCACGCGCCCAACTGGTCAGGCGTACCGGAAGCTTCAGTGCGACGATATCTCTTATCGTGTTTCGTTCTTCATTGCTGATGGCGGGGTATCCGATTTCCAGCTCGTTGACTCCAATATCGGCAAGCAGACAGGCAATTTCCATTTTTTCCGCACTGCTGAAAACAACACCGGGGGCCTGTTCGCCGTCCCGCAGCGTTGTATCGATAATCCAGGGCCTGACGGCGTAACGAGTAGATCTGTTGCTCTCTCTATGCATATTCTGGCGTTTTCTTCTGTGAACAAGCGATTACGTCGTGGAGTTTGTCTGACATCCAATTATTTAAGTCCCTGACTGTTATATCCTAAATAAATAAGGATAATATTGATTATTGTAATAAAAATTTTAGACATTTTCGTGCTTTTGCGTGATCTTTTATCATAAAAGTGTAGTTACACGCTCTTTTTTTTGAGGCATTGGCGGTGGGTGAGGATAGTTTTGCTTCTTTCAGGAGCAGAGTATCCCTAAAGAGGGGAGTTCACGGTAGTGTTGGTTATAGTCAATACCATAGCCGACAATGAACGTATTGGGCACCTTAAAGCCGGTATAGGCAATTTCGACCGGGTGTTTCCGCGCTTCCGGCTTATCGAGCAGCGAGCATATCTTCAGTGATGCCGGTTGCAATACGGTGAGTGCGGCGAAGATCTGCTGCATGGTAAGCCCGGTGTCGATAATATCCTCAACCAGTAGGAGATGGCGGCCTGCAACGTTCATGTTGTGGCGGATGACGACGTTTCCTGAAGAGGTTTTTTCTGAGCCGTAACTTGAGGCGTGAATAAAATCAACGGTGCAGGGAACCGTTATGGTGCGCACCAGATCAGCCGCAAAGATAAAGGCTCCTTTCAGAACCACGACAAGATGAAGGGGGCACTCGGGTGTAGCTCCGGCATAATCATCTGAAATTTCCTTGCCGATCTCCTGAATACGGTTTTTGATTGTTTCTGCCGAAAAAAGGGGGGTTATGGTGGTGACGGTATGCTCTTTGCTCATCTGACAAAAGTGATGGTTCAGTTGTTCTCTTGCTGCATGTACCGGTCGATCTCCTTCAGGTAAAGCTCTTTGTGAATAGTGCTGAGCGAAGAAGCTGCAAAGGAATTTTGTGCAAGGCGAACAATAGCATCATGGTCAAGGTCAAGAGCAATTGTCGCCTCGATATAGTTTTCGTTGATATAGCCGCCGAAATAGGCCGGGTCATCCGAGTTAATGGTAACGCAGAGCCCTCTTTCAAGCATGGTTTTCAGATTGTGTTCCTTCATGCTTTTGAATACCTTGAGCCTGACATTGGAGAGGGGGCAGACGGTGAGGGGAATCTGTTTCCGGACCAGTTCCTCCACCAGTGCGTCATCCTCCATGCAATGAACGCCATGATCGATCCGGCTGATATGCAGCGTATCAAGTGCTCTCTTCACAGAAGCTGCGCTTCCTTCCTCGCCGGCATGGGCTACAGTCAAAAACCCTTCCTGATGCGCCCGTTCAAAAAGGTGTATGAATTTTTCCGGCGGGTTGCCGCGCTCTGAAGAGTCAAGGCCGATACCTGCTATCCAGTGTTTCCAGGGAATCGCTTTTTCAAGGATCTCCATGCCCTCCTCTTCGCTCAGATGGCGCAGGATGCACATGATAAGCTTGGTGGAAATGTCGAGAGTGTTGTTTGCTTCCACAAGCGCCCGCTCAATTCCCCTGACAACGGTTTCAAATGCAATGCCGCGAGCTGTATGGCTCTGGGGATCGAAGAAAATCTCAGCGTGCCGGACATGTTGCGATGCCGCCTTGCGCACATAGGCGATGGTGAGGTCGTAGAAATCCTCTTCGGTGATCAAGACAGCGGTTGCCCGGTAATAGATGTCAAGGAATGACTGGAGGTCACTGAAGTTGTATGCCTTTCGGGCTGCTTCGGCGTCAGGATAGGGAAGCGAGACCCCGTTGCGTTTTCCGATGGCAATCATCAGCTCAGGTTCAAGCGTTCCTTCAATATGCAGGTGCAGCTCTGCTTTAGGTATCCCAGCAATAAAACCGGCAAGCGACTTCATGGCACAAAGAGGTTCAAGGAATTGTATTCGGGAACGTACAGCAAATTCCCACATTAATGCGCAATCTTTCAGCAATTTATGAAAATCGCCGCAATAATGCATGATGGCGTTTATTCGGCAAGCTTGGGGAGAAACGAAAGATCGACGCAGTACTTTTTGGGATTGTTTCGGTCGATAAATACCCGGATTCGTCTGTTTTGAATGTGTTCCGTCGGGTCGTACCAGAGGTTGTCGCTTTTGAAAATATGTATTTGCGATGTTGATGGATTCTTCCACTGTGTTATAATCTGAAACGGGTTCCGGCCATTGACTGATACGGCTGTATTGAGTGCGACAGACTGGAACTCGGTCTCAATCGGGGAACCCTGTTCCCTGAGGTATTCGTTTTTGCGGCTTTTCAGCATGGGCGCAAGGAAAAAACCACCGCCAATCAGCAGAAATATGCCTCCCAACGCCCCTACAATGACGGAACCGCCCCAGAGCGAAAAGAAACTGTTGAGCCTTGCCTTATAGGGTTCAGCCGGAAGATAGAGCACCTCAATTTTTTCGCCTTCCGAGTAACCCGGCGGGTTACTGCCTGTTGATGAGACAAATTCAATTGATTTGCCGTTACGCTCAGTAAAACGAACAACAGGGTGATAGGTCTGTGACTTGTTGGAATAGGATAGGATGAGATGAACGACCGTGCCTTCTGTTTTTGTGGCTTCTGCTATGTATGAACGGGTATCTTCATTGATGTAGTATGTGCCTGCGAGCATCGCAAGACCCAGGAAGGTGAAGAGGTATTTGATGATCGATATCACTTTCATGGTTATTCCTTTTCTGTTTATGCGTTTGCCGTTGCAATGGCAGTTTTAGTACAGAGGTGCATGAGAGCCGGTCAAACATCGAAAAGTTCGCTGGAGTAAAAATAATGAAAAGCGAAGAGATGTTTAGTACCTTTTAGAGGAAAAACGGATATGGGCATAACAAGAAATGTGTTTTATGAAATCCAAAAAGAGTTTACGGCACCATGCAAGGGCGGTTCATGCACCGTCCCGACCCATGAAAAAGGTTATGCGCAACCTTACAAAGACTATAGGCCAGCCAGCAGGGACATTGCTTCATATCGGTGAACTGAAAACAGCAGATTGTGTCATAACGGTTTTTGGTTACGATGAAGAACGAGAGTTTCATATGCCGGTGAAGAGCCTTGCCGAATGTGAGGAATGGAAAGATCAGCAGCGGGTTCTCTGGATCAACATTGACGGGCTGCATGATGTGTCGGTTATTGAGGGGGCGGGCAAGCTGTTTGGTATTCATCCGCTGACTCTCGAAGATATCCTTCATACGGAGCAACGCTCCAAACTTGAGGATTTTGAGAGCTATCTCTTTCTTGTGCTCAGAACGCTTGAGATTGAAGAGGGAACGAATGACGTTGTCGATGAGCAGTTGAGCATGGTGATCGGAAAAAATTATGTTCTCACCTTCCAGGAAAAACCGGGAGACATGTTTGATGCGGTAAGGGAGCGGATCAAGAGCCCGGGGACAGGTATAAGAAAACGGGGGGCAGACTACCTTGCCTACGTTCTCATTGATGCTATTGTAGACAGTTATTTTACCGTTCTTGAAGAGCTTGAAGGCCGTATCGAACTGCTTGACCAGGAGCTGTTCACCACATCCGGCAGGGAGACTTTTGAATCGATCTATACTCTGAAAAAGGAGCTTATTCTTTTAAGGAAATCGGTAAGGCCGATGCGGGAGATCATCAACAGCATCAGCCGGGATCATTACCAGGTTATTGATGATGAAGCAACCTGGCCTTTTTTCAGGGATGTGTACGACAACGTCATCCTTATCAATGAAACCATCGAAACCTATCGGGATATCGTTCTTGGCATGTATGATACCTGGCTTGCTATTGTCAACAACCGGATGAACGAAATCATGAAGGTGCTCACCACGATTGCTACCATTTTCATGCCGCTCTCCTTCCTGACCGGACTCTACGGGATGAATTTTCGCTATATACCAGGCCTTCAGTGGCAGTGGGGATTTTTTGCACTGATTGGATTCATGGTGCTTACTGTTGCTGGCATGATGGTTTACTTCCGCACGAGAAGGTGGTTTTGAGGGGATAGTAACCGGATAATTGAAAGTTTGGGGATGACTGTTTTATTAGTGTTTTAACTACTTTGGCAGGATTGGCTGAATCGAGTTGATCAGGAACTCTCTGTTCTTTTGAAGGAGTAGCCAGGCAAAAATGTCAGTCCTCTCCCTGTTTCCGGTTATAGTGAGCAAGTACAGCCTCTGGAGAAGGTGAGTTCGTTCGCCTTCGCAGAAGAGCAAACGTGGCTTGGGGCGGAATGCCGGTGGCCGTATTCCTGTTGCAGTAATCATCGGAGCACCTCCGGAATGGAATCTGGCTGCTGCAATTGCCGACCGATTGAGTGTAGTCGGCCTCGTCACAGGGAGAGGAGATCATGAAGGTGTTTCGATTGGTACGGCGACTCTTACTGCCGGAGGTCGAATGCTTATGGGCGCAAAGAACGTTGATGCTGTGGTCTTTTATCTCAACGATCTAAGTGTGTTGCGCACCGGTCTTCTGTTTGAGCGATTTGATCTTCTCTTACTTGGAGGGTACCATTAATACCAACTGGGCAGAGCGAACAGTCCAGTGTGGTTCAACTGCGAACTCTTTTTGAGGCACTTTTACTTTATTGTGATGGTCAGGTTTTCGTGGTTGCCGGTTCTGGCTATGATGCATGTTACAGGGTTCCATGACGCTCAAGATGTCTGCTTAAATTTTAGGATTTTCTGGTTAATGATTCATATGTTACGTTTTTATCCTCCTTAAGAATAAGGCAAATATAATACCCCGAGCCGCTTATGGCCATTACGGAGTGATTCATTCCTGCAGGAATCCAGATGGTTGATGGAGATTTTACATGATAGACTTCACTTCCAAGATTGACTTTGAACTGGAACGTGTCATTGTTACCAAGAATAATGTTTAACTCAGGGGAAACGTGTACATGAGTCTCCACATATTCAAGAGGCATTTCCTCCGCCGCTGTGATCTTGTGTACGGCCAGATGAAAAGGAAGATTATTCGCAACCAATCGCTCAATCCATTTAACATCTGAATGAAAAGGAATCTCATTAAGGGCCTGGGGAGTCAATTCATGTATATACTCTGAATTCATTATTTCTTTTGCGGATTTTAGTAATAAAATACTTGTAAGTTACAGGCGTTGGCGTTATTTTGTTTTTCATTCATATCTTATAATATAGGAAATATCCTACGGTTTACAGTTTTTCATGGTGGCCGGCTAAAGCCTTAACACAGGAACATATTAGCTTGCAGGGATAAAAATGGCCTGAAGCTTTCGCTTATCGACAGATATTGAGTGGGGAGAGTGTCCGTTTTCTCCTGCACAGATTAACGCGCTGGAATCTTGATAAATCTTGAATTCGCAATACATGCCGGATCTTCCAAGTGATAGAGAGTGATGATTTGCATATAATTTCGTTGAGATTTTTAGGAAAAATGTCTATGCAGAATAATCTCATTCATGGTGTCTGGAGAAATCATTCCATGAACTGGAGTCTGGTCGGCTCTCCACTTCGACCTACTGAAGAGGATCAACGCATTATGATGATGCTATCGATTCCAGCATTATCACACAGCATGGAGCATACTGATGTTGTTGTTTTGGGGGTTACTCCTGAGCTTGTTCATCTCTCTTGGCCTTGCAATACCAGAGTGCAGGCTTTTGATCACAGTGCCGACATGATTGCCTCTGTTTGGTATCCGAATTCCCGCAATAGTTCTTTCGTTCAACAGGTATCTTGGCAAAATATGCCATTGTCTGATAACTCTGTAGATCTGGTCATTGGTGACGGTTGTTTTACCGTGCTACCAAGTGCAGATGCGTGCCGGGTTGTGCTGGCGGAGTCTGCACGTGTACTAAAGCGGACAGGTCTTCTTGTATTACGGTGTTTTATTCGACCAGAGAGATCTGAAACCCTTGAAAACGTGTTTGCAGCGTTACATGCAGGCATGATCGGCAGTTTTGATGCACTGAAGTGGCGGGTGGCAATGGCAATTACTCCTGATGAAGAGTTGAGCGTTGCTGTTACAGATATTTATGCTGCTTTTGAGATGCTTTTTCCTGATAGAGATCAACTGGCAAAATGTACAGGGTGGTCGCGTACAGCAATTGATACCATTGGTGCCTATAAAGGTATGGCTGCCCGGTATACGTTTCCGACGATGTCAGAGTTGAGAAAGTTGGCGTCTCCGTTCGTGGATGTTTTCGATATCAGGCAGGGCCATTATGAATTGGCGGAGCGGTGTCCGATTTTTTGTTTTAAACCAGTTGATTGCAAATCGTGAAAAATGACTTAGAGAGTATTGCAACTACTCTCGTATTCAAGGTTGTCGGACATCCCGTGATTATTAATGGATTTCTCCATGGATTGCGGCAACCCTCAATGGTTGTTCTGTTAGTTATAAATGCCCGAAATTGCCAGGAGTGGCTGAATCGAGTTGATCAGGAACTCTCTGTTCTTTTGAAGGAGCCGCCAGGCAAGAATGTCAGTCCTCTCCCTGTTTCCGGTTATAGTGAGCAGGTACATGCAGTCCAATCCCTGCTCTTTTGGATGGGCCGATTGCAGGAGAGTGCTGGGGCTCCTGTTTATGAGGCAGGAAAGATTATTGATATCTATCCGGAAACCAGCTCTGTAATGATTGCGATTCCAACATGGTCATCATCACATCCTGCGACAGGTCAGCTATTTTTCTGGCTTATGAACGTTTTTGACGTGCTGTCTGCCGGAAGGAATATTTATTCTTCCGTACAGAAATTCCCCGCCATCCTCAAGCAAATGGCACAAACAGTTCCGCATGCTTCCAATATGCCCCGTTTTTTACGTGCGGCCTTTGATGCCGGGATTCCTTGTTATAAAATTGCTGGTGAGGTCTATCAGTTCGGTTACGGGGCGCGATCGCGATGGCTTGATAGTTCATTTACAGATCAAACGTCCCAGATAGGAACCCGTTTAGCCCGGGTTAAGACGCTGGCGGCAAAAGTGTTGCGATCTGCCGGGATCCCGGTGCCTGATCACATTATGGTTTCAGATGTAAACGGTGCTGAAAAAGCTGCATTTGTTCTGGGCTTTCCTGTTGTTGTTAAACCAGCAGATATGGATGGAGGTGTTGGTGTTGCCGCAGGTTTGACAACGCCTGAAGAAGTGCGCAAGGCTTTTGCCGACGCACAAAAGAAATCACAGAACATTTTGGTGGAGAAGCACCATGATGGGAGTGACTATCGTTTAACGGTATTTCAGGGGGAGCTGATCTGGGCTGTCGAGCGGGTGCCTGGTGGTTTAACCGGTGATGGAATAAGCAGCGTGAAGAATTTGCTTGATCGGCTCAACGCTGATCCTCGTCGTGGTGATGGTCATCGCTCCCCACTCAGGCGGATTATACTTGATGATGAGGCAAAATCGCTTCTTTCAAAAGCAGGGATTGGTTTGAACAGTGTTCCTCGAGAAGGTGAGTTCGTTCGCCTTCGCAGTAGAGCCAACGTGGCTTGTGGCGGAATGCCTGTGGCTGTATTTGAACAGGTTCATCCCGATAACACTCTTCTGGCTGTTCGTGCAGCAGCAGCTTTGAGGCTTGATTTTGCAGGCGTTGATCTTTTGATACCTGATATTCGCCATTCCTGGCGGGATAGTGGAGCAGTGGTTTGCGAAGTCAATGCACAGCCGAGCCTGGGAGGAATAACATCAATACATCTTTATCTGCAACTTCTTCGCTGGCTGGTTCAGGGCAGTGGCCGTATTCCTGTTGCAGTAATCATCGGAGCACCTCCGGAATGGAATCTGGCTGCTGCAATTGCCGACCGATTGAGTTTAGTCGGCCTCGTCACAGGGAGAGGAGATCATGAAGGTGTTTCGATTGGTACTGCGAGTCTTACTGCCGGGGGACTTGACCTGTATACCGGAGGTCGAATGCTTATGGGCGAAAAAGGCGTTGATGCTATGGTCTTTTGTATCAACGATGCAAGTGTGTTGCGAACCGGTCTTCCGTTTGAGCGATTTGATCTTCTGGTAGTTGCAGGGTCACATCTTCTAAGACAGCCCTTGCTGGGCGAAATATCCGAAGCGGTTCAACTGCGAACTCTTTTTGATGTTCTTTCACGCTCTTGTGACGGAAAGGTGATTTTGGCTGCCGGTTCCGGTCTGGAAGTTCATGGACTTCCAGACTCCTCTTCTGCAGAGTTCTTGAGAGAGCCTGTTGAACAACGTCGTCTTGTTGTAACTATTGCCGAAGCGATGATTGCGGCAGAAGGGAACTATAGCATTGAACAACCTGCATAGCCGTTGGAGTTAGTTCAGGCCTCTTTTTGCCAGGTTATTCCGTTAATCCTATCATCGTCCTCGTTTCCTCTGTCGTTGCAAGAGGACGTTGCATCTCATCAGCGATACGGACAACTCTTTTGACCAGACGTTCATTGGTGGCAGGAAGTTCCTTGCAATAATCGAAATAGAGGGAATCCTCTATCCCTGTACGCACATGGCCGCCAGCAACAATCGCTGCAACATTCATCGGAAGCTGAAACTGCCCGAGACCAGCACCCGCCCAGAGAGAGTTTTCCGGAAGCGATTCTACCATTACCGCAAGGTTTGCAATAGTTGCTGGAGCTGTATTGATATTGCCAAGAAGAAGATTAAAATATTTTTTTCCTGAAATAAGGTTATTGCGTTCAAGATATTTGGCCAGATTGATCATTCCGCAATCAAATACCTCTATCTCCGGCTTGATATTTCTCTCTTTCATAGTCAGCGCAAGATGTTCGACGACTTCAATAGCGTTTATACTCGGGCCAGTATAAAAATTCAGTGAACCAAGTGTAAGGCTTGCCATGTCCGGTTTAGCCAACCCAGTTAAATAAAGCACTTCGGCACGTTGCTCAAATGCCTGACCGTTTCTGCCCGAAGTGGTGACACAACAGACCATTCCAGGTCTCTCTTTTCTTATGCAGGAAATAATTTTTTCGTACTCTTTCGCATTCGAGGTCGGGACTCCCTGTTTGTCTCTTGCATGCAGATGAACCACCCTTGCTCCAGCATCAAAGACCCGGATAGCATCTTCAATTATTTCATCAGCATGTATAGGTACATGAGGATTACTGAATTTTGTCGGTACCATTCCTGTCAGGCAGGCATTGATGATCAGAGGTGGATAGGGCGAAAGCGGATGGGGTTCATTTTGTTCAATATAGGCTTTTCGATACGCCTCATGGGCTGGGCGTTTAAGAACGTAGGCTTCAAGATCCATCTCAAGAGTACTCCAGTGATCAACGTCTGAGAGGCTGAAATCACATATTTTTTTCAGTACTCCAATCTGGCGGTAACCGTAATACTTTTTGTACCAGATTATGGTTTCAGGTCTATCCGCATTGGTCAGGACAGTTCTGACTCCTGCTTCGTACATCGCATCAAGTCTCGCATTCTGCAAAGCTTTTCCGATTCCCATCCCGGAAAATTCCGGACGGATGCCGAGTAGCGTTGTTTTTCCTTTGCCTGGCGATAACAATTTATACCCGGCCGCTCCTGCAACATGACCGGAAAGCCGTGCGACAAAAAAACAGGAAAGATCAAGCACGTCCATTTCTGCCGAAGGCACATGATGCATGTTCCATAGTTCCATCACGTGCAGGATTGCTGCATAATCATCAGGAGAAGCTTTTTCAATCGTATAATTCATAGGTTGCTTTTTCGGCTTTTTATAGAATAAGTTTTCCGATCACTCAGTCGTTAACGCACCTCACAGCAAAGCCCTGCGTTTTGCTGGTTGATATGCGGTAGACGGCTGAATAGCTGTTGAAAATCTCGCGGTACCAGGCCGACCAGGCGTTGTTTTCCGTTGAGGTCCAGAAGCTGCTGTTGGAACCGAGCAGTGCATAGCTGCCGCTGCTGCTGCGGAAGCCGGAAGGAATGGCGGTAAATCCGCTACTGTTGCTGCTTTTGTTTTTGTAATAACACCAGGCGACTGTTGTGAGCAGACTCCACGCTACGGGGTCATCAACCTGCGGAATCGGGTCGCCGTTTCGGTAATTGGCGGTATTGAGGTTTTCAGCCATCCATTGCTTATCGGCAATCGTGACGGTTTTACAAGGGAGCTGTCTGGCCGAGAGCTCTTTTGCTGTTATAAAATGGGCTAATACAGCTAAAACAATGAAAATTGCCGCTGTCCAAGGTGTTTTGTGGCTACTTTTCATTAGATTAAAATTCTAAAGTTTCATTCAAGACCTTATCAATTGACAGAACTCCCCTGAAACAGGAAATTAACCTTTTTGCCGTTACTTTTTTATCCTCAACGCACCGGTTATTTCTCTTGGCATTCGCAGTATCATGAGTTTCAAGCGTGTTCATTGTCCGTATTGCTGATTTTTTGCTGAAGTATTCTGATGTTATTAACTTTCGGAAGCATCAAAAGGTTTTGCTTGAAGAGATCCGGTATGGTGCCATGGTGCAGGTTACCGGAAATGGAATGCTAACATAAACGATTGAATGTAGTGGCAAGAGAGCGTTTTAAACGAAAATCAAGACCCCCCGGAAATAAAGGCCACAGGCCCTCCGTGCAGTTTACCGGGGAGCGGGTGAAGCCGAATGATCATATTCTTATCAACGAGTTTCTTTTCAGGCGGGGAGAGAGTTCTCTTGCGGCTGAAATTGTTACCTTTTTTGCTGATCATGACGGCGAGCGATTCAAGTCGGTAGAGCTGGCCAAAGCTCTTGGGTATACCGAATCAAAACAGCTTCCCGGTTTCTGGTATGTGCTGCATAAACTGCAGGAAGAGGGTACCCTTGACAAGGATTCGAACCGCTGCTACGGTATGTCGGGTACCGATGCGACAACCTATGAAGATCATCTAGAGCTTGCCAAGCCTTTCCCCATTCCCGGCAAGAAGCAGTACACCCAGCAGAGCTATACCGGCCATATCACCACGCATCCCAATGGCTACGGCTTTGTTGATGTTGAAGGGTTCGATGATGATATTTTCATCAAGGCCGGCGATATGGGTTTCTCCATTCATGGCGACGAAGTCGAGGTGCTTGTTTCGAAGGTGCCGGATACCTATTCTTCCAAGTCAACCCCCCATCAGCGCTGTGAAGGCGCGGTGCAGAAGGTTCTTTCACGTCGCATTACCACCATTGTCGGTACGCTGACCAAGGCTAACCGCAAGTTTGTGCTTAAGGCTGACGACCGGAAGATTCTGCCTGAAATTATTGTGCCGATCAGAAATGCCCGCAAGGCGGTTGATGGCCAGAAGGTGCTTGTCGGGGAGCTTGATTTCAGCAAGGAGGGGCAGATCCAGGCCAAAGTGCTTGAGATACTCGGCCAGGCCGGTGACTCGGCGGTTGAAGTGAGCGCCATTGCCCGGAGTCGCGGGATTGACGAAACCTTCGACAAGCAATTGCTTGATTTTGCCGCCTCCATTCGTGAGGGCGTTACTGATGAGGATCTTAAAGACCGGCTCGATATTCGCGACAAGGTGGTCTTTACCATTGACCCTGTCGATGCCAAGGATTTTGATGATGCCCTGTCGATTGAGATGCTTGAGGACGGCAATTATAAAATAGGCGTTCATATTGCCGATGTATCGCACTATGTGCCAGAAAATTCTCCCCTCGACCGCGAGGCACTCAAAAGGGCCACTTCGGTCTATTTGGTTGACCGGGTTATTCCGATGCTGCCCGCGCGGCTTTCCGAACAGATTTGCAGTCTCAACCCCGGTGTTGACCGGATGGCATTTTCGGTATTTTTGACCATCACGGACGGGGGTGAAGTTGGCAAGCATGAGTTCCATAAAACCATTATCCACTCCAAACGCCGTTTTGCCTACGAAGATGTCGAAGAGATTCTGAAGCGGGGCAAGGGTGATTTTGTTGATGAGTTGCAGGCGCTTGACCGCCTCAGTGTTCTTTTGCGCAACAAGCGCTTCAAGCACGGCGGGCTCGATTTTGAAACCGAAGAGGTTCGCTTCAAGCTTGGCAGCAAGGGGGAGCCGCTTGAGGTTATGAAGAAGGAGCGTCTCGGCAGCCATCGTCTCATTGAGGAGTTCATGCTGCTGGCCAATCGCAAGGTGGCAAAATATCTGACCAGTACCTTCAAGGAGAACAAGAAGGATCCCCATCCGGTTATCTACAGGGTGCATGGCGCTCCCCAGCAGGAGAAGGTGCTCATTCTTTCTAATTTTGTCAAGAGGCTCGGCTTTGACCTCAAGCTGAACCGGGGCAAAGAGGGTCCGATTGTTTCGGCGTCAGCGCTTCGTCAGCTCTTGCAGCAGGTTAAGGGATCCAATATTGAATTTCTGGTCAGCGAACTGGTGTTGCGCTGCATGTCGAAGGCGGTCTATACGGGCGACAATGTTGGCCATTACGGTCTCGGCTTTGAGCATTACACCCACTTCACCTCGCCCATCAGGCGCTATCCTGACCTGATTGTTCATCGTATGCTTTTTGAGTATGAGAACCTCCGGAAGAAACGCCGGAAGATTTCCGCTACACGTCTGGCTGAACTGACCGACAAGATGCAGACGGTCTGCCAGATATCCAACGAGCGTGAAAAAAGCGCTGTGGAGGCCGAGCGGGAGTCGATCAAGCTCAAGCAGGTCGAGTATATGGCAAGCCATGTCGGCAAGACTTATCCCGGTGTTATTTCAGGCGCGACCGATTACGGCATCTATGTGAGAATGGTTGATTTTGCCATTGAGGGGATGGTGCACATGCGCAATCTCACCGACGACTATTACGAGTATGACGAAACAACCTACTCCCTGGTCGGAAAGCGCCGCAAGAAGCGGTTGCAGATTGGCCAGCGGGTCAAGGTCAAGGTGAACAGTGTGGATCTGCAACGCCGCACGATTGATCTTGTTATAGAAGAGTAGGAGCAGAGGCTCTTCCCCTGATGGTGCTTTTGTGCTTTCAGGGGAAGAGGGTCTGTTGCTCTGTTTTTTTTCTTCCCTCCTGAGACTCAAATCGTGCGATGTATCGGTTGACATCGAACTTTCTTGCGCACCCTGAAGCGTTCATGTAGCGGATTTTTCCGTAAACCTCTCGGTCAAACCAGGGACGGTCATGGAGCCCCCCGATTGACCATGCAATGCCTGCGTAGCCATTCGGCTCCCTTCCGTCAAGGGCGAAGCGGTCATTCAGGAAGATGGCGGTCTCAAATGCCTGCCGGGGAGTTTCGCTCCATTCCAGAATTTTTTTTGCCCAGTACATCCGCATGTAGCCGTGGATGACCCCGGTTGTGATCAGTTCACGCTGCGCGGCATTCCAGAGCCTTTCGTGCGTTTTGGCGGCTGCAAATGTTTCGGCACTATAGAGATATTCCCGCCTGTCGTCACCGTGCTGCTTCAGGCTCTCTCGGGCCCATGCCGGGATGCCTTCGAGGGAGTCATAGCGGTCATTATAGCAGCAATAGTTTTCTGCCAGTTCCCGCCGTACAATCAGCTCTTCAAGAAAGGCTTTTTTGTCGGCTTCCGGTGCGTTGCTTTTGCTGGCCCTGATGGCGATGAACTGGGCACTGATATGGCCGAAATGCAAGTAGGGGGAGAGAAAGGAGGTTGCCCCTGCATTGGGATCATTGCGCTGTTCCGCATAAGATGCAAGCCTGTTTTGCAGAAAGCTGTCAAGGCAAGCTTGCGCCGCCTGTTCTCCCGGTTTCAGCCACTCCACTGAGGGCACATCCGGGTCGGCTTTCAGCTTCCGGTAAACATTGTTCCAATCGACAGGCTGCTGTTGAGAGGGTGACGCAAGCGGCTCAAGATCGGGAAAGTCGGTCAGAAACTCTCCGAGCAGGGCGTTGATTTTTGGACGGATCGTTCTTGCGGAATATTCCTGTTTGCCGGAAGCGATCCAGCAGGGGACGATGTTGTGGGTATCGACTTCATAGAGCGGAATCGTGAGCTGTTGGGCAACCTCCTTTTTCCATTTTCCGGAAATGTTCAGCGGCGAAAAATCGGTGACCAACAATCCGGCCCTCATCTGTTCTGCAAAGCGGGGGAGTTCTCTTTCCGGTTCACCCTGCAGGAGCACGAAGGGAATGTTGAGCGCCTTGAGATCGGCTTCAACTTCCTGAAGCCCTTTGAGCATGAAACCGTAATGGCGGAGCGGAGCGTGGAGAAAAGAGGGCGCGAGCGTAAAGAGCACCACAAGCGGCTCTTGCATGAGTTCAGCTTTTCTGCGGGCAAAGAGCAGCGCCCAGTTATGGCGGACCCTCTGGTCGCGCGACATCCAGTAGATCACCGCTCCCTGGCCGTCATGGTTCTCGTTCAGGAGGCGGATGCGCCGCGGATCGATCATGAAGCGTTGCGGCTCAGACAAGGCCGGAAATCTTCAGGAAATTGTAGAGGAGCTTCAGGCCGGTTGAATGGTACTCCTCACGGATGTTTTCAAACTGCTTCATGAGGTCGTCTCTATTCATCCCCATCAGGTCGGTATCACTTTCGAACCACTCCGCAAACATTGCATCGGTCAGTTCAAAATGGCATTGGAGCCCGTAGCCGTTTTTTCCAACCCTGACCGCCTGTATCGGGCAGTGCCGGCCTGTTGCAAGCAGCTCCATTTCCGTGGCTGCAAGTGCCACCGTTTCGCCGTGAAGCTGAAAGACCGGAAAGCTCTTGCCAAGTCCACTGAAAAGAGCATCTTTTCGGCCTGCCGGGGTAAGGTCGATACGGTATGGATTTCCTACCGGGTCAACAAATCCGCACTCTTTCACCGGGGCACGCATCACCTTTCCGCCACCCGCCTTGACAAGGCACTGCATCCCAAGGCAGATGCCGAGGTACGGGATCTCCTCATGCAGTGCCTGCTCGATACGGCGGATTTGGAGAAGCATGGCAGGGGTTTCATCGTTGGCGCTCTGGGGCCCGCCGAGTACAACAAGAGCGCTGTAGCCCCGAGGATCGGGAAACGTTCCTCCCGCTGAAAGATCTTCACTGTGCGAGGCAATACCGTGCTCGCAGAGCAGAGTTTCAAGAAGCCCGGCCTTTTCGTGGGTAATGTTTTTAACAATCAGCAGTTTTCTGGTCATAGGGCTATTTCTGGAAGATAATCAAGTATTCGGGCTTAAAGGTAATGATGTGAAGGGGTCGTGCTCAAGGTAATCCGATTTTTATCTGAATTGCAATTCATACCATTTTCCTGAATAACTTTTCGAGGTTGCTTGGCCAGCTCTGTGGAGGCCGGAACTTGACGGGAGGGTGCCGTTGCAATGAAAATTCCGGCAAGAATCTTGCAGTGACGGTGGACCGGAGATATTTTTTTTACAGGGAAAATCGCGATTATTGAAAACAGTTAATTGATTAAGTAATTGTTTTGGAATAGATTATAAGTAATCGTATGGCGGGCCGGGTGGCGTAAACGGAACGTGTTTCTTTTTCGGGGGCTTCAGGATAAATTTTATTGAAAGAAAATCTTTTTGCAGGTCGTACTATCTGTTGTATTAACTCAAGTTGGAGGTCTCGAGGTTACCTGCAGTTATGACCAGTCATGAATTGGCGCAGTGAATCATTTCAAAGGCTCAAGCAGACTCCGGCATACATGATTGACAAATTTTAGTTACCATTTATTAGTAGTGATATTCAGTCTCAGGTCGCAGGTTGATTCTTGTTCAGTTTCAAAAAAGAGTAGTAAATTTGAAGTCGGTCTCACTTCCGGCTTTTTGATTTTTACCTTGCTTGCCTATGGTTCAATGATTCATGAACAGTTTTATTCGTTGCCCAACCTGGTTGAAGAGCGGGCGTGGTATGCAATATTCATGCACATGTTGTTTTTGGTCTTGACCTCATTTCTTGTTTACGGTGGTGTGCTTTATCATTTTACGAGAATAGGTTATTTCAAGAGGGTCTCAAAAACCCGCAATCATTCGGATAGAGAGCAGGAACTGGTTTTCAATAATGATGCCCCCAGACTCACGGTTTTGGTGCCGTCATACAAGGAGGAACAGCGCGTCATCATGCAGACACTGTTGTCTGCAGCATTTCAGATTTATCCCAGGCGACGTGTTGTTCTGCTGATTGACAATCCCCCCGTCTCAAGCACTTCCGGTCACGACTACCGGCAGTTAAGCAAGGCACGCAGTTTACCGGTAACGCTGACAGAGTACTTCAGATCCCACAAGCAGAAATTTGTTCAGGCAGAGGATGAGTTTTTAGGCCGTCAAGATGGCGTTTCGCTTGATATCGGTGCAGAGACTGAACGACTGAAGAAATTGTGGGCTGAATTGGAAAGCCATTTTTCCGGTTTGATTAACTCTTACGATGTACACAATCATGTCGACCGTCTGTTTTTGTCGTTGATTTATGAGCGCTTGCAGTCCATTTTAAGCGAGAAGAGCAGCTGCCTTACCGTTTTAACCCTGGAGGCTATCAGAAGGGAATACCGTTTTCTGGTAATATTGTTCGACGTTGAGTTTGATTCTTTCGAACGAAAAAAATATTTGAATTTTTCCCATGCCGCGAACAAGGCAATGAACCTGAACAGTTATATCGCTCTTGTTGGCGGGTTTTACAGGGAGGAACGGGTGCAGGGCGGTATGATACTTTCCAGATGCGAGGAAAAAGATGCTATGCTCTCAGTACCTGATACGGAGTATTATATCACTCTGGATGCAGACAGTCTTGTGGTTCCGGAATATGCGTACCGGTTGATCAGTATGATGGAAAATCCGGAAAACAGTCGCGTCGGCATCGCTCAGACTCCTTACAGTGCTATTCCAGGGGCTGACAGTCTCCTTGAAAGAATCGCCGGAGCAACGACTGATATCCAGTATTTGATTCATCAGGGTTTCACTTTTTTCAACGCAACCTATTGGGTTGGAGCCAATGCCGTTATCCGTGCAGCAGCTCTTCAGGAGATAAAAATAGTGACCCAGGAGCGCGGTTACGAGGTCTCGAAATTCATTCAGGATCATACCGTCATTGAGGATACGGAGTCGAGCATTGATATAGCCGAAAAGAAGTGGAAACTTTACAATCATCCCGAAAGGCTTGCATACAGTGCCACTCCTCCCGATTTCGGCTCCCTTATCATTCAGCGCAGACGCTGGGCTAACGGCGGCCTGCTTATTTTGCCCAAACTGGTACGGTATTTTTTCAGGAACTTCTCCTTATCGGCAATTTCAGAAGGATTTTTTCGATTTCATTATCTTGTTTCTATCGCGGCCGTCAACATCGGGTTGCTCATGCTGATGCTGTTGCCGTTTGGGGAAGAGTTCAATACCATCTGGCTGCCGTTGACCTCATTGACCTATTACATCCTTTATGCTCGTGATCTCAAGCAGAATGGTTACAGGATTTCCGATGTTTTCAGGGTCTATGCCCTCAATTTGCTGTTGATCCCTGTCAATCTGGGTGGAGTTTTCAAATCGGTCGAACAGGCTTTTACCGGCAATCACATCCCCTTTGCACGGACACCGAAAGTTGAAGGCCGAACTGCTGCCGGCTCATCGTATATCATTTTTTCCTATGTCTTGCTGGTACAGTTTCTTTTGGGTGGTGTTTATAGTATTCTCAAAGCCCATCTTTTCCTCGGCTGTTTTTCACTCATGAACGCAGCCATTCTTCTCTATGCCATCATCATTTTTATTGGTCTGAAAGAGAGTGTTGAGGATGTCATGCAGCTCGTATCAAAGAAAGAGCTCGTCATTGAAGAACTCGCTTTTTCCACTGGCAGGAAAAGCCTGCAATTGCTGGATTAACGGCGCGTTCATATATTATACATTTCAAGCATAGCCATGCGCCACGTTTGTGGCTATGCTCTTGCCAGGCAATTTTATATTATCGATACGATTATGAGGCGCATTTGTCCCTTCGCGGCTGTACTTGTATTATGGCTTGGCCTGTTGCAGTCAACAGCACTCTTTGCCTCTCCAGTTCTCCTGACATTCGATGTTGAGGCCCCTACCGACGAAGATGCCCTCAAGAAACTGAGCCCTGATGTTCCGGCAACCTACTTCGTTACCGGGGAATTTGCTGAAAACCACAAGGAACTGGTAGCCGCACTCTCGAAGGGCGCCAATACCGTCGGCTCGCACTCATACCGTCATCCCCATTTCAAATCCCTTGATTCCAATGCGGTGCTGGCTGATCTGACGGCTTCAAAAAAAATCCTTGAATCCATCACCGGCAAGCCTGTAGCATGGTATCGCTCTCCATATCTGGAATACGATGAACGAACCTTGCAGACCTTGAAGGCATTGGGCTTTCAGGGCGACAGTTCGGACAAGGAGCAATGGTCAGATCAGGCCTTGATCTATGAGCTCCCGGTCTCCGGAAGGGAGAATGGCATGCTTATTGCATCGGATTATGACATGCTCAAGGTCTTCCATTTCTCGAAGAGTTCGTATGAGGCTACACTCAGAAAATTTTATCAGGAAAAGGCCTCTTCGGGCCAACCGCTCGTTGTTCTTATTCACCCTTCAGTTTCCGTTGAATATCCGGATGATTTGAAGCGCTTTATCGCCTATGTCAAAAAGAAGCACGGCGAATTCTTTTCCATCGACAGCTATTGTGCAGGATTGCAGAAGCCCCGTCCACGGCATTTTGCTGTCTGGGCAGATTTCAGCGATGGAGTTGGCGATCCCGAATCCATCGCTTCCGGCCTCCTGGGAGCAGGTGCTACCGATATTTTTGTTAAGGTTCCAGAGCCGATGGCCAGCTGCTCTGATGGTTTGCATGATAGCAGGGAGCTGTTCGGCAAGATGGTTGCCATCCTGCAGTCAAAGGGGGTGAAAGTACACTTATGGCTTTCGCCTCTGGCCAGCCACACAGCTCTCACGCAACATCCTGAGTGGGCGATGACTGAAAAGAACAACGATCGCTCCGCACTCTGGATGTCACCGGGAAACCCGGAGGTCTCCTCCTCTATCGCCAAATCGGTGAAAGATCTCATCCGCACCTATCATCCTGACGGAATCTGTCTGGACAACCTTTCCTATCCGAGTTCCGAGTACGATTATTCGCCGCAGATGCTCGAGGCTTTCGCAAAATACAATCATCTCGATCATACGCCGACCTTGAGCATGCTGATGAACCGCTATTACACCGAGTGGTGCAACTGGCGCTCGCAGGTTATTTCCAGTTTTGCCGGAAAAATAGGCGAAACGGTGCGCAGGGAAGGAAAAGGTTCTGTTGCATTTTCAGCGACCATATCAAGCAATTCGGCCATCAACTATCGAACGGCAGAAACATCAGGCCAAAACTTTGCGATGTTTGCCCGGAACTTCGATTTTCTTGTGCCTGACATCACCGTATCCCTGAAGGGCAATACTCTTGATGTTGAGAAATTGAGGCTTACGCTTTTTGCCATGCGCGTTGGTGCAGGCATGAGGCCGATGATGCTCAGAGTGAACGACTCCCCGAATGGCACTCCAATTTCAGCGGAATCTCTGGCAATTGTTTCTGGAGAGCTTTCGATCGGAGTCGATGGCCTCAGTCTCTTTCCAGGCCTGAAGCAAATCAACCCTCAATTACTGGACCGTCTCCATCAGATGTTTCTTGGGTCAATGCGGAAAAGTGAGACGACAGGGCAGGGCAAAATGGAGCGTCCGTGACGTTGCGTTCCGAAAAAGCAGGGGAGTGCATCGGCCTCCTGAATCGCCGCCTTTCCGGTCCGACTTTAATTGCAGCAGGAATTTCCCTGATTATTTTTGCCTATGTGGCTATGCGTGCAGCCACGATTGCCATCACCCATGATGAAGCACTGACCTACGCCTGGCATGTTACTGGCGGCTGGCGCGATATCGTCCTGTTCAGGACAACCGGGCTTCCGGATAACAACCATGTGCTCTATACGTTGCTCTGCAAAATATCGGTAAAGCTCTTTGGAGTGTCGGAACTGACGCTTCGGCTTCCGAGCATACTTGGTTGTTTGCTCTATCTGATTGGCCTGAATCTCTGTCTCAAGCGCATGATTCCCGGCTGGCGTCAGGTGCTGGGCATACTTGCTGTAGGAACGAATCCCTATGTACTAGACTTTCTGGGGCTTGCGCGTGGCTATGGCCTGGGATTGGGTTTCACCATGATTGGTCTCAATGCGTTGCTCGCCGCTTATGCCGAGACACCCGGAAAGATTCTGTCGGTCCCCCTGAAATTGAGCGTCCTGTTCTTCACGCTGGCCGTCTTGTCAAATTTCTCCTTTCTGCTCGTTTTGGCAGCTGCTCTCTGCATCATCACCATCTCACTGGCTTATGCCGGGACATCACCAGGTCTCGACCTGATGCCCTGTGAATCGCCATGGGCAGTTCTGCTGAAAATTCTCCTGCCTATGCTTCTGCTTTTTGCCTACCTGATTATTCCGCTGGGCATTATCCATCACAGCAAACTTTTCGAGATGGGCGGTTCCACGGGATTCTGGCCTGATACGGTCGGCAGCCTTATTGAGGGCACCATTTACGACAGTCCCTTGCTTGCCGATAACCGATGGATTCTGGAAGTCTGGCTCGCCGTAACGCTGCTCTGCCTTCCCCCTGGGCTATGGGTCTTGCATCGTTCGGATGAGCGGCGATTTACAGCGCTTATGGTGATGGCGTTCCTGATCGGCATCATTGTTCTGGAGAGTTTTGCTCAGCATTTGCTTTTCAACGTAGCCTTCCTGCAGGGGCGACGGGGTATCTTCCTGATTCCGCTCTTCCTGCTTACGGCGTTGGTACTCGGCCATCTGCCGCCTGGAACATCACGCTGGATCAGTACGGTCGGGCTTTTGGTTGGCGTGCTTGTGCCTGCCGCTCTCGGCTTGAATGGATTGCGGTCGGCTAACCTCAAGTATGTCTATGACTGGCAAGCAGATGCCGGCACTCGTGACATCTTGCTTGCTGTAAAAATGAAGATTGATCGGGAAAAGCCCTCTCTGCCGCTACGCATGCGCGTAAACTGGAATTTTGAACCCGGCGTAAACTTCTATCGACGCACCATGGGCATCGAAGCGTCACTGTTGCCGGTTAATCGAGAGGGAGTTGACGGTTCTGCTGACCTCTACTATGGCATGGGGGAGGATGAAGCAACAATCATGAAATACCGCCCGCGGCTCATATGCCGGGATTCCGTTTCCGATACAGCCCTGTTTGAACAGGTGAACAAGAGATTCATGAGATGAGTCTTTCGATAGGCCGGTTCAAAGAGAGGATCATGGTTTATCTTCAGATGTCTTGAGGATGCCGAAAAGAGTTTTTTTTCAGGTAAAGAGGAATGCACTTATGTCTTATCGTGATCTGAGAGTTGCACTTATTGTCCCCTGTTATAACGAGGAGATTGCAATCGCTCAAGTGATTCGGGGCTTTCGCGAGGCGATGCCCTGTATTGAGATTTTCATCTTTGACAACAATTCAAGCGACAGGACACCGGTTGTTGCACGGGCAGAAAACGCGCATGTCGTAACGGTTACGTCGCGCGGAAAAGGCAATGTGGTGCGACGAATGTTTGCCGATGTTAACGCTGATATTTTTGTCATGGTTGATGGAGATGGTACCTATGATGCCCCGTCTGTGGTCATGATGGTGGACAAATTGATTGATGAGGGCCTCGATATGGTTGTTGGCTGTCGGGTAACCCCTCAGGATGTTGCCGGCTCTGCATACCGGCGCGGTCACCAATTGGGAAACCGCATGTTGACGCAAAGTGTCCTGCAAATATTTGGTGGCGGTTTTACCGATATGCTCTCCGGGTACCGGGTGTTTTCCAAACGGTACGCCAAATCCTTTCCAGCTCTTTCCAAGGGTTTTGAAATTGAGACTGAACTGACCGTGCATGCGTTGGAACTTCGGATGCCTTACGGTGAAGTGATGACCCCTTACGGTGCCAGAGCTGAAGGATCAGAAAGCAAATTATCCACCTATCGTGACGGGTTGCGCATCCTTAAAACCATCTTTCGACTTTACGTCTCTGAACGCCCGTTTTCATTCTACAGTATCTGTGCGGCCTTGATGGCTATGTTTTCAGTGCTGATCACCATACCCGTTATTGTAGAGTTCTTTGGAACCGGGCTTGTTCCCCGTTTTCCTACGGTTATTCTTTCGACGGCGATCATGATCTGTGCCCTGCTTTCATTGTTTTGCGGCCTTATTCTGGATAATGTTACCCGGGGTCGTCATGAAATGAAGTGTCTTGCCTATCTGGCGATTCCTCTTCACAAGAGATACGCATTGAGAGATTAAACTGTAGACAGTTGCAGACGGATGGCAACCGGATTTTCAGGCATTGTGATTTTTTAACGATACGATAACGGCGCAGTGGTGAAATTTCCAACTCAATTCTTTTGGTATGCGCTTTCCGGTGTCGCTGGTTTTATTGTCGATTCCACGGTGCTCTATCTTTTGAAAGATATCATGGGCCTCTATGCGGCCCGCCTTGTTTCATTCCTGTGTGCTGCTTTTTCGACATGGCTGTTTAACCGCGCCATCACCTTCCGCAACCGACACTCCGGCCATTCGAAAGGTAAAGAGTTCAGTATGTACCTTGCCCTGATGATGATAGGCGGAAGCATTAATTACGGCGTTTACGCATTCATGGTTGCCAGATATTCGATGATTGCTCTCTATCCGGTTTTTGGTGTGGCAGCGGGGAGTCTGGCCGGCATGACGATCAATCTCCTGACCTCCCGCTTTTTGCTGTTTCGCTTCAGCCAGGAATAACAATCTGTCCATGAAAACCTGTGCTTACAAAAAGAACTATTTTTACTTGCACATTCTTTGATCTGGCCGGTCGGTTTAGTAACTATAAACAATGGTCACTATTCAATCAGCCGCTACAGCATTATGAACAATAACCATAGCATTGATATCAATCGTCTTAACGCATTCGCCGAGAAAATGGTGCATGAGAAAAAGACGGCTGTCGGGTTTCCTTGCAACCAAAACATCAAACTGGCTGATTTCTATCACTGGTATGCTGTTTCAGGTTTGGCAGATGTGGCCATGAACAATGTGGGTGATCCTCGCAAGCCAAGCCTGTTTGCTCTGAACACCCATGAATTCGAAAACGAAGTGATTGATTTCTTTTCGCCGCTGTACGGGTTTGCACCGGATGAAGCCTGGGGTATCGTCACTAATGGCGGCACCGATGGCAATAACCACGGCATTTACTTCGGCGTCCACGTTCTGAGCGCTCGAAGTAAACTCAAGCCGATTCTGTACGTTTCGGAGGAGGCTCATTACTCGATCATGCGGCTCTGCGACCTTCAGGGTCTGGAGATGCGACAGATACCGGCTAACATCAGGGGTGAGATGGAGGTGCAAGCGTTTGAGCAGGCACTCGACCCAGGCCGTCCGGCCCTGATCGTGATTGCTGTCGGCACCACCTTTAAGGGAGGTATCGACAATCAGGATGCTATTGAAGAGGTGTTGGCCAGAAAACGGCCTGTCGCCGTCTACCGTCATGTTGATGCCGCTCTTTTTGGCGGGTACCTGCCGTTTACCGAGCATGCCGATCTGGTCAGCCACTGTGAGCGGCATTTTGATTCTATCGCGGTCAGCGGGCACAAATTTTTCGGTTTCGATGAACCGTTGGGCCTCTTTCTCACGACAAATGAAGTCATTGCCACGCAAAATCCCTTTCGCGTCTCATACCTGAACGCTTCGGTACCTACCATCACCTGCTCGCGTTCGGCGCTGGCTCCGCTGAAGTTCTGGTGGCAAATCCACAAGACAGGAGTGGAAGGGTACAGGCGCCAGGCGGAGCTGATTTTGAAGAATGCGCTCTATCTGAAAGAGCGTCTCGACGAGATCGCCTATCCTGCATGGAAGAACGAGTTTTCAAATACCGTCTATTTTCAGCGGCCCGGTGACTGGGTGATGAAGAAGTGGAGCTTGGCCCCATACGAGGATGAGCGTCTTGGCGGAATGCTGGCGCATGACATTGTCATGCGCCATGAGGGAATGCATCTGATCGATCATTTTATTGATGATCTTTTGCTCGATCGGAGAGGGGTCGATGCATAACAAACTTTTGAGCCTCTTGCCATAAGCCTTGCCAGTGCAGACTAAAAGAGCAATGATACATTCAGTCCGTATTGTGCAGTAGTGTTTTCCGGTTCAACAAACTGGACATGTTTAGAGATCAGATTCTCCGTCACCAGGACAGTGCATGACTTCGAATTATCCAGATTCCAGTACCGAAAAAATGTTTCGAATGAGAGTGAAAAAGGATGAAATTTTTTGACAGCCTTTAGGGAAGCACGAAGACCAAAGCCTTTAGTCTGTGTGTTTTTGAGGTCATCTGAATACGTATAACGCTCATTATTGGCAGCACTCAACTGGCTGTACTGTGTTCCTCTCCAGAACAAATCATATTCGACTGTTCCTCCGATTCTCCAGCTGCCCGGTGTTTTTGATGAAATTTCAAGTCCAATCGGGGTATACAAATAATTTGACTCACGGTCATAAAGTATATAATTGCCGATTGAAGAGAGCCTGCCGTGGCCGTTGTCTTTGAGTTGGCGATATCCGAATCCGGCAAAAGGTGTCAGGGCAACATTGCCGCTTGTCGTCAAATTCATGCCGGCCAGTAATCTTGCCTCGGTTATGGTATCCTCGATGCCATTGACTGCTCCGGCCAAGGGGGAGCGGTAATCAACCTTGCCGCTTGCTATGACCCCTTCAAACTTGAGCATGTCAACCGGGCCAAGAGCATTATCTTCGCGATAGGTACATGCGCCTGAAATGCCCTTCATGATACCGGACTCTTCCATCACGCCGGGCTCTTTATAGCCGGTGTGAAAAATTGAAGGACCGATTTCAATATGCAGACCGCTCTCTGTCAGGTAAGGGTCTGCCTGCAGGGCAGAAAGGGCTATTGTCTGTAAACAAAGAGCGCCGATAAACGTTTTTGCCAGATGAGTATGCATTGACGTGTTGGTTACGGATAAAAAATTTAAAAAGGGAGGTATAGAGAGCTTTCCTTTTGCTTGTCAGTGGGCAAAATGATTCTTGAATTCGTATGATAATAAAAAAAAGTCTGTTGACCGTTTATTCCTGAGCGTCTGTCAGATGCTTTGAGCCGGATATATTTCTGAAAGCGTGTAAAAAAAGAGGTGATTTTAAGGGGACATTATTTGCGGGTAATATTTGGCCCATTGTGACGTAATGAGTGCGAAATAAATTGCTGTTTATGTTGCTTTTGATCGTGTTCGCTATGAAAAAAAGCAGCAGGAAATCCCATTATTCCCAAAACGGTATTGCACATATAACGGGTTCACGTTCATCGAATGGTCAAGGAAAGTGACTTGTTGACAGCGGCGAGCAAATCCTTGATTGTGAAGGGTTTTGAAATGAAGGTGATCTTTTGATCATCTTCAGGGATATTGTCGTTGATCCAGTCGGTATATCCCGACATAAACAGCGTATTCATGTTCGGATATTCAGCAAGCAACTGCCGGCTCACCTCAATCCTGCATGAGAGGCACTGACTTCAAGTCAGGATATCAATGAATCCTGACTTAACTGCACACCATTTCGTCGATCTTGGATTGCTCCTGCGTATTGGGAAGTGGCGCTGCGTGGTTGCAGGCAGTTCGCTTCCTGTGTGTCATGCTCCTTGCAGCATAAATCATTCTCCGGCATGGGTAGATAATTCGGTATACTACGCCCACAAATGATGTCTTCGGTCAACTCCGTTCGTGGGACACGTTTTTGCCACGATGCGTTTGCTTTGCCGAGGTGGTTATATACTGCTTCGGCAGCAGGATTGAACCGTGGCCCCGGTGATATGAAGATGTATCAGGATATATTATAAATGGAACAGAGAAGGGTTGCCACCATGCCAAAGCATAATGATCAACTATTACAATCAAAATGAAGAGCAGGAAAAGCGGGCGGCGGAGTGCTGAGTGCTGAGTGTTGACAGCCATCCGACAACCAAACAAAACCCACAAAAAGGATAAGTTATCAATCATGAAAAGGTCGTATATCATTGCTGGTTTGCTTGTTACCCTGATTGCCGGCTGGTACCTGTGGCCGAAGGGATCGTCAGACCACATACAGGATTCGAACGTGAAACCGGAGGTAAGTGTTGTGACCATCAAACCAGAACCCCTGGTATTGACAACAGAGCTGCCGGGCCGGACTTCGGCCGTGCGTATGGCCGAGATCCGGCCGCAGGTCAGCGGCATTGTTACGAAGCGCTTTTTTGCGGAAGGCAGCCTTGTTAAACAGGGTCAGCAACTCTACCAGATCGACCCCGCGGCGTATAAAGCCGCCTCTAACAGTGCAAAAGCCAACCTCAGTAAAGCCGAGGCCAACGTGAAATCGGTCCGGGCCAAAGCAGGCCGCTACGAAGAATTAGTCAAAATCGGTGGCGTCAGCAAACAGGAGTACGACGATGCGAAAGCGAGTCTTGCCCAGGCCAGGGCTGATGTTGCCATCGCCCGATCCGAAGTTTCCATGGCCGGTATCAACCTCGACTACACCAGGGTCATGTCTCCGATTTTCGGGCGAATCGGCCAATCGAAGGTGACTGAGGGGGCTCTGGTCAATGCCAATCAGGCCAATCCCCTTGCTGTGGTGCAACAGCTCGACCAGATCTATGTGGATGTTTACCAGTCGAGCGAGGAGCTGTTACAACTGCGACAGCGCCATAAGGGTCAGGTGGGCGATTCCGGTGCCGAGAGTGCTCCTGTCCAGCTTCTGGTTGATGGAAAACCCAAAGGGGACCCAGGCACGTTGAAGTTCTCGGATGTAACGGTCAACCCGAGCACCGGTACGGTCCTGTTGCGAATATTGTTCGCCAACCCCGGCAATGAAATCCTCCCCGGCATGTTCGTCCATGCACGTCTTGAACAGTGGAGAGACGAGCGTGCCATCCTCGTGCCGCAAAAATCGGTCAGCAGGAATGCTGATGGATCGGTTTCGGTCTGGGTTGTCGGACCGGACGGAAAAGCAAACCCTCGCCCGATCATCGTTACAGAGGTTGTCGGAGACAAGTGGCTCGTAAGCAGCGGACTCAAAGCAGGCGAGAAGGTCGTGTATGAGGGCATCATGAAAATCCAGCCCGGCATGGCGGTCAAAACCGTCGAGGCTGCACTGCCAACCGTTCAGGCGAGATAATCCATTACATTTCAACGCACCAATACCATGTCCGGATTTTTTATCGAGCGACCAGTCTTTGCCTGGGTGATCTCCATCTGCATCATGCTCGGCGGAATCATCGCCATCAATACCCTGCCGGTTGAGCAATATCCGCGCATCGCGGCACCGACCATCAACATCAGCGCCACCTATCCCGGCGCCTCTGCCGAAGCGGTTGAAAACAGCGTGACGCAGGTCATCGAACAGGCTCTCACCGGTATCGACCATCTTCGCTACTTCAGCGCCGGGAGCGATTCGAACGGCAACGTAAGTATCACGGTGACCTTCGAGCCTGAGGCCAACCCAGATATTGCCCAGGTGCAGGTGCAGAACAAGTTGCAGTCGATCATGTCGAACCTGCCCCAACAGGTCCAGCAGCAGGGCATCAGGGTCACCAAGGGAGATACCGGATTCCTGATGGTTGTGGGCGTCTATTCGGACGACACCCGGGTCGATGAATATGCAATGAACGATTTCATCAACTCGAAGCTCCTCGATCCGCTGAGCCGTGTACCCGGCGTCGGGAACATCCAGGTTTTCGGCCAGCCCTATTCGATGCGTATCTGGCTTGATCCCCACCGCATGGCGAGCTTCAACCTCACCACCACCGAGGTCCAGACAGCTATCACGGCACAGAATGCCGACGTCTCCGCCGGCCAGTTGGGAGGAACGCCTTCGGTTCCGGGCCAGCAACTGAACGCCACCATTACAGCACAGTCACGCCTGAAAAGTGTCGGGGATTTTGAAAAGATCATGCTGAAGGTCAATACCGACGGCTCGCAAGTCCGCCTCAGGGATGTCGCCCGCGTCGAACTCGGTGTGCAGAACTACGACATGACCACGCGCTTCAACGGCAAACCGGCTGCCGGCATGGCCATCACTCTGGCAACCGGGGCAAACGCCCTGAACACCGCCACTCTGGTCAAAGCAAAAATGACTGCCCTTAAGCCGCTGCTCCAGCCGGGTGTGCAGATCGTCTACCCGTTCGACACGACACCATTCGTCAAGACGTCGATCGAAGGAGTTGTCCATACCCTGATCGAGGCCGTCATCCTCGTCTTCCTGGTCATGTTCCTGTTTCTCCAGAACTTCCGGGCTACGCTGGTCCCCACCATCGCGGTGCCTGTCGTGCTGCTGGGTACCTTTGGGGTGATGTCGGCCTTCGGCTTCTCCATCAACACCCTCAGCATGTTCGCTATGGTACTCGCCATCGGATTGCTTGTCGATGACGCCATTGTTGTGGTCGAGAACGTCGAACGCATCATGGAAGAGGAGCGACTCTCCCCGCTGGAGGCGACCAGGAAATCGATGAAGCAAATCTCCAGCGCGCTGATAGGCATCGCTCTTGTGCTCTCGGCTGTATTCGTGCCGATGGCCTTCTTCAAAGGATCCACCGGCACGATCTACCGTCAGTTCTCGATCACCATCGTTTCGGCGATGCTGCTCTCGGTCCTGGTTGCGCTGATCCTGACACCGGCGCTCTGCGCCAGCCTCCTCAAGCCGGTCAGAGAGGATGGACATCTCTACGGCGCCGGTCCCTTCGGACGCTTTTTCGCCTGGTTCAACGGCATGTTCAACCGCAACCGGGAACGCTATGTCAACGGAGCCCGTGTCATGACGGGAAGTGTCAACCGCTCGCTGCTCGCCTTCATGCTGGTCGTCGTGCTGGTTGGCATTGTCCTGACGCGCATCCCGACCTCGTTCCTGCCGGACGAAGATCAGGGGTTCCTCTTCGTCCAGCTTTCCACCCCATCCGGAGCAACCAAGGAGCGGACACTCGAAAGCGTTAAGACGATGGAGAGTTACCTCCTCAATCAGGAAAAAGAGAACATCGAAAGCGTCTTCAGCGTGACCGGTTTCAGTTTTGCGGGCCAGGGCCAGAACTCGGCCATGGGTTTCGTCCAGCTCAAGGACTGGTCCAAACGCACGAAAAAGGGAGAGGATGTTGCCTCAATCGCCGGAAGAACGATGGGCGCCATGTCGAGCGTTAAGGACGCCATGATCTTTGCGTTTTACCCGCCGGCCGTCATGGAGCTCGGCAACGCCTCCGGTTTCGACCTTCAGCTTGTAGACCGGACCGGCAAAGGTCATGAGGCTCTCATGGCTGCCCGAAACCAACTGCTGGGAATGGCTTCGAAAAACCCCTCCCTGAGCGGCGTGCGTCCCAATGGCCTTGAAGATGTGCCACAATTCAAGATCGATATCGACCACGAACATGCAAGCGCCTTTGGGGTGTCGATCGCTGACATCAACGCAACACTGCAGACCGCCTGGGGTTCGAGCTATGTGAACGATTTCGTGCATGAGGGCCGCATCAAGAAAGTGTTCATGCAGGGAGACGCACCATACCGCATGAACCCGTCGGACGTCAACATCTGGCACGTCCGAAACTCGAACGGCGACATGGTTCCCTTCTCATCGTTTTCCTCAGGCCGGTGGAGCTTCGGTTCCCCCAAGCTCGAACGGTTCAACGGCATATCGTCGGTCAATATCCAGGGAGCCCCGGCGCCCGGCGTCAGCTCGGGCGATGCCATGGTCATCATGGCGAAACTGGCAGGACAACTCCCTGAAGGTTTCGGTATTGAATGGACCGGCCTTTCCTACGAAGAAAGTGCTGCTGGCCAGCAAACGCTGCTGCTCTACACGTTCTCCCTGCTTTTCGTCTTTCTTTGCCTGGCCGCCCTTTACGAAAGCTGGAGTGTGCCGATTGCCGTCATGCTGGTAGTCCCGCTCGGTGTTCTGGGCACCGTTCTGGCAACATTCCTCTCAGGTCTTTCAAACGACGTCTACTTCAAGGTCGGCCTGTTGACAACCGTTGGCCTGACAGCGAAAAACGCCATCCTTATCGTGGAGTTCGCCAAAACCCTCTACGAAAGCGGTATGACCCTGCAGGAGGCAGTCCTCTCTGCAGCAGGTCAGCGACTTCGACCGATCATCATGACCTCCATGGCATTCATCCTCGGCGTCACGCCGCTCGCCTTCTCCTCCGGAGCTGGATCGGCAAGCCAGCACGCCATCGGCATCGGCGTGATCGGAGGAATGTTGTCAGGTACCATACTGACAATCTTTTTTGTGCCGCTCTTCTTCATCCTCGTGCAATCCCGGTTTGCGAGAAAGAGGGTAACCGGCACAGCAGTAAACCAAAACGACAAGGGATCGAACCATGAGCACTAAGCTGCTGCTTCCTTTATGCCTTACAGCAACCACCCTGACGGCCTGTTCGCTTGCACCAGCCTATGTACGCCCATCGGCACCCGTCACAAAACAATGGCCGGTAGCTTCCGCTGCACAGGAATCCGGGGAACAGCCGCGTACCACCGATATCGGATGGCGGAGCATGTTCAGGTCGCCAAAACTGCAAAGCCTTATCGAAGCATCCCTTGCCAACAACCGCGACCTGAGGATAGCCACCCTCAACATCGAGGCGGCCCGCAACACCTATCGCATCCAGCGTTCGAATCTCCTTCCATCGATAAACGCCTCGGGCAGCTTCACCCGCCAGGATTTGTCAACAAGCAGGAACGACTCCGGAAAAACGGAAATCACCTCAGCATATACCGCAGGCATCGGCACGACGGCATATGAACTGGATCTTTTCTGCCGTGTGCGCAGCCTCAGTAATCGCGCCATAAACCAGTATCTCGCTACCGAAGAGGGCCGCAAAGCCGTCCAGACAAGCCTGGTCGCTGAAGTTGCCAACGCCTATCTAACCTACCTTGCCGATGTCGAACTGCTGCTACTGACTGAAAGCACGCTCCGGACAAGGCAGGATGCCTATGATCTCATCAAACGCAGCTTCGATCTCGGGGCAAAGTCCCGACTCGATGTAGCGCAGTCCGCAACACTAGTCGAATCGGCCCGGGCCAACCTTGCGCAATATCAACGGCAGGCGGAACAGGACAAGAACGCCCTGACCCTGCTGGTCGGAAAGGAGATCGATCCGATGCTCCTCGAACCCCAACCTCTGGCCGAAGTCCAGGTGCTGGAGACGCTCCCCGTGGGCATCCCCTCCGTCGTCCTGCTCGATCGTCCCGACATACGCCAGGCAGAATATGCACTGAAGGCAGAAAATGCCAACATCGGAGCAGCACGGGCTTCATTCTTCCCCAGCATAAGCCTTACCGGTTCCGCAGGGTTCGCCAGCTCCAGCTTGTCAGATCTGTTCGTGACCGGGTCGAGCGGTGTATTGAGCTTCGCTCCACAGGTAACGCTCCCGATCTTTCAGGGAGGCCGGTTGCGCTCCAACCTCAAACTGGCTGAAAACAACCGGGATATTGCCGTCGCCCGATACGAAAAAGCTATCCAGACTGCGTTCCGGGAGGTCGCTGATGCACTGGTCGCCCGTGCGACCTTCACCGAACAATTGCAAGCCCAGCGAGCTCTGGTCAAAGAGAGCGGTCAAGTCGGGACCATCACGAAAGCGCGTTACGACCATGGCATCGACAGCCATTTCGCCCTGCTTGATGCCCAACGATCCCTCTTTGAGGCTCAGAAGAACGAAATTCTGATCCATCAACAGACTCTTGCCAACAGTATCGACCTGTACAAAGCCCTCGGAGGCGGGTGGCAAGATTGAGGTGAACCGCGCGCTTCACTTGCCCCCGCCAGTGGACTGTTCGAAAGAGGAGTTGCAGCGTATGGTGCAAGAGCTCTCGATTCACCAGATTGAGCTCGAGATGCAGAATGAAGAGCTTCAGGAATGAAGAAATAAAATCGAGAGTGAACATCATCACTGCATCAATCTCTACGATTTTGCGCCGGTCGGCTATCTGACTTTGGCTCAAGACGGCACGATACGGGAGGCTAATCTTACCTTAGCCAGAATGCTCTCTGTTGATATATCTCATCTCAAAAGGGGGACGGGATTTGGCCGTTTTATTGCCCGGCGAGACCTCCCGGCTTTTAACAGCATGGTAGACAGGGTGTTCCAGAGTAGAACGAAGGAACACTGTGAGATTATGATTGAAAACAATGGCATCACGGAAATGCCCATTAAACTCCAGAAAACGTTTCGGATAGACGCCATCATCAGCCTCAATCAGCCGCCTCGACGGTGATGAATTTGTCATCCTGTTGCCGCAGATTGGTTCAATATCGAATGCTGTTGCCATAGCAGAAAAAATTCGAAACAACATAAAAGAACCTTACAGAATCGAAGGTCATACCATCAATATTTCATGCAGTATCGGTATCGCAGTTTACCCTGATCACGGCAAAGACGAACTAACGCTGATGAAACATGCAGACGACGCGATGTACCTGTCGAAGCATCATGGGCGGAACTGTGTTACGGTGTATCATGAGTAGCTGGCTGCGGGCAGTGAATTTCGGAGCCTGCCCGCTACGGAGTGCTACAGCGTCGCTGTGGCAGGGAGATAGCTGTTATGTGCGTATTTGAAACCGTTCTTCCAGCGATTTGAGCATTTCTATAATACCGGTGTATTCCAGTTCAGACATGGGAAGCATTGCCGCTCCAAAGAAACCCTGCCTCCTCATATCAATGGCTTTATTTGAAACATTGGCGCGAACCGTATCCCAAAATGGATGAGCAAAGGTATCCACTGATTCGGTTAATTTGCCATTATGCATCGAAAATGCGGCACAGCTGACTACTGGAGGTCCATCGAAATAACTGATTCCCGATTGTAAACGGACTGGCATTAATGGCATTTGATGGGAACCCCGCATACAGCCGGCAACATACTGACCGATAGCAAATGGAGCAAGGACTTCCCCTGTGGCCGGGAAATTTTTCTGTACTCGTATAAGCATGACTGGATCGTCTTTGCCGGTATATTTTCCGGCGATGTTATGCAGTCTTGATGTGGAAACTACGGCAGCCTGATCTCCTGTTGAACGAGACCAAATTGATTCTACTACATAACGCTCTGTATCACGCAATAATGCCGCTATGGCATAAAGGTCTTCAGGAGCATTTAACTCAATAATCCTGTCGCCCTCAGTATGGTTCACATCCATGATGACAAAGCGAAATCCATTTGACATGCCTGGCGAAAGCATCAGACCCGGAGTATTCATCGGATCGACGAAGGCCATATATAAAGGCAGGTTATAACAGCCGGGATCGGTTTTGTCGGCCGCAAAAAATAAAAAGGGTTCATCTGGCCGCTCATCAAATTCAAATTCCGCTACAGCCGGCCCCATGCCGCGAACATTACCGGAAAAAGCATCTTTGAGCAAATCCTGACCGGCACCATAAAGCCCTTGTTGGCGGGCTATTGCCGTGCCTTTTATGAACGCGTCCCAGCATAATTTATGGATCGCTTCGTCCCCTACTCCATGTGTATGCGTCATTAAAATTGCTATATCATCACCAGTATAGCTGATATAACTGTCAAGAAGAAGTTGCTGACCCTGATCCTGTACATATGAGGCAACCGTTTCAAGCAACAGCCTGGAAGGCTGAATATGCCCGCCTATAGAGCCGATATCGGCTTTTATGACACTTACCGTTACTTTCATTCCTTTATCCTCCTTCAGTTTAACGAGAGCATTCACCTTAAAGAAATTGAGACCGAATGAATTTTAGCAATGCAACATTATTGCTTGCTATGGCAATATATCAAGTATTTGTCATGTATTTATAAATGCTTTTATCCGTACCCCGCCCTCTGGCTCCGCCGTAAACGATAAATCCGTTGCCTCGTTTTTTTACCCTTCGGTTTTGAACTCTGAGGTGGTATGGAATTCCAGATCCGGGTAGTCTTCTCTGGCGGTTTTCATCATCCATTCGCTCTCTGCAAAAAAGACCGGATGATCTTCCTTGTCGAGTGCAATGGCATTCCATTTGCGTCGAAGAAACTCTTCAAGCATCTCCTTGTTGTTGCCGGTTATCCAGAATGCCTTGTGGAAGCGAAGGGGAGTAAAGTCGCACTGGGCTCCGTACTCATGTTCCAGACGGAATTTGATGACGTCGAACTGCAGCTCTCCTACCGTACCGATAATTTTGCGGACACCGTGCTGGATGAAAAGCTGGGCAACCCCTTCTTCGGTAAGTTGGCGCACGCCCTTGTCGAGCTGCTTTGCCTTCATCGGGTCGCGGTTTTCCAGCGCCTTGAAGATTTCAGGTGAAAAGCTTGGAATTCCGCGGAAATGCAGATCCTCACCTTCTGTAAGGCTGTCGCCGATTTTCAAGGATCCGTTGTCATAGAGTCCGATGACATCACCCGGCCATGACTCATCAACAACACTTTTTTCATTGGCCATGAACTGGGTAGGGCTTGAAAACCGTATTTTTTTCTTCAGTCTGGTATGGTAGTAGAACTTGTTGCGCTCGAAACTGCCTGAGCAGATCCTGAAAAAGGCGGTGCGGTCACGGTGGTTCGGATCAAGGTTCGCGTGGATTTTAAAGACAAATCCGCTCATCGGTTCTTCCGAAGCTTTAACGATCCGTTCAGCCGCTTCGCGTTCATCAGGGCTCGGTGCAATGGCAAGAAATGTTTCGAGCAGCTCCCTGACTCCGAAATTGTTGATGGCACTTCCAAAAAATACCGGGGCAAGCAGTCCGTCACGGTAGATATCCTCATGGAAAGGTTCATAGACCCCTTCAATCAAGGCAACATCTTCCCGGAGTTTTTTGCAAAAACTGTCCGGGATCCATTTTTCCAGTTCAGGATCGTTCAGGTCATTGACCCGGATATTGCTTTTGCTGATGCGAGTGGTATTGGCCTCAAAAAGGTTGAGCTCCTTTTTGTAAAGATTGTAGACACCCTTAAATGTCTGTCCCTGGCTGATCGGCCAGGTCAGGGGTCTGACACTGATCTGCAGCTTGTGCTCAAGTTCGTCCAGCAGTTCAAAAGGGTTTCTTCCTTCACGATCCATCTTGTTGATAAAGATGATGACCGGAGTCTGGCGCATCCGGCACACCTCCATCAGCTTTTCGGTCTGTTCCTCAACCCCTTTAACGCAATCGACTACCAGAATCACACTGTCAACAGCAGTCAGCGTCCGGTAGGTGTCTTCGGCAAAGTCTTTGTGGCCGGGCGTATCGAGAATATTGACCCGCTTTCCGGCATACTCAAACCCCATGACCGAGGTAGCTACGGAAATTCCGCGCTGCTTTTCGATTTCCATGAAGTCACTGGTTGCGGTTTTGCGGATCTTGTTGCTTTTTACAGCGCCGGCGGTCTGAATGGCGCCACCAAAGAGGAGAAATTTTTCTGTGAGGGTGGTTTTTCCGGCATCAGGATGGCTGATGATGGCAAATGTTTTCCGTCTTGCGGTTTCCTTTATTAAATCCATTATGATCGGCTCTCTCTTTTCTTGGTGTGCTCTGGTCGCGGGAAATGGTGATAAATAGTGTTACCTGTTGTGTTCTCTACAGATGAAATCTGTTTGCAGCCTGTACCTTGTAATGGCTGGGGCGATCGAGGCCCTTTTGCCGGCAAAGATACAAAGAACCATGTCAATAAACAGAATCTTTGGATTCCGGAACAATTCCGTCGCGAGATTACCGTCCAATACCGTATTTTTCAACCTGATCTGACGGTAGCGTTTTAGATCAAGGATATTTGGAAACGTCCATTAACTCAAACAAGAGAGGCTTTATGAGAAGCAAGAGAGTCAGTATGGTACTTATGGTGTTTTTTTGCTCATGCCTGATGCTCTCGGGTTGCAGCAAAAGAGAGAAAATCACCGGGCTTCAACAACTGAATGGCAAAGAGTTTGCCATTCCGACCGGCACCGTTGCTGACCAGCTTGTGCTTTCAAAATTACCGAACGCCAAGTTCAAGTATTTTAACAGCGTCATGGATGCTGCACTTTCTGTTAAAGCCGGCAAGGCAGATGCTGCGGCTTATGATGAGCCAATCCTGAAAAATATTGCGGCTAAAAACAGTGGACTTGTTGTTCTTAAAGAGATGATTACGGTCGACAGCTATGGCTTTGCTGTCCGGCTTGAAGATCGGATGTTGAAGCAAACCATTGATACTGTAGTGAACGACCTGAAGAAAGATGGAACAACCGGCATGATGATGAAGCGCTGGTTCCCTGCAACGGGAAATCCTGCTCCTATGCCGGAGATTGCATCTTCCGGCAAAAATGGCGTGTTGAGGCTGGGTACAGCAAGCGTAACCGAGCCGTTTTCATTTGTGGATGGATCGGGACAAATTGTCGGCTATGATATCGAGCTGGCCCGTCGTATCGCAAAAAAACTTGACAAGAAACTGGAGATTGTGAATATGGATTTTGGAGGAATGATTCCTGCATTGATTTCCGGCAAGGTTGACATGATTGCTGCCTGTATTACCATAACCAATGAGCGGTCGAAGCAGGTTCTTTTTTCTACACCGTATTACATCGGCGGCATTGCTGCGCTCGTCAGAGAGTAACCGGTTTTGCCGATGCGTCTTTTCCGAAACTAAAGATCCACAAATGTCAAGGTTGACCGTAAAATATCTCTTTCTGTTCATGGCAGCAGGGTGCCTGATCTATACCCTTAATTCGGCCGGTCTCGGTGGGGGGGGGGCGTCACTATTTGCATCTTTTGCCGGAAGCTTTCACAGCAATATCGTTCAGGAGAACCGTTATCTTCTGCTTCTGGACGGATTGAAAACCACCGTTATCATATCGGTCTCGGCAACTCTTCTTGGTACTCTTCTGGGTGCGCTGGTCTGTTTCATGCGAATGTCACAGAACAGGGCGCTGAGTGCTATGGCGAAGGTCTATATAGCAATATTGCGCGGGACTCCCGTGCTGGTGTTTTTGATGTTGATGTTCTATGTCGTTTTTGCTTCGGTAGATATTAATCCGGTCATCGTCTCGGTCATTGCGTTCGGCATGAATTTTGCGGCATATGTTGCGGAGATTTACCGGGCCGGCATTAACAGTATCGACAAGGGGCAGACCGAGGCCGGTATAGCGATGGGCTTTACGAGAATCAATACCTTCCTTTTTATTGTTTTGCCTCAAACCATCCAGCGCATCCTGCCGGTTTACAAGGGAGAATTTATTTCGCTTGTAAAAATGACCTCAGTGGTCGGTTATATCGCTGTGCAGGATTTGACGAAGGCCAGCGATATCATCAGAAGTCGCACGTTTGATGCTTTTTTCCCTCTGGTCATGGTGGCAATCCTTTATTTTTTCATTTCCTGGGTTCTTATGCTTTTGCTTGAGTATATCGAAAGAGTGGTGGATCCGAGATCAAAAACAGCACAGATTAAAGGCGCATGATAACGGTAAAGCATCTTTCGAAAAATTTCGGGAACCTCGTTGTACTCAGTGATGTCAACCTTGAAATCAGGGAAGGGGAGGTCATTTCAGTTATCGGCCCTTCCGGAACCGGCAAAAGCACGCTGTTGCGCTGTATCAATCTGCTTGACCGGCCAAGCGGCGGCTCCATTTACATTGACGGGGTTGATATTCTTGATGCAAAAACTGATGTGCCGAAAATCCGACAGAAAATGAATATGGTTTTTCAGTCGTTCAATCTTTTCGCTCATCTCTGTGTCATCGACAATCTGACCATCGCCCCCATCAGGCTTTTGGGAAAGAGCAAGCAGGAGGCTGAACAAAAAGCCATGGATATCCTCACTCTGGTGGGGCTTGCCGAAAAGGCTCACAGCTATCCTGATGAGCTTTCGGGCGGGCAAAAACAGCGTGTCGCCATTGCCCGGTGTCTGGCTATGGATCCTGAAATTATCCTTTTTGATGAGCCAACCTCATCCCTTGATCCGACGATGGTCAGTGAAGTGCTGTCGGTTATTCGCCGTCTGGCCAAAGAAGGCATGACCATGGTCATTGTCACCCATGAGATGGATTTTGCCAGAGATGTCTCTAACCGGGTCATGTATATGGATGAGGGTATTATCTATGAAGAGGGCACGCCTCAGCAGATATTCGACAATCCGCAAAAGGAAAAGACACGGGCTTTCATCAACCGGATAAGAAGTATTCACTATCATATTACCTCCCCAAAATATGATCTCTATACGATGAATGCCGAAATAGAGGTTTTTTGTGAAAAACAGATCCTGCCGTTAAAAACGCGCAAAAATCTGCTGATGATTATTGAAGAGCTGCTCCAGATGTACAAACCGCTTCTTTTAACCGCGGCTCTTGATATGACGCTTTCCTATTCGGAAAAGCAGGAAAGTGTTGAACTGGTACTCGAAAGCTCAGGAGTGGCAATTAATGTGCTCGACAATAAGCAACTGCCTGTTGAATCTGGCTTGAGGGTGATCCGCAGCATGACAGAGAGTATTGCATATCAGCGAGTGAACGACCGGAACAGGTTAACGTTGATATTGAATTAATCGCCTTTTTTTCCGGGCATAATAAAAATGATGAAAATCACCTGACTATGGTTTCCAGCTTTTTTATTGGTTGCCTGATTTTGAAAAAATCGCTATAATGACACAGCTTTTTTAACCGAAGTACAAGCCCGAGCACGCTATGAATTTTAATCCCTGGCACGATGTTGAGATAGGTGAAGGTCAGCCTAATATCGTTACTGCTATTATCGAGATTTCAAAAGGCAGCAAGACAAAGTATGAACTTGACAAAAAAACTGGCATGCTGAAGCTGGATAGGGTGCTCTATTCCGCTGTTTTTTATCCTGCCAATTACGGATTCATTCCAAAAACTCTTGGTGATGATCATGATCCGCTTGATATTCTGGTGATTTCGCAGAGTGACATTGTTCCGATGTGCATGGTAAGGGCAAGGGTCATCGGTGTCATGCGCATGATCGATCATGGAGAGGGCGACGACAAGATTATTGCTGTTGCTGAAGATGATGTCAGCATGAACAATATTCATAATATTGATCAGTTGCCACCCTACTTTGCCTCTGAGTTGAAGCATTTCTTTGAAGAGTACAAATCGCTTGAAGAGAAGACTGTTCTTGTCGAGGAGTTCCAGGGTGCCGAAGTTGCCCGTCAGAGTATTGTGCATGCCATCGACAATTACAAAAAAGTTTACGCATAAGCCCGGCAGTTGTCTCTGCCCGGCATGAAGATTTGAGAAAGGCGGTCGTTGTCGAAGCAATGACCGCTTTTTTTGTGTGTGGCAAGTATGGCTTGTAACGGATGCTGGCCTCTGTCAGCTGCATCCGCGGTGTTTTTTTTTGAAGTGCCGGAAATGTCATATATTGGCCAGGTAAAAATTATGGCATCGACCTCAGGTTTTCTCTCACATGTATCGTCTGGAATGCTCCACCTCTTATGGTATCACTAACGACTGGGGAACTTGCAAAAAGGGCCAAAAAGATAAAGCTGGTCATTTCCGACAATGACGGTGTTTTTACCGATAACGGTGTCTATTATTCAGAGAGGGGAGAGGAGATGAAGCGCTATTCCATCAGGGATGGCATGGGTGTTGAGCGGTTGAGAAATATCGGGATCGATACGGCTATCATGACGGGAGAGATTTCTCCAAGTATCAAACGGCGTGCTGAAAAGCTTTGCATAACAAGGCTCTATCTTGGAGTCAAAGAGAAGTTGTCATTGCTTGAAACGGTCTTGGCTGAAACCGGTCTTCAAAAGGATGAACTTGCCTATATTGGTGACGATGTCAATGATGTCGGCATTATGAACGAGATCGCTCCATCCGGATTGATTGCGTGTCCCGCTGATGCAACTGTTTTTGTAGAACCATATATTCATTATCGCGCTTCTGCCGATGGCGGGTACGGCGCATTCAGGGACTTTGCCGAGTGGCTGATCATGCTCCGGAATTCCTGATTTTTTTTTATTAACATCGATACTGTGCATACGATTTAAACAGTCATGGACGGTTCGTTTTATCAAGAGTAGTTATTATGGCTGAAGTTACCATAGGAAATAGAATAGTTGGGGATGGTCATCCTGTTTTTGTTATTGCTGAAATCGGCATCAACCACAACGGGTCGATGGATGTTGCAAAAAAACTTATAGCAGGCGCGGCTATTGCCGGATGTGATGCGGTAAAGTTTCAGAAGCGTACGCCGGAACTCTGTGTTCCAAAAGATCAGCGCGATATTGAGCGCGATACTCCATGGGGAAGGATGAAATATATTGACTACCGCTACAAGGTAGAGTTCGGGCGTGACGAGTATCTTCAAATAGACCGTTACAGCAAGGAGCACGGAATTTTATGGTTTGCATCCTGCTGGGATGAGGATTCGGTCGATTTTATGGAAGAGTTTGAACCGCCTTGTTACAAGGCTGCTTCAGCATCGCTCACCGATCTTCCTTTGTTGAAAAAAACGGCTGCTACCGGAAGGCCGCTTATCATTTCAACCGGCATGTCGACCATGGAAGAGGTCGAAAAAACGGTCGAAGAACTCGGAAGCCGAAATATCCTCATTGCTCATACCAACTCGACCTATCCATCTCCGATTGAAGAGCTGAACCTTCGGATGATTACAACCCTCAAAGCCCGTTACCCCGCTTCGCCGATTGGCTATTCCGGCCATGAAGTCGGGCTTGCAACAACCTGGGCAGCCGTTGCTCTCGGTGCAACCTTTGTTGAGCGCCATGTAACCCTTGACCGCGCCATGTGGGGATCTGATCAGGCGGCCTCGGTTGAACTATCAGGTATGGGAAGGCTTGTTTCAAACATCCGCGATATCGAGAAAGCTCTTGGTGACGGCGTCAAGCATGTCTATGCAGGCGAGGCGGCAGCCCGCAAGAAACTGCGGCGCTCTTGACCCTGAGGTTTCGCGCTTTTGCAATAACCACTATTTGATCAGGAACATCTACCTAATAACCTACAACTATGAGCACCAACAGCAATAACGGCAAGCCTCCGGTTCAGGAGTTTGAATACAAGGCTGAAATGAAGCAGCTTCTGGATCTTATTGTCCATTCCCTCTATACTCATCCCGAAATATATCTCAGAGAGCTGATCTCCAACGCATCTGATGCACTCAGCAAGGCGCGCTTCAACGCCCTGACCGATCAGGATATGCTCGACAAGGAGACCGATCTTGCCGTCCGCCTCAGCATTAATGCTGAAGAGATGACCTTCGCCATTGAAGACAGTGGTGTCGGTATGACGGAAGAGGAGCTGATCGCCAATCTCGGTACTGTGGCAAAGTCGGGAACTCTCGGCTTCATGCAGTCGCTGAAAGAGCAGCAGAAGCAGCTTGACGGCAATCTTATCGGACAGTTCGGTGTCGGCTTCTACTCGGTTTTCATGGTAACCGAAGAGGTTACCGTTGAGACAAGAAGTGCTCATCCAGGTTCAGAAGGGTTCCGTTGGCGTTCAAGCGGTCAGGGTACCTACACGATCGAAAAAATCGACAAGGCTGAGCGGGGAACCAGAATCTCGTTCAAGCTCAAGGAGGAGTACAAAGAGTTTTCCGAAGAGTACCGCGTTGAACAGGTTGTCAAAAAATATTCAAACTTTGTTGATTTTCCGATCTATCTCGGCGACAAGCAGCTCAACAGCATTACCGCACTCTGGCAGCGTTCAAAAAGTGAGCTGAAGGATGAAGAGGTCAATGAGTTCTACAAGTTCATCGCAAACGATTATCAGGATCCGCTTGACTATCTGCCGGTTTCCGTCGAAGGTATGGTTACGTTTAAAGCGCTTTTGTTTCTGCCAAAAGAGGCTCCGCCGGAGATGCTTTACCGCCAGGGTGAGCTCGAAAATCATGGACCGCAGCTCTATGTCAAAAAGGTACTGATCCAGAATGAGTGCCGTGACCTGCTGCCGGAGTACCTTCGCTTTATTGCAGGTGTTGTTGATACCGAAGATCTATCGCTCAATGTTTCAAGAGAGGTTGTTCAGTCGAGTCCGGTGATGGCTAAAATCCGCCAGATTCTTACCGGAAAGATTCTTGGCTGGTTTGAATCCCTTGCCAAAGAGCAGCCCGAGAAGTTCAAGACCTTTTACAAGGCATTTGGCCCCATTATCAAAATCGGCCTTAATACCGACTATACCAATCGTGACAAACTTATTGAGCTGTTGCGGTTTGAAAGTACCAAGACGGCTGACGGTGAATTTGTGACACTTAAAGAGTACCGTGAACGGATGGGTGCTGATCAAAAAGAGATTTACTACCATTCCGGTACCAGCCGCGGACAGCTTTTGGCTCATCCCAACCTTGAGTATTTCCAGGATATGGGTATTGAGGTCTTGCTGCTCAGCGATCCTGTTGATGTATTCGTGATTCCATCAATTCATGAGTACGACAAAAAACCGCTGAAATCGATTGAAAAGGCTGACATCGATTTCTCCAGCAAGAAAAAGGATGCAGCGGAACCGCTGGCAGAAGATCTTCTTGCTCCGGTGATGCAGCTTTTCCGCGAAACTCTTGGTGAAGGGATTGAGGATGTCATTGAATCGCACCGGCTTGTCAGCTCCCCGGTAACTCTGGTGAGTGGAAAGAACAGCCTCGACAGCCAGATGGAAAAGATGATGAAGATGATGCAGAGTGATATGCCTGCCGGGAAAAAGATCCTTGAGGTCAACACATCTCATCCGATTATCCGGAACCTTTCTGCCATGATTATCGCTGACCCGAACAATCCGCTGATCAAAACAGCCATGAAACAGCTTTATGAAGGTGCGCTGCTTCTTGAGGGCGGACTTGATTCAACGGCATCATTTTTGTCGAGGATGAATGAGTTGATTGAAGCGGCAACGCTCTCCAGGTAGGAGGATTCAAAAACTTTTTAATCAGTGAATTCGTGAAAAAGGGAAGTGCTTTTGATGTTCGGGAAGTTGCAGTTTTTCAGAAAAACGAGATAACCGAGTATCATATTTATAAAAATCTTTCCGGCAGGATTCGCGGCGTGAAAAACCGTCGCATATTCTCCCAGATTGCCGATGACGAAATGCGTCACTACAACGTCTGGAAAACCTATACCCGGCAGGACATTGGCCCCAACCGAATCAAGGTATGGTTTTTCACCGTCATCAGTATGGTGTTCGGCTTTACCTTTGGTATCAAGCTGATGGAAAACGGGGAGAAACGAGCCCATTACCTGTACAGCCGTATGCCCGGTTCTTTCAAGGAGATCAATGGCATTATCCGTGATGAGGAGGAGCACGAACAGGCTCTGTTGATGCTGCTTGATGAAGTACGCCTGCAATATACCGGCTCAATGGTGCTTGGTCTTAATGATGCGCTGGTAGAGCTGATGGGTGTGTTGGCTGGACTTTCCTTTGCCTTGTCGAATACCCGGTTTGTCGCCTTGACGGCATCCATCACCGGCATTGCCGCCGCCCTTTCTATGGCAGCTTCAAGCTATCTGGCAACAAAATCCGATCCGACAGGCAAAAGCCCATTCATTGCCGCCCTCTATACCGGTATGGCCTATCTGGTTACCGTGTTACTGCTGATTACTCCCTATCTCATTTTCAATAACCTCTATATTTCTCTTTTCGCCTCATTTGTTGTGGCTGTCATTATTATAGGGTTATTTAACTACTATATCTCCGTTGCTCGCAATCTGCCCTTCAAGAGCCGTTTCCTTGAAATGGTCGGACTGAGCTTTACGGTTGCTGCACTGAGTTTTCTTGCCGGTTATGCCATACGCTTTGCGTTCGGTATTGTCATATAGCCTCCCCTTGATAAACGGTTTACTCTCTCTTTCAGTCTGAAAAGGGAGAGAGGTCCGTCACTGATTGCAACAGTGCAACAACAGCCCTCTGGTCGACGGTTTCCTCCGTGTTGATATCGATGCAGAGCCTACGCTCTTCTGGTGCAAGCGTCTCCAGCCTTTCCAGTTGCGAGGCAAGAACTCCGGTGTCGGCTTCGGATGCATCATTACAGGCCAGATAACGCTTTTGAACCCTTTTATTGAGTGCTGTTTCAGAAGCAGAAAAACAGAGGATTCTGCAGGGAACCTGTTGTGCTTCGGCAAGTTCCAGAAACATCTTCCGCCGGCTCTGCTTGAGAAAGGTCGCATCCACAATGACCGTTATTCCTGCACTCAGGCAGAGGGTTGCCAGGTCAAGCAGCCTGCGGTAGGTTTGCCGGCTGATCTCCTCCGTATAAAGCGATCCGTCCCGGTCGCTTCGTTCAAGCGGCTTGAATCCTGCCAGCCGCTTCCGTTCGATATCCGAACGGAGATGCACACACCCTAAGCTTTGGGCGATATCACGGGAGAGATGTGTTTTCCCGCTTCCCGAAACCCCAGAGGTCAATATGAGACTGGCTTTTCTGCTGCGGGTGTAATCCAGTGCGAGCTCTATGTATGAACGGTGTTCTTCCAAAATCTTGTTAGTCTCGCCCTTAACGCTGGTCTGCGCGTACCGGATGGCGGTCACCTTTGCCCTGACCATGGCCCGGTAAACCAGGTAAAAGCGGAGAAGCGGCAGAGCGTCGTAATCTCCGGTTTCAGTCAGGTACTTGTTCAGAAGCCGCCAGGCCAGTTTTTTTTCTCCGCCATGCTCAAGATCCATGAAGAGAAAGGCAAGGTCGCTGATGACATCGATAATACTGAGGTTCTCATTGAATTCAATACAGTCAAAGATAAAAATCCGCTCCTTCCACCACACCATATTGCCGGTATGCATGTCTCCATGGCATTGGCGGATAAATCCTCCGCTCTTTCGCCCCATAAACTGGGGGTAGAGCCGTTGATGCTCCCTCTTGCTCCATTCCCGGATAAACTCAAGTCGCTTGATTTCATCCTCGCTGGTGGCAATAGGCTCCATGGAGGTGAAATTGTGCAGAATCGGCTTGATGAGATGGTCTGGATGACCGAATCCGCTCTCGGCAGGCGCCGCAGGCAACGACGTATGGAACCCGGCGATCATACGGGCAAGCGTATCGATATGCTCTGCATTCAGCCTCTTTTCTGAAAGCATCCTGTCCAACTCCATGGTTCGCTCAAAACGTACCATTTTGACGGCATAATCGACAATTTCGCCCTCCCGGTCCATCAGGAAGGAGTTTTCAGAACGTACCACCGGTACCACAGAGTGGTAGAGTTCAGGGCAGAGTCTGCGGTTGAGCCGAAGCTCTTCGTTACAGTAGTGGTGCCGTTTTTGCAGGGTTGAAAAATCCAGAAATCCAAGGTCCAGTGTTTTTTTGACCTTGTATGCCCACAAATCGGTCAGAAAAATCCAGGAGATGTGCGTTTCCACGACCTCAATCTTGCCGGTGGTATGGGGGTATGCTTCCGGACGGCTCAAAGCTTCAGCTAACGACTCCATAGTGCCTGTTCTTTTTTTATGAGTGCAATTGCTGAAAAAAAATCTTATAAATCAATATAGGGGAGGAAAGAGAGGCAGACAAGAATCATCGGCAACGAATGGATTCCTTTTAAAAAAATGTAAATTAAAACTCTCTAGCACAGAGATGCCATTCATTACATTCACGCACTCAACTCATCTTTATGATACATCTTGCAAGGATACTTTGTCCTACTGATTACTCTGCCACATCCGATAACGCCGTTCGCTATGCCGTTGAATTTGCCCGCAAAGTTGGTGCTCATGTCAGGTTTCTGCATATCCTTTCTTCCGGCACGGTTCCTGAAAAAATCGCAGTTGCCCCGGAACTTCTCGCATCTCAGCCGGAAGAAGATGACTCGCTTCCTGAAAATTTTTCCCGTGTTTTGATGGCTGAGAAAAAAAAGGGGTTGAATGCTGATTTTCGCGTTCTCAAGGGAGAGGCTCCAATCGTTATTGCCGAACAGGCAAACTCATGGGGCGCCGATCTTATCATTATGGGTTCTCATGGCCGTACCGGCCTGAATCGGCTCATGATGGGCAGTGTTGCTGAAGAGGTTTTCCGCTCTTCCGACATTCCCGTTCTGCTGGTCAAGGAAAAAGCCGCTGCCAAAATTATTGCAGATTAACGTTTCATACCATACCCAGTTACTTTCAATTTTAAGCGTTTTATTTTTTATGGAAAATTTCAGGGAATCAATTCTTGCGCTCATTACCGAAACCTCGGCAAACCTGCCGAGTGATATCCGTTGTGCCCTTGCAGCCGCCATAGAGCGCGAAGATCCGCTCTCCCAGGCAGGCCTTGCCATGTCAACCATTTCGGTCAATATCGACATGGCTGTCGACAATGTTTCGCCGGTTTGCCAGGATACCGGCATGCCGACCTTTTTCATCCATACGCCTCGCGGGGCTGATCAACTGCTGATGAAGGTGGAGATTGAAGAGGCCGTTGTAGAAGCCTCCCGAACCGGCAAGCTCCGTCCCAATGCGGTTGATGCCATCACTGGCAAGAACTCAGGCAACAATCTTGGATGCCATTTTCCGGTTATCCATTTTGAACCTTGGGAAAAGGATGAAATTGAGGTCAGGCTGATTTTGAAAGGGGGAGGATGCGAAAACAAAAACATTCAGTATTCACTGCCGGATGAGATTCCCGGACTGGGAAGCGCTTCGCGTGATCTTGACGGTGTGCGCAAGTGTCTGCTCCATGCGGTTTACCAGGCGCAGGGTCAGGGATGCAGCCCCGGTGTTATCGGTGTCGGTATTGGCGGCGACCGCATGAGCGGCTTTGAACTTGCCAAAAAGCAGCTCTTCCGCACTATTGACGATCGTAACCCAGACAGTGAACTTGACAGCCTCGAGCAGGAAATTCTGCAAAAAGCCAATACCATGGATATCGGTCCGATGGGATTTGGCGGAAAAACCACTCTTTTCGGCTGCAAAATCGGCAAATCACATCGCGTTCCGGCAAGCTTTTTTGTCTCCGTTGCATACAACTGCTGGGCCTATCGCCGGCTCGGCGTGGTGCTTGACCCTGCGACTGGAGCTATTCAGCAGTGGCAGTACAGGGATGCAAACGAAATCAAGCGCATGGCAAAGGGTGAGGGCATGCCGCTTACCGGAAAAGAGGTTGTGCTGCAGGCACCGGTAACTGACGCAGAGATCCGCAGCCTCAAGGTTGGCGATGTTGTGCTCATCAACGGCACCATGCATACCGGTCGCGATGCTTTCCACCACTACATCATGCACCACGACCTGCCTGAACATCTCGACACGACGGGCGGGATTCTTTTCCATTGCGGACCGGTTATCATGAAAAATGATGACGGCAGCTACCGTGTCACCGCCGCCGGGCCGACCACCTCAATTCGTGAGGAGCCATTCCAGGCTGATGTTATCAAGAAACTTGGACTCAGAGCAATTATCGGTAAAGGAGGCATGGGCCCGAAAACCCTCAAGGGGTTGCAGGAACATGGAGCAGTCTATCTTAATGCTATCGGAGGCGCGGCCCAGTACTACGCCCGCTGTATCAACAAGGTGACCGGTGTTGATTTTCTCGAAGAGATGGGTGTGCCTGAAGCCATGTGGCATCTGGAGGTGAGCTCATTTCCGGCTATCGTTACCATGGATGCACACGGCAACAGCCTGCACAGCATTGTCGAAGAAGATTCATTCCGTCAACTCGGCACCTTCGCCGCCGACACGCACTGACCCTGATCTGGAGGGTTTCAATTCTTATTTAACCGAAAAATAGGAGACTGATGAAAAAAATCAAATTTATGGACGTCTCATTTCGGGACGGATTTCAGTCATGTTTTGGCGCAAGGGTAAAGACAGAGGACTTTCTGCCAGCCCTTGAGGCCGCGGTTCACGCTGGTACCGATAGCTTTGAAATTGGCGGCGGCGCCCGTTTTCAGAGTCTTTACTTTTATTGCGAAGAGGATGCTTTTGTGATGATGGATGCTGCCCGCAAGGTTGTGGGTCCCGATATTAACCTGCAATCCCTGTCGAGAGGGGCCAACGTTGTCGGCCTTGTCTCGCAGTCACGCGATATTATCGATCTCCATGCCCGTCTCTTTAAAAAACATGGCATCACCACCATCCGGAATTTCGACGCCTTGATGGATGTCCGTAACCTCTCTTTTTCCGGACAATGTATCCATAATGCAGGCCTTAAACACCAGGTTGTCATTGCCATGATGGGTCTTCCGCCGGGACTGAACGAGAGTTATTGCCACACCCCGCAGTTCTATCTCGACAAGCTGAAGGAAATTCTTGCTGCGGAGATTCCTTATGACAGTGTCGCTTTCAAGGATGCCTCAGGTACAACCACTCCGGCAGTTGTTCATGAGACCATTCTTGGTGCAAGAAAGATGCTGCCCGGAGGTACGATAATTGAGTTCCACACCCATGATACAGCAGGAATGGGTGTTGCCTGTAACTATGCCGCTATCACCGGCGGAGCCGACATCATCGATCTCTCCATGGCCCCGGTCAGCGGCGGGACAGCCGGTGTCGATATTCTCACCATGTGGCAGAGGCTCAGGGGCACCGAGTACACCCTCGACATCGATCATGAAAAATATCTTGAAGTCGAGGCACTCTTTATTGACCAGATGTACAAATACTACATGCCTCCCGAGGCGACAGCGGTAAATCCGGTCATCTCCTTTTCGCCGATGCCTGGCGGAGCCCTCACCGCCAACACCCAGATGATGCGCGACAACAACACGCTTCACTTGCTGCCCGACGTCATCAAAAATATGCGTGAAGTGGTGGTCAAAGGAGGCTTCGGTGCATCAGTCACGCCCGTGTCACAGTTCTATGTTCAGCAAGCCTTTGCCAATACCCTTCAGGGTCACTGGACAAAAATCACCGAAGGGTATGGCAAAATGGTGCTTGGCTACTTTGGCAAAACACCTGCCCGCCCCGACGATGAGGTTGTCAGGCTTGCATCCGAGCAGCTCGGTCTGGCACCAACCATCGAAGATGTTCATGACATCAACGACCGGAACCCGGAACTCGGCATAGCCTATAACAAGGCGCTGCTCCAGAAGGCCAATATTCCGCAGACCGATGAAAACATCTTTATCGCTGCAACCTGCGGCGCAAAAGGTATTGCTTTTCTCCAGGGTGATTGCGCTACCGGTATCCGCTACAAGGCCGACATTGCTGTTGAAATCAAGGCAACACCAAGAGCAGAGGTGGTTGCTGCCTACCACGAAGCTCACAAGCACGACATCCACCAGAAAGAGGTTAATCACCGGCTTGAAGATCTATTTTCAAAGCTTCCTGCCTCCACACCGGTTCAGGGGCCGGCGACCTCAAAAGTTATCTCAATGGCCGGAAACTTTACTGTTTTCGTCGATGGGGCTCCCTATACCGTCTCATTTGCCGAAGGATCGGCCATCAATCCTCAGACTGCTCTTGCGGCTCCGGCGGTTACCGAGGCTGTTTCAGACTCCCAGCCACATCCAGGCACGCCTGTACCCGCAGCCATGCCCGGCAATATCTTTTCAATTGCGGTCAAGGTTGGTGACGAAGTTAAGGAGGGACAGGAGGTTGCGGTTATCGAAGCCATGAAAATGGAAAACCCTGTCATGGCTCCTTGTTCAGGAACCATTCTCTCCATTACGGTAGCAAAAGGTGATGTCGTAGGAATTGGTGAGACCATGATGACCATCGGATAATCCTCCGAAAAACGCCCGGACGCCCCGCGATACTCGTCTCGGGGCGATTCGCCGGTGGCTCCCGCCTATGGCTTAATCGATACTTCGCAATCCGGATGAAGCTCAATAAAGCGTTCAAGCTCTGCACCGGGAATTCTTCCACCCGAAAGTTCTACTTTTTCAAGATGCTGAAGATGCATGATGGGTACGATGGATGTGACGGAGGTGTTCGACAAATCAAGCTCTTCGAGGTTGGCAAGCTCTTCAAGAGGATCAATATTGCCGAGTGGGGTGTTTGCCAGGCTCAATTCCCGAAGATCATAAAGATTCCTCAGAGCTTCTATGCTTTTGATACCCGTTTTGTTGCACCGGAGATATTCCAGACTTATGAGGCCGGAGAGCGGTGTCAAGTCAATAATATCCGAATTGTCGATGCCCAGTTCAATAAGATTTTCGAGATGTGCAATCGGCTGAAGGGATGAAACAGCGGTTTTGTAGCAACTGAGCTTTTCAAGTTTGACCAGCTTCATGAGTGGGGCAAGGTCATTGATGACCGTTTCAGAGCAGTAGAGCTCTTCCAGGTTGAGCAGGTTGCTTATCGGTTCCAGTGAGCTGATTTTGGTGCTTGAGATCCAGAGGAGCTTCAGCCTGTCAAGGTTGCGTAGCGGTTCAAGTGACGAAAAGTCGCAATCGAAAGCATAGAGGCGCCGCAGATTTTTAAGATACCGAAGCGGTTCGAGATCTTCAACGGGCGATTCATCGCACCGGAGCTGCTGCAGATTTTCAAGGACCCGGACGGGCAGGAGATTATGAATTCTCCGATTATCACATCGCAGGTGTGTTGTTTCCAGAAAGTCAAGCAGTTCCTGGTCAGAGGGCTCCTTGACCACTTTAAGCGTTGTTTTGACGACCTCTTTCCAGTCCCCCGTCAGGGTGTTCCACCACTTTTTCCTTGCAGCGCTGTTCTCAATGAGATCAGCTCTCGAGATGCTGCGAAGGTATTCAAGCTCATCAGTTTGATTGACGGCATGCTGTTGCTGAGGCGCGCTTTCGCCAGTTACTTTTACAGCATCGTGGGTGCTGACATTAAGCTTTTCAGTCAGGCAGCGGGTATACCAGTCGGCTTTTTTTCCCTCAATATTTTCATGGTGAAGCTCTTGGGATTGCTGGTCAAGGGAGGATATATCTTCAAGAATGTCGTTTCCGCACCGAGGGCATACCGCACTCTGCATGGTGAGGGGATAGCCGCAGACCGGGCATTGATTGTAGGTATTTTGCTCCAAAATTATCGTGATTAATTCATTGAGGTTTGCCGGATAGCATATTTTTACATAATAAGAAAAAAAGCGTTACCGACCATATTGGGCAACTTTAAAACCCGACAAAATTCGATCTGTTTTGGTTTGTGCCACTAATTCTCATGAGTGAGATGGGGGGACTTGATATACTTTTTCTGTGAAGTTGTTATTTATGCCGCCGTAAAATAAGTATATTTTTGAAGTAGATATGTTGATGTGTGCCGTAATGGTATATCATCATCAGCGATAAGCAGTATGGAGGAGAGTTATGGATAACCGATATGAACAGGGGAGTGTTGAAGCCAGGTCAGTGACAAAGGCATTGCTTGAGCTTTCGGGGGAAGAGTGGTTGTTGAGGAGAAAGGGTTTATGTCAGGAATTAAGCCGCAGGAGTACGGGGCTATCCTCTCCTGAAGAGCAGTTTTTGAAGCACAAGAATTTTCGCATTCATGAAAATGACATGCAGGTCAATGAGAGTCTCTTGACCCTGGGAAACGGTTATCTCAACATCAGGGGAAGTCTTGAGGAGTTGCCTCCCGGAAATTGCGGCGGCATGTATCTGAGCGGGATTTACGATAAATCCGAAGCCGATGTTGAGCAATTGGTTAAATGCCCCATGTGGACGGATGTATCGGTCTGGAGCGGGCCGTATAAATTCTGTATACCTATCTGCAAGGCGCTCAGCCATGAGCAGATCCTTGATATGAAAAAAGGGATATTGCACCGTATTTCCACCTTTGAGAATCCTTCCGGAAAGATTCTTTCGATTGAAACGGTACGCCTTGTTTTTATGCACGACGTGCATTTGGGGTATATGATGGTCAAGCTCACCCCGATCAATTTTTCCGGCCCGATCCGGGTTTTGAGCGGTCTGAACGGAGATGTGTGCAACAGCGGCTATTTCCCTCGTGAGATGCTCAAACATCTGCAGCTTGAATGTCTTGAGCGTGGTCGGGTTTTTATGTACCTCCAGATGAAAACCAGGGAACAGGGTATACGGATTTCGGAAGCGGTTTCATGGAAGCTGGTTTCACCGTTATTCCAGCAGCAAACCTGGGAACCGAGAATTTACGGCGAGAAGTTTACCAGTGAGATTTCGCTTGATGTTCGGGAGGGTGAAAGCTATGTTTTTGAAAAACTGGCTGTTGTTGCAACAAGCCGTGAGATTGCACCTCAGGGGATGTTCAAGGGTACCATCAGTAAACTGAAATCCTTTGTTCGCAATGGTCCAGCTTTCGAAATAGTAGCTCACCTTGAAGCAATGGATAAAAAGTGGAAGCAGGCGGATATTGTTATCACGGGTGATGACAAGGCTCAGCATGCATTGCGCTTCAATATCTATCAGTTGCTGATCAATGGCCCTTCCCGGCCGGCAGGCATCGGGGCAAAATTTCTCAGTTCTGAGGGGTATATGGGCCATGTTTTCTGGGATACCGAGATTTTTATTCTGCCGTTCTATATCTACAATTTCCCTGATATGGCCCGGAACATGCTCCTGTACCGTTACAATACGCTTGAGGGTGCCAAGAAAAATGCCCTGAAAATGGGGTATAAAGGAGCAAAGTATGCCTGGGAGTCAGCAACAACCGGAGAGGATGTTACCCCAAGATTTGCCTCGAAGCTTGAGCGGACCATACGGTTTATCTACACCGGTACCGAGGAAGATCATATTGTTTCCGATGTGATCTACGGAGTCGAAAAGTATTTCCGTGTTACCGGCGACGAGAGCTTTTTGGTGGACTACGGTCTTGAAATGGTTTTTCTTACAGCGAGATTCTGGGCATCAAGGGTTGTTGAAGCCGGGGAGCATTATGAGATTCATTGTGTCATCGGCCCTGATGAATTTCATGAGCATGTCAACAATAACGCCTATACCAATTTTTTGGTTATATGGCATTTTCAGCTTGCCGTTACGCTTTTCAAGTACATGGGCCGGTACCATCCCGAAATTATGGATGCTCTTGCCGCCCGAATTGCTCTTGAAAAAGATGAGGTTAATCAATGGCTTGCTATCAGCCGGAAACTCCGGCTCACCTATGATCCCCAGACCAGGCTTTTTGAACAGTTTGACGGTTACTTTTCCCTGAAAGATTATCTTATCGAGGGGTTTGATGCCAAGGGTCATCCAATTCTGCCTGGCGGTATTGACTACAATAATATCCAGTCCACCCGCCTTATCAAGCAGGCTGACGTTCTCATCATGATGATGCTCTTTCCTCATTCATTCAGTGATGAGGATAAAATAGCCAATTTTGATTTTTATGAAAAACGTACCGCTCATGCATCGTCACTGAGCCACTGTATTCATGCCATGATGGGTCTTGCTGTTGGCCGGCGTGAAAGGGCCTATGATTATTTTATGAAGACGGCACTGTTTGATCTGGAGAACCTGCATGAAAATACCGCGCTCGGGATTCATGCTGCTGCCGTAGGCGGTACATGGCAGACCGTGATCTATGGTTTTGGAGGGTTGTCCATTAAGTCTGACCGGATGGTGCTGAAACCGTGGCTGCCAAAAAAATGGGAAAGCCTCTCGTTTTGCGTACAGTGGAAATCAAGAGCCGTTGATGTTACCATCCTTCATGACCGGGTCTTGGTGTTTATTGGTTCACAGGATGAGCTCTCCCTGCCTCTGAGTCTCTATGAGAAATCCTATAAAATAGTGACGAACAAGAGATATGAGTTGCCCTACAGTGCTTCTATACACTAAAGGAAAGAGAAAATGACCAAAAAACTGAGGATTGCACAAATCGCTCCGCTTATCGAGAGGGTGCCCCCTAAAAAGTACGGAGGTACTGAACGGGTTGTCTACTATCTGACGGAGGGGCTTGTTGAGCGGGGCCATCAGGTTACTCTCTTTGCTTCGGGTGATTCCCGGACCAGTGCCCGACTCGTTGCGCCGGTCAGCGAAAGTCTTCGCCTCGGACGGAAGGCTCATTCAGCGTTCCTGATGAACATGATGATGCTCAGCCTGGTCTATGAAAAAATGATCAGTGAGTTTGACGTCATTCACTCCCATCTCGAATACCTGTCGCTGCCTTTTGCCTTTAGATCTGCTGTCCCGACCGTTCTGACCATGCATGGGCGGCTTGATATCGGCGATCACTGCAAAATGCTGCGTTGTTACCGGGATATTCCCTATGTCTCGATCAGTGATGCCCAGAGGGCTCCAGTGCAGGATATTAACTGGATAAAAACGGTTTATCATGGCTATCCCGCATCCTGTTTTGAGTATAACGACCAGCCGGGCGATTACTTCCTCTATCTCGGGCGATTTTCAGAGGAAAAAAAACCTGAAGAGGCTATCCGCCTGGCAAAAGCATGCCATATACCCCTGAAAATTGCTGCCAAAGTAGATCCGGCCGACAAGGCCTATTTTGAAAACAGGATAAAACCCCTGCTCAATCATCCCCTTATCGACTTTGTCGGTGAAGTTGATGACAGCCAGAAACGGGAGCTGTTAAAACATGCAAAGGCACTCCTGAACACCATCGACTGGCCTGAACCTTTCGGATTGGTCATGATTGAAGCACTTGCCTGCGGTACCCCTGTCATCGTGAGAAAATGCGGATCGGCTCCCGAAATCATCACCAACGGCAAAACAGGATTTGTTTGCGAGAGCAAGCTTGATTTTATCCAGGCCATACGGGGGATTGATCGTATTTCAAGAAAAGTGTGCAGGGAGGAGTTCGAACGCCGTTTTTTATCTGAATGCATGGTAACAAATTACGAATCAATCTACTACGAGATTCTGGGCGACCGACTTAATGGTGCCCGCTTTAGCGGAAACGGCAAGGCTGGGAAGCAAATCGTTATATCAAGCCCTCAGTCCTGATACACCACCGGATCCGGTGAGTCGATCATGGGGTTGAGACGAACCGCCAGAGAGAAAAGATAGGGGTAATCCTCCTTGAGATGTTGCATATAGATGATCCATTCCCTGATGAGATGACCGAAAACCCGCTTTAAGTCGCCGTTGATGTGTTCCTTGTCGCTTGGAGGGATACGATCGAAAGACTCCCGGGCCTCAAGCTCTTCAACGGTATGAAACGCTGCCCATAGAAGGTCGGTAAAATTTTCATGCTCCAGTAGATTCTGGTTTTCCAGCAGGCTCAGCAGGAAACTCCGTTTTTCCGTCATGAACTGCTTCAGGCAGGGGAGTGCGTCACTATCGATGCTGATCTTCTGGTTGCTGTGGCGCAGATACTCAAGCGCTGTGTCAAAATCCTGTTTTTTCCATGATCCAGTCATACGCAGGCGGTTTTTCAGCTCCTCACTTCCGACCACGTGTACAGACAACTCTTTCAGCAGGTGGTTGCCGAATTCACTGAAAAAGACGCCGATGACCATGTTCAGTTTTCTCATTACCGACTGGCGTTCCCTTTCCCTGAGCACCCTTTCAAAGAGGAGTGTGACGACGATGATGTAAACGGGAAGAAATGCGAGATTGCCGAGAAAGCTGGCTGATATTTCCCTCAAGTTGCCAAAAATGCTGAAGTCAATACTATAAAGAGCCATCGAGATCGCAAAGAGGGCGGAAACCGTCCACCACTTGTGCATAAAGAGTTTTTTAAGCATGAACACCCGTTATTTTAACCGGAACCGAATAACCTGAAATAGCTTGTGCATGATAAACAAACAGGCAAAAGCATTTCACCGTTCGCCATGCACAAAAAAAGGGGGCTTCTTCTTTTGCACAACCTAACTTCTCTGTTAAGCGGAGCTTCCGTATCCTGAGAATATCTTGTTTGTCATCTCAATTGTTTTGGCGACATTGATGTTTGCAATGCAGAAGCCTGCAGGATCTTTTTTTTCGACATCAGCATGAGCCTGGTGTAATGATGATAATGGGTAATTATTGAATGCAGCGGATCTTGGCAGACTGTGTGGTGGTGCTGGATTTTGAGACGACGGGCTTGTCACCGCATTATGGTGACCGGGCTATCGAGATCGGTGCCGTGCTTCTTGATCATGGGGTGATTGTCGACCGCTTTCAAAAACTGATGAATCCCGGATTCCGGATCAGCGGGTTTATCGAGAGTTATACCGGCATTACCAATGAGATGCTCAAAGGTCAGCCTTGCTGTGAAGAGGTGATGGCTGAGTTTTCGGAGTTTATAGCCGGCCATAATATCGTCGCGCACAATGCGTCATTTGACCGCCGTTTTCTGGATTACGAGCTGAAACGGGCAAAACGGGCATATGAAGGCGCCTGTTGCTGTTCTCTGCTCGTCTCAAGAAGGATTTATCAGGATTCGCCGAACCATAAGCTGCAGACGTTGATTTCACATGCCGGCATCCCACAGACCGGAGTGTTTCACCGCGCGCTGGCAGATGCCGAGATGACCGCGCATTTGTGGATGTCAATGATCAATCGGATCCGTCAGCAATACGGGATATCGATGATTTTCTTTGACCAACTGAGTGAACTCTCAAGAATTGACAAGCTCTACGTCCACCGGTATCTTACCTCCCAGGCACAGGGATGTTAAGAGTGTTTGGTCCCGACTGGCTGCTTGATGCCGCAATCATGATGATCGAGCGTTCGCACCGGGTTGAAAACCTGGTGACGGATGAACTGGCTGCGATGCTGGCCGGAGCGGAACCTCCGTTGCTGTTCGACATTCGTACCGTCGGGGAGTTTGAGAAGAGCCGCATCGCAACTGCCATACGCCTCAATCCGGATACCGGCCCGGATGACTTTGCGGCTCGCTATGGACCTCTCGCGGAGGGGCGTGACCTTGTTTTTTACTGTTCGATAGGCCAGCGGAGCTCTGAACTGCTTGAGCGGGTGCTGAGCGTGTGCGGGCGCGCGGGGGCGAAGAGCTGCCGTAACCTGCGCGGCGGCATCTTTCGCTGGTATAACGAGGGAAAGCCGGTCATCGATGCCTCAGGCACGACGGATGATATCCACGGGTACGATCCGATCTGGGCTGTGATGCTCGAACGGCGCCGGTAAAGAGGTTATGGGCGGAACGGCTTCTGGAGCAGGGCGAAGAGCTGTTGCTTGTCGGAGTCGCTTTCATGGTCGAGACCGAGACGGAGGTCGTCGAGATTGTCTTTTATCAGGAAACTGCCGAAAAGACGGTCCCACAGGGAGAGCATGCTGCCGTAGTTGGTGTCGTGTTCGCTCCTGAGCCTCGAGTGATGGAGGCGGTGCATCATGGGGGAGGGAATGATGAGCCGGGCAAGACGTTCCAGAGCTGGCGGAATGGAAATGTTGCTGTGGTGGAACTCAATGACCGGTGTCATGAGGAGCGAGTAGAGCAGCAGGTGTTCGATACGTGCACCCATCAGCATGAAAAGGGGGAGACGCAGCAGTTCCGAGAACAGGATCTCCAGAAAATGAAACCGCCAACTGGTGGTGACGTCGAGGGTTTCGTCGCTGTGATGTACGGAGTGGAATCTCCAGAGAAATGCCGTTTCATGGTTAAGACGATGCCAGAGGTACATCCAGAGATCGATGAGCAGGACGATCGTGATGGCCTCGGCAACGGGGGGAAGAGCCAGCATCCCGATTCCCGGCCAGCCATTTCTCGACCACTCCAGCATGAATGCCATGAGTATGCCAGACGGTAGCAGGATCAGCAGGTTGAGGCCAGCCATTGAAAGGTTGAGCTTTGCATGGAGAGCGCGGCGCTTCTGCCGTGAAAAATAGGGATGGAGACCCTCAACAATCCAGAGTGTCACACCTGCAGCAATGGTCGTTCCGTATGAGAAAAAAAAGATTTCTTGCATAGATGCACTATTTTTTTGCTTCATCAATCTGACGCAGGATTTCCCGCAGCGAACCGGCCGTCTCCAGCCTCTCGTCGTCCGTGGCGGCATGGTAAAAACTGATAATTGCTTTGCCGCCGATACCGATCGGGGGATACTCTTTTTCGGCAAGCATCGGCATCAGGGCAAGGAATTTTATCACACTCTCCTTCTCCATCCCGTTGATTCTGCCGAGGACATCTTCTGCGATACCCTGAGAGGCATCCTCACCGAGACCAGCAACATAAGCGGCGCTCTGCACGGCACCGTACTGAAAACCAAGTACAGCAAAAACAATATCCCTGCTTGTCCTGCTTTCCAGTCCAGCCGGGCATTGCCCGATTGCTTCAGCGAGGAACTGCAGTGCCATTTTTGTTACGGCCTCGATGTTTTCTTCATGATTATTCTGCATCAGGATCAAGAATTTTGTTGCACATTTTGCACATTTATAGGTCAGCGTTCATGAACGATGGAAGTCTTTCGCTCTTAACCGGTGTTTGCGATCATGATTTTGAATTGTTACAGACGTGTTAACCGTGCTATCCGGCATTTTAGTAGTATACAATAATTGACGAATATCATGGAAAAATGGCAGAATCACTTATTCCTGTTTTTAATCCTATGGAGATGACCCTGTTGCTGTGGATGATTGCTGCGATCCTTGTTATTATCGGTTTTGCCGGGCTGGTGCTGCCCGCTTTGCCCGGAATGGTCCTGATATTTTGCGGTCTTGTGGTTGCAGCCTGGGCCGAGCATTTTGTCTATGTCGGATGGAAGACAATAACGTTTCTCGCGTTGCTCACGCTTTTTGCCTGGCTGATAGATTTGCTTTCCGGAATACTCGGCGCAAAAAAATTCGGTGCAGGCAGATCTGCTCTCATCGGTGCGACGATTGGGGCTGTTTGTGGCATGTTTTTCGGTATTCCCGGAATCGTTGCCGGACCTTTTTTTGGAGCGTTTACGGGTGAGCTGATTGCCCGTCGCGGTTTCAAGGATGCCGGTCTTGCCGCAATCGGCACCTGGGTCGGGCTTGTTGCAGGTTCTGCCATGAAAATCGCCGTAGCGTTTATCATGCTCGGTCTCTTTATTCTGGTCCGTTTTTTATAATCACCCTCTCGAAAAACCGGACAGTTCTCACATCCGGGTTGCTTGGCTGAAAATGAGAGGGAACTGAGCATTATATAACTTGGTGATTGATGTATCTGCTTTATTTAAAGACAATGTTGAACAGATATTACGGTGATTGCAGTTGGATCTGGATCGATTAATCGGTTTGGGAAATTCAGGCAACCCTCGAAACTCTCGAGGAGAGAACTTTCCTTGAGGTTTATGAAGAGGACACATCATCCTTTCCTTATCTTAACGGGTAAAAATATTTCCCGGGGATACACAGAACGTGAAAAACGGGATGGTTACAAAATTTGCTGCCATTAAAGGATGAAGGGTCGTTATCAATATGGATTTTATACATTTACATGCTCATACGCATTATTCGATGCAGAGCAGTCCGATTTTTCCGGATGAGATTTTTTCTGCCGCGATAAAGTTTGGCATGAAAAGTATTGCGGTTACCGATTATTGCGCCATGTTCAATATGCCGCAGCTTTTCAGTGAGGCGAAACGTGCCGGTATAAAGCTTATTATTGGCAGTGAACTGTTGCTGCTTGAAACCGATGCTCACCAGCACAGTCGTATTCCTGTCTCTTCTTCACTGGTTTTGCTTGTTCAGAATGATGCGGGATACCGGAACCTTTGTATTCTGCTCTCAAGGGCAGCCAAGGAGGGGTTTGTCAACGGTATGCCGCATATTGAGAGTCGCCTGCTTGAAACCTGTCACGAGGGCCTGATTGCGCTTTCCGGTTACTCTTCGGGCAGGATTGGCAGGGCGCTCCTTGCAGGGGCCGCTGATGAGGCTGAAACCTTTGCGGCCTATTACCGGGAGATTTTCGGAGAGAACTTTTACCTTGAACTGCAACGCCATAACACTCCTTTTGATGACCAGCTCAATGAAGAGACTATTGCTCTGGCTGAAAAATTTTCAATCGAACTGGTTGCCACCAATAATGTTCACTATCTCGAACGAAAGGATGCCGGTTGCTACAGGGCGATGGTGGCCAACCGGACCAAGGAAAAACTTTCGAACCCGCATCTGCTGGCGCTTGCCGGAAGCGACCATTATCTGAAATCGTCTCAAGAGATGAGCGCCCTGTTCAGCGATGAACATCGGGAGCTGAGCAATACGGTGTTGATTGCCGAAAAGTGTTCCTACGCCTTTAGCAACAAAGAGCCAATTCTGCCGCACTTTCCGCTTCCGGAAGGGTTTGAGAACGAATTTGCCTATCTCCGTTACTTGACTTTGGAGGGTGCAAAGGAGAAGTATGCTGATTCGGAAGCCGATGGAATCACTGCTGAGGATGTCAGTGCAAGAATAGAGCTTGAGCTTGGGGTGATCGAAAAGATGGGATTCAGCTCATATTTTCTCATTGTCAGCGATCTTATTGCCGCTTCAAGGAGGCTTGGCTATTCGGTTGGGCCGGGCAGGGGATCAGCAGCAGGAAGTATTGTCGCCTATCTGACCGGTATAACCCGCATCGACCCGTTAAAATACAAGCTGCTGTTTGAGCGGTTTTTAAATCCGGAACGCTCTTCAATGCCTGATATCGATATTGATTTTACCCCTGTCGGCAAGCAGAAGGTTCTTGAGTATACCGTTGAAAAGTATGGGGCCGAGAGCGTTGCAAAGGTCATTGCCATTGGTACGTTTGCTGCCAAGGCGGCGATTCGTGATGCCGGAAGGGTCCTTGAGGTTCCGCTTCCTCTGGTCGACAAACTCGCAAAACTTGTTCCGGTCAAGCCAGGCATAACGCTTGAAAAGGCGTTGAGTGAAGCAAAAGAGATGCAGCAGTTTGCCGACAGCACACCGGAGCTCCAGGAGTTGATACGCTATGCACGCGCTCTTGAGGGGAGGGCCCGGAATGTCTCCATGCATGCAGGTGCTGTTGTGATTACTGACGGGCGGCTTGAGGAGCAGGTGCCTCTCTATGTTTCCAACAAGATTGAGACTGAGGTGCGTAAATTTGCCGATGAAATTGATCTTGACGAACCCGATCATGTCAGGGGAAAGGCTTCTGACGGCAGCGAGGAGAAGCAGGTTGTTACCCAGTTTGACAAGAACTGGATCGAAACCTCCGGACTGCTCAAGATTGATTATCTCGGCCTTGAAACTTTGGCGGTTATTGATGAAACGCTCAAGATGATCAAGCGGCGGCACAACCTTGATATCGAGCTTGAAAAAGTTCCCATGAACGACCGCAAGACCTTCAGGATTTTTCAGGAGGGCAAGATGGCCGGTATTTTCCAGTTTGAGTCGTCCGGGATGCAGAGCTATATGACCCGCCTTCAGCCTACCCAGATTGGCGACATCATAGCCATGAGCGCGCTCTATCGTCCGGGCGCTCTGAATGCGCGTATTGATGAGAAGCGCAATGCTGTTGATCTTTTTGTCGACCGCAAGCATGGCCGTGAAGCAATCGATTACATGCACCCCATGCTTGAGACGATTTTGAAGGAGACGTATGGCGTTATTGTCTATCAGGAACAGGTGATGCAGATTTCACAGGTTATGGGTGGTTTCTCTCTTGCCAAGGCGGATAATCTGCGTAAGGCGATGGGGAAAAAAATGCCTGAAATCATGGAGACGTACAAGGTTGATTTTGTTCAGGGTGCCATCCAGCAGGGGGTACACGATACGCTGGCTACGAGGGTCTTTGAACTGATGGCTGAATTTGCCGGTTACGGATTCAACAAAAGCCATTCGGCGGCCTATGGAGTGCTTGCATACTGGACAGGCTATCTGAAAGCCCACTATACGATCGAGTTTGTGACGGCCGTCCTGAACAGTGAAATAGGCGATATTGAACGGATGAAACATTTGACCGATGAGGCCAAAAGTTTCGGCATTTCGACTCTTCCGCCCTCAATCAATAAAAGTGACGCTCTTTTTTCGGTTGAGGATGTCGCTGGCCGTTCGTTCATCAGGGTGGGTCTGAGTGCCATCAAGCAGGTTGGCGCGGCAGCAAGAGCGGTTGTTACCTCAAGGCTTCGCAGAAAACGGGACTTTGTGAACCTCTTTGATCTGTCGGCTTCGGTCGATTTGAGAGTCATGAACCGCAAGGCGCTTGAGTGCCTGATTCTTTCGGGTGCATTTGACGAGCTTGATTTGCACCGTGCCCGGCTGCTTGCCAATGTTGACAAGGCGTTTAAATTCGGTCAGATGCAGAACCGTTCGGTGACGCTGGGGCAGTGCGGCTTTTTTACGGCTGAAGAGGGAGCCCTTCTTGAGGAAGAGCACTATCCTGATATGGATCAAGCCGAAATGATGGCGGAAGCTGAAAAGCTTTTGCATGAAAAGAAGCTGGTCGGGTTTTATCTGAGCCATCATCCGCTTTCACCCTATCGTCGTGACTGGCAGGCTTTTGCAACGCTTCAGCTTCAGGCAAAAGAGGTTGTTCCGGCAAAACAGTACAAGGTGATCGGCCTTGTCGTATCGGTAAAGCCCTATCAGGACCGGAAAGGAAAGCAGATGCTTTTTGGCTCTATTGAGGATTTTACGGGTAAGGCGGACTTTACCGTTTTTGCCAGTCTTTACGAGCAGTACGGCCATCTGATAAAGCCTGAAGAGGTGCTGATGCTGGTTGCCGAAGGGGAAGTGAGCGGCGGGATACTCAAATTGCTTGTTCGTGAGGTGATCCCGATAAAAAAGGTCAGGAACGCTCTTGTCAAAAAAATTATCCTGAAAATTGATGCTGATGATCAGATGCAGATGGAAAAGCTTGGCCGGGTAAAAAAAATATTTGACTCCAACAAGGGCGGAACGCCGGTTGAGTTTGAGGTAAAGGCTCAGTCGGGAGATAATATTGAAACAATCAGCATCTTTGCCCGCAGCACACCGATCGATGCTGCAGAAAGTACCATCGAAAAGCTTGAGGAGGTTCTCGGTCCCGATAATGTGCGTATTTCCGGGTAGCCTGATTTATTGATAATTTTTTATTACTTTCTTCACTGACTGACTATTACGCTGAGACGATCATTAATTTAAAAGGGTACAAAAAAAACAATGAGTGGAAAATATCTTGTGGCAACAGACCTGAATTTCAAGGCAGAGATCCTCGATTCAACACAAGTTGCGCTGGTTGATTTCTGGGCAGCCTGGTGTGGTCCCTGCAAGATGCTAGGACCAGTTATTGAAGAGCTTGCGGGTGACTATGCAGGAAAGGCTGTCATTGCAAAACTCAATGTTGACGAGAATCCCAATACTGCTGCCCAGTACGGCATCAGGAGCATTCCTTCACTGCTGGTCTTTAAAAATGGTCAGGTTGTTGACCAGATGCTTGGAGCCATGCCGAAAAACATGATCGCCAAGAAACTTGATGAGCATATCGGCTGATACAGCGAGAATATCGAAGCCAGGTTATCCCGGCTCCGGCGCCGGGATGCGGGTAATGGTCACCTTCATTCCATTCTTTGTCTGAACTATCACCAGCACCCTTGTCTTTTTTCTGGACGGATATCAAGAGTGAACTGTTTCGATCTACGTCATCCAGTCACTCATGCTGTGATTTTTTAAGGGCTTTTTAAGCTTGGCTTCAAAGTCCTTAAAGATTGGTGCGGATATATTTTTGCTGTTAGAACAATTGCAATGTTGAGGCTTTTATTAATCGTAAACTGGAACAGAAAATAATGAGTGGAAAATATCTTTCGGCAACAGACCTGAATTTCAAGGCAGAGATCCTCGATTCAACACAAGTTGCGCTGGTTGATTTTTGGGCGCCGTGGTGTGGCCCTTGTATGATGCTTGGCCCTGTGATTGAAGAGCTTGCAGGCGATTACGAAGGAAAAGCGGTCATTGCAAAACTTAATGTAGACGATAATCCGAAAATTGCTGCACAGTATGGTATCAGAAGCATTCCTTCTCTCTTGATTTTCAAAAACGGCGAGGTTGTAGATCAGATGCTTGGAGCCATGCCAAAAAATGCGATTGCCAAGAAAATCGATGAGCATATCGGCTGATTGTGCGAGAACAATGAAGCCTGTTTCCCCTGCATCAGCGGTTGGGGAGTAGTTTTCCTTCACTTCCATTCTCATTTTTGAACAACATCATGGAGAGAAACGTACGCGATATCATCATCATGGGTACCGGCCCAGCCGGATACACCGCAGCTATTTATACCGGGCGGGCAAATCTCAAGCCTTTGGTCATCGATGGATTTCAGCCAGGTGGTCAGCTTATGATTACGACCGAGATCGAGAATTTTCCGGGTTTTCCTGAAGGTATTCGCGGCCCGGAACTTATGGCAAAAATGCGTGCACAGGCAACAAAGTTTGAGACGGAGTTTGTTAGTGGGAGCGTCACTGAGGTTGATTTGTCGAGAAGCCCTTTTTGCCTGACGCTTCAGGATGGTCAGGAATTTTTTACCCATTCGCTTATTGTTGCTACCGGAGCAAATGCCAAATGGCTGAATATAGAATCGGAAGTTCGTTATCGGGGCAAGGGAGTATCGGCCTGTGCTACTTGTGATGGTTTTTTCTTTCGTGACTGCAAGGTCTTTGTTGTTGGCGGAGGTGATACGGCAATGGAGGAGGCCCTCTATCTGACTAAATTCGCATCGCATGTTACCCTTGTGCATCGCCGTGAAGAGTTCCGCTCATCAAAAATCATGAGCCTTCGTACCCGAAAAAATCCGAAAATCAGCATGATGCTCAATGAAGTCGTTGATGAAATTCTTGGCGACGGTCAAAAAGTAACCGGAATCCGGTTGAAAAATGTGGTGACCGGTGAATTTTCAGAGCATGAGTGTGATGGTGTTTTTCTGGCTATCGGGCATGAACCGAATTCAGCCTTGTTCAAGGATCAGCTCGATCTGGATGATTACGGCTATATAAAAACAAAAAAAACATCCACAGAAACCAACGTGCCTGGTGTTTTTGCCTGTGGAGACGTTCAGGACTTTATCTATCGCCAGGCGGTTACTGCCGTTGGAACAGGCTGCATGGCGGCAGTGGACGCTGAACGGTTTCTTGAGACGATACGGTAAATTTAAAAAAGCTGTTGAAGTAGTCGGAAAGTACCTGGTTGAAGCCGTAAGCAAGGTTTTCTTGTTCGGCTTCCTCCCGGGAAAACCACCGGAGCATCTGCCCTTCATGAAGGACCATGTTCTGCAGCTCAAACTCCGCCGGTTTTAAAAAAACGTACTCGGTCCGGTCAGCAAACTCATAGATACGGAACAGCTCGCACCCTTCAGTGTTGACTTCAATCTCTTCAAGCATTTCCCTTACAATACACTCCGCAGGGGTTTCATCGTGTTCTATATGCCCGCCAGGCAAGTCCCACATGCCGGGACAGGAAATTGAGGGCAGGTCGTCCCTGAGCACCAAAAGAACCTGCTGGAAGCTGTTGTAAAAAATAATGCTGGCGCCACGATGTTTCATGCAAGTACTTCAGGATCCACTGAACTTTTCTCTAGCAACAGCTCGGGACTGCCAACAGCTTCAATTGTCCGGCGGGATTTTCCTGAACTCATGCTTTGGAACAGTTCCGGGATGTTGGGCATGTTTTTCCGGGATGGACCAAGTAACATGCCTGCAGCAGTGAAGGTCAAGGCGCCGATCGCGGCACCGGCTAAGGCATGGAAAGCCAGGGGAATACCTAATGCAGGCAATACTGGTAATGCAGGGATCAAAAACGAAATGCCAGCACTTTTGACGGGCAAAGTAGGTAAAGCAGGTAAACAAGGTACCGCTTGAGTCGTTTGAGGATTATCTTCAGGCATAAATGGCAATAATTATGTTACAAAGGAAAAATAAAAGAGCAATATAAGTTTCTCGTCTCGTTGCTGGGAACAAAATTTTCGAAAACACGACTGTTTGCCAATGTCAATTTTAAGGCTTTTTTAAGGGTGGCTTCAGGATATTTAAAGGTTGGTTCCGATACCTTTATAAACGACAAAGTTTATGAATGAAAGGTCGAACCAATATCAATCAACAGGAGAATACGATGAAATGTCCAGCATGCAGTGCAGATTTGCTTCTTTCCGAACGTCAGGGTATTGAAATTGATTATTGTCCCGCATGCAGGGGAGTCTGGCTTGACAGGGGGGAGCTTGATAAAATCATTGAGCGCTCACTGACTGAATTACCCCGTTCCCGTCCAACTGAGTATGGTCGAGAGAATGATCGGGAGTATCGCAGGGAGGAGTCGCATCATGGCCACGGTGACGATGACCATGACTATTATCTCGATCCAAAAACCGGAAAAAGGAAAAGACGGGGTGGCCCATTGGGATTTCTTGGTGAACTGTTTGATTGAGCCTGTTGCTTTTCGTATATGCTCATCCGGTGTCAGGCGCAGTTAACCTTTTTTAGGCGTCGGCATCTTCAAATAATTTTAAATTGATCTGAACTACCAATGAAAAATCGTTTTCGTACTGCTTTGATCCCGTTGCTCGCTCTCATGCTTACGGTTTCTGCGTGTGATAATGCTGGGGACAATTCAAAAAATGAATTGTTAAAAACTGGCTCAAAAATTGGCAATGGTGCTCTCCAGGGTTCTCTGGCTGAATTCACAAAAGCAATAAAACTTGACCCGAAATCAGCCAAGGCTTATGCTGGCCGAGGGGCTCTCAAATATGCCATGGGGGATAGCAAGGGCGCGTTAGCTGACCTCACCAAAGCCATTGAGCTTGATCCGAAATCGGTTACGGCATATTCTGGAAGAGCAAGTGCGAAATTTGCCTCTGGAGATATTCCGGGAGCGACTGCTGATTTTATCAGTGTGGCACGGCTTATGGTTTTTTCAACGCCCTCTGGTGAGTCCGGCAAGGAGCCCGGCAATGACTCAGGGAAGGAATCCCGTAATGAATCCGGTAAGGAGTCGGGGAACTGATGACCCGATAATCGCCTTATGGTGAAGGTGTGGTTTTGGGCTTGTCTGAACGAACATGACGGGAGTCAGCATGATGGCGATTGCAGATTGGCATACGTTGAGGATTGATGAGCTTCTTGTAAAACTTCGATCGACGTCCGGCGGTCTCACTGTTGCTGAGGCTGCCGGGCGTTTGGAGGTTTATGGCCAGAACCGGATTCAGGCCGAGCGAAGGGCAAGCCCATGGAAACTGCTTTTTGAGCAGTTCAAGAACGTGCTTATTGTAACCCTTCTTATTGCCACAGCTCTTTCGGCTTTTCTCGGCCACGGCATTGAGGCAGTTGCCATTGCCGTTATTGTCCTGTTTGCCGTACTGCTTGGTTTTGTTCAGGAGTTCAAGGCAGAAAAGGCTATTGAGGCACTCAGAGAGATGGCGGCTCCCGTGGCCCGGGTGATGCGTGGAGGTGAGGAGGTCGCGGTCAATGCTTCGGAGCTCGTTCCTGGCGATGTGGTGCTGCTTGTGGCCGGTGATCGGGTTCCGGCGGACGGAAGGCTGCTGAAGGCGATGAATCTGCGCGTTGATGAGGCCTCATTGACAGGGGAGTCACTCCCTTCGGAAAAAGAGGTTGATGCACCTGTTCCGGCACATGCAGGGCCGGGCGACCGAAAAAACATGGTTTTTGCCGGAACATCAATCAGTTACGGTCGTGCTGTGGCTCTTGTTGTTGCCACCGGTATGCAGACGGAGTTTGGACGTATAGCCGCCATGCTGCAAGCTGTTGAAACTGAAAAAACACCGCTCCAGAAAAATCTCGACAAGGTTGGTTCAGTTCTTGCCCGTGCAGCTTTTGTGATTGTGCTGCTCATTGTATCGTTCGGAGTCTATCGCGGCCACTCATTTATTGAAATGCTGATTTTTGGTATAGCGCTTGCCGTAGCCGTTGTCCCTGAAGCTCTTCCGGCCGTGGTGACCATTTCGCTTGCTCTTGGCGTGCAGCGTATGGTGAAACGTCATGCCCTCATGAGGCGTCTTGCGGTTGTTGAAACCCTTGGCAGCACGACGGTTATCTGCTCCGATAAAACCGGCACGCTTACCCGCGACGAAATGACCGTGCGCGCGCTCTATACCTCTGGCGTCCTGGTTGAGGTGAGCGGTTCAGGCTATATTCCCGAGGGTTCGTTTACTGTTGCGGGTGGAGTGGAGTTGCCGGAAAGCATTCGCGAACTGCTTCTTGCCGGTCTTCTTTGCAATGATTCCCGGATGGTGAAAAATGAGGATGGAGGCTGGAAGATAGCCGGAGATCCGACTGAAGGTGCACTGCTTGTGGTTGCCCGTAAAGCCGGCTTTGATGAGTGTGAGCTGCAATTGGCCAATGAACGTCTTGATGAGCAGCCGTTCTCCTCCGAGACTAAACGGATGATTACCCTGCACCGGAGTGGTGACGGGATGAAGGCGGTCATCAAAGGTGCTCCCGAAGTTTTGCTTCCCGGTTGCAGTGCTGTTCGTGTCACTGGCGGAGTTCAGTTGCTTGATGATGCCAGGAGGAGTGCTTTGCTTGCAGAGGCAGATGCGCTCGGGAAAAAGGCCCTGCGGGTGCTTGCCCTCGCAATAAAAGAGGTTTCTGAGATTCGGGGAGCTGATGAAGGGATGACCTTTCTGGGGTTTGCAGGGATGATTGACCCGCCAAGGAGCGGAGCTGGAGAGGCGGTACAAAAGTGTCTTGATGCCGGTATTCGTCCGGTGATGATAACTGGTGACCATCCGCTGACCGCTGAGGCAATTGCCCGTGAGCTTGGTATTTTGCAGAACGGAAGGGTCGTGACTGATGAAATGCTGGAGTGCATGAGCGATGAGGAGCTGAGCTGCACAGCCAGCTCTATTTCGGTTTTTGCAAGAGTTGCACCTGAACACAAGCTTCGCATTGTTGAAGCTTTGCAGAAAAACGGTGAAGTGGTAGCCATGACGGGAGACGGGGTCAATGATGCTCCTGCCTTGAAGAAGGCCGATATTGGCATCTCAATGGGCATAAACGGTACCGATGTCTCAAAGGAGGCTTCGGCCATGATGCTTACTGACGACAACTTTGCCTCGATTGTGGCCGCTGTCGAAGAGGGTCGGGGCATCTACGACAATATCAAGAAATATTTGACCTACCTGCTCTCCTCGAATATCGGTGAACTGGGCCTGATGGCCGGAGCGACCCTTATGGGTATTCCTCTGCCTCTCTCAGCCGTCCAGATTCTTTATGTAAACCTTGCTACCGATGGACTTCCCGCCTTGGCTCTTGCTGTTGATCCGCCTGAACAGGGTATCATGCTTCGCCGGCCGAACGATCCGAAACAGGGGATATTTACGCCCGCCATACTGACGCTTATGCTGACCGGCGGGATCTGGTCGACCATCGTCAATCTTTCGCTCTTTCAGTTTGCTCTCGCTTCAGGGCGCTCCCTGAAGGAAGCCATGACGATGACCTTTGTGTCGCTCGTGCTGATCCAGTTTTTCAAGGCATATAATTTTCGTGCTGAACGGGCTTCAATTTTTAACCGTCCTTTTGCCAATAAATGGTTGAACCTTGCCATCGTCTGGGAACTGGTTATGCTTGCTGCCATTATTACCATCCCTGTTTTCCGTGCTCCGTTCGGAACATTTCTGCTGACGGCTGAAGACTGGGCAATAGCGATTGGCTCGGCTTCGACGGTTGTGCCGGTAATTGAGCTGCTCAAATGGTTTTTGCGCAGGGGGCTGTTTAAAATCGGGACTACATCATCTTTTTCGTGAGTGCGGAATTATTACTTATCCTCAATCAATGCTACATTTCAAGTAAATGCGGGTTTCGCCACATCATTATTAAACAAGGGAGCTTGTCATGGGCATTGATTCAAAACTGCAGCTTGCCACAAATGCCATTCAGGATGCAAAAAAACGCATGGAGAGAGCAAAGGACGATGCGGATGACGATTATGAAATACGTCTGGCCATAAAACATCTTGATGAAGCGGCAGAGTATATTCGGGGTGCAGTCTCGGATATACAGAAGTTACCGAAATAGACGATGAACCCGCCGCTCATACCGGCAACCCGAAGGCTACCGGTATGGCGTGGAAGTGTACCGTGCGGTGAAAAGAGCTCTGCGTATTGGCTCAGCGGGTTACATAAAAGCAGGCAAACTTGAGGTAGCTGGTTTCCGGCATGGCAAGCAGGACCGGATGGTCGAAGGGCTGAGAGTTTTTATAGATCAGCCTGAGCTGGCAGCCTGCGGAAAGAGCGGCCTGATGCACGCTTTGGAGGAAGTCCTCTTCTGAAACATGGTGACTGCACGAAGCGGTGGCCAGAAACCCTCCGTTCCGGAGGAGCTGCAATCCGAGTTTATTGAGCCTCTTGTAGGCTTTGAGGGCGCCGGGGAGGTTTTTGCGGCTTTTGGTGAAACTTGGCGGATCAAGAACGACAAGGTCGAATGCCTCTTTTGATTCAACCATCTGGTCGAGGGTATCAAAGGCGTCTGCGGCTACGAGACTGTATTCCGAAAATTTGTTCAGTTGTGCGTTGCGTTCCGCGCGTTGCAGTGCCTCTTTGGATGAGTCGATCAGAATAGCAGAACGGGCCCCTCCGTAAAGGGCGTTCAGCGCAAAGCCTCCATCGTTGGTAAAGACATCAAGCACGTCGGCACCTTCCGAAAACTTTCTGATAATTCTGCGGTTTTCACGCTGGTCAAGGAAAAAGCCGGTTTTCTGTCCCTCAAAAAGATCAACCTCATACGAGATCTCAGCATCATAGATGGTCTGTTTTGTTGCAGAGCGTTCGCCCCTGACAACATCCTTGTGGAGTGTAAGGCCTTCGAGCTCCCTGAGGGGTGATTCATTGCGGACGATAATGACGTCTGGGTTCAGCAACTCTTGCAAGACATCACAGATCAGCGGCAGGTGAACGTCCATGCCGGCCGAAAACGCTTGCAGCACAATTGCCTTGTTGAAGCGGTCCACAATGAGTCCTGGCAGGCCATCCGATTCGCCATGCACAAGCCGGTACGCATTGGTCTCCTCATGACGGTAGACTTTTTCACGAAGTGCAAGTGCTTCACGAAATTTTTTAAGGAAAAAATTCTTGTCCGGCTCTTCGTCAATGCGGGAAAGCAGCCTGACTGAAATAAGGGAGTGGGGATTATAGAAACCGGTTCCGAGGAATTTTTTGTCGTGGGTAAAGAGCTTTACGGTTTCACCGGAAGCAATATCGCGGGGAAGGCTTGCAAGTTCATTGCTGAAAACCCAGAGATGACCTTTCTGGATCCGGTGGTGTTCTTTTGGCTTAAGGTAGAGCGATTGCATTGTCTTGAAAAATGTGTTGTGGTTTTGATAGCGCTGTATTTTACCGTAACATAAACTGAGCAAAGTTACGTGCAGTGGTTCCGTTCGCAAGTAAAGCGGCTTTTTCAGCCGCAGAACGTCAAGCCCGATGTTTTATGAACCCTATTGCAATGTGCAGCAAAAGTGATGAATCTCAAAGGAAATAAATGCATGCTGCCTTGAACAGCATGGTTACTAATTGAAAAGGAGTTGACGAATGAAGGGAAGGGAAATGCTTTTGTGGGTACTGTTTCTGCTTGTTTTGGGTGGAGGGTGTGCCGATTTCAGAACGGTAGGCAAACAGGAACTGCCTGCTGAGCAGACAGCGCTGATTGCCGAACATGCGGCCCTCTATCGTGAAGTTGCCGAAGCATCACCGTTTGTCAGGTCGCTGGATGGTTACGCCGACGTCTGGATAAAAACACCAAAGCGGCAGAATCGGCTGTTTACCAATATCCGGATCAACCGGGACGGTGAGGCAAGGATGCTTGTGAGCGCAGGTCTGCTCGGCTGGCCGGTAGCCGACATGTTTTTTAACAAGGATTCTCTGTATGTGCACGACATGCTCAATAACCGGCTTTTTCAGGGCAGCAACAATAAGATAAATCTTGAAAAAATTCTTGGAGTAAATTCAGGTTACCGGCTTTTGTCGGAGTCGCTGTTGGGGCTTGTTACCATTAATGAACCAGCAAGCGCCATCAGATCAGTGAAAAAGGGTTCCGGGATGCTGCTTTTCACCCTTGTAAACTCGACGGGAAGCAAAGAGGTGGTTATTGATCCCGCAAACAGAACGCTTGCGGCCCTTCTTGTCAAGGACAGGCAGGGGAAAACAACAACGGAGATCCATTTCAGGAATTTCGAGACCGTCACGGTTGACGGCCACAGCGCACTGATACCAAAAGAGATTGATATGGTGCTCTACAACAGCGGTGCTGATGGTACCGGTGAGCATCAACTGGTTATAGCCTATGATGAACGGGTGTTTAATAAGGAGAACCGGTTGCTCAAATTTATGATGCCGAAAAAAGTTAAGGTGGTTAATCTTGATGAAGCAGCATCGTTGCCCTGGATGTGAAGTGAGTGCCGTGAGCGGTTTTTTTCTTGAGTCCTTACCGGAGAGGGCAAAATTGAGCCTGCCCCCTCCGACATGGTTTTTTAGCGGATTTGCTTATTGTGCTGCGTGGAAATTCTGAGCGGCGAACTCCCAGTTGAGCAGGTTGTCGATCACGGTAGCGACATAGTCGGGCCGACGGTTCTGGTAGTCGAGATAGTAGGCGTGTTCCCAGACATCAATCGTCAGGATCGGTTTCTGGCTGCTGGTTGAAGGGGTTTGCGCATTGCCGGTTTTTACGACTTTCAACTGGTCTCCTTCAAGGACAAGCCAAGCCCATCCGCTGCCGAACTGGGTTGCGGCGGCATTTTTAAGCTCATCTTTGAATTTGTCGAAACTGCCAAAATCCTGCGTGATTTTTGCGCCAAGCTCTCCGGAAGGTTCACCGCCGCCATTGGGTGTCAGGCAGTTCCAATAGAAAGAGTGGTTCCACGCCTGGGCACCATTGTTGAAGATGGCGATTTTCTGCGGGTCTGCGGCAGCAAGAACAATGACCTCTTCAAGGCTCAGGTGATCAAACGGGGTGCCTGCTACAAGGTTGTTGTAGTTGGTGATGTATGCCGCATGATGTTTGCCATAGTGAAAGCTGAGGGTTCTTGCGGAAATAAATGGTTCAAGTGCGTTTTCTGCGTATGGAAGCGCTGGTTGCTGATAAGCCATAAAGCGATATCATTTAAGGTTTAAAAAGAGGCTGCAAGGTACAGACTTCAGTGTTTAAACTTATATTTTAACGATTTAGTTTCTGTGCTTCCTCAAAATCAATTTTTTACGGTCGGGAAGTTTGTCAAAAAATCAATAGAGGAGTTGGGAGGAAATGAAATTCAGCGAGACTTTTCGGAAATCTTTTTTTTGTTTTGTTCTTGGGTGTGCCCTCTTGGGTTGCAGCGAAAAAAAATCGTTCTCTCTTGACAAGGACGATATTCGGTTTGCCGGATTTTACAGCGATTATCTGCTCGAGTCAGGGGTGGTGGCGGCACATGAAGCGGTCGCGCTGTCGGCACTTGATCCATCGGAGATCAACGCGCTTCTTGCCCGTCATGCGCTTACCCGTGATCGAATGAATCGCAAGATAGCGGCGTACAAGAGGAATCCTGAACTCTGGAGATCAGTTCTTTTGCAGGTCCGGATAAGAATTCTCAAAAAAACAGATGCAGCGCAATGAGGCATTCCTATCCTTTTCTTGTAGGCGTTACGGGCGGACTAGGCAGCGGAAAATCTATGGTTTGCCATTTTCTTTCCAAGATGGGTTGTGCCCTTTTTGAATCTGATCGGGTAGCAAAGGAGCTGCAGCTTCATGATCCTGAAGTGATTCTGGGCATCAAGTCGCTTTTTGGATCGGATGTTTATTCCTGTGATGCTTCTGGGAGTCTGGATCTGGACCGAAAAAAAATTGCATCTGAAGTCTTTTCCTCTTCTGAAAAACTTTTGGCACTGAACAGGCTTATTCATCCAAAGGTGTACGGCGAATTTCGCACAGCGGTGCTCAATGCCCGGAATCGGGGGATAAAGATCCTGGTAAAAGAGGCTGCAATTCTTTTTGAGTCGGGCGGAAACGAGGGGCTTGATGCCGTGGTTGTTGTGGCGGCTGATCTCCAGGAGAGGGTCGAGCGCGCGGTGCAGAAAGGGATGGGTACCCCAGAAGAGATCATGCGGCGTATCGCCGCCCAGTGGCCCCAGGAAAAGCTGATGGACAAAGCCGATTATGTGCTGTTCAACAGAGGCTCTCTTGATGGCCTGAAAAAAGAGACGGAATCGCTCTACTTGACGCTGCTTGCTGCAGCCGAATCAGCCTGCGATAACCTCTGAGAGTGCCGGCAGAGAGACGCCGTAACGGTAGGAGGTATTGCTGTGTGAGTCCATAAACTCTTCATAGCGGTGCGCTATGGCGTGGCGTGTGGCCTTGGCCGAAAAAATGCGGTGACCGAACTGAAGATTGTATTCGTCAAGGGTGCCGCAGTCTAGAAAAACCAGCTTCATTGACCGCAGTGCATCGCGGTACTTTTCTTCTTCAATCATCTCAACCGGATCAAAGGTAAGCCACTTTCGCCATATGGCATCGATTGGTTCGCAGGTATGGAAATTGAACGGCAGATGCATGTTTTCAGGTGCAGATTTGCCAGAATCGGGAGAGTAGGCGGCGGCCATGGCAATCAGGTCAAGCAGGGCAAACTCTTTTTGAGGCTTTTTTTCTGCGTTTTCATAAGCCGTCAGAAAGCTTGCAATACTTCCCCGGTATTGTTCAAGAATCTTGGCGGCAGCCGGAAAATTTGGCTTGTAGCAAAGCTCAAAGCCCATATCGCCGCTGTGGCAGGCAACTGCGGAAAACCGGTCAGGATTCTTCATTGCCAGACGGATTGCTCCGAATCCCCCCGAGGATTTTCCTGCAACAGCCCGGTGCTCTCTTGCGGCAAGCGTGCGAAGCGTCCGGTCAATGCAGGGTAAGAGTTCATCGACAAGGTAGCTCTCATAGTTGCCTGTTGCCGCTGAATCGACATATTGCGAGCCTCCATAACGGGTCATGCAGTCCGGCATGACAATAATTGTTTCGTGCATCTTCCCTTGGGCTATCAGGGATTCCGCCATTTCCGGAACACTTTGGCGTCCGAAACTGTAGTTCATGAAACCGGCTCCGGTTGAGGCAAAACCGGCAAGAAGATAGATAACGGGAAATCGTTTTTTCCCGTCATAGGATGGGGGCAGGTAGACCGGGATCCGGCGTTCAGTCGGGTCATCAAGAGGGTTCCCGGCCAAGGTAATGCCGGGAACGGTAACCTCAACTATCCTGGGATATGGTATTGCGCCTCCTCTCATTATTTCAATGCGGCATTGTTGCGGTTGACATGGGCAGAAATCCAAATGCTGAGCTCATAGAGCAAAATCATCGGAAGGCCGATAATGAGCTGGGTAACAAAATCGGTTGAGGGTGTAACGACTGCGGCAACAATCAGCAGAAAAACAATGGCATGTTTCCGGTAAAACCTCATGAATGCCGGTGTCAGGAGTCCTATTTTTGAAAGAATATAGGAGATGAAGGGAAGCTCGAAAACCAGACCGGCGGTCAGCAGTGTCCCGATAAAAAAGCTGACATAGTCCTGGACAGAGATATTGTTTTTGATCATTGCTGTTCCGAAGCTCGCAAAGAACTGCAGGGAAATCGGAAGAAAGACAAAATAACCGAAGGCTATGCCAGAAAAGAAGCAGAGGGAGATAAAGAGGATGGAAAAACGGCTTGCCTTGCGTTCGTGCTCATGCAGGCCCGGAGCCACAAACTGCCAGATCTGCCAGGCGATAATGGGAAACGAGATAATAAAACCGGCAAAGAAGACAACCTGAAAATAGAGGGAGACCTGGCCGTATGGTACAAGGTTTTGCAGCACCAGTGTATCACTGCTTCTCTTGAGAGGCCCGATAAGGATTTCGTTCACCAGAAAGTCGGCATAGGTGGCACAAAGGGCGGTAACAATGAGCAGCGCAACAGTCGATTTGATCAGTCGTGAGCGTATCTCTTCGAGATGGCCCATAAAGTTCTGCTCGCTTTCCGGTTCTGATTCTGTAACAGCGGTGCTTTGCAGCTCACCTTGCGGCAGTTGCTGTAATGTTGTGGATTCTGATTCTTCAGGCATACTTTTCTCAGGCGGCAATTTGGCGATGTTATTTTTTTCGGGAATGATGACAATTCACAAAACATAGCAACAAAGATGCAGGTAGCAAAGAAAATGTTTTACGGATGGCTTATTGGAGGAGCTTTTGCCAGCAATTCTTCGGGTAAAATCGGTTTGGTCGGCTATTTGATGCCGTTGCTTTCGATGAAGTTAACCCGCCAGGATTATTTTGGCGTTAGAAATAGGTGTTGGTGTACTGTAATAATGTAATATTGCAAACAATATGTATTGAGGCCGGACAGATCAAAAGGGATTGCTGCTCTGGTTGGAGTTTTACTCTGTATGGTCATCTTGGTTTTTACAAAACGAACCCATTTGTGGCTTCGCCTTCAATTTACGTCATGCAGTTCCGGTTGCAATATCATTTGCCATGTCAGCCCAGGCATCATTGATGGCGGAATTGATCGGAAAAGTTAAAAGTTTTACTCCGGCAACTTCAGAAATACACCTTTCTGGAAGAGAATAATATTTATACTTAAAAAGTTATATTTCATTCCATTTCAAGAGCTTCGTATGGTAAGGAGAGCTCGTCACGTAATTGTCCGGGGAATTGGTGAATATTAAGGATGTTGTTGCATCGGTAGCCGATGAAATTCAGATTTTTCAGCAGAGGTACAAGGTGGTGCTTCATGCCCAGAATACGCTGGTCGACAAGGTTACCCGCTATGTGCTTCGCCAGCAGGGGAAACAGATTCGTCCGGCTATGGTTTTGCTTGCTGCCCAGCTTTGTGGAGGGGTGACTGAATCAACCTATCGGGCCGCCATTATGGTTGAGCTGCTCCATTCGGCAACACTGATCCATGACGATGTGGTCGATGGTGCCGAGATGAGGAGGGGACTGGCATCGATCAACGCACTGTGGAAAAACAAGATTTCGGTTCTTATCGGTGATTATCTTTTATCCAAGGGCCTTTTGTACTCTCTTGAGTACAAGGACTATGGTTTTCTGCATATGGTTTCGGAAGCGGTACGCCGCATGAGTGAGGGGGAAATTCTTCAGATCCAGAAAACCAGAAGCCTTGATATTTCTGAAGAGGATTATCTGAGCGTCATTGCCGACAAAACGGCTTCGCTCATCTCTTCGGCTTGCGCCATGGGCGCCATGAGTGCGACGGTTGACGAGGGGCGGATTGCTGCCCTGAAATGTTATGGTGAGTATCTTGGTCTTGCTTTCCAGATCCGTGATGATCTGCTTGACTATACGGGAGATTCCAAAAAAACCGGCAAGCAGATGGGTATTGATATCAAGGACAAGAAAATAACGCTGCCGCTTATTTATGCGCTGCTTCACGCTCCGGCTTCTGAACAGAAAGCGATCCGCTCCATTTTGAAGAGTTCGCGAAAACGGGCGGTAAAAAGCGGTGAGGTAATAGCCTTTGTGACCGGTAAGGGGGGCCTCACCTATGCCGCTGAAGTTGCCGAAGGGTTTGCTGCAAAAGCAGTTGCCTCCATCAGCACTTTTCCTGACAGCCCGGCCAAAAAATCATTGTTGCTGCTGGTGGATTTTGTCATGAAGAGAGAGTATTGATTTCCTGCCTGCCCAGCAGGCTGGTGTTTTGATTGAAAAGAGATAATCGCATTAATAAAGTTTTGACAGCGTCATGAAAAAAGCAGGTTTGATCGTTCTTTTGCTCTTCGGGCTTTTTCTTGTCTTCGACAAGCTGATTATGCCGCTCTATATTTCACAGGGAAGTGTCAAGGTCGTCCCTGATGTTCTCAATATGGATTATGACAACGCTTCGTTACGGTTGCGGCAGGCTGGCCTGGAGGCTATAAAAAGTTATGATGTCAAATATCTTCCCCGCGTTGATTCCAATATTGTCCTCTCCCAGATGCCGGAAGCCGGAACGGAGGTCAAGCCTGGCAGAGCGGTCTATCTTGTGGTCAACAAGCGCGAAAAGCCGGCTTTTGCCATGCCTGAACTGGTGGGAAGAGAAGAGTTCGATGCCCGTCAGATTGCTTACCGAATGGAGCTGGAAGTGAGCGAGGTTCTGAGCAGTCCTGTTGCCAAGCCTGAATGGGATGGTCTGGTGATTAGCCAGTCTATTTCGGCTCAGTCCATTGTGAGGCCCGGCATCTCTTTTTCCATGGTTATCGGCAAGTATGAGTCGCCGGTTCAGGAAACGAAAAAAATTGCCGTTCCCAATGTTCTCGGCAAGTCACTGGTGCAGGCACAGCAGGCAATCGCCGAAGCAGGTCTTCCGATGGGCAAGATCACGTCCGAGTATTCAGCTCTTCTGGTGCCCAATACGGTCATCAGTCAAAGGCCAGGCGTCGGTACTCTTGTTTCTCCCGATCAGCCTGTTGAACTGACCGTGGTTATCATGGCAGAGTAGTCGCGGTCATTTATAGTTGGCCTTCTTGTATTCCTCCCGAAGGTCTTTGATGCCGGTTGTCCGATCGTTACCGTCGCTGATAATGCCGAAATATTCAAGCATGATGCGAACAACCAGCCAAAGGCCGGCAAAAAGAATTGAGAGTGATCCCCAGACGGCCCGGATATTTTTTTTTACCATTGGTACGTGGTGATAATCATAAAGAAAAGGCCATCCTTTTTACAAGAATGGCCTCGCTGTGTTGAAAAAAGGTGATATCGCTTCAGTCGGTAAGGGAGTCTTCCGCCTCAAGCCAGTCATTGGAATCTGATCCCTCTTTTTTCCCTTTCTCTTCCCAGCGGTAATATGCAGCAAGCCTTATCTGTTCCTCGCGCATTTCAGCACTAAGTGCTGCTTTTTTTTTCTTGTGAATTTTTGATGAAGATTTTTCCCCATCCTCTTTTTCCTTCTTTTTCTTTGCCATTGTTTCTGTTTGCTTTATTACCAGATATGTTAGAGCCCAAAGCGTAAGAAAGATAAAAAATAATCCTCTATTTCTGTAACCGCTGGCGGCGCCTGAAAGTCTCTTCGTCAAAAATTGACTGCTCATTGTTGCTGCAATCGCCTTCCGAGAGCGCTGAAGGTAATGACGAGGATGATGGTGATGGCTTCGATGATCATGAAGATATCTTTTGGAATATAGGCGTTGACGGTCAGTCCGCCGTATTCGAGCACTCCGAAAAAAAGAGCTGAGAGCAAAATCCACAATGGATGAGCGCCGGCAAGGAGTGCAACAGCAATGCCTGCAAAACCGACTCCTCCGGTCATTCCTGCCTCATAGTAGTGTTTGTAGCCAAGAACGATGTTTGCAGCCCCAAGACCGGCTGCGGCACCGCCGATGCCCATTGCGGTGAGGGTGTGCATCCCTGCATTGATCCCTCCATACCGTGCAGCTTCAGGCTGGAGACCGGCAGCACGCATCTCATAACCGAAACGGGATTGAAAGAGGATAACCTGGAAAAACAAGGCAACTCCGACCGCAAGAAGCGTGCTGAGATTGGCCGGTGAGTTTGCGAACCACCCGGTGACGGTGTCAAATGCCGGAATGACGGCTGCGGCAGTTATTGGTGCGGTATGGACCGTAGAGGGGAGTGCAAAGTGGTAGGTAAGCAGGTATCCGGTAATGCCCTGGGCTATGAAATTCAGCATGATGGTTGCAATTACCTCATTGACCCCGAAACGTACTTTGAGTACTCCTGCTACAAGAGCCCAACATGCCCCCGCCATCATTGCTGATATGATGCAGAGAGGAATGGCTGCAGATGATGGTACACAGGCTGGAAGCATGGCCCCGGTAATGGCAGCAGCAAAGGCCCCCATCTGGAGCTGGCCTTCAGCACCGATATTGAAGAGCCTGACCTTGAAGGGAATGGCTACGGCAAGAGCTGCAAGCACGAGCGTTGTCATTCGGAACACTACCTGCCCGGCTCCATACGACGAGCCGAATGTTCCCCGGAACATTTTCTGGAATATCATGACCGGATCTCGCCCTGCCATGAAAATAATCAGCGCGCTGACGGCAAATGCCGCAAGGATGGAGATGATGGGTATAAGAAATCTGACGCTCTTTCGACTCATGGACGGATAGTTGTTCACGTGATATAAAGGCCGATCTCTTTCTGGAACTCCTGCGGTGCCTCTCTTTTAAGCACGACCTCCTCCGGAGTGAATTCGTGGCGGATCGAACCCTTGTAGATACAGCCGATACGCGTTGAAAGTGCAATGATCTCTTCAAGTTCGGATGAGACCAGAAGTATGGCCACGCCACTTGTACGGGCCTCGATAATCTTGTTGTGAATGGTCTCGATTGCACCGATGTCAACCCCGCGGGTAGGCTGGGCAAGGATCAGCAGGGAAATGGCGGGACGGTTGAGTTCGCGTGCAAGAACGACCTTCTGCTGGTTACCTCCTGAAAGGGTGCCGAGCGGTTGGTGAGCCGGAGAGCTGCACTTGATGGCATAGTCGGAAATCATTGCCTTAGTATAGCGGGTTAGCGCATGGGTATTGAACCCGATTCCCTTATGAAAGGAGTGCTCCCGATGCCGGCCGAAAAGAAGGTTTTCGGAAACCGTATAATCCGCGATAACGGCATGATGCAGGCGGTCTTCAGGAATATATGAAACGCCCATGAAAGCAATGTCGGCTGGCTTTTTGCCGATGAGTGACCTGCCTTTGAACATGGCTTCTCCGGAGATGACAGTGCCAGCGGGTGCAAGGCCCCAGAGTACTTGCAGCAGTTCGCTCTGCCCATTGCCTTCAACTCCGGCAATACCGTAGATTTCACCTGCACGGATATTCAGGGAGAGGTTGTGCACCCTCTCTTCTGAATTTGCCCTGCAAAATCCCAGACGGTTGATGCTGAGGATAATTTCACCCGGAGAGGGTGGCGGATTGGTGACCCGCAAAAGAATGCTGCGTCCCACCATCAGCCGGGCTAGTTCAGGTTTCGTTGCGGAGAACGCTGGCATGGTGCCGACTATTGCACCTTTTCTCATCACGCTAACCGTGTCGGCTACGGCAAGCACTTCATCCAGCTTGTGGGTTATAAGAATTATGGTTTTTCCCTTGTCGCGAAGCGAGCGGAGCGTTGCAAAAAGCCGATCTGTTTCCGCCGGGGTGAGCACTGCGGTCGGCTCATCAAAAATCATAATGGATGCATGACGGAAAAGAAGCTTGAGAATTTCAACCCGCTGTTGCTCTCCGATGCTGATGCTTGCAACCAGAGCTTGAGGGTCAACCGCCAAACCGTAGGTGTAGGCATCCTTGAGGATAAGGGCGCTGCTTTTTTTTATCGGAAGGGGCCAAAAAAGTCCGCACTGTTCATTGCCGAGGATGATGTTTTCGGTCACCGAAAGTTCTGGAACAAGCATGAAATGCTGATGAACCATGCCGATTCCTGCCTTGATAGCCTCTCGGGGAGAGGTGAACCGCACCGTTTTGCCATTTATGGCCATCTCGCCGGAAGTCGGCTGGTGCATGCCGTAGATGATTTTTGTCAGTGTGCTTTTTCCGGCACCGTTTTCCCCCACAAGTGCATGAATGGTACCCTCCTCCACGGCAAGCGAGATATTGCTGTTCGCCCAAAAGCTTCCGAATTTTTTTGAGATATCGCTCAAACGGACGGCAACACCCATGGGAGAAGATTTTCAGTGGTTAGAGCCAGCTCAACACGGTCTTGATGGAGTCTTTGCTGTCAAGAGCCTTGCGGTATGCCATTTCGTACTGCGATACAGGAAAGGCGTTGGTAAAAAACTTTTCGCTGTCAAATCTTCCGCTCTCAAGTATGGCGGAAGCCTTTTCAAGATGGGATAAGGTTGTCCGGGTGGAGCAGATGATGACCGGCTCCTTATGCTGTATCAGGCGGTAGTCGTAGGCCATGACCTCATAGTTGCCCATAAGCAACACCTTCGCCTGTGTTTTCATGAGGCGTACGGCTTTTTCAATCATCAGGATTCTTCCGGTGGTTTCAACAATGAGGTCATAGCAATTGTTGAACTCCTGCGGGAAGTCATCAATGTCCAGTGCGATATGTTCGGCATGGGAGAGCTGACCACGGATACTGAATGTTTCAACCGCATCGATGTGCTTGTAGCCGAGCGAGTGAAGGTACTCCGCAACCATAAGCCCGACCGAACCGAGACCGAGCAGAAGAATTCTTGATGAAATCTCAAGAGGCACCTTTTCAATCGCACTGATGGTATAGGCGAGCAGACCCGTGAGCAGATCGCGGTGCGCAGGCTGGCGGCCAAGGGCAAAGAGATTCTGGCGCGATGTCGGGATGATTTCCGCATGGCAGCCAGCGTAGGGTTCAATGCCGGACCATCGATCACCCTTGAAGGCATAGACAAAGTCGCCCGGAAACAGATCGGTTACTCCCGAACCGGTTTCAATGACCTGGCCGATAGCCTCACTGCCTGGCATGATGGGATATTTGAATACCTTGCTTGATACCGGTTTGTTGGTCAGAAGAAGCCTGTCAAATCCAGGTGTTATGGTACTTGCAATGGTTTTTACCAGAACATCGCCGGGTTCACCGGCATGAAAGGCAGCATGCTGCAGTTTCAGTTTGTTGGCTTTCTGCAAGACAATCGCTTGAGCTTCCCCCTTCATGGCCATAGGTACGTTTTCTTCTTGAATGGTATCTTTCAGTGAGCAGCTAAACCTCACCCTCTTTTTTGAGAAAAGGATAACAGCTTTATCGGAAAGATAGTGAAAGGAAGAAGATAAACAGGGAGTCTGAATATGAAAACAGAAATAATCGATGCAGATAGCTGAGGTGTTCATGATAGCGTCTACTTCACTTATAAAACTGTCAAGAGATTTTTTGGAGGGTTTTTCCTACGTTTTTTGGACGTTATATGTAGAAAAAAATGAAGAAAATTTGTAAAATACTCGCGGGATACCGTGGAAAATAGACGCTGATTTTTCCAGAGTCCGCCTCTAGATTGTAGCCTCTTGATCTTGTAAAGCTGGCATTTCCGAATGCCATTGGAGAGTAGAGGGCTCAAGAGCCTGCTGATGGTACAGTTCCCTTTGTTGCTGGTTTGTATCCTGTGCCGGGTTCACTGAAGCAAATATTTCAGTATTACGGTGCTGACGGATAATTCCGTACTTTATTTCGCTATTATCAGTTAATCACTATTCAGGATTGACGTTATGTTCTTCTGGCTAATTCTGAGTTTTACCAAGTTTTTGTTCATAAAGCCAATCCATAGTTGATGCGTATTTTAACATTCACAGGGAAAGGCGGGGTAGGCAAGACCAGTGTTTCTGCGGCTACGGCTGTCCGATTGTCTCAGCTGGGCTATCGAACTCTTGTCCTTTCAACCGATCCTGCGCACAGTCTCTCGGATTCGTTCAATCTCTCCCTTGGCTCCGAAGCGACAAAAATCAAGGAGAATCTTTATGCGATTGAGGTCAACCCCTATGTTGACCTCAAGCAGAACTGGCATGCCGTACAGAAATTTTATACCGGAATATTCCTTGCTCAGGGAGTTTCTGGAGTTGTTGCCGATGAAATGGCCATCTTGCCTGGCATGGAAGAGCTTTTTTCTCTCTTGCGGATCAAGCGCTATAAAGCTTCAGGCCTTTACGATGTTCTTGTGCTTGATACCGCTCCGACAGGTGAGACCTTGCGATTGCTCTCTCTGCCGGATACCCTGTCGTGGGGGATGAAAGCGGTAAAAAATGTTACCAAATACATTGTACGGCCTCTGAGCAAGCCGCTTTCAAAGATGAGTGACAAAATTGCGCAATATATTCCGCCTGATGATGCGCTTGATTCGGTTGATTTGATTTTTGATGAGCTCGAAGGTATCCGTGAAATCCTTACGGATACTGAAAAATCGACGGTACGTCTGGTCATGAATGCCGAAAAGATGTCCATCAAGGAGACCATGCGTGCCCTGACCTACCTGAACCTTTATGGCTTTAAGGTTGATATGGTGCTTGTCAACCGGCTGCTTGATACCAAAGAGGACAGTGGCTATCTGGAGAACTGGAAAACAATTCAGCAGAAATACCTTGGAGAGATTGAGGAGGGTTTTTCGCCACTTCCGGTTAAAAAACTCAGGATGTATGAGAATGAGATCGTTGGCCTCAAGGCACTTGAAGTTTTTGCGAAAGATATGTATGGTGACAGCGATCCATCGGATATGATGTATGATGAGCCGCCGATAAAGTTTGTTCGCAACGGCGACGTCTATGAAGTGCAGTTGAAACTGATGTTTGCCAATCCTGTCGATATCGATATCTGGGTAACCGGTGATGAGCTCTATGTGCATATCGGCAACCAACGCAAGATTATCACGCTCCCGATAAGCTTGACAGGGCTTGAACCGGGCGAGGCATTTTTCAAGGACCGATGGCTTCACATTCCTTTTGATCTGAACCACCATAAACTGGACCGAAGAACAACGCACAATAATAATAAAGTGTTCAATTGACTGATTTTATAATACCTTGATACAACAAGATCAAGCTGGCCATGTTATGATGTGGAGGGCATTGCTATTGCCCTGGTAGAGTCGGAAATATCGTATTTGACACGATTTGTCTATTGACCGGAACCGATAAACATGAATTCACGCATGAGTAATTCTGAACTTGAACCGCAACACCATAAGCCACTCAAGATCCTCCTCATAGCCCCCAAGGGGAAAAAAGACTCGAAATCGAATCAGAAGCCATTATTCAATATGGCCATAGGAGTATTGGTGAGCCTTACTCCCGCGGAGCATCAGCTTGAAATTGTTGATGAACATTTTGGCGATTCGATCAATTATGACGGTGATTACGATTTTGTAGGCATAACGTCACGAACAATTGATGCAAAAAGAGGTTATGAGATTGCTGACAGCTTTCGGGAGAAAGGCACAACCGTGATTCTTGGAGGATTGCATGTGTCGTTCAATATCGAAGAGGCAAGAGTCCATGCAGACACCCTTGTTTGCGGAGAAGCTGAGAATCTTTGGTCGACCATCCTTGACGACGCAGCTCTCAACCGCTTGAAGCCGCACTACGATTCGAAAGATTTTCCTCCGGTGAAGGAGGTTGTTGCTCTTGATTATGAACGAATTGCCAAAGCATCAAAACGGGAAAAAGTGGATGGAACAAAATCCATTCCGCTCTATATCACCCGGGGCTGCCCTTTTGAGTGTTCATTTTGCGTTACCCCGAATTTTACCGGCAAGCTTTATCGCGCACAGAAACCCGAAGAGCTGAAAAAACAGATTGAGGCGGCAAAAAAATTCTTTTTCAAACCAGGCGGAAAATCCTCAAAGCCCTGGTTCATGCTTTGTGACGAGAACCTTGGTGTCAGCAAAAAACGGCTTTGGGAGTCGCTTGAGCTCATCAAGGAGTGCAATATCAACTTCAGCGTTTTCTTCAGCATCAACTTTCTTGAAGACAAGGAGACCGTAAGAAGGCTTGTTGCGGCTGGCTGCATCATGGTGCTGGTCGGATTTGAATCCATCAAACAGAGCACACTGGAAGCATACAATAAAGGCCATGTCAACTCGGCGGCTCAATTTTCCCGTCTCATTGAGGAGTGTCGTCAGGCAGGGCTGAATGTTCAGGGAAATTTTCTGGTCAATCCTGAACTTGACAGTTTTGAAGACATGGATAACCTTGTTGAGTTTGTCGGAAAGAATGATGTCTTCATGCCGATATTCCAGATTATCACACCCTATCCAGGAACAACAATGTACCTGGAATACAAAAGCAAAGGGTGGATAACAGATGAAGACTGGGACAAGTACAACGCCATGAATCTTGTTGTACGGTCAGATAAATACCCGCCGGTTGCGTTTCAGCATAAATTCATGAACACCTATTACAAAGCATACTCATGGAAAAATATTGTCAATAGGGTAAGGCGAAACCCCTATAAATTGCTTAATCTTGTAACCAGTCTGGCTTTTAGAAAGAATATTCGCGAGCAACTTGAGCTGTTTGAATTGCAGCATGAAATCAAAGAAACTGGACGGTATAAGCTCGCTAATTTTCTGTTGAAAACCAGGGTTTTACTCTTTTGCAGATAAAAGCAAGATCGACAGCATATTTTTTCCCGTTAACTTTAGTCTTTTTTTTACCATGGATAACAACGAGTTACTGAAACAAAGCCACAGAGCCAACGAACTGATTTTTAAGGGTCTTGTTGAGTGCGGCTGTTTTAAGGCGGCCCTCGAACTTGATCTTTTTACTCATCTTGCTGATGAAGCAAAAGATCTCGCAACACTTGCAGCCAGTGCAGGAGCGATTCCTTCTCGCCTCACCATGCTGCTTGAGGCATTGCGGCAAATGGGGGTAACGGTTGAAGAAAATGGCAAATGGAGCCTCAGCCATTTTGCACAAAAAATGTTTTTGCCGAGCCAGGCTCATCCTAACCTTTACATGATCCCTTTGGCAAAAGCCATGGCAACCCTTTCGGATAATTTTTACCTGAAAATAGCTGACGCTGTCAGGGGAAATATGAATTTCAAGACCGATGTTGCCTATCCCCCGATAACCCGCGAAGACAACCTCTATTTTGAGGAAATGCACCGCAGCAATGCCCATTTTGCCATTATGCTGCTGCTTGAAGAGGCTGATCTTTCAACGGTCAAAACGCTGGTAGATGTTGGTGGCGGTATCGGCGATATTTCAGCAGCTCTCCTGAAAAAATTTCCCCAGCTTGATTCCACCATTCTCAACCTGCCCGGGGCTGTTGATCTGGTGAATGAAAACGCGTGTGAAAAAGGGGTGGCTGACCGTCTCCGGGGCGCAGCCGTGGATATCTACAGAGATGTTTATCCAGAGGCTGATGCCGTCATGTTCTGCAGGATTTTGTATTCGGCCAATGAACAGGTGACCGACATGATGTGCAAAAAAGCCTGGGACGCGCTTCCTGTTGGCGGCAAAGTGCTTATTCTTGACATGATTATCGATGATCCGGAAAACCCTAACTTCGACTATCTGAGTCACTATATCCTTGGTGCGGGGATGCCGTTTTCATTCCTTGGATTCAAGACGCAGAGTACCTACAAGGATATTCTTGAAAGCGCTGGCTTTTGTGATGTCAGAACGGTAAGAAAATACGGTCACCTTTTTTGTGAAGCGATTAAGGCCGCATAAGCCAAAATCATCTATTGTTATCGACCGGGACCAATAAAAAGGTTTTTGAATTACGATAATTTAACGGTAAAATTTACAGGAAAGCACGGGTTCGGTTTTATCGAAGATGAATGGATAGCTATAACCTGTAAGGGGGTCGTATTTTGGCGTGTTCAGGTGATTGCTGTTTTTGTTTTTCGGCTCTCTGCAACTGAAAAAGTTGGAGAATATTATGATTTACAAATTAAGTACTGAACAAAAAAAAAGTATAGTTGACCAGAATGTTTTTGAAAAAGAAGTTGATGGGAGAAGCCTGTCCTTCTCTATTAAAAATATCTGGCAATCAGGATGCCTTACGTTTGAGTCTGAAGGAATCCCTTATCTTGACTTGAAGAATGAAAATGGCTTGCTGGTCTTTGCGACGTTTCAAGTCATTGATTTGATTACGGAAAAAGGTTGCGGCCATGAGTTTGAGTTTTCGAGCGGCTTTAGCGCCAAAGAGGAAGAGGAGGTGCAGAAACTCTTTGCTGAAGATGGCTTCAGGGCGCTTGAAAAGCAAGGATGGATGCAGACTTCGCTTAAAACATGGTTTTATGGGCCATTAGTCTTGAGCAGTTTGACGGGATAACCCTCACTGAAACCCTCACTTCATACACCCTCTGCACCAGCGTAGTCCGCATGTATTGCAATGGCAACGCTGTGCCTGTAAATGCAGACATGGCAGTGCATCTCTCCTCCAGAATATGTTTTCCCGCCAAAACGGTATCGCTACGGGATTTTCCCCTCATGGCTTCACAACTGTTACTGAAAAGCAGGATGGCCCCGGAATGCTTTGCTGAACCTTGTTCTGGAATGGTGCTGATTTAACTGTTTTTCAAGATTAAAAAAATTCTGAAACGGAACTTTCTTTGGCTGATTTCTGCTAAATTCAATTGAAATCCATAGACATACCATCAGATGCCTGAGGAGAGGTTACTGCTTTTGGCAAGCAACTTGATTATTCACCAGGGAGTTTGAGGAAGACAACTTCCTGACCTTGTTCGGTTTGCTATTTCGGGGGAAATCAACGGGAAAAACACAACATATTCATGCTGCAAGACAAAGACGATAAAAAATCAGCCATCACCCAAACCGGGAGTGCGCATGAGGTCATTGACAGCATGTTGCTTGATATTTTTCCCGAGCCCTGTTTGCTTATCAACACAGAAGGTTTGATCATGAAATCAAACCGCGCTTTTGCCTCCGGAATCAACAAAAGCCCTGAAGAGTGCCTGGGGGCCAATGTGTTCGATTTGCTTTCCCGTAATCTCATGATTCCTGAAGCTGCTGAACTGCGGCGTCAAAAAGTAGAGGAGGTTATTCAGACAGGCAAACAACTCTCTTTTGAAGAGGCCTTTGACGAGCGAATCTATCGCCATACCATCTATCCGATCCGTTCCCCGAAAGGTGTTGTACAGAACCTGTTGATTATCGAACAGGATATAACGGATCTCAAGCGCTCTGAGCTTGCCGGTGAATATGAGCAGGCGTTCAGAAAAGCTGTTATCGATACTATTCCCGGCACATTTTATTTACTTGATTCAGAGGTGCGACTTGCAGGATGGAATGCCTCTCTGCGTGATGAAATCATCGGCAAACCCGAACGTGAGATGAGCGGTACCAATGCTCTTGACTTTATTCATCCCGATGATCGATCGATTATCCGGCGGAAAATGATGAACGTCTTGAATGATGGTGCAGAAGAGCGGGTTGAAGTCAGGGTTTTCCGTCAGGGAGGGCCGGAAATGAGTTGGCGCATGATGACAGGGAAAAAAATATTACTCAATGGTAAACCTTACCTGATCGGCACGGGAATCGACATTACCGAACGCAAGATGGCGGAGAATGATCTTCAGAAGCTGAATCGTGCACTTCTGGCTATCAGTAACTGTAATCAGGTATTGCTTCATGCCCATAATGAAGCAGAATTATTGCATGAAATCTGCCGTATCGTGGTCGATATCGGTGGTTATAAGATGGCATGGGTCGGTTATGCTCAAGATGATGAGGCACAAACTGTACGGCCGGTGGCTCAAGCCGGTATTGAAGAAGGTTATCTTGACACACTGATGCTCTCCTGGGCAGATATCAAATATGGACAAGGCCCAACGGGAACAGCAATCCGTACTGGTCATCCCTGCTCTATTTGCGATGTCCTGACCGATCAACAGTTCTTGCCGTGGCGCAAGGAAGCGCGCGCGCGCGGTTATTCTTCAGTTCTGAGTTTGCCGTTGAAAACCGACGACAAGGCGTTTGGCGCTTTGACCATGTATTCCGTTATACCGGATAGCTTTAATGTGGAGGAGACGACGTTGCTTACCGCACTGGCAGATAATTTGGCATATGGAATTACGATGCTGCAAACCAGGAAGGCACGTGACGAGGCGGAGGATGCGCTGCGTCAGAGTGAAGCGCGCTACCGGAGCCTCTTTCAGAACCGGCATACCGTGATGCTGATTATTGACCCTGAAAGCGGTATGCTGGTTGATGCCAACCCCGCAGCAGAGAGCTATTATGGCTGGGATCGCCATGAGCTTTGCCGGAAAAATATCCGTCAGATCAGCCCTTTGATGGAGAACGAACTTCCGTCGGCAATGGAACAGCTTTGCAACGAAGAGGGTACAGGAGGTATCTTCCGCCATTGCCGTGCCGATAGCTCCATTCGCGATGTTGAAGTTTTCTTCGCTCCCATTATCATTCAGGGAAAAGCTTTTCACTATGCTGTAGTTCACGACATTACCGAGCGGATACAGCATGAGGCTCTCTCAGCATTCCGCCAGCACCTGCTCCAGATGGCAGAATCTCATTCGGTTGATGAGTTGCTGAGATTGACACTTGACGAAGCTGAAAAAGGTACCGCGAGCAGAATTGGCTTCTATCACTTTCTTGGTGATAATCATGCGCATGACTCACATCAGGTCGCCTCAAGCAGTGTCCAGCAGAAAATGCACGGGGTGCTGGAAAATCTCCTGCACCCGGCAATTTCGGATCGTGAACTGTGGGCTGATGTTGTTCAGGGTAAGAAAGCGGTCATAATCAATGAATATCATACTGAAGAGATTCTTGGAGATTTTCCTGCCAGTCATCCTCAAATTACTCGCTTACTGATAGTTCCTGTCTTTCAGGGCGACAAGGTTATGGGAGTTCTTTGGGTTGGAAACAAGCCTGACGCCTATGTTGATGACGATATTAAACTGGTTCGCATCATTGCTGATATTGCCAGGGATATTGTTTTTCGCAAGCTTGCCGAGCAATCGCAACAGGAGATGCAGTCTGCAATGATTCAGTTTCAGAAAATGGAACTTGTTGGACAGCTTGCCGGGGGCATAGCCCATGACTTTAACAACATGCTTGGTGTGATCATCGGCAATATCGAAATGGCCATGAATCACAAGCAGGTACTCGAAGAGCCATTGCAATACAACTTGAAGAATATACTCAACGTGGCTACCCGATCGGCCGACCTGACCCGTCAACTCCTCACCTTTGCCCGAAAACAGGCGGTAATGCCGTTGATTCTCGAACTCAATACGGTGATTGAAAACATGCTTACCGTCTTGAGGCGGCTGATTGGCGCAAATATCACCATTGTCTGGATTCCTGACACACATCGTACTCTGATTAAAGTTGATCCAACACAGATTGACCAGGTTCTTGTCAACCTTTGCCTAAATGCACGAGATGCAATCGCCGGAAATGGTAAAATTATCATAGAAACTGGTCAGCTCTGTGAGAAAAAAAACCTGATACCTCCGCCACACCCCTGTAAATTATCCGGCGATTATGTAACCCTTTCTGTTACTGATACCGGATGCGGTATTGAAAAAGAGCATCTGCCGCATATTTTTGAACCCTTCTTTACCACCAAGGGGCCGGGAAAAGGGACCGGACTGGGACTTTCGACGGTCTATGGCATTGTCAAACAAAATAATGGGTGTATCGATTACTGGAGTGAACCCGGCCAGGGAAGTACCTTTAAAATTCACCTGCCTCGGCATAGGGGTGGTTATGCCGATCCGGATGACGGAATACAACCTCCCCGAGAGGGGCTGCAAGGCAAAGGAACTGTACTGATCGTTGAAAACGAACACGATGTCCTGATCCTCTGCAAAATAGCACTTGAAGATAGCGGTTACACCATCCTCTCTGCGGCAACTCCCCATGAGGCAATAGAGCTTGCCCGGCAATACAAGGGGGATATTGATCTTCTCCTGACCGATGTTGTCATGCCGGAAATGAATGGATGCGACCTTGCCAAACAGCTTCAGCTGGTCATCCCGGGCTTTAAAATAATTTTTATGTCCGGATATTCCAGCGATGTAAGATCCAGTACCGATGTGATGACCGAAGGGGTTAACTTTATTCAGAAACCATTCTCCCTTAAAACCCTGACGACAATGGTGCGTGACATCCTCAACCGTTCGGAGTCATGAGCTGAACGGGGAGGGACTTCTTTTTTATTCACAGCGCAAGGCGCATTTTCAGTGGAGGAACAAGCAAATGCTGAAGAAAGTATTGTTTCCCGGTAAATATATTCAGGGTGTCGGCGCCCTTGGCGAGTTACCAGCTCTGGTCAAGCTGTTTGGCCGGCAGGGGATGATTCTCGCCTCACCAACGGCGCACAGGACAATTCTTCCTGAGAGCGGTCTGGATTTACAGGCGATTTCTCTGCCGGTCGAACGGTTTGGCGGAGAGTGCTGCCAAAAAGAGCTTTCCCGGCTGGATGCAATAATCAGCGAGAAACAGGTTGATGTTCTTGTGGGCATGGGCGGCGGAAAAACCATTGATGCCGCTAAAATCGCTGCTGACCGTGCGGGTATTCCGGTCATTATCGTTCCCACTATCGCCTCGACTGATGCCCCATGCAGCGGATGCGCCGTGCTCTATTCAGAACAGGGAGTTTTTGAATCGGTTTTTTATCAGAAATCGAATCCGTCTGCCGTTCTTGTTGATACAGAAATTATTGCCAAAGCACCCGTCCGTTTTCTTGTGGCCGGCATGGGCGATGCACTGGCAACCTGGTTCGAGGCAAATTCATGCAGCATAACACAGTCGCAAAACGAGTGCGGCGGAATCAGTACGCTGACTGGACTCAGCCTTGCAAGGCTTTGTTATGACACCCTGCTCAAGTACGGTGCAAACGCCAGAATAGCAGCCGAACGGCATATCATGACCCCGGCTCTCGAGCATATTGTGGAGGCGAATATTCTCTTGAGCGGAGTTGGCTTTGAAAGCGGGGGACTCGCGAGCGCTCACTCCATCCATAACGGATTGACCGCACTCAAGGAAACTCATGCCTATTACCATGGCGAAAAAGTGGCCTTTGGCCTTTTGGCCGGACTTCAGCTTTCCGATTCCTTGCCTGAAGAATCAGATGTTGTCTATGCTTTCTGCGAAGAAGTCGGCCTTCCGACCACTCTTGCAGAGATTGGTCTTGGAGAAGTTGACCGTCAGCAATTGATGCTCGTCGCGGAAAAAGCCTGTGCCCCGAATGAATGCATTCATCACGAGGCGGGCCTCATCACGCCGAAAATCGTTCTTCATGCCATGCTTGCGGCAGATGCCATAGGGGAATACCGGAAAAACAGGTCGAGAATCTGACGATTACGGAGACAATTTAACAATCCGCAGAAGAGGCGGATCAATTACCGAAGCAGTTGAGTAAACTGGAGATTTTTTTGATGGCGCATATTCACAGGGAATCCCACAGAGCAGCTCGTATTGGCTGGCTTCGTGCTGCGGTACTTGGCGCGAATGACGGAACCATCTCAATCGCAAGCCTGGTTATCGGCGTAGCTGCTGCGGGTGCTTCTCAGGGCAGTATTCTGTTGACCGGCGTGGCAGGTCTGGTTGCCGGAGCCATGTCTATGGCAGCGGGTGAGTATGTTTCGGTTCAGTCGCAAGCCGACACTGAGGCGGCAGATATCGAGAGAGAAAAACGCGAACTGGAAACGGATCCGGAACACGAATTGGAGGAGCTGACCTCAATTTATGTCAACCGGGGACTTGATCTGCCGTTGGCACAGCAGGTGGCTGAACGTCTTATGTCGAGTGATGCTCTTGGAGCCCATATCCGTGATGAGCTTGGCATTACCGAGACGTTGCGGGCACGGCCAATCCAGGCGGCATTTTCCTCTGCAATTTCTTTTGTTGCGGGTGCGGTTGTTCCGATTCTGGCAGCGTTGCTGGCGCCTTCGGCCCTGATAGCCGAAGCTACATCTGCGACGGCGCTCGTTACCTTGGTTATTCTGGGGGGAACTGCAGCCTATGCAGGCGGAGCGCCTCTTGTCAAGGGCGCCCTGCGTGTTGCCTTCTGGGGAGCGCTGGCAATGGGTCTGACGGCAGGTGTTGGCAGGTTTTTCGGAGCCGTTGTATAGAGGGCTTTTGCCAAACAAGCGGTCGAAAGCTTTTCTTGAGGGAGGGCCGTTTCGATTTCAGTCAGCTTTTCAGTGATTGAACAGAGAGCTCAGAATCCAGGAAATAACACTGATGACTACCGATCCTGCCATGGCCCAACCAAAGCTGTCGATGGAGAATCCGCTGACAAGTGAAGCGGCAATCTGCAGGAGAAAGGCATTGATGACCAGGAGAAACAGTCCCAGTGTTACAATGATAAACGGTATGGAAAAAAACACCAGTATCGGGCGTACCACCGCGTTGACAAGGCCGAGAACCAGTGCTACAAGAACCGCTGCTCCAAAACTTTTTATATGAATACCACCATCAAGGATATGCGCGGTGGCATAGACCGCGACGGCATTGATCAGCCATTGGATCAGAATGTGCATGGTCATCCTCTTTTTGGTTGTTGATATTCTCGGGCTTACCGTGAAATGTAAGCATTCGAGTCAATTATTCCTGCTCAATTGTCCATCTTTCCGATCAGATATTGAGCTCCTCAAGGGCGTTTTGCAATGTTTTGCATCCGATAATGGTGACGGGGAGATTAAGCAGCGATGGTTTCAGTTCGCGGGTATTGGCTTCGGGCAGCACAATGCGTTTGAAGCCGAGATGGGCGGTCTCACGGATACGGCGTTCGCTGTCGCTGATGGCCCTGAGTTCACCGGCCAGACCAATTTCTCCGCAGCAGACCGTTCCGGGATCAACCGGACGGTTCATCAGTCCTGAGGCAATGGCCGCAGCAATGGCAAGGTCAGCGGCGGGTTCTGCCAGTTTGAGGCCGCCGGCTATTTTTACAAAGACATCCTGTCCCCAGGTTTCGATATGGAGCCTGTTTTCAAGCACGGCAAGGATGATCGACATGCGTTTCAGGTCGAATCCGGTGCTGATGCGTTGCGGCATGGAGTAGTTGGTTTTGGAGACAAGCGCCTGAACCTCGACCAGAAGGGCCCTGGTGCCTTCAATGGCTGCAAGGATCGAGTTTCCCGGCACATCGGTCCTCCGTCCGGAAATAAAGAATTCTGAGGGGTTACTGACCTCTTCGAGGCCGGTTTCATCCATACGGAAGACGCCGATTTCATTGGTGGAGCCAAAGCGATTCTTGACTGAGCGGATGATACGGTAGCGTTGATAGCCTTCGCCTTCGAACTGCAGGACGGTATCGACCATGTGTTCAAGGGCTTTAGGGCCGGCAAGCGCTCCCTCTTTGGTGATATGGCCGATAATCATCAGGATGACGTTCTGCTGCTTGGCTGCCCGGATCAGCATGGCGGCGCATTCCCGGATCTGGGTAATGGTACCGGCTGAGCTCTGGTACTCCTCTGAATGGACGGTTTGAATGGAGTCGATGATGACGAGTGCCGGCTTTTCGTGGGCAATGAGCGCAAGGATGCGTTCAAGGTTTACTTCAGGAACGAGCCAGAGGTTTGGTGCCTGAATGGAAAGCCGCTGGGCCCGTTCACGGATCTGGTTTGGCGACTCTTCGCCTGAGATATAGAGTATTTTGGCGGGAGCAAGGCGGGGAGCAAGCTGGAGCATGAGGGTTGATTTGCCGATGCCCGGCTCTCCTCCGACCAGAACAGCTGAACCCTGCATGAGCCCTCCTCCGAGCACCCGGTCAAGCTCTCCGATGCCGGTCATGATGCGCAGGAACTCTGAGGGGACTGCGTCATGCAGGTTCTGAATAATTGCAACCCCTTGTGCCGAGCCCTCCCGACTTTTTTTCGGTTCGGGCTCGATATGGGTCTCCTGAAGTGTTCCCCAGCTTTGGCATTCAAAACATTTGCCCTGATATTTCAGTGAGATGGCTCCGCAGTTTGAGCAGATGAATCTGGTAGAGGATTTGGCCATTCTCGCTCTACAGTCCGTTGATGCGCTGGAAAGACTGGAGCGTATTTTTCAGGAGCATGGCAATGGTCATGGGTCCGACACCTCCGGGTACCGGGGTCATGGCCGAGGCAACGGCTGAAACACCTTCAAAATCAACATCACCAACAAGACGGTACCCGCTTTTTGTTGATGGATCTTCAATGCGGTTGATCCCGACGTCGATGACTACCGCTCCGGGTTTTACCATATCAGCGGTAATGAACCCCGCTTTGCCGATAGCGGCAATGAGGATATCGGCCTGCTGGGTGTAGAACGGGATGTTTTTGGTGGCGGAATGGCAGATGGTGACGGTACAGTTTGTCGCTTCGAGCTTTTGCAGCATCAGGTTTGCCATCGGCTTGCCGACAATATTGCTGCGTCCTACAACAACACAATGCTTGCCCCGGGTTTCAATGTTGTAGCGGCCGAGCAGCTCAAGGATGCCGTAAGGGGTACAACTGACAAAACATTTGTCGAGGTGTCCCATGACCAGGCGTCCGAGGTTTTCGGGATGAAATCCGTCAACATCTTTTGACGGATCAATAGCAAGGGTGACGGCAAATTCATCAATCTGTTTTGGAAGCGGCTGCTGGACAAGAATGCCGTGGACAGCCGGATCGTTGTTCAGTTGGTGAATGGTATCAATGAGATGCTTCTCGGTGGTGTCGGCGGCCATTTCTATGACGGTGGAAATCATGCCGATCTCTTTGCATGTTTTGGCTTTATTGCGTACATAAACCTGCGATGCCGGATCATGACCGACAATGATAACAGTCAGTCCGGGTACCTTGCCGGTAATGGCCTGGCAACGTTCAACGCTGGCTTTCAGTTCGTTTTTCAGGTCAAGAGAAACCTTTTTTCCGTCGATAATGAGCATGGTGATATGGCTTTGTTATGTATGTTCCCCTCCGGGATGATCTTCGAGCTCTACATGAGAGATGCATATAGCTATGAAAAATTCATCGAAGCAGCAAATATGAAAAATACCGAGTTGCAAAACAACGTTGCCAAAGCCCTCTTATTTGATGGCAGAAAGCTGTGAAAGGGTATCCATTAATTATGAGGATAGTTTGATATGTCGATGGTTTCTATAGGGGATGTTCTGGTTGACAAGGCTGTGTTCGATGCATTTTTTTCATGCGATCTTCATGAGTGCAAGGGAAAGTGCTGTGTAGAGGGGGAACTTGGTGCTCCATTATCCGATCTTGAAGCCAGCCAGTTGCTTCATCTGCCGGAAGAGCTGTTGAGGATGCTTCCGGAAAAAAACCTAAAATATTTCCGGAGGCACGGCCCTGTCGAGATTTATCAGGGAAGGCAGTATAGCCGGACGATCGATAATCGTGAGTGCGTCTTTACCTGTGTTCGGGATGGAATAACCTTCTGTGCCATTGAAATTGCCTGCCGTGAGGGCATTATCGGCTTTGATAAACCGTTATCTTGTCGATTGTTTCCAATAAGGGTAAGAAAAAAGTTCGGTTTGGATTATCTTGTTTACGAACAGCATTCCATGTGTCGTTCTGCCCGAAAGGCAGGCGGGGAGTGCCAGATACAACTTATTGATTATGTTTGTCTTGCCCTTCAGTCGATGTATGGTGTTGACTGGGTAGTAAGTTTAAAAGCATTTGTCGATTCTTTCCCTCTGCGTCATGGCTGACATCAAACTTCAACAACGCCAAACATTACAGCTCTCTGCGCAGCAGATTTTAAGCAGTCAACTTCTGCAACTTACGATGCTGAACCTTGAACAGCGGATTTATGAGGAGTTGCAGGAAAATCCGCTGCTTGAAGTGGTTGAGGAGCGTAAAGACAGTGCCGGTGATGTGGTTGTGGAGAGCGAACGGTCGGATGGCGACGATATGTTTGATGCTGTGGAGCGCTTCAGCAAAAGTTCTCTCAATGAACGCTCAGATACACCGGTTTCGGGTGAATATGGTGAAGGAAGGGTCAATTTTAGCCAAGATAGCGGGTCAAAGGAGAGGTTTTTTCAGGCGGTACAGCAAGACAGTTTTCATGATATGCTCCTGAAGCAGCTTGCGCTGTATGAAGAGGTCGGGGAGCGGGAGGTGATGATTGCTATTGAAATACTTGGTAATCTTGATAGTGACGGTTACTTTACCGAAGAGTGTGACGTAATTGTCGACAGTCTGCACCTTGAGGGTCTTGATGTCAGTGAGGGTCAAGTTAAGGGCGTTTTGCGCAAAATAATGTTTCTCGACCCTCCAGGTATTGCCGTGAGGGATTTGCGTGAGAGGTTTCTTGTTCAGTTGCAGGCCGGTGAGGGCCGGTACGATTTGAAGATATATAGGATCGCGACCAGAATTCTTCGTGATTATTTTGATGATTTTCTGCACAGGCGGTTTGAACTGTTGCTGAAAAAGCTTGCTGAGCCGAAGGGAAGTGTTGAAATGGCTATTTCAGCCATTGTCCGACTCGATCCCCATCCCGGTATTGTTCAGGATGAAGGGGGGCATTATATCACGCCTGACTTTGTGGTGAGCTACGAAAATGGTGAACTGACCGCGGTGCTTAATGATCGAAGTTCGCTTTCTGTCAAGGTTACCGATCGTTATCAGGAGCTCCTGAAAAACAGGAAAGGGCCAAAAGAGGAAAAAAAGTTTATACGGCAGAACATTCTGAGGGCCAATGAATTTACGAGTGCCATTGAGACACGACGCCAGACATTGCTGAAGGTGATTGAGGCGCTGATGAAGCGGCAGTATGGCTTTTTTGTTTCTGGCCCAGAGAGTGTGGTGCCCTTGGGCATGAAATCTATCGCCGCCGACACTGGCCTCGACATATCGACCATCAGTCGGGCAGTCAATGGAAAATATGTACAGACTCGTTTTGGCGTTTTTGAGCTGAAATATTTTTTCAGCACCGGTCTGTCGACAGGGGAGGGTGATGACCTGTCGAGCAAGGTTATTCGGCAATACATTGCGGATTTGATCAGGGAGGAAGATCCTGCCAATCCTTTGAGTGATGACACGATAACGGAGATGCTGACGAAAAGGGGGGTGCATATTGCCCGAAGAACTGTTGCAAAATATCGTGAACAAATGCAGATTTCAGTTGCAAGATTAAGAAAAAAAATATTTTAATTGATGAAGAATAATCAAAGGCCTGTGATCCGTTCAACAACGGTTATCGGTGTTATCAGGGACGGCAAGGCTGCGCTGGGAAGTGATGGACAAATGACACTGGGCAATACGGTCATCAAGCATTCAACCCGGAAAATCAGGAGGTTGTATCACGGAAAACTTGTTGCAGGTTTTGCAGGTGCAACGGCTGATGCTGTAACGCTGCTTGACCGGTTTGAGGAGAAACTTGAGACCTATAGCGGAAAGCTTGATAGAGCGGCCGTTGAACTTGCCAGAGACTGGCGAACCGACAAGTATCTCCGTCGTCTTGAGGCGATGCTTGCCATTGTCAGTAATGACAAGGCGCTGATTATTTCTGGAACTGGAGATGTGATTGAGCCGGAGGATGGTATTGTTGCCATCGGCAGCGGAAGTATGTATGCTTTGGCTGCAGCACGTTCACTCATGAAACACTCCAGCCTTCCGGCAAAGGATATTGTGCTTGAAAGTTTGAAGATAGCGGCTGATATCTGTATTTATACCAACGATCATATTGTTATCGAAGAGGTCTAGGCAGCTGCGACTGCAGTATTGTCAAGGTTGCTGACCCGAGGCTTTTTTTGTCATTTACAATTTATTGCATGGAAACGACTAAAACCAGTGAGGGTAGTGTTTTGGCATTGCCCGAAGCAAGAAGCGGGAGCACAAGTACTATTGCGGCAAGTAATCTGACGCCGCACCAGATCGTTTCGCTTCTTGACAAATATATTATTGGCCAGAAAAATGCGAAAAAATCTGTTGCCATCGCTCTGCGCAACAGGCTTCGCCGTCAGCATGTGAGTGAAGATCTCCGTGATGAGATCATGCCGAACAATATTATTCTGATCGGACCTACTGGTGTCGGAAAAACCGAAATTGCCCGAAGGCTAGCCAAGCTTGCAAGAGCGCCTTTTATCAAGGTTGAGGCATCAAAATTTACCGAAGTGGGCTATGTTGGTCGTGATGTGGAATCGATGATTCGTGATCTTGTCGATCAGTCTGTGGCTATGGTAAGAAGCGAGCGATCAGAGGAAGTTCGTGAAAAGGCCGCATTGCTGGTTGAAGAACGTCTTCTTGATATCCTTCTTCCTTCTGTTGCTGCTTCACGCAATGCAGAAGATGAAGATGAGAAGTCTGGTGAGGAGGGCGAAACGGAGACGTCTTCAACTGATGGACCTGATAAATTGCATGATGTTAATCGGAGAAGCCGCAAAAAAATGCTGGAGCGCCTGCGCAACGGAAAGCTTGAGGATCGTCAGATTGAAATGGAGATTTCCAATGATATCTCGAGCGGGGGGATGCAGGTTTTCGGCCCTCTCGGACAGATGGAAGAGATCGGGGGAATCATGCAGGACCTCATGAACGGCTTGCCCCGCAAGCAGAAGAAAAGAAGGGTTTCGATTGCTGAAGCACGCAAGCTTCTTGAGCAGGAAGAGGTGCAGAAACTTATTGATATGGAAAGCGTGGTCAAGGAGGCTGTCAATAAGGTCGAACAGTCAGGTATTGTTTTTATTGATGAAATTGATAAGATCGCCTCTCCATCTTCAGGCGCTGGCGGAAAGGGACCGGATATAAGCAGGGAAGGCGTGCAGCGTGATCTGTTGCCGATTGTTGAGGGCTCCAATGTGATGACCAAACATGGTATCGTCAAAACGGACCATGTGCTTTTTATTGCTTCAGGTGCATTTCATGTCGCCAAGCCTTCCGATCTGATTCCTGAGTTGCAGGGACGGTTTCCCATCAGGGTGGAGCTTAAAAGCCTTACGGAAGATGATTTTTACCTGATTCTCACACAGCCGGAAAATGCCCTGATCAAACAGTATTCAGCACTTCTTGCTACAGAAGGGGTAGACTTGACCTTCAGCGATGGGGCTATTCATGAGATTGCCCGAATTGCAGCACAGGTTAATGAAAGCGTTGAAAATATCGGGGCAAGGAGATTGCATACGATTATGACCAATCTTCTTGAAGAGCTGATGTTCAATATCCCTGAAAATTTCTCCGAAAAACAGATTGAGATTGATGAGGCACTGGTGAAGGAGAAGCTGAACCATGTGGTTGCAGACCGCGATCTCAGCCAGTATATTCTGTAAGTCTTTTTTTTGAAAACCTTTGACTTATCCAGCCCTTTGTCGGGGCTGGATGAACCCATTATGATAAGCGCGATGTCAATACTTGTTCTCAACGGTCCAAACCTTTCCCGACTCGGTAAACGGGAGCCGGAAGTATACGGCCATCAGACTCTTGATGATATCAACCGTGAACTGACGGAAAGCTTTCCGCATCTCTCTTTTGAGTTTTTCCAGACGGAATACGAGGGCGCGTTGCTGGAAAAGCTTTTCCATAGTGAAGATTCAGGCAGTTATAGAGGCGTGGTGCTCAATGCGGGCGCACTGACCCATTACTCGATAGCCTTGCGTGATGCCATCAGTGCCGTAACTATTCCGGTTGTTGAGGTACATCTTTCCAATATCTATGCCCGTGAAGAATTTCGCCGCCGTTCAGTGATTTCTGAAGTCTGTGCCGGTGTTGTCAGCGGCTTTGGAGCCAACAGCTATCATCTCGGCGTCAGGGCACTCCTCGGCATTGTTCGCAATGAACAGAAGTAACCGCATAGCTTATCAATAAATACGGTTATGCTGTATCTCCCTTGCGGAGACTGTTTCCTATGGTTTTATAGCAATATGATCAGGAAGCAAATCAGCCTGATACCGCTCATACATGGCCGTATAAGCTTTTTCGATGTTTCTGGTGAAAAGTTCGGTATCAAACAATGGCGTTGTGAGCCGGTTTTTCTCAAGCTTCTGCCTGATTGCCGTTAACTTTTCATGGTTGGTGGCAAGTTCAACAGCCAGCTCTTCATACTCTTTCTGCGTTGAAGTGATCAGTTCCGGTAACTGAATGGCATTGAGCAGACTTGCTGCCACTCTGGAGGCAAATGCCTCTCCAATACAGGTTAACACCGGCAATTCCGCCCAGAGCGCATCACTTGCTGTTGTATGGGCATTGCAAGGAAGGGTATCGAGAAAAAGATCTGCCAACCGATGTCTTGCAAGGTGTTCAGTAAGGGGCATCCGTTTGGCAAAAATCAGTCTATCAGCTTCTATTCCTAATTCAACAGCTTCTTTTCGTAAATTTTCTGCCGCTTTTGGGTTGTCCTCAAAGAGCCAGAGGACGCTTCCTTCTACTTTCTTGAGAATCCGAATCCAACCGTCAAAAGTTGCGGGGGTGATTTTGTAGTTATTGTTGAAACAGCAGAAAACAAACCCGACTGTCGGCAAGCCCAACTCTTCCCGGGTAAACACCTTGCCGGCAATGCGGCGCTCTCTGTCGTTGACTTGATAGCTGTAAGGGAGATACGCGATTTTTTCGTTGTAGTGTTGCGTGCTGCTTTCCGGTATCAGTGTTGTATCAGCAATCAAATAATCGATATAATCAGCCCCCATTGTTCCTGGATAACCCAAGTAGTTCACCTGTATTGGCGCTGCTCCTAAAGCAAATATTCCGGTGCGGCAATGTGCAGTGAAGCCTTTTAAATCAACAGCAATATCCACCTCCATATTTCGTGATAATTTTGCTACCTCGCTGTCTGATTTGGTTTGCACATCAATAAAGTGGTCAAACGCAGTGGCAGCCCTTTTTCTCATCTCATCCTCCCTGTCCGGTCCAAATGAAAATGCAATGATCTCAAATTTTTCTCTATCATGCTTTTCAAATAACTCAGCCATCAGGTATACTGTTGCGTGATTATGATAGTCAGCAGAATAGTATCCGATGCGGATTTTTTTATGTCGTGCTCGCTTCGGGATTTTTGGAAGGAGTTCCATTGACGGGTACTTTTCAAGCACGAGAATCTCAGCGGCCTTTTTTTGCATGGAGGGGGAATCCAGGAGAGCAAGGACAGAAAACGGCGATGATGCTTTTTTGTTGAGCTCTATTCTTTCGGAAAGTTGCTGTACGTCATTCTCAAACGTGCGCCAGTCACTGATCTTCATTTTGGTATGCAACCACTGTCCAAACAAAAAGTCATAGTCCGGCTTGATTGTTATCGCCCGTTCATAGCTCAATACAGCATCTTCAAGGTGTTTCAATTCCTTTAATGCATTTCCGCGATTGCCATAGGCCTCTGCATAGTCGGGCTTGATTTTTATGGCTCTATCATAACTCAAAATAGCTTCTTCGTAGCGCTTCAACTCCAGTAACGCATTCCCTCGGTTATAGTGCGGCTCAGGATAGTTCGCATTGAGTGCTAATGTTTTGTCATAACTCAACAGCGCCTCTTCGTAGCGTTTCAACTCAAGCAACGTATAACTGCGATTGTTGTAAGCCAGAGTATAGCCCGGTCTGAGAGCTATCGCTCTCTCATAACTCTCCAGAGCCTCTTCATAACGCTTCAGGGCCTGCAAGACCACACCGCGATTACACCAGGTATCTGCATTGTCAGGCTGTACGGCTATAGCTCGTTCATAGCTCATCAACGCTTCGTCATAACGCTTCAGCATCTGCAAGGCATTTCCGCAATTGTTCAGTGAGGCAGGGTGTTCGGGATTTATTTTGAGGGCGCTATGAAATAATTCGATCGCTTCAGTCAACTTGTTTTGTTGACCGGCAATGGTTGCCAGAAGCTGCAGTGCATCAAAGTGTTCGGGCTGAGAACTTAAGATCTCTTTGTAGATTGCTTCAGCTTCAGCTAAACGACCTTGTTGATGCAACGCAAGCGCAGTCTGCAACTGAGCAGGATTAGCATCCGCTGAATGACCTGAGATTCCGGCTTTATTGCTCACGTTGTGTTTTTAATGCTTTGACATGTTTGGTTAACGCCGCTTCATTGCAAAAAAGATACCAGCTAGGTGCTTATTGACCTAGGGAGTATTTTTTCAGGAGCTTACGCATTTCCTCAAGACGTCTTCTGTCACTGGCAATGAGAGCGGGCTTCTCAAGAGCAATTTTCATCAGTCGTACCGCTTCTTCCCTGTTGTCTTTTTCAATACAGATCAAGGCAAGTTCGTGGTAGTTTCTGATAATTTGAGGATCAAGGGCAATTGCTTTTCTGAATGCTTTTTCGGCCAGTTCATAATTGCCTTTTGGTACATCACCGATGAAGGTGTTGGCTACGACTCTCTTGAACCATCCAATATTGGCAGCTTCACGGTAATAAGAGCCGATCAGGGAGAGTGCGGTTTCATCGTTCGGGTTGAGTCGCAGGGCGGTATCAAGCTCTCGTTTTATCTCATTGGCCCGTTTTAATTTCTCTTTATTGCCGATCTTGTCTGCCATAACTCCGAGCGATGCGGCAAGCCAGGAGTGTCCTTTCGAGCTTGTACTGTCCATGCTGATGCTGGTACGGGCATATTCTGCCGCTTTACGGTAGTGCAGCAACCCTGTATCGGTATTTTCAGATGAGACTGATTCGCCGATGCTTACCTGCAGTCTGGCCAGTTTCCAATAGAGCTCGGCATTGCCGGGATTTTTGTGAAGTTCGGCACTGTAGATTGAATCGGCTTTCGGGAAGTTCATCTCGCGGAGCTCTTTGTCTGCAAGATCAAGCGGTGTATCGGTTCGTTCTTTTTTTAAGGGCCCGGAAGGGACCGAGGAAATCAATGCAATCAGTGCAACGGCTATAAACGGGTACAGCCATCCGCTGAAAGAGCTGATTCGATTTGGGGTACTTGCCATATTGTTATCTGAACCAGATTGACTCCGGGTATTTGTAGTGGAGTCGTTTGTCGAGCCCGAGCCAGTGGCCAGACGGAAAGAGCATCATCATGATGGCAAAGAGCATAAAGGGAGGAAGACTCAGATTGTAATAGCCCCCGGCAGCAAAATTAAGCACCATAAAGAGAGCAAAAGCCGCATTGGCCCTGACTGCCAGGCCGAAAACAAGTCCGATACCGATGATGAGCTCTCCTACCGTAACAATCCATGCGATCGGAAAGGCGAATGGAATGGCAAACTGTTTAAGGTAGATAGCCTGGAAGGAGCTGGCGGGGAGTTCACCAAGCCGAAGGATGAAAAACCCCTGCATGAGGTCGCTCCATAGCCACCCCTTTACCAGCTTGTGCCAGAACCCATAAAGAAAAAAGAGGGCAAACAGATAACGCCCGAAAAGAAAAAGAGTGATCCCGACAGTTCTTAAAGGAGTCTTTTTCATTTCCATCATGGTTATAGTCCGTTGCGCTCGAAGATGATATCGACACTGTTCTTCAGCTTTTTCAGGATATTTTCAGCACTGAACAGTTCGGCGATTTCATCGGGGTTGATATGTTTCAGCAACTCTTCATCTTTGAGGACCAGGTCACGCAGGTGTACTTTGGTCGACCAGCTCTCCATGGCGTTGCGTTGTACAAGGCGGTAGGCCTCTTCACGGGTTAACCCCTTTGCTGTAAGGGCAAGAAGAATGGTTTGTGACGTGGTCAGGCCATAGGATGAATTGAAGTTCTCCTCCATTCTTTCCGGATAGACAAGCAGGGTATCGAGTGCTTCGCTGAAGGTGCGCAGCATGTAGCAGAGCGCGGTGGTTGAATCGGGCATGATAATGCGCTCAACCGATGAGTGGGAGATATCCCGCTCGTGCCAGAGTGCGACGTTTTCCATGGCAGCCAGAGAGTTCGAGCGAACCACGCGGGCAAGGCCGGTAAGACGTTCAAAGGTGATCGGATTGCGCTTGTGCGGCATGGCGGAACTGCCTTTTTGTCCCTTGCTGAAAAACTCTTCAGCCTCACGCACTTCCGTACGCTGCAGGTGGCGAAGCTCAACGGAGAATTTTTCGAGAGATGAGGCGATGATGGCCAGGGTTGTGGCAAATTCAGCGTGGCGGTCGCGCTGGAGAATCTGTGTCGATATGGAGGAGGGTTCGAGACCGAGTTTGCGGCAGACGGCAGCCTCAATATCGGGTGAGAGGTGCTGATAGGTTCCGACCGCTCCGGAGATTTTTCCTACGGAGATGGTAGCCACTGCCTTTTTCATCCGTTCGAGGTTCCTGAGCATCTCCTGGTGCCATAACAGCAGTTTCAGGCCGAAGGTTGTAGGCTCGGCATGAATGCCGTGAGTTCTGCCCATTTCAAGGGTGTATTTAAACTCGGCCGCCCTTTTTGCAAGAACCTGAACCAGTTGCTGGATATCGGCAACCAGAATTTTGCCGGCATCACGCATCTGCATGGCAAGGCAGGTATCAACAACGTCCGAAGAGGTCAGGCCTTCGTGAATATAACGGGAATCGGGACCGACATGATTGGCGACGTTGGTCAGAAATGCTATGACATCATGCTTGGTCTCTTTTTCGATCTCAAGAATTTCGGGGACATTGAATGATGCATTCTGCCTGATGGACTCAAGCGCCTCTGCCGGCACAAATCCGGCTTCCATACGTGCTTCGACAGCGGCAATTTCAAGCTGGAGCCAGCGTTCAAATTTGGCCTCTTCTGTCCAGATAGCGGCAATGTCTTTGGGTGAATAGCGTGGTATCACTTGTTGGGTTCGGTTTAAGGTGTTGTCGTAAAGTCAGTTCAATATAGTGACCGTAACCATGAAAAACCACATTTTCGGAAAAGAGCTGGTTATGGCTTTTCACTCTTTTTTGTTTCATTGCACAGTTCGCGGTGTACTTGCCGGATGTAGTCGAGGGCGGCATCGCGGTTGTAGGGAATGAGGCCGTCAATGACGGCATTCTCCATTCTTTTCTTGATCATTCCAACCATCTTTCCTTCTGTCAGGCCGAGCGTTGTCATGATATCCTCGCCGCTGATGGGTGGACGCCATTTGGCAAGCTGGTCTTTTTCGCCAACTTCGGCGATTTTTTCTTCAACATGGTTGAAGTTGCTCATGATCTGGGCAACTTTTCTCGGATTTTTGCTGGTGACGTCAGCCCGGCAGAGGTTCATGAGATCCTGAAGATCCTCTCCCGCATCAAACATAAGGCGCCTGATGGCCGAATCGGAAATTTCCTCTTTCGACAGGGGGATCGGCCGGTGATGGAGGCGCACCATTTTCTGGACATAGTCGAGCGGATCGAGCGGCCAGTGCAGCTGCCGGAATATCCTGGCTACGATTTTAATGCCAACGGCATCATGGCCGTGGAATGTCCATCCCGTGCTTTTCGTGAATCGTTTCGTGGCAGGCTTGGCAATATCGTGCAGCAACGCGGCTATTCTGAGCCAGAGATTCCCGGAGTGAGCAGCAACATTATCGACAACCTGAAATGTATGGAAGAGGGTATCCTTGTGACCCATTCCGTCAACCTGTTCAATGCCGGCCATGGCGGCAACTTCCGGCAGAATCTCCTGCAGCACTCCCGTTTCATAGAGGGTTATCAGTCCCGTTGACGGACGGGAAGAGAGCATGATTTTAAAAAACTCATGGCTTACTCTCTCCATCGAAACAATCCTGATTCTTTCGCTCATGGTTTTCATGGCTTCAATTACTTCAGGGAGCAGACTGAAGTTGAGCTGGGCAGCAAACCGGGCAGCCCTCATCATGCGTAACGGATCATCCGAAAAGGTCTGCAGCGGATCAAGCGGCGTCCTCAGAATTTTTGCCTCTATATCCTTCATCCCCTCAAAGTGGTCGATGATCCGGTTCCTTCCTTCGCTGTTGAGCACGAGAGCCAGCGCATTGATCGTGAAATCCCTGCGTGAAAGATCGTCGTCGAGGGTTCCGATGAGGGTTACCGGTTTTCTTGAATCGCTGTTGTACGATTCTTTTCGGGCACCGACAAGTTCAACTTTAAAGGTTCCCAATGGATCTGAAAGCTCAAGCTGAGCCGTGCGGAACCGCTCAAAAAGGACAAAATTCCGGCCGTTCAGTTCGTCACGTACTGCTTTTGCAAAAGAGACCGGATCATCGGTGACCATAATATCGATATCGCTACAGGGCCTCTGCATGATCATGTCGCGAACATATCCGCCAACAAGGTAACAGCTGATCCCGCTTTTGTCGGCCAAGTCGCCAATACGGTAGAGAATCTCCGGTATGGGTCTCTGTGAGCTTGTTGTCATTACCTGTTGTTTGTCAGTACCATGGTCAATCATGCAATAAGCGCTGCATTGGCAGTAATTTCGTCAACGATTTTGCCTGCAACCATAATTGCCCGTCGGCCATCGGAGGAGTTGACGGTCGCCGGGGTGTTGTTTCTGACGGTATTAATAAAATGTTCAAGTTCGTCGCGCAACGCATTTGTTTTTAGCACTTCCGGGACGATATGGTCGAGCACCTTTCCCTGCATGGTCTCATGGATTTCACCAAACTGTTCGAGAATTTTCCGCGCAGCAAAAGATTTCAGCGGGTTTCTCGAAGATGCCTCACCCTGTTTCACAAGCCTGAATACCTCCGATTTGCCGGTTGTCAAATCAAGCGAGGCATAGCTTTTCGGGTCGGTGCAAAAAAAACGGAGCTTGCGCATTTTGCTGCGGCTCAGTCTGCTGGCGGTAACATTTGCTGTCGCACCGTTGACAAAATCGATTCTTGCGGTCGCCATGTCGAGTTCGTTTGAGAATACCTTGACACCCGAAGCTGCAATATGTTTGATATCGGACGGGATGAGGGAGAGCACCAGGTCGATGTCGTGGATCATGAGGTCAAGTACTACAGAAACATCCGTAACCCGTTGTGAAAAACCGCTCAGTCGTTCAGCCTGGATATACATCGGACGTCCGATATAAGCCTCAACCGATCGAAGCGCCGGGTTGAAGCGTTCAATATGGCCGACCTGGATGTGTACCCTGTTTTCTGTTTCAAGACGAATCAGTTCATCAGCCTCTTCAACCGTTGTGGTGATGGGCTTTTCAATGAAGAGGTGTAACCCTTCGCCAAGCAGTGTACAGGCGATCTTGTAGTGAGAGCTTGTGGTCGTGGCAATGATGGCAGCGTCACAATTTTTTGCCAGGAGTTCAAGCGAACTGAAGCAGGTAACATTGTATTTCCTGGCCATCTCTTCGGCCCTCCTGCTGTCGAGATCAAAGACACCTGCACAATGAATATCATTGCAGCCCACTGCGATTTCATTCAGAAGCTTTGTGTGAAATTCTCCCAGTTTGCCTACTCCGATAACTCCAATTTTCATAATGTTTGTTCCTGCATCAATAACGTGGCTGGATAAGTTCTTTCAGCCATTGCTTGCTTCAGTCGAAGGGTCAAGGGCTTCAATTTTATACTTGAATAGGCTGAGTGCAATGACCGATCCCACGACGGTCAGAATTCCGGCAACAATATAGGGTGCATGAAAGTTCATGCCGTAAAGGATACTGCCGCTGAAGGGCCCCATGATACGGGCAAATGAGTTGACTGACTGTGAAAGACCGAGAATCTGTCCCTGCTGCTGTTTATAGCTGTACAGCGAAATCATGGAAAGATTGATCGGAGCAACCAGACTGGTTCCGATAGCAAAAAAGAAGAGAATAACCAGCCCGATCGAAAAAAGCGAGCTCTGGGGTGCGAAAGGAACAAAAAAGACACCGATAAAGGTGAAGAGGTGGCCCCAGAGAAAAAGCTTGTGTTCGCCAAGTTTTTTTATGAGTTTTCTGATAAGGCCTCCCTGTACCACGACCGACCAGACCCCGACATAGGCAAAGATGTAGCCGATCTGCTCATCGGTAGCCTTGAAGTACTCCTTCCAGAGGAGAATTGAGGCGACCTGCATATTGACGATAGCAAAGGTGTAGATATAGTTTGAAGTCATGAGCAGGGCAAGGGGGCGCGAACTGAAGGTCAGTTTCAGTCCGTCAACATATTCGTTCGTTTTCTCGCGAAGAAAAAAAGCGACTGAGCGCCTTGGCTCGCTGTTGAACGGCCGTTTTTTCAGAAAACCGAATGTCATTTTCTGTGCACTCTTGTTTGACTCCGGGAGTAAAAAGATAGCAAGGATAAAGTCGACTGAGATCAGTGAGGCTGAGACATACCCCACCATCGGAATGCCATAATTGTGTTTAAGGAGACCGCCGATGAGGGGCCCGATGATAAAGCCGATTCCGAAAGCGGCTCCTATCATGCCCATCGCACTTGAACGGTTTTTGCTGTCGGTGACATCGGTGATATAGGCCTGCGCCGCAGCAATATTAGCCGATCCGATACCTGACAGCCCCCGGGCAAAAATAAGCAGCGGAATAGTGGATGCCTGCGAAAAAACCAGATAAGAGAGTGCCGTGATAAAAATGCTGATCAGCATAACCGGCCGTCGGCCGATTTTGTCGCTCAGCTTGCCCCAGAGCGGGGAAAAGATAAACTGCATGATGGAAAAAATCGAGGCGATCAGCCCAATCATGAATGGACTTGCACCGAGATCCTTGGCATAGGTCGGCAGCAGTGGAAGCACAATTCCGAACCCTATCAGATCAAGTAAAACCGTCAACAGTAAGATGACCAGTGGAGAGCGCTTCATGCCGTGCATTTTGTGTTGTTCCGCTAAAGCCACAAAGATAAAAAAATTAACGCCGATTCTGACAGGGGAGCGCTGAAAAAATCAGGGGGAGGGTTTCTTGTCTGGATAAATCATCCGGTGTAACAGTGCAATCCCTTCAAGCACTCTCGGGCCGGGACGGAGAAAAAGGTTGTTGTCGAACCGGTCATAAACCTGACGGTTTCGTACGGCAGAAATAGTGCTCCATCCTGGACGGTTCATGACGTTATCGACGGCTGAAGAGTTTTTTGACATGTACATGCAGGCAATGACATCAGGACTTTTTTCAATGACCCACTCCTGAGATATCTCAAAATAATCCTTGTTTACAACGTCACCGATATTCCGGCCACCGGCGTAAGCAATCAGTGCCGAGGTATAACTTCCTTTTCCGCCTGTCCAGAACGGATCATCCCAGATTTCAAGATAGACACTTTTTTTGCTCTTCAGGTTTTGTGCCGTTTTATTGAATATCGCAAGGCCCTTGCTGATAGAGAGAGCCAGGCTGTCAGCCTCTCTGCTGTGGCCGGTCAATTTCCCCAGTTTTCTGAGGGCGGCCGGGATATCGTCAGGGCTTTTGCAGGGTATACTCTCTTGCTGAATGCCCAGGGCCGATATTTTTTTTCCCATCTCTTCGTCGGCCAGATCAACATCAACCACCAGATCAGGATGGATGGAGGCAAGCAGTTCAAGCGAAGGGCGGCCAAAGGCTCCTACAACGGACACTTTGGCTGCCGCCGCAGGCCAGTCGCAGGCGCTGGTTCTGCCAACAAGCTGATCGCCCGCACCAATGGCAAAAATCATCTCCGTCAGGCTTGGCGCAAGGCTGACAATGGCAGGCTTGCCAGCCGGATGTTGATCTCCATTCGGCTTTTTTGTGCATCCTGCCGCCAGCAGCAGGAGTATCAAGAAAAAAACAGGAAAGGCGGTTCTATCGCGGAAGTTGATTCGCATAGTGCTGAATGATCTGCAAATGATTGAAGGCAAGGGGAAGAGTGAGTGCTTCAGCGAGCGGAAACCATGCAATCTCTTCTACTTCGTCCGCCATCAGCTCTATCGAGCCAATACCTTTCCCGTAGAAGGCAAGTGCCACAGCATGAAAATTATATTCGGGAAACACTTCATTGAAATAAAAGAGAAAAAGCGGTGAGGCAAAGAGCAGTCCGGTCTCTTCGCGAACTTCGCGGACAACAGCCTCTTCGGCTGTTTCATAGTCATCAATATGCCCGCCTGGCAGGCACCAGTGCCCGAGAAAGGGAGGCACACTTCTCTTTGTTAAGAGTATGCAGTTGCTTCTCTCGTCATCCGGAGTGATGACGGCGGCAACAGTAGCTTTTGTCATTCGGGCCGTTTGTTGAATCGGAATTGAAAAGGAATCCAGCTCTTGTTATCTGGGAAAATGGCAAAAAAAGATGATTTTTGAAGGAGGAAAATATCCGAAGCGTTGCGGATACTTTTTGCAAGGCAAAATCGTTATAGCTCAAGATAACCAGAGAGAAGATTTTTAACTGATCAACATCATGGGGTCACATTCTCTGACTTACAAACAGTGCATTCCGGTCTCGATTCTGGATGCTTGGGATTTTTTTTCTTCTCCGGTCAATCTTGCCAGGATAACCCCGCCGGAGATGATGTTCGGGATAACTGGTGGCGATGGCAGGCAGGAGATTTATGAAGGGATGCTGATTACCTACACGCTCTATCCCTTCATGATGTTGCCGGTGCAGTGGGAAACCCAAATAATCAGGGTTGACAAACCGTTTTTGTTCGAGGATCGTCAGAAATCCGGGCCTTATGAGAGCTGGCATCACCTTCATCAGTTTCGTGAAATTCCGGGTGGTGTTGAAATGACTGATCACATCAATTATGTCATGCCTATGGACTTTTTCGGTGATCTGGTCAATACGCTGATTGTCAGACGTCGGCTTGAAGAGGTTTTTACCTACAGAAGAAGTAAAATAGAGGAGATATTGGGTCGTATGTAACCGAATTAACAGATAATAGGGAGAAGCTGCAATGGACGGAACATTTTCGCCAGCTACGATAGCCGTTCTTTTTGCCGGAGGCTTGGCTCTTTTTCTCTACGGAATCAGGATGATGAGCAGCGGCCTGAAAAAAGCCTCGGGTGAACGAATGCGACGGCTGATATCGAAGGTGACCGGAAACCGTTTCTACGGGCTGCTTGCCGGAGCGCTTGCCACCATGGTTGTTCAGAGCAGCAGCACCATTATTGCGACTCTTGTCGGACTGGTACAGTCCCGGCTTATGACCTACAGTCAGGCGCTGGCTGTTATTCTTGGCGCTGAAATTGGCACAACCGCCATGGCCCAGCTTGTAGCCTTTAAGTTACACGATTATGCCCTCATAATTTTTGCAGCAGGTTTTGCCTTGAACTCGCTTGGAAAATCGGAATCCCTGCGTTTTGCCGGCGAGGCTCTCTCAGGGTTTGGCCTGCTTTTTTTCGGGCTGAAAGTCATGTCGGAGGCGGTCGCACCTCTTGAAACCTATACGCCATTCCTCTCACTGTTGCGTTATCTCGATAATCCATTCCTTGGCGTCGTTGCCGGGATGCTCCTGACCGCCCTGATGCACAGCAGTGCAGCATTTATCGGTATTCTCATAACGCTGGCCCTGCAGGGCGCTTTAAGCCTTGAAGCAGGGATTGCATTGCTGTATGGTGCCAATATCGGTACCTGTATAACGGCTGTTCTGGCAAGTGCCGGAATGCAGCATGCGGCAAAAAGGGTTGCACTGGCTCAGGTGCTCTTCAATGTAGCGGGAGTGCTCATGTTTTTCCCCTTCATTCCACAGTTTGCGGAGCTTATCCGTATGGTCTCTCCTTCCGCAGAAGGCTTGGGAGCCGGAAAGCTTGCTCTTGAGGTTCCGCGGCAGATAGCCAATGCTCATTCGATGCTCAATATTTTCATGGCGCTATTTTTTCTTCCTTTTCTTTCGCTCTTCGACCGGCTGATTTTCCGGCTTCTTCCGGATGACCCGGAAGAGACAAGACTCATTCCTGCCGTCTGGTACCTGAAGGAGTCTGCACTTTCAACACCTTTTCTGGCAATCAGTTATGTTAAGGCCGAGGTGGCAAGGATGGGCAGCATTGCCGCCAAAATGGTGCGCGCATCGCTCTACCCCTTTATGAGCAGTGATCCTGGCCATGATGTGGTTTTCCCTAAACTTTCGGTTATCAAGGGAATGAACATGCGAGAGGAAAAGCTTGACTTTCTTGAAAGCAGGATATCGGATTATCTCATTAAAATCAGCCGCAGTGCGTTGAGTGAACGGGTATCGAAGGAGGTTTTCGCTCTCATGAACATTGTCAAGGGGCTGGAGTCGATCGGTGATGTTATTGAGACTATTGAAGGAAAACTTCTTGAAAAAAAACGGGGAGTTGAAGGCGATTTGAGCCAGGAGGGGAAAGATGAACTGATGGAGATACATAAGCTGGTCTGCATGGAAATTGAACAGCTTGCCGATTCACTGAAGGAGATGGACGCGCTGAAAGCCGGAAAACTTCTGCAGGGTGATGATCGCTTTAAACGGTTGGTGCAGCAAGCTGAAACCGCTCATCTAAAAAGAGTCTTTCTTCTCCCCGAAGCAGAGCATACTCATGACATTCATATGGAGATAATCAATCTGCTCGAACAGGTTCACCATTACTGCAAGAGTATTGCAGGGTGCATTCCGAATCCAACAGCGCACTGAGGGGATAAGCGGTTTGCTTTTTTAAGAAAAAAATAGTATTTAAGGAGCCATAATTGTTCTTTCGTCGTAGCTGGTGCCGGTTTAAAAGCCGGAGAATAGGGAATTACGTGAAAATCGTAAACTGTACCCGCAACTGTACAACGGTTAACCTGCCAAAAGCCATGCATGGCCACATGCACAAGCTTTAGCCGGTCGTTTCAGGTCACTGCATTGTTTTCCTCCACGGAAAACTGCGGGAAGGCCTCTAACAAAAATCAAGCCGTTATAGTCAGGAGACCTGCCAGTTATTATTTGCATTACAAGATCAGACTACGGGTTATAGTCGGGGCAAAGCGGGACCACTTTTGCATTGCTTTCCACTGGATCTTTTTGCACGGCATTTTTGCGGGATGTTGCAGAATTACCCCGAAACATCAGGGCTTTATTCCCTGTTTCGCTTTTCTGTTTCCCTGTGTGAAATCCTGTCGCAAATAAATCAGCAGCACTGTTTTATACCGTTACACGCAGCCTTCAGATAGCCCCTGTCAGTTGATGTATTTCTAAAACTGAAAACAGGTGAAAAACAAATGAACAAAAAAGTATTTCTCGTCGTCATGGCCGGACTGCTCTGCAGCAAAGGGCTTCTGGCGGAAGAACAGCCCAGGGAATTTGCCGGGGAGGAATTAATCGTGTCGGCTACGAAGACGCTAAATTCCATTGCTGATGCCGGAGGGAGTTCGGTAACGGTGATTACTTCCAAAGAAATAAAAGATTCAGGTCAGTCGACGGTCTTGGATGTTATCAAGTCAGTGCCAGGCATTGACATCGTATCTAATGGCGGTCTCGGGTCAAGTTCGAGCATCTACCTTCGAGGTGCAGACGCTAAATATACGCTTGTCCTCATTGACGGCGTACCGGTCAACGACCCTTCGATGATGAGTGATGAGGCGAACCTTTCAAATTTGATGGTGGACAACATCGAGAGGATAGAAATCCTTCGGGGCCCTTCGAGCATGCTATATGGTTCCAGTGCAGCGGCAGGGGTAATCAACATCCTCACGAGAAAAGGAGCCCCAAAGCCTTCTGTTTACGCAGGCATCGAAGGCGGTTCCTACGGAACCTACAGGTTTTATGGCGGCGGAAACGGAACCAAAGGTCCCCTTAACTATGCTATGAGTGTTTCGAGGACGAAGACGGATGGTTTTTCAGCTCTCGATGAGCGCAATCCGGTTGTCAATTCTTCAGGTAAAGAGTTCGAAAAGGATGGATATGACAATACGACCGTTTCTGGCAATTTCGTGCTGAAGCTCAATCAGCAGGTTTTTCTTGAAACGGCATTGCGATACAACGATGCCAGCCTCGATTACGATGGTTACCTGGCAGATATTTCCGGAAACGTTCAGAAATCCAAGCTATTATATGCCCACACCGCTCTGAAAATGGATTACCAACCATTGCTAAGCACCTTGTATTATAACGTGAGCGACCAGGACAGGAAGTACACAGATACGATCTTGGGAAACAGTGCCTATCATTCTCATCTCTATGAGCTTGGCTGGCAGGGCGATTATGTTGTTACTGGCAACAATACATGTTCTCTCGGTTTGAATTCACGCAATGAAAGCATGAGTACGACGGACATCTTTCGACACTCGGTGACATCTAACAGCATCTTCCTGCAAGAGCAGTGGCATCTTGGGGCACTGCATCTCGTTGAAGGTATCCGTTTTGAGGACAACGAGCAGTTCGGTAGCAAAACGACCTGGCGAGTGGCCCCCTCTCTGACACTTGGCAATACAGTACTTAAGTGCAGTTATGCTACTGGCTTCAAGTCCCCCTCCCTGTATGAGCTTTATGCTCCAAATCATATCGGTAACGTGAATCTGACGGCGGAAACCAGCAACGGCTGGGATGCCGGTATCGAGCAGAAATTTACCGGAAACCTGAAAGCGGGCTCTACCTTTTTCCATACCGATTACAAAAACCGTATCGACTGGGTGTCTTCCTCCGATTACTTTAGCTATCCTTGGGCGGGGTATTATGGCCAAGTACCTGGTACTACGAAAACTTGGGGTGTAGAAAACTTTGTTGAATGGTCACCTGTCGAAACCCTTTTTCTTAACATGAATTATACCTACTTGCGAACTAAAGACGCCAGTGCTGATGCCTTGGCAAGGCGTCCAAGGAATAAGGTAGGCATGACTGCCACTTGGAGGGCGACGAACCGGCTGAGCTTGACCAGTAACGCGCAGTGGGTTGGTATGCGCCTCGAAACGTCAGCACCTGATGGCAAGCTTGACAGTTATTTCATGGCCAACATTGCGGGTTCCTACAAACTGAAAGAACATATTGAATTCTATGGCAGGATCGACAACGTGTTCGATACCTGGTATGAGGAGGCATGGGGATACGCAACGCCGGGCAGGTCTGCTTATGCAGGAATAAAGGTCAACTTCTAAGCTCAAATTCTTTTCTGATCATAAATAAATGAAACCGTTATGAACATGACCATTACCGAGGCAGAAAGAGAGGCTCTCTACAAGGTGATTTACAGCCGGCGCGATGTCAGGGGGCAGTTTCTGCCTGACCCGGTGCCGGATGAGGTGATTGCCCGGCTCCTTGACGCGGCGCACCATGCGCCAAGTGTCGGCTTCATGCAACCTTGGGATTTTGTTGTGGTCAAAGATGTCGAGACGCGCAGCAAAGTCAAGGCCGGGTTTGAGATTGCCCATGCTGAGGCTGCCGAAATGTTCGGCGGTGAAAAGCAGGATGCTTACCGCACCTTCAAGCTTGAGGGGATTATGGAGTCTCCGCTCGGTATCTGCGTCACCTGTGACCGCTCGCGCAGCGGAGAGGTGGTGATTGGCCGGACAGCGAATCCGGAGATGGATCTCTACAGTTCAGTCTGTGCAGTGCAAAACCTCTGGCTTGCAGCGAGGGCTGAAAACCTTGGTGTTGGTTGGGTCAGCATCATCCATCACGACCATATCCGTGAGGCACTTGGCATTCCTGACCATATTGTACCGGTGGCGTATCTCACGGTCGGCTATGTCAGCTTTTTTCATGCAACGCCGGAGCTTGAACAGGCGGGCTGGCTTCCAAGAATGGAGCTCGACTCCCTTGTTCACCATGAAACATGGTAATGGCTGAAAAAAAATCACGAGCCCTAGCCATCTTTGGTACAGCCTCTGATGTCGGCAAAAGCATTGTTGCAACGGCGCTCTGCCGTATATTCAGCGATGCCGGTATTGATGTTGCCCCCTACAAGGCGCAGAACATGTCGAACAACTCCGGCGTCACCCCGGACGGGTTTGAAATCGGCCGGGCGCAGATTGCTCAGGCCGAGGCCGCCCGCGCGGTGCCAACGGCTGACATGAATCCCGTGCTCCTGAAGCCGAACTCCGATACCGGAGCACAGGTGGTGCTGCAGGGAAAGGTCTGTACGACCGAGACAGCTAAAGGCTATTTTATGGATACCACACTCTGGGCCGAAGCTGCCCGGGAAAGCCTTGAGCGGCTTATGCTGCGCCACGAGCTGGTGGTTATCGAAGGGGCGGGTTCATGTGCTGAGATGAACCTCTACGACCGCGATTTTGTCAATTTCAGAACCGCCAGACTCTCTGGTGCTCCGGTTATTCTTGTTGCCGATATTGACCGAGGAGGCGTTTTCGGCCAGGTTGTCGGAACTCTTGCGGTGCTTCCGCCCGAAGATCGCCTGCTGGTCAAAGGGGTTATCATCAACCGTTTTCGCGGGGATATCGACCTCTTTCGTGATGGTGTGGAGATGCTGGAATCGATGACCGGCATCCCGGTGCTCGGGGTTATTCCCTATTTCAGGGGGTTCACTATTGATGCCGAAGATGCCGTGCCGCTTTCCGCCAAAGTGGATCCTGCAGGTGGGCCTGAAGAGGGCAAAATCGGTATTGCGGCGATCTATTTCCCCCATATTTCCAATTTCACCGATCTTTCTCCGCTTGAGCATGACCCGACGGTTGCGATGCACTATCTCCATTACCCGAGGTCACTCAAGGGGTACAAGGCGCTCATTCTTCCGGGATCAAAAAATGTTCGGGGCGATCTTGCCTGGCTTTACTCGCTTGGCTGGGAGGATAAAATTCGTGCGTTCAGAAGAGAGGGCGGTATCATTATGGGAATTTGCGGGGGGTACCAGATGCTGGGGAACTCCATTTCTGACCCTCACGGTGTTGAGGGCCCTTCAGGTAAAACTCAGGCGCTTGCTCTGCTCAATATTGAAACCGTGCTTGAGCAGGATAAATGCCTTTCGAACGCAAGGGGAACCATAGCCGGAACAACCGTTGAAGTCTCCGGGTATGAGATTCATATGGGCCGAAGTGTTGCTTCCGATACCGGCACCCCTTTTATCAGGGTATCGGCGCGGAATAACTCTCCGGAGTGTGACATTGATGGAACGGTAAGCAGTGACGGCAGGGTTATAGGTACATACTTTCATGGCGTTTTCGATGAACCGGAGGTCAGGCAATGGTTTCTCTCTCTTCTTGAACCTTCATACAAGCCACAAAAGCATGAAAAAGGTCGCCAGGAGAGCTACGAACTCCTGGCGGCTCACTTTTCCAGTCACCTGGATCTGAAGAAAATTTTTACAATTATTGACCAGGTATTTCCATGACCACTCTTTATCATCATCAGCATGGTGGTGCGCATCTTAACCACGTCACGCAGGATGGCAGAGCAGTGCTTGATTTCAGCATCAATATCAGTCCGATCTCTCCTCCCATCGGCTCGCTATTGCTTGAAAACTTTTCCCTTCAAAGCTATCCTTCGATTGATGGACGGGGTATAAAAGATTATTATAAAGGAAAGTTTGGCATGGATGGCTCCATGGTGCTTCCTCTTAACGGAGCAATTGAAGGGATCTATCTGCTCCCGAGGGCTCTCGGGCTTCGCCGTATGCTGCTGCTTTCGCCATCCTTTTATGAGTACGAACGGGCAGGAAGGAGTGTCGGTGCGGAAATTACGTTTCTTCCTCTTGTCGCTGAAAACGGGTTTCAGCTACCCTCTATTGAGCTGCTGGCCGAAGCCCTGCAACATGCAGACGCCTTCGTTGCGGCAAATCCCAACAACCCCACAGGAACAGAGGTGCCGCCGGAAATTATCATGGCGCTCGCAAGCCGCTTTCCAGAGAAGTGGTTTATCCTTGATGAGGCATTCATCCAGTTCACTCCCGCATTCCCTGATAACTCCCTTATGCCGCAGGTGATGGCACTGAAAAATGTCATCGTGGTCCATTCGCTTACCAAATTCTATGCGTTGCCGGGATTGCGTCTTGGAGCCATCATCGCCCATCCGACTCTTATTCAGCGATTGCTTCACTATAAGGAGCCTTGGACGGTCAACGCCATTGCCGAGTCGATTGCCCCGTTACTGCTTGAGTTTGGGGCTTATGAAGATGAGGTGCGTACCATGATTTTTTCCGAAAGGGAGAGGATAACGGCGTTGTTATCTCAGATTGAGGGGATAAAAATTGCAGGGGGTGCCGCCAATTTTTTCCTGGCACAGTGGAATGGAGGCAGCCCGCTCTATGTATTGCTTTCATGGCTTGCCGAGCGTCAGCTCCATGTCAGGGATTGCCGTAACTTCCCCGGCCTTGAGGATAACTATTTCCGTTTTGCCATCCGCCAGCCTCTTGAGAATGATCGTCTTCTTTCTGCACTGCGTTCGGCTCTGCTTGCCTCATCCGACCCATCGAAAATAAGCCCTTTGCCGGAAAACTTCAGCCCTGAATCCTCTAAATGAGCAAAAATGATTCCTGCTGACGCTCTTCTTCTGGCAGCATTCGTGCTCGACCTCATTGCCGGTGATCCACGATGGATGCCGCATCCGGTCAAAGGGATCGGCTGGCTCGCGTTGCAGAGCGAGGCACTGCTGAGGCGCACCGCTCTGCCTCTTCGTCTGGCCGGCATTCTGGCCGTTCTGATTGTTGTTGGCGGCTCTGCCGGAGTTGCCGGATTACTCGTGATGCTGGCGGCGAAGTTGCATCCGTGGGCTGGGATGGTCGCGGCCGTCTATCTTCTGTACAGTTGCTTTGCCGTCAAGGATCTTGGCGACCATGCAGGAGCTGTGCAGAGGGCGCTTGATACCGGCGACGTTGAGCTGGCACGCAAGAAGGTCTCCTTTATGGTCGGGCGTGATACTGCTGCATTGTCTGCCGCCGGTATCGCTCTTGCCGCGACGGAGAGTGTTGCGGAGAACAGTGTTGACGGTGTTACGGCGCCTCTTTTTTATGCGTTGCTTTTTGGCCCGGTCGGCGCCATTGCCTACAAAGCCATCAATACCCTCGACTCCACCTTCGGATACAAGAATGAACGCTATCTTGAGTTTGGCTGGGCTGCGGCAAAGCTTGACGATTTTGCAAACTATCTTCCGGCAAGGGTAACGGTTATTGCAATAGCGCTGGCTGCGGTAGTCAGTAACCTGAGATTTTTTGATATCTTTGATGCAGTCCGTCAGGGGGTGCGGCTTCATGCTAGTCCCAATGCCGGATATCCTGAATGCGCTTTTGCCGGAGCGCTTGGCGTCACCTTCGGAGGCGGAAGAAGTTATGGCGGAGAGTTGCACAACGCGCCATTGCTTGGTGTCAGGACGGGGGAGTGCTCAACCCTTACAATTTGCCGAAGTGTGAGGCTAATGCGCGTGACGGCTTTGCTCTTTCTTGTAACAGGCATCGGGTCAGGAATATTATGGCAAATACTATGGTGAATTGAAAAAATAATGTCATGAAACAACCAAGAATTCTCCTCTTCACCGGCAACGGCAAGGGTAAAAGCACAGCCGCATTCGGGATGCTGGCAAGGGCACTGGGCCACGGTATGCGTGCCAGAGTGATCCAGTTTGTCAAGTCTGACGATTCGGTTGGCGAACAGAAATTTTTCAGCCGGCTTGACGGGGTAGTGTGGGAGCAGTTCGGAGCTGGATTCCTTCCGAGAGACCCCGACAGCCCTGGCATGGAGGTGCACAGGATTGCGGCCCGCAAAGGGCTTGATGCCGCCATTGCTGCGCTGCACTCTCCCGATTACGATTTTGTACTGCTTGATGAACTCTGTTATGCTCTTGGCCAGAATCTTATCCCTCTTGATCCTCTGCTTGAGGCGCTCTGTTGGGTGGATAAGGGCAAGATTGTGGTGATGACCGGCCGGAATGCTCCGGAGGCGCTTGTTGCCCTGGCTGATACGGTTACCGAGATGAAGATGCTCAAGCATGGCTATGAGCAGGGCATTCCGGCACAAATGGGTGTTGAAAACTGATGGGCATGAAGGCTTCACCGATATGTGCCGATAACAGCTTTCCCGATAAAGGCAAAGTCAAGACCGGGTTGAGGATTGCTCTCTTTTTTGCCGTTTTCCCCCTGCTGCTTGCACTCTCCCTGCTTCTCGGTCCTTCGGGTATTGGTATTCCTGATATGCAGTCACCTTCGGGCAGTGCAATTCTTTCCCTGCGGTTCAGCCGACTGCTGATGGGTATGATGACCGGTGCAGCACTCTCGGCATCCGGTGTTGTCTTTCAGGCACTTCTGCGCAATCCTTTGGCCGAGCCTTATGTTCTCGGCGTGAGCGGAGGGGCCGGTCTCGGCGCTACTCTTACGATTCTTGCAGGATCTGGCGTTCTTGCCACGCTCGGTTTGCCGGTTGTAGCTTTCGTTTCGGCGGTACTGACGCTGATGGTGGTCTACGGCATTGCAAGCCAGGGTTCGAGTGGCCAGCCATCGGTTTACAGCCTGATTCTCAGCGGTGTTATCGTTAGCTCAATTTGTTCGAGTATTGTCATGTTTCTGGTCTCTACGGCAAGTGTTGAAGGGATGCACAATGTGATCTGGTGGATGCTCGGCAGCCTGCAACCGGTTACTGCTGGCCAGCAGCTCCTTTCAGCAGGGCTTATTCTTGCAGGTCTCGGCGGAATATGGCTTCTCTCTCCTCAGCTCAACGCCCTTGCGCTTGGCCGCGAAATGGCCCATTACCAGGGATTGCGTGCCGATTTTGTCATTGTTGTCGGCCTTCTCTTTGCGACGCTTCTTGCTGCAACAGCCGTCTCTCTTTCCGGCATGATCGGATTTGTCGGCCTCATTGTGCCCCACGTCATGCGTGCCCTTTTCGGGCCGGATCACCGCAAGCTTGTTCCGTTGGCCGCTCTTGGCGGGGGAACCTTTCTTGTCTTGTGCGATGCCGTGGCCCGCACCCTGCTTGCTCCGGTTGAGATACCGGTCGGTGTTGTGACCGCCCTTGCCGGAGGACCCTTTTTTCTCATTATTCTTCAGCGGAGAATGAAACAGGCATGGATAGCCTAATGGAACAGGATGCCTTGATCTTCAGGAATGTTTCTGCCGGCTACAAGCAGAGACGGGTGCTCAACAACGTCAGCTTCACGGTCAGGGAGGGGGAGTTTGTCTCGCTTATCGGTCCGAACGGCTGCGGCAAAAGCACCCTGCTGAAAACCGCCGCCGCACTGCTGAAACCCCTGTCAGGCACGGTTGAGCTTTTTGGCCGTGATGTGCTGCACATCAGGCCTGCTGTGCGGGCATCACTGCTCGGCGTTGTTCCGCAGAAGATCGATTCCCCTATGGCCTTTACCGTTAGCCAGATAGTGATGAACGGCCGCATCAGCTCAATGGGGCGGTGGGGAACTCCCTCTTCGGTTGATCACGATCTTGTCGAGCGCTCCATGATCTATACTGATGTGCTTGCCTTGCGCGACCGCTTCTTTACCGAGCTGAGCGGCGGGGAGCAGCAGCGCGTTGCCCTCGCGATGGTCCTTGCGCAGGAGCCGAAGATCATCATGCTCGACGAATCGATCTCTCATCTCGATATCAACCATCGTCAGGAGGTGCTTCAGATTCTGATGAACCTCAACCGTGAAAAACGGATGACCATTCTGCTGGTGAGCCATGATTTGACGCTCTCTGCCGGAATCTCAGACCGTTTTCTGCTGATGGAGGCCGGTACCCTGGTAAAAGCGGGAACCCCTGCCGAGGTGCTGGAGCCGGAACTGCTGAGCCGGGTCTACAGCTGTGACCTCTCCGTGCAGCAGGATCCCTATACCGGTTATTTGCAGGTATCGGGAGCAATCGACAACCTGAGGCGTCGCAGGAAACTGGAGAGGAGTGTTCATGTTATTGCCGGCGGGGGAAGCGGCATCGAGCTCTACCGTAGGCTCCTCATTGAGGGATATGAGGTGACTACCGGTGTTTTGAACCGCCTTGATTCTGATGCTGAAGCCGCCAGAGCGCTCAACATCCCGGTTGTGCTTGAACAGCCTTTTTCGCCGGTCTGTGCCGATGCGATGGCAAAAGCAATGGAGATGATCAAAAGCGCTGATGCGGTGGTTCTCAGTCAGGTGCCTTTCGGTTCAGGAAACCTGGTTAACCTTGAACTGGCCGAAGAGGCTCTCAAAAGAGGCAAAACAGTTTTGCTGGCCTCCGGTATCGGCGAAAGAGACTATACTGAAGGTAAAGCGGCAGTTGATTTTGCCGCCCGCCTGAAGCGTGCCGGAGCTCTCAACTGGAACTCCATTCATGAGCTTATGATCCAGCTCCAGCAACCATAACACTCCTGACAGCCATGATCTGCAAACAGCAATTTCCCTTTCGCTTCGGCACAAGTTCCTATATTATTCCCGCCGATATCATTCCAAATATTGAGTTTCTCAAGGACAAGGTAGACGATATCGAGCTGGTACTCTTCGAGTCAGATGAATTCAGCAATCTGCCATCTCCAGAGGATATGCAGAAACTTGCTCAAATGGCCGAAGAGCATGCGCTGACCTACTCGGTGCATCTGCCGCTTGATGTTTATTTTGGCCATCCTGACCGGGCAGAGCGGGAACGGTCAGTCGGCAAATGCCTGAGAATTATCGAGCTGACCCGCGATCTGCCGAAATCAGCCTACGTCATGCACTTCGAAGCCGGGCCGGGTGTCGATATCAACGCGTTTTCAGCAGATGAAAACAGGCTCTTTACGGATGCACTTCGCGATTCCATAGCGATGCTTCTGGATGGTACCGCTGAACCGCCATCGGCATTCTGTGCAGAAAATCTCAACTATCCGTTCGAGCTTGTCTGGCCTGTGGTAGAAGAGTTCGGCCTCTCTGTCACGCTTGATGTTGGCCATCTTGAGTACTATGGCTTTCCCACCGGAGAGTATCTGGAGCGTTACCTGCCTCATGCCAAGGTGCTGCACATGCATGGCACCCTTGAGGGAAAAGATCACAACTCCCTCGCCTTCATGAAGCCGGAAGCGCTTGATCTGGTTATGAAAGGGCTGACGGATATCCCTGTTCCAGACCGGGTTTTTACCCTTGAAATCTTTTCAGAGGAAGATTTCAATTCCTCCTGCAGGGCGATGGAACGTTTTATTTCCAGCTTGACTTTTGAAATGCCATGATGCCTTCGACTCGTCCGCTTCCTGATTTCTCCCTGCTGCCGCTTCCAGCCATTCATTTCGGTACAGGGCGATTTCTTATGCTTGCCGAAGCAACCAGGGAGCATATCGCGCAGCTTTGCCTTCTTGACTCTCGCCATCCCGCATTGCAGAAATATGCAAAGGCAGGCGCTATATTCTCGGGATGTTCAAGCAGGTTGGGAACGGTTGGTTGAAACGCTTGAGGAATAGGAGCTGCTCTCTTTTCCCCAGTTGCGCAGCTACGGGCTCTTTGCGGAAGATCTTGATGGCATTGTCACCGCTACCCGCAGCAAGAGCAACGCTGTTCAGCTTGACGAAGCCTCCATGAAAAATATTCTTTTAAAGCGCTGGTGACTATAGTGCATCATGCCCTGGTGGCCCACCAGTCATCCCCGTAGCTGTAGAAAAGTTCTTCACCCTTGCTGATATTGCGCAACGCATAGATAACAAGTTCCACGCCGAGTGCGCTCTGTTCACGATAGTAGGCGACGTTCGGTGTCGAAGAGTGGTTAAAGAGCATCCCGTTACCCATCACGACAAGGCGTGCGCTCTCCGTGCTGCCGTAAAAGACATAGTTCAAGAGTTCTCCACCGATGTCCTTATCGGTTACCTCAAGGGCAGGACAGCGTTCGATAATGTCACCCTCACTGATCTTTTTCAGAGCAAAAGCCCCTCGTCCGCTCACGGTTGATGCTCCTATGGTGACCAGCTCACCCCTGCTTGCCGAAGCTCTTTTTGCAAGGAAAAGGCCGAGTCCAATGCCGGCTATGATGCCGACAATAAGCACAACAGGGATGACAAGGAAGAGGTTGACGTTCATAGGGTCATTGCGGTTGGAAAGAGAAAACACGCCTTAGCTTAAACTGCTCGGCAGATGGCTATTTTATGGAAAATAATAACTTTTAAGGCGTTGCAAGAGCGTTCAGCATAAAATCTTGAAGCGGTTATATACCCGGTATGGAAGTCGATTGCTTAAATGAAAAAAGGCCAGAAGCAGAAGAGCTCCTGGCCTTGAAGTCAGCAGATGTCAATAATTCAGAACTGGTACCTGATTCCTGCCATAATATGCTGACTGTGCAAGCTTACATCAGCATGATCATCTGGGCATTCAAGACCTTCCGGCCTGATGTAGCGGTACCCCAGATCAAGGGTGACATTGTCATCAACCTTGAAGCCTGCTCCAAAACCAACCTGCCAGACAAAATTGGTGCTGCTATCTGCCCACGAAACCTTAACATCCGCAACGCCAAGACCTGCCATCACGTATGGTGTGATTTTCGAGTTTGTATCAATATCATAATATCCGTTTGCCATGACGGTCAGCATTGATACATCATCAGGGGTGTTTGTAAAATCGTGCTTTTCATACCCTAAAGCACCCTCAAGCCGGTATGTCCCGAAATTGTAACCGGCAGCACAATTCCATGCAACACTACTATCAAGCTTCTGATTCCAATCCACTTCATCCCAGTTGCCGGCAATACCAAGACCAACCGAGCCGCTGACATAAGGCTTCGCAATTGCAGGAGTTGAAGCAATACCTGCAAGCAGGACAAGTGCTAAAATTATCTTTTTCATTTTCGTATTGTTTAGGTCTTTTTACAAAAATGTCATTGCTTTTGTTGGAACACCAATCAGAAAAGTATCGTTCCTGATCCTGCAAAAATTTTCATCCGCACTGATTTTTTTGCGGGTATCTTATCAAGCAACCATCTCTTCAGGACAAGAAAAAAAGAATGGTTATGCTTATATTTCACAAAAAATACTACAGGCTGAACAATAAAACCAGATATTGAAATGTGCGCCTCTCCCAAAAAACCAGCCCGACACGCCGTGATAGGAAAAGAAGAGCAAAACAGTCTGGACCGAAACCGTAAAAAGGCTTTCTATCTGGCAACGATCGAACAAATCGTTGATGGCTGGGCCGTGGGCAAGCCAGTACTTGAGTCTACCGGTAAGCCGAGCGGATATTACCGCCTCACCAATTATCTGCATCAGTATATCATGGCGCATGAGAGCCTTCCCAAAGGGATTCACTTCATGCCTGAAGGACGGGATAGCTTCAATAACCTTGAACCCTCTTTTCCGGTTGATTTCGACAGCATCATCCGAGACATTGCCTTGCCTAAATGACCGCCTGATGCGTTCCTTGAGAAGAAAGGGCTGTCGTACAAGTGCCTCTTTTGCTTCCCTCCGAGTTCAAAGCATTTTGTTTTTTTGCATCGTAAGGCTTGGTCCCGTTGGCAGCACAATTGCTGAGCTGCTCAGAAGGCATCGATGATACTTCAGTGACTTCCCATAATAGATGAAACATGAAAAGGAGAGTGGGTGCTTATGCCGGATAATCCGCTGGATAGAGGGCAGCATGTGGAGGTGCTCAGGATCACCGACCTGTCAAAATTCTATATGATGGGGGAGGTGCGGGTTGACGCGCTCAAGCATATTTCCCTTGAGTTTCATGCGGGGGAGCTTGCCGTGCTGCTTGGGGCTTCAGGCAGCGGAAAATCAACCTTGCTCAATATTATCGGTGGTCTTGATGTGCCCTCTTCGGGCAAGCTCTTTTTTCATGGCCGTGAAATAACTGCGGCTACTGAGGCAGAACTCACAGCTTATCGCCGTCGTTCGATTGGCTTTGTGTTCCAGTTCTACAACCTGATCTCAAGCCTTTCGGCGCTTGAAAATGTTCAGCTGGTGACTGAGATTGCCGACAATCCGATGAAGGCGGATGAGGCTTTGCGGCTGGTTGGTCTCGGTAATCGTCTGAATCATTTTCCAGCGCAGCTTTCCGGCGGGGAGCAGCAGCGGGTAGCCATAGCAAGGGCGGTAGCGAAGAGGCCTGAACTGCTGCTCTGTGATGAGCCTACGGGCGCACTTGATTTCCAGACAGGAAAACTGGTGCTTGATGTGATTGAAAAGGTCAACCGCGAACTGGGTACGACAACGCTGGTCATTACCCATAACGCTTCGATTGCTGGGATGGCAGACCGGGTTGTGCGCCTGCGAAGCGGGGAGCTCTCCGAGGACCGGCAGAATCTCACCCGGATGTCACCTTCTGAACTGGTCTGGTAGAGCGTCCAGATGAAGCCACTTCACCGAAAGCTGTTGCGCGAACTGATGCGCCTCAAGGGTCAGATGCTTGCCGTTGCTGCTGTTGTGGCCTGCGGTATTTCGGTTTTCGTCTCCATGAGCAGCGTGAAGCATTCGCTTGAGGTGTCGCGGCAGCGCTACTACAACAGGTATCGTTTTGCGGATGTTTTTGTGCAAGTCAAGCGTGCACCGGAGTTTTACCGCGAAACGGTGAGCCGTATTCCGGGGGTGGCATCGGTCAGTACGCGCATTACGGCTGACGTCATCCTTGATGTCCCGGGTCTTGACGAACCTGCAACGGCACGGCTGGTGTCGATTCCCGAGTACCGGACGCCGGTGCTGAATGATCTTTTTCTGAAAAAGGGGCGCTATATTGAACCGGGCAAGCCCGAAGAGGTCATTGCGAGCAAACCCTTTCTCGAAGCAAACCACCTTGTTCCCGGTGATCGTATCAGTGCAGTGATCAACGGTCGAAAGAGGAGCCTGCTGATTGTCGGCATGGGGCTCTCTCCCGAGTATATCTATGAGGTGCAGCCCGGCTCTTTTTTCCCCGACAAGCGCCGATTCGGGGTATTCTGGATGGGTCGCCGTTCGCTTGAGTCAGCGCTCGACATGAGCGGGGCTTTCAACGATCTTTCGCTGACGCTGGCTCATGGGGCATCGGAAAAAGATGTTATCATGCGGCTCGACAACCTCTTTAAACGTTATGGTTCGCTTGGCGCCTACGGGCGAAGCGAGCATCTTTCCGACCGCTTTATTGTCGATGAGATCAAGCAGGTCGGTATTCAGATTACCTTTCTTCCGGTTGTCTTTCTTGCCGTCGCGGTCTTTCTTCTCAATATCGTTCTTCGCCGTATCGTGGCGACCCAGCGCGACCAGATTGCCGTGCTTAAAGCTATCGGCTATTCCAATGAGGATGTCGGACTGCACTATCTGGGCTTTGCCATGATTCCTACTGCTTTTGGCGCGGTTGTGGGCACACTGTTAGGAGCGTGGCTTGGCAGGGGGCTGATGAACATCTATGCCGAGTTCTATAATTTTGCCGAGCTGGTCTATTACTTCCGCTTTGAGGATGTTGCCCTGTCTGTTCTTTTGAGTTTTGCGGCAGCCATTTTTGGCGCGCTCGGTGCGGTACGCAAAGCGGTGCTGCTCCCACCGGCGGAAGCGATGCGCCCGGACTCTCCGGCGCTCTACAAGCCGGGTTTGTTCGATCGGGAGTCGTTGCGCAAAAAAATTCCGGTCTCGCTACGTATTATTGTGCGTAACCTGGAACGTCGTCCGTGGAAAGCAGCGCTCTCGGTGCTGATGATCTCCCTTTCTGTCGCTATTCTCATTGCTGGCCGCTATACCTATGATTCTCTTGACCGAATGGTTCAGGTGGAGTTTACCCAGAAGCACCGCGAGGATGTTACGGTGATTTTCAATAACCCCATGCCTCCCTCGGTACGCTTTAATATTGCCTCGCTCGACGGGGTCATTGAACACGAATATTATCGTGAAGAGCCGGTAAAGATGAGTTTTGGTCACCGTGTCCGTCGTCAGTCAATCAAGGGAATGGAATCTGCCGAAGGGTTGCAGAGGCTCATTGACAAGGCAAACCGTCAGCTTACCCTGCCTCAGGATGGTATACTGCTCACCTCAACGCTGGCTGAGCTTCTTGGTGTCAGGCCGGGCGACAAACTGCAGGTTGATTTTCTGCAGGGTCGGCAGCGCCACACACAGCTTCTTGTCAGCGGAACCATCGATGAAATTCTCGGGCTTTCGGCCTACATGAATCTTGGTGCGCTGAACCGTCTGGCTGGAGATGGCGGAGCACTGAACGCAGCATACCTGCGTCTCGATCAGGCGAAGGCCGGGAAGCTCTACACAAAATTCAAGGATATGCCGGGGGTTTCGGGCATCATGATGCTCAAGGCGATGAAGCAGAGTTTTGATGAGCTGATTGCCCAGAGCATGAACACCTCGACCGTCATTCTTACCTCTTTTGCCTGTATACTGGCCTTTGCGGTGGTCTACAATGGTGCCCGCATCTCGCTTTCCGAGCGGGCACGTGAACTGACAAGTCTTCGGGTGCTCGGTATGACAAAAGGGGAAATTTCCTTTATTTTGCTTGGCGAACAGGCCCTGCTTACTTTGGCCGCCGTACCGCTTGGCTTTCTGATCGGCATCGGGCTCTCTGCACTCCTGGCTCATGCGCTCAGTTCAGAACTTTATCGGCTTCCGCTGGTGTTCAGTGCGTTTAACTTTCTCTTTGCCTTTTTGGTTATTGTTCTTGTCTCGGTTGTCTCCGCTATCCTCGTCAGAAGGAGGCTTACTGGCCTTGATCTGGTCGAGGTTTTAAAAACAAGGGAATAGATTATGGTACTTTCGAAAACACAGCGCATTGCAGCGCTTTCGGTCGCGATGGCTGCGCTCATTCTTTTTTTTGTCTTTCGGCCATCTCCGCTTCCGGTGGATTCTGGTGTGGTACGGCGTGGCCCGTTGCAGGTAACGCTTGAAGGGGAGGGAGTTACCCGGGTGAATGACCGGTTTGTTATTGCTGCGCCGGTCAGCGGCAAGCTGGTGAGGGTTGAACTTGAAGAGGGTGATCGTGTCCGGAAGGGGAGCGTGGTGGCTTCGCTGCTTCCTCCCCAGCTTGACAGCCGCGAGTTTCGTGAAGCCTCTGCCAGATCAGAGGCGGCCCGGGCAGCTCTTGATGAGGCGATTGCCCGCCAAAGCAGGGCTGCGCTGACGCTTGCACTGGCAGAACGCCGTTTTGGTCGCTACCGCAATCTCTATGGTGAAGGTGCGGTTTCCAAAGAGGCCTATGAACTTGCAGAGAATGAGGCTCAAACGTTGCGGAAAGAGGTTCAGGGTGCCCGGTCAGGGGCGGAGGCAGCCCGTTACAACTTTGGTGCGCTTCAGGCCATTATTGACCGGCAGGTTGCCGGAAAACCTGTCACGGTACTCTCTCCGGTTGACGGTCGTGTGCTTCGCATCCATGAGCAAAGCGAACGGTTTGTGAGTGCCGGTTCACCGCTGGTTGATATTGGCGATCCTTCGGCTATTGAAATTGTGATTGATGTACTCTCTTCGGATGCCATCAGGGTAAAGCCGGGAAACCGTGTGGTGATTCAGGACTGGGGTGGCGACAGGGAGCTCAAGGGGGTGGTTAAAACGGTCGGGCCAGCAGCCTTTACCAAAACGTCAGCGCTTGGCATTGAAGAGAAACGGGTGAACATTGTCGCTGTTCTCAGTCGGGATGAGCCGCTGCTTGGCGATAACTTCCGTGTCCAGGCAAGTATTGTACTCCGTGAAGCGTCCGATGTGCTCCAGGTTCCGGTCAGCAGCCTTTTCAGGGGAAAAGAGGGCTGGCATCTGTTTGTTATTGAGGATGGTCGGGCAATTGACAAACCGGTTACAGTCGGTATGAGAGGAGCCTTGCAGGCGCAGGTGCTTGCCGGGGTCAGGATGGGGCAGCGGGTGGTGGTGCATCCAACCAATGAACTCAAGGACGGCATGCCGGTGCAGGTTCAGGAGTGAGGTTTCAAATCTCTCTGCCGTAGATGTTCCAAAAAATGAGCACTTGCAGTTTTCCTTGTACGGAGTAACTTTATCTCCCTATGAGCAAAAATGAAATAACAGCAAAGGGAGTCAGGAGTGCAGACCTGAACCATTCCACGATTCTCATTATAGGCGGTGGTGCGGCCGGAATGGCAGCGGCTATTGCCGCGCGTCGGAGCGCAAAAGGTTCCGGCAAGCCCTGTTCCATAATCCTTCTTGAACGGAATCCCCGTCCCGGAACGAAAATAAGGATATCAGGGGGCGGCAAGTGCAATGTGACGCACCGGGGCTCTCCGGCGGAGCTGCTTGAGCAGGGTTTTCTGCGCCGCAATGAAGCGCGTTTTTTGCGTCAAGCCCTCTACAGCTTTTCAAACAGTGACCTTCTTGCCCTTTTGCTTTTGCGGGGTGTTGAGACCGAGGAACGGCCTGACGGCAAGGTTTTTCCGGTGAGCGGAGATGCGGCATCGGTTGCACGCGCTTTTGAGGAGCTGATGCAGGAGTCGAAGATCCAACAGCACAATTCCTGCCGGGTTCGGATGGTCGAACGAAGAGGCGGGCTTTTTTTTGTGACCACTGCTGAGGCGGTGTTCACGGCAGATCGTCTTATTTTGGCAACAGGAGGCGTTTCGTATCCCGGAACCGGCACGACGGGTGACGGCCTTGCCATTGCCCGTTCGCTTGGCCACTCCATTATAAAGCCTTCAGCCGCATTGGCACCGCTCTACACCATAAAAGCTCCACCAGCCTCTCTGGCAGGGCTGTCGCTTCGCTCAGTCAGCTTGATTGTCACTGCCGGGGGACGAAGTGCAGAGCGGCGTGGCGACCTGCTTTTTACGCACCGCGGCTTCAGTGGCCCGGCTGCACTTTCGCTTTCACGCGATGTTGCGGAGCTGGGTAATGGAGCTCTCTTTGCCGACCTCTTTCCTGAACAGAGCAGTGCTGAACTTGAGGTTGAACTGCTGTCGCAGGCACGCAGGAATGGCACGCAGATGGTTCGCAAGTTCCTGCAGGGATGCCCGATAGCCCCTCTCAAAGGCTCTTTCGGAGTGGCTCAGCAAGGGACAATTCCGACCGCTCTCGTGCCATTTGTCATGAGTCATGCTGGGCTTGAGAATGATGTAACCTGGAGCGGACTTGCCAAGGAAAAACGCCAGTCGTTGCTCTCTGTGCTCAAGCGCTTTGCGCTTGGCAACGTTCGTGAAGTGCCGCTTGATCAGGGAGAAATCTCTGCCGGTGGCGTTTCGCTTGGAGAGGTCAATCCTAAAACCATGTGCTCAAGGGTCGTTCCGCATCTTTTTCTCTGCGGAGAGATTCTCGACTACGCCGGTGAGATTGGCGGCTTTAACCTTCAGGCTGCGTTTTCAACCGGATGGCTGGCAGGTGTGAATGCCCTCCACGCAGTCGAGCGTGCTGAATGATGATTTTCAACACAGCACGCTCGACTTTTTTTCATCATGAACAGCAGTATGCAGGTTCTTTTGTTGTGCTGTCCATCATCCTTACCTCAAACCGGCACTCTTTGATATCGAAGGAGAACTTCGGATTGTCGTGAAACATCACCCGCCTTTTTTCAAAGCGAACCTTCATGGGGATGCTGACCTTACGTTCATCTCCACAGACATTGCTTTTGACGCCGGGATGGAAGAGTTCTCCCTTCATCTCAGATGCTGAAACATGGATGGCATGGTCTACTGTGCTGAGCGCCTCTATGGACCCGTCCTCCGAAAGCTGGACGGAGTTGATGTCGCCGTGTATCCCGTTCGGTTCGTTATCGTATGAGGTGATCATCCCGATAGGGGTCAGAATATCGATTTTCCTGAGCGGTTCAAAGGAGCGGATGGCCCCTGATTCATAGAACGCTAACCCCTTTCTTACCGTGATCTCTCCCATAGGGGTTTGTACCGTAAGGCTCTGGCCCGGCCAGAGGGTGATGCTTTTCAGTGCGCCGCTTTCGTAAAACTGCAAGCCAATCACCTTGGTGGCAAGAGTTCCAACCGGTGAACTGAAGGTGAGGGTGCTTGCAAGGGCGAACTCATTCTTCCACGACCAGAAGCCGCTCAGTTTGCCGTCAAGCGGAAAAATCCGTTTGATGCTGCCATTTTTATGAAAGGTAACCAACTCTGCCGGTATGGCACCGAGCGGTGTTTCAAGCATGGTTTGCGATTGCAGAGCAATGGATTTCAGCGCCCCATCCTTGTAGAAGTACATGGGTTTGACCGAGCGCCGTCCCATGTCTTCCGCTTCGTATTGAGGCACCAGTGTGCCGTATGGAGTGGCCAGCATGTTGGGCTCGGTGACAAGACAGCCGTCTGTTTTGCCGTTTGAATAGAGGGTGCGGAACTCGACACCCGAAAGGTCGCCGTATATGGTGCTGGCAGTACTCATGATGCTTGAATTTGGTGTTGTTTTTTTCGGGCTTTTTTAATTTTTCCTTACTTATATAATGCAACTATCGTGCCAGAGTGAGAACGCGTATTGTAAGAGATATTATTGAAACAGGTTGGCATATTTTATTTTGTTTAAGGAACCTTAAAATAAGGACGAAATGGTGGTATTTGTAGGGTTGTCTACATTATGGTAGAAAAGCTGCTGCAAAGTTTGGCCGGTTATCCTGTAAGTCAGGGGGTATGATTTTCACTCGACAGTGAATGTGTCCCAGGCAGGAACTTGATGCCACGTGTTGATGAATCAAGGGAGGGCTTTTCTGAATAACTTCGCTTAAATTTATTTGGCAGGGTGGCGAGTGAGCATATTGGAAATAAATAGTTTTTTTATGGCAGGAGCCTTCCAGCTGATCATTATATTCCGTACCGCTCAACGGGTGGCACCGTCAGGGGTGTCAGCAACTGTTTTTTTCATACAATCCGGCTTTAGCGATGGTTCCGAACACTATTCCCAAAATTTATTATGTGACCGGCGGGGCGCGGAGCGGTAAAAGCTCGTTTGCCTTACAGCTTGCCGTTCCGTATGTGAAAAGGGTCTTTCTCGCGACGGCGGAGCCATTTGATGATGAGATGCAGCAGCGTATCGGCAAGCACCGGGAGGAGCGGAGTGAGAAGTTTACAACAATTGAAGAGCCGATCTCTCTTGATCGTGCACTCCGGCAACTGCCGGAAGGCACAGATGTAGTCCTGCTCGACTGTCTGACGGTCTGGACAGGAAACCTTATGCATTACGCTGAAGGGAAGGGGGAAGAGGAGATTGAAAGGCAGATCGAACGTTTTCTGGATGTATTGCGCTCTCCTCCCTGCGATATGATTCTTGTTTCCAATGAAGTAGGTATGGGTATTGTGCCGGAGAATGCCATGGCCAGAAGGTTTCGTGATATTGCCGGTATCATTAACCAGCGTGTTGCTTCGCTGGCTACGGAGGCCTGGCTGCTTTGCAGCGGTCTGCCGCTTCGGCTGAAGTAGCAAGATGGATGTGTTCAGTAATCAATAACTTTTAATAAGAGTACCAAATCATGCATGAAGAGTTGCAGCAGCTTCTGAATTGTATTCAACCGGCCTCACATTCGCTCAACGATGCAGCCCGGGCGCATCTTGATGATCTTACCAAACCGCAAGGAAGTCTTGGTCGACTTGAAGAGATTGCCCTGAAATATGTCCTGGCGACCGGCAGCCTTAACCCGGTGCTTTCAAAAAAGAAGATCTGCTGTTTTGCGGCCGATCATGGTGTAGCTGCTGAAGGAGTTTCAGCATTTCCGGCTGAGGTGACGCCCCAGATGGTCTATAATATGCTGAGTGGCGGAGCCGCCATCAACGTGCTGACGCGTCATGCAGGCGTTTCACTTGATGTGGTTGATATGGGCGTGAACCATGAGTTTCCTGATATGGCAGGCCTTGTCAAACGAAAGGTTCGTCCGGGCAGCGCCAATATGGCCAACGGCCCCGCGATGAGCCAGGAGGACGCCTTGCAGGCCCTGCTTTGCGGTGCGGAACTGGCGACTGAAGCTTATGAGGCGGGCTGCCATCTCCTTGGAACCGGAGAGATGGGAATTGCCAATACAACTCCCGCAACGGCGCTCTATGCTGTTCTGCTTGATGTGCCGGTTGAGAGCATTACCGGCAGGGGCACCGGTATTGACGATGAGCGCCTGAGCCATAAAATCTCCGTTATCAAGAGAGCTATTGCGGTTAACGCTTCGCACTGCACAACACCGTTCGGTACGCTTGCTGCGCTTGGCGGATATGAAATTGCAGCCATAACAGGATTCATTCTTGGCGCGGCCGCAGCCCGGGTTCCAGTTGTTGTCGATGGCTTTATCTCTTCTGCGGCAGCCGTGGTTGCAATCAAGCTTTGTCCGGCAGTGGATGATTATCTCTTTTTCAGCCATCTCTCCAATGAACAGGGACACAGGGCTGTCATGCAGAAGCTTGGTGTCCGGCCGATTCTTGATCTTGATCTCCGTCTCGGTGAGGGAACCGGCGCAGCAATTGCTATGCAGCTTGTTGAAGGTGCCATCAAAATCTATAACGAGATGGCGACCTTCAGCGCCGCGAGCGTCAGTGAAAAAAGCGAGGACTAAGGAATGCTCAGCGGCCTTGTTACAGCATTGAGAACCCTCACGGTGCTTCCTGTTCCGGGCAGGGATACCGAAACGTTCAGCCGATCGTTCTTCTGGTTTCCCGTGGTCGGCTTGCTGCTTGGACTCATGCAGGCGGCAATAGGCTATTTCGGCTCTCATTTTGCATCATGGAATGAGCTGTCAGCAGCCCTTGTGGTGCTTGGCGGCATTGCCCTGACACGGGCAATGCATGCTGACGGGCTTGCTGATCTGGCTGATGGATTCTGGGGCGGCAGGACGAGGGAAGCGGCACTGAGGATCATGAAGGACCCCAACGTCGGCTCTTTTGGTGCCATTGCTCTCTCTGGCATGATGCTGCTCAAATGGATTGCAATGCTTAAGCTTGTAGGCTTTGGAGCTTTCGGATTCATTGTCGCCGGGGTCCTGCTTGCCCGTTGGGTACAGGTTTTGCTTGCTTCAGTGCTGCCATACGCCCGGAGCGAGGGCGGTACGGCTCAGGCTTTTGTAAGCGGAGCCGGAGGCTTGCATATCGTGGTTACTTCCATGCTGACACTCAGTTTTCTTGTTGTTCTTCTTTCTGCCGATCTCTATGCGCTCGTTGCGGTGATACCTGCCGCACTTGCTGCCGCTGTGTTGACGGGAGTGTTGAGCCACCGCAAAATAGGGGGAGTTACCGGAGATGTGCTTGGAGCCGGAAGCGAGGTGGCAGAGCTGTTCGTCTGGATTGCGGCAGCGCTTTACGCTGGACAGGTTTAGGATGGATGGTGCAAACAGGGGAGCATGGTGTTGCTCCTCTGCTATAAATACTTCATGCCAATAGTCAGCTCAATCTCTTTTGTATTAAGGGTGAATATGGAATCGTTGAATTTTGGTCCGCCCATTCCGATTTTCGGGTTGTTTGAAACACCGACGCCCTCTTTTGGTATGCCAATAAAGTTGGTGTCGAGTTTGCCGTTACTGTTTTCATCATGCATGATGCTGACCGCATAGGTGCCGTATGGAAGATGTTCAAAGAGAACACTGTCGGTTGTGCCGGTAACTTTTTTAAGAGCCGAGGCAAAAGCCTTTTCATGTTTGCCGGGAAACCCGTTTTTTGAGTTGTAGAGAGAAACACCAAGCATGCCGGTAACGTTTTTGAGACCTGTGATGTGGACGTTGATCGACCCTGACAGCGTTGGATTGACGGCTGTCTTCGCGTTTTCTTCGGCAAAAAGGGTGCTCGCACTAACAAAAAAGAGGGCAATAAAAATCGTGAAAAATGTTTTCATAAACAGGGGAGATACGGTTCAGGGTTTCCGCAAAAGTGCGCCAATAGGTATTGTGCATGCATGATCTTTCTATGGGTTTTCTAATATCGTTATTCATGACCTTCCGTACAACAGCAAGAGCGTTTTGCTCTAACTTTGGGCAATGAGTTTGATAGAGCCATCTTCAAGGCAGGTTTATCGGCTTTGATGTGATGTCGTAAAAAGCAAGTTCTTAATCAGTTATATTTCAGTTCGCTTGACCTTGAAGCATCTCTTTCAATGACCTTTTTTGTTGTTCAGGTGGAACAGCTTGATTCATCGCCTCTTTTGTCGGCAAGAGCCCAAAATCATTACAGTGTATGACTTATAATCGCCCCTCGACAATACCATCCTTTGCTGAAAATGTCTCTTTTGGCGAGAGGGGCTATTACGGTATTGGGGGAAATGTCCGATTTTTTGGCGAGCCAGACAGCGTAGCTGAACTTGCTGAACTTCTGATCTGGAGCCGTAATCAGCGTCTCCCGATTGCCCTCATGGGAAGCGGGAGCAATATCCTCTTCTCTGATCGTGATTTTGCCGGTATGGTGATTTCATTTGGCAGGATGAAGCGTCTCTTCTGGTTATCTGATGATGAGCTTTTCTGCGAGGCAGGGGTTCAGAATACCCGGATTGCAGAAGAGCTGCTCTCAGCCGAAAGGGAAGGGGGAGAATGGCTTTATCGGCTTCCCGGACAGATTGGGGCGACCGTGCGGATGAATGCCCGTTGTTTCGGTGGCGAGGTTTCTCAAATTACGGCCGGGATTCTGACGCTCTCTGTTGATGGTTGCTTGCGCTGGCAGTTGCCCGAAGAGGTTTTTTATGGATACAAGCATACCTCTTTGATGGAGAAGCCGGAGATTGTGGTTGCCGTTCTCTTGCGTTTTCCCCAAACCCGGTCAGCGGATGCAATCAGGTGCCTGATGCAGGGCCACGATGAGGAGCGCTCTGAAAAACATCATTTCGATTTTCCGAGTTGCGGTTCAACCTTCAAGAACAATTATGGCGTGGGTCGTTCGAGCGGCAGCATTTTTGAGGAGCTTGGCTTTAAGGGTCAGTCGGAGGGTGGCGCCATGGTGAGCAACTACCATGCCAATTTTATCTATAACAAGGGCGGGGCAACTGCCGGGGATGTGCTCAAGCTTGCTGCACGCATGAAACATGAGGCTTTTGAGCATACCGGAGCTGAACTTGATCTTGAAGTGCAGTGCATCGGGTTGTTTGATTGCGATCTCCTTGATTCGTGCGGTGTAGCGTTTACTGCCGATCTTCGGGATTCTTCAAAAGGGTGGGCTGGTCTGTTATGGAATCCTCAGGAAGAGGAAATGGCTGCAATTACTGGGCCGCTTTTTCCCCGTCTGCTCATGCAGGGACCGCTGCTTGGTTATTCCGGGCTCGACCGGGAGTTTCCTGTCGGTGTTTGTGTCTCTGTTGAGCAGTTGCTTTCGATTCAGGATGCTGCGGCAAATTCCGCCTCACCCTTTCTTCGCTGGACAACACGCAGCCATGATCCTGCTCTTTTTGCGCTGAGCCCCCCATCCTCCATTCCGGCAGGAAGCTTTACTGACGGATTGTGGCACTACAGTGTTTCGGAACTTTTTATCGCTTCCGCTGAAGGCGGAGAGGGCTATCTGGAATTTGAAATGACTCCGGCAGGTCACTGGGTCGCCTTGCGTTTTGAGGCTCTGCGAAAACGGGCCAAAGGCTGTGAAGTTCTTTCAGCAGAACCTTGGAGCAAGCAGGTGCGGACACTGGATGAAGCAGGGAGCTTTGGTATGGAATTTTCTTGGGAACTGCTGCAGCCGTTCATGATGGGGAAGGTCATTGCCCTGCAATGCTGTGCATCGTCCGGAAGGGGAGAGTTTGCTCTTTTCCCCTGGTGGGGGGCTCCCTCATCACCGGCTGACTTTCATCAGCCGGATCATTTTTTCCGGATTCCTCTTGTCTGAAAAAAGGGTTTATAAATCGGCCGCAGGCATGCGTGAAACCTCGGCCGCTGTAAAGACCGGTCCCTCCTTGCAGACATAGACCGAACCCACATTGCAGCGTCCGCACTTGCCAACGCCGCATTTCATGCGGTTTTCGAGTGTGGTATAGACGTTTGCTTCATCAAAACCAAGCTTCTTGAGCGATATCAGGGTGAACTTGATCATGATTGGCGGTCCGCAGATGACGGCGATGCAGTTATCGGGAGAGGGGGCTGCCTCTTCAAGCACGGTGGGCACAAAGCCGACCCGGTGCTTCCAGTCTGGTGATTCTCCGCCTGGATCAACAGTGAGGACAAGATCGACATCGGTGCGCTTTTCCCACTCCTCCAGCTCATGCTTGTAGACCAGATCGGCGACGGTACGGGCTCCGTAAACAATCGTGACCTTGCCGAACTTTTCTCGCTGATCAAGGCATGACCAGATGACACTTCGAGTCGGCGGCAGGGCTATGCCTCCTGAAATGAAGAGAAGGTTTTTGCCGTGAAACTCCTCAATGGGAAAACGGTTTCCGTAGGGTCCCCGGAAGGTGACGAGGTCACCGATATCCGCATTTGCCAGGGCAGAGGTCACTCTGCCGGATTGGCGGAAGGTACATTCAATATACTCGTTGCGGGTTTCAGGGCTTGCGACACAGAAGGTGCTCTCTCCCTCGCCGTAAACGCCATAGAGCCCGAACATGCCGGTACGAAATGTTTTCTTGAACAGCTCATGGTCGGCCGGGTTCTGAAACTCAAGCCTCATGGTTCTGACGCCGGGCGCCTCATCGTGGCGGTCGACGATTTTCATGATAGCCGGCTTGTAGATGTTCTGTTGTGCGATTTGGATGTTTTCTGTCACGGCTATAAATTTGATATCGCTTGTAAAGTTTCTGTAATACCCATGTCAACCGGACACTGGCGTGAGCATCGGCCGCAGCCGCTGCAACTGTTTACGGTGAACTTGCCGGGGAAATAGTTGAATTTATGCATGATGCGCTGACGCCATCGTGCTGATTGTGTCGATCGGGGGTTATGGCCCGAGGTGTGCATGGTAAAGAGGGCGAACGAGCAACTGTCCCAGTTTTTTCGTCTGATACCGCTGTAGGTGTCGCCTTCGTCCTGGATATCAAAACAATGACAGGTCGGGCAAAGATAGGTGCACGAAGCGCAGCCGATACAGCGCATCGAGATCTCTTTCCAGAATTTGCTCTCAAAGTTTTCAGGGTTCTTCAGCCAGGTAACACAGGCATCAAGGTTGAACTTTTCAGGTACAACAACTGTCGGTAGTGCCGGCTCCGAGCTCTCCTGGAGGTATTCTGAAATGAGTGCAAAAGCTTCGCGACCGCGGTCGGTAAGTTCCTCAACCAGCCAGCCCTTGTTTTTGTCTATTGGTCGAAGCAGCACATCAGCACCCTTGGTGCTGTCCGGTTCCAGTTTAAGCGACGTGCACATGCAGAAATCATCTGCTTTTGTGCATGCAATGGTTACGATAACCGATTCATTGCGCCGCTGAAACCAGAACTCATCCTTGTAATCCCATCCAAAAAGGGGATCATCAATTTCGAGACCTGAGGCATCGCACGCTCTGGCACCGAAGATGATTCTTTTTCCCTGAGGGGGAGTGAAATCAGCCGTGTCGATCTCATTTTTTTTGATGGTGTAACGCAGCATCGGTTCGGTCTGCGGAAAAAAAAGCTCCTTGAGTGAACGGTCGGGCAGCACCGTACCGAAATCGAAATCGGTACCTTTTTCAACTGCGGCATACCTTGAAATGGCTTCTTCCTGCACAGGGCCAATCACTGCCAGTCCTGCCGAGCGCCATTTTGCGACACAATTATCAAGTTTATCGCTGAAAAGGATTCTTGTCATACGCGTTGGTTACTTAGAGAATGAATGTCTCGGTGTCGTCCTTTTTAAAACTTGCAAGCACCGGCTCCTGGGTCGCGCTTAAACCGGCAAAATGATCGAATCCATCAAGCACTTCATTGGCCATTCTCTGGTTGATGAGGCGAAGCGGGATGTTGACCGGACAGGCCCGGTCGCAGTTGCCGCACTGCACGCATCGTCCGGAAAGGTGAAATGCCCGAACAATATTCCATTCGAAATTTCCGAGCGTATGGGATGAGGTGTTGACCCATTGCGGCTGGTTGCTGTCAACAATGCATCGGCGGCAGTAGCACATGGGGCAGGCCTGGCGACAGGCGTAGCATTTGATACATCGTGAAAACTCCTCCTGCCAGAAGTCGAATCGCTCCTTTGCGTTCATCTTTTCTATACGCTCCAGAAGCGGCTCTTTGTAGATTTGAAGAGGTTTTTCCTTGAGCTCATTGAGCAGCCCTGAAAATTCTCTGGCGCTTCGGCCATCCAGAGGTCTCACTTCCCGGCCCGTTGAGTCAAATCCGAAAATGACGATCTGATCCGCATTTAGCTGGTATTCTGCCGCAAGGATGTTGATGGACCGAACCCCTTCAGGCCGAAGAAAGATGCCGACACGTTTTTCATCGCTCAGCAGTCCTTCGGAAACAAGATAGCCCGAGAGGTTCTGTACGCAGGTACTGTCGAGCACAAGCTGCTCTGCCTCTTCTGAGGTTCGGATAAAGAGCGGGCGCCGACGGTCGGGGGTTGAGCCCGGCTTGTACCCGATCGCCATTTTTATTGAGCCATTGGCAAGAAGCTCTTTTACGGTGGTTCTGTATCTTTCCTGTGTAATCATTGCTTCTTGTTTTTAAAGGGTCGCCGGTGATTCAGTTTCCTTGATCAACTGCTGGTATTGATCAAAAGGGCCGAGGTTACGGATATCTTCCGTGACGCTGTTGATGAGATCGGCAAATTTGCTTCCTTCTGCAGCACTGATCCACGAGAACTTGACCCGTTCAGGCGATATGCCGGTGAAATCGAGCAGGGCACGAAAGACCATCCAACGGCGTCGCGCATGGTAGTTTCCATGGGTAAAATGGCAGTCACCCGGATGGCAGCCGCTGACCAGTACGCCATCGGCGCCTTTCTGCAGGGCTTTGAGGATAAACATCGGGCTGATTCTTCCGGTACAGGGAAGCCGTACAATGCGCACATTCGGCGCGTATTTCAGCCTGCTCGTTCCCGCCAGATCAGCGCCCGCATAGGTGCAGTAGGTACAGACAAAAGCAACGATCTTCGGTTCAAATAGTTCACTCATCGGCTTACTCCGGTAGCAACATTCTGTTTGTTCATGGAAAAATGGAAACTCCTCAAAGTCCCATCACTTCAGCAAAGATTTGTTTTTCGGTAAATCCAGCAAGGTCGAGACTGTTCGAGCGGCAGAAACTGACACAGGTGCCGCAGCCCTGGCAGAGGCCGGGATTGACATAAGCGACCTGTTTGATGAGGCGTCCGGAGCGGTCGCGAATATCTTTTTTCTCAATGGCATTGTAGGGACAGGCAAGGACGCAGCCCCAGCATCCGGCACAGGTTGCCTCGTTGTTTATGGCAATAACCGGTTCGCGTTCCAGTTTCTCCTTGCTGAAAAGGGCAAGTACCTTGCTGGCTGTTGCCGATGCCTGGGCGACTGAGTCAGGAATGTCTTTTGGTGACTGGCAAGCTCCCGCAAGGAAGACTCCTGCTGTGGATGATTCGACAGGGCGCAGCTTGAGATGGGCTTCATTGTAAAAGCCGTATTCGTCATAAGCAATACCGATGGTTTTGGCAAACTCCTTTGCATTGTGCTGCGGCACCATTGCGGTAGCAAGCACAACCATATCGGCAACGACGGTAACTGGCTTGCCGAGAAGGGTATCGACACCCCGAACCATCAGCTTGCCATTTTCCTGCCATACCTTGCTGACTCTTCCCCGTACATACGAAGCCTCATCTTCCTCGATGGCGCGGCGGGTAAATTCATCATACCCTTTACCTGCTGCACGGATATCCATATAAAAAATATGGGTTTTTCCTCCATGTACCTTATGGGCGTAAAGCATGGCATGTTTAGCCGTGTACATGCAGCATATCTTTGAACAATAGCGAACCCCTTTTGACGGGTCGCGTGATCCGGCGCACTGAATAAAAACAACATTTTCCGGCTCCTTGCCGTCCGACGGACGAAGGATTCTCCCGGCCGTCGGACCGCTGGCTGAAGCGAGGCGCTCAAACTGAAGGCCGGTGATGACATCCGGAAATTTTCCGTAGCCATACTCTCCGTAAACGGCGGTATTCTGGATCTGGAAGCCGGTGGCAACGACAATTGCTCCTATTTCAAGGTCAATAAATTCATCCTGCATCTCAAAGTTGATCGCATTGAGTTGACAGGATTTTTCGCACATTTTGCATTTGCCGTTCTTGAAGTAGATACAGCTTGCCTTGTCGATAACCGGCATATTGGGAACGGACTGGGCGAAAGGGGTATAAATGGCTGTCCGCTTGCCAAGGCCGCAGTCAAATTCACTTGAGATTTTTTTTGCAGGACATTTGGTTATGCAGTCGCCGCAACCGGTACAACGGCTCATGTCAACATAGCGCGATTTCATGCGGATCCTGACCTTGAAATTGCCGATATAGCCATCAACACTCTCAACTTCGGCATAGGTAAGAAGCCTGATCTTGGGATGCTGGGCTGTTTCGACCATCCGTGGGGTCATAATGCACTGCGAGCAGTCTAGTGTGGGGAACGTTTCCGACAATTGGGCCATATGGCCGCCAAGGGATGGTTCGCGCTCAACAAGAACAACTTCCTGACCTGCATTCGCAATATCAAGTGCCGCCTGGAGTCCGGCAATACCGCCTCCTATCACCAGCGCCCTGCGAGTTACCGGAACCTCGATAGGCTGAAGATTATTGTTTCGTTTTACCTTCTCGACCATCGAACGGGTTATGTCCATGGCTTTTTCGGTAGCCATCTCGCTGTCGGTATGCACCCATGAGCACTGTTCGCGAATATTGGCTATTTCACAGAGATAGGGATTCAGGCCCGCTTCGGCACAAGCTTTGCGGAAGGTGGCCTCATGCATTCTCGGTGAACATGCCGCTATGACGATACCGGTAAGGTTGTGCTCCCGGATAGCTTTTTTGACGCTTTCCTGACCTGGATCGGAGCAGAAATATTTGTATTCAACCGAAACTGCAACACCAGGATGTTCTCCCATGGCGGCAGCCAGTTTGGTACAATCAACCTTCGCAGCGATATTTTCGCCACAGTGACAAATGAATACTCCAATTTTTGCCATTATAAAATCTTTTAGTATGAAGCCGCTGACCGGAATCGCACATGGAATGCCCCTGAAACCTTGTGCTTCTTGTTCTGTGTCCTAAGATTTGATGTAGCCTAATATTTCGAGACAAGGTCGAGTGCAGGAACAAAGTGCTCGCCTACAGCTACTTCAGATGGATCGGCACCGCAAGCGATGGCAACCAGCTCTGAGATATAGTAAACAGGCATCTCTTTGACATCACCGAACCGCGCTCTCATGCTGCCCTGACGCATATCAAGATTTGCCTGGCAGAGGGGGCAGGCGACAACAAAGGCTTCTGCGCCGTTGTCGGCAGCATTTTTTGCAATAGTATGCGTGAGTTCCTCGACAAGTGGCTGCTGTGCAAGCGTGAGCCCTGCTCCGCAGCACTCAATTTTGAATGCCCAATCGACAGGTGTTGCTCCAAGGGCGGTCATGATCGCCTCCATTTTGAGCGGGTTTTCGGGATCATCAAAACCCATGGCGTCCATTGGTCGCACCAGAAGGCAGCCATAATAGCAGGCAAGATGGAGACCGGTGAGAGGTTTTTTTACCCTTTTTTTAATCTCTTCCGGATCCATCGCTTCGAGAAGCTGTGTAACTCCGATAAATTCAGCAGTGCAGGTTGGCTCTATTCCGGTAATCGAACGAACCTCCTCGCGAAGCTCCGGCGAATCAAGAAGTGACTGCCGGGTGGTAACCTGACGGTTCTGGCATGCTGCGCAGGGTGCAAGAACCAGCTTCAGTCCCTGTGCATCGGCAAGAGCCTGATTTCTTGCAGGCAGAAGAACTGCCAGCTTGTGATTGGTGGCATGTGCCGATGTTGCTCCACAGCAGTTCCAGTCCTCGATTTCCTGCAGCTTTATTCCGAGCAGGGAGCACATCTTTTTAACTGAAATATCATATTCCCGTGCCGTTCCGCTCAGTGAGCATCCAGGATAGTATCCGATGGTCATGCCTGGCTTGATTGAACGGGGGATTTTTTCGATAAACTCTTTTTTCGTCGGACGTCGTTTTGGAGCCGACAGATGAGACTCTTTTTTTGAAGCTTCAAAAATCTTTGCGATCTGTTCTTTCCCTTTTACCCCGCCTTTTCCGGTAAGGGTATGGAGCGGATTGATCTTTCCGGTCATGATCATCTTGACGCCTGACTGGGCATCCTGAAGAAATGTTCTGGTGCGGAGTTTGTAGCTGTTGATGAGAGAGAGCTCCTCCAGACGGCCGTGCTTGCGCACGTTATTGAGAAAGGAGACATGAAAAGCGGTGACAAGCTTTTTTGCCCTGTTTTCTGAAACGATACCCTTGTCAAGCGCCATAGCCCTGAGCGAGTCCATGGTTGCAGCAATATCCATGTTCTGTGGACATCGAGCGGTACAGGTCATACAGCCGACACAGAACCAGAGCGCTTCGCTTCTCAGGGCATCGTCAATATAGCCTGCCTGTACGAGACGCATGATTCTTGCCGGAGGACTGTCCATAAATGCACCTGCAGGACATCCTGCGGTACATTTTCCGCACTGGTAGCAACAGTTATAGTCATTTCCGGTGGATTTCTCAAGCTGATGCTTCAGTGCATCCGTTTCTGTCATCTTGATTTTTGACACGTGGTATAGGTTACTTTACGTGGAGCGGGAAGCGAAATGACATTAGCAAAGTATGTTAAAGAAAAATACATTAATGTCAAATGATTCGGGCGAATTTATTTCAATCTGTTTGAGAAGAGCTGCCCTGTAGAAAATTGCTGAAAAAATCGTGTTACTGGTTTAATTTAATGCAATTACGTGCTTAGTTGTGTTTTGATTATTTTCAACAATCGTTAATGAACGCTGATCAAAATCAATGCGTTCCCGTTCAGTGTAAAAAAAAACAGTAAAAAAAACATCTGGTTCTGCTTGATTGCAGTATCCCCAAATGGACAGGATCATTTACCGGGGTCTGAGCTCGAAAATATCACGAAGGCCATTGATTTGATTCTCTTTTTGCTTATGATAAAGTGGCTTTTCATTTTTATATCATGAATTATTTATTCGTTACCAGACCATGTTTGATGAAATAGAGTTTGACAAGATCAAGCGGCTTCCCAAGTATGTCTTTGCCGCGGTCAATGAGCTGAAAATGGCTGAACGGCGTGCAGGAGAAGATGTTATCGATTTTTCAATGGGCAATCCTGATGGCCAGACCCCTCAGCATATCGTCGATAAACTGGTCGAAAGCATCAACAAACCCAGAACCCATGGGTATTCTGTTTCAAAAGGGATCTACAAGCTTCGTGGAGCGGTAGGAATATGGTATAAGCGCAAGTATAACGTTGACCTTGATCTGGATCGTGAGGTTGTTGTAACGATGGGTTCAAAAGAGGGATATGTTCATCTTGTGCAGGCCATCACCAATCCCGGCGACCTTGCCATGGTGCCCGATCCCTGTTATCCGATCCATTCCCAGGCTTTCATTCTTGCCGGTGGTAACGTCCATCGCCTGAAACTGGAGCTTAATGATGATTTTACGCTTGATGAAGAGGGTTTTTTCCGGAATATTGAAAAAGCATTGCGCGAATCTTCGCCAAAGCCCAAGTTTCTGGTGGTGAATTTCCCGAATAACCCGACCACGGCGACGGTTGAACTTCCCTTTTACGAGAAGCTTGTCGATATTGCCCGTCAGGAGCGATTTTACATTATCAGCGACATTGCCTATGCTGAACTTACCTATGACGGTTATGTCACACCCTCCATCTTGCAGGTTTCCGGAGCAAAGGATGTTGCTGTCGAGAGCTATACCCTGTCGAAAACCTATAACATGGCAGGGTGGCGTGTCGGTTTCATGGTCGGCAATGCCAAACTTATCGGCGCCCTTGAAAAAATAAAGAGTTGGCTCGATTACGGCACCTTTACCCCGATCCAGGTTGCCTCAACGATTGCCTTGACTGAAGATCAGAGTTGCGTTCAGGATATCTGCGAGGTTTACCGTAAACGGCGCGATGTCATGGTCAAGAGCTTCTCAAACGCCGGCTGGCCGGTTGTTTCACCTCGGGCAAGCATGTTTGTCTGGGCTCAAATTCCTGAGCAGTTCCGTTCTATGGGGAGTCTTGAATTCAGCAAGAAGCTGCTGAGCGAGGCAAAGGTTGCTGTCAGTCCCGGTATTGGCTTTGGTGCTTATGGAGATGACTATGTGCGCGTTGCCATGATCGAAAATGAGGAGCGCATCCGTCAGGCGGCCCGCAACATCCGCAAGTTCCTGCGTGATTTCGAAGCGTAAAGAGTTTCGAACAATTGAAAAACACAGCTTAAGCCGGGAACTGCAATCAGGGGGTATCTTCCTGTTCCCGCTCAAAAATTTCCTCAATTGCCTGCTGGATGGCATCAACGACCATTCCCGACGAGACCAGGCTTGCGACATCGCTTGCCAGATCTCCAGCTCTGCCGTGAAACCATGCTGCTGATCCTGCTGCTTCGAAGAGATCAGCCCCTTTGGCGGCCAGTGCGGCAATCATGCCGGCGAGCACATCTCCTGATCCGGCGGTCGCAAGTGCCTCTGTTCCGCTGGTGTTGATAAGAACGGAGCCTTCCGCTGCAGCGATAACCGTTGGAGCCCCTTTCAAAAGCATGGTTACCCCGTGGAGAGTGGCAAAACTTTTTGCAGTTTCTATCGGGTCGGCTGCAATCTTTGTTATCGGGATTTCACTGAGACGGCTGAACTCTCCATAATGCGGCGTGAGTACAACATCGTGGCATTGACCAAGGGCATACGACATGCCGATGCATGAAAGAGCATAAAGGGCATCGGCGTCAAGGATCAGCTTTTTCGTGGTGATATCGGCACAGTTGAGCAGTTCCGCAATAAAATCGATGGCCTGGTTATCGCGTCCGAGACCGCATCCGATAAGGATAGCATCAGCCCAGCGTGCTTTTTCAGCAATGGCCGCAATATCTCTTCCGATAACAATAGCTTCCGGTATGGCAGTGTGCATGGCACCGGCAAGAGAGATCGGCAGGGAGACGCAAACGTATCCTGCGCCGGTTTTCAGTGCTGCCTTCACGGAGAGAATAGCCGCTCCAAGCATCGAGCTTTGCGAAGTTTGCGAACCGGCAATGATCAGCACCTTGCCGTTGGTATGTTTTGCACTTGTCGATTCTCTCAGCAGAAAATGTTCAGCAGCAAAATCGCTGTCGGTTAAAAAGCATGAAAAGGGTTCAACAAGAAAGCCGGGGATAGAGATTTCCGCTACATGCACCTCACCGCAACATGCCGGCCCCTCGTTAAGATAGAATCCTCTTTTCAGGAATGCCATGGTAACGGTTACATCGGCCACAATCGCCGGGGCAGCCGAAAAGCCTGTTGTTGCATCGAGTCCTGAGGGAAGATCAATGGCAAAGGTAAGGGCATTCGTCCGCTCCCGGATGGTGTTGATGAGCTCAATACCGTCCGGGAGCGGTGAAGCCAGCGCCATGCCCGGTTCACTCAGGCGAAGCCCGGTACCGGTAATGGCGTCAATGAGCGCATCATATGGAGTTTCAGCAACAAAGGGCAATGCTTCGTCATGGCTGTTGAACATGCGCAGTTTTGCATGGTGCTTCTGGTAGGCTTCAAGAATGGCGAGTCCTTCCCGATTGACCCCCTGCAGCAGTGATTCGGGGTAGAGAAGGAGAAGATCGACCGAGGCTTCCATATTGAGCAGGTGCCGGGCAAGCACAAACCCGTCACCGCCATTATTTCCTTTTCCGCAGACGACAAGAAACGATGTGCCGGAAAGGGACTCCTTATGCAGGGTTTGACGAATAATGCGGAGACATTCAGAACCGGCCAGCTCCATAAGGCGGGTTTCACCAATATGGAGCTGCTCAATTGCCGCCTTGTCGGCCTTTTGCATCTCCTGTGCAGTTACAACCGACAGCATGATATAGCTCCTTATTTGCCCTCAGCGGGAGGGTTTAGAGTTCGTCAAGGTGCAGGGCGTGCTCAAGTGAGTGATAGTATGCTCCCGCAAGTTCTTCAATCGAGAAATGAAGGAGCTCCTCTCCGTTCACCGCGATAAGGGCGTTTCGATCAACAACTTTTCCAATAACCCTGATCGGTACGTGGTGCTCCATCGCAACTTCAATCACCTCTTTGGCTTTATCGGGGGAGATGCTCAAGACAACACGTCCCTGAGCTTCCGAAAAGAGCAGCTGCTGAATAGCGCAAGGGCCGCTGTTTGCATTTTCCAGATCGACGCTGAATCCCAGTGGCGCTTCAGCATGCATGATGGACTTTTCGGCCAGGGCGACAAAGAGCCCTCCGTCGGAAATGTCATGAGCAGAATGGAGAAGTTTTTTTGATGCAAGAGCCACAAGCAGATCCTGGAGATTTTTTTCGTGTACCAGATCGATGGACGGAGCATTCTGGCCCGGTGTTTCGTACTGCATGACCAGATATTCTGAAGCGTCAAGCGTCAGTTCCGGATCACCGAGCAAAAGGATGGCGTCGCCGGCGTTGGTGAATGTTGAACCTACGAGATTGTCGATATCATCAAGCAGGCCGATCATGCCGATGGTCGGGGTTGGGTAGATGGCTGTGCGCAGGCCACCGATGAATGTTTCATTGTAGAAACTGACATTGCCGCCGGTTACCGGAGTATTGAAGGCTCTGCATGCTTCACCCATTCCCTGAACCGATGTTTTGAACTGGAAGTAAACCTCTGGCTTATAGGGGTTGCCGAAATTGAGGCAGTTGGTTATTGCCAGTGGCTTTGCTCCTGAACAGGCTATATTTCTGGCACATTCAGCAACGGCAATCTTGCCGCCAGCCAAAGGATTCAAATAGACGTAACGGGCGTTGCAGTCTGTTTTCATAGCGAGCGCTTTGCGCGTTCCCTTGATCCGGATAACAGCCGCATCGGTATGTCCTACCGGAGTGACGGTATTGGTCTGCACCATGGAGTCATACTGGCGATAGACCCATTGCTTGCTTGCAATATTGGGGCGTGAAAGCAGTTCAAGGCTGATTGCATTGAAGTCAAGAGTGTTGTCGTTGACAAGCTTTGCAACCGGGGTATCCGGTTTTTTTTCGATGGCTTCACGGATATAGACAGGTGCACCACCTCCAAGTACCAGCGTTTCGGCTGGAATTTCTGCAACTATCGCGCCATGCTGGGAAACTCTCAACATGTTGTCGCTGGTCACGCGTCCGATGACGACAGCAAGAACGTCCCATTTCCGGTAAACCTCAATGATTTTGTCTTCAAATCCTTTTTCTGCAACGATAAGCATCCGTTCCTGTGATTCGGATAGCATGATCTCGTATGCGCTCATGCCAACTTCCCGGATCGGTACAAGGTCAAGATCGATTTCTATGCCGCCGGACCCGGTTTTTTCAATTCCTCTCGCGCTCATTTCAGAGGTTGAGCTGGTAATTCCGGCTGCACCCATATCCTGCAGGCCGACAACATATCCGGTTGCAATAGCTTCAAGCGTGGCTTCAAGCAGCAGTTTTTCGGCAAAAGGGTCACCAACCTGCACGCTTGGACGTTTATCTTCTGAGGCCTCACTGAGATCTTCCGAAGCGAAGGTTGCGCCGTGGATGCCGTCCCTTCCTGTCGAAGAGCCGACAATCAGCACAGGATTGCCTTCACCGAGGGCGGTTGCACTGACGGTTTTGTGATGTTCGACGATACCGACCGACATGGCATTGACCAGAGGATTGCCGGTATAACCCTCTTCAAAATAGATTTCGCCGCCGATGGTAGGAACGCCGAATGAGTTGCCGTAATCGCCAATACCACGAACCACTCCGTCAACCAGATAGCGGACATGGGGGTCTTTAGGCGAGCCGAACCGGAGCGAGTTGAGCGAGGCAACCGGTCGTGCACCCATGGTGAAAATATCGCGGTGAATGCCGCCAACACCCGTAGCAGCTCCCTGATAGGGTTCAACCGCGGACGGGTGATTGTGGGACTCAATCTTGAAGGCTACTGCAAGGTTGTCGCCGATATCGACCAGACCGGCATTTTCTTCACCCGCACTGGTCAGCAGTGCTCCGCCTTCGCGGGGAAGGGTTTTGAGCACCGCTATGGAATTTTTGTAGCTGCAGTGTTCCGACCACATGACCGAAAAAATTCCAAGCTCAGTAAATGACGGAACTCTTCCGAGAATGGTGCATATCCTGCCGTACTCTTCACTGTTCAGTCCATGTTCTGCGGCAAGGGCAAGGGTGACTTCAACTTCCTTATGTTTCATAGATCCTTTCGGTGGTTCATTCAGGTTATCATGATGGTTCAAGACTGTTGGCCGCAACAGGCTTTATATTTCTTTCCGCTTCCGCAAGGGCAGTCGTCATTGCGACCGGGCTTCTTTTCAGCTATGATTGGCTGCTGAACTCTCTTTTCGCCCTCTTCTTCACTGTCCTCATTGACGATGTTATAGAAACTGTCGACGGCCTGATGCTGTGCGACGAGCTTTTCCTGCCTGCCGGCAGCTTTTCGCTGGCGCTCTTCCATCTCATGGGCCTCATCAGGGTTGACAGGGAAAAGCTTGAAGGCCAGGGAGAGGGTTTCGAGCTCTATGTCATGCAAAAGATCGATGAAGAGACGGAATGCCTCCTGCTTGTATTCGAGCAGGGGATCTTTCTGGCCATAAGCACGCAGATTGATTCCTTCACGCAGAGAGTCAATCTCCCGAAGGTGCTCTCTCCACCGGAGATCAATGACGCTAAGCACGGCATATTTTTCAATCTGCCGCATAATCTCTTCAGGAACGGCAGCCTCTTTTCTGCGGTAGAAGGCGAGGGCTGTCTGATAGAGCTTTTCAGCAGTAGCCTCTACACCATCGCGCTCGAAGCTGTCCCGTTCAGGTTTGAACTCAATGGAGAGTTCGCGCATAAGCTCCTCTTCAATGCCGTCAATATCGAGTTGCTTGTGGTACTTTTTGATCATCTGTTCACTGTAATCCTTGAGCAGGTCAAGGATATCACTGGTCAGGCGCTCTTTGAGAAGGCCATTGCGGCGACGCGAATAGATAACCTCTCGCTGCTGGCTCAAAACATCGTCATATTCGAGCAGCCGTTTGCGGATAGCAAAGTTCTGTTCCTCAACTTTTTTCTGTGCGCGCTCGATTGATTTGGTGATCATGGAGTGCTCAATCACATCGCCCTCTTCATGACCCAGCCGATCCATAACCGAGATGACCCGGTCGGAACCGAACAAGCGCATCAGTTCGTCTTCGAGTGAAACAAAAAAGACTGATTCACCCGGATCACCCTGTCGTCCAGCACGTCCGCGCAGCTGGCGATCGATACGACGTGATTCATGGCGTTCGGAACCAAGAATAAAGAGCCCTCCCAGTTCACGGACCCCTTCTCCGAGCTTGATGTCGGTTCCGCGTCCAGCCATGTTGGTGGCAATGGTTACCGCATTTTTCTGGCCCGCTTCGGCCACAATTTCCGCTTCACGGTCGTTTTGTTTGGCATTGAGCACATTGTGAACAATTTTTCTTGCGCGAAGCATTCTTGAAAGGGTTTCCGATACCTCCACACTGGTTGTGCCGACCAGTACAGGCTGCCCCTTTTTCTGGAGCTCTTCAACCTTCATGACAATGGCGTTATATTTTTCCCGACGGGTTTTATAGACCAGATCGTCCATGTCCTTGCGCACAATCTTGGCATTGGTGGGAATAACGACGACATCAAGCTTGTAGATTTCATAAAACTCTGAGGCTTCGGTTTCAGCCGTACCGGTCATGCCGGCAAGTTTTTTGTAGAGCCGGAAAAAGTTCTGGATGGTGATGGTCGCCATGGTCTGCGTTTCACCTTCGATCTTGACATTCTCCTTGGCTTCGATTGCCTGGTGGAGTCCGTCGCTGTAACGGCGGCCCGGAAGGATTCGTCCGGTAAATTCATCGACAATCATGACCTGCCCGTTCTGCACCACATATTCATCGTCTCGTTCGAAGAGCGAATAGGCTTTCAACAGTTGGCTGATATTGTGCAGGCGCTCTGAACGGTCGGCATAAAGGCGATAGACTTCATCTTTTTGCTGGATTTTGTCGTCAACGGCGATCGATGCATCACACTCAATGACGGCGACTTCTGATCCGACATCGGGCAGCATGAAAATATCACTGTCCTGGTGGCTGAGCTTGCTGAGAAATTCGCGTCCCTTGTCGGTCAGATCGATGGTTCCCCCCTTTTCGTCAACGGCGAAATAGAGCTCATCATCAACCTCCTGCATACGGCTGGAATTATCTTTAAGGTATTCATTCTCCGTACCTTGTACCAGTTTTGCCACACCAGCCTGAGAGAGCATCTTGATATAACGGGTGTTTTTTGGCTGTCCGCGTTTGACGCGAAGCAGTGCAAGACCCGCATCCAAATCACCTGGTTTGGTTTTAAGAAGTTTTTCAGCCTCACCAAGATATCCTGCCACAAGCTGCTGCTGGGCTCTTACCAATAGTTCAATCCAGGGTTTGATATCCTGGAATTTGCTGTTGTCAGCATTGGGAACAGGTCCTGAAATGATCAGCGGCGTTCTGGCTTCATCAATCAGCACGCTGTCCACCTCATCAACGATGGCGTAGTAGAAGTTCCGCTGCACCATCTCTTCCGGTGTGCCGGCCATATTGTCACGAAGATAGTCGAAGCCGAATTCGTTGTTTGTGCCGTAGGTGATATCACAGGCATACTGCTCCCGTCTCTCTTCCGGTCTCATGGTATTGAGAATAACGCCTACCGAAAGGTGGTGAAAGGCAAAAACCGGGTTCATCCACTCCTTGTCTCTCTGCGCAAGGTAATCATTGACGGTCACCACATGCACTCCTCTGCCGGTCAGCGCATTGAGGAAGACGGGGAGGGTTGATACAAGGGTTTTTCCTTCACCCGTCGCCATTTCGGAGATTTTTCCTGTATGCAGCACAATTCCGCCGATAAGCTGTACATCGTAAGGCACCATATCCCATACCATTTTCCTGCCCATGACCAGGTAGTTATGGCCTTTAAGGCGTACACAGGTCTCTTTTACAAGGGCAAAAGTTTCAGGAAGGAGTTCCTCAAGCACAGAGGCGGTAGCCTGTTCATATTCTTCGACCAGAGCATCAAGACGGGCATTTATGGTTTCCGCCTCTTCAATGTCGATATCGGGGTTGTCGAGCTTATGGGAGAGCGATTTCTTTTCCAGCTCAATGGGCTCAAGAGTTGTCCGGATTCTTTGTTTCAGCGTTAGCCCCCGTTCTCTCAACTGGTCATCACTGAGCGATGCCAGAGTAAGCTGCAGTTCATTGATGCTGCTGATAACGGGCTGGATTTTTTTGACATCCTTTTCATGTTTGGAGCCAAAGATCTTTTCAAAAATTTTCAACATGTACAGGCCTTTATGCTCTCTAAGGGTTCAGATAGATTTTTTATATGGAAAAAAGAGAAATACCTCTTCTTTCCGCTATGTCCAATTGATGCTCAAGGTATTGAATTACACCTTGAGAAAAAAGCGGTATGCTTTGAAAAAAAAACGGGTAGGGTCGTGCGCATGCCTTACGCGTCTCCAGCAACGAAGGTCAAGAGCTCTCCCCCTTATGGCTTTTTGGCGGCAAGTGCAGCAAAAAACTCCTTGAGATGTCGTGTTCCGTAAGCCGGTGCTATATGGTCGAATTTAAGTGCTTCAACGGCAAACGAGAGGAGGTCGGCCAGATTCCGGTTGAAAAGCCCGGTAACCATGAGTCCGCCTTCTGCAAGCCACAGGGGAAGACTGGTTATCCATGGAGCTTTGCCGCAAGCAAGGAATGCCAGTTCTATAACCTCTCGGAAGGTATAGATATCCGGCCCCCCAACGGCAATTTCCCGACACTCTCCTTCAACCGCATCGATACAGACTTTAGCAAGGTCAGCACCATGAATCGGATTGATTTTTTTTTCACCTTCACCGATCATGAAGATGTGGCCGCTTTGAGCCATTGAGAAAAATCGTCCCATATCCGAGAAGTACCCGTTTGGGCGTATGACGGCCCAGGAGAGTCCAGACTTTTTGAGATCCGCAACGAAAAGTTCATGTGCCTTTATCGAAAGGATTTCGGCCATTTTGTCCTCATTGAAGACCGATACATAGATAAAGCGTGAGATTTTTTCTGTGAGAGCCTGATCAAGGATACGTTTGTTGCCCAGGTAATCGACATCATAGCTGGTGTATTGCGGATGGGGCGAGGTCAGGCCAAGTGCGGAAAAAACGATATCCATATCCTTGCATACCCCGGTTATGCTTTCGGGCGAGGTAACATCGCCGGCTATGATTTCATCGACAAGGTCGAATACCGCTGGTTCTCCGTGCGGGCCGGCTGTTTTAAGCTTTTCCGGGTTTCTTGCCAGAGCACGGACATAATAACCCCGATCCTTGAACTCTTTGACGGCGTATCTGCCGAGATAGCCGGATGCACCGGCAACCAGAACTTTTTTGATGACCGCCATTGTCAGTAATGATATTAAAATGAATGAAGTTTTTTGATCTCCTTGCGCCAGCAATGGAAAAGAATATGTCCGGCGTATCCAGCGAGATCCGGATATAAAATAGTACGGATCTCGCTGTCAAGAGCAAGATAACTCCTTGGGCTCAAAGAGCGAAGAGCTGTTGTGCTGTTGAACCATTTCCCAAGGTATTGTTGGACATGGGTATCGATCGGGAATGCATCAAATCGGCCGAGGCCGAAGAGGGCGATGCAATCAGCAATTTTATAACCGATGCCATCATTCAGGCAAAGCATGTTGCGCAGCTCCGGGAGGGGGAGTTGCCGGTCACATAAATAATCAAGGTTAATTTTTCCTTCAGCAACCCGTTGAGATGCCTTGATAATATTATTCGCCCTGAGCCGGTTATTGTTGGTGCAACGGGTAAGTGCAATGAGATCGGCAGAAGCAAGTCGTTCAGGAGAAGGAAACTGATGCAGGATGACCTCCCGCCCCAAAAACGAAACACTCCTCTTTTCACCATAGTTTTGCACAAGCATTGAAACCTGTTTTCTGATCAGATGCATTCCAATCCCTTGAGCGCACATGAAAGAGATCATGGTTTCGAACGGATCCTGCCTTATGATTTTTAGTGAAAAATATTTTGCAAGGAGTTGCCAAAGCTCGGGATATAATCGAGAAAAACATGCAGGAAAGATAGTATTGATATCAACATCAAGCGTGAAATAATGATGAATAAAGTCATGCAAATTTGATCCGTTAACAAATTCAGAATCGGAATAAATATCAAACTCATGTTCTGATACAGGGTTTAGAATGACAGGTGATGAGTTTATTATTGTTGAGTAATAATTGCCGTGATCATAAAAATTATTCCATAAGAAAGTTTGACCACTATAGAGAGTGTCCCTGATACTAATCTTGTTTTCAGTTTTTATTTTCTGATGATACATTGTGGTTACTTGTCTTCGTTTATCTTAAAAATAACGAGCATTCAAAGTGTTAATAGACTTTATGACTTCGATGTGTATATTTCCTTATTATGAAATAAGATAAATGCTGTTGTGTAAAAAAATTTCATTATTTGAAACCGGGTGTTATTTCTGATCTAAACAGTATATTTGCATTGTTATTATCATCTTAATCGTTGTTTGTACAGTCATTTAGTAGATTGCCTATTATGTTTTATTGCCTTTATTCATTTGAAAAAATAATTTTTTTATTTTGATTAGACATGTTTATATCCTTGTTTAATCATGATTATTATTTGTTCTCTATGAATAGTGATGGCTGGTTTAAAATGATTTTATTTATTAATATTTGTTATTTGATTATGATTTTTATGGCTGTTAGGTGGTTGTTTGCGCTGTTTTTTATTAGTGGATTTTATTCGGTATAATTTGTTGGTAAGCCGGTCGGTTGCTTCGGAATCCATCGGGTGTCCGGCAATAATGACCGTATAACTCAATGGATTCTTGATGAAGATGAACAGCTTTCAGGATTATGAGAGCGGAAAAAAGTGGCTGAGAGAAGATTGTTGAGCGGCTTCAGACTGTATAAGTTCGAAGGTGAGATTATGGGCTGCAGGGGTAAAAAGGGAGATGACAGCAGCTTCTGCGACATCACTTCGATCGATAACTCCTGTTGCAATTCTGTCTCCTGTATCAAAAACCAGCGTATGCATCATTGGCAGGCCATCAATCAGGCCGCCAGGCCGGAGGATCGTGTAGGAATATCCAGTTTCTGAATAAAGTCTGCGAACCTCATCTTCACCTTCCAGTTTCATGGTAAGTACCTGACCATATTTGTTCATGGGGTGATCGGGTTTGGTCACAGCCAGAGAGCTGATGAGAATAAAGCGTTTAATGCCATACTCTTTGGCAAGATTTGCGATTCTGATGACGCCGTCACGATCAATAGCTGAAGGAGGAGGTGCTTCAGGGTCGGTTACCTTGCCGCCGATTGTGCAGATCACGGCATCAGCATGACATAATGCAGCCTTGATTTCTTCGGGATGCTCAATTGACCCAATAGTGAGTTTATCGATGATTTCAGGACCGAAAAGCTCAATTGCTTTTACACCCGACCGAACAAAGAGATGGTAATCAATGCCATGGGTTTGCAAGCGTTTGACCACCCATTCTCCAGTTCTGCCGGTAGCCCCGACAACAAGAACGGTTCCGTTAAATGATGATGTCATGAGTTCGGTGTGCGTTTGAATATTGGGCTCCATATCGCCTTTAAAAAATTTATCAGATATGCATTTTTTAAAGGCGATATGGAGGCAGGATAGGTTGGCAGCGCAGGGTGCCAAAACCTTATAAACGTGCTTAGTTGAAGAGCGAAAATTTGACATTGCAGACCATGGTCAAGTCAACCAGTGCGTGCAGGAAGATGACGCTTCTGATGTCGCGATACCAGAAAAAGCTCAGGGCCCAGCTCGATGCAATCAGCATCTGGACCGGCATGAAAAAAGGTTTGTAAAGGCTTGTCTGGACGACATGCTGTGGCAAAATATTGATCCAAAAGAGGCCATGGATAAGGCCGCTGTATACCATGAAAAAAATAAAACCAGTGATAAAAAGCGTCCAGGAGTTTTGTGTAAAACGTCCTGCAAGAGAAGTGCCGAGACGAAAAACAGCATAGAACATGAAGGTTTCGGCAATGCCGTTGCCAATGCTGAATACCAGCACAGTCAAGGGATCAAGTGCACGTCCGCCATCGGTGGTGGAGTGGGAATAGACCCAGGCGTTGATTGCAACAACAATGAGCGAGGCTACCAGCAGGGTGATTCTTCTGGAATCGAATTCGCGGTTGAATGCAAGAATATCTTTTTTGAAAAAGATGATACCCACAAGAAAAGCAAAGACCCAGTAGGCATAAATCATCATTGGCACAGACAGTTCCATGATTCAGGGGTGGTTAACAGGTTAACAGATCATTTCAGTGTTACTTGTCAATGCTCCCGCATGATAGGAGCTTCGGACGAAAGGGCCGGATTGGACATGCTGGAAGCCCGCTGCTTCTGCCATGATCCGGTACCGGTCAAACTCATCCGGCGTTATATAGCGCTCTACTGGCAAATGCAAGGCAGATGGCTGCAGATACTGGCCGATCGTCACCATGTCGCATCCATGACGGATGAGATCGTCAAGCGAGATTGAAATCTCCTCTGCAGTTTCACCCATACCTACCATCAATCCCGACTTGGTGGTAAGGCCATGCTGTTGTTTTGCCCGCTGTAACAGTTGGAGTGATGCCGTGTAGTTTGCCTGAGGGCGCACTTTCATGTAAAGGGAGGGCACGGTTTCAATGTTGTGGTTCAGCACTTCTGGAGCCTCAGTCATGACCAGGTCCAAAGCGCGTTCATTGCTCTGAAAATCGGGAATAAGGCATTCGATCGTTACCGAAGGAGTGATGGCTCGGATGGCTCGAATAGTTTCGACCCAGTGCTCGGCACCTCCGTCATGGAGGTCGTCACGGGTGACACTGGTCAGAACGGCATGCTTCAGACGCATGGATTGAATCGCAAGGGCGATTTTTTCCGGTTCAAGAGGATCGGGAACTGGTGGATTTGCCGCCTTACCAACGGCGCAGAATCTGCAACTCCTTGTGCAGACCGTACCGAGCAGGAGAAAGGTTGCCGTACCGCGAGTCCAGCACTCCTGAAGGTTCGGGCACATTGCCGATCGGCATACCGTATGCAGGCTGTGACGGTCAAGCAGTTGCCGTGTCGCAGCAAACGATGCACCGGAGGTTAACCTTATTTTCAGCCAGTCTGGTTTTTTTCCGGCTCCACGTTCCATGAGGGTGTACTGCGAGAAAGTTAATGATTCAAAGGGATCAATATAGCAATAAAAAAGTCCACCATATGCTCTTGAAATGATGGACTTACATGGGATAATGCAATATCAGAGGGCCATGATTATGCGCCAACCTCTTCCTTCAAGATTTTCCCGGGTTTAAATTTGACAACTTTCTTTGCGGCTATGGTAATAGTCGCACCGGTCATTGGATTGCGTCCCTCACGTTCAGCTCTGTCAACAACGGTAAAGGTTCCAAATCCTGTAAGGGGAACATCGACACCATTTTTCAAGGATTCTGAAACAATACTGATAAAGGCCTTGACAGCTCGATCGGCGTCAACTTTTGTCAGCTTTGCCTGATCGGCGATTTTCTCTACTAAAGCGGTTTTTGACATAGGGCATATAATTTATGTTGTCGAAGAGAGAGTGTTGATGTACAGGGAAAGTGCAACACCGTAAAAAATTCAAACCACCTATTGTTATGCCAGATGCGGTGTGTTCGGAACTTGTTAGTCTGATCCGGAAAAAGAATGACTGTAAGGGCAGGGGAGTTTATCCGCTTAGATTATCGTCGTTATCAGTTTATGTTATCGGTTCCTGTCCAGCTTTTTCAATAAAGCACAATATTTGCATGTTTCCCAAGCTTATACAATAAATCTACCCTTGACAAGCTGTTTCACTCTTTTTCTGTCGATTCCGGGAACTTCTGCAGGATGATGTCCCGGCTTTATTCTGTTGCAAAGGACTATGTATTGAACAAAGTCAATCTTTTGATTTGATTTTTCGGTACGTTTCAAGGAATGATCAACATTCCCCGTATTTCCAATTATGTCATTAGCTATGATGCTTTATGAATAACAGTTATGATATAATCAATTTTGCCGGACGTTTGCCTTCTCCAACGAAAGAGTACATTTCGAACCTATCAAAAGAGCGCCAGCCGATTACAATCAGCAACGGTATAACATGAAAAAAGAGTACCCGTCAGGGAAATGGCCATTGATGTTTCCATCAAAATATCTTGCCGGATTGTTTTTTTTTCTGATGGCGATTTTTTTTGGTACGACACTTTTCGAGTATCAGTACCGGAAATCGGAGATTGAGCATATTATGCGCGAAGAGGCTGCCTTACTTATTCAAGCATTGACCGAAGGCGCTGATAACGCCATCACAGGGTACAACGAAAACCGCTTCCTGCTTACGTCCAGCCTTTTCAGCCAACTCCACCTTCTTGATCGTATCGATAAAAAGAGTCCCCTTACCTCTGCCGATCTTACTGTCATTGCCGGATCGGGCGGAATCTACCGAATCAATATTTTTGACCGTCAAGGCAAAAGGATTGCATTCAATACTCCCCAAGATCATGAGCCCATGGCTCAGCAGTGCGATCCCAAATTGCAGCTGCAGCCGATTTTTTCCCGCCAAACCGACTCCCTTGTTGTTGGTATCAGGGAGAGTACATCCCGGAGGGGGCCGCGGCTGGTTGTAGCGATTGCCCGGAGTCGGGGCGGTGCAATTACCGGCAATATTGATGCCTCCCGGCTGATTGATCTCCGCCATCAACTTGGGGTTGGGCACCTTATTCAGCGCGTTGGAGCAGATACGACCGGTATCGATTATATCCTCTGGCAGGACACGACCGCCATTCTGGCTGCTACACCAAATATTACAGGGGCCGCGCCTCTTCTTTCAGACACTCTTCTTGCCAGGGCGCTGTTGCATCGAAAACCGATAACCCGATTGACGACCTTTGACGGGCGGAAGGTTTTTGAAGTCATTAAGCCGTTTATTTATCATGGTACCAATCTCGGGCTGCTGCGCATAGGTCTTAAAGTCGATCATTTTACTATTGCATTGACCAAACTGCGTACCCGATTTATCATGCTTGCCTTTCTGGTTTGCTTTGGAGGCCTTGTCATACTCAATCTGGTGATGACCCGCAGGAGCGAGGTCCGCATGGCGCAAGCTTATGAACGTGCACAGGCCTTTTCATCTACCATCCTTGAAAGTATGGCCGATGCTGTTGTGGCGGTCAATGAGGCTGGCCGCATTACCCTGATAAATGGTGCGGCGGAGAAGCTTTTTGCCCTTTCATCGCTCAATGCGCTTGATAAAGAGGTAAAGCTTCTGCTGCCTGAATGCGCAGATTTTTTCTCGATCATCATGGATGAACAAAAGTCATCACTCCATAGGGAGTTTGAGTGCACAGCAAGCGGGAAAAGCCTCTTTCTGTCAGGAAATTTCACGCTCATTACGGGTGCCGACCACCGTATCGAAGGAGCTTTGGGCGTGTTGCGTGATCTGAGCCAGCAACGATCAATGCAGCGGGTCATCAATCGCCAGGAAAAACTCAGCGCAATGGGGGAGCTTGCATCAGGAGTTGCCCATGAAATCAGAAACCCTCTCAATGCAATAGGAGTTCTTGCCCAACGTCTTGATATGGAGTTCTCACCAACTGCGGATGAGGAGGAATACCGTCAGCTTGTTCGTGCGGTGGTCTCGGAAGTGCATCGCGTCAATGCCATTATCCAGCGATTTTTGAAATTTGCCCGTCCGCCCCAACTGATCATGGTCAAGAGCAATCTGGATGATTTCATGACCGGCTATCGACCGATCCTGCAGGGTGAAGCTGATGCAAAAGGGATCAGATTTACCCTCCATACCGGAAGTGGTGCGACGGTACTCATTGACCGAGAGCAGATGCAGCAAGCGCTCCTCAACATAGTGCAAAATGGTGTTGAAGCTACTGAATCAGGGGGAGTGATGATTATTTCCCTCTTTTGCCGTTTAGATCATGCGATTATAGAAATTACCGATACCGGGAGAGGAATTCCTGAAAATGAGAGAGGCAGGGTATTCAACCTCTATTTCACCACAAAAGAGGATGGAACCGGTATGGGGCTGAGTATCGCCAACCAGATTATCCAGTCACATGGCGGCATTATCGAGCTTGAGCAGAGAGAGCCCGAAGGCACCTGCTTCAGGATTCTCCTGCCTCTGGCATAAAGAGTTTCAGCCATGGTCAACAACTGAAAAGAGGATTGCAAAATGAGTCACACGATTCTGGTCGTTGAAGATGAACCGGTGCAACTTGAGGCTATCTCAGGGTTTTTAAGCAAACAGGGTTACAAGGTACTGCAATCTTCTCGACCCTTTGATGCGCTTGCTTTGGCAAGGGAGCATGCGGTCGATATTGTGCTGACCGACTTCAAAATGCCCGAAATGAGCGGTGTAGAGCTGCTTGAAGCGCTCAAAAAAATGAATCCGGGCATTGAGGTGATCATCATGACCGCCTATGGCAGTGTGGAGTCGGCGACACAGGCAATGAAACTTGGAGCGGTGGACTATATCACCAAGCCAATTGATCTCCGTCAGCTTCAGCTCATGATCCGCAACACACTTGAACGTAAGCTGCTTGTCAGCGAAAACCGCCAGCTTCGCCGTCAACTTTCAGAGCGGTTCAGTTTTGAGGGCATTGTTGCGCAATCAACAGCCATGAGCCAGGTGATCAATATTGCCGGGCGGGTAGCCTCCAGCAATGCTCCTGTAATTATTACCGGCGAAACCGGCACAGGCAAGGAGCTTGTTGCCAAAGCGGTTCATTTTGCAGGTTCCCGCCGTGAGAAGCCCTTTGTGGCTGTTAACTGTGCCGCACTATCCGAAAATCTTCTTGAAAGCGAACTTTTCGGCCACGAAAAAGGAGCCTTTACAGGAGCTGACCGTCAGCGCAAGGGGCGATTTGAAACAGCGGAAGGCGGGACGCTTTTTCTTGATGAGGTCGGCGAAATTCCGCTCGCCCTGCAGGTAAAACTGCTCAGGGTTTTGCAGGAAAAATCATTTGAGCGTGTCGGAAGCTCTCACCCTCTGCCGGCAAATGTGCGCATTGTGGCGGCCACCAACCGCGACCTGGAAGTGATGGTGCGAGAGGGGGATTTCCGTGAAGATCTCTTCTATCGCCTGAATGTTGTTGCCATCCGCCTTCCACCCCTGCGGGAGCGTCGTGAAGATATCCCGCCGCTTATCGACGCCTTTATCAAGCGCTTTGCCTCCGAAAACAGCAAAAAAATTGCCGGCATTTCAAGGGAGGCTATGGATATGCTTATGAAACACTCCTATCCCGGCAATGTCCGCGAGCTCGAAAATATCATGCAGCAAGCCATTGTGCTTTGCCGTGGAGAGATGCTTGTGTGTGAGGATCTCCCGTTGAGAGTACATGAACCATTTTTTGAAAAACCCTCTTTTCTTGAAATGGAGGGGACATTTACCCAAAAAGTAGAGGCTTTTGAGAAGTCATTGATTCTTGCCGCATTGAAAGAGTCTGGCAATGTGCAGACCCGCGCATCTGAAAGGCTGGGAATAGGCGAACGGCACTTGAGATACAAGCTGAAAAAATACGGGTTAAAATAATCCCCCAGCGATACGGTTGTCTGATCACAATGCCGACGATATGGTCGATTCAGCGACCGCTTGGTCGAAAATTGGGCGACTAGCGGTACTGGCAGCTATTTTGAGAATCAGAACAACATATTTTATAATCGATGATTACGGATTTAATAATTTTTTTGGCACGGTACTTGATTATCTGAATGACGATAGCATAACGGAATGTTGCTAAAACAGGATGCAAAGCCATGAGTTTTGTCAGAGTATTGATCGTTTTGCTTCTTGCTCTGTACTTGGGCAGTTTTACCTTGGAGGCAATGGCTGAAGAGCCAGCAAAAATAGGGACTAAGCAGTCAATACTCTCTGCTGAATGCAGGAGAAGCGTGATGCAAAAAAAGGTACAGTTTCTTGATAAAAATGGCGATGGTCTCAATGATCTTCTTCAGGACAGTGACGGTGATGGTATTCCTGATGGAAGGATCTGTAATGGTTCAGGATATTATGGTGCCGGTCGTGGAGGATTTTACTGGCAGGGAGGCGGCGGCATGATGAAGAATGGCACAGGAAATAGTGGATCAGGGAGAGGGTATGGCGGTGGATTCCGTCATGGAGGCGGAAGAAGATAGGAAGAGAAACGGGGTACCAGAAAATTTAAATATTCTCAAAATGAAGCGATTGTTATTGATGACAGGTATGGGTCTGCTGTTCCACACGGCAGCAGAAGCGGCAACGAACATGCTGGATGGTCAGGCGATTTTTGACAGGAACTGTACAGTCTGTCATGCAATGAACCCGCCACCAAAATCAGCACCACCGATTATTGGGGTTATCTCTCAATATCACAATAAATTTCAGATGAAAGAGGATGGTGTCAATCACCTTGTTGCCTATCTGAAATTACCGAAAAAGCAAAACGCAGTTGAGCCACAAGCTATTACACGGTTTGGTCTTATGCCTCCTTCACCTCTTTCTTCTGCGGAATTAAGAGCTGTCGCTGGATGGGTCTGGGATCAGTATAACCCGGCCATGGGTGCCTGTGGTGGTTTCAGGGGTCAGGGCAGAATGAACAAATCCTGTAATTAGGGGACTACAATGAAAAAATCATTCAGGTGGCGGGTATTTATAAGCTTCGGGCTTTTTATTGCCCTTTTCATGATGCTCGTTTCGGGCGTTATCCTCTATATCTCTCCTCCCGGCAGGGTTGCAAACTGGACGGACTGGCGATTGATCGGTCTTACAAAAACAGGATGGCGAAATCAGCATCTTATTTTTGGATTTGCCTTTATTCTGCTCTCACTCTTCCATCTTTTTCTGGTCAACTGGAAGGTGTTTTTATGCTACCTCAAAACAAAAACAGCAGAAGGAGTTAAGCCTCCAACAGAGTTGCTGGCTATTCTGCTTCTTTCATCCTTGTTCGGAGTCGGAACCTATTATGGGTTCGAACCCTTTTCAGCAATTATACAGTTTGGTAACAGGATTTCCAGTTCATGGGAAAGCCAGGAAAAGAGAGCACCCGTTCCTCATGCTGAGCTTTTGACACTTATAGAGCTCTCGCAGCAGCCCGGTATGGGCGGTGATCCTGAAGCCCTGAAAACAAAGCTCGAAAAATCAGGGTTAAAAGTGGCGTCTTCGAAAGAGACGCTTTCAGCAATAGCCGAGGCGAACGGCGTGGCGGCAGAAAAGGTATACGAACTGCTTGCGCCCGGAGAACATGGAAGGTCACCACTGGTCGGAAAGGGTTTTGGGCAAAAAACCCTGCAGCAGATAGCTGATGAGGCCGGTGTTTCAGCCACTTCACTGCAACTTGCGCTCCGTCAGAAAGGGGTTGAGGCAAAAACTGGTACGCCGCTCAAATCGATTGCTGAAGAGAATGGTATTGAGATGAGGGAGTTGCGGCAACTGCTTGAAACGATGATCACTCGTTAAAGCAATTCGGAAAGCTTGCATGTCTTTCTATCAACCCACGGGCGGAGGCGGAAAATAAAAAAAAGCGAAATCAGCTTGCTTGATTATTGGCATATGCTTATAATTGAGTTATAAAGTTTACTCTAACCAGTTATCAGTTTTTGTGTATGAAAAGCGAAATGATCATCACGATCGGCGAAGGAAAGAAGGTCGATGCGGAGTTTAATGGATTTACCATCCATACCGACCAGTCGGTACATGCAGGCGGCGAAGGTTCTGCTCCGGAGCCCTTCGCGCTTTTTCTTGCCTCTATCGGAACCTGCGCTGGTATCTATGTCTCTTCATTCTGTCAAAGCAGGGGTATCCCAACTGATGGCATCCGTCTCGTTCAGTCCCATTTTGTGAAAGAGTCAGGCCGTGGCATTGGAAAAATAGAGCTGGCCATCGAACTGCCTGCAAGCTTTCCCGAAAAATATAAGGAAGCTCTTATTAGTTCAGCGAATCTCTGTGCCGTCAAAAAGCATATCATCAACCCGCCTGAATTTGTTGTAAAAACAGTTACTGCATAACTATCACGGAATCAACAGGGAGCTATTGGTGAAAAAGGCACTCATTTTGGGCGGGGGAATTGCAGGGGTTGCAGCAGCAATAGCTTTTCGCAAAAAAGGGTTTGAGGTAGAGCTGGTTTCTGAACGGGACTATCTCTTTATCTACCCCATATCCATCTGGATTCCTTTGGGTACTGTTGCGTTCAAGGATGTTTTGATGCCGTTGTCAGCACTTGCCGGCAAGCACGGTTTTTCGCTTACTATCGACAAGGTTATTGCTCTCGATGGCCGTCAAAAAACAGTCACCTTTGAAAAGGGGGGACTTCGTCAGGCACAGCCCATTGTTGTTGTCGCCCTTGGCGCATCAAAGCTGAAACCAGAAGGCATTGAGCACACTTTTTCGATTTGCGGGAAACCTGAAGAGTCCCTGCTGCTCAAGAAAAAAATTGAAGAACTTGTTGCCCGTGGCAACGGTAAAATAGCTTTCGGATTTGGCGGTAATCCAAAAGATCCGAGTGGTGTAAGGGGTGGTCCGGCATTTGAACTCTTTTTCAATCTGCATCATCACCTGAAAAAGCTTGGGATTCGTAATCGCTTTGAGATGACCTTTTTTGCTCCCATGGCTGATCCCGGTGCCCGAATGGGAAAAAAGGCACTGTCAGCGCTGTATGGCATGTTTAAAGCCAATAACTTTAAGGCACATTACGGTAAAAAAATCTGCCGGTTTGAACCGGACGGCATTGTTTTTGAAGACCAAAGCAAGCTTCAGAGTGATCTTACCATGTTTATTGCTGCAGGTGACGGTCATGAAACTGTTCAAGCGTCAAATCTTCCCCAAAATGATGCAGGGTTTATCCGTATAGATAATTTCTGTCGGATAGAGGGGATATCGGGATGGTATGCCGCTGGCGATGTTGCAGCCCTTGATGGTCCCGACTGGAAAGCAAAGCAAGGGCATCTGGCCGAATTGATGGCCAGAAATGCTGCCTGTAACGCATCAATAGAACATCTCAGTCAAAAGGGTGAAATGAAGGGCTATCAGGAACATTTGAATATTCTCTGTGTCATGGATATGGGCGATGGTGCAGGATTTGTCTATAAAAACAGTATCAGGGAGCTCTTTATTCCAATGCCCGTTGTTGGTCACTGGCTGAAAAAGGGTTGGGGTTATTACTACAAGCTTTCCAAAATGTGGTTATGAAAAATAAGCGGGTTGGTAGACCCACGCAATGCCGGAGCGTTCAGGATCTGCCGAAGGTCACCTGTTTCAAGCCGGATGGTGTTCCTCGCAATATGCTGCAAAGCATTGTGCTGACGGTTGATGAACTGGAGGCTATCAGACTGGCGGATAAAGAGGGGTTGTATCAGGCCGATGCCGCCTTGAGGATGCAAGTTTCCCGTCCAACGTTTGGCCGTATTCTTGAGGCAGCTCACAAGAAAGTAGCTGAAGCTATTGTTGACGGAAAGCAGCTCTGCATCCAGGGGGGAGTTATCCGTTCTCTCTGTGACTCTCTGCCAACTGATCGTCAGGATATCTGTGTCTGTCCTGAATGTGGCTTTGAGCATCCGCATCTTCCGGGAGTGCCTTGCAGGGAAACATCCTGCCGAAATTGTGGCGCCTCCCTGAAGCGTATGGGAGGCTGTATGTCAGAGGCACAACCCTGATGACTTCATTATATTCAGTCTAAAAACCATTTACTTTTTCTCACTATGGCTGCCACCTGGAACAGTACGGATAAATTTAATCGAGAGGCATCGCAATGGGATGAAAATCCTCAACGAAGAGCCGTTGCGCTTTGTGTTGCAAAAGCTATCATTGCAGCGACAAACCCCAACAAAATCATGCGTGCTCTGGAGGTCGGATGCGGTACTGGTCTGGTTTCCATGGAAATTGCACCGTTGCTGAAAAGTCTTTTAGCCGTTGATACCTCCAGGGAGATGCTTGCTGTACTTCAGGAAAAAATCAGAATTTCCGGAATGGCGAATATCGAAACGAGCTGTACCAATCTTTCAGAATCCACTGAAACCGCTCTTAAGGCAAAAAAGTTTGAGCTGATCTACAGCAGCATGACCCTTCACCATATTGATGATACAGCAGGTTTTTTAAAACGGCTTTCTGATCTCCTTTGCCCCGGTGGTATTGTCGCCTTGGCCGATCTTGATGTGGAAGATGGCTTGTTTCATGATGATCCGCTTGAAAAGGTCCATTACGGATTTGACAGAATAGAGCTTGCCGCTCTACTGGATGCTGCAGGGCTACAGGTGACATCGTTTGAGACCATATATACCTTCAATAAAACAAACAGGTCAGGCATACTTGCAGCATATCCGGTATTTCTCGTCACGGCTAAAAAAGCAAGTTCCTAAGCTGTTGTTTATTGGATATTAAGGATAGTTCAGGATGAAATAACGGTGAGCGTATTGTAAATCGAAATCTTATGAATCAAATAAATACTTCTGACATGAATATCGATCGCGTTGTCTTTGCAATTGCTGGCGTTTTTATTCTTTCCAGCATTCTACTCTCCATCTATCACGATCCGAACTGGCTCTGGTTTACAGGCTTTGTAGGGGCTAATCTTTTTCAGGCAGCATTTACAGGCTTCTGCCCGCTTGCCATCGTTCTCAAGCGTCTCGGTGTTGTCCCCGGTCATGCGTTCAAATAGCATCAGCCGGTTTTTATTGATACGCGCAATTGTTTCAAGACATGCCCAAAACTGAATGATGATCTCGGAGAAATGAAAAAAGGCGGGAGATTATCCCGCCCTTCAATCATCGTGAAATAAATGTGCTTATTTGCCTTGCTGAACGAGGTAAGCTACTGCATTGCCGACCTGTGCATCGGTGAGTTTAGGATTGCCGCCCTTTGCAGGCATCGTTCCTTTTTTGCCAATGAAGCCTTTGATTGATTTGCTGACCAGCATAGCCTCGCCCTGAGCGATACGAGGGGCCCATGCGACCTTGTCGCCCAATTTTGGTGCACCCATGAGGCCTGTTTTGTGGCAAGTCGTACAGCTTACATCATAGACAGCTTTGCCCGCAGCAGCATTATAGGCAGCCTTGGCTTCGGCAGAGCCTATTGAAACAACAAAAAGAGCACAAAGTGAGGCAGAAACAAAACGGGACATAATCGGGTTCTCCTTGATTTTGGGTTTTGGACATGGAGTCTATATGAACAGCAACCATTTTAACATTATAACGCTTTTAATCAAAATGTAGATTTGTGCCTGATAAGCCTCCAGCAGGCTTCAAGTACCATGCATTCAGCAAGGGTGGATCATGTTTTCGTGCTGTTTTGTTGCATAAGGTTTATTTTTCTACTTTAATGCATCAGTAATAAGTGAGATCAACTTTATACAGCCATTTATGAAAGGAGATTACTCATGAAAATCGAAACAGTTGAAACAAATGTTGAAGTGGTAGCTGAAAGTATCAACGACACTCTGGATCGTGATCAGCGTATTGAGAAACATGCAAGAAATCACATTCTTGCCGCAATGGGTGTAGGACTTGTTCCGATACCATTGGTTGATTTGGTTGCTCTGATAGGCGTACAGCTTGATATGATCAGGACGCTTTCAGTTGAGTACGGTGTGCCATTCAGGCGTGACATCGGCAAATCGGTCATCACAACGTTGTTGGGTGGTTTTATTCCCGTAGCATTGGGTGGCACGCTCTCCAGCTTGATAAAATGCATTCCCTTGATTGGCCAGACGACCGGAGCCATTACCATGCCGGTTATTTCAGGAGCCTCTACCTATGCAATCTACAAAGTCTTTATACAGCATTTTGAATCGGGCGGCACCTTCCTTGATCTGGATCCGGCAAAGGTCAAATCCTATTTTGCCGAGCAGTTCACAAAAGGAAAACAGGTTGCTACTGATTTGAAAAAAGATGAAACAGCAAGCACGGCAAACTGATTAAATCTGCCTGTAACGGCAACTGTCTAAAATAGCGCATAAGGGGTTAGTTTCTTTTTATGCGCTATTTTTATCTTTTATTCCTTATGCCGTTTTTGTTCAGTACTATGAGGAAAATTGCATCACCCTTCTTGTTCCATTCCAATAATTTAGCTACCGTTTAAGGTCGGCACTCCTCCGTTCTCTTTACCGTCACCCTTGTACCCTAACCATTGGAGATTGTGTTATGTTCACTTTTCTGCATGCTGCAGACATCCATCTCGACAGTCCGTTGAAGGGGCTTGAAGCGTATCAGGATGCACCGCTGGAGCAAATCCGGCTGGCTGCCCGCCGCGCTTTTGACAACCTTGTCAAGTTGGCTCTTGATGAAAGGGTTGCGTTTGTTCTGCTTGCAGGTGACCTTTATGATGGCGACTGGAAGGACTATAACACCGGCATCTATTTTGTCAACCGGATGGGGTGGTTGCGTGACGCAGGTATTCCGGTTGTCATGGTTTCCGGAAATCATGATGCGGCAAGCCAGATGACCAGGCTGCTGAAACTGCCTGACAATGTCACCCTCTTTCCGCACCGGAGTGCCGGAACCCTGATTCTTGATCAGTACGGTGTTGCCATTCATGGTCAGAGCTTTTCTGCCCGTTCGGTTATGGATGATTTGGCTCGGAACTATCCTCAGGGTAATCCGGCGCTTTTCAATATCGGTCTTCTCCACACCAGCCTGAACGGTCGTCCGGGCCACGAGCCTTACGCTCCCTGCACGATTGATGCGCTCTGCTCAAAAGGCTACCAATATTGGGCGCTTGGCCATATTCATCAGCGCGAAGAGATCAGCCGTGATCCATGGATTGTTTTTCCCGGCAATATTCAGGGGCGTCATATCCGCGAAACGGGAGCCAAAGGGTGTACGCTGGTCTCGGTCGATGAGGGACGTGTCATATCCGTTGAAGAGCGAGAGCTCGACGTCCTCCGTTGGGCTCTCTGCAGGGTTGATCCTGCCCGATGCCAGAGCGCTGACTCCCTGTGCGACCTTGTCCGTGAGACGCTGGAGGAGGAGAGGGCAATGGCGGATGGACGTCCGCTTGCTGTGCGATTGATTGTAGAGGGTATAACAGTGCTGCACGGTGATCTTCATGAGAATGCACTTCAATGGAGTGAAGAGTTTAGGGCTGTTGCAGCCAGCCTTGGTGATGTCTGGATTGAGAAGGTTGTGATGAAGACCAGGAAGAGTGCACTACAGCAGGACAAAAGTGCTGATGACTCTCCTCTGCAGACTTTGCTGGAATCGGTTGAAGCTCTTCAGTTTGAACATTCAGCTCTTGTCGGGCTGGTACCGGAATTTGAAAAACTTCGCACCAGGCTCCCTTCTGAGCTCTTAAGCGATGGTGACCCGTTCCGCCCCAGTGATGAAGAGCTGGCTCTCTTGCGTGAAGAGGTTAAGGAGTTGCTGATGGCAAAGATAGGACAGGGAGTACGTCATGAAAATTAAACGGCTTGAGCTGAAAGCGTTTGGCCCTTTTTCCGGTGATATTCTTGATTTCTCCTCTCCTCTTCCAGGTCTCCATATTGTTTATGGGCCAAATGAGGCAGGCAAAAGCAGTGCCATGAGAGCGCTTCAGGCCCTCTTTTTTGGTTTTCCCATACGTACTGCGGATAATTTTCGCCATCAGAACCAGCAGCTTCTGGTGGGCGGCTGCTTGCAGGGTGATAACGGTAAGGAACTTGCATTTTTCCGCCGGAAACGAAGTGTGAAAGATCTCTTTGACCAGCAGGACAATCCGCTTGAGCCATCAGCCCTGATACCGTATTTGCATGGCGTTGAAAAAGAACTTTTTCTTGCGCTGTACGGCATTAATCATGAAATGCTGGTCATGGGAGGGCAAGGCGTTTTGGACCAGCAGGGAGAGGTAGGCAAGGCACTCTTTGCTGCCGGTGCCGGGCTTGCCTCTCTGAAACCGGTCATTGACGGGCTTGAACGGGAAGGGGATAGTCTTTTCAGGCCACAGGGCTCAAGCAGATTGATCAATGAGGCTTTGGCTTACCACAAGGAGTTGCAGAGGCAATCGAAAGAGGTAACCCTTTCGGGCCGTGAATGGGAGGAGCATCAGCAGGATCTCGACGAGGCGCAAAAGAAGCTGACAGAGATACAGAAGAGAAAGCAGCAACTGGAGACGGAGAAAAGCAAGTATGAACGTTTGCACCAGGCGTTGCCTGATCTTTCAGATCGTAAAAACCTGTTGCTGCAACTGGCTGAACTGGGCGAGGTCACACCTCTACCTGCTGATTTCAGCGAGCGCCGGGGTACCCTTGAACAGCAGGAGAGAGAGGCACGCATCCACTTTGAGCAGGTAACGGCACGGCTTCAAACTCTCCGGGAAAAAATGGCCGGGCACTCACTCAATCAGAGGCTGCTTGATGAAGCCGCCACGATAGAGGATTTGCATCAGCGGCTCGGCGAGTATCGGAAAGGAAAAAGTGACCGTCCGCAGCGTGACGGGCAGCGCATCGGCGCACGCACTGCGGCAGCGGATCTTCTCAAGCAGATCAAGCCTGAATTGAGCATCAATGATAGTGATCGTCTTCGTCCCGGACTTTCAAAGCGTAGAACGATGCTGGATCTTGCTTCCCGCCATGAAGCACTTCAGCAGGGGACGCGGAACGCACAACTTCAGTTGCAGGAGATTGAAAAAGTGCTTGAAAAAGTTGAATCTGAACGGCAGCAACTCCCGCCTGTTGCTGAAACCGGTCAGCTTCCGCGGGCACTGCTTGCGGCTGAAAGGGCTGGTGATATCGACACCCAGATCATGAGTCTTGAGCATGAACGGCAGAGTTGCCAGCGAGAATGTATCGCGGCATTGAATCGGCTCGGACTGTGGAAAGGGTCACTGGAACTCGTCCTCCATCTTCCGCTTCCTCTTGCGGAAACCGTCAACCTGTTTGACGAGGAGTTCCGTGCTTTGACTGACCATAAACGGCAACTTCAGGCAGAGCAGGAGGAACTTGAAAAGCAGTTGGTTCTTGCAGCAGAAAAAATCCAAAAGCTTGCATTTGCCTTTGACGTTCCCAGTGAGGAAGAATTGGCAAAGAACAGAAGCAGGCGGGAGCAGGGGTGGCAGCTTTTGCGCCGTCAATGGATCGGTCAGGAGGATGTGGCTGAAGAGAGCCGCAACTACGACTCCCGGTACCCGCTTCCGGAAGCTTATGAGCAGATGGTCGGTTTGGCTGACCAGATCGCGGATCGACTTTATCGTGAGGCGGAGCTTGTCGAGAAATATGCATCATTGAAAGCTGATACGGAAAAATGCGAGAAGCGGCTTGCGGTACTTCATGACAAAAAGGCAACTGCTGACGGAGCCATCGCAGATTTCTACCGCCGATGGCAGCAACAATGGGCAACAATGGGCATTATACCGCTCTCTCCCCGTGAGATGATCGCCTGGCTTGGCTCCTTTGAAAATCTGCGCATTCAGGTCAGGGAACTTGAAAAGAGCCAGAGAGAGCTCGATGAAAAGATGACATACCGCACAGAGTTGCAGGGAAGTCTCCTCAAAGAAATTGCTGCGGCAGGTGCAGACAAGAGCTTCACAGGATTGGCGCTGCACGAGCCTCTTGACTATGCCAGAGCTCTCTGGAACAGCATGGAAACTGTCCAGAAAAAGCGGGAAGCGATAGCGAGCAAACTTCGTGACGGCCAAAGAACGCTTGAAAATGCCCTGGAGAAGAGGAACCGGGCCGAGAATGAGCTGAAGGAGTGGCAGGCAGAGTGGAGCAATGCGATGACGCCTCTTGGGCTTGATGGCAAGACACTTCCCTCAGAGGCGCTTGATTTCATGGAGACGCTTCAAGCCTGTTTTGAGAAGCTGAAGGAGGCTGATGATTTTCGCAAACGGATAGAGGGAATTGACCGGGATATAAACGAGTTTGAAGCGGATGTCGATCGACTTGTTCAGCAAATTGCCCCGGATCTTGCAGGTATTGAAGCCCATCCGGCCATCACCGAACTTAAACTCCGCCTTGGTCGTGCCAGTCAGGAACAAGCCATTTTGCTGCGGGAGGGTGAAGAGCTGGAGCTGCTTGAAAAAGCACTGGTCACTACGCAAACCGATGTGCGGAGCTGCGAAGCTGAACTTGCGGCAATGCGTGAGTCAGCCGATTGCTGCACCCGTGAGGATCTGATAGCGGCTGAGCAGCGTTCTGAGACATGGACTATGCTCAAACAGCGGCAACAGGAAGTGGAGAGGAATCTCTCCCGTATTGCGGCGGGTACAACCCTTGTCGATCTTGAGCTTCAGGCCGAATCGGTCAATCCTGATGAACTTCCCGGCCGTATCGACATCCTGAACAAGGAGATTGTTAGCCAGCTTAATCCGGAAATCAATCAGTTGACAGAAAGCATAGGCCGAAAAAAAAATGAGCTTGAACGGATAAATGGCGGCAGCAAGGCAGCTGAACTGGCCGAAGCCCTGCAGCACTCTCTCACAAAAGTCCGCCGTTTGACCGACCGCTATATCCGCATCAAGCTTGCAGCAACAATGCTCCGTGACGAAACCGAGCGATATCGTCAGGAAAACGAGGCGCCGGTCCTGAAAATTGCCTCCCGTTATTTCACCGAGCTGACCATAGGCTCCTTTACCGGCCTGCGTACCGACAGTGACGAGCATGGCAAACTGGTTCTGGCCGGTGTGCGACCAAACGGAAGCTGGCTGCAGGTTGATGCCATGAGTTCCGGCACCCGCGACCAGCTCTATCTTGCCCTGCGCCTCGCAACCCTCGAATGGCGCACAGAGTCAAGCGAGCCCATGCCATTTATTGTAGACGATATACTGATCAACTTTGACGATCAACGCTCACAGGCAACCATCAGAGCGCTGAGTGAACTGGGAATAAAGAGCCAGGTGATTCTCTTTACGCACCATCATAAGATTGTGGAAGTGGCAGGGAAGCCGGAGTTTGCGGGGAAAGTCTTTATCCATAAGATTCGGGGCGGGCAGTAAGAATCAGCGTTAATAAAACAACCAAGTCCCTGAAATGCTTTCCGATAGACATCTTTATTTGTCTGTAAACTGACCGGTGACGTTAACGGGCAATCTGTGGCTTTCCGTTTTTTGCGAAAAAGTCGTTCAGCGCCTCCCCAACCATTTGCTGAATGGACATATCCTTGTCCAGACCGATCATTTTCAGCTGCTTCAGGACATCGGCATCAAACCAGCCCGTGATAGACTTTTTCCCCAGTCGGTTTGACGGTGTTGGTGAAGCCGTACGTGTTTTCTCAGTCTGTTGCATAGCAGCTTTGTCAGCCTTAGCACCCTCTTTTTGGCTATCTGATGACTGGCGCAATGCTGATGCAAGGCTTGTTTTTTTTTGCATAGTATATTCTCCGTTCCCTATAAATTATTTTTTAATACCGATATAGCGGCAAATCCACTCATAAATTCTCTCTACCTCCCGGGCAGCTTTTCCTGAAGGCTCATATTCAATGGCGGCCAGTCCAACCGTTAAAGAGTGTACAAAAGCGGCTCGTTGGCCTAAATATTCCGGAATTATTTCCAGATTATAACATTTTATTGCCTCGAGAGCCTCATCGGTAAGTGATCCTCTAGGGGGAACTGAATTCAGAATGGCAACGGCCGGTTTTTTTGCCATGGCAGCAATATCGACCGAAGTCGCAATAGCACGAAGATCAAGAATCGAGGGCTTGCAGGGAATAATCACTAAATCTGCAACTCTGGCGACTTGCAGTGCTGCGGAATCTGAGTGAGGAGCTGTATCGATAATAACAAGATCAGCTCCATGTTCACGGGCGGTCTCAAGGATTGCATTAATGCGTACCGGTTGTGCTGAAATAACGACAGGACTCTCTTTTTTGCGGGTGTCTTGCCACCCCATCGCGCTGCCCTGAGGGTCGATATCAATAACAACACACGAATGTCCGCGGCTCTCAGCCGCAACAGCAAGATTGATTGCAAGTGTTGTTTTGCCTGCCCCGCCTTTCTGCGATATCATGGCAATTATTTTCATGGTGTCATGAAGGATTGTGTTCCTGAATGAAAGCGGGAATGTAATATTCATAACATAACATCATTATACCAATATTGCAATACACTGATCACACAAAATAACACTTCCTATTGACTTAAATCCATTAATCTGTAAATATTACAATACATATGGATGATTTAATTACTTGTAATATAGAATACAAAATATATTGCAATCATATCCGATAAGCTATTGAGATAAAAGTATATAAAGTTTCTCTATACGGTCTTAAGTCGCTGTTTTCCTTTTTCAGGCAACAACAGATTTGCCGTTATTCGGGAAGATTTCCGATACCGTATCAGAAATGATGTGATGAAGTGAAGATTTCTCGTGATAACTTTTTCGCAGGAACTTGCCGATATCACTCCGGACTATTCAATTATTTTAATCTGGTTCACGTATGAGTCGGCTCTTTGTGTTCTCTTCGGAAAGTTTGCTTGTGTTTTCCCGTAAGGAAGCTTGCATGTTCAAGCTTCAGCGAAATGCGGGGGATGTTTCCGCTTTTGTTAAGAAGAATTGTTCCTTTTGTTGAATTGATGTTAGAGAAATTGCTTGTTTGATATCTATACTTGTATAAATAAAACAATATGTACTGAATGAAAGATGTATAGACTGCTTTATAAGCTTGACAGTGCCAACCCGGAGCGCATAGTCATCAGTTGAAGTATTATGGCAAGGGGCGACTAACTGTGCTCCCCGAGTTAAAATCAGGGAATTCTTCTGCTTGAACTCTGTGTTTTGTCGTGTTGTAAGCTTTCATTTACTACTGAAAGCTATAAATAAGTAATATTGGACTCTTCCAAAATACCCAAAATCCTGAGAAATCGTTGCCTCCAGAATAATGATTTACACTCGGATAAGTGTATATTTATATTGCATTTAATGTGATTCGAATGTGATCTGGTTCGCGTGTTGTAATTATTTATTGATGTGAATAATGATATGTATATCGTTGTGTTGTATACTATGTATTATGAATGCAATCTATATTGTGTGAATGAATACAAAATATATTTATATCTCCTCTTGCGTTATGGGTTCGGTCTGCAAACGTGTCGTTGCCGTAATTATTTGCGTACAGAAGGATGAGATTGAACTGAGGAAGAGAGCAGAACTGGTTAAGCCTGTGTGCCTTTGGAAGTGGGGGGGTGTATTAAGCGTCTTGGTGTTGGCAAAGCCGTATTGCTGCCGACAGAACACAAAAAACCTCCAATGTTCCACGTGTAGAAATTGAAGGCAAAGGGGGAGTATGATCTATCTTTTTGTCAATATAAAACTCTTATACCAAACAGCACCAGGCTTCGTGCCACGTCTGTTTTTCCAGCCTTGTGCAGGACGTGAGCCCAGCGTTACTGGCCAGCATCTTGATGACGGTCGGGGTTTCGGGAAAATCGCAGTTCCTGATGTGCTACTGTAAGGTAATCTTAATTGTAAGAGGCAAGGTATATTAACGATTATCATATATTTGCCCTATGCCACTTAACCTCTACACCAGCAACCGGATGGAAGTTCTGGTTGATACCCTCGCCTCTACGCTTAGCAAGCCGCTGGATTTGCCATTCGCCCAGGAGGTGATTGTGGTGCAGAGCCGCGGAATACAGCGCTGGCTCTCAATGGAGCTGGCGTCGCGTTTTGGCGTCTGGGCTAACGGGGATTATCCTTTTCCGAACGCTATGGTTAAAAAGCTCTTCGAACAGCTCTTGCCTGCAACTCCGGAGGGCGCCTCCTTTGCGCCGGAGGTGATGAGCTGGAAGATCATGCGACTTCTGCCGGATCTGCTCAAGAGTGAGCCTTTTGGCACCTTGCGCCACTATCTGGCCGATGATCCTGACGGGCTCAAGCTTTTCCAGTTATCCGAAAAAATTGCTGATACCTTCGACCAGTACACGCTCTATCGCTCGGAGATGCTCTCCGGCTGGGAGGCGTGGGAGCAGCAGCCAACAGGAGATGAGTGGCAGCCGATCCTTTGGCGAAAGCTTGCAGATGGAGAGGGATCACACCGGGGACGGCTGAAGGAGCTCTTCTGCCGGCAGTTGAGCCCTGCGTTACCGGGCGTGAAGGATATTGCTGAGCGGATCACCCTCTTCGGCATCTCCTACCTCCCGAAGTTCCATCTCGATATGCTCTCGGCGGTTGCCAGAGCGACGGAGGTGAACCTTTTTCTTCTGAGTCCGACCCGTGAATATTGGGGGGATATTCTCTCCAAAAAGGCAACTGTCCGCCTTTCGGAGGAGGAGCGTGCAATGCGTACTGAAGGCAATCCGCTGCTTGCTTCGCTCGGGCGTATCGGTCGTGATTTTTCCGACATGATTATCGACCTGAGCGACAGCGCCTTACATCAGGAGGAGCGCTATGACGATCCGGGTGAGAAGTGCCTGCTTCATGCCCTGCAGTCCGATATTCTGAACCTTGCGGGCACCGGCGAGGAGGGTGAGTTGCGCCCTCTTGATCCTCTTGATCGCTCGGTGAGGATTCACTCCTGTCACAGCCCGCTTCGTGAAATCGAGGTGCTTTACGACAACATCCTCGCCATGCTTGAGGAGTACCCAGAGCTGAGCCCGAGGGATATTGTGGTGATGACTCCGGAAATTGAGAGCTACTCGCCCTTTATCGCCAGTGTTTTCGGGGCGGGGAGTGCCGGTGGAGATGGCGCTTCGGCTATTCACTACTCCATTGCTGACCGGCGCACGATCAATGAGGGGGAGATTGCCTCAGCGGTGCTGAAGTTGCTTGCTCTCTCAGGCAGCAGCCTTGGCGCATCCGAGCTCTTTGACCTGCTTGCATCCCCTCCGGTGAGCCGTCGTTTTTTGCTGGAGAGTGACGAACTTGATATTATCCGTGCATGGATTGAAAATACCGGCATTCGATGGGGAATGGATGAGAGTGACCGTACGGCGAGGAATTTGCCCGGATACCGCCAAAACTCCTGGAAGGCGGGGCTCGACCGGCTCATGCTTGGCTATGCCATGCCGGACGAAAATCAGCTCTTTAACGGCATACTGCCTTATGACGATCTCACCGGCTCTGCTCCGGAAACCCTTGGCAAGTTTGCTGGGTTCATTACGGCCGTCGAAAGCTTTGTCAAAAGTATTGGGCGATCCCGCCCACTAGACGAGTGGCGTATCCAGTTTCAGGCATTGCTGGCGGACTTTATTGTCCCCTCCAGCAGCTCAGAGCGGGAGTTTGCTGCAATAGCCGCACTTGCTGAAAAGCTTGGCGATGTTGTCACTATGGCGGAATACACCGGAGTGGTAACACCTGCGGTGATGCTCTCCTGGCTGAGATCTCGTCTTGAGCAGCAGGAGCAGGGGCTTGGCTTCATGACGGGCGGGATCACCTTTTGCTCCATGCTTCCCATGCGGAGCATTCCGTTCAGGGTTGTTGTCCTGATCGGCATGAACGACAGCGCCTTTCCCCGCCAGAGCCGCGCTCCGGGATTCGATCTTATTGCACGTGCACCGCAGAAGGGCGACCGTTCAACTCGCAATGAAGACCGGTACATGTTTCTTGAGTCAATCATTTCAGCCCGCGATCTGCTCTATATCAGCTATGTCGGCCAAAGCATCAAAGACAACAGCGAACTGCCGCCGTCAGTGCTGGTGAGTGAACTGCTCGATGCTGTCCGCAGGGGCTTTGCTCTGCCTGATGGAAATGCTGTTGAGAAACATCTGGTCGTGCGACACCGCCTGCAGGCGTTTAATCGGGCTTATTTTTCTGCAAGCTCTCCGCTCTTCAGCTATTCGGCTGAAAACTTTAATGCACTGGTAGAAAAAGAGCGCCCGTCAGTTTCATCCTGTCCCTTTATGAGCGCTCCTCTTGATGAACCGCCCGTGGAGTGGAAAACGGTTTCGCTCGATCGGCTGTTGCGTTTTTACGATAACCCTGCCGGCTTTTTTCTTGAACAGCGTCTCGGCATACGCCTCGAAGGCATGGTGGAGCCGCTTGAGGATCGTGAGCCCTTTGCCGTTCAGGGACTCGAATTGTACAGCCTGAAGCAGGAGCTGCTGGAGGTTGTGCTTGAAGGAGGTGAGAGCAGCGAACTGCTTCCGCTATATCGGAGTCGGGGTTTGCTTCCCCCTGAACTGCACGGGGAGCTGCTTTTCCGCAAAATCCTTGATGAGGTACGGGAGTTTGCTGCAACAGTGCAGGAAAAAAGCTTCAGCAAAGCTCCTCTTGCTCCTCTTGAAATAGATCTGCAACTCGGCGAGTTCCGTCTGACCGGCCAGCTTTCACGGGTGTGGCCGCAAGGTCTGCTGCACTATCGCTGTGCAAAGCTGAAGATGAAAGATCAGATGAGAGGCTGGATAGAACACCTCGTTCTCAACTCGGCAGAGCAACCGGGCTACCCAAAAGAGAGTTGCCTTGTCATGGTTGACGACACAAAGAATTTTGCGCCGGTGGCTTGTGCTGCCAGCCATCTGGAGCATCTTCTGAAGCATTACTGGCAGGGTCTTTCCATGCCGCTGCGCTTCTTTCCGCGTTCATCAATGGCCTATGCCGCAAAAGAAAATCTTGATGCCGCCCGCAAGGAGTGGCGGGACGACAGCTTCAATAATCGCCCTGGCGAAGGCTCCGATCCGGCCGTCAGTCGCTGCTTTGGTTCTTCTGAACCCTTTGATGAGGAGTTCTGCTCCCTTGCTGTCGAACTGCTCAGGCCGATGATCGATTCCGAAAGGAAGGATCCGCAATGAACCAATTCAACCACGCAACCGTTGAACTCTCCGGCATCAATCTGATTGAGGCCAGTGCCGGGACGGGGAAGACCTATGCCATAGCTTCGCTTTACCTTCGTCTGCTTCTGGAAAAAGAGCTCCTTCCCGAACAGATTCTTGTGGTAACCTATACCGAAGCGGCAACACAGGAGCTTCGCACCAGAATCCGCAGCCGTATCCGTGAGGCTCTTGAAGTGATGGAAGGGTGTGGTACCAGCGATGCATTCCTTGAAGCGCTCTATGAGAATGCCGCCATTGCTGGCCTGAAAAACGTCAGGGATCTCCTTGAGCAAGCCCTTGGCGCTTTTGATACCGCTTCGATTTTCACCATTCACGGCTTCTGCCTTCGGGCGCTGCAGGACAACGCTTTTGAGAGTGGCTCCCTCTATGATACCGAACTGGTTACTGACCAGAGTGATCTGCTTCAGGACATTGTGGACGATTTCTGGAGAATGCACTTTTTCAGGGATCCGGCGCCGCTCCTCGGCTATGCCCTGCGCAACCGCCACTCTCCCGAAACCTTCATGTCGCTGCTGAAGAACCTTCATGCCGGTAAAGGGGTTGAGGTTATTCCGGCATACAGTGACGAAGAGATTGCTGTGCTCGAGAGGAAGTGTGCTGCCGCTTACGCAGAGATATGCGCAACCTGGGAAACTGACCGGGAGGCTATTACGCAGCTCCTGACAACGGACAAGGGGCTGAAGCGCTCGCAGGATACCTACCGCAAAGATCTCCTTGATCCTCTTTTTGCAAGCATGGAAGCTTTCGTTGCTGGCAACAATCCTTTTGATCTTTTCGACGGGTTTGAGAAGTTTACTGTGACCGGCATCAGTGATGGTACCAAAGCAAAAAACACGCCACCCGTTCATCCTTTGTTCGGGAGCTGCCAGACACTCCATGATTTCGCAAAGAACCGCTTTCTCGGCCTCCAGGCTGAACTTTTTCGCTTTTATCAGGATAATCTGCCTCTGCGCAAGCGGGCCGGAAATATCCGCTTTTTCGATGACCTGCTTGAAGATCTTTATTGTGCACTGGTATCGGGAAGCGGCGGGGAGGTGCTTGCCGGAATCCTCAGAAAAAAGTACTCTGCGGCGCTCATCGACGAGTTTCAGGATACCGACCCGGTGCAGTATGAAATTTTCAGGAAAATCTATGCCGATTCAGACGCTCCGCTTTTTTTGATCGGCGATCCCAAACAGGCGATCTACAGTTTCCGTGGTGCGGATATTTTTGCCTACATGCGTGCGGCTCGCGATGTGCCCCAAGAGCGATGCTTTACCCTGACGGATAACTGGCGTTCTGCTCCGCTGCTGCTTCAGGCTTTCAACACCCTCTTCGACCATGCAAGGAAGCCGTTTGTCTATGATGAGATTGTCTACCACCCCCTTGCGGCGGGGAAACGGGAGCTGAACCACACAGGGGAGTCCGTGGGTGACGTCGCGCCGATGCAGCTCTGGCTGATGGATTCCGGCGATGACAAGAGCGGCATGTTGACCGTTGACGACGCCAGCACTCTGGCATCAGTTGCCGTGGCCGGTGAAATTGCCCGGCTCCTGCAGGACGGTCAGGCCACTTTCGGCGGCAAGCCCGTCACAGCCGGTGATATTGCCGTTATTGTGCGCACGCACCGTCAGGCTGCCATGATGCTCAATGCCTTGCGGGCAAAGGGGATTGCCGGGGTCATGCGGAGTGACCGCAGCATTTTTGCATCAAGGGAGGCTGAAGAGGTGCGCATCCTGCTTTCTGCCCTTGCAGACCCTGGCAATGAGCCAAAGGTCCGGGCAGCGCTTGTAACCGATATGCTTGGCCGGTCAGGCAACGATATTGCCGGTTTGATGGATGATGAAGAGTCCTGGACGGAGTGCCTCCGAGAGTTTCGCTCTTATCATGACCTCTGGCGTGAACGGGGATCTATGGTGATGAGCCGGGAGCTGATGGCACGCGAAAGGGTTCGCGGGCGTCTGCTCAGTTATCCTGATGCATCGGGAGAGCGCAGACTGACCAATGTGCTGCACTGTTTTGAGTTGCTGCACCGCCAGGAACATGAGCAGGGAACGGGAATGGAGGGGCTGGTTGACTGGTTCAGCCAGCGGATCGGGTCGGCAGATGAGGCCGAAGAGTACCAGATCCGTCTTGAAACGGATGATGCAGCCGTAAAAATCGTTACGGTTCATGTCAGCAAGGGACTTGAATACCCTGTTGTCTTCTGCCCCTTTCTCTGGGGAGGCAGCAACAGCAAAGGGAGTGTAGTCATGTTTCATGATGAAGCGGGCAAGCTTGTGAAGGATTTCGGTTCTCCCGACATGCAGCGCCACCGGTTGCTTGCTGACAGGGAGTCGCTGGCCGAAAGCCTCAGGCTGCTGTATGTGGCGCTGACCAGGGCAAAGTATCGCTGCTATCTGTTCAGCGGAAAAACCCGGTCTGAAAGTTCACCGATCAACTACCTCCTTCACGCATCCAGTGAAACAAGGGCGGCAGAAAACCAGGCTGCTGCTCTTGCAGCAGAATCAAAGGCCATGACCAGTGCGATAATGGCCGGGGATCTGCAGTCGCTTGCTGCATGTTCCGGAGGTTCTATCGCTTTCAGCATGATAACACGGGAGGCTGTTCAGAACATGGAGGGAATCGCCCGCAAGAGTACCGCTGCAGGCAGTGAATCCATTTTGCCGCGTATCTTCAACAGAACCATCGACACCAGTTGGCGGGTATCAAGCTTCACTTCTTTCAGCCGCCATGAACAGAAGAGTACCGAACTGCCCGACCGCGATGAGCCGGAGAGAGAGAGCGGGGAACTCATTGCTTTAGGGAGTATTGGCAGTGGCGAAAAGAGCATCTTCACCTTCCCGAGGGGAGCGCAAGCCGGCATTTTCATGCATGGCATCTTCGAAAAGCTTGACTTTTCCTCTCCCTTTGAAATGAAAGTTCGTGAGCTTGCCGAAAAAGGGCTTGAACGCTATAACTATCATCCTGACTGGCTGCCGCACATCACCGCTATGGTTCATAACGTGCTTGGCACTTCTCTTTCATCCCTCAGCGGAGCCTTTACGCTTGGCGCTCTTGATGCAAAAAGCTGGATCACCGAGCTGGAATTTTTCTTTCCTCTCCGGTTTGTCACGTCCGCTCTTCTTGGCGAGCTTCTTGCCCGTCAGGGATTGCTTCCCGGCGGGGTTGACCTGGCCCAACTGGCTGACTCGCTGCAGTTCAAGCCGGTCAAGGGTATGCTCATGGGGTTCATGGATATGGTTTTCGAGCAGGGCGGGCGCTACTATCTGCTTGACTGGAAATCAAACCATCTGGGCAACACCCTTTACGATTACGGGCAGGATGCCATGATGCAGGCCATGCAGAAAAACCTCTACCCGCTTCAGTACCTGTTGTATTCCGTAGCGCTCAACCGCTACCTTTCGCTGAGGGTTAAAAATTACCGTTACGGCAGCCATTTTGGCGGAGTCATCTATGTTTTTCTGCGGGGAGTGAACAGGGAGCATGGGGAGAGCAACGGTTTTTTCCGCGATCTTCCTCCGGTGGAGCTGATTGACGCATTGACACACATCTTGATAGAGCATGAGAGGGGTAATCTATGACCATTGAGTATCAGGAGCGGGCTATTGACCGCCATTTTGCGGCATTTATCTGCCGGCAGTCTCCTGTTGCCGGCACGCTCGGCGATCTTTTTCCTCTTCTTGTTTCCCTTGCAAGCAGTGCCGTTGGCAAGGGTCATATCTGCCTTAACCTTGCCGATATTGAGGGTCAGACCGTCATGGCTGATAACCGGACGTTTCTTCTGTCCCGGTTTGATGTACTGGTGGAACTCCTGAAGAGGAGCACGGTCGTCAGTTTTCCGGGCGGTCCGCTTCGTCCCCTGGTTCTGGATGCTTCCGGCCGTCTTTACCTCTACCGTTACTGGCGTTACGAGCAGGAGCTGGGCAGGATACTTCTTCAAAAAGCAGGTACTGCGTTCAACAACATTGATGAAGCGGTACTGCGTGATGGTCTTGCCAGACTCTTTCCGGAAAGCGCCGATAGCAAGAGTGACCGTCAGAAGGATGCGGCCGTTGTTGGCATGCACAGGCAGTTCTGCGTTATTTCCGGCGGTCCGGGAACAGGCAAGACCTCGACGGTTGTGCGTATTCTTGCCTTGCTGCTCGAGCAGGATATAGGTCGGAAACAGCGGATAGCTATGGCCGCTCCGACAGGAAAGGCCGCCGCACGGCTGAAAACATCCATAAACAATATCAAGCACACCCTCGACTGTTCAGATGAAGTCAGGTCAGCAATTCCGGACGATGTTGTCACGATTCATCGTCTTCTGGGCACGCTCTCGGGATCAACCCGTTTCCGCTATTCGGCCCGAAATCCGCTCCCTTATGATACCGTTATTATTGACGAAGCCTCTATGGTTGCTCTGCCGCTGATGAGCCTCCTGGTAACAGCGCTCAAACCTGCTGCCCGTCTTATTCTTCTTGGTGATCGCGATCAGCTTGCCTCGGTTGAAGCGGGGTCGGTTCTTGGCGATATCTGCAAGGCCGGAGCTGAGAGCCCTCATTCACCATTGGGCAGTTCGCTGGTCATGCTTGAAAAAAACTACCGCTTTCAGCCGGGAAGCGGTATTGCTGACGTCAGCCGTGCGGTTAATGGCGGTTTTGAAAAAGAATCCCTTGAGCTCCTGAAAAGCAGTGCGGACGATATCATCTGGCAAAAATTGCCAGCCCGCGAAGAGCTGCAGAACTCCCTGATAAACAAAGTGGTCGAAGGATATCAAAGCTATCTCCATGCCGCCTCAGCCTCAGAGGCACTTGAGCTGTTTGACCGGTTCAGGGTACTCTGTGCCCTCCGTGAAGGCCCCTATGGGGTTAGTGGTCTTAACCATACCGTCGAGAGCATCCTTGCCCGAAAGGGTTTGATCCGGCCTGCCAGCCCCTTTTACCGTGGCCGTCCTGTTCTGATCACCGTCAACAACTACGCAATGCGGCTCTTTAATGGCGACACCGGTATACTTTTTCCTGATCCTGAACAGGGGGGGGTGCTCAGAGTCTTTTTTGCTGCGCCTGATGGCGGAGTTCGCAGCATAGCGCCGGAACGTCTGCCTTTGCATGAAACAGCCTTTGCCATAACCATCCATAAAAGCCAGGGCTCTGAATTTGATCGGGTACTGATGATTCTGCCGCCGGCTGACAGCGAAATCCTCACCAGGGAACTGCTCTATACCGGTATCACCAGGGCAAAAAAGAGTGTTGAAATCTGGGCGAATGAAGATGTTTTTTGTTCGGCTGTCAGAAAAAAAACAACAAGGAATTCTGGTTTTAACTTCTGAAGATTTGTGTGCAGGAAAAGGGAAAAAAGATCGTCGGATGTTATAGGGGCCGGAAATAAGCGGACTAAAAAAACGTCAATCGCCGACCTGTCCTTATCTTAAACAACATCATAACACCGGGAGAAACACCATGAAAAAACAGATCTGGATAGCTGCAGGGATTGCAGGAATGCTTTTTGGAAGTCCTGCTGCTCAAGCTGCAGTAAATATTCGTATTGGCGAAAGGGGAGACCGTCCACCCTCTTTTGTCTTTGATAACCGTACGAATTTTATCAATGTACCGAGTCTTGGCTTTTCCGTATCGGTAGGGAGTCCTCAGGATATTGTCAGGTTTGATGGTCGCTACTATGTCAATCATAATGCTTGCTGGTACGTTTCCGACAATTTTCGCGGACCGTGGATTCTTGTCCGGGAGGGAAGGCTTCCCCGTCAAATCAGACGTCATCGTTGGGAAGAGATAAGAAGTTTCCGTGATGTCGAGTATCGCCGTTATGAAGGCAGGAATAATCATGACAAAAACTTCGGGAGGAGGGATTCTCGCGATCAAAACAACTTCCAGGATCAGCACAACAACAGCCAGAACAACCCTGACGACAGACGCTCAAATGATGGCGGCAGAAGGAACTGATTTGAATCTTTAGTCTTTAGGCCAACAACACAAAAGAGGGAACTGAAGTTATGTTATCAGTTCCCTCTTTCTGTTTATCAAACCAACAGCCTGTTACAGCCTTATATACACGCCGCTGCGATGATCATGGTGGTGATGATGACGGCGTCTCTCTTCCTCACGCCAGCGCCGGCGTCTATCTTCGCGTTCAATCCAAATCCGGTCATCATACCGTGGCCTGTGATGACGATGATATCGGCTATACTCGTAGTCATGTCGCGGCCCTCTCTCCTCATAACGATCGCCCCTGTATTCTGCCTGAACAGTACTTTGCGGCATACCAAGCAGCATTCCGGCAATTCCGGCAATCAGCCAGATTTTTTTTCTCATTGCTTTCTCCATTTTACAAGGTTGTTTTTCCATTCTATCTTCCATCCCTGCCGTCGCCATCCCTGTGTCCATCTCTTCTGTCGCCGTCCCCGCCGTCTCCTCGCGGACCTCTGTCATCTCTTGGCCCGTGATCATAGCGCCTGCCCCTCTCTTCCCAGTATCCGCGATCATGGCGGCCATACTCCACATCACGATAACGCCAAATGTCACGGCTATGCCTTCTTAACTTGTAGGGCAACTCGTAATCCATGACCAACTCCCATGGTCCACGGAAATCCCATGAAACGTACCAGTCACCGCCACGATACAGGTAATAGCGGTTTCCGTAATAAATGACATCATGAGGGCCCCTGACGGATACGTAAAATCCACGCTCAGGCAGATAGATAAATTCCGGCCGGGTATCGATCACAAAATCCATTCTGCCTCTATGCCGATCTCCTCCGTGCCGGTCTCCTCTCTCCCTGTCCCCTCTGTCTCTATCTCCAACCCCGATACGGATGCCAACTTCTGCTTTGGCGACGACCGGTGTATTCGCAAAAAACATTCCTGCAATTCCCGCAGCAAGCAAGATATTTTTTTTCATTGTCCGCTCTCCTGTTAACATTTTGTTTAATAGTGACAACACCATTCATCGTCTCTGCAGAGTAAAATACCTTACGGGTTCATTGCTCAACAGCCGCCCATTATAAATCGAAAAGAAACCTGCGAGAATACCCATTGCTCATAATTATATCCGGTAACAGTAAAGATACTCCGATGTGCTGATTGCCACGAAAAAAGAGTAAAATCGTCATAAATTAAAGTAAGGTTGCAATGAAAATGAATAACGTACACCATTAGCCAAACTAGTGACTAACAAAATAATATAATACACCCTTACTTGATTCAGTTCAACTTTTCACAACTTTTTTTCAAGACTGCGGCATATCGTTTGTCCGACGAGATTGAAATTCTGCTCCGGCAATACCTGACAGAACGAAATCGTATAAAAGAGCACAAGAGATTTGTATATTTAACGTTATTTGATCAATACGGTTAACTCTTTTATTCAATAATAACGGGGATGATGTTGAAGACAATTTTTAACAAGCTGCTTGATTGCCCGATTAATGAGAGCTTCCATGAGTGAATTTCTGAAAAGCATTATTTCGAAATCCGAAGGGAAAACACTGGAATTCAAACGGGATAGTGCATCACCGACACTGTTGATGCAAACGCTGGTAGCGTTTGCCAATACTGCGGGTGGTCGGCTGGTCATTGGTGTGGGTGACAAGAGGCAGATTGTTGGCCTGAAAGCTCCGCTTGACGAAGAGGAGAGGCTTCGCAGCTTGATAGCCGACTCCATAGCTCCTCATCTGGTTCCTAATATAGAACTGATTACCGTCAACGATACAACACTTCTGATCGTCGAGGTGTTTGTCAGTGCCTTGCGTCCGCACTGCCTGAAAGCAGAAGGACATGAACAGGGCGTCTATGTCCGTATTGGCACCTCCAATCGCCAGGCTGATAACGCATTGATCGCTGAAATCGGCCGGTCTGCCGATGGTATTTCGTTTGATGAAATGCCTATGCCTGAATTGAGCAAAGATGACCTTGATCTGGTTGCTGTCCAGAAATTTTTTGCCGATAACTGGATGCTGGATGAACAGGCACTGGTAACCATCAAGCTCCTGACCTCCTACCAGCGAAGACTGGTGCCTACCAAGGGAGCGATCCTGCTGTTTGGCAAAGAGCGGGCACTTCACTTTTCCGATGCATGGGTTCAATGCGGACGATTCACCGGAACCGATAAATCGGTCATATTCGACCATCTCGACATTCATGACCACCTCCCCCGGGCGGTTGAAAGTATCATGCAGTTTTTCAGCAAGCACGCGAGACCGGAAGCACCTCTTCCCCTCACTATTTTGCGGGAGGCCGTCATGAACGCACTGATGCATGCCGATTACTCACAGCGCGGTGCCCCGATCCGGATCGCCTTTTTGGATGACCGGATCGAAATTGAAAATCCCGGCACTCTGTTGGCAGGCATGACCCTTGACTCCATGAAACAAGGCTCATCCAGAATCCGCAATCATGTTATTGCCCGGGTCTTTCGCGAACTGAACCTTTCCCGGAGTTGGGGCAGCGGCATCTGCTCTATTTTCAATGAAGCCGAAGCTCTCGGATTGCCTGAACCGCAGATTATGGAGATTGGCGCACGTATGAGGGTCACGGTCTATTTGGCCGGATCAGCCACTCTCTTTAGTGAACCGGCACAAGACGAAAGTTGCGTAGCACAAGTCAATAATATGACAGAAGCACAAGACATTTCGCGGAAAGAGGCTAGCAAAGAAGCACAAGTAGCGGCGGTGGGCGCAGCACAAAATGATGCTCGAATAAAGGGACAAGTTGAAGCCCATATTCTTGCTGTGTGTTTTTTCTCGCCTCTTTCATCAGCAGAGATAGCTGTTGCACTCGGGCACAAGCAACTGAGTGGCAATCTGCGTAAGGCATTGCCAAGACTGAGGGATGCTGGCCTTCTTGAGTATACCATTCCTGAAAGTCCCAACAGCCGACTCCAGAAATATCGCCTGACTGAAAAAGGAAAGGCAGCTCATTTAACAACCAGCATCCCTGCGCATAACGTAAAGGTACAAGTTAAGGATGGTGGCGAATTGTCGTATGGAGCACAAGTTGAGTTGCTATTCGAGGCACAAGATAAGGTGCTGAGCGGGGCACAAGTCTATTCGCGTGTTCTTGAGGTTTGCTCTTTGGTGCCTCTTTCATCAGCAGAGATAGCTGCTGCACTCGGGCACAAGCAATTGAGTGGCAATCTGCGCAAAGTATTGCCGCAACTGAGAAATGCCGGCCTTCTCCAGTACACGATTGAGGAAAAGCCAAACAGCCGGTTACAGCGATACCGCCTGACCGCAAAAGGCAGGGCACTGCTAACTGCTGAACAACGGTCTGAAAAGGAAAAATCAGCTGGTGAAAATCGCAAATTATTGATATGAATTAAAGAGACTCAAGACAAAGAATTGTAAATTGTAAGGTCACGACCATTAACCAAAATTTTAACCCTCCATACCATGGGAACTACAACCACAAAAGTTGATCTGGTCAATGTTATTGCCCACCGGACAGGTCTGACAAAAAACGAAACGGAATCAGTGGTTAACAGTCTGTTTGAGAGCATCATTGATTCTCTCAAAGCCGGAAAGCGAATTGAGATAAGGGGGTTCGGCTCGTTCAATATCCGTCACAAAAATCTTCGCCAGGCAAGAAACCCGAGAACAGGTGAGAAAGTAACGGTTGAGCCCAAGAATGTACCCTCATTCAAAATCTCAAAAGAGTTCAAGCTTGCGGTAAGCGAAAGCCTTAAACCTGATGGCGAATAATTTTTCCTCGCCTCACAACGTTACTACCAGCGCCACCCAGACTGAACGGTTCACCGGTTCAGTTGAGCGGGTTACGTTTCATAGTGAAGAGTCGGGGGTCTGCATTAACTGGTTAGCGCGGATAAACTCCCTCTGTTGCAGCAAAGGCATCCGTATAAAAAGCCGAATTGTTTATTGAACTCGTTAACGTTCGCCATCAAAAACGGTAACGCAATTTCCCCCTTTATCCTTTGACCGGTACATGGCATCATCGGCATGCTTCATCAACTTCAGTTCGTTCAGGCCATGATCGGGATAAAGAGCGATACCGATGCTGCATGAAATATTGATGGCATGACCTTCAATCTCAAACTGTTCCGTCATGACATGCAGGATTTTTTCTGCAATTGCAAGAGCATTTGCAATCGAGGCAATTTGCGGCAGCAAGACGACAAACTCATCGCCGCCAAGGCGAGCGATTGAATCAGTGCTTCTCCGCAGGGTTCGGAGCGCTCGTATTGCCACCTCCTGAAGCAATGAATCACCAACTCCATGACCAAAGTTATCGTTAAAGAATTTGAATCTGTCGAGATCAAAAATCATCAAAGCAGCCATCGTCTTGTTCCGTTGACTCTGGGCTATGACCTGGCCTATCCGGTCAGACAGCAGACGACGATTTGGAAGGCCCGTCAACGAATCATGCATCGCCAGATTTTCCATGATATACTTCTGGGTCTGTAGTATTTTCTGTTCATCCTCGGCAATTTTTTTGGCAACAATATTCCAGGCAATATCGGCGAGGATACCCAACCATTTGATATTATTTTCGTCGTAGTTGCTCAGCTTGTTGGCAACGCCGAGAACGGCAACGACCTTGTCGTTGCGCAAGATCGGGATAACCACTTCACGCCTTACTTCGGGGTGGCCCTCTGGCATCCCTTTGTGATGCTGGATAGCGTTATAATCATTATGAATTACCGCTTTCCGATTTCGAACAGCATCGACCCATAACCCTTCGTTATCAAGGCCTTGATCATGACTATGAATGCTCCTGGAGCTTTGTTTGATGGCGTTGGTTGACCACACCTGCATGGTGAAAGATGTTTCATCTTCAGCCATGAGGTTGAAAAAACCAATTGAGCTTTCTGTCAGAAGTTCGGCTTCATCAATGGTTGTTTGCAGCAACTCCTCTATCGAATGGGTTGCTTCCATAAGGATCAAAGAGAGGTTGAATGCGTTGGTTATCTCGTAATGTATCCGTTCAGTGATGTCATAAACAACGGTATTGAGCAGGACCTTGCCCATTCTCTCAACGGTATTGCTGTAAATCTCCACATCACGGATCGAGCCGTCTGCCCTGCGGTGACGAAAGATAAAGTTTTTTTTCTCACCGGATATGATTTTTGCAATGGCGAGCTGTATCTGTTCAGGAGGGAGTGTATTGATCTGCTGTATACGAATCTGGCGGAATGTTTCAATCGGCCACCCATAATACGTAATAGCCGCACGGTTGGCCTCAACGATGTAGCCGGTTTCGGGATCAAAAAGAATCATGACCGCAGAATGGTCTTCAAACATGCTTCTGAATTGCTTTTCACTTACCTTGAGGCTTTCTAGCATCTCCTTGTTATTGGCATCCAATTGCATGGTATCCTGTTTGCGGCGATTCGTGATTGCCACTATAATCCTGATTGTTTCAAAATTTACGGAAAATTTCCTTTTTTGAAAGAATCTTTTGTTTATAACGTCACCAGTTATAATGAATAAAAAAAATTAAAAACCGTGATTAACGTATTTTTTGAATGTGGCAAAGGCAGGAGATACTTATGGTACGACGCTGTAACCGGATGTTACCAAAACCCGGCTCAGCAGACTGAGAACTCGCCCCGGGCAAGACGCTCCGTAAATTGACTGATCCCGGCCAGTTCAGCATCAATGATTCCGGCAACCGGTTCCCTTATCTCTTCGATTGAGACTCCCGGTTCAGGTATGATCCATGCTGAAGCTGTCAGAGGCTGGTCGACAGGCCGGCCGATCTGACTGCAAAGAAAGAGTGTAACCTCCTCTATCCCCTTAACCTCCCTGTAGATGCGGGCGGCGGTCTCCCTTGCCAGCACATTATAGATTTTGCCAACGTGGCGCGCCGGGTTTTTTCCGGCAGCAGCTTCCATACTGAGCGGCCGTCCGAAAGCAATAAGGCCGTTCACCCTGTTGCCTCTTCCTACTTCACCCCCATCAGCCCCTTCTGCCGAAGTTCCGAGCACGGTCAGGTAGATGCCACCCTCGCCACGGCTGCGATCATCCAGCATATTGAGCTCAATGGTAACCTTTTCGAATGGATGGCACTCTGCAGCAACAAATGCCAGCAACGAATCCTGAACGGCCTCCTTGCGCTCAAAATACATTGCGGTGTTGCGAATATAGCGGTCAACAAAAGCAACGGCGATGGTGAGGGTAAGGGTACTGCCATCGCGGAAGCCCATCACCTTCACATCTTCGCCGGTTTCCGGGTACGCCAATTTGAAAGCGGGGGAGTTAAGATGCTTTTCGGTTTTGAGCACAAGGGACTCCGCAGGAGTGAGGGGTGCATAACCAACGCCGACTGAGGTATCGTTAGCTCCGATAACCTGCCGCTCAAACAGATCTGTCAGCTCGGCTGAACCCGGCCTGATTTCGTTCTGGAAGAGAACATGCAGAGAGGGGTCAACAAAACGAAGGTTTTCTTTCAGCCACGCGGCAGCTGCCGCTTCAGCAATTTCGGCTACAGGAATACGGATGCCTCGATAATGACAGGTTGCCCTGTCGCCGAAAATGATTTTCATCGGTTCCAGTATGGTGCCACCTCCCGGTTTCACTGCGCTTATGCCGGCAACCAGCAATCCCTTGTCGATATTATGATGCAGAATGCGCCCTGCCACTGCCATGTACTCCCGGCAGAGGCTGATACAGACGGCCTCCATGACCGAGTCGCAGATGGTATCGGGATGTCCCTTTCCCTTGCGTTCGATCAATTCAATCCTCTGCAAGCTTGCAGGAGTACTACGAGCCCCTTCGACAATAATGTTCCTTACTGAATCCATAAGAGCCACTATTATAACCTTTTGTGCACGTTTTCAGGCAAACGCAAACGCTTTTACTTTAGCTACAAACTGATTTTCTGTCAGTCGTTCACAGGTTTCAACAGCAGTTACTTTTTTGTGCAGTTCGCTTGTTTTGGCGATTTCTTTAGCAAGTTCAACTTTTGCCTCGCCCGCTCCAAAAATTGCAATATGATCAGAATCGCCAAGACGTTTTATTACTGCCTGATAAAAAGCACGGTACTGATGTTTCAGACGTTCTTCAACGGTATGTTCATTCGATACAGCCTGAGCAACAGAAGTTCCGCTTGCTTTCCAGCCGCCGGAGGGCTTGAGATGGCTTTCCGCGCCTGATTCCAAATGCCCGACAACCGTTTGATCGCCTTGAATTGAAACCAGAATTGCCTTTTTGTGGTCGATCCAGATACCGGTGTTTTTTTTCATGGCAAATATCTCCGTGGCAAGTTACATTAAAAAAATCCTACCTATTAAATGTACAAAATTACACTCTTTTTTGCCCCTGTGACCACCTGAATTTATTGGTATTAACACCATAAGCTTGATTTGCAAAAGATAATTACGGTATATTTATTTTTTGTAAAAGACCTCCGTGTCGACCGGTCGGCAAATACCAACATGTTCACAGCAATGGAAGAAAAGCCGAAAACACGCAAAAAAAAATCTTTACCTGAAGATGCCCTTCCGGCGGAACCTGTTGAGGGTAAAACAAGCAAAAGCCCACCTTTTCCAATTATCGGTATTGGTGCTTCAGCCGGAGGACTTGAAGCCCTGGAACTTTTTGTAAAAAACGTTCCTCCTTCATCCGATATGGCATTTATCATCGTTCAGCATCTTGATCCGCCCCATAAAGGCATTATGGCTGAACTGCTCCAGCGATTCACCCTTATGCCCATCTGCCAGATAACAGATGATCTGGCAGTTAAAAAAAACCAGGTTTATATTATTCCACCAAACAAAGATCTAACCCTCTTTCATGGCATATTGCATCTTTTAGACCCTGTCAAGCCGCGGGGGATGCGTTTGCCGATTGATTATTTTTTTCGTTCCCTTGCAGATGACCTTCTGGAATTCAGCGTCGGCGTGATCCTTTCAGGCATGGGCTCAGATGGTGTTCTGGGCTTGAGGGCTATCAAGGAAAAAGGCGGGAGCTGTTTTATACAGGACCCCCTGACAAGCAAGTTTGACGGTATGCCTCGCAGTGCCATCAATGCCGGCCTGGCTGATGTGATTGCCCCTGTATGGGAACTGCCGGGAAAAATTATCGACTTTTTTCACCATCGTCCTCACCTGAACCTCAATTCCGGACTAACCCTGCAGGATAAAGCAAAGAGCAGCTTTGAAAAGATCATGCTCATTCTGAGAAGCCAGACGGGTCACGACTTTTCCCAGTACAAAAAAAGTACCCTGTACCGCCGTATTGAACGCCGCATGGGCATTCACAATATTGAGAGGATCCAGGACTATGTCCGTTTTCTGCAGGATAATATTACTGAGTCAGAGTTTCTTTTCAATGAGTTTCTCATAGGGGTAACCAGTTTTTTCCGAGACCCGTCAGCCTGGGAAAAGCTGAAAGCTGATGCCATTCCGCTCCTCTTTGCCGCAAAGCCTGAAGGCGGGGTGCTTCGTGCATGGTCAGCCGGATGCTCAACCGGTGAGGAAGCCTACTCTCTCGCTATCCTTTTCAGTGAGGCGATAGAAAAATTAAATCACTCTGTATGCTATTCTTTTCAGATTTTTGCTACAGACCTTGATAAAAATGCCATAGACATTGCTCGTGAAGGGTTCTATCCCCTAAATATTGCAGCCGATGTCTCTGAAGAACGACTCCGGCGTTTTTTTTCCAGGGAGGAAAACGGTTATCGGATCAATAAAAGTATTCGGGAACAAATCATTTTTGCACCACAAAACCTGATAAAGGATCCGCCGTTCACCAAAATCGATCTCCTGACTTGCCGAAATTTGCTCATTTATATGGCGCCTGAACTGCAAAAAAGGATAGTTCCATTATTTCACTACAGTTTAAACCCTGGAGGAATTCTCTTTCTTGGCAGTGCTGAATATATTTATGACAATGCTGAATTTTTTACCCAAGTCGATAGCTCTTCACGTCTTTTCCGGCGTTCGCGTATCGCGTCCTCCTTCGTATTGGCAAAATTTGCTGATACTTTTTCCACGATATTTCCAGCCATTTATCCTGATCGAATCAAGCGAGAGAGCAAAGAGCCCCCCGCAAGCATCTCGTCGCTTGCTGATCAACTGATTCTGAAAGAGTATGCCCCAACATCAGTCATCACAACCAGCCAGGGAGACATCATCTATATCAACGGTCGTACCGGGCAGTATCTGGAGCCGATATCCGGCAAGGCCAACTGGAACATTTTCGTCATGGTTCGTGATGAGCTGAAATTTGCCCTCAGTCAATCCTTTGAAAATGCACTGCGAACCAACAAAACCGTCAACGTTTCGGATATTCTTATCAGGAAAAATCATACTGAAACCATGATGGTTGCCATTACTGTTGAACCAATCAATAAGCCGGAACAGCTCTCCGGCATGTTTCTGTTTGTTTTTACCGAAAAAAAGGGGAATCTGAAGGCTGAAATCAAGGTGAAGCAGGGGAGAACTCAAGCATTATCGCCGGCCCAGCTTTTGCTTGCCGATGAGGTCAAGGCGCTACGCGCTGAGCTGATTGCCACCCGGGAAAATATGCAGACATCGCAGGAGGAGCTGAAATCAATGAATGAAGAGATGCTCAGTGCCAATGAAGAGCTGCAAAGTACCAATGAAGAGCTTTCAACAGCCAAAGAAGAGATGCAGTCGCTCAACGAAGAGTTGCAAACAGTAAACCAGGAACTTCAGGGAAAGCTTGATGAGCTTGAAAGAACAAGCGATGACATGAAAAACCTCCTGAACAGCACAGAAATTGCGACACTCTTTCTTGATGAGCAGCTCAATATCCGGAGTTTTACCAAAGCAATGTCGACGATTATCAGGTTCATTCCAATTGATAAAGGGCGGCCCTTTTCCGACATTTCATCACCACTGAACTATCCTGAATTGCGTGACGATGCTCTTTCGGTTCTCGATACGCTTGTCTTTAAGGAAAAGCAGATCAGCACGACCGACAATCGATGGTTTCTGATTCGAATCATGCCTTACTGCACTCAGAAAAACCATATTGATGGCCTTGTGATCACCTTTATTGATGTTACCCTGAGCAAAAGACTTGAACTGAAACTCCTTGATGTTGAAAAGCGATTTACGGTTCTCTTTAAACAGATGCCGAAAGTCTCTCTTTTTTTGAATCAGGAGGGAACCATCAGCATGGCAAATCCCGCTGCCGAGCGTTTTTTTATGTTGACCGAGCAGGATATGGTTGGCAAAACCTTCAAGGAGCTGAATTTGTGCATGGTTTCGGAAGATGGGGCTGCATTTTCCATTGACACCGACCCTTTTGCTCTGGCTTTCAGTACCGGAAAAACGGTTAAAGGAATCTTGATCGGCATTGTTTCCTCTCCCGACAAGCGATGTCAATGGATGTTGACTGATATCTTTCCGCAATTTTCTGAAGGGAGTGCGCATCCATACCTGCTCTATGCCGTTTTTAATGAGGCCGCAGATCCTCAAAAAAATTGATGCATTAAACCGGATTGAGTATATCATAAGACAGATCCTTTCCTACAGAATTAATAGCTAATAAAATTCATCAAAAAAAAACATGAGGATTGTTACAGAGAAACGGGTCCCGACCTTTCATCAAAAGCGATTTTCCTCCTTTTGCGGAGCTATTGCCATCGGAGCTTTCCTGCAACCGGGCCCGGCTGTTGCAGGGCAGCCGGAATCAACGAGGCCAGCGGTTTTTGATTCATCACCTTACATCGAGGCCGGCTACAGTGTCGACTATCTTACCAAGAATGCTCCTGACTGGAACAGTGAATATGTGCGAGTCTCTCTACCGCTCAAAGCCTTCGGCCTCCTCACGGTTCACGGTGAAGATGTTGATCGATTCGGGTTATCAGACCAGACTGTAGGCGCCTCTTACGCTTATCCTTTTCCGATTGGAGTCATTATTCTTAACGGCAGTTTCGCCGACAACCCGGATTTTCTGGCAAAAAGTGATTTCGGGTTGGAGTGGTATGGAAAACTGCCTGATGGGTTAGGTTATACGATGGTAGCAGAGCAACGCCAATACAAGGATGCAAAAATAAATATCTATAGCCTGGGTGTTGAGAAATATGCCGGAGAGTTTCGGCTTGCCTATGCCGCACTTGTATCTTCCATCGATCATAGCCGAAGTGAGTTGGGGCACAAAATGCAGATCCAATGGATCTCTGAAAGCAATAGCCGCCTTGGAGTGACCTACTATTTCGGCATCGAACCGGAAAGAGTTGACCAAAACACCCTTTCATCAATAAAAACAAACTACCTTCAGCTTGACGGCCTGATATGGCCCGCAAAGAACGTCGGGTTGGTTGCTGCCTACTGGCATGGCATGGAAGGCGATTACTACCAGCGCAATGGCGGTCAACTTGGACTTCGCCTTGTATTATGAATTGATTCTGGCTCACATCCATTTTTTTCATGCACTCACTCCAGAACAGCAGAGTGATGATGACGGCTTTTTTTAAAAGCACGCCTGAAAACTGGCGTTTAATTTTAAACTATGGTGTGATAATCTTGCAACAAAATTTGAAATAAGAAGTTAAATTAGTGTACGTTAAGTAAAGATCAAATAAGGAAATTCTGATGCATGTAGTTGTAACCGGGGGAGCAGGGTTTATTGGTTCTCATCTTGCTTCATATCATCTTGCCCGGGGTGATTCAGTCACTGTTGTCGATGATCTGTCTACCGGTACGCTGAAAAATATTTTGCCTATGCTCCAAAACCCGGCGTTCCAGTTTCATAAAGCAGATATTCTGGTATGGGAGGGATTGAAACATGCCGTAAGCCGGGCTGATCGTGTCTATCATATGGCAGCTATTGTCGGTGTGAAAAAGGTACTTGAAGATCCAAGAGCGGTTATGGCAATTAATATCGCTGGAACAGAAAGGATCTTTCGGGCAGTTGCCGATATTCGGCCTGATGTACAAGTGACCATTGCGTCAAGTTCCGAAGTTTACGGATTTAACACCAACAGCAGTTTTTCTGAATCAGATGATATTATTCTTCGATCAGGGGGAAGATTACGGTGGTGTTATGCCGTCACAAAACTTGCTGACGAGTTTCTGGCCTACTCATTTATGTACAAGTCTGGAATCCATGTTGTCATAGCACGTCTATTCAATACCATAGGGCCTCGTCAAACCGGAAAATACGGTATGGTGGTGCCGAACTTCATTCATCAGGCGGTCAATAATCTGCCAATGACGGTTTATGGCGATGGAACGCAGACCCGTTCGTTTTGTGACGTACGCGACACGGTGGTAGCCTTGGATCTCCTTGCCTCAACCCCTTCGGCTAATGGCGAAATTGTCAATGTCGGCAATGACGCGGAACTTTCCATTCTCGGTTTGGCAAAGCTCATTGCACAAAGGGCAGGCAGCACATCATGCCAAAAGTTTATGTCCTATGTTGAAGCCTATGGTATGGAGATCGATGAGATCAGCCATCGAAGGCCTGTTCTCAGTAAACTACACTCCCTGACCGGATTCAAACCGAAATGGGATTTACGCAAGACTCTTGATGATTTGATTGCTTTGGAGCGAGGGAGCGAACGGCAATGAATCTCTTTTTGCTCATTGCCAAGGCCCTCGTTATTCTCTTCGGCATTGTGGTCGCACTGTCGGTCTGGGTTGTCCTTTTCAATCCAAGGGCAATGCGACGTGAGGCTTCAGCAAAGAGAGGTCGCATGGCTCTGCGAGAAAGTCTCTTGGGGTACCTGCGTGGAGAGATTCATGTATCAGCGTTTAGCACCGCCGCTCGCGACAAAGAGCCTCTGCTCATCGGCCTTGTTGCCCAGATTGCCGAAGAACTGGGTGAATCTGCACGGCGTAAGCTGATCTATATTTTCGAAACGTCAGGTACGCACCATCTGGTACAGAAAGAGCTAACAAAGATTTCGCAGTCAAGGAGCTGGCAACAGCGTCAGCGGACCGCAACCTATCTGCCCTATATCGCCATCAACAGCGTCATCATTCCTCCATTACTCCGTGCGCTTGAAGACAAGGTACTCATGGTGAGGTTTTCTGCCGCTCATTCACTCTCAAAGATCAAAGCAACAGAAGCAATTGTTCCCATTCTCGAAAAGCTTGCCTTGCCTGCACGGTGGCCTATAGAACGAACTATCGAGATACTCAATGAGATGGGCAGCGATGCTATAGACACTATGCTGCAATACCTGACGTTTCCTGGAGCCAAACCTGATGGCAAAGTCTATGCTATCAGTGCGCTGGGCATGCAGCATACACCAAAAGCGATTCCGCTTATCATCACTCACCTCACCAGTTCCAATGAAGAGATCCGGATTCATTGTGCCAGGGCACTTGGAAACATTGGATCGCTGGAAGCAGCACTGGCATTGTGTGAGGCCATGCATGACAGCCAGTGGGAAGTTCGGGCAGCCTGCGCTCGCTCTCTGGGGCTGTTAAAAGCAAAGAGCGCTCTTCCTTTTCTCGTTTCAGGCCTTGGAGATCCGGCATGGTGGGTTCGTTATAACTCTGCTGATTCACTGGCTGAACTCGGCGACGAGGGCCTAAACGCCCTGAAAGAGGCTTTCACTCATGACGATAAATTTGCACGGGATATCAGCCGACAGGTGCTCCAGGAACGTAATCTCATGATAAGTGGCCAAGGAGTTACTCAATGAATGCAGACATGATGGTGGTTCTGAATATTATTATCACCCTGATTTTTATCTACTATGTGGTGATGCACGGGATCTATTTTCTGCTGATTCTGATCGGGGCATTTGGACAAAAGCGGTATCACCAGGGTATCCAGTTCCATGAATTCAAACGTATCAGCGAGTCTTCTCTTACTCCGCCTGTCTCTATTGTGATTGCAGCCTATAACGAAGAGAAAGTGATTGTCAATACGGTTCGAAATGTCCTTCAATTGCATTACCCGCAATTCGAAGTCATCGTGGTCAATGATGGCTCCGAAGACAATACCGTGCAGTTATTGATTGATTACTTCAAAATGAAACCAATCGACAAGGTATTCAAAAAACATTTTGAGACGAAACCGGTGCGGGCTGTCTACCAATCGGCGAATCATCCGAACCTGATTGTTGTGGACAAGGAGAATGGCCATCGGGCCGATGCCAATAACGCAGGCGTGGATTATGCCCGTTATCCCATTATAGCCCAGATCGATGCAGACTGTCTCCTTGAACAGGATGCCCTAATTTACATGATACGGCCATTCATCTATAACCGCAAGGTTATTGCCGCTACGGGCATTGTTCGGCCGGCCAATGGTGTCGAAATAGATAATAGCTGTAAAATCGTAAAACGCGACCCGCCTGAAAAATGGTTGCCACTGTTTCAGTACGTAGAATATCTCAGGGCCTTCCAGTGGTCCCGGATCGGTCTCTCCTCCATCAACAGCATGCTGAGCATGTCTGGCGCCTTTACCTTCATCCGAAAAGAGGTTTATTTTGCCCTGGGAGGCGCAAATATCGATTCAGTTTGCGATGATTTTGAACTGACGGTATCCCTGCACCGCTATATTCATGAACACAAAAAGAAAGGGGCTATAATGGAAATAGCCTTTGTGCCTGATCCAGGGTGTTACACCCAGGTACCTGAAACCCTGAAAGCCTTTTGGTCACAGCGTAATTGGTGGCAGAGAGCCATTCTTCAGTCACTTTGGTGGAACCGGGATATGGCGTTTAATCCTCGTTACGGTATGGCCGGGATGTTTGCTGTCCCTTTTTTCTTCATCTTTGAAGTGATTTCTGCCTTGGTGGAATTGTTGGCCTATATCATAGCAATTGTGGTGTTGGTGTTTCGAATAGACACTCCCTCTCTCCTTATGCTTCAGTTTATTTTCGGATTCCTTCTGGGAACCCTGGTCTCGGTTTGCGCCGTACTGCTCCAGGCAACCACAAGAATGCGACAGGAAAAAACCGGTACGCTCATCCGGCTTTTACTGGCTGGGTTTCTTGAAAATTTCGGGTATCACCAATTTCATATTTACAGCAGGCTTACCGGCATCTATGATCTGCTGTTCAAAGGCAAGATTGCCTATGGCTACCGGGAACGTACAACCTACAAAACCCAGGATGAAAAGGAAGGCACAGCATCACCGCCTGACGACTTCCCGTATGGCAGGGATCTTGTATAAACCGCATGATGAACAAAATACTCGTGAAGGAGTGAAGAGCAAAAGGCTCATGTTTGATGAGCCTTTTGCGTTGAACGATTCCTTGCGACCTCAGTGTTATTTCACCGAGATCTCTTTTCCGGTTTTAGGCTTCGCCTCAAGCTTGGGAATAACGATCTTTAACACGCCATTATCATAGCTTGCGTCAATTTTCTCAGCATCAACATTATCTCCCACCGTAAAACTTCTGCTGAGGCTACCCCATGAACGCTCTATACGATGATATCCTTTTTTCTTCTCCTCTTCAGTCTGGCTTCTTTCGCCACTGATAAAAAGAACATCATCATCCAGTGATACCTTGACATCCTCTTTTTTTATGCCGGGCATATCAGCCTCAATAAAAATAGCTTTATCATCCTCGCTGATATCGACCTTGAATGCAGGAGCAATCATTGAAGAAAAAAAAGGAGACACTTTGTCGCTAAAAACATCCTCAAAGAGTTTCAAAGGATCCTTCCCGTAAAGTTTCAGTGCCATATTTTCATCTCCTTGTTTCAAGAGTTTGTAAAACTTATTTGTTTTAATCAGATCCACCACAGCAAATTACTGATCAACAATCATGAGGAGTCAGTACAGATTTCTCCAGACAGCTCTTAAGATCAGTCAACAATGTTACCCTCAACCGAATCCTGAGCATCAAACCAGTCATCCCTGTCTTCCCCATGCTTTTCACCCTTTGCTTTCCAGCGGTAATATGCAGCAAGTCTTATCTGTTCCTCCCGCTCATCTGATGTTAGCGCCTTTTCGATTTCCTTTTCTTTTTTTGCCTTGACGTTTGATCCGTTTGACATGGTATTTACGATTAGGTTAAAAAAACACTTAGCTTGCAAGTTATATAGATATAGGCATATAGAACTTATCTATAATAAGCATTATTACGGGCAATTGCAACCGTTAATACGCTAAAACAACTTCTTTTCTTGCTGATTGCGGGGCAATAAGCCACTACAATTCGGCCCTCCAGGGAAGTTCTGCCAAGAATTATTTTCTAACCCCTGTTGATTAACCGGGGAATAAAAAGTAATATGAGTGTATAAATGTATGCTGTAGCGGTTCTCATTCTCACGGCGACCGCCGCCATGTCTTGACGATGAGGCTTTTCATTCTCAGCCATTATTTATAGCACTGCCAGTGCAGGTGATGAAAAAAACTTCCAGAATCAGCTCGGGAATGACCATGAATCTCATTGAAAATCAATTTCTTCCGGTTTTTTTTTCATTGCCTGATCCTGTCTTTGTTATTGACCATGAAGGCACTATCCTTGATGCCAATGAAGCTTATGGTTCACTTTTTTCCAGGAGCCCTCAAGCGTGTATCGGTAATACTGTTTTCCGGTCACTTTTGCCGGAATTGGCGGCAAAACGGCTGGAACAGATACACGAATCCCTATGCAATGCAAAACCCTTCAGTTGGGATGATGAACTGGACGGAAGAACCCTTCGGAACAGGGCCTATCCATGCATAATCCCGGAAGGTGAAGCCGCTCGATTGCTGATCATCGTCCATGATATTTCAGATATAGGACAGGAACTGAAAAAAGAGAGGGTATTGACAAAAACGGTCATTGAATCTATTCCAGGTGCCTTTTATGTTGTCAATGCAACAGGAAAGTTTGTCTTCTGGAACCAATTCATACGTGATCAGATTGTTGGAAAGCCTGAACACGAGATGAATGATGCCGTGGGTATTGATTACATCCATCCGGATGATCGGCCGACCGTTGCTGAAAATATCCTGAAAATCCTCCAGGATAATCAGGAACTGACATCCGAAAGCCGGGTTTTGTTTCACAATGGAGAGCTATTCAGGTGGTTCCTCATGACCGGCAAAAGAATTATACTGGATGGGAATCCCTTGCTTATTGGCGCAGGTGTCGATATTACCCAGCGCAAACAGGCCGAAGAAGAAATAATTCATCAACTGCAACACATGCGTGCTCTGCGGGAAATTGACCTTGTTATTCGGGGAACGACTGATATTTACCTGTCGCTCAAAACCATCCTTGATTTCACCCTTTCAGAACTGCATATTGACGCGGCAGATTTTCTTGTGCTTGAACCGCATATGAATACATTGAAATATGTTGCAGGTCGTGGATTTCAATCAAAGAATATTGAGCACTCAACGATCAAAATTGGAGAGGGCAATACAAATCACGCGGAACTCAAACAGAACATTCACCATGTTCGCAACCTTCCCGACGCTGGCAATAAATTTTCTCGCGCACCGTTCATAAAAGGGGAGGGCTTTGTTGAGTACTATGCTATTTCGCTCAGTGTAAAAGGCAATGTCAACGGACTCTTTGAAATATTTCAACGAAAACCTTTGGAATTAGAATCCAGTTCGCTGGATTTTTTGCAGAACCTTGCAAGTCAGGCGGCAATCGCGATTGACAGTTATCATTTGTTCAGCAACTTGAACCAACTTAATCATGAGCTGTTGCTGGCATACGAAACAACTATTGAAGGATGGTCAAAGGCACTTGATATGCGCGACAATGAGACCGAAGGCCACACCCAGCGAGTTACCAATATGGTACTGGAACTTGCACACCATGCCAGAATAAACGATGAAGAGCTGGTACATATAAAGCGCGGTGCACTTTTGCATGATATCGGAAAAATGGGTATACCCGACAAAATTCTGCTCAAGCCGGGTACGTTGACCGATGAAGAGCGGGAGATCATGCGAAAACACCCTGTTTTTGCCTTTCAACTTCTTGCACCGATTGCATACCTGCATCCTGCAATGGACATTCCTTATTGCCACCACGAAAAATGGGACGGAAGCGGTTATCCACGAGGGTTGAAGGGTGACGAAATTCCGTTTTCGGCGCGTTTGTTTGCTCTGGTTGATGTATGGGATGCACTTTCTTCTGACCGTCCGTACCGGCAAAGGTGGGCAAAAGAGAACGTTCTCGAACACATCAAATCACGCTCCGGAACAGACTTTGATCCGAAAGCAGTAGAGTTTTTTTTAAACCTTATAAAAAATGAAGATACAAGCGAAGCATTTCATGAATCCTGGGTATAGGTGAACGACGACGCAATTCAGTAAAAAAAAAAGACGGCTCGTTTACAAACCATCTTTTTTAAGTAAAACAATAGCCAATAATCGGACACACCATCTTTACGAATGACAGGCATGGCCATGACAGGCTTCCTGAGGTGTGACTTTTTTCAAGGTTCCACGCTTGAACAGCAATAAAGCCTCTTCAAGTGTTGTAACTATTGTTGTTATGTAGACCGTCATGCCCATTTTTTGCAACTTGTGAACAGCGCCGGTTTCAATCCCATGACAAAGCAGCGCACTAACACCAAGCTTTGAGAAAAAATCAGGGGGATTGCACTGCCCATGATCATGATGCATGCAATCATTGGCAATAATCTCCAAAGAATCCACTTCCGTGTCAGCAACAGCATAAAAGGGAGCACTTCCAAAATGCTCGCTTATTTTTGAACTCTGGCCTGCTTGTTCATCCAAAGGAACTATCACTTTCATTTATTTTTTTCATTTAGTGTTTTTTCAATTTCGCCTACCTCTTTCCAGGGTGAGGCGAGAGAGCGACATCATACCGCTAAAACAACTCTGCTTAAAATAGCAAAGGCAGGTATTTCCGTTTCAAGGACCACAACAGCATACACTCACAAAAACATTATATCTTATTTATTGGGATATGCTAATATCAACCGAAAATAAAATGGATTTCATGCGTAAATGTCTTTTTCTTCGCCTTTTTGCAGTAAAAAGCACTTAACATGCATTTTTTATGAAGAATTTGTACTGTATCACCAATGCAATCAACTTCCTGAAACAAGCCCGTGAAACCATGCTATGCCAGAGCATTATCGGTAAGGCTGAACGCAAAGCATTGAGGCAGTGACAAAACTCAATCAACCAGGAGACAAATCCCGATGTGAAACCCAAAAAAGCTCCGGCAGAGAGCCGCTTCTTGTTATCAGTATTTGTTGTATAATATTAGTTATGTAAAGTAAACGGTATAAATCATAATTATAAAATCGAAGCTCTATGGAAAGTAACCGGTACTGTTACAGACAATTCCTGTACACTCGTTTTTCCGTAGCTTGTCCAGTTCTGAACTGTTTTTCCCTTGCGGATCGCCAACATCAGCACAAAAGCTCTTTTCGACAACGCTCTTGCCCCCCCGAGGGGGTAGTTCAATTACCGGATAAAGGTTACTGATTTTGATTTTTCCCGATTGAGGTCTCGGAGCAGGCTCGGCAAAAAAGCAGAGGTAGATTGGGCAACTATGCTGCTTCTGTTATGTTCAGGCTTTGATGATGCTCTCTGTCGGGCATACGGCAACGCAGGCTGGTGCGTCGTGATGGCCAACACAGTCAACACAGAGTGCTTCGTTGATGACGTAGGTATCGTCTCCAACGGAAATGGCACTGACTGGACATTCAGGCTCGCAGGCTCCGCAAAGGATACAGGTGTCAATAATTTTATGGGCCATAATTTTTCGGTTTCGGTTGTAAAAAAGGCAATGTTTTGCAAATCGACTTCAAGGCGCGCAATATAGTGATAGTTAACCAAAACCCGCATCTGAATTCCTGAGCATATGATTTTTTTTGAATACTATTTCATGTCACCTTGAACAAATTTGCTGTGCATATCGCTGGTAAGCGTTTCAATATGCTGGCTGAGCTCTTTGACGAGTTCGGTCAGACGGGTGTTCTGTTGAAGCATCACGAGAAGTTGTTCTGACTGTTGCACGGCAAAGGTTTGGCGCTGTTCGCTTGCTTTGGCGAGGGCTTCACGGTGTTGTGCATCGGCATCGGCGTGTGCTTTGTCGCGGTCTGCTTGTCGTGTCTGTGCAAGCAGGATGAGCGGGGCTGCATAGGCTGCCTGAAGGCTGAAGGCTAAATTAAGCAGGATAAAAGGATAGAGATCAAACCTGGCAAAACCGGTAGCGTTCAGGCTGATCCAGATTGCAACAATGACGGTTTGGCCAACAAGAAAAACAGGTGTCCCGAAAAAACGGGCAAAAGCTTCGGCCTTGAGAGAGAACCAGTCGTCACCGAAAACCGAGCCAAGATGAATATGCGGGAAGTGGAATCGGAAATAATTGTTTGGCACTTCGTTATTTGGCGTTGTCTCCGGTTGTTTTGAGATAGATTCCATTGCAATCCCCTTTGATTTAAACAAGAAACCCGGACAGAACTTGCGTCCTGTCCGGGTTTTGGTAAAAGTAGCCGAAAAGCTTAGTAGCGATCTCTTCTTGGTGATCTTTCTTCGCGAGGTCTTTCTTCGCGGGGTTTTGCTTCGTTGACCGTTACTGTGCGGCCATTCAAATCTTTTCCGTTCATTGATTCGATAGCTTCACGAGCTTCACTGTCCTTAGGCATTTCAACAAATCCAAACCCCTTGGAGCGGCCTGAAAACTTGTCATTGATGATGCTTGCGTTTGCAACTTCTCCAAATTCAGAGAAAGCATCACGAAGATCATCTTCAGAAACAGTATAAGCCAAATTACCGATGTAAATATTCATGTTTAATTTCAGTGTACATGTGCATTGATAGGGAGAGATACCGGCAAGTAACCAAAGCACAAATTACTTGAATAGCGATCAGCCAACCATTGACTGAATTCTATATGAAGTTTAAGGTAATTGCTGATCGTTTTCAAACACAAAATGCATAGAATGACGATATTTCTTTAATATGCAAATAAATATCGGATGCTCCCTGTTTGCATTAATGTACGCTAACAGGTTTCATATAAACTTTTTACCCTCATTTTTATGGTCAAATGCTTCTTCATCGGCATTAGGCGGGGATAAAAAAAAGGCAGGAACTTATACAATTCCTGCCTTTTTTTTATGCATTCTTAATCCTGCTTATGCTCCCTAGAACATCACAGCTCGATTACTTTTTTTCGGGTACTTCCCTTTCTTCCTTTACGGCGTAATTGATCAGATAGTCGTAGAGCCTGATGAGACGCGAATTCTGATTGTTCTGATCGATCCAGTGACCAATCATGCCGATGGTGCGTGCCAGAACGAAGAAGCCGTTGAATGAGTATTCCGGGAAATCCAGATCCACAAGAATACAGCCAATGGTGCCGTCTACGTTCAGGATAAGATTATCCTTTTTGGCCGTCGTGATCTTTTCCACCTGAAGTGCATAGTCAAGGCAAGGGGTATGCAGCGTGGTCTGGTTTGTAACATAGTCAACCAGATATTTAACCCGTTTGTCGGGGTTTTTCACGCTCTTCACCCTGTGGCCGATTCCAGGTACCGGGCCGACATTCTCCTTCATCCAGTTCAGAAATCCAGGGATGTCGTTCGGATATTCCTTGACGCCGTACTTGAAATACTTTCCGGCATTGGTAACCGCACCGCCAAACCGTGGCCCGATCATGGTCATGCCTGCCGATACGGCCTGTGGCAGGTCGATGCCTGCGCAGGCAGCGATGATGGAGCCGAATGCCCCGGAAACTGCCGGGCCGTGATCGGCTGAAATCATGATGATGCGCTTGATGATCTCAGCCTCTTCTCTGGTGGGCAGTTTCTTGTTCCACAGAAGGCTGATAACATCTTCAATGCCATATCCTTTCTCGCAAAGTTCCGATGCGGCATAGCCAACATAACGCGGCTCTTCGCCGCGATCATCAGAAATGGTGGTACGGATCAGGGGCTCGACAATGATGTCGCCCTGCTTCATGACCTCCTGAACACTTGGAGGAAGGGCCGGCAGGAGTTTTTCGTCAAGCTCCGCTTCCGGCCTTATGGCGCCGCTCTTGAGCAGTTCCTCGTAAACCTGCCTGATAGCCTTGCTGAGACCGCCGAAGGTATCAGGAACAACCGCTCCGGCTGCACGCAGTGCGCTAATTTTAGAGCGTGCCGATCCAAGCCCTTTTTTACCCTCTTTGGCACCGGCATGGCCGAATTTCATTCCTTGCGGCAGCACATCCTGGCAGGTTCCGCCGATTGATGCGATAACTTTAATCCGGCGAATTTCCTTGCCAAGCCATTCCGCAGCCTCTTCTTCAAGCGTTCCTCCAACCTCTCCGATGATAACGACAGCCTTAGTATCAGGGTCGTTTTCAAACATATTGAGATAGGTGACAAAGTCTGTGCCTGGATAGGAGTCGCCGCCGATGGCTACAGCCGAAGTGATGCCGTTGCCATTCTGGGCACAGAGCCACATGGCTTCGTTTGAAAGTCCACCCGACTTGGTAATGACACCAAATGAACCTGGACGATAGAGATTGCAGAGTTTGAGGTTTTTGAATTCGCCGCCGATAACACCAAGACGGCACTCCCCTGCCGACATGATCCCGATAGAGGATGGTCCGTTGAAAATTTTGCCGCACTCAAGTGCATGCTTGCGCAGTCGTTTGGCATCCTTTTCGGGAACTCCCTCGGTAATCATGGTAACAAGCTTGATCCCTTTTGCATCAAGGGCCTCTTTTGCTGACTGGTAAGCGCGTGATGCACCAATATAGATAAGCGCTGTATTGATCTGAGGGTTCTCCTCAAGAGCTTGTTCGAGCGACGAATAAACGGTAACATTGTTCAGCTCGCCCCCACGGTAAATCTCTTTCTGCTGGCCACCCTCCGGCGGATAAACAAAAGCCTGCACCGTCAGCGGCCGGTTGATCAGAAAGTCGAACTGAGCCATCCGCCTTGCAGCATTTAATCCGGCAAGACCGCCAATGATGACCGCTCGTGTATCCTTATTTGCTAAAATACTCACGATTCTTACGGTTTATAAGTTAGAAGTTGCTCTTTGGGGTTCCTGGCGATACTGCCTGACCTTATGAATTCAAGGCAAGGTCAACAATATCGGTCATTGGCATGCTGCGGTCATAGACATGGATGTCAAATCCCTCTTCCTGCAGCTTTTTCATTGCAGCAAGTCCCTGGTTTTCATTCGGTCCCCCACGTCTTACCCATATCTGTACGTTTTCAAGGAAACCTTTTGATTTGCTCTCACGGAATCCGTTGATAATTCCGCTGAAGGTTGCCTTGACATCGGTAAAGTTGGCTATGGCGCCGCCGACTATGATATGCTTGATATGAGGAAGCCTGCAGATTGTTTCTGTAAGAGCTTCTACTGCCCAGTCCGGAGGATCACCGGAATATTCGGCGTAATTGGCTATTGATCCGCCCCTTGCAACCACGGCATCAGAATAGAAAACCGAAGCGCCGCCTCCTGCCGTAAGCAGTGCAATCTCTCCGCCGGGAACTTCAACAAGTTTGACCGATCCCTTGATACGGGCATCGATATCCATGATCTGCTGCTCAGCTTCCGTGTAGGAACGTCCGATTTCGGAAACCGGTTTGAAATCCCAGTCAGCATGGCGGAAGCGTGCATCCCAGTCAACGTTCATGACCGCATCAAGGGCAGCAAAGCGCATGTCACTTTTGCGGATGACAAGCGGATTGATCTCTATCGACTGTGCGTCTTCGTCATCAAAGCAGAGAATAAGGCGGGAGGCAATTTTGGCGACACGTTCGGCAATTTCACCAACAAAACCGGCTTCAAGTGCTGCCTCAGTAATCGTTTCAATACTCGGATTTTCATCAAGAGGAATGAAAAGTCTCTTTACGGTATCCCAGTTGTCTTCGATATCTACTCCACCCTTGCTGGAAAGGAGAAGTTCGCTGCCGTCGCGGGTACCGGCAATAGAAACATAATACTCCTCATCATGGTCGAGCATTTCAGCAACAATAACCTGATGAACGACCGATGTGCCGATTTCGCGTCCGATCATCTCTTTAGCTGCCAGATAAGCCTCATCAAGGTTAAGTCCCAGCTTGACCAGACCAAGCTTGAACCGCCCACCGATAGCTTCATGAGCTTTAACAACGAGTTTTGATTCTCTTAACCATTTATTAGCTTCCCCAAGTTGGGCAAGGCGGTCTGGATCCATGATTACAACATAATTCGGCACAGGAATGCCCCACTTGTTGAATAGTTTCATGGCAGGCCCTTCAAGTATCTTAGCCATACTATCGGTTTTTATGTTAATGGGTAGAAACGCTGCACAGAATAGTGCAAGATTTTAAGTTAACTAAAATTATTTTTGATCCAACATTTTCAAAAAATATTCGTAATTATGCGTGAATTTTTGCTTTGGTGGCAGCATCTGCCTTCACAGATGAATCCTGTGATCTTTTCAGCCGGTACATTCGCCATCCGATGGTATGGCATGATGTATATTATTGCCTTCGGAGTGGCCTATCTGTTGAGCCAATATCGCATCAAGAGTGAGAAGCTTTTATTTGAACCTTCTTTTGTTGGCGATGCTCTAACCTGGGCCATGGTAGGCGTTGTGCTTGGCGGTCGTGTGGGTTATATCCTTATTTACGGGATGAGTGCATTTCTGGCTGATCCTGTGGGGAGTCTCGTGCCTTGGGTCTCCGCTCCCGGAGGATGTCGATTTGCCGGAATTACCGGCATGTCGTACCATGGAGGAGTTATTGGAGTTGTCCTTGCCTTTCTGGCCTTTACCCGCGCGCAGAAAAAAGGTTTTTTTGAGACGTTTGACCTTTTCATTCCCTCCATACCTCTCGGCTATACCTTCGGTCGTCTGGGTAACTTCATCAACGGTGAACTCTACGGGCGGATAACGGAGTCTCCACTGGGCATGTTTTTTCCGCTCGCGCCAACCCATGAACTTCGCCACCCTTCCCAGCTTTATGAAGCTTTTTTTGAAGGAATCGTGCTGTTTGTTGTCCTCTGGATGCTGCGCAAAAAATCTCCTTTTCCGGGGTTTCTCTCTGCCGCCTATCTTTTCGGTTACGGACTTGTGCGCTTTTTTATCGAATACGTGCGCGAACCTGACTCCCAGCTCGGCCTGGTCTTCCTGAACTTCTCTATGGGCCAGGTACTCTGTTTCATCATGATGGTTGCCGGTGCAGTGGTATTTCTGGTCAACAGACCTTCAGCCCGATCAGCGGGGGCTTAGGAGTACCTCTTCCCCGCTGCCGAAACAGCGGCGCCGAACGATGAGCATGACAACCACGGAACTGACCGCCGTAGAACCCACGAGCATCAGCATAACCACGATCTGGTAGCGAATGGCAATAAGCGGGTCCGTTCCGGCAAGAATCTGACCGGACATCATCCCCGGAATAAAGACCAGACCAACTCCCATCATCGCATTGATTGAAGGAATCATCCCGGCAGTGACAGCGTTTCTGAAAATATCGTTGCTTGCCTCCCTGTAATTGGCGCCAAGGGAGAGCTTCATTTCTATCACCTCTTTCTGTTGCCGCATATCCCTGAACAGCCGCTCAAGAGAGATAGCAAGCGCCGACATCGAATTGCCGATCACCATACCCCCGGCAGGAATAAAATAGCGAGGCTCCCACCACGGAGTGATGCCGATAACCAGACCGGAAACAAAAAGCGCGGTAGCCAGATAGCTGATGAACATGGTCAGGAATGTCGGGATGATATAGGCAATCTGCTTCTCCTTCACCCTCCCCTTGATAATGAACATGGCCGATACAACCATGACCATGAAGACTCCGAGAGTCAGCCAGGGGCTGGAGGTTTTCAAGATGAAGGTCAGCACATAGCCCATAAGAAAAAGCTGCGAAAAGGTGCGCAAGGTACCTATGGTGATATCGCGGTTAAGGCCCAGATGGAAGATAAAAGAGCTTGCCTGTGCGACCAGAATAAAGAGAAGGGCAAGCAGCAACTGGGGAGTTGAAATGTTGATAATCTGGTTCATGAGCAGCGCTGCAGTGACCGGTTGGCAACGGTGTAGGTCAGCGGACGCACGGTTTCAGGTTTGTAATTGCTGTGGGTAACAGTTATCAAGGTTTTTCGCTGTTCAACGCTCAGTCGTTCCATGATAGAGAAAACCATCGACGCACTCTCCTGGTCAAGCGCCGAGGTTGGTTCGTCAAGCAGGAGCAGACGGGGCTTTTGCAGCAGTGCTCTCATGATGGCCAGACGCTGTTTCTGCCCGGTCGAGAGTTTCATGGCTGAATGATCAAGAGTGACATCACCGAGATAAAAATTTTTCAGCATCTCCCGGAGCTCATCCTTGCCTGGCGGTGATTTTTCAGCGTTGATAGCAAAGGAAAAAGGCAAAAGCAAATTTTCTTCGACCGATGAATCAATCATCTGAGGGATTTGAGCAACGTAACTGATGGAACTCCGCAGCATTGCCGGGGCGAAGGAAGTGATGTCGCTGCCCTGAAAAAAAATGGTGCCGCCCGTCAACTGGTTGAGACGGCAAATCAGACGAAGGAGTGTTGATTTTCCTGATCCTGAAGGACCTTTGACCAGAATGAACTCCCCTTCTGCAACAGTCAGATCAAGCCGCTCAAAAACAAGAGGCATCGACTCTTCGTAGGTAAAGGAGATATTACGAATATCAAGCAACGGTTTTATGATTTTGGTTTCCGCAGAAAAATATACCCCGTCAGAGCAATAAGTGCCATTGCAATACCCCAATATGAAGCGGCAAAATGTGCGCCGCCTTCGATCATGCTGTAAATTCCGAAGAGGAAAAAAATGACCGCTGCCCCGATTTTGATCATGTTTTCAGGCAGCCGTGCTCCAAGCATTTTACCTGCAATAATCGCCAGCCCGTCAGAAGCCACCATACCGATGGTTGAGCCGAGCCAGACCGGCAGAAAGGGGTGGGTTGAGGCAAGGGTGATGGTGGAGAGCATGGTCTTGTCGCCAAGCTCAGCCATGAAGAATGTTGAAAATACCAGCCAGAAAGGGTTAATGCCGGTTTTGCAGCTCTTTTCCTCTTCATCAAGCGTATCGCCGCGAAGCGTCCAGAATCCGAAAGCAATAAAGGCAATTCCGGCCACGAATTTAATCCACTCTGTCGGCAGCTTGTCGCCGATAAACCATCCGATACCGGCGGAAAAAACGTGAACGGCAAGGGTTGCCCAGAAAATCCCCCATAACACGACGCTGGTGTTGTAACAGGTTGCAAGCGTCAGGGCTACAAGCTGTGTTTTGTCGCCGAGCTCAGCCAGAAAAATCATGGCAAGTGAAAGCCAGAATGCGTCCATTGATGGGTGGGGTTAAGAGTAAAAAATGAGACACCAAGTATAGGGCAATAGAACGGGACGTGCAAGCAGAAAAACACGCATGAGCGTGGCTCAAAAATACAATTCGGGATGAGAGGAAAATCGGCTAAATTAAAAAGGCTGTGATTGGTGAGACCCAACCTCATTCTTTCAGGTGTCTTGGGTTAACGGGAGCATTGTCTGGATTTCAAAAAAACAAAAGGAGAACTCACATGTCAAAGTTTTTTTCTCTGGTTGTAGCCGTCATCCTGATGGTTTCTTCATTGACCCTCCAGGCTGGCTCAAAATCCTCAGCAATCAAACTGGATCCCCGTGTTGCTCTTGGTACCTATAAGGGAATTGTTGAAGATCATTTGGGTGGTGTTTTGCGCACAGCAAGAGTGATTGCCTTGACCTCAGAAGCCCAGTCGGCCAAATGGCAATCAGTCAAGCCCTTGCTTGATCGCTTGAGTAATGACCTTGCTACGGATGCCACGGTTTGGTTTGTGCTGCCGGATGGCAGTTACTACTCGACGGAAACGGGCGCAGTCAGCGATCAGAACCTGAAGGATCGCCAGTACTTCCCGAAACTCATGGCAGGTCAGGATGTTTTGGGCGATCTGGTGATCAGCAAATCAACCGGGCATCGCTCGATAATTGTAGCCAGTCCAGTGATGGTGAATGGAAAAGCAGTCGCGGCTGTTGGTGTCTCCGTAAGGGTTCGCTTGTTGTCAGGGCTTCTTGAATCCGACACAAAATTACCGGATAACGCCTATTTCTATGCCCTTGATCCTGATAACAAAATTGTTCTGCACAGAAATGTAGACCGCATGTTCAAGAGCGTCAGCGATGTGGGTGACGAGAGCCTTGGTAAGGCATTCAAGGCCGTTTTGACCAAGGATCAGGGCATCTTCAACTACACGCTTCACGGCAAGAAAATGAGTTCGATTTTCCTGAAATCTGCAACACTTGGCTGGTATTTCTTTATCGCACAAGAACAGAAGTGAGTTTTCGGCTGTCGGCTCAGCGATGCAATGCGAAATTCAAGAACAGAATTCCATTGTATGCAATGTTTTGAAATCCCAGGCAACCATGATACCTGCAACAAGAACAGCTTCAGGGCGTGATGTGACAAGATGTGCCGAGCTGCTTGGAATCCTTTTCAGTCAGGAACGCGAGTTTGCCGCCAACCCCGAAGCGCAGTCGAGAGCACTCTCCATGATTATCGGCAATCCGGAGCTGGGGCGGATATTTGTGTGTGAAATTGACGGAGTCATTCAGGGAATGGTGATGCTCCTTTTTACGGTCAGCACCTTTCTTGGCCAAAAAGTTGCCTTGCTTGAGGATATGGTTGTTGCACCTGCATGGCGGGGAAAGGGTCTTGGTACCCAACTGATCGGCCATGCCGTTGATTTTGCCCGCAGAGAGGGTTTTGGACGCATAACGCTTCTTACTGATCAGGACAACGACGCTGCGCAGCAATTCTATTGTTCAAAAGGGTTTTCACGTTCTGAGATGGTTGTTTTCAGACATCTTCTTGACTGAATAAACCAATCTTGAAAAAGAACGATACTCAAACGCTGAAGACACTGGTTCGGTTTCGACCTTCTCTTTTTGATGTATACATGGCTTCATCGGCATGTTTCATCAGTGTTAGTTCGTTTTCGCCGTGATCAGGGAAAACGGCGATACCGATACTGCATGAAATATTGATAGCATGACCTTCGATAGTGTACGGCTCTTCTATTTTTTGTCGGATTTTTTCTGCCAGGGCAACTGCGTTCGATATTGCATCTATTTGCGGCAGAAGAATAACAAACTCATCGCCACCAAGGCGTGCAATTGAATCACCGCTTCTTTGCAGGGCTGCCAGAGCGCGCGATGCAACCTGCTGGAGCAGTATATCGCCGAATGCATGACCAAAGGTGTCGTTGACCGGTTTGAACTTGTCCAAATCAAAAATCATCACGGCGGCCATGCATTTGTTCCGTCGGCATTGGGCCATGGTTAGCGATATCCGTTCTGAGAGGAGACGCCGGTTCGGCAAGCCCGTCAAAGAATCGTGCATGGCGAGTTTCTCAATAAGGTATTGCTGTGAGAGCTGTTTTATGCGTTCTTCCTCACCAATCTTTTTGGCAATAACTTCCCATGCAGCATCGGCAATGATCGTAAGCCATGTAATGTCATCCTCATCATAGTTGCCAAGCTTATTGCCAACGCCAAGTATGGCAACAACTTTTTCATGGCGAAAGATGGGGATAAGCACCTCCCTGATAACGGTCGCATGACCCTCAGGCATCCCTTTTCGGCCCGCGATTGAGGCAAAATCATTGTGGATAACAGCCTTTCTTTCCCGTAGGGCATCGGCCCAGACGCCGGCCTGTTCGACACAATAATGGTTACTCCCCCCCTTTGCTTTACACTGCAGGTTTATGGTGCTGGCCGACCATTGCTGCAGGGAGAGCGTTCTCTGGTCATCGTCAACAAAGTGGAAAAAGCCGATGGAACTGTCGGTAAGCAATTCGGCTTTGTCAAGTGTCATCTGCAGAAGTTGCTTTACCGTCATGTTATCAATGACTTCCAGCAAGGAGATATAGAATGCGGTTGCAGTTTCGTGACGAAGCCGCTCGGAAATGTCATGAACAACTGTATAAAGCAGGGTTTCACCTGATATCACAATGGTACTGCTGTAAACCTCTACATCCCGAAGGGATTTGTCCGCCCTGCGATGACGGTAGAGAAGCTGGGTATTGTCTTCTGTCCAGCATTGCTCCAAAAAGAATTTGATCTGTTCGGGTGTACGGGTAATGATCTCCTCTATTCGCATGGTGCGGAGCTCTTCTATAGACCATCCGTAAAACTTGGTTGCGGCACGGTTCGCCTCTACAATGAACCCGTTATCGGGATTAATGATCAGCATGATGGCAGAATGTCCTTCAAACATGCTTCTGAACCGCTCCTCTCTTCTCTTCAGCTCCTCAACAGCCGCTCTGGTATCGGTCACATCAGTGAGCGTAAGATGGTACTCCTGCAGATTTTCACTGATGATGCCGTCAAGGCGAAACGTTCGCTCTCGTGAACCGGGCTTTTCGCTCCCATGACTTACAATCATCACCTCACTATGCTCCTGTACTCTGCTCAGCAGTGCCCTGTTTATCATGCTGTTAAACGCCGGGAGGTCTCGCTGGGCAATCAGGCCGCCAAAGCGAACTCCCATCAGTTGAGAGCGGACAACAGAGAGTATCTTTGCCGCCGTAAGATTTGCTTCCAGTATCTTGCTGTCCGGAGCAAGAGTCAGATAACCGACCGGCGCAAAATCATACAAATCAGCGAAGCGCCTCTGCGACTTCAGGATTTCATCCCTTGAATGCAGAAGCTCTTCATTCTGCATCTCAAGCTCAATCTGGTGAATCGAGAGTTCTTGCAGTATGATTGGAAACTCTGCTGTAGAGACTGGGGAATCAGCATTGAGCCTGCTGGCTTTAAGCCGTTCCTCAGCCCGCTGCCGTAACTCTGAGCGGTCTAGCAGCCTGTCGGAATAGACGTTTTAGCCAAAATAGCAATGATCTCACCCATAAACCGTAAGCCACGTGATTTTTGGTATTGTTCATTTATGGCGGGCCTATTTTGCTCCTGAATAGACCAAAACAAGGTCAATCAGG
>CAIJGA010000022.1 GCA_903820085.1 uncultured Chlorobiaceae bacterium
AAGAAAACTCAGAAAACCCCGGCATCAGAAATTGTACTCGCTGAAAAGCGGAAAACAGAATATCTATCGAGGAAAAACCATGGATGATCTTGAACGATACATTAAGAAGCGGAAAGATGAGTCCCCGGATTTCGCAAAAACATTTGAACAGGGTTACGAACAATTCCGGATCGGGGATTTACTGCGTCAGGCAAGAAAACGTGCAGGCCTGACCCAGGAAGATCTGGCTGAAAAACTGCACACCAAAAAATCGGCAGTCTCCCGCATCGAGAACCATTCGGAAGACATTCGGCTCTCGACGTTAAGCCATTATGCCGAAGCTCTGGGTAAAAAGCTTACCGTAGTGATTCAATAATTCTATTCGAGCATGTGTTCTTTTAAGAATCTTTTTACCGGGAAATTGCTCTCGCCGGTCATGCTGAATGAAATGATGACGTTCATCCCGGCCTCGGGTCCAGGTATGGAAACGCAGACCGGATTAATAAGGAGATATCACCATGAAAATTACCGTTCTCAATGGTAGTCCAAAGGGAGAATTGAGCGTCACCATGCAGTCGGTGGCCTATCTGGACAAGATCTATCCGCAGCATGAGTTTAACATCATCCATATCGCTCAAAGAATCAAGAGGCTCGAAACCGACCAGGCCGTTTTCAACCAGGTCATTGACCAGGTGCGCGCCTCAGACGCAGTCCTGTGGGGCTTTCCCCTGTATATCCTCATTGTTCACGCGCACTACAAACGCTTTATCGAACTGATCTTCGAACGCGGCGCGCAGGCTGCCTTCGCTGGCAAATACGCCGCCTCGCTCTCTACCTCTATCCACTTCTTTGACCACACGGCTCACCATTACATCCATGCCATCTGCGACGACCTGGAAATGCGCTTTGTCGACTCATTTTCGCCCGATATGCATGACCTGCTCAAGGAAGAAGGCCGCCAGCAACTCGCCCGGTTCGGCCAGCAGTTCCTTGATGCCATCCAGAACCAGGTACCCACCCAGCGCCAATATCCGCCCTTGACCTATCGCGAGTTTACTTACCAGCCTGAACTTCCGCCCAACCCGGTCACCACCGCCGGGAAGAAGGTAGTCATCCTGCATGATGAGCAGCAGCCCGACAGCAATTTGGCGAAAATGGTGGCGCGCTGCCGCAGCGCTTTAGCAGGCGAAGTGACCGTGGTCAATATTCATGACATTGATATCAAAGCCAGTTGCCAGGGCTGCCTGGAATGTAGCGGAAACTACCGCTGCGCCTACACGGGCAAAGACGGGTTCATCGAATTTTACAAAGCGACTGTTATGACAGCTGACGTTCTCATTTATGCTGGGCGAATGGTGGACCGCTACCTTTCCTCACGCTGGAAGATGTTTTTTGACCGCATCTTTTTCAATACCCACACACCGGTACTGGTCGGCAAGCAGGTGGCCTTTGTCATCTCTGGACCATTCAGCCAAGTCCCCAACCTGATGGAGATTTTCAGCGGTTTCTTTGAGTTTCAAGGGGCCAATATTGTTGGCGTTGTCAGCGATGAAAGCGGCAATTCCGCCGACCTCGACCGTCTGCTCGACCAGTTGCCGGCCCGCGCGCTGGCCTACGTCCAGGCTGGCTACCTCCGCCCGCAGACCTTCCTCGGAGTGGGAGGCATGAACGTCTTCCGTGACGATATTTACGGTCGCCTGCGTATCATCTTCGCCGCCGATCACCGCGCTTTCCGCCGCATGGGCGTTTACAAGACTTTTCCTCCGGCAGAACTCAACACCGCCCTGTTGAATACTTTCGTCGCCCCGTTTGTTAACCTGCCCCCCATCCGGAAAAAGTTCGACAAGATGATAAAAAAACAAATGGTCGAACCGCATAAAAAGGTGGTCGCCAAGGCCCAGGCCCATGAAAACTGAGGATAATAATTCGGACAAGAAAGAAACAGGCACTGGTCTGCTAGTCGAGAAAGCTCTGCTTGCGCCGAAACAGGCGATAATCAGATCCGACTTTTATCAGACGATAGTCATGGATAATAATATCAATTTGTATTACTTTATAAATTCATAGGGCTTTTCGGCAGTGTGAAGTCCCATTCAGCGATATGGACATATTATTTTAATTGTAAACTATTCATTGTCATGAGCTTATCTGATTCGTTGCAGCAACCGCTTTCCGATGAAGAATTAGAAAAACTGGAGAGCTTTCTTGCCTCTGCCTCAACTCCGGAAGATTGCCTGTTTTCAATTGAAATGCTTGATGGTTATATGACTGCCCTGGTTGTTGGTCCTGACGAGATTCCTCATGACCGCTGGATCTCCTTTATCTGGGATCAGGAAAATGATAATGTGCCTACCTTTTCCTCGGAAGCAGAAGAAAGGGCTATACGCGAACTCCTTATTCGCCACATGAACACGATTGTCCTGCAATTTGATACTGATCCTGATGAATTTTTTCCTGTGTTTGAACAATTCGGCTATGCCGATGAGGAAGAAAAGAGAATAGCTGTTGAAAACTGGGCACTGGGATTTACCGTTGGCATAGAGCTGGCACATGCCTCATGGAAAGCGTTCCTGGAAGATGAAGAGACGGCACAGCTTGTTTTGCCGATGTTTATTCTTGCTCAGATAACAGATGATTTCGATGAACTGACGGCAGATGAGATGGATAATCTAGCCCTCTTGATGCCCGAATTTATCATCAAGCTATACGATTACTGGAACGAGGCTTGACGGCAAGCAGGTTTTTTTGAACATAACATAAAATAAAGAGAACGGTTATGGCAACAACGAAGGAGAATCTGAAAGAGGCATTTGCCGGTGAGAGTCAGGCTAACCAGAAGTACCTTGCTTTTGCAAAAGAGGCAGAGAGCAAGGGGTTTGCTAATATTGCGAAGTTGTTTCGTACAACCGCACAGGCTGAACGTATCCATGCTGAAGGTCATTTTGAGGCTCTCGGTGGAGTAGGCTCAACTGCCGAAAATCTGGAGGCAGCAATTGGGGGTGAAACATTTGAGCATACCGAAATGTATCCGCCGATGCTTGAGCAGGCTGAAGCAGACAAGCACCCTGCAAAGCGGATGTTTACCTATGCTCTCAAAGCAGAACAGGTTCATGCCGAACTGTATAAAAAAGCACTGGAAGCGGTGCGTAACGGTCAGGATATTGCAGTAACGGAGGTTTGGCTTTGTCCATTCTGCGGTCATATCGAGCTTGGCAATCCTCCGGAAAATTGTCCTATTTGTGGAGCAAAGGCTTCACAGTACGTTCAGGTATAGTCAGGCTCTCCGGTTTTCTTCGCTTTGCTTCTCATCGCAACTTATTGCGCGATGTGTTTTTTTGTTGAGAGCAGGAGTGCCGCAGCAAGAAGGTCAATCGGTATTGCTATCGCTTTTGCAAGGTTGATTTCCATGACCGGGTTAAAAATTATGGCCAGCATGGCGTATGCCAGGGGAAGCAGGAACAGTTTCTTTTCGAAGTTTTTGTATGCTCCCCAGGCAAAGGTGCCTGCGGCAACAATTCGCAGCAGGGAGTAAAAATCTTCAGGCAGAGGAAGTATGGCCATAAAGAGCAGCGCGGCTGTTATGTAGATGACTTGTACAGGCATAATGGTTGCCGGGTTACCGTGGTTAAAAAAAACCGTTCATAAAAAAAGCCAGACGGAACTCGCATTCTGCCTGGCTGACGGGAAAAAATAGCTTAAAAGCTTAAGGCTTAGTAGCGATCCCTTCTTACTGGCCTTTCTTCGCGGGGCTTCGCTTCGTTTACCTTTATGGTGCGTCCGTTCAAATCCTTGTCATTCATTGATTCGATGGCTTCACGAGCTTCACTGTCGTTAGGCATGTCAACAAATCCAAACCCTTTGGAACGGCCTGAAAACTTGTCGTTTATGATGCTTGCGCTATCGACCTGTCCGAATTCGGAGAAGGCATCACGAAGATCATCTTCAGTAACAGTGTAAGCCAAATTTCCAACGTAAATATTCATTGTTAGTTTCAGTATGCGTGTGCATTGATAGCAAGAGATACCACCAGAGTAACCAAAGCACAAATTACCTGAATGGCGATCAGTCAACCACTGACTGATTTCTGTCACAAGTTTAACGTAATTATTTATCATCTTCAAACAGATAATTTTTGCTTTACAGAATTATCAAACTGGTATATATTTAATTATAATAGAGTTATCTGCCATAAGCGAGTTTTGTCAGCTTATAATTGTTGCTTTCTGCGTGATAAAGTATTCCTGTTTATGCATGAATTTGATTTCCTCGGTGAACTGGTGCTTATCGGTGCACTGGCAGTTGCCATTATTCTGATTTTCCAGCGGTTGAAGATTCCTCCGGTTATCGGGCTTATTTTTACGGGTATCCTTTTTGGCCCCTCAGGCATCGGCGCGGTCTACGATCAAAAAATGATTTCAACACTTGCCGAACTGGGTGTTGTTCTCCTTTTGTTTACCATAGGCCTCGAGTTTTCGCTTGATGACCTGAAAAAGCTGAAAAAAATTGTGCTGGTTGGCGGTGTTGTCCAGATGCTTGCTACCGGTCTTGCTATCAGCTTTCTTTCCTACGGGTTTATGCTTGCCATAGGCCGGGGTATCACCCTTTCAGCATCAGTGTTTCTCGGATTTACCTTTTCGGTCAGCAGTACGGCAATATGCCTGAAAATTTTGGCTGACCGCGATGAACTGGCATTGCCGTATGGCCGCATTGCTTTGGGAATCCTGATTTTCCAGGATATCGCGGTTGTTCCCCTGATGATTGGCATTAATTTTTTAAATCCCGCAGTCGCACCTTCTTTTGCGATGGTGTCTAAAAAAATTGCGCTTATCGCGCTGTTTGCCATAGTGATTTTTATCGGCTTCAGGCTTCTTATGCCGAAAATGGTTCGCCTGATTGCCTCCCTCCGTGCGAAGGAGGTTCTGGTTATCGGTGCACTTGTGATTTGTTTCGGTGCAGCTTATCTGACCTCTCTGGCTGGCTTGTCGCTTGCTCTCGGTTCATTTGTTGCCGGTATGGTGATTGCAAGTACCGATGAAAGTCATCAAATCAGCACGACCATTGATCCGTTTCGGGAGGCGTTCAGCAGTATATTTTTTATATCCGTCGGGCTCATGCTTGATGTCAAGATGGTCAATCTGCCTCTTTATGTCTCAATCGCCCTTGTGGTTCTGCTGGTCAAAGGGCTGATTGTTGCAGGGGTATCGCTCTCTTTGGGCAACTCTCTCAGGGTCAGCATGATGGCCGGCATGGCGCTGGCACAGATCGGGGAGTTCTCCTTTGTGCTGGCAGAGAGCGGCCTGAAGAACAGTGTCATCAATCATGATGTTTTTCAGGCCATGCTTGTCATCATCGTGGTAACGATGATTGTTACTCCAGCCATGATAGCCATTGCTCCGAAGTTTGCCGACCAGGTAGCGCCGGCGCTCGGCTTTATTCCTCTTGTTTCAAGGGAGTCCTCTAGCCCTCCCGTGCGTCCTCCCGACAGTACGATCATCTGTGCAGGGGAGATTCATGCGGCAATTATCGGCTTTGGCATCAACGGCCAGAATGTAGCCGCAGTGCTTCATGCTACCAATATCTCCTATTCCGTGCTCGAAATCGAGCGGGATATGGTAAAAGCCATGAGAAAAAAGGGTGAGCCTATTTTTTATGGCGATTGTACAGAAAAAAAAGCACTGATTCGAGCCGGCATAGATCATGCCCGGGCAGTTGTGCTCGGTATCTCAGATACGACCGCAATCAGCAAAAGCATTGCAATGATTCGCGAAATCAATAAAAAGGCGTTCATTATCGTCAGAGCAAGAACGCTTGATGATGTTGCCGCGCTTTACACGGCTGGGGCAGATGTTGTAGTGACAGAAAAATTTGAAACATCCATCCAGATTTTTTCACTGCTTCTTAACCACTTTACGGTTGATCCGGAGCTGATTTTGGAACAGCAGGAAATTATCCGGCGTGAATGCGAAAAGATTTTTATTCGGGGTAATACTTCCGTTCCGGCAAAGTAGTATATCCGCACTCTCTGGCGGCCGCTGTTTTTTTCCGGGCAAGGTAATTTTTTTCTTATATTTAGTTACATATGAGACCATATCTCAACTCACCATTCAGCTGATACGTGTTATGGCATACACAGCATCGTCTCCAACATCAAAATTTCTCCGTCATCAACAGCAGCAGCTCGATCTTCAAGCATCGGGGGACGTTGCCGCCGCAACACGCGCAACCTACGAGCTTTCATTAATGAAGGACAGTTGCTTTATAGAGCTGAACGGCATTGTACATCACTTTCACGATTCCGGTCCAAGAGATGCCAAAGAAGTTATTGTGCTGATCCATGGATGGGATTGCTGGTGGATGTGGTGGCATCATGTTATCAAGAATCTCAACGAGAATGGGGTGCGAACCATAGCTTACGACATGCGCGGTCACGGCTGGTCGGACAACGATCCCAAGAACCACTACCATATCGATTTCTTTGCCCATGACCTGCGTGAACTTGTCAGCAAGCTTGAGCTAAGCCAGTTTCATATTGCTGCATTTTCATTTGGACCTTTCGTGGCGCTCGATTATGCCCGTTCCAATCCCGGCCTTATTCGGTCGATGACCTTTTTCAATTTTGGTCTGCTCCCGAACAATGCTTTTATCAAGGCAGTTTCCACCAATATCATTACGTTTGTTTTCAATAATCTTTTGCGAAAACTGACCTGGTGGTTTCCGGCCTATGTCTATGCCCGGCTTGTCCTGGCTAAGAATCCGGTTCCGCATCATGATATTCTGATAGCATTTAACAGTCTCGGACTTTGTGCGCCAGACGCTATCGCGCAGACGACAAGCCAGATAACAGCCTATGAGACTACAGACTCAGTGCCTGACATGGTCAAGTCGGCTGACGCCCCTATTCTTTTTGTTGCCGGGCAGGGCGATGCAATCATGACCTGCAAGAATACGAAAAAGCTGGTTGAGCTTACCGGCAAGGGGAGCTATGTTGAAGTGCCGAAATGCGGACACCTGATTACGGTTGAATTGCCTGACATCGCTTCTGAGCTTATCCTTCGCCAGATAGCTTCGGTCAGTGGCTGTTAATAACCGGTTTCGCGTACTGCCTGGATAAAGGAGCGGATTTTCCCGGGATCCTTGATGCCGGGTGCGCACTCGACGCCGCTTGCGGTATCGACTCCATAGGGCCGGATACGCTGGATTGCTTCGCCGATGTTGGTTGCGTTCAGTCCTCCGGCCAGTATGGCATAACAGGAGTCTCCGAGCTCACTGAAGATACGGGTTGCAAGAGAGGCGCCGATGGTCTCTCCTGTTCCGCCGGCCATGCCGGGCCGGTAAGCATCAAAGAGGAATGCGTTGATGCCGCTCTTTCTGGCAAACGCCAAAACCTCCTCCACCGTAAAATTTTCCTCAGGGCGAAATACTTTTATCACTTTTGCCTCGGTAATCGCTTGTGCCTGAGCGGCAGTGTATTGTTCGCTGTGCAGTTGCGCTATCTGCAAATTGCAGAAGCGGCAGATGGCATTGATTTCATCGGGTGACTGATCAACGAAGATGCCTGCTGATGCAACAAACGGCGGCAGTTTTTCGATGATCATTCTTGCCTGCTCAGGAGCTATGCTTCGCGGACTCAAGCTGCTGAAATTGAAGCCAAGCGCATCAGCACCGGCATGACAGGCATCAAGGGCATCCGACAATCGGGTTATTCCACAGATTTTGATTTTTACCATCAGAAGTTGTTCATAAGGTTGCGATCGTAACTCAGAAGATACCGTATAATTTTCTTACCTGTGTAAGGTCGGGGTAATACCGGACGGATTCTCTGTTGTGTTATATCGGTATCGGTTCTTGTCAACGGTTGCATTCCTGCATTATCCCCTCAGTCAACGGTTGTGAGTTTCTCTTATTGTGCGTATATTCGGCACCGGTTACGATTATATCAAGGTGACCAGTGCAACATTGGGGCGTCGCCAAGTGGTAAGGCATCGGCCTTTGGAGCCGACATCCGCAGGTTCGAATCCTGCCGCCCCAGCCTCCCCGGTTTGCGTGCATAAATGAGAAAAGGCAACCTTAACGGGTTGCCTTTTCTGTGTAAAGCGTACTCCTAGCGTCAATAGCGGTAATGGTCCGGCTTGTAAGGTCCATCCAACGGAACACCGATATACTCAGCCTGCTCATCTGAAAGCCGGGTAAGTTTAACACCGAGCTGTTCAAGATGGAGTCTTGCAACCTCTTCATCAAGCGCTTTCGGAAGCCGGTAAACATCGATGGCATACTCTTTGGTCCAGAGCTCGATTTGCGCCAGCGTCTGGTTGGTGAAGGAGTTGCTCATCACAAACGAAGGGTGACCCGTTGCGCATCCAAGATTGACCAGGCGTCCTTCTGCAAGCAGATAGATGCAGTTGCCATTCTCAAAGGTATACTTGTCGACCTGCGGCTTGATGTTGAGCCTTTTTGCTCCCGCATAGGCGTAAAGCTGCTCAACCTGGATTTCGTTGTCGAAGTGACCGATGTTGCAGACAATGGCTTCATCTTTCATCTGCTTCATGTGCTCAAGGGTGATGACATCCTTGTTGCCGGTTGTGGTCACAAAAATGTTTCCTTCCTTGACAGCCTCATCCATGGTAGAAACCTCGTAGCCCTCCATTGCGGCCTGCAATGCGCAGATCGGATCGATTTCGGTCACGATCACCCTGGCGCCATACGCGCGCATCGAACGGGCAGATCCCTTGCCTACATCGCCGTACCCGAGCACCACAACAACCTTGCCGGCAACCATAACGTCGGTTGCACGCTTGATACCGTCAGCCAGTGACTCACGGCATCCGTAGAGGTTGTCAAACTTTGACTTGGTGACCGAGTCGTTGACATTGATGGCAGGGAAGAGCAGTTCGCCTTTTTCCATCATCTGGTAGAGGCGGTGAACACCGGTGGTGGTCTCTTCCGAAACACCCTTCATTTCTGCGGCAACTTTATGCCAGCGCTGGTTGTCTTCCGCAAAGACCTCTTTGAACTGCTGATAAAGAGCCTTTTCCTCCAGATTGCCTGGAGTTTTTTCGAGCAGTTCAGGATTGTTCTCGATTTTGTAACCGAGAATGATCATAAGGGTTGCGTCGCCGCCATCATCGACGATGAGGTTCGGCCCTTTTCCGCCTTCAAACTGGAGAATCTGGCGGGTACACCACCAGTACTCTTCCAGGGTTTCACCTTTCCATGCAAAAACCGGGACACCGCTTTCTGCAATGGCTGCGGCAGCATGATCCTGGGTTGAGAAGATGTTGCAGCTTGCCCAGCGAACCTCGGCTCCGAGTTCTACAAGAGTTTCAATCAGAACAGCTGTCTGGATGGTCATATGCAGTGATCCAGCAATACGGGCACCTTTCAGCGGGAATTTGCCCGCATATTTGCGCCTTGTGGCCATAAGGCCAGGCATCTCTTTTTCAGCAATATCAATCTCCTTGCGTCCCCATTCTGCAAGCGAAAGATCGGCTACTTTATAATCAAGCATCTCTGCGACTGTTGTCATTTCGTCATCTGGTTTTAATAAGTTGCGTTGGTTCATGCAAGGTTGAAGGCTTTTTTCAGCTCTGCAACCCCTTCAGTTTTTTCCCAAGGGAAGTTAGCGCGTCCGAAATGGCCGTAGGCTGCGGTCTCCTGGTAGCTCCAGCCCTCAGGTTTGTTCAGGCTGAAACGCTTGATGATGGCTGCTGGACGAAGATCAAAGATCAGTTCAGCTTTTTCCTGGATCTGGGCATCGTTGAGGCCGTGTTTTGCTGTGTCATGCGTATTGATATAGATCGATACCGGACGGGCAACACCGATGGCATAGGAGACCTGAACGGTGCATTTGTCGGCCAGACCGGCAGCGACAATATTCTTTGCAACGTGACGTGCTGCGTAAGCTGCACTGCGGTCAACCTTCGAAGGATCTTTACCGCTGAATGCGCCGCCGCCATGAGGAGCTGCACCGCCGTAGGTATCCACAATGATCTTGCGTCCGGTCAGGCCGGTATCGCCATGCGGTCCACCGATGACAAAACGTCCGGTCGGATTGATATGAAACTTGGTGTTTGCATCAATCAGGTTGGCGGGGATCACCTTCTTGACAACATTTTCAATGATGTCATGCTTGATTACTTCCTGCCATGCGGCTTCACTGACGCCTTCGGGTTCCGGATCGTGCTGGGTTGACACAACAACAGCATCAACGCGTTTGACGATTTCGTTTTCGTATTCAAGCGTTACCTGGCTCTTGGAATCGGGGCGGAGGTAGGTCATGATTTTACCTTCCTTGCGGATTTCGGCAAGTTTTTTGACCAACTGCTGGGCAAACTGAATTGCAGCCGGCATCAGTTCAGGGGTTTCTGTGCATGCATAACCGAACATCATGCCCTGGTCGCCGGCTCCTACACGGTCAAACTCGTCAGCAATCTCTTCCTTGCGGTCAACACCGCGGTTGATATCGGGTGACTGGCTGTGGAGCGCTGAAAGCACGCCGCATGAGTTTGCTTCAAACATATACTCGCCTTTGGTGTAGCCGATTTCGGTGATCACCTTACGGGCAATTGTCTGGATATCAACAATTCCCTTTGTGGTAACTTCACCGCCAACAATCACCTGACCGGTGGTAACAAAAGTTTCACAGGCAACGCGTGAACTTGGGTCCTGGCGGAGAAAATCATCAAGTACAGCATCTGAAATCTGATCGGCAACCTTGTCCGGGTGTCCTTCTGAAACGGATTCTGAGGTAAAGAAATACCTTGTTTGTGACATGTTCTGATAAGGTTTTGGTTAAACGAATGAAAGCAACAAAAAAATAACGTAAACGAACGGAATGTCTTTCGGTGAGAGAAGGGCAAAAAAGATGACCTGGACACGGAAAAACTTCCGGCAAGCTCGGGGGCACAACCCCTGCTGAGAGCTTGCGACACCGTGTCCATAGGTAATGGGGATGTCGATGAGAAAATAAGCAAAATGTAACCATTCGCCCTCTTCTATGCAAAAAATCTCTTAACCAACCCGTATCTCCGAGTAATCGCCAACATTAATCTGCTGGAAGTTACCGGTAATAAAGGCATTGTTCCCGACGATCGAGTGATCAAGCATGATATGGGCAACCCTTGCGTTATAACCGATAATGGAATTTCTGGAAATAACGTTTGTAATAACGGCCTGTTCACCGATGGTGGTATAGGGACCGATAATAGAGTTTTCAAGAACAGCATTATCAGCGATAAAGACGGGGTCATTGATAATGCAGCCGGGATATGCTTTGGTCGAGACGTTGTTTTTGAGGAGAATCTCGTTGGTGGCAAGCAGAGTTTCAGGCTTGCCGCAGTCATACCAGCCGTGAACCGGGAAGGTGGTGAAGATTTCGCCACCTTCAATCATGGATTGCAGGGCGTCGGTAAGCTGGTATTCCCCCTTAGTTTTAATGTCATTCTTTATCAGGTGGTCGATACTTGAAAAAAGCGGACCGGCCTGCTGCAGAAAATAAAGACCGACAATGGCAAGATTACTGACAAGAGTATCGGGCTTTTCCACCAGTTTCAATATTCTTGCTCCATCGGTTACAGCAACGCCGAATCGCCTTGGATCTTCAACCTCCTTGACTCCAAGGGTAGAATAGGTGCTATTGAGTACCATTTTAAGATCGACATCAAAAATGGTGTCACCAAGAATGATGAACAGCGGTTCATTATCAATAATGTAAGGTTTGCACATCCAGATGGCATGGGCAAGTCCAAGGAGTTCGGTCTGGGTAACAAAGGTGAACTTGATGCTGTAATGCTTCTTCAGCCAATCTTCAACCATGTCGCCCATATAGCCCACAATGACGATGGCTTCATCAATGCCGGCGGCAATAAGCTTGTCCATAATATGGCCGATAATCGGTTTTCCAGCCACGTTGAGCAATACTTTGGGATGAGAAAAAGTGTGAGGGCGTAAACGGCTGCCTACCCCTGCAACAGGAATGATTGCTTTCATGTTTTCCCAATAATTATGGTTTTAAAATCAAATGCCTGCTGTTCTTTTATTATGCTACAAAAAAAGATTATAAAATTAAATACTCCAATAACCGCAAGAGGGCTGTTAAAAAGAAAAATCAGTTGTATTTTATACTAAAGCAATCATAGTTTTATTTTTTTGGCAAAAAAAGCTCAGCAGCAGATTGAAACAGAGGTACAAAGACAATACGATAAGTATCAATAAGCCGGTGATGTCAGGGAGGTTCAAGGAAGTTTTCAGGCAATCCGGAGTTATTCCCGTCCTTGACAACCGGGTGGTTCTTATTACGTCCAAAAAATCGGAGCGATGGGTTATTCCCAAGGGACATGTCGAAAAAGGGTTGACCCCTGCAGAATCTGCCGCCAAAGAGGCTTATGAAGAAGCTGGCTTGATCGGTGTTGTTCACCATAAGGAAGCTGGCCAGTATCAGTATGCCAAATTCGGCAAACTTTTTTCGGTTCAGGTCTATCCGCTTTTTATTGAGACCATGCTTGATGAATGGGATGAAATGCATGACCGGCAGCGAAAACTGGTTACACCGTCCGAGGCCATCGAGATGCTCTGTCATGAAGATCTCAAGCAGATCATTGCTGATTTTTTTATGAAAAATATTTAGTTATTCGGGAAATATTGTTTTTTAATTAACCTTCTTGTGCTATATTGGGCCTTCCGTTAAAGAACGGGGTGTGGCGCAGTTGGTAGCGTGCCTGCTTTGGGAGCAGGAGGCCCCGAGTTCGAGTCTCGGCACCCCGACAGGTAAAGGTTCTGACGATTGAAGCTGTGCCCGTAGCTCAATGGATAGAGCATCAGCCTTCTAAGCTGAGGGTTACTGGTTCGAGTCCAGTCGGGCGCACAAGATGAAAGTCCGTAAAGTTTTACACGGTGATTGTAGCTCAGTTGGTTAGAGCGCCAGGTTGTGGCCCTGGAGGCCGGGGGTTCGAGTCCCCTCATTCACCCATATAAGGCCCCATCGACTAGTGGTTAGGTCATCACCCTTTCAAGGTGGTAGCACGGGTTCGAATCCCGTTGGGGTCACACTATAAAGCTCTGTTCTTTGCCGGTACAGGGCTTTTTTAAATTCATGAAAGCAGATTTTCCTCTCGTTATGAAAATATCTGTCAGTTGGCTCAAAGATTTTCTTCCTTCCTTTTCTGCCGATACTCCGTCACTTGTCGAAAAATTGACCTTTCTCGGGTTTGAAGTGGAGGAGGTTCAAGAGCCCTCTCTTCCTGACGATCGCGTTGTTGTCGGGCGAATCGATGAAGTTACGACGCATCCCAACGCTGAACGGTTGACGATTTGCCGGGTTGATGTTGGTCGTGAAGAACTTCTTCAGATTGTGTGCGGTGCCCCGAATGTCAAAGCAGGGATGCTTGTTCCGGTTGCCACCGATAAAGCAAGGCTGACGGGTTCTGACGGTCAATCCTTTACCATCAAGCCGTCAAAAATTCGAGGCGAACGCTCTTTCGGCATGATTTGCGCTGCAGACGAACTCGGGCTCTCTGATGACCATTCAGGCGTTATGGAGCTTGACCCCTCGTGCACTATCGGAGATCCGGTTGCCCGTTATCTTGATGGCGATGTGGTGCTTGATATTGCCGTAACGCCAAACAGGCCTGATGTTCTTTCTCATCTTGGAGTGGCAAGAGAACTTGCAGGAGATGAGGAGATCCTCTATCCGGCACAGAACCCTGTGGCGTTCTCAAAAACCGGCACGCTGGTTGATGTCCGCGATGCCGTTGCCTGCCCTTATTATACCGGTGTCGTCATTAGAGGCGTAACTGTTGCCCAGTCTCCCGCATGGCTTCGTCGAAAGCTCGAAAGTATCGGGTTAAGACCAAAGAACAACATTGTTGATATCACCAACTATATTCTTCACGGACTTGGCCAGCCCCTGCACGCCTTCGATCTTGGCAAGCTTGCTGATGGCCGGGTTGTGGTCCGCAGCGATATGCGTGGCGAATTTGTTGCCATCAATCAGCAGCTTTGCCCGGTCGAGCCGGGAATGCCGGTTATTTGCGACAGCCTGAAACCCCTGGCGCTTGCCGGTGTCATGGGCGGTCTTGATTCAGCCGTGAGTGAGGCTACAACGGATATTCTGCTTGAGTCAGCCTGGTTTGATCCCTCCATGATCCGGAAATCGGCTAAAAAATCCGCAATTTCTTCAGATGCCTCGTACCGCTACGAGAGGGGTATCGACCCTCGCAATGTCAGGCGGTCGGCAGAGTGCGCCGTCTCCCTGATTCTGGAACTTGCCGGCGGAAGTATTGCAGAGGCCCAGGAGTGGGGTTCAGTTCCTGCTGACCTGCGCCGGGTAACCTTGAGGCCGGCCCGGGTCAATGCCCTGCTTGGCAGTTCTCTTGGCGCCCCCGAAATGGCAGAGATGCTCCGGCGGATTGGATTTTCAACAGAAGGAGCTGTGGGGGAGACGATCACCTTTGAGGTGCCATCCTGCAGGGTCGACGTTTCAGAGGAGATCGATCTTGTTGAGGAAATTGCCCGCCTGTACGGTTACGACAATATCCAGCCTTCAGCCCAGATGGCAACCATCTATCCGCAGTCCCGCCACTTCCCGGAGTTTTTCCCTGATTTTCTCCGCTCTCTCATGGTCGGCCTAAATTTCCGCGAAATTCTTACCAATCCTCTTGTAAAAAGAGATGAGGCCGCATTGTTCAGCGACCGGCTTGTCGAAGTCCTCAATCCAATCAGTGAAGGCCTTGAGGTGCTCCGGCCCGGGCTGATACCGGGATTTCTCAAAGTCATCAGCCATAATATCCGCCACGGCAACCGGGATTTAAGACTCTTTGAGGTTGCAAGGGGATTTCAGAGTGTGCCCGAAACAGGGCGCCCGCTTGAGACGTTGCTTGACGCTTACCGGGAGCAGGAGCAGCTTGTTCTGGCCATGACGGGTAGCCGTTTCCCCCGAATCTGGAACCAGTTACCCGAAAAGGTTGATTTTTACGATCTTATGGGTGCTGTTGAGATGCTTCTTGAGAAGCTGAATTTGCTTGATAAATCAGCGGTGAATATTTATACTGAGGGCACTGTCAGCATTGAAGTGCAGTTGACAGAGAAGGGAAAGAGTTGTGCGTACAAGGTTGGTGAGGTTCGGCAACTCGGTTCAGAGCTTCTGGACAAATTTGATATCGGACAGGATGTTTATATAGCGGAACTTGATGCAGCCGTTCTTGAGCGCTGTTTCAATCCGGAAGTCACGTATGAGCCGCCATCCAGATTTCCAGTTGTTCAGAGGGATATATCGCTTATTCTGCCGCCAGACGTTTCGGTTCAGTCACTTGTTGAGCTTGTGCGTTCAAGTGATGCGTTGATCAGGGATGTCTCTGTTTTTGATCTTTTCGAACGCGCTCCTGAGGATGGTGGGGAGCGAAGCGTTGCACTCTCTCTTGAGATTGCTGATCATACAGGAACGTTGCATGACGAAAAAATTAGCGATATTCTTTCGAAAGTCGGCAGTAATGCCGCGAGTAAGCTTGGTGCGGTAATTCGACAAGTCTGATACTCTTTGTTTCTATGCAAGATTTAGATGGGCAAAATATTACGGTTGATGTCAACCTTCTTGAGACAAATATTGAACTCCTTGTTGCCCGGCTGACTGACTGCCGGAAAGAGAACGATGTATTGCGATCTGAACTCTCAAGTCTGCAAAATATTTTGAGGAATTATAAGTTGCCCGGAACAGTCGGTTCCTCTGCCATGGATGCCAGTGGCACTCCCGTAGGAGTGCTTGACTATGCAGAAAAAGTGCAGGTGAAACAGAAACTGGTTCTGATTTTGCAGAAAATAGAGCTGGAGCTCAGAAACAATCAGGCTTTGTAAGTATTGCGATGGAAAAAATTGATGTAAATGTTTATGGTTACAGCTATCCTTTAAGGGTCGAAAGACGGGAAGTGACCGAAAAAGCAGCCCGTGATGTTGATGCGGTAATGCGGCTTTTTGCTGAAAAGGCTCCGGCATTTGAACCGGTAAAGTTGGCAGTACTTGCAGCTATTTCGTTTGCTGAAAAGAAAGTCGAACTTGAAGAAGAGATGGCGTTGCTGAAGCAGAACATTGCCCGTCTTAATGTTTTTATTGGGCAGAATCTGCAATAAACCGTTACATTGATAAGAAATATCCGCACCAGTTGATTGGGGTGTCTGTAAGTAAAAGAACTAACATCAATAAAAAGGGAGCCAAGCTCTTCTTTTTGATTGCAGGCCTTACTGAATATTCCGGCATATCCATGTCAGGAATTTTTCGGGAACAGTGGAAACACCGTTCCATTGGAAGCAAAAAATCAGAAGGAGGCACCCACCGTGAAACACGGGTTCTTGAATCTTACGCACATCAGTCATGGTGCGGTTTTTTTGTTTAAAAACGGTGCCTCATAGTTGCGTTATGAGAGCATGAAAAAGGAGGGAATTTAATGGGTATAGTTATAAACCTGTTTTTAATTGTTTTTGCTTCAGTAATCTTTTTTGCAGCAGGCTTTTTGGTTGGGCGTTTTTTTCTTGAACGGATCGGTACGACCAAGGTGCTTGAAGCAGAAGAACGTGCGGTGCAGATTGTTCAGGAGGCTCAGAAAGAGGCAAACGAGTACAAAGAGCTGAAGGTCAGCGAAGTCAACCAGGAGTGGAAAAAGAAGCGCAGGGAGTTTGATCAGGAGGTGGTGATCAAAAACAACAAGTACACCCAGTTGCAGAAGCAGACACAGCAGAAGGAGGCTCAGTTGAAAAAGCAGGGCCAGGATGTCAAGGATCTGGAACGGAAACTGCAGGATCAGCGCAAGGAGATTGAGCAGGTATCGGTATCGCTCACCCTTCGCTCGACAGAGCTTGAGCGGATTATTGTTGAGCAGAACCAGCGTCTCGAAAGCATCAGCAATCTTCAGGCTGAAGATGCCCGCCAGATGTTGATTGACAACATGGTTGCGAAGGCCAGGGAGGAAGCGACCGAAACCATCCACCAGATTCACGAAGAGGCCGAGCAGAAAGCCGGGCGTCTGGCCGAAAAGACACTCTTGACCGCCATTCAGCGCATCTCCTTTGAGCAGGCTACCGAAAACGCCCTTTCCGTCGTTCATATCCAGAGCGATGAACTCAAGGGTCGTATTATTGGCCGTGAAGGCCGCAATATCAAGGCGTTTGAAAATGCTACGGGAGTCGATATCATTGTTGATGACACTCCGGAAGTCGTTATTCTCTCCTGCTTTGATCCACTGCGTCGTGAACTTGCCAAGCTCACTCTCCAGAAACTGCTTGTTGACGGCATCATTCATCCTGTGGCTATTGAAAAAGCTTTTGAAGATGCAAAAAAAGAGATTGACGATGTCATCATCAGTGCCGGTGAGGAGGCACTCTCTTCGCTTCAGATTCCCGATATGCCTGCCGAGATTATTGCGCTTATCGGTAAAATGAAATTCCATACCGTTTACGGTCAGAACCTGCTGCAGCACAGCCGTGAGGTTGCCATGTTAGCCGGTCTTATGGCCGCAGAGCTCAAGCTGGATACCAGGCTTGCCAAACGGGCAGGTCTTCTGCATGACATCGGTCTGGTCCTGCCGGAAAGCGACGATCCTCATGCCATCACCGGCATGGATTTCATGAAAAAATTCAACGAATCACCTGTCGTCCTCAATGCCATTGCCGCTCATCATGGTGATGTAAACAAAGAGTCACCTCTGGCTGATCTTGTTGACGCAGCCAACACCATCTCCCTTTCGCGGCCAGGTGCCCGTGGTGCGGTAACGGCTGACGGCAACGTCAAGCGTCTTGAGAGTCTCGAAGAGATCGCCAAAGGATTTCCGGGGGTTCTGAAAACCTACGCCTTGCAGGCAGGAAGAGAGATCAGGGTGATTGTTGAAGGCGATAATGTCAGCGACTCACAGGCAGATGTGCTTGCCCACGATATCGCCCACAAAATCGAATCAGAGGCACAGTATCCCGGACAGATCAAAGTATCCATCATCCGCGAAAAACGCTCGATTGCCTACGCAAAATAATTTGGCATAAGCGGTTAAGAGATTGTCTTCAAAAAAACGCACTCTGCAATTAGCAAAAGGGCTTCCTGAAAAGGAAGCCCTTTTGCATGAGCAGGAAAAACTCAGATTTGTCCCTTGGTTGACGGAATCTCTGTGCCCGTTACGGCAACAGCCGCTTTCATCGCATAGGCAAACGCCTTGAACAGCGCCTCTATCTTGTGATGCGTATTCTCTCCGTCGAGGATTGAAAGGTGGATATTGGCCCTCAAAGTACCCGAAAGCGAAATAAAGAAGTGCTCCACCATCTCCGTTGAAAACCCCTGAATCACCGGCCGGTTGAACTCCGCATGGAAGACACACCAGCTTCTCCCGCCCAAATCAAGGGCACACCGGGCCAAAGCTTCATCCATCGGAATGATTGCCCAGCCATAGCGCCCTATTCCCCGTTTGTCTCCAAGGGCTTCCGTAATGGCGCTTCCAAGAACCAGAGCAATGTCTTCAACCGAATGATGGTCATCAACATCAAGATCACCCCGGCACTCCAGTACAAGGTCAAAACCTGAATGTTTGCAAAAATTGGTCAGCATATGATCCAGAAACACCACACCCGAACTGATGGAGCCTGTTCCGGTGCCATCAAGCGTAACGGTTGCGGTGATGTCGGTCTCCCTGGTCGTTCTGCTTACCGTTGCGGTACGGGCTGCTCTTTTGATTTCTTCTGGCATATGAATCAATTATCGGATAAATTTATTAAAAATGTAGATAGACAACGTCAGCAGCAGCGAGATCAGCAGTGAAGAGCCGGACTTGCCGTAAGCCATCATGAAAAGGCCGAAAACAGCGATGGCGCCCCCTGTTATTACAACTATTTTGGCTGCATCTGCAAACACGGTTTGGATATTTTTTAAAAGTTGCTAAATTAAGGCCTTCTTCATGTGAAGATACAATATTTGCAAATTTATTAAAGCGGCTGGAAATGCATGTTTTCATAGTCATTGTCGGTTTACTTGCATCGATTATGCTCATCGGTGTCATTTTGTTGCAGAGCCCCAAAAGCGGCAGCGGCCTGACTGGAGGCATTGCAAGCCTTGGTACCGTTCAGACGCTTGGCGTAAGACGGACCGGTGATTTTTTAAGCAAGATGACGGCGATTCTTGCAGCTACCGTGATGGTTATCTGTTTTATTGCTGAATTCACTCTTCCCGGCAGGACCGCAAAGGAAACTCCGGAAAGTATTTTGCAGCAGACTGTTCCTGTAATGCCCGCAACTCCGGCTCCAGCATCCACAGTGCCTTCAGCACCCGTGCTTCCTGCGCTGCCAGTAAAATAGACTTTTTGCACCCGTGGCTCAATGGTAGAGCAATTGACTCTTAATCAATGGGTTGGAGGTTCGAGTCCTCCCGGGTGCACCATAAAAAAATATAGACTTACAGGTTTTGGCTTGTAGGTCTTTATTTTTTTTAAGAAATTTTAAACCGCCAACAAGCCCCATACCAGTGCGGCTGCCACAATGGCGGGACCAAATGGCCATTCGGCTTGGGGGCTAAGGCCTTTGAAACGGCGCCAGACTAAATTCCAGACCACGGTACCCAGACTGGCCCACATTACCACGTAAAGCACCCCGATAACGCCCCACCAGGTGGCTAATGCGGCCAGGAGTTTGAGGTCACCGCCACCGATACCACTTTTGCCCCTGATGCGCTGGAACAGCCAGGCAAACCCGCCCAGCAGGCCCAGCACTATGGCGGCAGATGCTGCACTGGCGGGCAGGCTGTGCGGTGTAAGCCCGGCATAGCTGCTGGCTAAGCCCGCTATCCCAAGCGGCAAGACAACCCAGTCGGGCAACAGGGTAGTGTCCCAGTCAATCAGGGCGAGCAATACCAGAGTGCTGGCCAAACTGGCCCCAACAAGCGCGCCCCAGAATGCCGGGTGGCTGGCGGTCTCGGCCGCATAGGCCCACAGGCAGGCGTTGACCGCCGGCACCCAAATGCGTCGGGCTATCGGAATGGGCTGCTCCAGGCCGCCACCGGGGCCCTGCCATGCGTTCAGGGAGGCTTTGGCGCTCTGCAACACCTTGCGCGGAATGATGCGGACCAAGGGCACCAGACACAGGCCCACCAACGCACCGGCCAACCACCATGGCCAGTGCGCCCACACACGTAGCAGGTAGCTGAGGGTCATGGCAAGGGATTCTTGGAGAAAACTTGAATCAACTGAATGATTGCCGGGCCCAGCAGCACAATCAAGAGCGTCGGAAAAATAAACAAAACAAGCGGCACCGACATTTTGACGGGGATTTTGGCGGCCATCTCTTCGGCGCGTTGGGTGCGTTTTGTGCGCATCATATCGGACTGCACCCGCAACGATTCGGCCAGGCTGGTGCCAAATTTGTCGGACTGTACGATCACGGAGACGAGGTCTTTCAAATCGTCGAGGCCAGTGCGCAGTGCCAGGTCGCGCAAGGCTTCGGTGCGATTGCCCCCGGCGCGTATTTCAAGTGCAGAAAGGTAAAACTCTTGGGCCAGGTCTGGGTTGTTGCGAACCATTTCGTGCGATATGCGGGCAATGGCAGCGTCGATGCCCATGCCCGCCTCGGTGCAGATAACCATGAGGTCGATCATGTCGGGCAGGCTGTTGCGCAAGATTTTGATACGTTTTTTGGTTATGAGGCTCAGCGCCATTTCGGGCAGGTAGTAGCCTGCTGCGGCTGTGAGCAGCACCAGGAGCAAATCACGAAGGAAGGGGATCTGGGGTTGTGTAAAATGCAGAAACAATGCCAGTCCAACAGGAAGCACCAGTGTGAGCATGGTTTTAACGGCGAAGTAGTACTGAGGTACGTTTTTGTTGCGTATGCCGGCTTGCAAAAACTTGATCTGAATTCTGGAGCTTTGCCACCCTTCTGCCGGGAGCGACAGTTTAGAGAGGATGTTGACAAAGGAGGATATATTGCTGGCCGTCTTTGTCAAGGAGGTGTCGGGTGGGGCCCAGCCTTGGCGAACGATTTTGGTGAGGCGTTTTTTGATGGTTTGGTCGACCACCAAATTGTACAACGCGAGTACGATCGAGGCGACAGCGGCCCCCGAGAGCACGATGGTCAGGATTTGCAGGATGGCTTGCATATTGGGCGTTACTAAAATTAAACCTTGATCTGTGTGATGCTGTTGAGCGAATAGAAGCCAGCAGCCATGAGCCCGCTACTAATGAGGAGTAGTGTCTGGCCTTGGTGAGTGGTCCAGAGCAGCGACATGTAGGGGGGGTTTACGAGCGTGAGCATACCGACCATAAAAAATGGCATACAGCCCAGTACCCATGCTGATGAGCGCCCTTCGGATGATAGCGTGCGAATTTTACCGCGCAGTTTGATGCGTTCGCGCATGGTACCGGACAACCCATCGAGCAGTTCGGTGAGGTTGCCGCCAGCTTCGTGATGGATCATGAGCGAAATGATAAAGAAATTGAGGTCGAAGCTTTGAACGCGCTGGCCAAGATGGACGAGGGTTTCCTTGAATGGGATGCCAAAGGCGATTTCATCAAAGACCATTTTGAATTCGATACCTATGGGGTCCGCCAATTCCTTGCCAACCATGCCGATGGCTGAGGTAAGGCTGTGGCCGGCGCGCATGGCGCGCGAGATGTAGTCGAGCGTTTCCGGGAGTTTGTCTCCGAAGGCTTTGCGGCGCTTGTTGGCTTGTTGAGATAACCACTTAAGAGGTGTGCTGGCGATGGCGACGGCCAACACGAGCAGGAGCAAGGGGTTGGTTTGGCGCAGAAGACCCAACACCATAACCACCGTAAACAAGGCGAGCATGATGCCCATTAAGCCCCAGGCATTGATCGAGACGTGGGCGATGTTGATCCGGTTTTCGAGTCGAGTAAATCTTTTGGAGCGAGAGCGTAGCCAGATTTCGAGTTTACTGTCCTGCGCGCTGCTGATGCTTTGCCTGGACGAGTCAAAGGTGTTTTGGATGGTCTGCAAACGCTGTTTTTTGAGGTGTTTGCTTTTGTCGAAAAAGAGGACCCACACCCCATAGAGCAGCAGCATGATCAGCATGACTGCTGCAAAAGCAAAGAAGGGGATCAAAAAAGTGCTCATCATCTGCACAGAGGTTATAAATAATTGGGGTCAGGGTCGAACATGTTTTCACTGAGGGTGATGCCGTAGGTGAGGATTTTTTCATAGAGTTTGGGACGCACTCCCGTGGCACTGAATATTCCTTGCACCGTTCCGTCCGGGTTCGTGCCGGTACGCTTGAAGCAAAAGATTTCCTGGATGGTAATGATGTCGCCTTCCATGCCGATGAGTTCCTGGATACTGGTGATCTTGCGGGTACCGTCGTTCAGTCGTGTTTCCTGGATGATAATGTGAAGCGACGAGGAAATGAGCTCGCGCAAGGCTTTGCTGGATATACTGATGCCACCCATGCCCACCAGATTTTCGAGCCGGCCCAGCGCATGCCGCGGGCTGTTGGCGTGAATGGTAGTGAGCGATCCCTCGTGCCCGGTGTTCATGGCTTGCAGCATGTCGATCACCTCTGCGCTGCGTACCTCGCCCAGCACGATGCGGTCAGGCCGCATGCGCAAGGCGTTTTTAACCAGTGCACGCATGCTGATTTCGCCTTTACCTTCGATGTTGGGCGGGCGCGTTTCGAGCCGAATGACGTGAGTTTGCTGAAGCTGCAGTTCGGCAGTGTCTTCGATGGTGACCATGCGTTCGCTGGCGGGAATAAAGCCAGAGAGAATGTTGAGCAGCGTGGTTTTACCAGAACCGGTACCTCCGGAAATGATGATGTTGCACTTGACTTTAACCAGAGCTGACAACAGTTCTGCCATGGTGCGTGTGAGGGTGTTTTTTTGAATGAGGTCCTCCATTTGCAGGGGCACAACCGCAAAGCGCCGAATGGTGAGGACAGGGCCGTCGAGAGCTACTGGCGGAATGATGGCGTTGACGCGCGACCCGTCGGGCAGGCGGGCATCAGCCATGGGGCTTGATTCATCGATGCGTCGCCCCACACGAGAGACGATTTTGTCGATGATTTTCATAAGGTGTGCGTCGTCGTTGAAGCGAATGTCTGTGTGCTGAATGCGTCCTCTTTTTTCGATAAAGACGTTTTGGTAGCCGTTGACCATGATTTCAGAAATGGTGGGGTCGGCCAGCAAGGGCTCCAAAGGGCCCAGACCCATGATTTCGTTTTTGAGGTCGGCCACCAAACTGGTGCGCTCCTGATCATTAAGGGGGAGTTTGTCTTCTTCGATAAGGGCGACAAGCAAGATCCCAAGCTCGTTGCGCAGTTGCTCGGGTGACAGGCTTTCGAGGGCGTTGAGGTCGATGCGGGTGAGCAGCTTTTGGTGCAGCTTCATTTTGATCGTGTAATAGTCAACCCCCGGGGATACGTATGGTTTTACCACTGTATCTGATGCAAGCGAATTTAGAACATCAACCGCATGAGGTTGTACCTGCGCCTCAGGGGTAGCAGGCGCCGATGCAGGGGGAGCTGCAACCCGTTTGGGGGAGAGGCTCCAGTTAGCTATTTGATCTTTAAGCGTTTCCATAGCGAGAGTTTACGATGACTGTGACCTGTGATGTGCAAGGCCCAGTCAACCATGGTTTTGGAAAGTTTGGAATTGGGTGCCACCTGCAAGAATGACTGACCAATCATGAGGGATTCTTGCACGGCTTTGTAGTCGGACGGGAAGCGCCGGTTAATTTGTCTGCCAATGACTTTTTCGATTTCTTTACTGGAGATGGGAACAATTGTGTCAGCACGGTTGAGAATAATTTCAATGCGTGACGTGGATTTTTCAAATTCTTTCCAGAGTTTGAGCAGATGACCGGCCCGACGCAACGATGGCAACGATGGTGTGCATACGATGCAAAGTTCGTCAAGGTGATCGAGAACCGAGATACCGACCTGGTCGAAAGATGTACCGATGTCTACCACAATGAAGTCGTAAAAGTTCTTGGCAATCTCAATGAGTTTGCTCACGTTCTTGGGTTCGATTTGAACGATTTTTTCGAACGTGGTTGGCGATGGGATGAGGTCGAGCTTGGGGCTGAGGTGCTGCACCATGCTGTTGAGCAGCGACTGGTCAAGCCGTTCTGATCGACTGGAGATGTCAGCCAAATCTTGAGCGTTGTTATCTCCGGTGAGGTACATGTCAAGATCGCCAAAAGGCAGATAGACATCGACCGCAAGCACGCGGGTTTCAGGCTCTTGAGAGAGCGCAACGGCCAAGCTGGCCGCAATGCAAGTGCTGCCATCCCCACCTTTGGAAGAGACAAATCCAAAAACCCGACCTAGGCTGATGCTGGCGCCTTTGGTACGAAGGTGAATGCGTTCGATAACTTTTTGCAGGGTTTCGGAGGCGCTGTCGACAATGACTTCACGCACACCAGCTCGCATAAGCGACAACAAAAATTTCGGTTCTGTTTGCGGGTGCAGGGCCACGATGGCGGCATGCGGCAGAGCGAGGCAGAGTTTCTCTACCTCTTCAATGTAATGCGGCTCGGCTGGTTCAAAGCCCGCGAGAAATACGAGGTCTGGTTTATTAGCGGTGACTTTGCGCACCATGAAGCCTACCTCGCCCACCAGTCTGACCAGTTGGTGTTGACCCAGTTCAAGTTTTGTATCGGGAACCCCCCATGGAAGGGGTGAGTATGTAACAATGTTCATGTGTAGTTATTGAACCAGTATAGGTGGAGTGTGGGCACTGTATGACAACACATCGCCTAAGCCATCTACAGGTATTGGACTGAAAGATGGCTTATCTATTTTTCATTATCGTCTGTTTTATTAAAATCCATCAAAGGAGCTTCGAGAAACTACTCATAAATCTCATTATTGAACCAACTGAATCCCTCTTCCTTGTAACGATGTTATTGGAGAATTGGTTCTATCAATAGTTAAATTGTTAGCGTTTATCATGACTTTTTTAGCTACAACAGAACCATTTATATTAACATTATTACCATTGATGTTAATTGTGCCATTTGGTGCGTATAATACTCCGTTTAAAGTATTATTATTATTATTAATCGTTATATTTCCATTTTTAGAATAAAAGCTTACCTGTTGGTTGCCTGCCGTCATAACATTGCTTCCGAATGTAATATTGCCGTCTGCCATAACAGCTCCTGTAAAGGCAACTTGATTGGCAGTTACATTGAGAGTGCCTGTGCCTGGCTGTCCTTGAATGTCTTTGACGTAAATCGGATCAGAATAAATATGATTTGTACTAAATGTTTTTGGACCGGTATACGTTTGATTAGCTGCCGCTGCGGCTGTGGCTATAAAATCACTGTAATCCGGCATATTTATAATGCCTGCATTGGGTATTGTTGAACCACCTATCGTACTATGATTAGCATTCAAGGTAACTGCTCCGTTAGCTTCTACATTACCAGTAATATCAATCGAATTACTATTGATATTAAGATTGTTATTTGTACGAACTGAGCCTGTTACAGTAATATTATTGAAATTTAAACTTGGACTTAAGGTGGAAAATATTCCATAATCAAAAGGACCACCTGGATCGGGTATTATGGCAATGGCCCTGGCATTAACGTCGCTTTGGACAATACCCAAAATGGGGGCAAAAAACAAATTCAACCCGGAGATAGAAACCGTGACGCGAATGGCGGGGACATCTCCCGTAAGGATGCTGGTGTGACTCGAATTGTACGTTCGACTGGGTTTGTTCCAGTAACCCGAATCAACGCTCACATTCACATCCTGAATCAGCGCGCCATTGGCGTAGTTTTGTTTTGCTAAAGAAATCGCAGTGGCTTCGGCCACTGTCCAATTTTGGTAGCTCCCTACTTTGATAAGTGAAGAAGCTCCGGCCAGCGCACCAGCGTCGGCCGCGTTTTGAAGTTCGACTTTGACCATGTTGAGGCGGGCTAGGTCAACTGCCAAAGCGGCGCAGCCAAGCAGCACAGGCAAGCACAAGGCAAACAGAATAGCTGTATTGCCACGCTGGCCGTGCAACAGTTTTTTTTTGTAGTGTGACCGTTCCATAGTTATTCGAGCTTCATGATGGATTTGGCCGACATTGTATAGCTTGTATTCGAATTTGAGTTTATAATAAAGCCAAAAAACAATCCGGTGTAAGTGACGTTCGCCGTGACGTTGATGATACTGTCGGGACCCACAGTACTAATGGTAGGAGTGGGGACGTTGGGGGTGTCATTCCCAAAGGAGATGATTCTGTTTAGACAGGCCTGCTCGGCAGCTAATTTGGCGCGGTTTGTTCTGTCGGTGGCGGTCTGGTTTACAACGTATACGGCTCCTGCACGCGCGCCCTCCCGGGTGGCCATGGTGAGCACGGTTTTGTTGTACAGGGCTAAAGAAAAAGTAACCACACCAAATATGAGAGCAAGAAACACTGGCAGGATGAGTGCAAATTCAACTAACGCATTGCCCTTTTGGGATTGAGCTTGTTCCATTGTTGGAGTCTGATGCACAGCAACATCTGCGGGCATGCTGGTCATTTTACCCCCCGTGAGCCTTCAAGCTTTCCGTCGATGAAAAGCTCCTTTTTAGTAGGCAGAACAAACCTGTCGGTGGGGAGTTCCGGCGCGGTGGTGCTGGCTTTGACCAATGTGGGGCGAACAACAACAATGAGTTCGGTCGTTTCCGAACTCTTCGAGGTGTGACGGAAAAGCGCGCCGAGAATGGGAATATCACCCAGCAAGGGCACTCTCGCTATGTCTTCGGTAATTTTATCGCGCAGAAGGCCGCCAATAACAAGGTTCTCACCCTCTTTCATTTGGACGGTGGTTGAAGCGTAGCTGACTTTAAAGGATGGCAAATTGTTTGTGGTTCCCGCAGGGGCTACTGTATTAGGTTCAGAGACCTCGGGTGAAACCTTGAGCAAAATACGCCCGGCATTCAATACGATGGGCGTAAATCGCAAACCAACACCATAGGTGCGTTCGACGTAGTCTATTGAACCGTTGGAGGCGACGGTGGGCGTATAAATTTTGCCGCCAACCAGGAAGTACCCTTCTTGACCGCTCATGGCGACAATGGTGGGCTCGGCAAGGATTTTAATCAAACCATTTTTGCTCGTGGCTTCAACTTTGACATTGTTGCCATTTTTATTCTTAAAAAAGAGCTCAAGCGTGGCTTTGCTGACAAACCCTGTCATGAGGCTGTTGACATTGCCCGCGTTTTGAGTCCAGTCGAGACCCAACGTTTCGAGGTATGACTTTGACACTTCAGCAATGTGGACTTCGAGGCGGACTTGCTGCGAGTCGCGGACTTTAAGGAGGTTGACAACCCCAGGTATGCTGGCAGATGCCGCAGAGGCAGGGACAGAGGCAGGGGCTGAGCTGCCACTGGATATACCGGAAATGGTGGTTGCCGCAGAGCCACTGCCAGAGGCACTATTGACCAAAGTGGTTTCGGGGTTGACTTCCTGTACCGTGCCACCCATATACGATTTTACCAAGCGGTAAGCGGTTTCTGCAGCCAGGGCGTCAGACACCGTGCCCGCCAGTACCAACGCCGGCCCCCAGGCGAAGATATGAATGTCGCTCTCTTTCGGCAAGACGACTTTCAACATGAGTTCTATGGGGTGAATGTTGCGGCTGACTTGCAGCGGTGTGGAGGTGAAGTTGCCGTTTTGGTCCCAAACAATAAGGTTTGTTGCCCCTGTTTGTTTACCCAGCAGATAGAGCTCGGAGGGGTTAAGTATAATATAGTCGGCCACCTCGGGGTTGCCCACAGCAACACGTGTAATGGGTCGTGCAAGCCGGTAGACCCTGGATTCGCCGACAGGCACAAGGTAAATCGAGGGAGAGGCCATTGCGGCCACGGATACGGTGGCAGCAAACAGCGCCACAAAAGCACTCATCCTGCAGGCCAAACGCATTAGGGATGTCAAATTCATGTTCATGTTGGCTATGGTGTGGCAATAGATTGGCGGCTGGTGCCACGGATTTCTTCACTTCCAAGGTTTTTACGCAAAGGTGCTGCCACAGTTTGTGCAGCGGGCGAAGAGGTGGTTGGGCCAGTGGACGGTGCATACACAATATCATGCAGACGTACACCTGAGGAGTTTGTGACGGTGGTGTCGAATTCGTTGCGCAAGGCTAGAGAAAGCACTCCTATAGTACGCGCCAGATCGAGCTTTTCGGATTCGAGCGTCGTAAGCTCTAGGGTTACGTCATCAACCACTTTAGGTTTGTCCGCCTCTACAGTGGTTTGTTGGGCTACAGCCAATACTTTGAGGCGTGACAGCACTGTTCGCGTAAAATACTGACCTTCGGCGTCTTTGCCGGTAACCAAAACATCCACATAGCTGCCTGGCAGGGCAAATCCGGCAACCGCAACCACCTCATTTACTTTAACGGTAATAGCGCGCTTGCCCGGTTGGATGGTCGATGATAAGCCGCCAGTAGCATTTATTGGGGCCAATTTGCCAGATAAAACCAGCTCACCCGGAATCATTGATACGTTGGCAATTCGACCCACCACGATGGCGGTGCTGGTTGATGCATCTTGCGGAAAAGTCGAACCGGTCCAATTGATGGTCTTGATTTGATCAGCCCTAATAGTTGTGCCAGCTCCGATGGGCTGCTCAACGATGACGACCCTGGACCCTGAAGTTTGTTCGACGCTTGTCCAGCGGGCAGCGATAAAAGCCGCCACCGCACCCAGAGAGAGTGCGATGGCGAGAGCGATGACTGGTATTTTCACTGCTTAGGCTTTAAAAGAGTTATTAGCGGTTTACTTTAAGTTGCCTGCTACTTTGTTAAAGACTGTGGTCAGATTAGTTCCAACAAGAGTAATAGCTGTAATCGCAACCACAGCAATCAAAGACGCAATCAATGCGTACTCAATCATGGTTACGCCTTTTTGTGACTTGATGGATAAGGACTTGCTCACAGCAACAATCCAAGCGTGCTCAATCATGCTGTTGCCTTTTTCCAACTTTGTGGCGAAGAACTTTTTTACCATAATAACCCCCGAATGAAATTAGTTTTAAAACACTTGCTTGAATAATTCACCATAAACCACCAACATCGTCAGTTAGTTTCACCTTATCCATCTCCACTTATCGGAAGAGAACCCTAACATGCTTATTTATTACAATTATAATGTACTAACGATCATGGCTAAGTCAAAAGCAATTTCTTGCTTTTTTTACACATGCGAAAAAAAATGTTACTTCAAGAGCAATGAATCCGTCACAGGAGCCCCCTCTTATTAGATTGTGCAGGTGTAGACGGTTGAGTATCTTATGCAAGCATAACGGCTTTGTTGACGGCAGCCGCTCAGATATATAAAACACGTACTCAATGCACATTAACCATTCGATAAACGATTTTTTTGTTGAGTCCGACGATTATGTTTCCATGACGCTTATTGCCATCAACCTGATCCAGAATGGTAACCTCGATGTGGCAAGGCAATACCTCGACAGGGCTTTTGAGATCAATCCTGCCTATCCGAATATCTATTACGGCTTTGCCCTGCTTGCTGAGGCTGAATATAATTTCAGAGAAGCGTTTGAGATGTCGGTTGTTGCGCTGTTCAAGAATCCAAAAAAGGATCTACTCTATCAGCAATCGCTGAAGATGGCCATGAAGGCGGCCAGTGAGATTATTGATGAAGAAATCGGCGGTGATCTTGTCAATGCCTATGCCTCGACACTGGAGGAGGAGTGCGGCCAAAAAATAGTTATCGAAGCGGATGCCTGCTTAAAGAGCGGGGCAAAAATTGAGTTTATCGAAAACCACGACCGTACTTGCCACCTCGTAACATATAATCCGGAGTACCCGGCGGTTCATCATCGTATCATGCATGAGCTCACGCATTTGCATTTTGCGGCTCAAGCGCGACAGGCAGGAAAAAAAAAGCGATTCCATGGCTCCGTTGAGCCTGATGCCATGAAGTTGAGCAAAAAGGGGGACGACGATGCAGTCCTCAGGCCGTATTCCTCTGCTACGCTTGAGGGGCTGATCGAACAGATCTTCAATACGCCGATTGATCTTTATATCGAGGATTATCTTTTCCAGAACTATCCGGCTCTCATGCCCTATCAGTTCCTTTCGCTTATAGGTCTTGTGCAGGAGGGAATTTACGCAACGACCGACGAACAAATCCTCGCCATTGCTCCGCCCGCAATTCTGTCGAAATCAAAGACCTTCAATCTGGTCATGGCCTTTCACCTCCTCAAGCGTTACGGAGTGGACCTTATTGAAGAACACCAGCCAACCGCGTCCGAAAGAGAGCTGGGAGAAACGTTCTACCGCGAATATGAGGAGTGCCGAACCCGGCACATGCCCGGTGATGAATACGAGCTGCTTCAGAGCTGGGCACAGCAGTTACATCTGCAGAACTCTTTTTCTCTCGCCGAAGAGCCCGGTTTCCCGCACTTCACCGATGCGCATCAGGGCAAAGATATCAATATGGCCGTAACCCGGTTCATGGTCGAAGCGCTGCATTACTACAAGAGTCTGACCAATGTGGAGATCAATAATATAGCAATCCAAATAGGTATGATGTGCGGAGAAGGGATAACCCCGGATGCAGAAGGCTACACTGTCCCATTTATAGCAGGCAAAACCTTCACTGGTTACCAGGTGATGGCCTACTGTTACGTGAGTTGGGCGAAGGCGTTTCCTGATGAGCTGCTGCAACTTCACCTGCCCTTTGACAAGGAGTATTCATTTGCCCAGGAAATGGCGGGGATTGACTGGAGCTGAAAATGCTCAATTCATCTTGTACACCAAACTCCCACAGATAAAACCTATTGCTGTCAGGGAGCCGCTGCAACAATGGGGTTAAATTATTGTAAAAAGCAAGTTATTTTAAGTTGGTTGCGACTTTGGAAAACTCGTTTTTCAGATTAGTTCCAACAATTTTAATAGCTGTAATCGCAACGATAGCAATCAAAGACGCAATTAAGGCGTACTCGATCATGGTGACGCCTTTTTGTAATTTGATGGATAAGAACTTGCACGTAGCCACAATCCAAGCGGACTCAATCATGCTACGACCTTTTTCCAATTTAATGGCAAAGAACTTATTTCGCATAGCTTTACATCAAAATTACATTCGTTAGGCTTTGCCAAATACAACCATCCTATTGTGAGATTGGCCTTACTCATATCCGCTTATTGATCTGCGTACTGAGTTACTCCCTATTGTTAGGACAACATTTCCTCATTAATTAATTGCACTGCGGCTTATGCGGCCTGCGGCTCCTTTTTCTTTTCAGCAATATAGACGGTAATCGGGAACTCACCATTAAGAGAACGATGACGTCTCTCAGTGTTGTAATCATTGAACCAGTTTTTCAACCCCTGATACAGTTCCAGACCATCAGCTGGGGGATTGTGATAAATATGCTCATGTTTGACACTTCGCCAAAGTCGTTCGATAAAAACATTATCCGTCGCTCTGCCTCTTCCGTCCATTGACATTTTGCTCCCTGCTTCAACAGTGACTGCCTGGGTGAAAAGATCACTGGTGAACTGACTCCCTTGATCCGTGTTCAGTATCTCCGGACTCCCGTGCTGCCGGACTGTTTCCCGAAACACTTCTGTACACCACTCCTTATCCATAGTATTCGACACCGACCAGTTCAAAACATAACGACTTTTAACATCAATAATCGCCATTAGATAGAGAAACCCTTGAGCCATCGGAACGTAGGTCAAATCGGTCTGCCAAACATGATTGCTATGCGTGACCGTCAGATTCCTCAGTAGATATGGATAGATTTTGTGTCCCGGGGCCGGTTTTGATGTATTTGGTTTTGGGCCTATCGCTTCTATGCCCATAAGCCGGCACAGGCGACGAACACGTTTGATGTTGATCTTGTAGCCTTTGTCTTTTGTTAGCCACTCCCAGAGTCGATAGACCCCGTAATAAGGCTTATGAAGGTATTGTTCATCCATCAGCCGCATGAGTTCCAGGTTTAACGCACTCACTTTCTTTGGCTGATAGTATAACCCTGAGCGATGTACGGTCAGCAACGAGCACTGCTTTCGCACACTGAGCTCTTGATGATCATGATCAACAAGGCTGCGTCTTTCATGGAGACTTTTGCTCATTGCAGCCTTTTTTTTAAAAAATTTACCTCAACCTGTAACTGCCCGATGACCTTATAGAGTTGCTCGCTTTGCTGCTCATAGTCCTCTTTGTTTTTATCGAGCTTGTCAGCTCGGGTGAAAACCCCGGGTGCGTTCTCCAGAAACTCTCGTTTCCACAGGGATAGTTGATTGGGGTGTATCTCATGCTTTTGAGCAAGTTCGCTGAGAGTCAGCCGCTCGCTCAGGGCTTCAAGAACAACTTTGGTCTTGAATTCGGCAGTAAATTTTCTTCTGGTTTGTCTCATAGTGACAGCAATTTAAGGTTTTTTCAAATCTTAACATGCTGTCCTAATTTTGGGGAGTATTTCACACAAATCAAAAGCTGAAACAAAGTGATATACAATATTACAGTGTAAATATAATAAAAAAAAGTAAAGTCAGGCAATGGATTTAATGAGGCAGTGCTGAGCTGAACATAATTCTAGGGACGCTTTGGAGATGTCGGTTGTTGCTGTTCAAGAATCCAAGCAATGATCTATTCTATCAGCAATCGTTCGACACGTCCCATGAATGAGGGTCGTGAGATTATTGATGAAGAAATCGGCGTTGATCTTGTCAACGCATATGCCTCTCAGCTGGACGAAGAGTGCGGCAAGAAAATTATTATCGAAGCGGATACTGCACTAAAGACCGGGGTCAAAATTGAATTTGCCGAAAACCACGACCCTACCTACATCACCTCGTACCGATGAACAGATTCTCGCCATTGCTCCGCCTGCAACCCTCTCGAAATCAAAGATGTTCAATTTGGTCAATGCTCTGCACCTCCTCAAGCATTACTTGTTTCGCATAACTTTGCCTCCCAATGAAATTAGTTGATTCATTACCCAGGCACAAAACCACCCTATTTTGACCTTTCTTCATATCCGCTTATTGGGCAGGGAAACAAATAAAAAATTCTATAAACATATGTTTAATAGTATATTATCAGTATAAGTAAAAAAATTGTAAAGTCAAGAGCGATGAATTGAATGAGGCAGTGCGGAGTGTATACACTTACTTATTTCCGGCTGGACGCTCGAATCCTTCATTTTCTTGTGTTGTTCAAGCTTAAGACGGCTGTTTAGCAGAGTAGTGGTAAGCTGGCCCGATTTATTTGATTAATAAATTAAGTCATTATTATGAAATCATTTAGACGGTTAGTCGAGGTTGTGGTTGCTTCATGACAGATTCTAGTAATAGAAATGACGCGGGAAAACCAAAGTTGGCTATTGCACTGCTTCTCTTCACCGTCTTCCTTGGTGCTGTACTTCTTTTCAGCATGGAGCCCCTTGTCGGTCGACTGTTAACGCCCTATTTTGGCGGTGCAGCTCATGTGTGGCTGGTTTGTCTTATGTTCTTTCAGGCTATGCTTTTTCTTGGGTATCTATACGCCCATCTTCTCGTTCGGAAACTAGGAGCCTGGCATCTGCTTTTCCTGCTTATTCCTCTGATAAGCCTACCTTTGCGGATTGGTGCGATCGCAAATCCCGGCACGCCTCTTCTCGCCGTTCTCGTGACTCTGGTTTTCTATGTGGCACTCCCGTTTGTTGCACTTTCAACTACAGCAGTGGTTGCTCAGACATGGTTAACCAATTCTCAGGTGGGTCGAAATAGAGAGCCATACACACTTTATGCCGCTTCAAACGCAGGTTCACTCCTTGCACTTCTTGGATATGCTTTTTTGATTGAACCCCTTTCTGGCCTACGGGTACAGAGCCTCGTATGGTCAGGGGCTTATATCGTCTATGTGTTGTTCGTCCTGCTCACCTGGCTGAAAATAAGGCCAGACAAGGAATACAGGAAACCCACAGAAACAACAAGTGAAAGAGTAACGCCAAAACCGCTAATGCATTCTGTGTACTTGCCATGGATCTTGCTAAGCGCTCTTCCTTCTGCTTTTCTTATGGCGACGACCAACTACCTAACACTAGAAGTAGGCTCCTTCCCGTTCGTCTGGGTTATCCCTCTTGCGCTTTACCTTGGCAGTTTCATCGTGACATTTCGCACGCACGGAGGAGTGCCAAGATTTCTGAAACTATTTTGGCTGGAACTCTTGATAGCAGCGTTTGCATTGTATCTATTGGGCCTTGGTATGTGGCCTGTGCTCTTGTGTCAGTTATGTATTTTTTTTGCGATCTGCATTGTTGCTCACGGAACACTCTATGAGTTGCGTCCACCCGGGAGCTATCTTACACATTTTTATCTCTCTTCGGCGTTCGGAGGCTGGATAGGCGGTGCATTTGTCACCCTTGTGGCGCCCCATGTTTTTCGTGGGCTTTTCGAATACCCCCTCACATTGATACTTTTCGCTGCCCTTTTTTGGTGGCAACGTGATAAGGCCTTCACTAACTTCTGGCCTGACGCCTCACGCTTTGCTGCGTGGAGCCGTATGCTTCTAATAGGAATTTTAGTTTTTCCGATTGGAGTATGGTTCACATCATCCGTCACCAAGTCGACAAAATTTCGGCACCGAAACTTTTATGGGACCTACCGCATAGTTGATCAGTCTCTGGAAAAAAGCTCTATGGTAGTTCGGCAGCTTATTCATGGTAGTACGTTGCATGGTTCCCAATTCCTCGACCCATCGATGCGTTTAGAGCCTACAGCCTATTATTATCGCGGAGGACCTATGTCTGAGGTATATGAACTCTTACCATCTCCTCGCCGGATGGCTGTGATAGGTCTCGGCGCAGGAACGATAAGTACGTATACCCAGAAAGGTGATCTGCTCGTGTATTATGAGATAGACCCTGACAACGAAAAGATCGCCCGCGAATGGTTCACCTATCTTAAGGAGTGCAAGGGCAACATACGTCTAATAGAGGGTGATGGCCGGTTGTCGATGCAAGCCCGGAAGGCGGATAAAATGAAATATGATATTATTACCATAGATGCGTTCACCGGGGACGGTATCCCGACCCACCTCCTGACCAGAGAAGCCATTAGTGTCTATCTTGATAGATTAGGTGAAGATGGTATCATTCTCTTCCATATTTCCAACCGTTATTATGACCTACGACCAGTGCTCAAGTCCACGGCCTCTTCGCTGGGACTTTTCGGTGCAATGAATGACCCGGGAAAGCAAAGCAAAGCAAACTCACAATATGTAGATGGGCAGTGGGTAGCTTTGGCTGTTGACTCTACGAGACTTCGCCCATTGATTGATAGAGGTTGGACAGCCCTCGGGAACGGGGATGGCCTAAAAGATATGGCACCCTGGACGGACGACTATATCAATGTACTGGGGACTTGCCGAATCAGGGATAAATTGTTTTAATAAAGATAAAAAGGCTCAATAACCTTGCTCCTCGAAAACGCGGTTTCATGTATAGCCTCAAACGCTTATTTTGCCTTGAAAATATAAAAAGCACATAAACGCTTTATGTATAAGAATATCAGTGTTGTGATACCCTGTTATAAGGTCAGAAATCATATTATTTCCGTGTTGTCGAATATCGGGCCTGAAGTCAACCGAATCTATGTTATTGATGATTGCTGCCCGGAGTTGAGTGGTGATTTTGTACGAAAAAACTATAATGACCCCAGAATTTGCGTTATCTGCTCCATAGAAAATCAGGGGGTAGGTGGGGCTGTCATAGCGGGATATCGTGCGGCCATTGCCGATGGTGCCGATATTATTGTCAAGGTTGATGGTGATGGGCAAATCAATCCGAAGCTTATTCCAAGGTTGGTTGCACCTATTATTCGGGGGCAGGCTGATTACACGAAGGGAAACCGTTTTTATGATTTAAACCATCTTTCACGGATGCCAGCAATCAGGCTGTTTGGCAACGCACTTCTCTCCTTTATGACAAAGCTTTCGACCGGGTACTGGAATATCTTCGACCCGACAAACGGGTTTACTGCTATTCATGCAAAGGTTGCGGACTATCTGCCGATGGATAAAATCAGTTCCCGTTATTTTTTTGAGACAGATATGTTGTTTAGACTGAATAGTATAAGGGCTGTTGTTGTCGATATTCCTATGGATGCTGTATATGGGGAAGAGCAAAGTAGTCTTAAAATCTCAGGAGTTATTCCGGAGTTTTTATTAAAGCATGCGCGTAATCTGATAAAGAGGATATTTTATAATTACTTCCTTCGAGATATGACCCTTGCCTCAGTGGAATTGGTGACAGGGTGCGGGTTGTTGCTATTCGGATTTATTTTTGGTGGCATACACTGGATCGGAGGTATACAAAATCAGATGCCAACTCCACCTGGAACCATTATGCTGGCAGCACTGCCAGTACTTATCGGGCTTCAATTTGTTTTGGCCTTTCTTGGCTACGATATTTCAAATGTTCCGAAACGAGTGATACATAGCGAGTTGCCTAATAATGAAAGCTGCATGCGGGATTATTGTAATTCTGGCATAATAATTTAAATGGGGGCAGGGGATGGCCGTTGGCTTTTATTTACTAATCGTATTTATTTGTATCGTTTTATTTGCGCTTTCCGGGGTCTTGCTTGCTGATCGAATTTCAAGGTTTTTAGCTATCAGGAAAAATCTACATGTAGCCTCTTCTTCGGTTGCATTTTTTGTGCTTCTTCTTGCTTTTACTGCGCTTGTTGCTTTTGGCTTTAGCGGCTCGTCGATAAAAATAGGCATTGAAAATACTACTTTTATCAGCAATACTGTTGTGCCGATAATCGGTGAAAGCAGAGCGATAAGAAGTGATGAAGCAATGATTTCTACTCCGATGGCGGTTGGTCAATACAATCATTTTCCCCGTTTCCCAGTTGTCAACAAAAATCTTGGACCGGAAGGTCAGAATATGCTGATTGTTGGCGGGTCAGGGGTGCCAGTGCAGCATGTCTCTGCCTTTGCAAAGCCTGCAACCTGGGGATTTTTTTTTCTTGATCTTGCCCAGGCACTTGCGTGGTATTGGTGGTTTCCCGTTTTTGGAGGGCTTATTGCTGTCTGGTCGCTGATGAATTTGCTCTTTCCCGGCAGATGGAAACTTATGCTGGCCCTTTCAGCATCCTATATATTTTCTCCTTATGCGTCAGCATGGTCTTTTACTCCTGCATACGCAGTCATGTTTCCTTCCTTGGCGCTAGCCTTTGCACTCTTCCTTTTAAAAAACCGCTCATGGCCTTTGGCAATATTTTCTGGCTTGTTTCTTGGGTTATCTCTTTCCGGTTTTGTGCTGTTTCTTTATCCGGCATGGCAGGTACCTCTCGGTTACCTCTTCCTTTCCCTTTTTATTGGTATGGTTATTCGGGATCGTCTTTTCCGTTTTTTTGCATTTCAACCCTTTGTCAGTTTTATTCTTGCGCTCTCTGTTGCATCGTTTGTGCTCTATTTCTGGTGGATTGATGCGCATGAGGCTATAAAGGTATTGACAGAGACCGTTTATCCTGGTCAGCGCTTGCTTGTTACAGGAGGAGATCTTGAACCCTCTTATTGGGTTCGGGGCATAAGCAGTATCGTTACACTTCGAAATGATTTTGGGTATTCAAATTCCTGCGAAATGGCTTCATTTATCTACCTTATTCTGCCGGTATTTTTTGGCATAGCTGTGTATATGCTGAGAACTCGAAGAGTGGATCCTGTAGCATTGCTTGCAGCTCTTTTTTTTATTTTTATAAGCTATTACCAGTTTGTTGGTATTCCCTCAAATTTGGCTAAAATCTCGTTATGGGGGAGTTCAGGTGGAAGCCGGGCCGATATTGCAGTTGGGTTTTCCCAGTTGATTTTGGTTGCCTTTTTGCTTACAAGACGTCCGTTCAATCAGCAGGGTAGTTCTGGGATCTTGCTTGGTCGTTTTCCTGCAATTCTCGTTTCGTTGTTATGGTCGGGGTTACTTATCACTTTTTTTGTGATCATGACCACTTTTTTTGTTGGCTTTAATGGTCAGTCCAGGGTGTTTAGTTATGTTGTTGCTCTTCTTGTAATTTTCCTGACAGGTGTTGCATCATTTTATCTTCTGTCTGGCAGAGGCCGACATTTTGCTGTTCTGTATTGCCTCATAACGTTTGTTATCTCATTTCCTTTTAATCCTTTGGTTCGAGCTCCAGATAACATTGCACCCCGTTCTGATTTTCTTGATAAACGTGATCCTTCCGTTGGAAGAGTCCTTGTATTAGGAGGCGGTGCAATTCAGGCAATGATGCTTATGGCATCGGGATTTTCGGTGCTTAATGGCGTTCATTATTACCCGCAGTTTCAATTGTGGAAAAAACTTGATCCTTCCGGAAAGATGAATAGCATTTATAACCGCTACCAGCACCTCGATTTTGGTGTAAGTACGTTTTCAGATGCTCTTGCTTACAGGATTGAAAACCCTATAAGAGAGTCTGTGATGGTGATTGTGGATGGAGGTCGATTCAATTTTGGCACTATAGGTGTAAATACGGTTATCGCTAAAAATGAAATTTCAAAAAGCCTTGCGCATAATCCTCATTTAATCAAGAAGAGGTCGGTTCAAGGGTGGAGCGTTTATCAAACTGATGCGCAGCATAGAGAAGCTGTTAAATAAGGAAGCTTGACAATCAAGAAATATTTAGTATTTATTTATCGTGTTGTAGTGTTTAAGGAGTTATTTTATGCCTGTTGATACGAATCTTGAAAAAGATGGAATGATCTATCAAAGAGAACAATATGCCAAGGGCGGAATTGGTGCTAAATATTGGAATTATCGCGATGCAGTTGCACTTGGTTATGTTAAAGGCAAACGGGTTGTCGATGTCGGTTGCGGTGAGGGGATTACACTTGAAAAGCTGGTAAAGTTATATCCAGATAAGCAGATCATGGGAATCGATTCTGAGCCGGAAAATATTGATATTTGTACAAAACAGGGATTACCCGTTCAATATGGTTCAGTTTATAATCTTCCTTTCGATGCAGCCTCAATTGACTGTGTTCTGTTTTTTGAAGTTATCGAACATCTCGACGAACCAATAAGAGCTTTACTGGAAATCTATCGAGTGCTGAAGCCGGGAGGTCGATTGATTCTCATATTTCCTAATGACTTAATGTTTATGATCTCACGTCTTTTGACTGGTATGCTCAAGGAGGCGTTTTATAATTCTGGTCATGTTAGGCAATGGACCCCCTTCAAAATAAAAAAGGCATTACATTCAACTGGTTACAAAATAGTAAAGCATCGAAGTATTCCATTTCAATTTTGGGCGATAAGTCTGCACCATATAGTAGCAGCTGAAGTATTGCATTAAAAGGTATTCAGTTCTTTTATGAAAACAATTTTAATGATTTTAACGGTCTCTTTTTTAACTGTAGTTAGCCAGTTACTCATTAAAAAAGGGGTAACCCAACTCCATCTTGACAGTTTCTCAGTAGGGCGACTTGTGGATATTGCTACTTCACCCTATATCCTCGGAAGCCTTATGCTTCAGGTATTAGGATATATAATATGGGTATTAGTGCTTTCACGGGCTAATATAGGATATGCCGTTGCTTTTTCGGGAAGCTTTTTCTATATCATTCTTCCAATTCTCTCTTGGCTCATTTATGGGGAGCGATTGACATCGGTTCAATGGATCGGGCTCAGTCTTATTTGTACAGGCATTTTTTGTATGATGAATAAAGGGACGAGCTGATTTTATGGTTAAATTTCTTTGGATAAATGCAATAAACCCTCTTTCGGAGGTTGAGTCTCGCTACCCAAATTTGGGAATAGGTTATCTTTGTGCATCATTACAGCAAGTGTTCGGAGAGGACTCTTTCAACTTCAAGATAGTCCACTCTAAAATTACTGAGACACTGGATTCCTTTAAGCCTGATATAGTCGGTATTTCTGCTGTAAGTCAAAACTACGGCATCGCCATGAGTTACGCCTCAGAAGCAAAGAAACGCGAAATCCCTGTGCTTGTTGGAGGTGTTCATATTTCATTTCTGCCGTATTCACTTTCTTCTGAGATGAATGTTGGATGTTTGGGAGAGGGGGAAGAAACTATTGTTGACTTATTGGGTCTTTTCTTGGAGAACGGAAGTTTTTCGGAGTGTAAATTGGCTCAAATACCCGGGATTGTTTATCGTGATCAGATAGGGAATCTGCAGTGCACAGCTGCCCGACCGCCTCGTATTGATATGGATTTAATACCGCTACCAGATCGAAAACTTCTTGATATCAGTACACATAGCTATCTTTTTACATCTCGCGGTTGTCCCTACCGCTGCTCATTTTGCGCATCGTCACGCTTCTGGAACAAAGTGCGCTTTTTTTCAGCAGAACGTGTTGTGACAGAAGTGGAGCTTCTGATCAATAATCACGGTGTTACATTCATCAGCTTTTTTGACGATCTTTTTGTCGCGAATAAAAAGAGATTCTTTCGGATTATTGAACTGCTCGAAAAAAAAGGTATTCCAGGGAAAGTCAAATTTTCTTGTTCCCTTCGAGCGAACACCGTTACTGAGGATGTGGTTGCGGGATTAAAGCGAATGGGAGTTGTTTCTGTTGGGATGGGACTTGAATCTGGTAATCAACGGGTTTTAAGCTGGCTTAAAGGTGCTGGGATTAGTGTGGAGCAGAATCGTGAAGCGGTAAGACTGTTGCGAAAATACGGCATTTCACCAAATGCATCTTTTGTCATCGGTTCCCCTGATGAAACAGAACAGGAGATCCTTGATACACTTCGTTTTATTCGCAGTGTTGATCTTGGGCTTTTCGATGTTTATGTTTTGACTCCTTTTCCGGGTACACCAGTATGGGAATTGGCCAAGAGTCGGGGGTTAGTTTCAGAAGGAACTGAAATGGACTGGAATAAACTCAATGTCAACTTCGAAGTTGAGCCGCAACGTGCTGTAATCCTTTCCAATACGCTATCACGTATTGATATTATTCGCCTGTATAAGAAATTTCGTTATTATCGCTTCCGCCACAATATCAGAATAATATGGCGCCATCCAATGCTGTCAGATCTGCCTCGCTATGCGATTAAATTATTTCGTGAAAAGATAGTGCGAATTAAGTGGGCTTATCAAAGGAAATAAAGAAAAGCAATTTAGATAAATTTAATTATAAAATAATAGTAACTGCTGAATATTTTATTTGCCCATTCAAGCGGTTTTGATTTTACTTCATCAAACTCTATGCTTGGACTAAGTCGGCGAAACAGATCAGTATCTCGCCGGCACCTGTTTTTTTGTATAACTTTGCGCTTTTCCAAAGTTTTCGAAATGCTTGTTATGAACGAAATGTAGCTTGTTATTTTTTCTTTCATGTATCCATTTGAAAGTGCGTGATATAGTATTCCTATTTCCATGACAAATAATGCTGGTGCTAGAAGTATGATTGTTTTGAGTGAGTAATTTTTAGCTATAAATAATAGTCTGTTTCTTTCAAGTAAATAGAATTTAGTTTTGTTTGCAGGATTTTTATGGAAAACATATTTGTGCCACATAATTGAATTGATTGAGACGACACTTTTATACCCATACATCCATCCACGCCATCCAAGATCCTGATCTTCCAGATAAGCGAAAAAATCAGGATCAAGTCCTGATATTTTAAGGTAAGCCTCTTTTTTTACAAATAGGCAGCAGCCACTGGCATAGGCAGTTTCAATATCTTTAGAAAGATTAATATCACGGTCTTTCTTTTTATATTCTCCACAATAACCAAATCCAAGAAAGTTTATTTTGTTTCCACAGGTATTAAACGAATCTGTTTCTCCATCTTGCCAGATATATATTTTAGGTTGTGCAAATGCTATCGTATTATCAGCAAATGCCGATTTTACAAGCTCTGATAACCAATTTATTTCAACAACAACATCAGTATTTAACAGGACTGCTCCAGCATAGTCGTTTCCTCTAAAAATATTTGCAAGAAATTCAGCATAAGCACCAGCATAGCCTATGTTGTTGTTTTCAACAAGAGTTAAGTTTGGATATTGCATCTTGATGAGTTCTTTTGAACCATCTTTAGACCCATTATCAATAATGATTATCTCAAAGTCTTGATAATCCTGTACAAGCAATGACTGAACAGCATCGGTGATGTTGCTTTTATCATTATAATTAAGCATGACAACAGCTATTCGATGTCTGCTGTGCTCATACCTGTTTTCATTATTCATATTTTATTTATTGCTATTTGCTCTGTTGCCCCCAGTGCGGCTATCCCCTTAATCGGTCAATCTAAAAGTAGATTTCCCAGCACATTATCTTTTAATGTAAGAGATAAAAATGGGATTGGAAGAGGCTGTTAATTATTCGTCGGGAAAAAACGTCAAGGTCAAGGGTTTTCATCCTGAACCGGTCAACGTAAAAGGGATCCTTTTGGAAACACGCCTGAAGCAGGATGAGTTTGTCTCAGCGTTCGGTATCAGTGTCGGTACCCTGAGGCATTGGAAACGGGATGACCGCAAACCGCAGGGATCTGCACTGGTACAAAGCTCCCTAAACGGTATTTCGTGTTTTGAACAGTTGATTTTGTCGGTCATCGAACTCAGGATTCCGTACTACTTCCACGATTCGGAGACAACTCCAATCCTTTTGATGGCGCTTTAGTGAACTATAGGGTATTTCAATTACTGCTGTTCTACCGCTATTAGGTTGCCTGGGTATTTCAAGCTCGGGGAAAATGAAAAAAGAGAAGAGAATACCTTGCATTTCACCAGAAAAGATGTACATTGGTTTCCCTTGATCGAGTAAGGTCAAGTTCTTTGAATTTGTTGTCAAGTGAAACGCCAAAGTCAATTTCTTTGGGTCTAAGGACTCAGAGTATTTTATAGCCGGATCAAACAGATTAAACTC
>CAIJGA010000023.1 GCA_903820085.1 uncultured Chlorobiaceae bacterium
ATGGCAACAGGTATGGCCAAAGGCGTTGAAAAGGGCAGGGTAGAAGGTCAATCCCGTCTGCTGAGAAGGCAGCTTGAACGTCGTTTTGGTGTTTTGCCTTCATGGGCAACAGAGCAGTTAGCAAACGCTTCCGAAGAACAGTTAGAAGCGTGGGGTGAAGCCATCCTCACCGCTCCAACGCTCGAAGCGGTTTTTAACTGACCAGCGCTAAACGCCAAGCCGCAAATCAGAAGAACGCCCACCGCTCAACAGGTTCCAAAACAGAGCAAGGCAAACGGCGATCCTCCCTTAACGCCATTCGGCACGGTTTCACCCCGCCCGTCCGAACCTCCCTCTGGGCCTCCCTCATTCAACCAATCGAAACCCTGCTCAAGTCCGAATGAATCATGCAACCCGAAGCCCGAACCCTCGCCCTGAAAAATAATTATATTGCCAATAGAAAGTTATTATTATCTACCATAGAAGGCGAACTTTAGCTAACCGGCCACTTGAGAGTGGAATGAGCAAGGAAGCGTCGGGTGCTTTTTGTTGATGCCACAAGAAAAACAGGTAACATTGAACAAACCATTCTCTTCTAAACGTAACGTCATCGTTATTGGTGGCGGTATTCTCGGCCTGTCAACAGCCCTCAATATTCTTCAGTCACGACCTTCCGCCCGCTTGACCCTCATCGAAAAAGAGAGCATTCTTGCCCCGCACCAGACCGGGCATAACAGTGGTGTCATACACTCGGGTCTCTATTACAAGCCGGGTTCTCTTAAAGCAATCAACTGCCGTGAAGGGTACCGGCAACTGCTCGATTTCTGCCGGGAGGAATCCATTCCTCATGAGATATGCGGCAAAATTGTTGTTGCAACGAGTAGGGAGGAAATCCCCGGGCTCTTGGAATTGCATCGCCGGGGAGTTGCAAATGGCTTGCAGAATCTTCGATTTTTAAGTTCCGATGAAATCCTTGAAAGGGAACCTCACTGCAAAGGGATTCAAGGTCTCCTGGTACCACAAGCCGGCATTGTGGACTACACGGTGGTAGCAAAAAAATATGCTGAAAAGCTCCTTGCCCTGGGTGGAGAAATTGTATTTGATGAAGAAGTGGTCAACCTTCGGCAAAATGGCAATCAGGTCGAGGTTATCGGCCACTCACGCACCTGGCAGGCTGATGCCGTCATTACCTGCGCCGGTCTTCAGTCTGATCGCCTTGCGCGCAAGACTGAACCAACCCTCCCGCTCCGCATTCTCCCGTTTCGCGGTGAATACTATCAGCTCAAGCCCTCTGCACCCAGGCTGGTCAATCACCTGATTTACCCGGTACCCGATCCTGCCTTTCCCTTTCTCGGAGTCCACTTTACCCGGATGATTGGCAGCGGTGTTGAGTGCGGCCCCAACGCGGTTTTTGCCTTTGGTCGCGAAGCCTATAAAAAAACAGACTTCAATATGCAGGATACCTGGGAATCCCTCATTTGGCCCGGTTTTCGTAAAGTAGCCGCCAAACACTGGCGTACCGCAATAGGGGAGTACCACCGCTCATTCAGTAAGAGGGCTTTTGTTTTAGCATTGCAAAAACTTATTCCGGACGTAAAAGCAGAGCATCTTGAACCCGGCGGTGCCGGCATACGTGCACAGGCATGTGACCGCGAAGGCCGGCTTCTCGACGATTTTGACGTCAGAGTTGACAAAAACATTATCCATGTTTGCAACGCCCCATCTCCAGCAGCCACCGCGTCCCTCTCCATCGGACGCATCATAGCGGGCAAGGTAATCGCGATGTTGCCAAAATAATTCCCGCTTCCTCTTTTAGGGCGTGAACCCCAAACAAGAAAAAAATATTCTGTTTAATCTAATGCGCCAAGGCCCTTGTGACAGCCTCCGGTTCATAGGCAATGACGGTTAAAAGAATCCGGGCAGCCCGATCAGGTTGACGGCGTTTTTGTTCCCAATCCTGCACCGCCCTGACGTCAAACCCGAACCGCAAAGAAAATTCCGGTTGAGTCAACCCCAAACCGTTGCGGATAGACTTAACGTCGATCTCCTCAGGAACATTGACGGTAAAGCCATCAGAAATTTCACCGCGAGCATAGGCCAGTGCCTGGTTTGCGGACTTGATAAGTTTATTTCCTGCTTTGGACATAGTCTTTAACTCCTTTCTTGTAAACATCAGCAAGCGATCCTAAAATTTGCTTCAGTTCATTTCTTTCAGCTTGAGATAAATTTGCTCTTTCGCCTTTTGAAAATATAGACAACAGAAACACGGGAATATCTTCTCAGGCATAAAAAGTCACAACCCTGTACCCACCGCTTTTTCCTTTGCCCCTACCAGCGAATCGAATTTTTCTCGCACCGCCCGTACCTTTCATTTCAACTCCGGCATCAGGGGTTTGCGCGATACAATCGACAATTGATCGACGCTCATCTGCAGTTAACCCGAGAGCTTTTGCATCGACAAGGTAATCCGGCGTTTCAATAACAACATGCATAATGCTAAGGTACGGCATTGCCGTATATAATACAAGGGGTAGTTCGCTGAATCTGGAATACATGGCGGGGAGGGTGGGTACTTGTGATACCTGCCGGTTACATGAACAAGACAGAGGCCAACATCTTCTCGAACTCAACAAACTCCTCGCCGCCATCAAAAAAAGCACAGGCCAATAACCAGGGGCCCCGCCTCACTGCACCCGTCGGAGAATCCGCAGCACCTCCTCCTCCTCAAGCGGGCACCCTGACTCATTGTTCAGCTCCCGCAACAATCGCTCAAGCTCCATAACGCCCTCATCCAGCAGGCAAGCTACGCACGTAGTTTACGAAATTCTTATAGGTTACTATAGAATAACGCTTTGCTCGAATTTTTAAATGTTCTAAAATAGGGTTTCGAAGCTTGGAATATTTGGAAGAAACTGATTGGTGTTAACTTGCCAAGAAGAGGAAGAACTCTCTGAGAAAAACCTAAAAAAACACTCGTTTCACGATTGTGTTTTTCATATATTTTCAACCTCATTCTCAAGATGAAAATCCGATGATTTTCTGTGAAAAACATCACTGGGATAGTAAAGAGGATGATTTACAAGAAAGTCAAATACCACTAACTTATTGTAAAATAAACACTTGGAGAGGTGGCAGAGTGGTTGAATGTGACGGTCTCGAAAACCGTTGTGCGCGCAAGTGTACCGTGGGTTCGAATCCCACCCTCTCCGCCAAGTGACAGTCCAGCATCATCTGATAATGTCCGAAAAGCCCTGTAAAATCAGGGCTTTTTTTGTTTTTCGGTCTACTCCTGTGGGCCTTCAGCCATTTTACGGCGGAGCTTAACTTGTTTTGCCTCAGCTGGAAATGGAGGGATAGATGGTACTGCGTAGCAGCTCGGAGGTGGGGGAGGGATGGTCATTGCGAGGGTTAAATGGTGGGCTTTGCAGAGGCAACCGCCTTGCCAGAAACGGCTTGATTAAAGACAGAAAACTGAATCAGATACTTTTTTACTTAGGGTATTATTTTTCGGCATAAAGCAATTATACGCAGTTTTATAACATAATAGCGCTTTTATTGACTATATATTAACATTAATACAATGATATGTTTTGGATAATTTACTGCAAGGCAGGATTGCAAGTTCGGTCTTGTTCAGATTATTCGCAGGCAAAGAGTTTTGTCCTACCCTAAGGTACTGAGTATAGAAAATCCCCCTTTTTTCGTTTTAAATTTTTATGGGAGATTGTCTCGGCCTCCATGGCAACCTTATTGGAAAAAAATAATGTTTACAGCAAAAAGAACACCTATAGACTTGATGGATGATATTTACAGCCTTGCATATTGGTTGACTGGTTCTGAATTTGAGGCTACTGAACTCGTCAACAATACCTATCTGAATGTTGACAATGAAAGCTCCGACACAGAGGTATTCAAGGCGTTCAGACTCTGTTACTTTGAAAGCACATCAAGTGAGGACGGATTTGGTTCGCCCGAAACTTCGCGCATTTTAGAGCAAACTCTTGAACAGTCACTTATCAAACACTCTGCTGATATACGGTTAACTGTTTTATTGTCAGCGATTTCAAGGCTCAAACATCAGGCTATATCACAAATAATCGGCAAGCCGCTTGATACGGTTAGAATATGGCTGTCCGAAGGGCGTAAGTCATTGGTAGAGGGCGTATTATTTAATTCCAAGATCAACTGACTTTGCCGTTTTTTAAAAAACGGTGAATGCGTTGAGCCGTTGTGGAGGGTTTTGAGGGATAGCATGTAATCTGGGGGAGGTAATCCGGTGAATCGAATCCCCGAGAAAATGAAGTCTGAAAGCGGTTATTTTTTTGACTATTTTCGAATTCATTCCAGCTTGAAAACCTTTCTACGGTATAGCTTTGTTTCATCAGCACTTGTAGCCATTCGTCTGGCCATTCTGATTCGGCGCAGCATAGGGTTATATGATTGACCTTGTCAACAGGCATGCCATGAAGGACGATATCCTCAGCAGTACAGGCCACACAGATGTGATGAACAACCTTGTTGCGAAGCAGGGCTTGAACGGTTGCCCATGGCTCGGATTGTATTACTCGTAACGGCATACTGTCGACAGCTGCTTTCTCGTTACACGCCCATCCAAAACCTTTAGTGCGGGTCTGTTTATTAAGCCAGATTTCAGCATTCTGTATGTCGGCTTGTTGTGTGACGATGAGCTGAAAAGGGATGCGGGCAGGTATTGGTCCAAGAATTGCTGATGCAATATGTAACGGATCCTGACCGCCAACAATCATGACGTCGAGGCCGGGAGTTGCATTTGCTTCAATAAGGGCGCCACTATCCTGCCATGACTGTTCAATATCTGCTGTAATGTAGTCGAGCCCTAATGCAGCCATTCCCATTGTTTTTGCAATTGTTTCCGCCATCTGTTTGACATGGGGATGCAGCCGTTCCGTGACGTCCAGGCAAAGTCCGCCGGTAGACAGGTTGGCATTGGATCGCAGCGTAATTTCTCTGTCTGGTTCAAGAACCGTATCAAGATTAACGTTTTGCTTTGCCAAATGCTGCTTGAGGACGTTATCTGATTCGATTCGAGACAAATAACCGCTTTTCAACAGGTTATCTGAGCGGTGGCTATTGACGAGTTCGAGAAGTTGAGCAATGGTGCTCCTGCCATCCCCGATTACCGTTGAGGGCTTACGACGAATGGCCGCGGTAAGTTTTCCGTCGATAACCATCAGGCGATGATCGGTTCCCGGTACAAATTTTTCGACCATGATGGAGTCGCTGGTGTAACGTCTTGCGTAGGAAAAGGCTGTTTCCAGTGCCGATAGGCTCTCTATTTCGGCAGTTACCCCTTTGCCGCAACCGGAAAAGAGGGGTTTGACAACACAAGGCCATCCAATCGCTTCGGCTGTTTTGGGCAGCTCGCTGATATTGTTGACAAGCAGATATTGGGGTGTTGGAAACCCGAGTGCGGCAAAGAGGGCTTTTCCCAATATTTTTGAGTGCTGCAACTGATAGCCTATATGGCCGTCGGCGTTCGACATTGATTCAAAAAAGATCCGGGAGCGGTTGCCCCAGCCATACTGCCAATACTTGCTGCCTGCAATGAACGGAAGGACGGGGATGTTTTGCGCACGCGCGGCCACCATCAGGATTCTGGCCTGATAGTCCGGGTGATGCCTGCGACAAAGCTGCCACAGCGAAGCCAACGCGGCATCAACGCTCCGGCGGTCATAGGTGTGGGATTGTCCGGCATCGATTACTACCTTCAGAGCCATTTCAAGGGCGGAGAGGCTGACTTTTGGATGGTGAAACCCGAGCCATAGGCGGGCGCCTTCCGGTGTTGCCTTGGCACCGGCAACATGGAGAAAACCTCTGACTTCATTGAGCGTTCCCAGTGTCCACTGTACGGCGGTCTGGGCCACCATTTCAGCAACCGATTGCGGTTGTGATGGTTCTGCACCACACCATTCAGGGAAATCGGCATGCAGCCGGAGGCAACCTTGTTTCAGTATTGTTTTGACCTCAGAGGTGTTTCGGGGTAGAGTGATGGTTGCAACCACGACGGGCATTGCTGCATAAGGGTTGGCGCCGTAAAAAGTGGCTTCGTGTTTAATGCTGATCATGGAGCGATATTTCTCTTAATAACAGGTATTCCCGAACAATAGAGCGGTTATAGAACAAAAGTGACTCTTAATTGAGTATAGCAAAAATCCGGGTGCAGGGGATGGGGGTTTTCTCTTTTGAGGTAAAAAAGAAAAACAAAAAGCCTCTTTCCGGGAGAAAAGAGGCTTGCAATGCTTGTCATTTTTGAGCGGGAAACGAGACTCGAACTCGCGACCCCAACCTTGGCAAGGTTGTGCTCTACCAACTGAGCTATTCCCGCTTAATGAGTGACAAATATAAAGATATTTTTTTTCTGTGCAACTTCTTGATGCGTTTTTCTGTCAACTTTTTCCATAAAGCAGGAGGATTCGTTGACGATGGAGGCGTTATTGATGCAGGCAAGGGAGTTGCAAACTGGCGTTGTAAAATCAAGAGCCGCCAATTCCTCTCTGAACAGGGAACAGCGGCTCTTGACAAGACAGGTTAATACCATTCACTCTACAAGCCTGACATAAAGCAGTCATGACCGGTTAACGGAGAGTTTTCTTCAGAATGCGCTATACATGACAAGGGTGGTATGCTGGTTTCCCTCTTCTGAAAGTGACGCATCATAGGAATAGAAGCTTTGGTTGAGCTGGAAAGCAACATTTTTAACAGGACTGTACGTTACTGCCAACGTTATTGCATTTTCAGCATCACTTCCGCCGGCTCCACTATGGGCATTTCTGTAAGCCGCACCGAGTGCAAGTTTTGACGGGATAATCCCCAGATCGGCGGCCACTGTCCATGCTGTTTTATTCGCAACAAAACTGTCATTAAAAATATTTGGTTGTCCGCCAGTTGACGTCTTTGCTGCGTTACCGTACGTGAGATAGACCCCGAGAGGATATTTTCCGGCTTTTCCCTGTGCCTGTGCATCTAATGCCCATGCATCAGCATGAGTATTATCAGGCTCAGCAGGATGGCTTGTCTTTGAGTTGCCTTTCCAAAGCTGGAACCCGGCTGCAAGGTCAAAATTTCCAACTTTTTCCGGAGTAACCACACCCCTGACATAGCTGAGGAATTGATTTGGTGAAAATGTATTATTATCGTTTAAGGGATATTTGGGAATAAACGGGGTAAAGCTGAGATAGCCCATTTTGCTGTAGGCAACCAGTGCAACACCCGTGGTGCCTTGCCCTTCTGAAGATAAAGCGGTTCCAAGGTATTGCTGTGCAGAGGTCTCTTCTGCATGTTCAAAAGCACGACTGAACTCTATCGCACCGGTGTTCAGCAGTTCAAAACCATAGGCAGGTCCTTCAGAATCGGTAATAAACGGAATCACGCTGAAGGTAAGATCATCGGTTGCAGGAAAAACAAAGGGCATTTTGAATCCTGCCAGATTGACCTTTCCTGCTAAATTTATCTCAGCTTGAAAGCCGATGTTTTTTGCGACTCTGCCGGCAACATAAAGAATGGCTTCATCAGGGGCTTGAAATTGTCCGGCGTTCTGTTGACTTATGTCACGCTCCTCTGGTGTAGCATCGGTTGTTGCTGAGCCATTTCTCTTTTGATACTTGAATTTGGAGACAAATGCCGCATTGAGCGATGCTGGAATCGAGAGGTTCGAATCTTCAACGGTTCCCTGTTTTCCTCCAACTAATGTGTACCCGTTCGCCTTGAATGAGCGGCCAAAAGGATTAAGAAGCGGAAATCTCTGAAAATGGCACATTGTGCATGAAAATCCTGTCTGCCTTGCGTACGCTGGCAATGCTGTTGCTTCCTGCTGGAAAGAGGTGGTCAGAAAAGCAAGAGAACATGCTCCAGCGAGCATGATTTTTTTGATTGGCATAACTTTACTTCCTGTTTAGGGAGTTTTATAAAAAAATGACGAAATATTATCTGCCTACGTATTGTTAACAACTTGAAATGGAGTGTGTTACTAGCTAACCCAACCAACTGCAGGCAATTCTCGGCATTGACCGCTACCCATGAACCGGAAAAAAGGAGTAATCAGAGGTTATAAAAAATAGTATACGCACACAGAGTGCGTCAAGAATCCCTCGGTTTTGGCTTTATAAAAAAAATATGCAACTCAAATGATATCGATGAATATCGTATATATTACTTAATATAAAAGTAACAAAAAAGTAACTAACGTCTAAAAAGAGTAAATAGGAGAAGACGGGCACCTTAGGATGTACCCGTGATAGCTTTTGGCAGGCTGATGTAAGGTAGGATGTGACGTCAGATCTTTGTCAGAGCAACAGTTCCCTCATGATGGTTTCCATGTCCTTGTCGCCCCTTCCAGAAAGGTTGACTACAAGAACGGCGTCTTTTGGCATCTTTGGTGCTCTGGTGATGGCGTAGTGCATGGCATGGGCGGATTCAAGCGCGCAGATAATGCCTTCAGTTTTTGCCAGTGTTTCAAGCGCTGCAAGTGCTTCACTGTCGGTCACTGATGTGTAGCTTACCAGCCCGAGTTCCTGGAGGTAGCAGTGCTCAGGGCCGACACCGGGATAGTCAAGACCTGCTGAGATGGAGTGTGCTTCCTGAACCTGCCCGTCCTCATTTTGCAGCAGTTTGGTCAGTGCACCGTGAAGCACTCCGGGTTTTCCAAGCGTCAGGGAGGCTGCATGCCGCTTGTCGAGCCCTTCACCGGCAGCTTCCACGCCAACCAGCTCAATTTTTCCGGCATCCTTCAGAAATTCATAAAACATGCCGACCGCATTGCTGCCGCCCCCAACACAGGCGGTAATGACGTCGGGCAGTTTTCCTGCCTGCGCAATAATCTGGGATCGGGTTTCATGTCCGATAACGGCCTGGAAATCGCGTACGATCATTGGATAGGGATGCATGCCGACAACCGAGCCGATAATGTAAAAGGTCTCTTCAGGGTTGTTCATCCAGTCGCGGATTGCTTCGCTGGTGGCATCTTTCAGGGTTTTTGAGCCGCTCCCAACCGGGCGTACCTCTGCACCAAGCAGCTTCATGCGTGCGACGTTCGGTGCCTGCCGCCGGATATCTTCTTCACCCATATAGACAATGCATTCAAGATCGAACAGGGCGCAGACTGTTGCCGTGGCTACTCCGTGCTGTCCGGCACCGGTCTCCGCTATGACTCTTTTCTTTCCCATGCGACGCGCGAGCAGTACCTGGCCGAGTGCGTTGTTGATTTTATGGGCTCCGGTGTGGCAGAGATCTTCCCGTTTGAGATATATCTGTGCTCCCTGAAGCGTCGTGCTGAGCCGTTCGGCATGATAGAGGGGCGTTGGCCTGCCGACATAATCACGGAGGAGGTGGTCAAGAGTTGCCTGAAAGGTCGGGTCTTTTTTTGCCTTGAGATACTCCGATTCAAGATCGGCGGCATTTTTAACGAGGGTCTCGGGGATAAACTTGCCGCCGAAACAGCCGAAATGTCCGGCGGAATCGGGTGCGGAATAATCTGGAGGCAGCATGGAATAAAAAAAGTTAAAGAATTCCTAACAGTGTGGTTACCCTATTTCCGGCAAAGGGTGGCTGCAGAAAAAATCGACCACACGATCAATAAAAATAATATATTTAGCTTTTACAAAAGAACATCATAATACTGTAGCGGAGCATTACTCTGGTTGAAGTTGATCATGCAAAAAAACTCGTTCCTGACCATTTTCTGCCTCGTTATGTCGGGGGCGCCTTTTTTTTCACAGAAGGCTTTGCATGCTGCCGACAAGTTGGTCCTGCGGAGCCAGGAACCTTCAAAAAAACGGTCAGTACAGGCTGATTCGCTTTCCGGAATGGGGGGTCTTAAAAGTACCATTTATTTTACGGCGAAGGATTCGGTTATCTACAGGCTGGACCGGCGGAGCATGGAGCTGTGGGGGAAAGGGGCTATTGACCATGAGGGGACCTCTATCAAGGCTCCAAAAATTATTGTTGATCTCGATACGTCGCTGCTCCATGCATTCAGCCAGGTTGATCCCTCGGACAATAAAGTAGAGTATGCTCTCTTCGCTGACCGGGACGGGAGTTTCAATGCTGAAACAATGAGTTACAATTTTCAAACCGGAAAGGGAGAGACTTCCCGTGTCTCCTCTTCTTCCCAGGAGATGATTTATAGCGGAGAGCATGTTACGAGGCTTGAAAATGGCAATATGCTCATCAGGAAGGGAATCTTGACTTCGTGCAATGATCTTGAGCCGCATTACTGGTTCACCTGCTCCCGGATGACCGTTGTTCCTGATAAAAAGGTTTCAGCGACAGGGGTGGTCATGTATGTCCGGCCGGAACTTTTGTCTAAACGCCTTCCCGCCGTGCCGATTTTTGCGACGCCTTATATGGTCTTTCCGTTAAATGGTTCTGATTCGCGGTCGTCAGGTTTTCTTACGCCCAGTTATGGCAATGACAGTGAGCGTGGTTCCTCTTTGTCGAAGCTTGGCTATTTCTGGGCCATCAACGATTACATGGATCTCCGCTCCGAGGGGGATATCTCCGTGAATGGAAGCTGGCGTCTTGGTGACCGGTTTCGCTATGTGGTGCCAAATCTTTTTTCCGGTTTGATTTCAGGGGAGTACAAACGATATCCCCGCTATACTGACTGGAATGCAACCGTTGTTCATAATCAGGTTTTTGATCCCTCGACTCGCCTTGACGTCTATTTCCAGTTGCAGGGTTCCCCACAGAGCTACAATCTGAATTCCATTAATTCGGTGACCATGGTGACACAGCAGTCAAATGCCCGTGCCACGTTGGCTAAGACGTTCAATGATGAAAACAGCATTTTTACCCTTTTTTACAATCGGTCTGAAGCGCTGAGTACTCATTATATTTCTCAGAGTGTTGGAGCATCATTTTATCAGAATCGCATGTACCCCTTTCGTTCAGCTTTTTCCGCTGACGACTGGAAATCGAATCTCTCCATAACCACTGGTGCGTCGTATGCTTCTGAGTTGACTTCACAGAATCTTGTCGCATCTGCCGGCTATTCATCAGATTTTGATGGGGAGGTGGGGTACTATCATGAATTTGGTCCCGGATCGAAGGCCCTGTTTACGCAGGGGATCAGCCTGCAGGGGAGGAAGCCTTACAACGGGCGTTATGACGATACATACAGTGGCAGGAGTCTGGTATTGCCGTTGCGCGTGCAATCCACCCTTTTTAATTATTTCAATGTCAATCCTAGTCTGACCGTTGTCCATTCACTCCGTGCGGATGAGGGGAATACGGATTTCTCTACAACCATTTTTGCGGTTGATGCCAGTACAAGGCTCTATGGTGTTCTTGAGACAGGGTTTCTTGAAGATCTTCTTGGTCTAAAGGCGCTACGTCATGTTTTTGTTCCTATGATCACCTACACCTGGAATCCTGCTTTTTCAGGGAGCGGGTATGACCCCAAGCTCCACCAGTATGATTGGCCAGATCAAAATGCGCTCAATCCGGGCATGCCCGAAGGGCAGAGCACGGTTGGCATAACGCTGAAAAATCTTTTTCAGGGCAAATTCAGGGATTCATCGTCCCGGCTGGACGAGGGTTCACCTGACGGAGACCATACAAAGCAACTGCTCTCGGTGACCGCTTCGACCTCCTATAATGCAGCGGCTGATTCTTTTCATTTTGCTCCTCTGGCCTTGATCGCGTCAAGCAATGTCCTTTCGGAAAATCTGCTTTTCAGCGCAGGCTCCATGTATGATCTTTACAGCTATGATCCGTTGACCGGGGAGAGGGTTGGTCGTCTTAACCGTGATGAGGGTAACGGACTGCTTCGTTTTGTCAAGGGTTTTTTTGATATGAGCTTGAGCCTTCAGGGCAACAGGCCGGGCGCTATCTCTCCTGCACCTTCCAGGTCGCCGGTGATGATGAATACCCTTCAGACTTTCTTCAATGAGGGGTACTTCCGCAGCATCGATTACAGCCTGCCCTGGGAACTTCGGTTTTCCCTCTTTCTGCAATCCAACAAGAGCAATCCGCTTGTGCCGGAGACAACTTCGCTGATCAACGTTGCAGCAACAGCAGCACTGTCAAAAGAGTGGCAGATAGCGATGAACTCCGGGTATGATCTTCAGGAAGGCGGACTGGTATTGCCGATGCTCCAGATTTCACGCAATCTTCATTGCTGGCAGATGAGCTTTCAGTGGGTTCCTTTTGGCCAATTTCGAAGCTATGCTCTCGAAATTGGCCTGAAGGCACCTCGGTTGCAGGATATTCACGTCAGAAAGGTTCGCAGTATGTGATGATTACTGTGAAGCCGGGACTTCAATCAGTTCCAGGATCCGTACCAGCCGTTTGTTAAACTCTTCATGGGCATCGTGGTGGCTGCAGTGCGATGCTTTGGGGATGATATATGCACCGGCCTGCGGCAGAAGCTGCTGGAATTCCGGGATGATTTTATTTGGCGGGAGTGCGCTGTCTTCTGAACCCCAGACCAGAAAAGCCGGGCCCTCGTAATTGCAGGGTTTTGCAAGGTGGTCGAGCCGGAAATCAAGCGGCCTTTTTGAGGGTGAGAGGTAAGAGTATTGAGCGCCTTTGTCCTGAAGCGGCAGGGTGAACTGGTTGATCAGCTTGTCATCAACCTTGCTTTGATTATAGTATGTCGGCATAAGGCTCTGGCCAACAGCGACAGGATTAGCAAAAGCGGCAAGAAGCATCTCGCCGATAAGAGGTGATGCAACAAGTCCAAAAAAAAGAGTGTTCATGCCATCCATCGTATCTCCAAAAAGGCCGGATGGATTGACCAAAATGAGCGCTTTTATTTTTTCGGGTTGATGGTGGGCAAAATAGACTCCGCTTGCTGCGCCCATTGAATGGCCGACAATAATAACCGAATCAAGTTTTTTCAGATAGAGAAATGTTTCAATCTGTGATGCGAACAGTTCAAGACTGTAGCGTACATTTGGTTTTTCTGATTTTCCGAATCCGATCAAATCCATGGCATAGATTTTATGGTCATGGGTAAATTCAGGGATATTCAGATCCCAGTGTTCAATCATTCCTCCGTAGCCGTGAAGAAAAAGAAGTGGCGTTGTATTTTCGTTACTCTCTCCGAACTCCTGATATCGGATTTTTGCCTCTTGTTCAGGAGCAAATTGCCATAGAAAATACTGATCTTTTACAGTGCTGTTCATGATAAAAACCGGTGATTGCGGATGATAAAACTCGACTCTTTATATAATATGGTTTTTTGCGGCAAGAGAAAAGATATTAGGTTTATATGGAAAATAGGGTTAAAATAATCCTATTTAACCAACATCAGATGTTATGCTTCAGGTTTCCAGAAAATTTGAATATGGCCTGCATGCAGTTACCTATATGGCAACAAAAGGTCTCGGTCGGGTAGTCACCGTCAAGGAGATGGCTGATGAGATCGGCTTTTCACAGGAGTTTCTTTCCAAGGCCATGCAGAGTCTCAAAAGAGCGGGTATTGCGACCTCTGTTCAGGGGGTAAATGGCGGCTATATGCTTGCCAGGCCGATTACGGAGGTCACCGTTGCCGATATTGCGATTGCCATTGAGGGACGGCCGCATCTGGTGCGCTGCGGGGTGAAGGCTGATAGCTGTGAAATTTTTTCATCGTGTCATCACCGTGGCTATATGAATAACTTGCAGCATAAAATACAGGACCTTCTGGCGGCAACGACCATTCACTCTCTTCTTCAGGAGATAGAGCGTTGAAGCTCAGCGAAAAGTTTTTTCTCTGAGCTTCAACGCTTCGTTTCTTATCTTCGTCTTTCAGATGCACTTTTTTTTGGATGAAACAAGATGACATTACCATATGACCAATCATAGGCTCAAGCATTCAGCCGTAACTGAAACGAGTCTGCCTGATATTATCCTTAAAGGCATCAATACCCACAATCTCCGCAATATCTCGGTCTGTATTCCCCGCAACAAGTTTGTAGTGCTGACGGGAGTCAGCGGATCGGGCAAGTCAAGTCTCGCCTTTGATACTCTTTATGCAGAAGGTCATCGTCGTTATGTTGAATCCCTTTCATCCTATGTGCGCCAGTTTCTTGAACGCATGCCACGGCCGGATATTGAAAGTGTTGAAGGAATTGCTCCGGCCATAGCCATCGAGCAGAAACCTATTCCGAAAAATCCACGATCTACCGTTGGAACGGTATCGGAAATATATGACTATCTCCGCCTGCTCTATGCCCGTATCGGTAAAATCTACTCCCGCGATACCAATGAGCTTGTCTTGAAGCATACTCCTGATGATGTGAGTTTGCAGGCTGGTTTTTTTGAGGAGGGTACAAAATTTTATGCAGGCTTTTTTTTCCCCGCTCATGAGGATGCCGGCCATCATACCTGTCCGGTGCAGGATGAAATAGCCAACCTTCTGAAAAAGGGCTTTTTCAGGGTGGTAGCAGGGGATGAGACTCTTGATCTTAACCAGGAGTCGTCCTGCAAGCGGGTGCTTGAAATGCCGAATGCCGAACGGGCATCCCTTCTTGTGCTGGTTGACCGTTTTGTGGCGCGCAATGATGAGAAGGTCTTCAGCCGGGTCTCACAGGCGGCGGAGAGCTGTTTCAATGAGTCCGGCGGGTATGCTGTCCTGAAGGTTGTGGAAGGAAAAACCTATCTCTTCAGCGACCGGCTCGAACTGAACGGTATTGAATATCAGGAGCCGTCGCCCCAGCTTTTTGCTTTCAATTCTCCGATTGGTGCCTGTACGACCTGTCAGGGGTTTGGACGTCTTGCCGGGATTGATGAGGATGCTGTTGTGCCGAACAAGTCGCTTTCGCTTGAAGAGGGTGCCATTGCCTGCTGGAATTCGGAAAAGTACCGGTGGAATCTTCTTGCGCTTCTTGACCATGCCGAAGATCTTGGTATTCCGGTTGACGTGCCCTACGAAAAGCTTTCCTATGAGCAGAAGGAGATTATCTGGAAGGGGACTTCGGATAATCGCTATGACGGGATCAGGCCGTTTTTTGCTGAAATAGAGAAGGATGCCGGTTACAAGATGCACTATCGGGTCTTTTTAAGCCGTTACCGCGGTTACGCAATCTGTCCTGATTGTGAAGGGAGTCGCCTTAATCCTGATGCCAGGCTTGTCAGGGTTTCGGGTCGCGATATCGGAGAGGTTTCGCGGATGAATATTGCCGATGCATCCGACTTTTTCCGTAACCTCAACGTTTCGCCTTTCGATCGAAAGGTGGCTGAAGTTATTTTGCAGGAAATTATCAAGCGCCTTGGCTATCTGCTTGATGTGGGATTGAATTATCTCACCCTTGACCGTCTGACCCATACCTTGAGCGGTGGTGAGTTTCAGCGCATCAATCTTTCGACCTCACTTGGTTCGCCGCTTGTCGGGGCCATCTATATTCTTGATGAGCCGAGCATTGGATTGCACCAGAGTGATTCTGCACGCCTGATTACGCTGCTCAGGAAGTTGCGTGATCTGGGCAATACCGTTGTTGTTGTTGAGCATGACCGCGAAATCATTGAGGCTGCCGATGAAGTGATCGATCTGGGCCCCTTTGCCGGCCGTCTTGGCGGTGAGGTGGTTTTTCATGGTTCGGTTGCGGCCATGAAGGAGTCCGGTACTTCGCTGACTGCCCAGTATATCAACGGAGTGAAACGGATTGTGGTGCCTGCCATTCGCAGAACGGTGGATTTCAGCACCTGCATTGAGATTACCGGTGCCATGCAGAACAATCTGAAAAATATCAATGTCCGCTTTCCGCTTGGTGTCATGACCTGCGTGACGGGGGTGAGCGGTTCAGGCAAGTCCACACTGGTCAATGATATCCTCAACAAGGGTATCATGAAGGATAAGGTTGGCTTGAAAGAAAAGGTCGGAACGCACCGCTCCATTTCGGGTTCCTGGCTGGTTGACCGAGTTGAACATGTCGACCAGTCTCCGATCGGCAAGTCAAGTCGGAGCAATCCTGTCACCTATCTGAAGATATTCGATGATATCCGCACGCTTTTTTCCCAGACAAAGGATGCACGGGAACGGGGGCTGAAGGCTGGTTATTTTTCCTTCAACATTCCCGGAGGCCGTTGTGAAACCTGTGCCGGAGAGGGGAGTGTCCATATTGAGATGCAGTTTCTTGCTGACATTGACGCCGTTTGTGAGGATTGCAACGGTCTGCGCTACAAGGCTGAGACCCTTGAGGTGAAGTACAACGGGCTCTCGATAGCGGAGGTACTTGACCTGACGGTAGAGGAAGCAATCACCTTTTTCAGCAGAGAGCGGGCGATTGCCAAAAAACTTATGGTGCTCGACGAGGTAGGGCTCGGCTATATCAGGCTTGGCCAATCTTCAAGCACCCTTTCGGGCGGTGAGGCCCAGCGTCTGAAGCTGGCAAGCTTTATTGCTCATGCCGATGCAGCGCATACCCTTTTTATTTTCGATGAGCCGACGACGGGGCTGCATTTTGAAGATATCAAAAAGCTTATTCTCTGTTTTGAAAAACTGCTTGAGCAGAATAACACCCTTGTCATTATTGAGCATAACCCAGACATCATCATGCAGGCCGACTGGGTTATCGACCTGGGTCCGGGAGCGGGGGACAAAGGAGGATCTCTTGTTGCTGAAGGTACTCCGGAGGAGGTGGCTCTCAGAGAGGACTCCCTGACGGGCTGCTATCTCAAGCCTTTGCTTCAACATTGAGCTTCCTGGCAGATCACCCGCTCAGCTTCTCTCCGGATCGTCTTCAAGCGCGCCGCCATGCAGCCTGATATGGGGAAAATGGGATGCCGTTCGCTCCACCCATACCGCCCCTCCCTTGCTGAACTCGCTTTCGTTTTCGGTGACGGAGAGTCGGTTTTTTGCCAAGGCGACTATTTCCTGCAGGAGAAGAACTAACTGCCGCTCTTCAGTCGTTGCAGTGTCGTCCTGCATTTTTGACTGTATGCTACCCAGCTTTTCCATGGTAACCTTTCCTATCGTGCTGTAATAGTGTACATGGGTCATTGTTATGTTGTGATCGTGTTAATTGCCAACGAAGTGGCAAACAAACTGTTTGGAGAAAAAAGTATTTTTGTTATTATTAAGTGTTCTTTTAGCACTCGGCCTCTTTGAGTGCTAACGGCATAAACTCTCTACTTCAGTCAATAGTATCTTACTATTAAATCTAAAACCCAAACAAGAGAAGACAATGAACTTGAAACCCTTATCTGATCGAGTTATTGTTAAGCCTGCAGCAGCAGAAGAAAAAACCAAAGGCGGCCTTTATATTCCTGATACCGGGAAAGAAAAACCGCAGTATGGTGAAGTGGTAGCTGTAGGAGCAGGTAAAATTGCCGAAAATGGCCAGTTGCTTGAAATGCAGGTCAAGGTCGGCAGTAAAGTGCTGTATGGCAAATATTCCGGTACCGAGGTGAGCGTGGAAGGTGAGGATTACCTCATCATGCGCGAGTCGGACATTTTTGCTATTCTTGGCTGATCTGTGATTAACTTTTTTTCAAAAACTTACAGGAGGAACGCTTTACAATGACAGCTAAAGATATTCTTTTTGACTCTGATGCCAGAGCAAAACTTAAAGTTGGCGTTGACAAACTCGCCAATGCCGTTAAGGTTACCCTTGGACCTGCGGGCCGTAACGTGCTTATCGACAAAAAATTTGGTGCACCGACCTCAACCAAGGACGGCGTAACTGTTGCAAAAGAGATCGAACTTTCTGATCCTTTTGAGAACATGGGTGCTCAGATGGTCCGTGAAGTTGCATCGAAAACCAGCGATGTCGCCGGTGACGGTACTACTACTGCTACTGTTCTTGCCCAGGCCATCTATCGTGAAGGCCTGAAGAACGTTGCTGCAGGTGCTCGTCCGATTGACCTCAAAAGAGGTATTGACCGTGCCGTTAAAGAAGTTGTTCAGGAGCTGAGAAACATCAGCCGCAGCATCTCTGGCAAAAAAGAGATTGCCCAGGTTGGTACCATCTCCGCTAACAATGATCCTGAAATCGGCGAACTGATTGCCGAAGCAATGGACAAGGTCGGCAAAGACGGTGTTATCACCGTTGAAGAGGCCAAAGGCATGGACACCGAACTGAAGGTTGTTGAAGGTATGCAGTTTGACCGCGGTTACCTTTCACCTTACTTCGTGACCAATCCTGAAACAATGGATGCCGAGCTCGAAGATCCGCTGATTCTTATCTACGACAAGAAGATCAGCAACATGAAGGAGCTGCTTCCGATTCTTGAAAAATCCGCACAGTCCGGCCGTCCGCTTCTGATCATTTCAGAAGATATCGAAGGCGAGGCTCTTGCAACAATTGTTGTCAACAAGCTGAGAGGCACCCTGAGAGTTTGTGCTGTCAAGGCTCCTGGTTTTGGCGATCGCCGCAAAGCCATGCTTGAAGACATCGCTATTCTCACCGGTGGTACCGTTATTTCCGAAGAGAAAGGCTACAAGCTCGAAAATGCAACAATTGCCTATCTTGGACAGGCTGGCCGCGTGACTATCGACAAGGACAATACCATCATTGTCGAAGGTAAAGGCACCCCTGAAGAGATCAAGGCCCGTATCAACGAGATCAAGGGACAGGTTGAAAAATCTACTTCTGACTACGATACTGAAAAGCTGCAGGAACGTCTTGCTAAACTTTCGGGCGGCGTTGCTGTCCTCAACATCGGAGCTTCAACCGAAGTCGAGATGAAAGAGAAAAAAGCCCGTGTTGAAGATGCACTGCACGCAACCCGTGCCGCTGTTCAGGAAGGTATCGTCGTTGGTGGCGGTGTTGCCCTGATCCGTGCGATCAAGGGTCTTGACAGAGCTGTTGCAGACAACGAAGATCAGAAAACCGGTATTGAAATTGTCCGCCGTGCACTTGAAGAACCTCTTCGCCAGATTGTGGCAAACACCGGCACCACCGATGGCGCTGTTGTTCTTGAGAGAGTCAAGGCCGGAACCGGTGATTTTGGTTTCAATGCAAGAACAGAAACATACGAAAACCTGGTTGAAGCAGGTGTGGTCGATCCTACCAAGGTAACCAGAAGCGCTCTTGAGAACGCTGCATCAGTTGCCAGTATTCTTTTGACCACCGAAGCTGCCATTACCGATGTGAAGGAAGACAAATCCGACATGCCGTCAATGCCTCCGGGCGGAATGGGTGGAATGGGCGGCATGTATTAATTCGGCGCTCTCCCTCGTTATTCTTAAAAAAAGCCAGCCTTCGGGTTGGCTTTTTTTTTATACCTTGCAGAAAAATTATTTACCTGAAAGCACTTATTCACAATTGAAATGAAAGCAGTTGTTCTTTTAAGCGGAGGTATGGACAGTCTTGTTACCACGGCTATCGCCAGTGCGCAAGGCTTTGAACTTGCGGCGATGCATGTCAATTACGGGCAGCGGACGTGGCAGAAGGAGCTGGAGTCGTTCCGCTCAATCTGCTCGTACTACCATATCGAACAGCAGCTTGAAGTCAATGCTGATTTTCTTGCCCAGATTGGCGGTTCATCATTGACTGATTATTCTATGCCTGTTGGTGGTGCTGACCTTCAGGGCTCTTCAATTCCCACCAGTTATGTGCCGTTCCGCAATGCCGGTTTTCTTTCCATGGCGGTCAGCTGGTCGGAAGTGATCGGGGCAAGCAAGATTTTTATCGGGGCGGTTGAGGAGGACTCCTCCGGCTATCCTGATTGCCGCAAGGTATTTTACGATGCCTTCAATGCCGTTATAGCTCTTGGCACAAAACCGGAAACAACGATAGAAATTCTTACACCGCTCATCGAGATGCAGAAATCGGAGATTGTCCGAAAGGGCGTTGAGCGTCAGGTGCCGTTTGCATTGAGCTGGTCATGCTATAAAAGCGAGGGGAAGGCTTGCGGCGTCTGCGACAGTTGCGCCCGCCGTCTCAGAGCCTTCAGCCAAGCGGGCTTGCGCGATCCGATTGATTATGAAGAGCGTCCGCTGTATATTTAAGCCGGTTCAGCAACAGAGAGCAATAATCACCATCAAATCAACGTTTAGTCATGAAACCTGTTTCAGCACTATCCTCCGGTTCAGAGTCGCTTAATGCAAGGTTTACCCTTTCATTTGCTCTCATGGCAGCCATCTGGATTCTCGGCCTTGCGGGGCACTTTACTCCGCTTCATGAATGGCCGGCTCTGGCTCTTTATGTTCTCGGGTCTATTGGCCTTGTTCTCTGGCGGGGCAAATCGAAGGGGGAGTGGAAGGAGATGCACCTTGGCGGAGGAGATCTTCGCAAGTCACTCATGTGGGGCGGAGTTGCGGGCGGTTTACTTTTCTGTATGGATATTGCCAACACGGTGATGTACTACAAAAACGGCGGAGCGCCAATGGCCGGAATGGAGTTTCTTCTTGTCAACCGTTCATTGCTTATCCTTTTTCCTGTTCTGATTCTGGCAGAAGAGTTCCTTTGGCGGGGCATCATGTTTTCTGCCATGATTGAGAAGGGTTTCAACAAGCACTTGACGGTCTTTTTAACCACCATGTTCTATGTGGTCAACCACTTTGCTGTTGCTCCGGTTGGCTTCAAAGAGCGGGCGCTTATGGGGATGATGGCATTTCCGATCGGCATATTCGGAGGCTATCTTGTCCTGAAAACCCGCAATCTCTGGGGCAGCGTTCTGGTACACATGATTACGATGACCTCCATGATGATCGATATTTTTCTTATTCCACAACTCTTGCGCTGATTGATTAGTCCGTTATGTCCCAAAACAGAATCACCACTCTTTTGCAGCAGGATAAAAAACTCCTGATTGCCTATTATATGCCCGAGTTTCCGGTTATTGGCTCGACGCTTCCGGTGCTTGAGGCGCTGGAGGCGAGCGGTGCCGATATCATTGAGCTTGGCATGCCCTATTCTGACCCGATAGGGGATGGGCCGGTGATTCAGGAGGCGGCGCATACTGCTATCCGCAACGGGGTGACCATCCGCCATCTTCTTGAGCTGGTGCGCAGGGCTCGCTTGGGTGAAGGGTGCCGGAAGATTACGGCCCCCATCCTCCTCATGGGTTACTGTAATCCGGTGATTGCTTACGGTGTTGATTCTTTTTTGCACGATGCCCGGGAAGCGGGGGTTGACGGGTTGCTGATTCCCGACCTTCCTCCCGAAGAGGCGGCAGATTTTCTCGCAAAAGCCAAAAAAATTGGCTTGACGGTGGTCTTTTTGGTTTCACCGGTCACTCCGCCCGAAAGGATTGAGCTGATTGATGCTCTCTCGACCGATTTTTCCTATTGTCTTGCGGTTAATGGCACAACAGGAACGGCCAAACTTTCTGATGCGGCAACAGAGTCGATGGTTGACGACTACCTGAAAAGGGTGCGCCAGCATGCCCGGAAAAAATTTGTTGTCGGCTTCGGCATCAAGGACAAGGCGCGCGTTGAGCATATGTGGGGTCTGGCTGATGGAGCTGTGGTTGGAACCGCCCTCCTGCAGCATATTGCAGCTTCTGCGACTCCTGAAGAGTGCGCCCGTCTTGCCGGTGAGTTTTGGAAAACGCTGCGGTAGCTGATGCATTACCCCTCAGTTGATATTATTATTCCCTATTACAGGAGGCGCGACATGCTTGAGCGCGCTCTTGACTCGCTTGCAGAGACCATCTATCCCGCTATGGGTATCATCGTTGTTGATAACGGAGGGACAGAGGCGGGTCTTGTTTTTCTTGTCAAGCGTTACCGCAATGCACGTCTGGTGCGGCTGGCTGAAAACAGGGGGTATGCCGGCGGTTGCAACGAAGGACTGAAAAACTCTACGGCGGACTTTGTTGTTTTTATGAATGACGATACGGAGCATGACCCGTTATGGCTTGAGCACCTGGTACGGGCAGCTCTTGCAGATGACCGGATTGGTGCCCTGCAGCCGAAAATTCTTTCGCTTAAGCCATACAAAAAGGGGAAAAAGGTTTTCGATTATGCTGGTGCAGCCGGTGGCATGATTGACCGGCTCGGCTATCCCTGGTGTCTTGGCCGTACTTTTTCGGGAGTCGAGCAGGACAGGGGCCAGTATGACATCGGACAGGATATTTTTTGGGCATCAGGTGTTGCCATGTTCGCAAGAAGAGCGGTGGCCGAAGAGCTTGGCGGGTTTGACGAGGATTTTTTCATGCATATGGAGGAGATCGATCTTTCTTGGCGTATGAAGCTTGCCGGGTACCGGGTACAATCGGTTCCTTCATCGGTTGTTTTGCATGAAGGAGGCGCTTCGCTGCAAGCCGGTTCGGCGGAAAAGATTTTCTTCAATCACCGCAACAATGTGACCATGCTGTTGAAGAACCGGAGCACGGCCGTTCTGGTGTGGGTGCTTCCGCTTCGTCTGCTGCTTGAGTTCACGGCAGCGCTTTTCTACCTTACCCAGTTTCCTGGCGGGATGAAAAAATGCGGAGCGGTGTTCCGGGCTTTGGCCTGCAATATCCGGATGTTTACCGGCACCATGAAGAAGCGACGTATGGTACAGTCGTCGAGGGTTGTTGACGACCGCACCATTTTTCGTCATGCTCCGCTATCACTCCTTTACAGACATTAACGCTTTTGAGTTGGTTGACTCCGCCTGTTTTTTCATGGCCAGCATCATCAACGGACAGTCGCGGTGCTGCACATTTTTGACCGCAAACTGAGGAGCATAAAAATCCGGTTTGACTTCAGCCTTGTAGGTAAGAAATGTTCCTCCTCCTTGCGGGTAATCGACAAGAATCCACTCGCCCTGATAGACCTGGAAATCACCGGCGATCTGCTGAAAGTAGAGTCGGCTCAAGTGTTCCCCCCATACTTTCAGTTTTGTGTAGACCTCTCTCGAGAAGATAAACATGTGGCTCTTTCCTTTTTCGAACATCACTTTTTCAACGCCGTTGTCTGAAATGATACCGCTGTCGATAACATTCGGCACAAAATTTTTATGGTTGTTATAGTCGGTTATAACTTCCCAAACTTTTTTTGGAGGGGCTGAAATATAAATATGTCCCTCAACACCGGTAACTCCCTCCTGAAGGCTGGAGATAGCGACAATGACCTCTCCGGTTAACAGCCTTGCCTTTTCCTGTGACAAGGCCTCCGTATTGGTAGCCGTAATAATGGCCGTATTGGTTCCCGCAATGGGTTGTGCCATGACGGGACAAGAGAGCAAAGAAAACGGTACTGCCAAAAAAGGCAGTATGAAGCGGCGCAACGGTTTGATGAATCTCTTCATGTTGAATTCCTGTCTGTTGGATACCTGTCGGATCCCTGCTTTTTTGCAGGTTATTTCCGGCAATCCGGTTTGGTTGTTTCGTTACTTTTTTTGCGGGGGCAGATGACCCCATTTTATCATGTCGTTGACGGAATCAATCAGGCTCTCCTTGACTGGCTTGAAAGAGATTCCGAGTTCGCGCTTGATTTTTGAGTTATCGTAACGCATCGTCCGGCCTATTGTTGTACGGATATAGATGCCGGTATTCTTTGGCTGCGTGAATGAGAGTGCCTTCATGAGCAGGGTACCTGCTTTTCCTGTCAAATCAATTTTTGGCAGTGCGTAGCTGCCGAAACCGGAAGATTTGAGCAGTTCCACCAGTTCTCTCATATGCATTGTTTCAGCCGAGCAAAGATAACGTCCGCTTGCCGTGCCGGTTTCCATGGCAAGAATGTGTGCTTTTGCCACATCCCGCACATCGACAAAACCCCAGTTCATATCCATGATCCCGGGGTAGACGCCACTCATGATATCGCGGATTATCTCGTTGGAGGTATTGAGTGAAGGGCCGAGTGAAGGGCCGATGACCATAAAGGGATTAATGGCAACCAGATCAAAGGCCGGCCGCTTTTTCATGATGAAATCCCATGCTGCAAGTTCAGCTGATGTTTTGGAGAAGTGGTAAGGGTTTCGGTCAAGAGAGGACATGGTGTTCCAGTCTTTTTCGGTAAAGACTTTTCTGCTGTCCGGTTCATCCGTAATGGCGGCAATTGATGAGGTGAAAATCACCCGTTTGACGCTGCCCGATTTAAGGCAACTTTCAAGGACGGTTTCGGTTCCGTTAACCGCCGGGTCAACAAGATCAGTTTGCGGGTTTTTGACATTAATTTCATAGGGACTTGCCGTATGCATCACATAATCGCATCCCTCAACAGCCCGGTCATAGGTGCCTGCAGCAAGCAGATCGGCTTGAACCAGTTCCAGCCGTTCCGCTGCACCTGGAAGGGAGAGCAGAAACGGGTAGTTTGCCGGGGTTTTGCGTACGGTTCCTCTGACACGGTATCCTTGCTCAAGCAGTTCTCTGACGATATGTGCAGCAATAAACCCGGAAGCTCCGGTAATGCACACAGGCTTAATTGTCTTCATGGTTTGGTTAATGATTGCATGATTGGCTGGTGAGGATGCTGCCTGTTCAAACAGCTCTCCTCCCTGCCGAAATACTTATTCTGCAAATCGATCAGTTCTTTTCAGAGTGTTTCGATCCTTTGCCGGTGTGTTTTGATACTATCGGGGCAGAGCCGGCCGCTAATGCAAAACTGAAAAAAAGATCTGTGGTGAAAAATGCTGTTTGATTACCGCATATATCCACTGTTTCTGACATTTCTTCAGGGATATCAGACAAGATCAAGTCGCTATAATGTACATCCAGTTCAGGAACTCTCCAATGTTATCGTATTGAGTTCATGATGAAACGGAAAAGAGCGACCGGATTTCGGGGCTGACATCAATATCCAGCGGCTACACATCGACAGTTATTGCAAACCGTTCTTCATGCATTTCGCTCCTGATCGTAGGTGCTGTAATTATTATTTTACTGCTGTAATGTATTATCGTTGTTCCTTTCCATTTTTGCAAATACAATTGTGTATTTTTGCGATAAAATAAGCGAGGCGTTTTATGGTCGCCAACCTGGCAAGTGAAAAGCTTTTCAAGAACACATGGTATGCTGTGGCCTTCTGTTCTGCATCTCTGCATCCCTTACGTTCGCTCAGCCATGCTTTCTGCCCAGCGCATCATCCAGAGTTTGAGGCCACACTGAGCAGCACGAAACCGGCGGTGAGTGGCAGGACGTTGCCGTTATAGCTTTGGCCGATAATGCAGAGGGCAGGAAGCATGGTGCTATGCCAAAAGCGGTTCAGCGTGGATGATGACCCGTCCGGCGTTGGGCAGGGAGCGGTAGATGGCACCTTCAAGCTGGCTGGTCAGGTAGTGTACCTCTGCAAGGAGTGCGTCATCGTTGAACGAGCAATGGAGGGTAATGAAGAGTTTTCCCTCTTCTGACTTGCGGATCAGGATGTCGTGGACGTCCTGAATGTTTTCGATGCTTTGTGAGGCTTTAATGATGGTATTGTTCACCAGCTCCTTTTCTCCGGGCTGAAGTGAGCCGGTATAGCGCTCATCATTGCGGAGCGGATCGAGATGGATGCAGATATCAAGCTCTTCGTCGAACTCCCGGTGCAACTCCTCTTCAAGTTCGTTAACGGTATCGTGTGCCTGCTTTATGGTGAGCTGCTGGTCGATTTCGACATCAAAGCTGATCTGCTTTTTTTGTTCTGCAAGGTTTGTTGAAATGTTATGCGCGTGAAGGTTATGATTCAGGCCGATGACATGAACCCGTTCCGCGATGGTTTCGCTGTTGAGCGCGATTGGCCGGGTATTGATGGTGATATCGCCAACAGGAAACTCTTCGCGTACCTTTTTTTCGATATCAGCGCAGATTCTCTGGACTTTTTCAACAGAGAGGGTTCTGTTTACACAGACGGCCATTTCAATGAACACTTGCGGCCCGGTTGGCTTTACCCGGATCTTGTCGATGGCAATCACTCCGCTGACCATCATGGTTATTTCCTCAATGCGTTCGGAGAGGCCTTCGGGTGCTGCATCAATCAGCACATCAATGGTTTTTTTTCCAAGGCTGAATGCTGCCCACCCGACAAGCAAGGAGACGGCAATACCGGCAACAGCATCAGCCCAGGTTATGCCTATTGAGACAAAAAAGAGGCCTGCGAGGACGACAACCGAGCTGAGAATATCGGAGCTGAAGTGGAGCGCATCAGCTTCAAGGGCTTGACTGTTGGTCTCTTTGGCGACTTTTTTGAGGGCTCTTGATCGGGAAAAATCAACAATGATGGAGATGACCATAACGGCAACGGCATACCAATACCAGGTGACATCGATTTCTGTTTTTCCAGCAATCAGGCGCTCTACAGCAGTGTAGATGATCCAGATGCTTGTTACGACAAGAAGACCTGTTTCAATGAGTGCAGAGACGCTTTCAACCTTGGCATGTCCATAGTGGTGCTTGCTGTCGGCTGGCTTGTCGCTCATTTTGACGGCAAACAGGGTCAGGGAGGCAGCGCCGAAGTCAAGGGCTGAATGAGCTGCTTCTGAAATAATGCCGATGCTGCCGGTCATGATGCCGACGATCAGTTTCATGAGGGTAAGCAGCAGGCTCGCAAGAACCGAGGTCAGGGCAACCTGCTGTTTTTTATGACTGTTTTCCATGAAGAAAATTTATGCTTCCAAAAAGTCGTTGTTCAAGAGTCGCCGATAGCTGGACGGCACGGCTTCCGGCTGAATGCCAGATTATTCCTGGATGTCTAACGCTTATAATAGCATGAATTGCCTTCAGTTTATAATGCAGTTTTGCAAATTGATATTATTGCTGTGTTCAGCATATTATGCCGGGACTGGTTCAAGCTGAACGGTAATGTACCGGTGCGGATGGCGGGATAAACGGAACTGCATTCGCCAACAATATGGAGGTAACAATAATCAGGTATATTAGTCTCTTGATGGAGAGCTGTTTATGCCGGTACGGCGACGCGGTGAAGATAACCGTACCAATCAAACCGGTACGGTCTTGAGAGGCTGCGAGTTTTTGATTCGGGCAGAATATGCAAATAATTACATACTAAAGGTATTACCATGCGAAGAATGAAAATCGGCATATCGTGTCATCATACCTATGGGGGAAGCGGGGCAATTGCTGCTGAACTGGGCAAGGCACTTGCGGCCAAAGGGCACATCGTTCATTTTTTCAGCCAGGCAGCTCCTTTCAGGCTCGGAGCTTTTTCGCGCAATATTTTCTGTCATGAGATTGAAGTGATGCACTATCCGCTTTTTGAGTGTCCTTTTTACTCCCTCGCCCTTGCCTCGAAAATTGCCGATATCGCCTATTATGAAAAGCTTGACATTGTCCACGCCCACTATGCCATTCCTCACGCCCTGAGTGCCATGCTTGCCCGACAGATGATTGAAGACAAGTGTGCTGAACTGAAGTGTTTCAAGTTGGTAACCACCCTGCATGGAACCGATATCACGGTTGTGGGCGCCGACCGGGGGATGCAGGACGTTGTGAGGCTCGCCATCAACAAATCAGACGGGGTGACGGCCGTGTCGGACTACCTGAAAGAGGAGACGATCAGGATGTTCAGTCCGAAAAAGGAGGTTACGGTGATTCCGAATTTTGTTGATACCTCACTTTTTTTCCGCTCACCAAAACCGGAAATTCGTGAACAGCTTGGTCTTGGGCAGGAAAAGATTGTCATCCATATCTCCAATTTCAGGCCGGTAAAATGTATCGGTGATATTATCCGGGTTTTTTATGCCTTAAGCAAGCGGATCGATGCAACCTTGCTGCTTGTGGGTGATGGCCCGGAACGCAGTGATGCTGAAATCCAGGTTCGCCAGTTGGGAATTGTCGATCGGGTAAGGTTTCTCGGCAAGCTTGATGAGATTGTTCCGCTGCTCTCTATTGCCGATATCATGTTGATGCCAAGCAATGTTGAATCGTTTGGCCTTGCAGCGCTGGAAGCCATGGCCTGCGGTGTGCCGATTGTGGCAACCATGGCTGGCGGTTTCCCCGAATTTATTGTTCCGGGGACTCATGGTTATCTGCTTGCTCCTGGAGATATCGAGGGCATGACAGAAAAAGCCCTTCTCCTGCTTTCCAGCCAAAGCCATTGGCTTGAGTGTTCAGAAGCTTGTGTCCGGCAAGCAAAGCAGTATGAGACGGCTTTGCTTGTTGAACACTATGAGGCATACTATACGAGTCTTCTTGCTGAAGCGTAAAGGGCTCTTATTTTAGTACCGTTTGGTCGTCAGAAGGACACTCCGGTATTTTTCAAGATTTTCAAGCACTTCACCCGTGCCTCTGGCAACAGCGGTAAGGGGGTCTTCACTGATATGCACAGCAAGCTTTGTCTCTTCGCTGATTCTTTTGTCAAGTCCCTTGATGAGCGAGCCGCCTCCGGCAAGGAAAAGTCCACGGTCAAAAATATCGGCCGAAAGTTCAGGTTTTGTTACTTCGAGGCTTTTTTTGATCGATGTGATGATCTGGCTGATCGGGGTGGAAATGGCTTCCCGGATGGTTGCAGAGTTGACCTCGCGTTCTTCGGGAAGGGCGGTTACAAGGTTTCTGCCCCTGACCATCATGGTGAGCTCTTTTTCAAGCTTATAGGCTGATGCAATTTTTATTTTCACGTCTTCTGCCGTCCGTTCGCCGATAGCCAGGCTATAGGCTTTGCGGAAGTGACGGACAATCGCATTGGTGATATCAGTTCCGGCAACCCGAAGGGATTCGCCTGAGGCAATACCGCCGAGTGAAATAACGGCAATTTCCGTCGTGCCGCCACCGATATCGACAATCATGTTGCCCATCGGCTCTTTCACGTCAAGTCCGATACCGATTGCCGCCGCCATGGGTTCAGTTACCAGATAAACCTCTTTGGCGCCGACATGTTCGGCTGAGTCGCGTACCGCTCTTTTTTCAACTTCGGTGATGCCTGACGGGATACCGATAACCATCCGGCGGATGCCGAATGAGAACTGGGTCTTGGTTTTATTGATAAGTCCCTTGATCAGCTCTTCTGTTGCCTCATAGTCAGCAATGACGCCGTTGGCAAGCGGTCGGATCGTTACAATACCTGGATGGGTTTTTTCATGCATGAGAAGGGCTTCGTGTCCGATAGCCACAATTTTTCCCGTATTGCGTTCACGGGCAACAATTGACGGCTCATTTAAAATCACGCCTTGACCTCGGATAAAAATCAACGTGTTTGCTGTTCCGAGATCAATAGCGATATCGCGGAACAGATTGCTGAAAAAACTCATATTGTCAAAATTCTAGGTGTCTGTCATAGTGGCTTGGAACGAAGCTTATTCAAGCTATATTCCAAGGGTTGAACTGAACTCTTAAGGTAGATTAATGCTACTTTTTTTCAAATGAAAAAATTGTATCCGCGGCCACTTTTTTTAGCATTTTTTTCGGTTTTATGCTTAACGTGCCGGGTTACGATACATAGAGCTACGGAGTTACCTTATTTCCAATAGAATATTTGAGACCCGATAACAAAAAACAGTCAAGAAGTGTTGCGTTTATATCGTTTTGCTGAAGACCGTTCAGCTCTGCAAGAGCATCTGAGCCGGAGCGTTACATTTGATGATTCCGTTCAGTCTGCTGTTGAACAAATACTGTATCAGGTTCGCCAGAATGGAGACAGCGCCGTGCTGGACTATACGGAACGCTTTCAGGGTGTTCGGTTGACAGAGATGCGGGTTGCTCCGGAAGCAATACAGGAGGCCTACCGGCGTGCAGATCCAGCTTTTCTTGCTGTGCTTGAGGAGGCATACCGCAATATTGTCCGCTTTCATCAGCACGAAGTAGAAAAAAGTTTTTTTTATGAAGCTGACGGGGGAGTTGTGCTTGGCCAGCGGGTAACCCCAATGGAGCGGGCTCTGCTCTATGTGCCGGGCGGACAGGCATCGTATCCTTCTTCAGTGCTGATGAATGCGGCTCCGGCAAATGTTGCCGGAGTTAGAAATATATCCATGACCACTCCCTGTGACGCTACGGGAGAGGTAAACCCCAATATTCTTGCTGCCGCTGCGGTTGCCGGTATTACTTCTGTGTACAAACTTGGTGGCGCCCAGGCAATAGCGGCTTTTGCCTATGGTACTCAAACGATTCCAAAGGTTGACATTATCACTGGCCCGGGCAATAAATATGTGGCGTTGGCCAAAAAGCAGGTTTTCGGGCATGTTGCCATCGACAGCATAGCCGGTCCTTCTGAAGTGGTTATCATCGCAGACGAAACGGCCAATCCGGAATTTATTGTCCTTGACCTGTTTGCACAGGCCGAGCATGACGCGGACGCATCGGCCGTGCTGATCACTCCATCGGAATCGTTGGCTGCAGCCGTGCGGGAGTGTGCCGCCACACGCATGCCGGGAATGCTTCGGCGTGAGATTATTGCCTCTTCGCTTGAGCACCACGGTGCCATTGTGCTTGTTGGGTCGCTTGAAGAGGCCTGCGCAGTGTCGGATATGATTGCACCTGAGCATCTTGAACTGCATGTGGAGCATCCATGGGAGATATTGCCGGATATTCACCATGCCGGTGCAATTTTTATGGGAGGCTACTCCTGCGAAACTGTTGGTGATTATTTTGCCGGTCCTAACCATACGTTGCCGACCAATGGTACAGCACGGTTTTTTTCACCGCTTTCGGTGCGTGACTTTGTCAAGCACACATCGATCATCTCCTATTCAAAAAAGCAAATACATTGCAGTGGAGAGAAAATTGCGGCTTTTGCAGATCATGAAGGACTTCAGGCCCATGCTGAAGCTGTAAGGGCAAGATTGAGAACATTATGAGAGCTGGCGACTTTGATTACGAACTCCCTGAAGAGAAGATTGCCAAATATCCGCCTCTGGAGCGTGGCTCGACCCGTCTTCTGGTGCTTGATCGTTACTCTGGCGCCGTCCGGCATGCCTCCTATGCCAATCTCAATACTTTTTTGCAGCAGGGTGACCTGCTTGTGCTGAACAATACCCGGGTGATCCGCGCAAGGCTTTTTGCCTGCAAGCCGACCGGTGCGAAGATTGAGCTGATGCTGCTTGAAAAGCACCTTGAGGAGCAAAGTCTGGTGCTGTACCGGGGGAAGCTGAAAAAAAACGACAAACTCATGGCGCATGGCCATGAACTTCTGGTAGCTGATCTTGTTGATCAGGGCATTGCCCGTGTTTCTGTTTGCGGTGCACTGTCGCTCAGCGATCTTTTTGACCGTTTTGGTGGAGTGCCCATTCCTCCCTATCTCAAACGGGAGGCTGAGGAGGTTGACCGCGAGCGCTACCAAACCGTTTTTGCCGAATTGCCGGGTTCAGTTGCAGCGCCGACTGCCTCCCTGAACATGACTTCCGAGCTGCTTGAAAAGCTTCTCAGGAAGGGTGTTGACGTTGTTGCTCTCACCCTGCATGTTGGTCTTGGCACCTTTCTTCCTGTCAGGGTAGAGGCGCTTGAGGAGCATGTCATGCACCGTGAGTTTTATTCCATACCACCGGAGTGTGCGGAGAAAATCCGCCGGGTAAAGGCTGCCGGTGGAAGGGTTGTTGCTGTCGGGACAACCGTAACCAGGGCCTTGGAACATGCCGGAGAACGTATCGAGACGTTTGAGGGAGATGAACCGCTGATGGGCGAGGCTGATATTTTTATCTATCCCGGATATCGTTTCCGTATTGTTGATGGACTTTTGACTAACTTTCATGCGCCCCGTTCCACGGTGCTGATGCTTACCGCAGCATTTGCCGGAGCTGAAAACCTGCGCAATGCCTACCGGGAAGCTCTTGCTGAAGGCTACAGCTTTCTCAGTTACGGCGACAGCATGTTCATTGCCTGAAATTTTGTTTCACATAATTGCCATTTCTTTCTTCCTGCCTTAAAAAACAGGATATATTACTGTTTATTCCTGAAAAACTTCGTTGTTGCCGGGTGTGCAGAAGAGAGCTGTTCTTGGTTATAGAAGAGAGCTATGGTATTTTTAAGGTTATGGCGTATTGCCTGAAGGCATCGTAGTTTTTCCTGCTTATTTAGAACGTTACCATTATTTCAAACATTCATAACCCTGGGAGATTGACCTTATGAGTCTTGTAGACCAATATCGCGCGCATACCGAAGAACGGGCCAAGCTCAGCATTCCACCTCTACCGTTGACTGTTGAACAGACCCGCTTGCTTGTAGGCCTGCTCAAGCAGGATGTTGTTGAGGAAAAAGAGTACCTGCTTGAGTTATTCCGTGAGCATATCAGTCCGGGTGTTGATGACGCCGCGTTTGAAAAAGCTGCGTTCCTCGATGCCATCATTAAAGGTGAGGAGTCCTGTGCCGTCATCGACAAAGCAGAAGCGGTCAGAATTTTGGGTACCATGCTTGGCGGTTATAATGTCAAGCCTCTTGTTGATGCGCTTGGCCATGTTGATGCATCAATATGCAGTGAAGCCGCTGCGATGCTGAAAAATACGTTGCTGGTCTATGATCTGTTCGACGTTGTGGTTGATCTGTCAAAAACCAATTCCTATGCAAAAGAGGTGCTCAATTCATGGGCAGAGGCCGAATGGTTTACCTCAAAGCCAACGCTACCTGAAAAAATGACCCTGACGGTTTTCAAGGTGCCCGGCGAAACCAATACTGATGATCTTTCACCGGCCAGCGAGGCCTTTACCCGCAGCGATATTCCCCTGCACGCCCGTTGCATGCTTGGCACCAAAATAGCCGATCCGATAGAAACCATTGCCAAACTGAAAACAAAAGGCCATCCGCTTGCTTATGTCGGTGACGTTGTCGGTACCGGATCAAGCCGGAAGTCGGGTATAAACTCGGTTCAGTGGCACATAGGCAATAACATTCCGGCCGTGCCGAACAAACGGACAGGCGGCGTGGTGATTGGAAGTATCATTGCTCCCATTTTTTTCAATACGGCAGAAGATTCGGGGGCGTTGCCCGTTCAGGCTGACGTGACGTCAATGGAGATGGGCGATGTGATTGATCTGTACCTCTCCAATGGTACCATAGAGAAAAACGGTGAAGTTATTGCCCGTTTTGAGCTCTCTCCGAATACGATTGCTGATGAGGTGCGCGCCGGAGGACGCATTCCGCTGATTATTGGCAGAACGCTGACCAGAAAGGCACGAAAAGCGCTGGGACTCGGTGATGAGAGTATTTTCATTAATCCGGAACAGCCGGCAGACAGCGGTAAAGGGTACACGCTTGCACAGAAAATGATCGGCAAGGCGTGTGGCTTTCCGGGTGTGCGTCCGGGGATGTACGTTGAACCGGAGACCCTGACGGTTGGTTCACAGGATACAACAGGAGCCATGACCCGTGATGAGGTTAAAGAGTTTGCGGCACTGAGTTTCAGCGCAGATCTTCTGATGCAGAGCTTTTGCCATACGTCCGCCTATCCGAAGCCATCTGATGTAAAGTTGCACCGAAGTCTCCCGTACTTTATCATGAGCAGGGGCGGCGTTTCGCTTAAACCTGGAGACGGGGTTATTCACACGTGGCTGAATCGTATGGTACTGCCCGATACGCTCGGCACCGGTGCTGATTCCCATACCCGTTTTCCAATCGGCATTTCGTTTCCTGCGGGTTCCGGGCTTGTAGCTTTTGCCGGTGTTACCGGAACCATGCCGTTGAATGTTCCTGAATCAGTGCTGGTCCGTTTTACCGGTGAGATGCAGAAAGGGATTACGCTCAGGGATCTGGTTAACGCCATTCCCTATGTGGCCATAAAGCAAGGCCTGTTGACGGTCGAAAAGAAAGGCAAGAAAAACGTTTTTGCCGGACGTATCCTTGAAATAGAAGGATTGCCGAAACTGAAGGTTGAGCAGGCGTTTGAGCTCAGTGATGCTTCTGCTGAACGGAGCGCTGCGGCATGTACCGTCCGGCTCGATAAAGAGCCGGTAATCGAATATCTCAGCTCGAACGTCAAATTGCTCGAAGAGATGATTGAACAGGGTTATGGCGATGCTGAGACACTCCAGCGGCGAATTGGCAAGATGGAGGCGTGGCTTGAAAACCCCATTCTCCTTCAGCCTGATGCTGATGCGGAATATGCCGCAGTAATCGAGGTCGATATGAGCAAAATTACTGAGCCGATTCTTGCCTGTCCGAACGATCCTGACGATGTCATGACGCTGAGCGAGGTTCTGCGTTCTGACAAAATGCCAAAAGTCATTGATGAGGTCTTTGTTGGAAGCTGCATGACCAATATCGGTCATTTCCGCGCTCTCGGTGAAATTTTGCGGAATCAGGGTGTTACACCGGTAAAACTCTGGATTGTTCCTCCTACGAAGATGGACATGATAAAACTGGTTGAGGAAGGCTATTACTCGGTATTTGGTGCATCAGGCGCCCGTATTGAGCGTCCGGGATGTTCACTCTGCATGGGCAATCAGGCCAGAGTAGCAGATAATGCTGTCGTCTTTTCCACCAGCACAAGGAACTTCGACAATCGCATGGGTACCGGAGCGCAGGTTTATCTGGGGTCGGCCGAGCTTGCCGCAGTATGTGCACTTCTTGGTCACTTGCCGAACAAAGATGAATATATGGAAATCGTAAACAGACATCTTTCTGGCGGAAAAGAAGAGAACATTTATCAATACCTTAACTTTCATAAGCTTGAAAAAGCAGAATTAGAGTTGCTTGTTGAGTAAAAAAAACATTTATTAAGGCGGGATGTGAAATTATTTTGCATATTCCGCCATACAGTAGGCTTTTGAAAAGTCGCTGTTTTTTTTTATTATTCGAGAGCTGATGAAGCTGTCAATTATCAAACAACAAAAATAATCATAGCAATGAAAAAACTTTTCATTTTCCTCTTTCTTTTAAGCTCAGTTTCTTTCGTAGGCTGCGCAAAAAAAACTGAAGCTCCTGTAGAAGCTCCTGTCGAAGCACCTGCAGCACCAGCACCTGCAGCAGAAGCACCTGCACCTGCAGCAGCACCTGCAGCAGAAGCACCTGCAGCAGCACCTGCAGCAGAAGCACCTGCAGCACCAGCAGCAAAATAAGTTTCCGGCTTACCGGTTTCTTATATCAAAGAGGCAGAACGTAAGTTCTGCCTCTTTTTTTTATTGTGTATTGGTGAATGAAGCGTTCCCGTTTTTTTCAAGTATGTATTGAATTAATAAATCAAGGAAGCTGAGGAAGGCGTGCGGAATTTTTCTTCGCATCATGCTGGATTTACAGACAAAAAAAAGACACCCCGATAGAGTGTCTATTTTTTTTAAGCTGAGGAGGCAGGACTCGAACCTGCAAATTGCCTGATCCAGAATCAGGAGCCTTACCAATTTGGCCACTCCTCATTAGTGAGGTGAATATATGAAAAAATAATTTATTCCAATTCGCTTTTATCTTTTTTTAAAGAATAGTGAGAAGGACCGGAATAAGAAACAATGCAGCGATCATGCACGACGCAACAAGCGTTGCGGCAAATTCACGATCAAGTTTTTCAACCGAGGCAAAGGTCATGGTATTGAATCCTGCCGGAGCGGAAGCTGCAAGTATGACAATGGCCCGGTCAAGCCCTTCAAGATGAAACAAGCCTGCAAGCCAAACTCCCAGAGCCAGTCCGAGTCCCATGCGCAGGGTTAGGGCTGCTGCAAGATGGAGCGGGTTGATTTTTGTTATCCTGAACGAGGCTCCAAGCCCTATGAGGATGAGCGGTATCGTCAGCCCGCCAATGGAGTGCAGTACTGCGGTTGCAATGAGCGCTGGCCGCCAACCGGATACATTCATCAGAAGAGCTGCGATCAGTGCCAGGAGAGGGGGGGATGTCATGAGCTTGCGTCCCAAGCCCTTTTCAGTGCTGCCGCCATGTCTTGAGGCAACAGAGAGGGCTATGGTATAGGCCGACAACCCGTTCGGAATATCGAACACGAAGAGGCGGGCAAGGCCATCGTCTCCGTAAAATGATTGAACGAAAGGCATGACAAAGCCGAGATTCATGATAATCGATCCGCTCACGAGCACGGCGTATGACTTATCGGGCATATTGAGCGCTTTTCCTGTAAGCATTGCTGCCCCAAGCGTCAAAAGGATAAGAAGCATTGAGATGAGAGGAAGAAACAGCATGGTCGTGCTTATGACGACATAGGGAAGTACGGAAAGCAGCAGCGCAGGAAGCGCAAGATGGTAAACAAGTTTAAACAGAATATCTGCGGCTTGGCCGTCAAGCACTGATGCCTTGCGCAAAAGCATTCCGAGAAAAAATGTTGCAAATGCAGGAGCAAGAAGAAACGCAAGGTCAAACATCGACGAGAGAGAGCAAAGTCGTTAAGACAAGGAAAGGTGAGATCTGTGCACCCGAGAGGAGTCGAACCTCTAACCTTCTGATTCGTAGTCAGATGCTCTATCCAGTTGAGCTACGGGTGCTTTTATGGTAGCGTGTACGGGATTCGAACCCGTGATCTTCGCCTTGAGAGGGCGATGTCCTGGGCCACTAGACGAACACGCCAGGTAAACTTATGTTGCTTCCGGTCATAAACCGTGGGCCCTGTAGGACTTGAACCTACGACCCAGCGATTATGAGTCGCTTGCTCTGACCAACTGAGCTAAGGGCCCTCAATGCTTGGCTTTAGAGGCAGTTAATATAATGTATCGCTTTTAATATCCAAAAAAATAATCATCTTTTTTGATGGATTACTAAAATTCATTGTATTTCTCCCGTCGGATATCAGCTCCAAGGCTATTGAGTTTTGTTTCGATCTTTTCATACCCCCTGTCGAGGTGATAGACTCTCAGTACTTCCGTTGTACCTTCCGCAACAAGTCCTGCAAGAACAAGACTTGCCGATGCTCTCAGATCGGTCGACATGACTTTTGTGCCTGAAAGGTGTTGAGGACCATGAACAATCGCCTGGTTTTTGTGAATCTCAATATGGGCACCGAGACGGTTCAGTTCCGGAATATGGTTGAATCGTTCATGATAGACCTTGTCGGTAATATGACTTATTCCTTCCGCCTGAGTCATCAGGGCAATCCATTGGGCCTGCATGTCGGTTGGAAAGGAGGGGTAAGGTTTCGCCGTGACATCGGTCGGGATAAGCTTTTCCGGACTTTTCAGGGTTATGCTGTTTTCGGTTGTTTCAACGGTGCAGCCCGCATGGACAAATTTTTTCAGCACAGCTTTCATCTGTTCGGGTTCAACGCCATTGACTGTAATGTCTCCTCCGGTTATGGCCGCAGCAGCAAGCAGAGTTCCTGCTTCGATGCGATCAAAAACATTATGAAATTCAATAGCCTTGAGGGTTCTGGTGCCCTCTATTTCAAGTTCGGTTGTTCCTGTTCCTCTGATTGTGGCACCCATGGCAATGAGAAATTTGCAGAGGGTCACAATTTCAGGTTCAGCCGCAGCATTACTGATGGTTGTTTTTCCTTCAGCAAGCACAGCCGCCATGAGGGCATTTCCTGTGGCTCCGACAGAAGAGATCGGAAAATCGATATGGCCCCCTTGCAGTATTCCTCCAGGAACGGCGGCATCAATAAATCCGGTTTCAATCGTAATCGTTGCACCGAGTTTTTCCATGGCCATCAAATGAAGGTCAATGGGGCGTGGCCCGAAAGCGCATCCTCCAGGGAGTGAGACCCTTGCATGGCCAAATCGGGCAAGCATCGGTCCGAGCACATAGATCGAGGCTCTCATTTTTTTTACCAGTTCATACGGTGCCTGAATATTTTCCACGTTTCGGGATGAAATTTTCAGGGTGTTGTTCTCAAACGTTGTTTCGGCGCCCAGATGATTCAGAAGCTGGGTAAACGTCATGATATCCTTCAGATCGGGGATCTGATGAAGGGTAAAGGTTCCATTTCCGGCAAGCAGTGTTGCGGCAATGATCGGCAGAGAGGTATTTTTTGAGCCTGAGGCGGTTATGCTTCCGGAGATCCGGCGACCACCTCTGATGACAAGCTTGTCCATGTATTGATTTGCTGATGAAAAAACGGATAGTTACCATTATTTCAGGTCAAGAAAAACAAATTATTTTTTTCTCTGACCGTTTGCGAAGAAAAGATTTTATCCTTTACCTTGAACTGATGTTCTTCTCGTGTTTTCCATGGTTTTCGTTCTAACCGATTTTTTTTGTAAGGTAGTTGAATTTTAATGCCCAGGGGATTTTTTATGACCGTTATTGCCTTACCTGCTTTTTTTTCCAGAGTGCTGCGGATAGCTGCAGTGCTGTTCTTGCTCTTTCCGGGTATTTCGCTCCCGGCTGAGGCTTCTTTGCACCGTGCGCATACCTCGCACACCTCGCGCACCTCACACGCTTCTCACACTTCGCGCACCTCGCAAACCTCGCGCAGCTTGCCAGAAAACAGCGAGATATCAAGAATCATGAATGAACGGGCGGCGGTGGAGCAGAACCTTGCAAGCCTTAAGCGGCAGCTTCAGGAGTATCAGGACAAACTGCATTCGACCTCCCTCAAGGAGTCACAATCTTTCAAAGTGCTGGAAAATATCCGGACCCAGATTCTGGTGCTTGAAAAAATGATTACTGAAAACCAGAACTATCTCAAAAGGCTTGACGGGGATATTGCCCGACTGCGCCATGAGCTTCAGGGGAATCGACAGATTTACGGCCGGGTTTCCGATGATTTTCGCCGCACGGCGGTTTCAGCTTACAAATATGGAGGAAACCGCGATAGAGAGCATCTTTTTGCTGCGGGTTCGGTTTCAAAAGCTCTGGTACGGGCGCAATACATGGGCTTTTTTACCCGTGCAGTTCACCGTCATGTTGATACGTTGCAGAGTGCGGCTGTCAAACTTGAAAACAGCCGGCTTGCGCTTGAGCAAAGCTACAAGCAAAAAGCTGAAATGGTAAGGGAACAGGAACGGCAGTTGAAAAACTGGGCGGCCACCAAAAAAGAAAAAGAGGGGGTGCTTGAAAAGCTTAAGAAAAACAAACAGGAATATCTCTTGCAGGTTGCCTCTGTCCAGAAAAAACGCACTCAATTGCAATCGAGGATAGAATCGCTGATTCTTGCCGAGCAGCGAGCATTGGAGGCAGAGCGTGAACGTCAGAAGAAAATATTTGAAGCCAGGCGTCTCCGGGCACAGCAGTTTCATGCCGAACGGCTTGAGGCACAACGTCTGCATACTGAACGTCTTGAGGCTGGGCGGACGGGTTCAAAGAGGGAAAAACCTGCAAAAATAGAGGGGGAAACAGAGCGGAAAACAGCGATGACGGGTACCAAGGAAGAGAGTGTTCCCTCGGCTCCCAGTGTTGATTCTCCAGAGCTGGAAAGAGTTTCGGCTGATTTTGAAAAGGCTGCGGGCTCACTGCCGTGGCCTGTGCATAATGGTGTTGTTGCGCAAAGGTTTGGAACGGTTGAAGACAAGGACCTTAAAATTGTGAGGACCAATAACGGAATAGATATTTCTGTTCCTGCAAGCACCCAGGTCAGGGCTGTTTCCGGTGGCAAGGTTGTCCAGATTGCCTTTCTTCCAACGTTCGGCAATATTGTCATTATCCGGCATCCGAAGTCCTATCTTACCGTCTATGCCAATCTTGGACAGTTGAATATTGCCAAGGACGAGATAATCAAATCACAGCAATTGCTTGGCGTTTCGGGCAGAACGCCTGAAGGCACTTCAATTGTTCATTTCGAAATATGGAAAGGGCGCGTGAAACAGAACCCTGCAAAATGGCTTAGATAAATTATTATGAGCGTTACTGAACTTTTTTCTGCGATTTTCAGGCTCCTGTTTCATAACAGCGGCTTATGGCACGATCTCAAAAAGGGGAGTGAGGGCGATGAGTCCAGCGTACTCAGGGAGTATGCCGTTCCTGTTATTGCCATGGTACAGCTTGTGAAGTTTCCCTTGATCGGGGTTCCCCGTACGGCCATGATTGTTGCCATTGTCAATTTTCTGATTGATATCGCAGCACTTTACCTAATGACGGGGGGAGCGGGTTACCTGCTTGCGCAAGAGCGAACGGAGAGCATAAAGGCGAGGACGCTCACGGTTTTCTGTTATGCCTTGACACCGGTCTGGATTTTTGAACTTTTTTATTTTACAGGCTTTCCGGGCTGGCTTTTTGCCTTTCTGGCTCTCGGCTATGCTCTTGTTATCGGCAGAAAAGGTTTACAGCATCTCATTGAGCTCGATAAACCTTTTTCCGCTTCGGCATTGAGAAACACGGCTCTCTTGGTGGTAATGGTCAACACGGTGGCTTTTCTGCTGATCAGCTCGACCATGCGCTTGTTCAATTTATAGATTTCCCCTTATGAAGGTTCAGGATCTCCACCTCGATTATCAACTTGTCGAGGATATTCTCAAGGCTTTTCTTTTCAATGAGCTTCGCAAATTCGGATTCAGTTCTGTCGTGCTTGGCCTTTCCGGTGGTATCGATTCGGCTGTTGTCTGTGAACTGGCTGTCCGCGCACTTGGTCGGGAGAATGTTCTGGGGCTGATGATGCCCTATAAGTCAAGCAGTCCCGAAAGTCTTGAACATGCCGAACTCATGATTCAAAAACTTGGCATCAAGGCCGAGGAGATGCCGGTTACGCCTGTTGTTGATGCCTTTTTTTCCTCTGTGCCGGAAACGGAGTTGTTGAGAAGGGGTAATATCATGGCCCGCACCAGAATGATTCTGCTGTATGATGTCTCTGCAAGAGATGGCCGGCTTGTGACCGGAACAAGCAACAAAACCGAACTGCTTCTTGGTTACGGAACCATGTTCGGTGATATGGCTTCAGCCGTCAATCCAGTCGGTGATCTCTATAAGACACAGATAAGGGGTCTTGCCCGTCACCTCGCCATTCCTGAGTCGCTTATTGTTAAGGCTCCTTCTGCCGATCTCTGGGAAGGGCAGAGCGATGAGGATGATCTCGGATTCAGTTATGAGTCGGTTGATCTGCTCCTCTTTATGATGCTTGAAAAGAGAATGGATAAAAAATCGATCCTTGTCGAGGGGATTGAGGAACCCTTTTATGACCGTGTCAGGAAGATGGTTGTCCGGAACCAGTATAAAAGGATGATGCCAGTCATCGCCAAACTATCGGGTCGCACTCCCGGTATCGATTTCCGCTATGCACGTGACTGGCAGGAGGTCAAGTAGGGAGGCCGTTGCTAAAACGACCTCAGTACCGTCTCAATGAGGAAGTGCTTGTCGTCTCTTTGCGGATAATCGGTCGTATAATGCAGTCCTCTCGATTCACGGCGTTTTATGGCACTTTCGATGATAAGACTTGCTACCTTGATGATATTTCTCAACTCAAGGATCTGTGTCGTGATTTTTGTTTTCTTGTAGTAGGATTCGGTTTCCTCCTTCAAGAAATCAATTCGGCGATTTGCACGCTGCAAGCGCAGGTCGCTGCGCACAATACCGACATAGTCGTTCATGACCTGCTGCGCTTCCCGTTTGTTGTGCGATACCAGAATCCACTCCTCCGAATTGACGGTACCCGTATCGTCCCAGTCAGGAAAATCGACACTGTTGCTTTGCTGATGAAGCTTTTCCGAGATATCAAGATATGCTCTCCATGCAAAGACAAGAGCTTCAAGCAGAGAGTTGCTTGCAAGACGGTTTGCACCATGAACGCCTGTACAACTCGTCTCTCCGCAGGCATAGAGCCGTGCTATGGTGGTTCTTCCCCGGTCATCAGTTCTTATGCCGCCGCATGAATAGTGAGCAGCAGGTACGACAGGGATCATCTCTTTGGTCATATCGATACCAAAGCTGAGGCAGGTTTCGTAAATATTGGGAAAATGCTCCCTGGTTTTTGCAGGGTCGATATGGGTTACATCAAGGAAGACGCATTCCTCACCGCTTTTTTTGATCTCAGAGTCGATGGCGCGGGCCACAATATCGCGTGGGGCCAGGTTCAGGCGTTTGTCGTACTTGTGCATGAACTCCTGACCGTTTTTCAGTTTCAGGACTCCGCCAAAACCCCGGACAGCTTCGGAAATCAGAAATGATTTTGCCTTTGGATGGTAGAGGGCGGTCGGATGAAACTGGATAAACTCCATGTTTGCAATTTCAGCTCCTGCCCGGTATCCCATTGCCACACCATCTCCAGTGGCTATTTCAGGGTTCGTGGTGTAGGGATAGATATGGCCGAGCCCCCCGGCTGCGAGCATCGTGATTTTTGCAAGAATTTTTTTTGGCTGGCGCTGCATCGCATCAAGAACGTAAGCACCGTAACAGTTGATGTCATTCGTCTTGATGCCGAGGTGATGCTCTGTGAGCAGCTCAATGGCAAAATGATGCTCAAGCAACGTAATATTCGGATGGCTGTTGATCCGGTCGAGCAGGGCGGTTTCAACCTCTTTTCCGGTCAGATCCTGTGCATGGACAATCCTGCTCCTTGAGTGTCCCCCCTCTTTGCCGAGGTGCAGGTGTTCATTGTCGGAGGTTGTAAAATTGACACCGAGTTCCATGAGGCGCTTAATATGCTGCGGACCCTCCTTAACCATGAGGGTGACCATGTCGAGATTGCATAGCCCCGCACCGGCATCGAGCGTATCGGCAATATGCAGTTCGGCGCTGTCATTGTTATCGATGGTGGCCGCAATTCCGCCCTGTGCCCAGTTGGTATTGGAGGTGGAACTCTCTTTTTTTGTGATAATGGTTACCTTGGCATGATCGGCCATATGAATGGCAAAATAGAGGCCGCCAATGCCGCTGCCGATTACGAGAACATCAGTTTTGATCGATTCAGTCATAACAGTGATGTGCACAGTTTGATTAAAAGTTAATGTGTAGAAAATACCATAGACGGTATAAATATCCGTGAGCCTCGGCGCTTAAAACGGGATAAATTTTTCAGTTGTTTGCTCTTTTATGTTGTTTCAGGCTTTTCAGTGCGCTTGCCACGATAAGGATTATTCCGGCAAGGATGATCGTGTGCAGATATTGGACGATATCGGGAAAAATGCTTGCAATAAAGTAACCGGTCAGCGTAAAACAGAGAACCCAGGTGAGAGAACCGCAAAGGCTGAAAAAAAAGAATACCCCGAAGGGCATTCCCGTTACACCGGCCAGTGTTGCCGAAAAGCTTCGTACAATCGGCACAAAACGTGCAAGAAAAATGGTTTTTGAACCATGTCGTTTATAAAAGGCCTCTGTTTTCAGCAAGTGCTCGCGATGAAAGAATTTCGAATTCGTTTTTGCAAAGATGGTGGTTTTGAGTTCTTTGCCGATAAAATAGCCTGTTGCATCACCGAGAACCGCTCCACAGGCGAGGATGGCAATCACGAGGAAGATGTCGAGGCTTCCTGATGCCGCCATAAGCCCTGCGGTAATGAGCAGAGAGTCACCCGGAAGAAAAAAACCCGCGAAGAGGCCTGTTTCTGAAAAAATAATGATGAAGAGCAGCAGGTATCCGCCCCAGAGAATCAGCTCCTCAAGGCTCCGGATGTTCTGGAATGATGCAAGAAAAATCATAAAAGAGTGCTGATAATAATGGGTTGTGACTGCATGACCAGCAATGCAAACGGGGAACAGGACCTGATGAGAGCCTTGTTCCCCGTTTGGCAAGTGTTTTGAATCAGGAGACGAACCTTGAAGGAAAAAAAGATGGTGTCCAATTATAATGAGTCGAACAAACAGCCATTACGGCAGGAGAACGGCGCACGAAATGACCGTTGTCCAGAGACCGTTTTCGCCTTCGGCGGTTTCGGTGATATTGTATGAATTGATGATTTTGCCGCTCATTTTGTAAATGCCTTCACGCTCGTCCCAGTCCTTGTTTGGATCAAACTCAATGCCAAGGGTGGTTGCAAGCATGGTTGCTGCCAGATCTTCGGCATATTCACCGGACTGTTCTGCGGACTCCCCGTAAGGATGGTGTTCCGACAGATAGCCATACTGTGTATCGTCAGCAGGAATGGCCACGCCGACTGATGCGGCAATAAGGCGGTTGAACTCATTGGTTGAATTTCGGGCCATGACCGCAAAGGTTATCTGCCCTGGAGAAAGGAGTTTTATGCCTTCTTCGACGCTGATTCGCTCACAATGAGGAGGAAAAATACTTGATACCGTAACCAGATTGCATTTCTCAATTTTGGCCTCTCTCAGGGCAAGCTCGAATGATGAGAGATATTCCTTGTGCCTTCCCACGCCTTTGGTGAAAAATACTTTTGATGGGACAAATGACAATGCCGTACCTCCGGATTAAAGTGATTGTTTAAGCGGTTTCAGTGCCGAAATTGACGAATTATAGGAAAAAGCATCCGTATTCAAAATGTTTTTCTTGCCGCCACTTTAAAAAACCTTCGTTTTCCTGCCCTGATTATTTTGGGCTCAATGCTGAGTTCAATGCATTCGGCAATCTCTTCGATTTTTCTCTCATCAACAAGAACAGATTTCTGCTGAATCATCCTTCGGGCCTCGCTTTTTGAAACAGCAGCCCCGATGGTTACGAGGATATCGATCAATGATACCGATTGCTCTTCCAGTTCAAAGAGTTCAATATTATCCGGGGCCTGTTTATGGATAAATACCTGATCAAAATGGATTTCAGCTCCTTCCGCCTCGGCCTCTGAAGAGTACATCGAAACAATTTTCTTTGCCAGCGCCCGTTTTGCCGCCCTCGGGTTTTCCGTTATCTGGTCAAGAATTCCGGTGGCACTTTCGTCATCATGAGGTACCAGCAGCTTGCAGTAGGCCTCAATGAGCGTGTCGGGAATGGAGAGTGTTTTTCCATACATATCGGCAGGTGAGTCATTGAAACAGATGGCATTGCCGAGCGATTTTGACATCTTTTCTTTTCCGTCAGTGCCCACAAGCAGCGGCATGGTAATGCAGACCTGAGGCGCAATGCCGTACTCCCGCTGCAAATCCCTGCCGACAAGGAGGTTGAATTTCTGGTCAGTGCCGCCAAGCTCAACGTCGTTTTTCAGATGCACCGAATCCATTCCCTGTGCAAGAGGATAGAGGAACTCGTGAATGGAAATAGGCTCCTGGGCTCGATACCTCCGTTCGAAGTCGTCACGCTCAAGCATTCTGGCAACGGTGTAATGACTTGAAAGTTTGATGACATCAGCAAAACTCATTTTCCCGAGCCAGTCTGCATTATAGCAGATGGCAGTTTTTTCAGGGTCAAGAATTTTTGACGCCTGCTCGAAGTAGCTTAGACCATTTTCCCGAGCCTCCTCGGCTGACAGTTGTGGCCTGGTCTTGCTTTTTCCCGAAGGATCGCCGATCATTGCGGTAAAGTCGCCGATGATCAGAATGGCTTCATGGCCGAGATCCTGGAACTCGCGGAGTTTGCGCAAAACGACTGAGTGACCGAGATGCAGGTCAGGTCTTGATGGATCGGCCCCGAGCTTTATCTTGAGTGGTTGCCCTGTTTTCAGGCTCTGGAGGAGTTTTTGTTCAAGTTCAGCGATGCTGATAATTTCGACAACATTACTGACAATAATATCAAGCTGTTCCTTTATAGGCGGAAAAAGCATGTGAATTCCCTGTTTTTAGTATTGCTTCCTTATCTGCTCCATATGCCGCTGGTTTTCCCGCGCCTTGATTGTTTCGCGCTTGTCGTAGAGCTTTTTGCCTTTGGCTATGGCCAGTTCAATTTTCAAAAGACCTTTTGAGTTGAAAAACGCCTTCAGGGGTACGAGGGTCAGCCCTTTTTCACTGATTTTGGCCTCTATTCTGAGGATTTCCTTTTTGTGTAGCAGCAGTTTCCTGCTCCGTTTCGCTTCAATCAACTCCATCCGGTTGTGTGCATACGGGGTAATCTGCATGCCTTCAAGCCAGATCTCGTTGCGAAGGATGATAGCAAAGCTGTCGCTCAAGCTGGCTTGCCCCAGGCGTATCGATTTGACTTCACTGCCGAAAAGCTGGATGCCGGCAACGAGGGTATCGAGGATTTCAAATTCGTATCGGGCCTTTCTGTTCTGAATGGCCTGGACGTATTGCTGAGTCTGTTGCGTTTTCGCCACTGTGACCTTCAATTATTTTCAGTTTCCAGAAATGCGGCAGGAATAAGATTTCCCCTGTTAAGGGTCAGAAGCGGATCAAGGTATTTTTTTACCCGAACCATCTCCCGTATGCCGCTTTCATGATACATACCGACAAGATATTCCGCCTTGAGCTTCCCGATGCCGTGCTCTGCAGAGAGTGTCCCTTCCAGTTCAAGTGCCTTGCCGACAAAAATCCGGTAAAGCGCCTTTGCCTGCAAAAACTCTTCGCGGTTGCGCGGCAGGATGTTCAAATGCACATGAGCATCTCCTATATGACCGAAAATAATATAGACAAAGCCCTGTTGTTCGCAAGAAGTGCGATAAAAATCGAACAGTTCGCGGAATCGGCCATCCGGTACCGCCATGTCGGTGCTGATTTTGCTTTCATGCTGCCGACTGAGCCACTCGTTAACAAGCAGCGGCAACGTGTGGCGAAATTCTCTCAGCCGCTCCTGTTCATCACGGTCAAGGGCTATCCATGACCGGTCGGTTATGGTATTGCACGATTCCATATGGCCGAAGAGGGTGTCAAGGTCGCTTTCTTCCCGCTCCCGAGTTGTTTCGAGTTCAAAAAAAATTGCTCCTTCACTGTTCCGGGGTACTTCAGGATACTTTTCGGCAAGAAACTCGAGCGAATGGAGGTCAAAAAACTCTATTGCCCTTGGAGCAATGCTGCTTTTTTGATCTTTAAGCAGGCCGACAAAGCGGAATAATTCATCAATATCCAAAAAATAGACCAGGCAGGAGATGATAGCCGACGGAAGGGGAATGAGCATGAGATCGGCTTCGGCAATAATGCCGAGGGTCCCTTCTGATCCGATAAAGAGGTCAATCAGATCCATTCCCTCTTCTGAAAAGTATCCCGCGTTGTGCTTTGAGGTATCAGGCATAGCGTATCCGGGCCTTTTGAAGGCCAGTTCACTGCCAGAAGGAAGGCCGAGACGGAAAAGGCCTTCTTGATCAGCCCGACATGCACCGCGCGAAAGATCAAGCCTCTCTCCCTGTGGAAGGATGACAAGGATTCTGGAGATATGGTTTCGTGTAGGGCCATATTTGAAGCTTCTTGCTCCTGAAGAGTTGTTGGCTATTGTGCTCCCGATAAAGCAGAGCTTTTCAGTTGGGTCAGGCGGATAAAACCAGCCGGAACGTTCCACAGTTTTCTGGAGTGTATCGAGCAGCACTCCGGCCTGCACCGTTATGATGGCCCTGTTGGCGGAGAGAGGAACCGGTTCACCGATTCGGTCAAGCTTTTGCATCGAAATGACATACTCTCCCAATGGGATTCTGCCGCCCGTTGTTCCTGTTCCATTTCCGGCGATGGTAAACCGTCGATGTTCCTTGACTGCACTTTTGAGGAGTTCGGCAAGTTCATCCTCAGTTTCAGGGAAAAAAACACCAGGAGTATGCCCGCTTTTCAGATTGCTCGTATCTTCAAGAAAACCCTGTATGGATGCAGGGTCATGCTTATAAATCATGCTGCTTTTTTTCCGCTATTGGTCACAATTTTAATCCCGGTAACCGGCTTCGGGGTATTGGTGGCTTTTTCAGGTTTTGATGCCGGCGCCATTTTTTTTGTACTGTCCGGTTGCTGCCCGGCGGCGGCTGAAGATTTTTTTCCCTTTTGGTCTGAAGCAACCGGTAACGTCTCTCCTTTAACATAGTACCGGATAAGTTCACGGGCAATCGGAGCCGAAATGGCCCCTCCGAAACCTGCATTTTCGACCAGCACCGCCATAGCGATTTTTGGATGCTCTACCGGAGCAAAAGCAATAAACCATGCATGATCTCTGCCATGAGGATTTTGTGCCGTTCCGGTTTTTCCTGCAATGGTTACACCAGGCACCTTTGCCAGCGTTCCTGTACCTCTTTCCACCACGCCTGTCATGCCGTCATGGATAAGGTCGAATGTTGATGCTGCAACCGGAAGCTGCTGCTTGTCATATTCATACTCGAAATATTCACCGGTAGCCGTATCGCGGTACCCATTGACGATATGAGGCTGAAAGAGGGTGCCTCTGTTCGCAATAGCCGCGGCATAGGCTGCAAGCTGCACCGGAGTGGTGCCGAGCTCTCCCTGGCCAATGGCAAGGCTGACCAGGTATCCTTTTGTCCACTTGTTCTCGCCATACCGTTTATCGTAATATTCGGTTGATGGCAGAAGTCCTGATCGTTCGCCGGGAAGATCAATACCGGTTTTATCTCCAAAACCGAACATTGCGCCGTACTTTGTCCAGTCTTCAAATCCGACATTAAAGATCAGATTATAAAAATAGACATTTGATGAAACCGTAATGGCCTCCCTCATATCCACCCATCCGTGACCCCTTCCTTCGTTACTGAGAAATCGTCTGTGCCCGAACACGAAGGCCCCGTTATCAAGTATTTTTTTCGCCGGGTCCATTTTTTTACCCTCAAGTGCAGCCATGGCAAGAATCATCTTGTAGATGGAACCGGGGGGATAGACCGCCTGAATCGCACGGTTAATAAGCGGCTTTTGGGGAGAGGTAAGAATCTCGTTCCATCCTTTACGGTCGGTAGAACCGTTGAAGATATCGAGATTGTAGTCAGGAGCGCTGGCAAGGGCAAGGACGCCGCCAGTCGAGGGATCAATGGCGACGACTGCTCCGGAGTGACCGGTTTTTCTCAAGAGCTGCTCGGCAAGTTGCTGAAGACCCGCGTCAATAGAGAGGTAGAGATCGTTCCCTTTGATGGAGGGGATATCGCTTCTTCCGCCATCGTATTTTCCTGCATCTTTGCCCAGAGGGGTAACCATTTCAAACCGGGTTCCTTTTTGTCCTTTCAGCTCCTCTTCATAAAACTGCTCAAGCCCGCTGTACCCGATTTTGTCATCCTGCGTGTAACCCTGATCGGTCAGTTCCTCAAGCTTTTGCTTGGGGATGGAGCGTAAATAGCCGAACAGATGAGACCCGAAGAGGGAATCAGGATAGAGTCGCTTGTTGTCGGTCTCTATAAGAATGCCGGGAAGCTGCCAGAGATTTTCGCTTACTCTTGCTATCGCAACGGCATCAAGGTTGCGGCTGACAATTGATGCTGAATATTTGTTGTACGCAGAGCTTCTCCTGATGATTTCTGCCACCTCCTCTTTTGGCTTTTTCATAAGCCATGCAAGCAGACCGGCTCGATCGTTCTTGAATTCAGAAGGAATGATTTTTAGGGTGTAAAGCGGCTGATTGTCGACAATGGCAATGCCGTTCCGGTCAATCATGCGCCCTCTTGGAGGCTGAACCCAGATCCTGCGGATGCTGTTTGTTGTCGAAATTGATCCGAGCTGCTGATAATTGACTACCTGCAGATAAAAAAGCCGACCAAACAGCACTGAAAAAGCTACGATAACAAAGCCCGAGATGATGACCGTGCTTCGCAGAAGTTTATCCATCATTCGTATACAAGTAATTGTCTCAAAAACAGCCGGTTCAGTACGATGGCAAGGATGAGGTTGAAGAGAGATTCAAGAAGGCCAAAAACAAATATCCGGTAGAGTGGCGAAACACCGAGAGGATTTTCGCCAGCAGCCAAAACCACATTGGTACAAAGCCCGGCCATGATGACTGCGCTGTAGAATCGCCTGTTTCTCTGATTTACGGTAGCGTGACTCTCATTTGGTGTATGAAAATAACTGGCTATAAAACTCCCAGTCGTTCTTGCCAGCATATGCAAGCCCATGTTTCCCGATAAAAGTCCCGAAATCACGCCTGCAGCAAACCCGAAACTCGTGCTGGTGTTCCTTTCGAAGGTTACGGCTATAAAGGCAAGAAAAATAGTGACGGCATCAGGGGATGCGTTGAAAAACGTCACGTGGGCAAAACCGAATTCCTGCACCAGTGAGACGATGCAGAGCAATACAAGAGAGATTAAAATTTTTTTTGTCACAGGGTCAGTATCTGAAAATTAAAGACGCGCTTTCTTTTCGGTCGTATAGCCAGTAATCCCGGTTTGTTCCTGTTCGGTTTTCAGCGGAGCAATCAGTACCTGAGTCAGGGTTGAAAAATCAACACCTAGCCAGATATCAACGTCATAGAAAAGGTTGTCGGCCTTTATGCGTGCCACCCTTCCGACAGGAATGCCCCGTAGTGAAAAGGTACTGAAATCAGAGGTGACAAACCGTTCGCCCAGTTTAAGGTGGCTGCTGATGGGGATGTGTTCAACCTGGGCAAGAAACTCCCTCCCCCCGCTCCAGGAGAGGATGCCCATACTGTTGCATGAGTCGGCTACGACGACAACCTTGAAATCCGGATGGATAACAGGCATAACCCTTGCATAGTGCTCAGAGACCGAGGTCACCCTCCCGACAAGCCCCTCCGGTACCAGAACGGTCATGTCTTTTTTGATTCCTTTCCGCCATCCGGCATCAATCACCAGCATGTTGTCCCGATCGCTGAATTTGCGGTCAACAACCCTTGCCATGATAAACCCTGAAGCGTTGAGCGTGGTGTCGGCAAGTATTTTCCGGCGGTTCCGTTTGTCAACAGCCGCGGTTTCCATAGAGAGCACCCTGGAGAGCAGATCGGTGTTGACCCGCATCATGCGCTCGTTTTCCCGTTTCATGGTAAACAAGGAATTGAAACTCATCACATGTTCGTTGATGAATGCGCTGAATTCCATACCGCCGGTATGAAGTTCAGCCTGAACGTCATCCTGTTGCAGTCGCATGAAGAGAAACGCTATGGCGCAGTAGAGAAAAAAAAGCAACCAGGTATTATACTTTATAATAAGAGTAGAAAACTTCCTCACGGTTCATATTCCGGTTTTTTTATTACATTTTCCTCATTCAAACGCAAGGATCCCCTGGCGTCAATAGGTCAAGAGAAAACATATGGCTCAGCACGTGAATATAACAGATAAATTTATTGTTGTCGGTGATAGAGTATTAATTAAGCCTAAATCTCTTGGTGACAGGACAAAATCAGGTATTTACCTGCCTCCCGGTGTTCAGGAAAAGGAGAAAATTCAGACCGGATACATTATAAAGACCGGCCCGGGCTATCCCATAGGTCCGCCGCCCGAGTCGGACGAACCATGGAAAGAACGTGTTTCAGCAGCACAGTACATACCCCTTCAGGCAAAAGTAGGTGATATGGCTATTTTTATCCAGAACAGCTCCTATGAGATTGAGTACGAAGAGGAACGATATATTATTGTTCCCAACTCAGCTATTCTTCTGCTTATCAGGGAAGATGACGATCTTGCCTATTATCTCAAATAAATACATCACATCAATCCTTGCTTGCAACCACACGGAAAATCAGAACATGCCCAAAAATATTGCTTCAACCGGCGCCAGTAGTGCCGCACTTTCGCATGAAGAGCTTTTCGATCGGATTAGAGCGCTGAAAAAAGAGATGAATGCCATTGTTCTTGCCCATTACTATACGGTGCCAGAAATACAGCAGGTTGCCGATATTGTTGGCGACAGCCTCGCCCTTGCCCGCGCAGCCGAAAAAAATGATGCCGATGTTATTGTTTTTGCCGGGGTCTACTTTATGGCGGAAACTGCCAAAATCCTCAATCCCGGAAAACTTGTGCTGATGCCGGATGCCCATGCCGGATGTCCTCTCGCCGACAGTTGCCCACCTGATCAGTTCAAAAAATTCAAGGAACAGTACCCTGGAGCTCTCGTCATTACCTACATCAACTCAACGGCTGAAATCAAGGCGCTTTCCGATATCACCTGTACTTCGTCCAATGCCGAACAGATCATCCGCCAGATTCCCGAAGAGCGGCAGATCATTTTCGCTCCCGACAAAAACCTTGGCGGTTATATAGCAAGGAAGCTCAAGCGGGAGATGATTCTCTGGCAGGGGTGCTGCTATGTACACGACGCATTCAGTGAACCCTACATTCTCAAGATATGCCGGGAACATCCCGATGCCGAGTTCATAGCCCATCCTGAATGCCGTGAAGAGGTACTGCGTCATGCGGCCTTTATCGGTTCAACAAAGGCGCTGCTCGAGCATACCGTTTCAAGCTTGGCCCAACAGTTTATTGTTGCGACCGAACCAGGAATTCTCTATGAAATGAAGAAGCTTTCGCCACTGAAAACCTTTATTCCTGCACCCAAGGATCCCGATAATCCCCATAGTGTCTGCACACAGATGAAGCAGAATACCCTTGAAAAGCTCTACCAGTGCATGCTTAATCGCAAGCCGGAGATAGCAGTTGACGAAGCACTTCGCCTCGCATCCCTCGGCTCTATCCAAAGAATGCTTGAAATGTCGCCCGCATAGGTTCCGGGTTCTTGGAATGTTCTTCGGCTCTTGTGTGAAATATGAGTATATTTATCCTGAAAAGTTGCCGTCAAGTGGCGGGCTTAATGATAACGCAGATAACAAGGAGACTTTCATGAGAATGATCTCACGAAGCATTGCCTCTCTCTCCACCGTTCTCTCCCTGATGTGCTTCTCATTGCCGGCCTATGCCTGGCATGATAAAACCCATCTTTCGGTTGCCGAGGCCGCAGGCTTTGAGCTCTGGTACAGTTCGGCTGCACCCGATGTGGCAAAGTCGAAAAGCGAATTCAGGCCCGCAGAAGAGAAAAACCACTACTTCAACAACAATGCCGGCAAAGAGGTCGATGCAGCCATGGTCATGGGGCAGGTTGCCCGCTACAACAAGCCGGATGACGTGGAAGGGCACCTCTACGGTGCCATTATCGGGGCGGTAAGGGCCTATCAGGCAGAGAGCGCCACCGGCAAATATGCTGAATATCCACTGGTCTTCTGTGCACACTATATTGGCGACCTTTCCATGCCACTGCACAATACATCCTATGACGACTTCAACAAAAGCCGTCACAGCATCAATGACGGTATTATCGAAAGCAACGCCAGAAACAACATCGGCTTCATTCAGCGAAATATGGAGGATATTGCCATCAGCAATGAGGCTGATCTGGCTCGTGAAATTGCAAAAGTCGCCAACACTTCCCGACGTCTTGGTATCCAAATACGGGCAGAGAAACGGGATATGACCCAAAGCGAGGCCTATAGCCAAGTCACACGGAGTGCCTCACTCTTTAAAGGTGTACTGAAATATGTCGGCAAAAAAACAGCCTGATCTTCACCACATATACTATAGAAAATCATGGCTGATACTGAACACCTGAAACTGCTCAAAGAGGGGATTGAGGCCTGGAACAACTGGCGCCTGGCACATCCGGAGATATGTCCGGATTTGCATGAAGCCTCCCTCATGTCAGTCAATTTGCGCAATGCAAATCTCGCGGCAGTCGATCTTAGCGGTGCAAATCTCTCAAAAGCCAATCTTTCAGGAGCAAATCTGACCGAAGCCAACCTCCGCAGCGCCGACCTTCGGGGTGCTGACCTCATCAGAGCCAACCTGACCGGAGTCAATTTCAGCAAAAGCACCATCGACATCTTTACCATCTACCGCGATGTCAAGGGGTGTGATATCGGGGTCAACGGCCTCTATTCGCCCCTTACCGACTCAGCAGCATTGCTCACGATTGATCCGCCCGGAAACTCCATGCAGGGCGCCAACGCTGATGCCGTCATCGAAAGCCTCCGTCATGCACGAAAGTTGCACACCTTCTCTCTTCTGCTTGCCGGCATTGCGCTGCTTTTTATTGTCATCAAGCCAAAAACCATCACGCTGCCCTACCTTGCCGGATCGTTCAAGTTTGATGATATCAGCTATGCCTTTCTGGCCATGATCCTTTCCACCGTCCTTTTGAGCCAGGTAGCCTCCTTTATTGACTCTGCACTTCAAGGGGCGCGCTATCTCAACGATCGCCGGTCGGCCATGCTTGTCGGTCACTTTCCCTGGCTTCTCTCAAAGTACGAAAGTGAAGAGGCCAACCGTCGGCAGTCAAAAATCATGCGCTTTTTTCTCGTTTTCCATCCAGTTGTCTACCTCTATTTTTTCCTGAAATGGGATCTGCTCTTCAGCGGAAACTGGCAAGAGCTCATGCAGCATTACCAGGAGATGCCAGTCATATTCGCTGAGTATCTGCTCCCGGTTTTCTATGTTGTCCTCTTCAAGCTCTGCATCCATATCTTCCGGCTTTCGGAAGGGTTCCAGAAGCCGATTCTTTTCGATACCGAAACTGAGCGGGGCCGGCACACCGATATGGAACGACTTGCCGAAGCAGTTGAAAAACAGGCGTCACGAACAGCCGAGCTTGTTGAGCTTATGCTCAAGAATATTTTCAAAAAAGTGTAAAATGCTGTTGATTATGTATTCTTTTTGTATTCTATTGTATACTGAAAGCCGTAAATTGAAAAATGCCGTTCACGGAGTTTAATAGCAGGGCAGCTTTTGCCGTCTTTATGCTTTTTTATCTAGCAATCCAAGTTGCTCTTAATGAACAATAATGCCGTTTATAACCGTATAATTTCAAAAGGTGGTCTAGTTCATCTTGTTGAGAACCAATGTGGCATTGGTGAATACGATGAAGAGGGTAATGCTGCACGCGAGACAGGCCGCGTTAGCGATACTCTCAGGCAGCAACAGATGGCGAGTGAACTCTACAAGCTAAACCGTGCACTACTGGCAAGTAATAGTTGCAGTCATGCACTGCTACATGCCAATAATGAAATCGACCTCTTGTTTCATATTTGCCGAATCGTCGTTGATATCGGCGGTTATCGAATGGCGTGGGTCGGTTATGCAGAACATGACAAGGCAAAAAGCGTACGCCCGGTTGCTCAAGCAGGTTTCGAGGATGGCTATGTTGATATGCTCAGGATTTCCTGGGCAGACGAAGAACGAGGACGAGGACCAACCGGTACGGCAATCCGTACGGGTAATCCATGTGTCATTACTGATATAGTTGCAGATCCGCGTTTCGAGCCTTGGCGTATGGATGCAAAAAAGCGTGGTTATGCTTCTTCTCTAGCAGCCTGTCGGAATAGACGTTTTAGCCAAAATAGCAATGATCTCACCCATAAACCGTAAGCCACGTGATTTTTGGTATTGTTCATTTATGGCGGGCCTATTTTGCTCCTGAATAGACCAAAACAAGGTCAATCAGG
>CAIJGA010000024.1 GCA_903820085.1 uncultured Chlorobiaceae bacterium
GCGTTGTTGTTGACGCATGGGTAAGGGTATCACTTGTAGGAATCGAGCTTCTTGCCATCGAAGCAAGAGTCGTAGTTGCCTCTGTAGAGACCTACCTGAAATATGCTGAAGCAATCGGCCTGACTGCAAAGGCAGCATAAGGGATATTTTTCAAAAGTAGTAGTCAATTTTTAGAACAAAAAACCGGAGAATTATCATGGCAGTAGAAAAAACCATCGGCTCGTCAAGCCTCGTAGAGGTTATTGACCGTATTCTTGATAAGGGCGTTGTTGTTGACGCATGGGTAAGGGTATCACTTGTAGGAATCGAGCTTCTTGCCATCGAAGCAAGAGTCGTAGTTGCCTCTGTAGAGACCTACCTGAAATATGCTGAAGCAATCGGCTTGACTGCAAAGGCAGCATAAGGGAGCGAGCAGTTTAATGATTGTTCTTGCTAAAACATCCTCAGGCATTTATTGCCGGGCGAGCATGATTTACCAAGAACTCATTTTTTAACAGAGTTGTATGAAGAGTGTGGATTGTAGGGTGTTGAGGATTAAACGCATATAACAGCAGGTCAAGATGGATATTAAGGAAGAGATGTATAAGGAAAAGATTGCTTCTGAAGATATCGCTGAATCTGAAGAAATGAGGATCCAAAAAATTCAGAACGCTTTTCAATGCTCCGAGAACATTAAAGAGTCGTGTCATTTTCTGGTCGATAGTGTTGAGCATTCACTGGAATATCTCAAGGAAAAAAGGGCTGATGTGAGTTCGAAACTCTGTGAGGCATTGGCAAAAAAAGAGTCATTGCGTAAAAAGGATTACAATACTATAATGGCTGATATTTATAGTATGCTTGATGAAAAAGAGAGTAATGCGAAAAGCCATTTTATTGCCTTTATAGAAGATCAAAAAGAGTTTACCCAGTCGTTAAAAAATATAATTTTAAATATTTCAGATTATAGTGCCGTAGATTCTCCTGATAAAAATGCCTTGCTTAAGGAACAGTTGGCTCAAATAGCGGAGATACAGGAAGTAAGAAAGAAAACCGTTATCAAGATATTGACAGATTTTCAGGAAATCCATAAAGAAGTGATGGCATATTTTGAATCATTGCTTGAAAAAGGGGATAATATTAGCATTAGGGATATCAAAAATGCCAAATATATAATAAGCAAAGAGCAGATTTAGTAATTTTTAACCAAAATGGAGAATAAAATGGGCCTGGCTAATGAAATGAAAAGCTTAAGTGAAGAGATGCTTTCTTCATTTAAAGATCGTGTAAGAAATAATCAGGAACTTGTTTTTAATGTTGAAAAAAAACTGCAGCAGTACCGGAATGAGCAGGAAAACACGGCGGCTACATTGACAGCCAATGCTGCCGAATTGCAACGTAATCTTGCTTCGGGCGAAAAAGAGAGAATCAGCAACTACGGGCAGCTAATGGGTTCCATACAAAAAGACATTAAAGGCATTGAAAAGGACGTTAAAAGCTCTTTTTCATCGACAAAGGCATTGATCAAGGATTTTTCTAAGGCAAGAAAAGTATTGGCAAGTGATTTGGACAAGTTTTTCAGTGATGAAAATAAATCAAGAGCTGAGAATGAACAGTCAAGAATGGCTCAGTATGAATTGTACATCGGAAAAATAAGTGATGAAGTGTCAAGTATTTTCAATTATACCAATGATATGCTTGAAAAGTTCGGAAGTGAGCATAAAGAGATGTCAGATGAACTCAGAGCTGAATTGAGCAGAACAAGAACCGAAAGATTCGAATATACACAGGCATTGCTGAAAAGCATACAGGGAAAAATAGCTGAGATCAGCAAAGAAAACCTCAATGCTGCCCGCAAGTTGAGAAAAGATTTGGACAATGGTGAGGCAGAAAGGCTGAAAGGCTATAACGCCTTGTTCGACAGGATAAGCAGCGAAGTTACGGAGTTGAAAAATTCCACGTCGAGCCTGCTTGGTAGTTATAATACAGACCGCGCACAGGGTGCTGAGCATTGGAAGCAAATGCAGGAGAGTATTGCAGCAATCAGGAGTGGCGAACCAGTAGCAAGTCCAAAAAAAATTGAAAAAAAAGCACCTGAAGTAAAGGCAGTACCTGCTGTTGTTAAAGAGCTACCTGTTTTTGAAGAAAAAGCACCTGTTGTCACTATTGAGGTCCCGGCAGCAAACGAAGAAATTACTTTGGAAGACAAAATATTCGAGTACATTAATAGTCATCTGGAAGGTGTCAAGGTTTCCGATATGGAAGAACCATTACATGAAACCAGGATGAAGATCGGCTTTGCGGCAAAATGTCTGTTGGATGCAGGTAAAGTTTCAAAAGTTGAAAATCTTTACTATCCGGTAAAGAAAAATATCAGGTAAGTAATTAATTTAAAGCAAGGTAAGGGGTTTTAACTGAACAAATCCTTGCCTTGCTTTATTGTTTTTTCTATGAATTTTAAGCAAGTTGGTTTCATAAAAACTTCAAATAGCCTGTAATTATGCGTCGCCAAGGAAATGATAATGAGATGAATACAGTGCTTGAGCCGAAGCCCATGCCTAATTTTGTTGAAACAGACTACATTAGAGATATAACAAATCGTGGCTTGACCTATATGAAAGCAGGTTTTCCTGTTCATTTCAGAGGCCCCTCAGGGACGGGAAAAACTACTGTAGCATTGCATTTGGCAAGTAAGATAGGACGGCCTGTTGTTATTATTCATGGCGATTCAGAATACAAAACATCTGATCTTATCGGTAGTGAGCAGGGTTATAAATACAGACGTCTGGATGATAATTTTATTCATTCTGTCCACAAGTATGAAGAGGATATGACAAAGCAGTGGGTCAACAATCGCCTGACCATTGCCATCAAGAAAGGGTTTACATTGGTATATGATGAGTTTACCCGTTCTCGTCCGGAAGCAAATAACATCCTTCTTCCGATTCTTCAGGAAAAAATGTTGAGCACATCTTCATCAAATGAAGAAGAGTACTATATGAAGGTTCATCCTGAATTCAGGGCAATATTTACGTCGAATCCCGAAGAGTATGCCGGTGTTAACAGAACACAGGATGCATTGCGTGACAGGATGGTTACCATGGATCTTGATTATTTTGATTACGAAACAGAACTGATGATCACGCACGCAAAATCAGGAATGTCTCTCGATGATGCTGAAAAAATTGTTAAGATTGTTCGCGGATTGCGTGAATCAGGAAAAACAGAGTTTGACCCTACAATCAGGGGTTCAATTATGATTGCGAAAACACTGAATGTGCTTAATGCAAGGCCTGACAAGTCAAATGAATTGTTTAAAAAAGTTTGTCAGGATATTTTGACCTCTGAAACAAGCCGAGTTGGATCCAAAACAAATCAAGAGAGAGTACGTGGTATCGTTAATGAACTTATTGACTTGTACTCATAGTCCCTTCAAACTGCTATAAATTGAGACGTCATGCCGATCATGAATCCTAAGAGGGGTGTCAGTCATATCAAAACCCTTCATACTGTTACGAAAGCATCTGTCAAGAAAAATGATACAGCAGATTTTCTTGAACTGTACATGCTTGAGAAGGAGAAACAGCGGTTAATGGTTGAAGAGTCAAAAATATTAACGAGACTTGATTATGTCCAAAACCGTTTGCGACTCATAAAAAACATTTATGAGCATAGTTCTCATTTGCTTCATAATCAGAATAAGGATTATTATGATGAGGCAAGCTCAAATCCTGGATTTACAACTATCCAAATAGAGTACTAAATTATTGTACCATGGCAGATTTAAAACATGCTGTCAATGCGACAGGCCTTGCTGACATACTTGAAAGGGTTCTGGATAAGGGCATTGTTATTGCAGGTGATATAAAAATACAGATTGCCGATATCGATTTATTGACAATTAAAATAAGACTTTTAATTGCATCAGTTGATAAAGCCATGGAGATGGGTATAAACTGGTGGCAGGAAGACCCGTATCTTTCTACGAAAGCCAAAGACAAAGAGCAGCAGCTCTTACAGGACGAGTTGCAGCAGCGTATTGAGAAACTGGAAGCTATGACTAAGATAACTTAGGGGATTGTGCCATGAAAGATGAAAAAGAGAGTAACAGGAAGGGAGAATCTGAATCTGAATTTGATTTTCTTGGTTTGGGAGGCCTCTTTAAAGGAATTGAAAAATTAGTTGATTTAGCGGGCAAGCTTGAGCAAACCGGAGCGGTTAACCGTGAAGGGGAACTGAATTTAGACCAGCTTAAAAAAGGAATGAAAGGCGTTTATGGATTTACCATCAAATCAGCAGTAGGTGGCTCTCCAAAAGTAGAGACATTCGGAAATATTGTCAAAACAGCTCAAGGTCCTAAGGTCAACGAGGAGCGTGAACCGATAACGGATGTATTTGATGAGAGCGATGAAGTTGTCATCATTGCAGAAATGCCCGGTATTGAAGAGTCGGACATTGTTATCGATCTTAAGGATGATATTCTTGAGATTTCGACGAAAAACCTGAAAAAGAGTTATCGCAAGGAGCTCTTGTTACCGATTAAACCTGGAATCAATTCAATTCAACAAAAATATACCAACGGTATCCTTGAAATAAGAATTAAAAAATAAGACGATGCCGCTTACAGGTTTGGAGAGTAAAGACCTTAAGATGATTATATTCGGCGGTAAAGGTGGTGTCGGCAAGACCAGTTGCGCTGTAGCATGTGCCATCGGGTTGGCTGAACATTTTAAAACCCTGGTTATTTCAACAGACCCCGCGCACTCGGTTTCTGACAGTCTTGAGCAAGAGATAGGGTTCAGACTTCAGCCGGTTCATAATGTTCCAAACCTCACCGCTATAGAGATTTCTGCAGACAAGGCTTTTAAAGAGTTTAAAAAAGAGCATGAAGCTGAGCTGATCAAACTCTTTGATACATCCACCAATTTCGATGATGAAGATATTCAGCAAATGATGAGTCTCTCAATACCTGGTATTGATGAAGTCATGAGTTTCAAGACCATTATTGACCTGATTGAAGAGGATAATTATGAGAAATACGTTGTAGATACAGCTCCAACCGGACACGCATTGCGCCTTCTCTCTTCTCCGATACTGCTGGATGAGTGGATCAAGATGGCTGCGAAGATGAGGTGGAAGTATCGTTATATGATAGAGTCCTTTTCTGGTGAATACAAGGATGATGAGGCTGATGTCATGCTGCTGAATCTTAAAAAGACCGTCAAGCGTATTGCAGCGCTCTTGAGTAATAGTGAGAAATGTGAATTTATTCCTGTCTGCATTCCTGAGGATATGGCGATTATGGAAACGGACAGGCTTTTAAAGGAGCTCAGGAGCTTCAAGATTACATCGCGTCAATTGATTCTCAATAATGTGATGGAGTCTGACGAATCGGGATTTTGCCGGCAAAGAAAGGCAGCCCAGCTAAAGTATGTTGAGAAGGTCCATAAGCTGTTTAAAGAGTTACAGGTAGTCATGGTTCCTCAATTTCCTGATGAAATCAAGGGCGTGATGGCTTTGAGGAAGTTGCAACAGGTACTTTTCGGTGAGAACATAAAGCGCAAAACAGAGATACAACATGAGTCATGATAAGCTGGTACTCAAGGTAAAAGAGGCCATTGTCAAGGATGTCGGTCGCGCAATTGCCAGGATGGATCCTCATGATATGACCCGTGCCGGTTTGGCATCGGGCGATATCGTCATGATTGAGGGTAAACGCTCCACTCCGGTCAAAATACTTCCCTCCTATCCTGAAGACCGGGATAAGGGGATTATACAGATCGATGGTATCAGTCGCGATAATGCCAGCGTCGGTATTGATGAAAAAGTTTCCATTAGTACGGTTGCCTGCCGTCAGGCTTCAAAAATCAAGCTCAAACCGGTTACCAGGTCAAGTTCCTTGATAAAAGCTGATGATGCCAAATATATTGGTTCGCTTATCAATGGTTTGCCGGTGACGAAAGGGGATAAAATCAAGGCAACCCTTTTTGGTTCCGGATCGATATACTATACGATAACATCGACCTCGCCGGAAGGTGTTGTTCTCATACACCCTGATACGTCAATTCAGCTTGAGCTGACCAAGCAAAATGAGGTAAAGTCAAATAAGGTCACGTATGAAGATATAGGGGGGCTTGGCAATCAGGTTCAACGCATACGCGAAATGATTGAACTGCCTCTTAAATACCCCGAAATATTTGAGAGACTTGGAGTTGAACCACCAAAAGGCGTTTTTCTCTATGGCCCTCCGGGTACTGGCAAGACACTTATTGTTCGAGCGGTGGCTCAGGAGACGGATGCCTATTTTATCAATATTTCCGGCCCTGAAATCATGGGCAAGTATTATGGCGAAAGTGAAGCAAGGGTCCGTAATATTTTTGCTGAAGCCCAGTCACATGCCCCGTCCATTATTTTTATTGATGAGATAGATGCCATTGCTCCCAAACGGGAGGATATGGGTGGCGAAAAACAGGTTGAGAAGAGGGTTGTTGCACAGCTTTTATCGCTGATGGACGGCCTGGAATCAAGAGGGAAGGTCATTGTCATTGGCGCAACCAATATTCCGAATTCAATTGATCCGGCACTGAGAAGACCTGGCCGTTTTGATCGTGAAATATCAATTTCAATTCCCGATAAAAAGGGCCGGCTCGAAATTCTGCATATCCATACCCGGGGCATTCCGATGTCAGAAGATGTGGATATGGCTAAAATAGCTGAGATTACCCACGGTTTTGTTGGCGCTGATCTTGAGGCATTGGCACGGGAGGCGGCCATGACGGCGTTAAGAAAAATTCTTCCGCAGATAAACTTTGAATTGTCTGAGATTCCCTATGAGCTGTTGATGCAGTTAGAAGTTACGATGGATAACTTTTATGAAGCAATGAAGGAGGTTGAACCATCGGCAATTCGTGAAGTTTTTGTAGAGGTACCGGACGTCAAATGGGAAGATGTGGGGGGGCTTGAAGAGATCAAGCAGGCGTTGAAAGAGAGTGTGGAGTGGCCAGTAAAATATGCTGAACTCTTTAAAAAAACAGGAACCAAGCCACCCAAAGGAATCATATTGTACGGAAAGCCCGGTACAGGGAAGACCTACCTTGCCAAGGCGCTCGCCAGTGAGAGCGGTGTGAACTTTATTTCAGTCAAGGGTCCCCAGCTCCTCAGCCGTTTTATTGGTGAATCGGAAAAAGGGGTCCGTGAACTTTTCCGGCTGGCCAAACAATCAGCACCGACCATCCTCTTCCTTGATGAAATAGACAGCCTGACCCCACGCAGAAGAAATGATGGCACAGAATCCGGTGTTATTGAAAGAGTCATCAGTCAGTTTCTCACTGAAATGGATGGCATTGAAGAGTTGAAAGGAGTCACGGTGCTTGCCGCCACCAACCGGATAGATATCATTGATCCGGCATTATTGCGTTCCGGCAGATTTGACCTTATGTTTGAAGTGCCATTACCGGAATTAATGACCAGAGAAAAAATATTCAGGATTCATACCAAAAATATGCCTCTTGGTGAGGGTGTTAACTTGACAGTTTTAGCCGGAAAAACAGAGCATATGACTGGGGCTGATATACAGTTTATTTGTCAAAAGTCAAAAATGTGCGCCATTCGTGAAGTCATTGAAAAAAATGAGGCTTCAGATACCGCAGAGATTCTTGTCTTGGAAAAACACTTTGAAGAGGCAATACAGGTCGTCATCAGTCAAAACGATAATATACTAAATTAGCAAGTAATGAACAGGCAAGGTATTTATATATACGGATTTGTTCCCAGCCATTGTTTTGAAGCCATAAAAAGTCTCCTGTTGGAATCCGGCATCTATGCAATAGAATATGGGGACGTTTCAGCCGTCGTTTCAGATACGAGGAATGAAAAGCTTGAATATCTGGACAGGGAGGCTCTTGCCCATCTCCTTGTTGATCATCAGCAAAAAATTGAAAGAATTATGAGCGGCGGATGCTCAGCGATAATTCCAATGCAGCTTGGGACTATAGTCAGTTCAGGCAATGATGTTATTAAAATATTGAAAAATGGATTTGATATTTTAAAGGAGACTTTTAAAGTTATTGACAATGTAGAGGAATTTGATTTGGTGGCGGTTTGGAACAACTTCCCTGATCTTATTAAAGCGATATCTGAGACGTCATCAGTCAGGCTCATGAAGGAAGATATTGCAAGGAAAGCTGTTTATGACAAGGCTGACAGCATTGCTATCGGTAAGCTGATAAAGCAGAAAATTGATGAAAAAAACAATAAAGTAACTCTTGATGTTCTGCATTCATTAATGCCCTATTGTCTCGACGCTAAAAAGCACGAGACGATGAATGATGAAATGCCGGTAAATTCTGCGTTTCTGGTCAAAAAGGAAAACAGAGATGCTTTCATGGAGATGATCGATAAACTTGATGCAAAATATGCAGATCAGCTCAACTTCAAGATTGTTGGTCCACTGCCGTGCTACAGCTTTTATACTATAGAATGTAAAGCACTGAACAAGGATGAGATTGAAAATGCAAAAGAGGTGCTTGGTATTGATGCCTATAAATCAGAGGCCGATCTCAAAAGAGCATATCGTCTTAAAGCAGGATTGACTCATCCCGACAGGAACAATGAAATTGCCGGAGACAATAGTGAAGGATTTATTAATATCAACAAGGCTTATAAAATAATGCTTGAATATTCAAGCATTATGAAAAAGTCGGCTGATACTATCTCTCATGAACCCTTATATCTGGTCAAAATAAAGAAATAATATGCAAAAAGATGGCAAATATGTCTATTGTATAATTGCGACGAGTTATGAGTGCAATTTCGGGCCTATCGGAATTGGCGGAAGAGGTGATCTGGTAAGTACCATCGGCTTTCAGGGTTTGAGCATGGTAGTCAGTGACCATCCTCTCAATCATTTTGTGTTGAATCCTGAAAACATTCTTGCACATCAAAAAGTCATCGAGGCGGTGATGAGTCAGTTTGACAGTGTTATCCCTGTCAGGTTCGGCACGGTAGCAGCAACACCAGATGAAATCAGAAATCTTCTTGACCGGCGATACAGTGAATTATTGGAGCTTCTTGAGCGATTTGAAAATAAGGTTGAATATAATCTTAAAGCTTCATGGCGAAAAATGGGTGTTATCTATAAGGAAATTGACAAGGAAAATCCCGGTTTAAAAAAACTGAGAAGTAAAATCGAGTTATTGACAGATGAAGAAAAAAGAAAACTTCTTATTGTTGAAGCTGGCCATTTGATTGAGGAAGCGTTGCAAAAAAAGAAAGAATTTGAAGCTGAGGACATTGCAACTTCTTTCCGAAAAACGGTCGTCGCCTACAAACATAACAAGACAACAGGCGAAGCCATGTTCATGAATACAGCTTTTTTGTTCAACAAGGGCCGTGAAGTCGAGTTTGATAATATTATGACTGATCTTGGAGAAAGGTTTAAAGAACGAAGTGATTTTTATTATACCGGCCCTTTGCCAATATTCAACTTTATCGATTTGAGAATACTTCCTGAAAAATGGGAACTTTAAATTCACAGTAGACTAATAATGATATGGATATCGATGATGTAAAAGAAGGCAGATATATCTACGGAATAATCAGGAATTCCGAAAAGATTGATTTTGGACCTATTGGAATCGGAAGCCGTAATGATCATGTTTATGGAGTATCTTATAAAGATATATGCGCAGTAGTAAGTGCATCGCCAGATATTCAGTATCAGGCAAGACGAGCAAATATGATTGCTCATCAAAAAGTGCTTGAAGAGGTGATGACCCGGTTTAATGTTCTACCGGTCAGATTTTCGACCATATCTCCACATGATAATGATGAAGCCATAATTCGTATCCTTACCGCAGATTATCGAAGATTCGACGAATTGCTTGATAAAATGAAAGGCAAGAAAGAGTTGGGGCTCAAAGTTATGGCGGATGAGTCAAAAATCTATGAAAGCATCATTCAGAAATATGACAGTATACGGTCACTTCGGGACAAACTGATGAACCAGCCGGCTGATAAAATCCATTATCAGCGAGTAAAGATCGGTGAGATGGTGGCCGAGGCTCTTAAAAAAGAAATAGAAGGCTATAAAAAACTGATTCTTGATATCTTAAGTCCTATTTCTGATGATGTTAAGATAACAGATAACTATGGGAATCTGATGATACTTAATGCGGCGTTTCTTATTCAGGAAGTTAAAGAGCCTGCTTTTGACGATGCTGTCAATGAACTTGATAAAAAATACGGTGATATTATGACGTTTAAATATGTCGGAACCTTGCCGCCTTATAATTTTGTTAACCTTTCGATCAATACAAAAGGGGGATAAAATTTTTATTTTAGACGACATATTATTTGCTCCAATAAACGGCCTCATATTTGTTGCAAAAAAAATCAATGATGTTGTTGAAAAAGAAACATCAGATGAGGGTTTTGTCAAAGAACAACTGATGGCTCTGCAGCTTAGGTTTGAACTGGACGAAATAGATGAAGAGGAATATGACAGGGAAGAGGATGAACTCCTTGATAAGCTTGAAAGAATAAGAAAGGACAAGCAAAATCAATAAAACAGTGTCATGTTTTTCGAGATAGAAAATTATAAGTCACTCTTTTTTGTAACTTAACAGTTTGGGGTATATTATGAGCAAAATAATCAGTGTGAGAAATGCGGTCATTAAATTCCTTAAAGAAAATATCAAGACCACGGAAGTTACCGTCATACGGATAGAGAAAGTCGGCGAAACATGGAAGACAGTAGCAGAGGTTTATGAGGATGACTCATTTTTGAAATCCATGAATCTTCCTCCTAAAAAGATAAGACTATTCTACGCAGTTGTCGTTGATTCAGAATTGGAAGTGTTGTCATTTACCAGACTATCGACATATGATGATTCTGAAAATGAAAACAATTGATTAATAGTGTCGCTATGATTGTTGCTCTTGACAAACTTATTTACATCTATTGTCTTACTCGCAACGTCCCGTTATTAGTAAATCAAGAAAATCAGAGTGAGATATTCGCTATTGAAATTGATGGCATTTATGCTACGGTAAAGTATGTGTCAGAAGCTGAGTATTCAGAAGAAAATATAAAAATAAATATCTCTGATGTTGCCTGGCTGGATGCCAGTGTAAGGGAGCACCTCTCCACACTATCAGCCATCATGCAGACGGAAACAGTAATTCCTTTTAATTTCGGCACGATCTATAAATCAGAGGAAAGTCTGAGGCAGTTTGTATCCAAATATGCCAACGATTTCGAGAAAAGTTTCAGGCATCTTGAAGATAAGGAGGAGTGGTCTGTTAAGGTGTATTGTGACAGAAAAAAGATTATTGAAAATATTGGTGCTCTCAGTCTAAATATTTCAGATATTGACCTGCAGATCAAGAACAGTACTCCAGGAAAAGCCTATATACTTGGGAAGAAAAAAAAAGAAATTATAGAAACGGAAATTAAAAGTATATATAACATCCTTTCTAAACGTATCTTTACTTCTCTGAATGAGTTATGTGAGGAATACCGGTTCAATGTCATTCTCTCCAGTGAGTTGTCGGAAAAAGATGAAGATATGATTCTTAATGCTTCCTTTTTCATAGGCAAACAAAATGTTGAGCATTTTATTACGCTTTCTGATCAGTTGCAGCAAGAATATGTACATCTTGGAATGATTCTTGATGTCACCGGGCCATGGCCTTCATACACGTTTTTAAATTTATCACATTGATATGCAAGACGACCTTTACGACATAAATAAAGAAATCACCATTCTTGATGTTCTTGATCGTGTTTTAACAAAAGGGGTTGTCATCACTGGCGATATTGTGATTTCAGTAGCTGATATCGATCTTATCTATCTTGGCCTAAGGGTATTGCTGAGTTCAGTCGAGACAATGGAAAAAATGAAAGCAGTAAACTAGCCATGGCATTACTATTCTATCCTTGTCAGTTATGCCGATAATTATTTACGCCATTCTTGAAGCCTCTCCAGCCAATGAGTCCATATCTCACATTATTCAAACGCTTTCTGTAAAGTCAGGCATTCAGTTTGAACTGCTGACGACCAATGAGTTAATCGCCATAGTTTCAACTAAAACAGGTGAGACATCAGCAATATGCCAGGAAGAGGTGCTGCGTTATGCAGCCATTATTGATGCCATAGCGAAACAATATTCAATTCTTCCCATGAGATACGGCTCTGTTGCAGCATCACATGCCGATGTAAAAGCCCTGTTGGAAAAAAATTCGGACTCTTTTATCAAGGTCTTGAAGAAGGTACAGAACAAAGAGGAGTATTCATTACGGCTGTTATTCTCGCATCAGCATCAGGTTGATCACCTCAATGATGAGGACATTGCTCCAACTCAATCACTTCCAGAAATACTGCAGGGAGATACCGAAAATAAAAAATATTTATTGAACAAATACCGGAAACATATCCTTGAGGAAAATCGTGCAAAGTATATTGAGCATATTCAATCCATGCTTGTTCGTGATCTCCAGAAGATAACAGAGCTTGTAGAGTTTAATAAAAAAATTACGCATGCATTTATTGTTGATGCCGTTCTTTTGATTGACAGGTCAGCAAAAAGTGAACTGCTTGCTTTTGTTGCTCATTTGCAATCCATCTATCCTGAACATAATGTCATTCTGACGGGCCCATGGGCGCCATATAATTTTGCTCAAATAAAGCTTGAATAGAAATGGACGAAGACAAAATATTGTTTTATGCAGGTTCTGCCAATGAGATTGTAGAAGAGCTTGAGAAAATGAAACCGGGCACTCAAGGTAGAATAAATGCGACACCTGAAAATGTGGAGTCAGGACTTGCAAAGCTTGTTTTGACCCTTATAGAGTTGATCCGTAAGTTGATAGAAAAGCAGGCAATGCGCAGAATTGACGGTGGCTCATTGACTGACGATCAAATTGAAAACCTTGGTGAAACGCTCATGAAACTCGAAAACAAGATGGATGAGCTGAAAAAAATATTCAATTTTACCGATAAAGATCTGAACTTGAATCTCGGTCCGTTGGGTGATTTGTTATAGGGAGAAAATCTGCGCTTTGTTTTTCACAGTTACCGAAGGACTGAAAAACGTTTTTTATAGCACTCACAGAATAGCTTCATCGTTGACCGAGGTTCTGATTTTAATGAGTGCAAGTTGCATATCTTCCGGTAGTGGGGCAGTGAAGGAGAGAGGTTCACGACTCAACGGCTGGTGAAAGGAGAGGGTTTCAGCGTGCAGCGCCTGGCGTGGCAGCAATGCCATGAGGTTTTTGACGAAGCTTTCACTTTTGCTGAAAGGGAGTGTTCGTAAGCCAGCCCCTCCATAGGTTTCGTCACCAAGGATCTGGTGGCCGAGATGTTGCATATGTGCCCTTATCTGGTGGGTACGCCCCGTATGCAGCGTGAGCGAGAGCAATGAAAACCAGTGCAGGTTTTCCGTAACGGTATAGTCTGTAACCGCAGTTTTTCCAAGCACCCCTTCAAAAGGGAAGTTCGCCATGACCTTCCGGTCTTTTTTTGATCGTCCTATATTGGTTGTAATGGTGCCGGATAGCGGTTCAGGAACCCCCCATACGATAGCTTTATAGATCTTGATTACTTTTCTCTCGGCAAACTGCCGCGCAAGACGGTGGAGTGCAACCGGATTCTTTGCTACGATGATGAGCCCGGAGGTGTTTTTGTCGAGCCGATGTACAATGCCAGGACGGAGTTCTGATTTGTCGAGCTCTTCAGCATCCTTGCCGATATGGTGCAGAATGGCGTTAGCGAGCGTTCCGGTCCAGTTGCCGAAGGCCGGATGGACCACCATTCCGGGTCTTTTGTTGATGACCATCAGATCCTGGTCTTCGTAAATAATCTCAATGGGAATATCTTCTGCGGCAAGTTCCGGTGCCGGCGGCCGCAGAAACGTCATCTCGATAAGATCGCACGATTTGATGCGATAGTTTGATTTGACTGGTTTTTCATTGACCAGAACCCGCCCTTCCTCAATAGCGTCCTGGACTTTATTGCGCGTTGCATTTTCAACCTGCTGTGTCAGGTATTGGTCTATACGCATCGGTATTTGCATCCGGCTCACCTGCAGGGTAAGTTTTTTGGGTGCAAGAGGGATGATATCCGTTTGCCCTGATTCGTTTATTTCTGGTTGATTTTGCATTTTGTGAGTACATGAATACTTCCAGCGGTATACTTCCGGGTCAGTATAACAAAACCATACCATATCTTCTATGCATTCCATGCAGCAGTTGCCTGAGGGGTCGAGTCGAATCGTTGAACTTGCCATTATCGGTTCTGGTCCGGGAGGTTATGAGGCGGCACTTCGCGCGTCAAAAGCGGGAATGAAAGTCACGCTCATTGAAAAAGGTGCACTGGGCGGCGTGTGCGTGAACTGGGGTTGTATTCCAACCAAAGCCCTTTTGCGGAGCGGAGAAGTCTTCGATCTTTTTAAAAAAGCGGCCTCGTACGGTCTCAAGGTTCAGGCTTCTGCTGTTGATCTTGCCGAAGCGGTCAAACGCAGCCGGAATGTGGTACAGAAACTATCAAAAGGTATCGGTTTCATGTTGCGACGGGCGGAGGTTGAGGTGATTCAGGGGGAGGCGCTTTTCAGTGGACCGCATACCCTTGATATTTATCGTGAAGGCAAGCGTGTTGAAACGCTGCAGGCCAACCATATCATTATTGCTGCCGGGGCTCGTTCACGCAAGCTTCCGGGTCTTGAGCCCGATGGGAAGTGTATTGTCACCAGCCGGGAAGCGCTTGCAATGAAGAGCGTTCCCTCGTCCATGATTGTGCTGGGTGGCGGTGCTATCGGCGTTGAAATGGCCTGGTTTTATGCCATGGCGGGCAGCTCGGTGACGCTTGTGGAAATGATGCCACGGCTTCTGCCGCTTGAAGATGAGGAGATTTCGGAAGCTTTGAAGCGCTCGTTTCAGAAGGCTGGTATCACGGTTGTTACCCAGGCTAAGCTTGATGGGGTGACTGTGGCCGGGGATCGGGTGAGCGGATTTCTTGTTGTTGGTACAGAAGAGCCACAGCCTGTCAGTGCGGATTACCTGCTTGTTGCTGTCGGAGTGAGCGGAAACGGTGATGAACTGGGTCTGGAGCATGCCGGAGTGGAAACCTTGGGGGGCTTTGTTTTGACGGACAAGGATTGCAGGACGTCAGCCAACCATATTTTTGCAGTTGGTGATGTGCGTGGAGGGATGCTGCTTGCCCACAAGGCTTCGGCTGAAGCGGCCATTGCGGTTGATGTTCTGGCAGGTAAGGTGCCCCATCAGCTTGATGAGAGCATGATTCCAAGGTGTGTTTATGCCGAACCTTCGGTTGCCAGCGTTGGACTGAGTGAACAGCAGGCGATTGCGCAGGGTTATACGGTCACGGTTGGACGCTCCATGTTTGCTGCGTCAGGCAAGGCAAATGCTTACGGTAATCTTGAGGGTCTGGTTAAGCTGGTCTTTAATGCCAGGGATGGACGCTTGCTTGGAGCGCACGCGGTGGGGCATGGAGCTGTCGAGCTGATTGGAGAACTCACGCTGGCACGCCGGCTTGAGGTAACGGCCGAACTGCTTGCCGGCACGGTACATGCGCATCCCACTCTCTCCGAAACGATCAAAGAGGCAGCAGAAAATGCTCTGCAGGCATGACGTTTTTGAAAACCATTTTCTATTGTCTTTCTAAAAGCATAAATTCAATCTCTTTTACTTAAATCATAAAAACAGTAAGCCTTTTTTTGGTGAATGATTTCATCGTTCACGGGGAGACAGGTATCAACTAAACGATCAATTATGACTCAGACTGAAACGGTTGCAAAAAAAACTGCTGCAAAGAAACCTGCTGTAGTAAAGGCAAAGGCGAGTTCAACGGTCACGGCAACTCCGGAACCCAAAAAAGCAGTAAAACCTGCTGCCAAAAAGAAGTCCGGTCAAGCCTTTCCTTTTACGGCAATTGTCGGTCAGGAGGAAATGAAGCTCAGTTTGATCCTTAATATCATTGATCCGAGAATCGGAGGTGTACTGGTTATGGGCCACAGAGGTACCGGAAAAAGTACCACCGTCAGGGCTCTTGCCGAAGTGCTTCCTTTTATTGAAAGGGTTGAAGGTGATACCTACAATCGCACCGTCGATCAATTTATTGAAGGTGAAGAGGCTAAAAAGGGTCATAAGGCGATTGATCCTGCATCCCTCAAAATCGAAAAAATTCCTGTTCCCGTTGTTGACCTGCCTCTTGGTGCTACAGAAGACCGTGTTTGCGGTACCATTGATATCGAACAGGCGCTTACCAGCGGTGTAAAGGCGTTTGAGCCAGGCCTTCTTGCCCAGGCGAACCGGGGCTTTCTCTATATTGATGAGGTCAACCTGCTTGACGATCATCTTGTCGATGTTCTGCTTGATGTTGCTGCCAGCGGTCAAAACGTTGTTGAGCGTGAAGGTATCAGTATTCGCCATCCTGCACGTTTTGTGCTTGTCGGTTCAGGCAATCCCGAGGAGGGCGAGCTTCGTCCCCAGCTTCTCGACCGTTTTGGTCTGCATGCCCGTATCATCACGATTCTTGATATCGCAAAAAGAGTCGATATCGTCAAACGCCGCCGTGAGTTCGATGACGATCCGGATGCTTTTATGAAAAAGTACAATCGCGAACAGCAGAAGCTTCAGAAAAAAATTCAGACGGCCAAAGAGCTGCTTCCAACCGTTACCATGGATGACGCTGTGCTTACCGATATTGCAAAGCTTTGTATGAACCTTGGTATTGACGGTCACCGCGGTGAACTTACCATTACCCGTACAGCGTTTGCCCATGCAGCGTTCCGTGGGGAAACGGTTGTGACCATGAAACATGTCAAGGAAATTGCGGGCCTTTGTCTCCGCCACCGTCTGCGCAAGGATCCTCTTGAGACCCTTGATGTCGGTGAAAAAATTGATCGTGAACTCGCTAAAATCCTCGGAGAAGCGGAAGCAGTATAATGATAGCTTTTACCGATATCGTTGGGATGGATCTGGCCAAGCAGGCGCTTATGCTGCTGGCCGTTGATTCTGAACTTGGCGGTGTTGTTATTCCTTCGGCCGTGGGGTCGGGAAAGTCGACGCTCGCCAGGGCATTTGCTGATATTCTTCCCGAAGGCACTCCCTTCGTGGAACTTCCTTTGAACGTCACTGAAGATCGCCTGATCGGAGGCGTCGACCTGGAGGCAACCCTTGCCACCGGAGTCCGCGTTGTCCAGCACGGCGTACTCTCGAAGGCACATGGCGGAGTGCTCTATGTCGACTCCATCAGTCTTCTCGACAGCTCGGCAGTATCGCACATCATGGATGCCATTTCGCGCGGAGAAGTTCTTGTTGAGCGCGAAGGCCTCAGTGAGGTTCATCCGGCGAAGTTCATGCTGGTGGGTACCTATGACCCGACTGATGGCGAGGTTCGCATGGGACTGCTCGACCGGATTGGTATCATCGTTCCCTTTACCGCACAGAATGACTACAGGGCCCGCAAGAAAATTGTCAACGTGGTGCTTGGCAAGCGCAATGAAGAGGATACCCGTGATGAGCTCAAGATGCTTTCCGGTTTTATCCAGGCTGCCCGTGAGCAGTTGCCGCATGTATCCATAACGAAAGAACAGGTTCAGGCGTTGGTTCAGACGGCCATCAGTCTCGGCGTTGAGGGCAATCGCGTCGATATTTTTACCGTCCGTGCCGCAATAGCTGCCGCCGCCCTTGCCCAGCGCAGTGATGTTGATGAGGAGGATATGAAACTCGCCATCAAGCTTGTGCTTATTCCTCGTGCAACCCGTATGCCTGAAAGGGAAGCTGATTCGAATGATGCACCACCCGAAGAGGAGCCGCCTCCTCAGGATGAGCAGGAATCTGAGGATGAAGAGTCCAATGCCGATACTCCGGATGCCGAAGCGGAAGAGGAGCAGAAAGAGACTCCCGATATGATCGAGGAGCTGATGATGGATGCTATCGAAATGGAGTTGCCAGATAATATTTTAAACATCTCTCTGGCATCGAAAAAGAAAACAACTACCGGCAGCCGTGGCGAAGCGCTCAACAACAAGCGCGGGCGTTTTGTGAGGGCACAGCCCGGTGAAATGCGTACCAATAAAGTTGCGCTTATCCCGACACTCATTTCAGCCGCACCCTGGCAGGAGACTCGCCGTCGTGACAGCAAGATGGCAAACAGGCCTAAAACAGCCCTGCTTATCACCAAAGATGATGTGAAGATCAAGCGCTTTCGTGACAAGTCAGGGACGCTTTTTATTTTCATGGTTGACGCATCGGGTTCCATGGCATTGAATCGCATGCGCCAGGCTAAGGGAGCTGTGGCAAGCCTGTTGCAGAATGCCTATGTGCATCGTGACCAGGTTGCCCTTATCTCGTTCCGCGGAAAGCAGGCTCAGGTTCTGTTGCCGCCCTCTCAGAGTGTTGACCGTGCAAAACGCGAACTTGATGTACTTCCAACCGGTGGCGGCACACCGCTCGCTTCTGCGCTTTATCTTGGCTGGGAGACAGCAAAACAGGCTCGCACCAAAGGTATTTCGCAGATCATGTTTGTGCTTATCACCGATGGACGCGGCAATATCGGACTGCAGGCAACCTTTGATCCAAACGCGGAAAAAGCGCCCAAGGAGGTGCTTGAAAAAGAGATTGAATCGCTGTCACTCTCCATTCAGGCCGATGGGGTTGCATCTATTGTTATCGATACCCAGATGAACTACCTCTCGAGGGGTGAAGCACCCAAGCTTGCCCAGAAACTCGGAGGACGTTACTTTTATCTGCCGAATGCCAAAGCCGAGCAGATTGTTGAAGCTGCATTGAGCTTTTAATTCCCGAAGACCTTTCCGTTATGCTTTCCGGGAAGGTCTTTTTGTGGAATTCTTCCGCTTCTTTCATACATTAGATGATATACATTGAGCATGAGGGTGTAGGCCGGTAATATATACGCCACCCCAATATTTATACTTCAGGTATATTCTTTACGTCATTATAAAAGTGACACCATCTAATGCATACCTACTCTTTACATCATGTCTACTAGCCGTAAAATTGTTGCTATTGTTGGTCTTGAGCAGTATAACGCGGGCCTTTGGAAAAAGATAAAGGGGCTTCTTGCGGGTGAAGCTGAACTGACCCAGTTGAGCGATGTTGATCTGGAAAAAAAGCATCCTGAGGCGGCAAAAGCGATTCATGAGGCCGATTGCGTCTTCATGAGTATGATCAATTTCAAGGAGCAGATTGACTGGTTCAAGCAACAGCTTGATCAATCGAGTAACGAGAAGACCATCTTTATTTTTGAGTCCATGCCCGAGGCTATGGCACTGACCAAGGTGGGAAGTTATTCCGTCGGTGACGGAAAGGCCGGTATGCCGGACATGGTTAAAAAAGTTGCGAAAATGCTGGTGAAGGGGCGCGATGAGGATGCTCTCTATGGGTATATGAAGCTCATGAAGATCATGCGCACCATTCTTCCCCTGGTGCCAAACAAAGCAAAGGATTTCAAGAACTGGCTGATGGTTTACTCTTACTGGATGCAGCCGACGGGGGAGAATATTGCCAACATGTTCCGGCTGATTCTTCGTGAATATTTTAACGAGCCGGTGACTGTAGGGGCGCTTGTTGAAGTGCCGAACATGGGCATCTACCACCCTGATGCGCCAGCCTATTTTACGGATGTCAAGAGCTATAAAAGCTGGCTGAAAAAGCGCGGAATCAATATTGACAAAGGCCAGAAAATCGGCCTTTTGTTTTTCCGCAAACACCTGCTGCAGGAAAAAAGCTATATCGACAACACGATTCGTCTGCTTGAAAAACGGGGAATTCATCTTTTTCCTGCCTTTGTGACGGGAGTTGAAGGCCATGTACTGGTGCGCGACTGGTTTGTGAAGGAGAAAATCGATCTTCTGGTCAATATGATGGGTTTCGGGCTTGTCGGTGGCCCCGCCGGCTCGACCAAACCGGGAACAGCTGCTGAAGCACGTCATGAGATCATGAGCAAACTTGATGTTCCCTATATCGTTGCCCAACCTCTTTTGACCCAGGGCTTCGAATCATGGAAAGAGCTTGGAGTCTCTCCCATGCAGATGACCTTTACCTATGCTATTCCGGAAATGGATGGCGCGATCTGCCCTGTTATTCTTGGAGCCATCCAGGATGGCAAGGTAGAGACGGTTCCTGAGCGCATTGACCGGCTTGCCGGCATTGTCAGCCAGTGGCTCCGCTTGCGTGCAACGGCCAACAAGGATAAAAACGTAGCTTTTATTGTCTACGATTATCCTCCCGGTCTCGGCAAAAAAGCCAGTGCGGCACTGCTCGATGTTCCAAGAACGCTTTTGGCTGCGCTGCAGAGGATGAAAAAAGAGGGGTACAATGTTGGTCAGTTGCCTGAAACTCCCGAAGCCCTTTTTCAGGCCCTTGATCATGCAACCGATCATCAGGTTATGCAGCACCAGCCGGATGCCCTTAAAGTCAGTTACGACACGTTCAAGGAGCTGACCTCGTCAAGGGAGCGTGAACGCATTGAGGATCGGTGGCAGAAATTTCCTGGAGAAATTGTACCGATCGGTGAACAGGATGTTTTTATCGGCGGCATAAAATTCGGCAATATCTTTATCGGAGTTCAGCCCCGTATAGGGGTGCAGGGTGATCCCATGCGGTTGCTGTTCGATAAGACAAATACGCCGCACCACCAGTATATCGCATTTTATCGCTGGATAAGCCGCGAGTTTAAGGCGCACGCTATGGTGCATGTCGGGATGCACGGATCGGTCGAGTGGATGCCTGGTCTGCAGACCGGTCTTACCGGTGACTGCTGGCCGGATGCCCTTTTGGGAGAGGTGCCGCATATCTACATCTATCCGGTGAACAATCCCAGCGAGTCCACCATTGCAAAACGGCGCGGTCTGGCCACCATGGTTTCTCATGTTGTCCCGCCGCTATCGCGTGCCGGTCTCTACAAGGAGCTGCCTGCACTGAAAGAGCTGCTGGTTGATTTTAGAGAGAGAATTTTTTCAGCTTCCGCCTCAGCTTCCGTCAATGGGGAGACTGATGCGTCGGGCTTTGAAGAAGCCATTATGCAGAAAGCCGAACTGCTCAATCTGACCGATGATTGCCCCCGCCGTGAAAGCGAAGAGTTTAGTGATTATGTCAGCAGACTCTATATTTATGTCAGCGAACTTGAAAATCGCCTGATTTCCAACTCCCTTCATGTTTTTGGTGAAGCCAGTCCGCTGGAGGCACAGATTATTACCGTCACCGAAACCCTTAAAAATCGGGAGGAGGATGGACGGACGATACCCTCTCTGCTCATGAGTGCATCCGGGAAAAACGGGCACTTTAGAAGTTATGAAGAGTTGACCAGTCGATCAAGAAAGGGCGAGGAAGAGGCTATCCGCCTGCGCGAATGGGTTGATACCTCCTGCCGTGATTTTGTTCAGCAGGTGCTGTTTGACCGGAAAAATGCCGCCAGTGCCTTTGCTGTGATTACAGGAGGAGCTCGCATTCCTGCTGACTATTCAGCGTTTATCGACCAGTTGATCAGGGAAGGATCGCAGCTTCTGTTTGCGCTTCGCGACAATACCGGTGAGCTGGACTCCCTGATGAAGGTTCTCTGTGGCCGTTATATCTCTTCCGGCCCTGGCGGTGACCTGGTGCGCGACGGTATCAATGTGCTCCCTTCAGGCCGCAACATCCACTCTATCGACCCGTGGAGAATCCCTTCGGTACTGGCTTTCAAGCGGGGGACGCTTATTGCCGACAGCATCGTCAAAAAGCATCTTGAGGAAAATGATGGACAATATCCCGAAACCATAGCCCAGGTGCTCTGGGGTCTCGATACCATCAAAACCAAGGGTGAGGCAGTTGCTGTTGTCATCAGGCTGCTCGGCGGGGAACCCTCCTACGACGCTTTCGGCAAAATCAGTCACTACAGTCTGGTGTCGCTCGACAAGCTTCGTCGTCCGCGTATTGATGTGCTGATGCAGCTCAGTCCGATTTTCCGTGACGCCTTTGGTCTTCTCATGGATCAGCTTGACCGCCTTGTCAAGGAAGCCGCCAAAGCTGATGAGCCGGTTGAGATGAACTATGTCAAAAAACATGTTGATGAAGCGCTTGCTTCCGGCATGGAGTACGAGAGCGCCACAGCCCGCCAGTTTACCCAGGCCCCCGGCGCCTATGGTACTTATGTTGATGATATGATTGAGGACTCTGCCTGGGATACGGAGGGCGATTTGGATGATCTCTTTATCCGCCGCAACAGCAGTGCCTACGGTGGCGGAAGAAAAGGCGGGAACGAGTCCGGCATTCTGCAGAAACTTCTTGGGTCGGTTGACCGGGTGGTGCATCAGGTTGACTCTACCGAATTTGGCATTTCTGATATCGACCATTATTTCTCATCCTCCGGATCGCTGCAGCTTGCCGCACGCCGCAGGAACACCAAGGGCGGCGATGTCAAGCTCAACTACGTTGAATCGTTTACCTCCGATATCAAGGTTGATGATGCCGACAAATCGTTGCGTATCGAGTACCGTTCAAAATTGCTTAACCCAAAGTGGTTTGAAGGGATGCTCAAGCATGGCCATAGCGGCGCCGGAGAAATCAGCAACCGCGTCACCTATATGCTTGGCTGGGACGCTGTAACCAAGAGTGTTGACGACTGGGTCTACAAAAAAACGGCCGAGACCTATGCGCTTGACCCCGAAATGCGGGAGCGCCTTGCAACACTTAATCCCCAGGCAATCAAGAACATTGTCGGCCGTATGCTTGAGGCGAACGGACGAGGCATGTGGAAAGCCGACCAGAGCATGATTGATGAGTTACAGGAGATCTATGCTGATTTGGAAGACCGCCTCGAAGGGTTGACGGATAACGAATAATTTGCCGAGAGGGGGATGCGTATTGCCAGGAGTGGCGGGATAAGCCCGCCACTTTGTGTTTGGTCCAGCTTATTCGAATCCCCTTACATGGTCGTCGAATAATTCGGTGCTTCCTTGGTAATCTTGACATCATGCGGGTGGCTCTCCCTGAGACCAGCCGATGTTATGCGTACAAATTTGGTGTTGTTTTTCAGCTCCTCAATGCAGGTTACTCCACAGTACCCCATTGCAGATTTCAACCCCCCGATCAACTGGTAGACCACTTCATCAAGGCTTCCCTTTGCCGGGATACGTCCCTCAATCCCCTCCGGCACATATTTCTTCGACTCACTTGATGCGTCCTGAAAATAGCGGTCGCTGCTTCCTTCAGGTTCAGACATGGCACCCAGAGAGCCCATGCCGCGATAGGTCTTGAATTTCCTTCCTTCATAGAGAATCGTTTCACCGGGACTTTCATCGGTTCCGGCAAAAATACTCCCGATCATGATAGAATCTGCACCTGCGGCGAGAGCTTTGGCAATATCACCGCTGTATTTGATGCCGCCATCCGCAATGATTGGCGTATTGGTTTTGGCCGCCTCTTCTGCACAGTTCAAGATGGCGGTCAGTTGAGGCATGCCGACACCGGCCACAATACGGGTGGTACAGATACTTCCAGGCCCGATACCGACTTTTACGCAGTCGGCGCCAGCGGCGATAAGGTCTCTGACGGCTTCAGGAGTTGCAACATTGCCGGCGATGACTTGCAGGTCAGGATAGTCTTTCTTGATGCGCTTGACCATATCAAGCACAGCCTTGCTGTGGCCGTGGGCGGTATCAACGGCAATGATATCAACACCGGCTTCAACCAGAGCACTGACTCTTTGAGGAGTATTGGCGCTGATACCAACGGCAGCACCGACTCTCAAGTGCCCTTGCGAGTCCTTGCAGGCATTCGGAAACTGTTTTCGTTGCTGGATATCCTTGAAGGTAATCAGCCCTTTCAGGTTTCCTTCCGTATCGGTAATCAGCAGTTTTTCGATCTTGTTGGACAGCAGAATGTCCTCCGCTTTTTGAAGATCAACATCCTCACGGGCGGTGATGAGGTTTTTGCTGGTCATGATGTTGGCGATTTTCGCATCCAGTTCAGGTTTAATGCGAAGATCCCTGTTGGTGACAATTCCCTTAAGCTTCCTGTCTGAACTCCCTTCAAATTCCGGGCGGGCAATAACGGGAATGCCTGAAATGGAATGACGAAGCATGAGATCAAGCGCATCCTGCATCGTGGCATCCTCATAGAGGGTAAACGGATTGCGGATGATACCGCTCTCATACCGCTTTACCTTTGCTACTTCCCGCGCCTGCTCCTCAATGGTCAGGTTCTTGTGGATAATGCCGATGCCGCCTGCACGCGCCAGGGCAATGGCAAGGCCTGATTCGGTCACCGTGTCCATTGCGGCGCTTACCAGAGGTATCTTAAGCGTGATTGTTTTGGTGAGCCTGCTTTCAGTGGTTGTTTCTTTTGGAAGAACGCTGGAATATGCAGGGATAAGAAGAACATCGTCAAACGTCAGCGCTTCATAGAGAATCTTCTTCATGGGCAGGGCACGGGATAAGTGGATGGCTGTAAAATCAATTTCGCCAATTTACGAAAAGTGAGCATAGAACGGTAATGTTAATAGCGGTAAACATTCGCCAGATAAAACGAAATATTCAAAATTAACATTGAAGTAACGTTGTCCTTAAAAAGCCACTGAGTAAGAGAATGAGTTTTGAAAATCAAAAATAGAGTGTAAATTAAAGGCCATATATTATTAGGGAGAGGTCGCATAGTTGGTCTAGTGCGCTCGCCTGGAAAGCGGGTAGGGTGTCACAGCCCTCGAGGGTTCGAATCCCTCCCTCTCCGCCAGGAAGTCCAAGATATTCATAAATAGCAATTTAGCTATCGAAGAAGCCCGCTGCACGCGGGCTTCTGTGTATAATGAATTCGACTGAGAATCCCTTTTCCCTCTATTCTTCCTGCAGCGCTTTCTGCTTTCATCCGAAGTCAAATGCCTCCACTTTCACGGATCCCAGGTAAGGAAACCGATTCCCTCCTATCAAGTCTATAAAGGCGACCTTTTCGAACTGGTTGACGCAGCAATAGACTTTGTGATGGGTAAGCTGTCCCGACATATGAGAACATTCCCGCGCAAGTCGGCACCAAGTTGGCACTAAGTCAGCACCAAGTCATTAACCCGCTCATCATGGCAGGATTGATTGAAATGACCATTCCGTGATAAACCACGAAGCAACCTGCAAAAATACAGAATAACAGAAAAAGGAAAAACCTGGTTTACAGAAAGAAAGCAATGATATCAGAGTATCCCGTTAAATCACTCCGCAAGCTTTCTTATAGAGGTTGCGCTAATCAATGCGGCTTGTTCTCGGGAGAAATCCATCCAGCATGGGTATCCCTCTTAACGTTGCATCTTTTGTGTGGGCAAGGAGACGTTTATCAGCAGCACGGGCGGTCATATTTACATCATCATGCAACTCCGGCAAGAGAGAGTGATGATAATGAATGCCTTATGAATCAGGAGCGGTGAGCCGAAACAACCGCGATTTTCACACCAAGGGCACGAAGAATGGCATTTATCGTGTTAAAGCGAGGATGTGCGCCCTGACGTAACGCCTTGTAGAGGCTTTCTCTGCACGAGACCCGCATCTTTGGCAATTTGCGCCATGCCACGAGCCTTTGCTACGTCACCAAGCGCAGCGATGAAGACGTCAGGGTTGGTGTCTTCAGCGGCCACAGAAAGATATTCGGTAATAACCTCATCGTTATCGAGATAATCCGCTATGTCGAATGTTGCGTATGTCGTTTTCATGGTTTCTCTTCCTTTAGTTCACGAGCTATTTTCTTCGCATGGGTAATATCTTTCCGCTGTGTTGACTTGTCACCGCCAGCCAACAAAAGGTAAACGGTTGTTCCTGTTTGAATGTAATAGACCCGATAACCCGCACCGACATGAATCCGCATTGAGTATTTCTGAAATGCCTTCACCCACAGGTTCAGAGTCGCCAAAGTTCCCATGGATTGCACTCTGAAGGCGGGCCAGGATTCTGGCTTTCGCCTTCAGGTCTGAAAGACCCGACAACCATGCATCAAAAGAGGATGATCGAATAAAAGTATTCATATTATACTCCTATGGTATCTATTTGGATACTTTTTTACAAGTTTTTTTAGCTTTTTCCCCCTTACCTGATGAATGATGAGGGCAACAAGGGGTCTGCTAACGATCTGGAGAAAATATCATGCTCAGACTTTTTGATAAAAGAGCTTCAAAAATCTTGATACTGTAGCTTGATGGATGGTAGAATGAAGGTTGGGTGTAAATTTTCTTGGTTTTTGCTTCTATGTATGCAATATTAAGGTAAAACTTTAATATTGCATACAATGATTGTGCGTCATCTCATGTCTGTCCTGCAGAGTCGGGCCTTGGAATATCCTGTTGTAACGCTTACCGGTCCAAGGCAATCAGGGAAAACCACTCTTTGCAGAACGGCTTTTCCTGAAAAACCTTACAGCAATCTGGAGAGGCCTGATATTCGTAATTTTGCACAGCATGATCCAGCAGGATTTTTGGCCCAGTTTCCAAAGGGTGCCGTTCTTGATGAAGTGCAGCGTGTTCCTGAGTTGCTTTCATGGATTCAGGTTCGAGTTGATGAACACAAAATTGCTGGTGAATTTATTCTGACCGGAAGCCATCAATTTGAATTGAGCCGCCATATCAGTCAGTCACTTGCCGGAAGAACAGCGCTTTTGAAGCTGTTGCCGTTATCTGTTGCTGAACAGTGTGATGCAGGGGTAACCACTGGTGTTGATCATCTCCTGTTCGCTGGTGGCTATCCGCGGATTCATGCAGATCACCTTGATCCGGCAGTCATGCTCGGAGATTATTTTGCCACCTATGTTGAACGCGATTTGCGGGAGTTGATACAATTACGCTCTATCCGGCAATTTGAAAACTTTGTCCGCCTGGCAGCAGGAAGAGTGGGACAACTGCTCAACCTGCAATCTCTTGCTGCTGATGCCGGGGTTTCAAGTGTGACAGCAAAAAGCTGGCTTACCCTGCTTGAGGCCTCCTATATTGTTTTTTTACTTCCCCCGTGGTTTGCCAATGTCGGAAAACGATTGACAAAGTCACCAAAACTCTATTTTTACGATGTAGGTTTGGCGTCCTGGCTGATCGGAATAACGCAGGAGTCACATCTGCAAGCTCATCCCTTGCGAGGATCGCTGTTTGAAAATCTGGTGGTTCTTGAAATGCTCAAGGCTCGCATCAATGCTGGCCTGGCAGCAAACCTTCATTTTTATCGCGACAGCAGTGGACTGGAAGTTGATGTTCTGATGGAAGCGGGTAATATGATAAGGCTCTTCGAAATCAAGTCATCGCAGACGATTAATCAGGAGAGTTTCATACAACTCAATAAAGTTGCTGCTATTTTTGGTGAACGTGTCGTGAAAAAAGTGGTGCTATATGCTGGTCAGGAACAACAAAAACGCAGTAATGCCTCGGTGTTAAGTTATCTGTATGCCGGTGAAGCCGCAACCAACGAAGTCACCCCGGGGTCTGCTCACGAAACGGACTAAATTGCCTGCTAAGCCCCAGAATATTCTGGAAGAAAGCAAACCGTACCCCCAGAAAGTCCCCAATACCAAATCAAACATTGCGCAACTGGGAGAGCATGCAAAACCGGGGGAGGCCAAATACGGAGTTTCATTTCAATAACCTGTTCGTTGTTGAGCGATTTCTTGCGACCGCGATAGGTGAAGTGGGGGATTTTGGCACGAAATGCCCATCATCATTGAAGAGCGCATGGCTGAGTTCGCGAATGTTTTTTTGCTGAAATTAAATTCACTGTTATTCCCTGATAATTTTTTATATTCGCCCTCGCAACTGAGGAAATAGAGGGGTCTGCAGGGTTTCATGGAGGAGAATTCTGCGTTATTCCCTGATAATTTCCCTGTTAGCAGTGAGCTTTGGTGGCAAAGAGATGTGATCGGATGACTCCCAGCACCGCCAGAAACATTGTCGATAATTTTGTAACTCTTTTTTTATAATTATCGGAAGGATTTGCTATCTTCATACCCTGTTCTTGATTGGAGATAGACGTAAAAAGGAGGATTTGCCTAATTGGTAAGGCAGCAGTCTTGAAAACTGCCGGGTTCACGCCCATGGGGGTTCGAGTCCCTCATCCTCCGCGCAAGTCACATACTGGAGAGGTGGCCGAGCGGCTGAAGGCACCGGTTTGCTAAACCGACGTAGTTCTTATAGGGCTACCGAGGGTTCGAATCCCTCCCTCTCCGCAACAAACCCCGCAAAAGCGGGGTTTTTGCATTTATGGAGCAAAAGAGCTGGATTGTTGTTGCAGTTGCTGAAACAAAAAGATAATCTTATGTTGATTTGACAGGATCAGGCAATTATCAGCAACTGATTATACGGTGAATACAACAATCAGGACTCTCGTGAAGCTCACTCAATCCGGCACTCCACTGCAATCCCGAGAAGAGCAATCAGGGTTATCTCAATCTGATTCTGAAGTGCTCGTGCCATTGCTTCACATAAGCGGAGCTTATACGTTACCAAAAGTCCCTTTACCCGGTCTCTTCCACTGAAAACAAGGAGCGAAGCTGGAGCAACATGAGCAACACAACCAATCTCGCTGATATCACGGTGCTTTTTATTGATGATGAAGCTGATATCCTTAGCTCGCTAAACCGTTTGCTCCGAAAGGAACCATACCGGAAACTCTTTGCGGAAAACGCTATAACAGCGCTTGAACTGCTTGCATGCAACCCTGTTGCCATTGTTATTTCCGATTTTAATATGCCGGGCATGAATGGCCTGGAACTGATGAAAAGAATTAAAAAACGGTATCCGGAAATTATTCATGTTATCATCTCCGGTCATAATAATATTGAGCAGCTAACTGAATCCAGCAACCCCGGCGACGTCTTCCGTTTTGTTACAAAGCCGGTTGAACCGGAAATGTTAAAAAACATCATTAATGAGGCTATTCTTCAATACTGCCGTGATGCTGGAACCCTGTAGCCCTTGGCTTTGAAGCCCATAAAAATTGAAAATCTTCGAGGAAGAGTCTTTTTTTCCAGAATTTGCCAATTATATTCACGAAATATCTTGAAGGCTCGACCTGCATTTAAATAAAACCGTATGATTTTACCGATCAATATTTATAGTGATGATATTCTTCGACAGAAAGCTAAACCGCTGAAAGGAGTTGACAGCGGGATTGAAGAGCTTGTAGCCTCCATGTTCGAGTCGATGCGCAATGCTTCAGGTATAGGTTTGGCCGCCCCCCAGGTAGGACATTCGATCCGGTTGCTTGTGCTTGATCTTTCTTGTATAGGCGAGTACGAGCATGAAAAACCGATGGTGGTCATTAACCCTTATATTCTTTCGGTCAAAGGTTATTGTGACATGGAAGAGGGGTGCTTAAGCGTTCCTGGCGTTCAGGGGGATGTTGAGCGGCCATCGGTTATTACGTTAAAATATCGTGATGAGCATTTTGGAGAGCGAACCGGGGAGTTTTCTGGCATGCTTGCCAGGGCGCTTCAGCATGAGATCGATCACCTCGATGGAACTCTTTTTGTTGACCGGATGGAGAAGCGGGATCGAAAAAAAATTCAGAAGGAGCTGGAGGCGATCGCTTCCGGTACTGTCAATACAGAGTACCCTGTTGTTGCGCCTAAACTTGTAACGGTACCTAAACACGCTTGAGTGCCATGCGGATTATCTTTATGGGAACGCCGGAGTTTGCCGTTCCTTCGCTGCAGGCTATTGCGGCCCGAAAAAATGAGTTTGAGATTGTTCTTGTTGTCACCGGATCAGACAAGCCTCGAAGGAGCAAGCATGCCGATTCGGAGCCTTCGGCGGTGAAAACGGCTGCACTTTCACTTGCTCTTCCCATTTTTGAAGTTGATGATGTTACCCGCCCGGATTTTGCGGAAACTGTTGCCGGTTGCAAGGCTGACATCATCGTTGTTGCCGCATTCCGTATTCTGCCCCCTGCGGTCTACGAGCGGGCTGTTCTTGGCGCCTTTAACCTGCATGCCTCTCTTTTGCCGGCCTATCGCGGTGCAGCACCCATCAACTGGTCCATTATCAAGGGAGAAAAGGAAACCGGTGTCACAACCTTTTTTCTCCAGCAGCGTGTCGATACCGGCAATGTCATCATGCAGGAAAAAACCCCGATAGATCTTGCTGAAAATGCTTCCGATCTTGCCCGTCGCCTTGCCGTGATTGGTGCTCAAGTAGTGGTTGATACCCTGCATTTGATCGCGTCAGGCAGTGTGGCGGTGTCTGGTCAGGACGACTCGCTTGCTTCAAGAGCCCCCAAGCTTACCCGCGACAATACTCGGATTGTCTGGTCTCAGCCGGTTGCGGCAATCCATGATTTTATCAGGGGTCTTGCCATGAAGCCTGCGGCATGGACCATGTTAAAGGGTAAAACCATGAAGCTGTTCAGGGCTGCTCCGGCAGGGCATTTGCCTGAAGCCCTCTCGGCAGCTCCGGGGACGCTCCTTGTCGATCAGAATAGACTCTATGCCAAAGGTTCCGATGGCTGGATTGAACTGCTCTCGCTGCAGCTTGAAGGTCGCAAACCTATGGAAGCGACTGAATTTCTCCGAGGGTTCCGCAGTGATGCGGCCTCTTCGCTTTTCGTGTAGCGAGTCGGTCCTGTCACAATCGTATTAATTGGTTATATTGGCTCAACTTGAATTTTTTATTAGCATAAAACGCTTTTTTTATGGCATTGTCCAGTACAGAAGTTAACCGCATCCGGAACTTCTGCATTATCGCACATATCGATCACGGAAAATCCACACTGGCTGACCGCCTGCTGGAAATAACTCATACGCTTGACCGCACGCAAATGGCCTCCGCACAGGTTCTTGATGATATGGATCTGGAGCGGGAGCGTGGCATTACCATTAAAAGTCATGCCATTCAGATGAAGTACAAGGCGGCAGACGGCCTGGAGTATACCTTGAATCTTATTGATACTCCGGGTCATGTCGATTTCAGTTATGAAGTCTCACGCTCTCTTGCTGCCTGTGAAGGGGCTCTTCTTATTGTTGATGCCACCCAGGGAGTAGAGGCCCAGACCATTGCCAATCTCTATCTTGCTCTCGATGCCGGACTCGATATTATTCCGGTGATCAATAAAATTGATCTTCCCTCATCAGATGTCGAGGGTGTTGCCCGTCAAATCATGGATCTTATCGGTATCGAGCGTGATGAGATCATCCAGGTTTCAGCCAAAGCCGGTATCGGGGTTGATGTACTTATTGAGGCTATTGTCAAGCGGATTCCTGCCCCCGCCGACAACAATCACCTTCCCTTGCGGGCACTGATTTTTGACTCGGTCTTCGATGCTTATCGGGGTGCGGTGATTTACCTTCGTATTGTGGAGGGATCGCTTAAAAAGGGCGACAGGGTCAAATTTTTTGCCAGCAACAAGATTTTTCTTGCTGATGAAATCGGCACCATGAGCATGAAACGGCAGCCGAAATCTTCTCTTGAATCCGGAGATGTCGGTTATCTGATCTGCTCCATCAAGGATGTCAAGGATGCCAAGGTTGGAGATACCGTCACGCTTGCCGACAATCCTGCTCACGAGCGTCTTGCAGGCTACAAGGAGGTCAAGCCGATGGTCTTCAGCGGACTCTATCCGATCAACTCGAATGAATTTGAGGATCTTCGTGAGTCGCTCGAAAAGCTTGCGCTGAACGATGCATCGCTGGTCTATACCCCTGAAACCTCCGTAGCCCTTGGTTTCGGATTCAGGTGCGGATTTCTCGGTCTTCTCCATATGGAGATCATTCAGGAGCGTCTGGAGCGGGAATACGATGTCAATATTATCACCACGGTTCCGAACGTCGAGTACCGGGTTGTCATGACCAACAATGAGGTTGTTATAGTCGATAATCCCTCCAAGATGCCCGAGACTGGACGGTTGAGTCTGGTTGAAGAGCCCTATGTAACCATGCAGATCATTACGCGTTCCGACTACATCGGCAATATCATGAAGCTTGGCATGGAACGTCGTGGGGAGTACAAGAATACCGATTATCTCGATACCACAAGAGTGATCATGCATTTTGAGTTTCCTCTGGCCGAAATTGTCTTTGATTTTCACGACCGTCTCAAATCCATTTCCAAAGGATATGCCTCAATGGATTACGAATACATCGGATACCGTGAATCTGATCTGGTGAAGCTTGATGTGCTGCTGAACGGTGAAGCGGTTGATGCACTCTCCATTGTTGTCCACCGCTCAAAAGCCTATGACTGGGGCAAGAAACTCTGTCTGAAGCTGAAAGGGATTATTCCGAAGCAGATGTATGAAGTTGCCATCCAGGCGGCCATCGGCAGCAAGGTAATTTCGCGCGAAACCATATCGGCGATGCGCAAGAACGTCCTTGCCAAATGTTATGGCGGCGATATCAGTCGAAAGCGCAAGCTGCTTGAAAAACAGAAAGAGGGTAAAAAGAGGATGAAACAGGTCGGCAGGGTAGAGGTGCCGCAGGAGGCTTTCCTTGCATTATTAAATATTGACGAATAGGATGAAATCCTGTCCCAATTTTATTTTAACGATAAAAACAATACGGTATTGAATATTCAGAAAGGTAAACCGGAAAAAAAGCATTCGCGGGAGTGGATGGAAGCTCTCGTTATAGCGGCGATATTTGCCACTGTTCTTCGTGTATTTGTTGTTGAGTCATACCGTATTCCTACTGGATCGATGGAGAGGACGTTGCTTGCGGGTGATTTTTTGTTTGTCAATAAATATGTTTACGGACCGAAAATCCCTTTTACCGAAATTCGTCTTTCAGGAGTCAAGAAGGTTGAACGCGGCGATATCATCGTCTTCAAGTTTCCCAAGGATCGTTCACTCAACTATATCAAGCGTTGTGTTGCCGTCAGTGGAGATACCCTTGAGATTCATGACCAGCAGCTCTCGATAAACAGGAAGCCGTCTACTTTGCCTGTACATGCACAGTTTATTGGAAGTCGCGTGCCTGCGGGAGAAACGGATTATTCCATTTTTCCTCAGTTTTCAAATTTCAACAAGGACAACTACGGCCCGATACGTATCCCCCGTAAGGGAGATGTTGTTCGGCTGAGTGCGTTAACATTTCCGCTCTACAGTTCGCTTATTGCCGACGAGGGGCACGATGTAAGTATGCAGGGCAGGGAAGTTTTTATCGACGGTTCTCCGGCCCAGCAATATACGGTTCATGAAAACTACTACTTTGCTATGGGCGATAACCGCGACAACAGTCTCGACAGCCGTTTCTGGGGCTTTTTGCCGGAAAAGGATCTCGTCGGCCAGGCGATGATGGTCTACTGGTCATGGGATCCCGATATCTCAATACTGACTGATCCTCTTGGCAAGCTTGGTTCTATCAGACTGGAGCGGACAGGGTTGGTTGTTCATTGAACGAGACGCTCGTCAGCAAGAATTCTTGCGCACACTGTTTTTGTTGACGCCAGGCGTTCTTTTGAGCTGAAAAGAAGTTTCTCAAGCTCGGGGAAGGGTATTTCGAGGGTTTTGATGGAAATGGCATGATTGCTCTTTTGCCCGCTGATTTCAGGTTTGGCTACCGGCGTCAGTTCAATATGATTGAGTGTGACCGAGTTAAGCACGAGACCTGGTTTCAGTGATTTGATGCTGATCTGCCAGGTATTGCCGGTTGCCTTGCTTACTGATTGGGCAAGGTTCTCTTTGAAATCGGCATTCAGATAGATATTGATGGAGAGGTAGACTAGAAGATATCCTGCAGGGAAGAGCATACCGGGGGAGAGCATGAGCGCTTTCAGCCAGTTTATCATGAATTTTTTGTGAGTAAATCGGGCCGTCATGATTACTTCTTGGTTTCGTCCATTTCCGGAAAGTATCGCCGGATTTGATGGTTTCACGATACAAAATATTTCTCTTTATTGCACGATATGGTGACAAGGTAAACAATAACTAATTCAGCTCACTGCTTTTATGCCAGAATATCAACGGCATGCTCCCTATTGTCTCAAGCCGCTTTACAAGGAAGTTCATGCTGATACCGAGACGCCGGTTTCAGTCTATCTTAAACTGCAGCGTCCCTTTTCCTGCCTGCTTGAATCGGTGGAGGGCGAGGAACTTCTTGCCCGTTTTTCCTATATCGCCATAGACCCGGTCGCTATCCTGAAAGGTTTTGTTGACGGGCCGGCAGAACTTCAGATTCTTGATGAAAAATTCAGCGATCTCCGCCGAATTGCCGAACAGGAGACAAATCTTCGTCTGAAGATTGACCGCATGCTAGCCGCATTTGATACTGAGGAGATACCACGAAAAAAGAACGGTGCACCCCAAATGATCACCTCCGGTGTCTTTGGCTATTTCGGTTACGATGCCATGCATCTTGTCGAAAAGATTCCAAAGCCTGAACTTCCCGATCCGGCAGGAATGCCTGATATTTTTTTGCTCTTCTGCGATACGCTGGTGGTTTTCGACAATATCATGCGCAAGGTCTTCATTGTTTCCAACTACCTTGACGAGGCCGACAAGCCGCTCGCGCTGCAAAAAATAGAGCTGATTGCTGAACAGATGTTCCGTCCGCTTCAGCGCGAAGAGATTGCTTTCCGCTCTGAGCGACCGGAGCAGGTACTCTCCAACACGACGAGAGAGGAGTATCTGGAGAAGGTAGGAAAGGCCAAAGAGTATATTCTGGCGGGAGATATTTTTCAGGTACAGATTTCACAGCGCCTCCGTCGCCCTCTCAATACCCGTCCTTTCGACGTCTACCGGATGCTGAGAACCGTCAATCCTTCCCCCTATCTCTACTACTTCAACATGCGGGAGTTTGAGATTGTTGGTTCATCACCTGAACTGCTGGTAAAGGTTGAACGTGACAGCAAGGGTCGCCGCATCGTCGATACCCGGCCAATTGCAGGCACAAGGCACCGTGGTCTGAGTTTTGAAGAGGATGAACAGAACGCCCGTGACCTGCTTGCTGATGAAAAAGAGCTTGCGGAGCATTTGATGCTGATTGATTTGAGCCGGAACGATATCGGCAGAATTGCCAAAATCGGCACGGTCGAAACTAATGAGATGATGGTTATTGAAAAATATTCGCACGTGATGCATATTGTCAGTAATGTGCGCGGCGAACTTCGTGATGAACTTGGCACCATGGATGCTTTCTGGTCCTGTTTTCCTGCAGGCACCCTTACCGGTGCGCCAAAGGTTCGTGCCATGGAGATCATTTATGAACTTGAAAAGGAGAAAAGGGGTCTGTATGGTGGCGCCGTTGGATTCCTTGATTTCAAGGGGAATCTCAAGACCGCGATTGCAATCCGGACCATGGTGATAGAGGACAACACCATCTATTTTCAGGCCGCCGGTGGCATTGTGGCCGATTCAATACCAGAGTCAGAATACGAAGAGACCATGAATAAAATGAAGGCAGGAATAACTGCTGTTGAAAATATTGAGGCTTTATCAGCACCGTAAACATAAAACCTTACAGAACCGATGAACAAGAAACAAGCAATCGTGAAATACCTGCTGGTGATATCAGTCTTTCACGTAACCGCCAGACGGTAACGTTGTTTGCCGAGTACAGTGCCTTTGGCAATACCGTCTATTTTGCTTTTAATGTGTAAACTTTTTTTTGCCTGAAAGATTAAGAATGGTACATTGAACTGAAGTAAAGTCAGTTGCTCGGCACTGACTTTACTTTTTTTTGTTTACCATCCTGTCCATTTGCCCCGGAAAATTGCTTTTATAGAGTTATTTTCTTTTATTTTAAACAAAAACAGCACATGAGATGACCGACAGAATCTACCTGACAAATGATGGATATAACCGGCTGAAAGAAGAATTATACGTGCTGGTTCATCAAACCAGAAGGGAAGTTCTGGAAAAAATTGCTGAAGCAAGAGCTCATGGCGATCTCAGCGAAAATGCGGAGTACGATGCAGCTCGCGAGGCGCAGTCACATACTGAGGCGCGTATTGCCGATCTCGAAAACAAGCTCGCATCGGCCACGATTCTTGATCCGAAACAGATCAAAACCGACAAGGTCTACATTCTTACCTCCGTAAAGCTCCGCAATCTTGATGATCCAACAGAGATTATTGAATATACGCTGGTCTCTTCCGAAGAGGCGGATACCGATTCAGGCAAGATCTCCGTTCGCTCTCCAGTCGGAAGGGCACTTATCGGAAAAGCAGTAGGGGAAAAAGTTCAGATAGTGGTTCCCAAAGGAGAACTTCACTATGAGATATTGGAGATTTTCGTTAAATAGGGGCCAACCAAAAACCAGTTAAATCAGCTCTCCCATGGGGAAACGTCAAGTCATCTATCGTCAGGACAGGATCGGCGGAAATCAGGATCTGCTGAATCGTGAGGTTAACCTGGTCACCAACGAAGCAAGAGTGTGGCATGGAAAAGTAATTGCTGTCGACAGCAGTGAACTGAAACTCAAGGATGCCCGTTCAGGAAAACATCGCTTCGCCCTTAATCAGATTGATCGGATATACTGTGAAATAAAAACGGATTATTAAAAGTTATGCGTAGAAAAATTGTAGTTGGCAATTGGAAAATGAATAACACTGTTGCCGAATCGGTGCAGTTGGCAACGGATGTCGTTGCGGCACTTGGTGAAGGATTTTCAGGCTGTGAGGTTGGTATTGCCCCGACCTATCTTGCCCTTGATGCAACAGAAAAGGTGATTGCAGGAACTGAGGTGCAGCTTGTTGCCCAGAACTGCCATTATGAAAATGATGGAGCATTTACCGGAGAGGTATCGGCCAGAATGATTCTTGCTGTTGGCTGTTCTTCAGTTATTATTGGCCATTCCGAGCGCCGCCAGTATTTCGGCGAAACCAATGCCACCGTCAATTTGAGGGTGAAAAAGGCCTTGTCGGAAGGGCTGAAGGTTATTCTCTGTGTGGGTGAAACACTTGCAGAGCGCGAATCAGGCGTTATGGAAACCGTCATCTCCTCCCAGGTCAGGGAAGGACTCGAGGGTATCAGCGATATCAGCGCCATTGTTATTGCCTACGAGCCAGTCTGGGCAATCGGCACAGGAAAAACGGCAAGCTCTGCACAGGCTGAAGAGGTACATCTCTTTATCCGCACGCTCGTCACGGAACTCTACGGGCAGCCAGCCGCAGATAAAGTTCGTATCCAGTACGGCGGAAGTGTGAAGCCATCCAATGCGGCTGAACTCTTTGCCATGCCGAACATTGATGGTGGACTTATTGGCGGAGCCAGTCTCAACGCCGAAGATTTCGCCGCAATTGTCAAAGCTGCGTCACTGTAAGTTTTTTGTATGATCAATTGACAGTGGCCTTCTTGTCCGCTGTCAATTATCACTTCTTTTCTTGACTCACTCCTGCTCAGCAGCTTCTTTCGACTTTTTCATTGAACAGAAATCAGGTCCGCACATGGTGCAGAAATCCGGGTTTTTTTCCGTGTGACCGCTTGCGGCCATGCTTTGCGAATGCACCTCACGGGTTTTTACCGGGTCAAGCGAAAGGTTGAACTGGTCTTCCCAGGCAAACGCATACCTCGCCCTGCTCATCAGCTCATCATGGAGCCAGGCAACAGGATCTCCCTTGGCCAGATCGGCGCCATGGGCAGCAACCTTGTGGGCAATAACTCCTTCGCGCACATCATTGCGGTCTGGCAGGCCAAGATGCTCCTTCGGGGTGACATAACAGAGCATCGAACAGCCATAGCTTGCAATCAGCGCGCCGCCGATGGCTGAGTTGATATGGTCATACCCGGCAGCAATATCGGTAATCAGCGGCCCGAGGGTGTAAAAGGGGGCCTCGTGGCAGTACTCAAGCTCTTTATCCATGTTCTCCCTGATCATGTGGAGCGGAACGTGTCCGGGTCCCTCAATCATCACCTGCACCTCATATTTCCATGCAACCTTGGTCAGTTCACCGAGCACCTTGAGTTCACCGAACTGCGCTTCGTCGTTGGCATCAAATATTGAGCCGGGCCGGAGGGCATCGCCAAGCGAGACAGCAACGTCATAGCGCTGCAAGATCTCGCAGATCTCTTCAAACCGGGTGTAGAGAAAGTTCTCCTGCTTATGGTACTTGCACCACTTTGCCATGATTGAACCTCCACGGGAGACAATGCCGGTCAGCCGCTTTTCAGCAAAGGGAAGATGCTCTTGCAGGATGCCCGCATGAATGGTAAAGTAGTCAACACCCTGTTCAGCCTGCTCAATCAGGGTATCGCGATAGAGCTCCCATGTCAGCGCTTCAGCCTTGCCACCGGCCTTTTCAAGCGCCTGATAGATGGGGACCGTTCCAATCGGGACAGGGGAGTTTCTCAAAATCCACTGGCGGGTTTGATGGATATTGGCGCCCGTACTGAGATCCATAACGGTATCAGCCCCCCAGCGGCACGACCATACAGCCTTTTCCACCTCTTCCTCAATCGAGGAGCCAAGCGCGGAGTTGCCGATATTGGAATTGATCTTGACGCGGAACTTCCGGCCGATAATCATCGGCTCAAGCTCCGGATGGTTGATGTTGGCCGGAATGATGGCCCTCCCCTCGGCGATCTCCTGGCGGACAAACTCCGGCGTTATCGGAGCAACCTTTACCCCTCCTCTCGAAAACGAGCGGATCCACTCATCAAGCTGCTGGTTCTCCCTGATGGCGACATATTCCATCTCTGGAGTAATGACTCCCTTCCGGGCAAAATGCATCTGGGTGATGGCGGAACCCGCTTTCGCTTCGCGCCGAAAGCCCCAGCTCTCCCGTATGGGTGGAAGCCCCTGTTCAGGGTCAATGGTGATTGATGGATCAGCAGAGGGGCCGCTGGTATCATAAAGAGGGAAGGAAGAGAACTCCTGATTGTTGCAAATGTAGGTTCTGCTCAGCTTCAGCCTTTTCATGCCGACTTCAATCGGAAAAAGGGAGCCATTGACATAAAATTTTTCTGACGGGATGCTGTTACTGTGCTTCTCCGGACAATTCATGTTTTTCGGTATGGTTAAAGAGGCAGACGGTGCGCCAGAGAGAAGCGGGAAGAGTGGGGGCGATCAGTAAACACAGAGCCGGCTTCATCTTTTCTTGCGTCAGCATTACCTGCATCAAGTTACAAGGGTTTATTCTCAGCCTCCTCTTTTGTCCTGCAACAGAGCCCAAATGATTCAGCACCCCCAAGATGAGAAACTATCCATTACGATACTTAAATTCAGGGGATTATACAAGCGTCCGAAAGCCAGCCTGGTTGGGGAATTTCGAGAGGTAGAGGAGTGTGTGGTGGCGCATTTCTGCTTTTATAAAATATTCGCTATACTTCTACCACAAATGTAGTCACACTCAACAAGGATTCAGAAAATGTCGGTTAGTACTTCAATACGAATCAATCAGGAACTTTATCAACAAGCGAAGCAAGATGCTTTGCAGGAGCATCGCTCTATTGCTGGTCAGATTGAGTTCTGGGCACGAGTCGGCAGGGCGGCACTTGACAACCCTGATTTACCGGTCAGTTTTATAGCAGAGTCATTGGCTTCGTTGGCTGAACCGCAGGAGCAATCCACGAAGTTTGTGCCCCGGAGTGTTCGTCAATGAGTTGGTCAGTTCGGCAAACGCGCAGATTTGCCCGGCAATATAAAATGCTTCACAACAACACTGCTGCTGATGTGGATGCTGCAGTTGAGAAAGTACAGCAAAGTCCTGAAATCGGGGATCGTAAAAGGGTTGATTTGGCAACATTGTACGTCTACAAGTTTCACAGTGCAGGCCAGTTGTATCTGCTTGGGTACACTCTCGACGACAACGTCCGACTGGTTTATCTCGAAGCCGTTGGGCCACACGAAAATTTCTATTGAGACTTGAGGAGATAAGGGGCTCATTCCATCAAACGCTTCATTTTTTTCAATGAACTGAAAAATATACCATGCTGACAAAAGCCGAATCACAAGAGAGGGTATTCCGTTTGCAGGTAATGCTACAGAGCAAGAGTATCCAGGCGGCCCTCTTCATCGTGCCGATTGATGTCTATTATTTCGCCGGCACTCGCCAGAACGCCATACTCTGGATCCCGGCGGAGGGTGAGCCTCTGCTGATGGTGCGCAAAAGCATTTCACGCGCCAAGGAGGAGAGCCCGATTGCTGATATCCGACCATTTCCCTCAAGCAAGGAGTTTGCCGGTCTGTTTAGTGAGGAGCAGTCATACATTGGCATGACGTTTGATGCCCTTCCCGTTCAACAGCAGACCTTTTACAGTCGGGCGCTTCCTGGGCGCAGTTTTGTGGATATTTCGATGATGATGCGTGAACTCCGCTCGGTCAAGTCACCGTTTGAGCTTGAGCAGCTCCGCCTGAGCGCAGGCAAGCTTGCATCGGTGTTTGCCGAGGTACCGCATTTCCTGAAAGCGGGGATGCGAGAGCTTGATGTGTCTGCCGAAATGGAATACCGGCTCCGCAAGGCAGGCCATGAGGGATACGTCCGCATGAGGGCGTTTAACCAGGAGCTTTTCTTTGGTTTGGCCGTTTCCTCCGGAGGGTTACAGGGCGGATTCTTTGACGGCCCGGTGACAGGAAAGGGGTTGTCGAGCGCGTCACCGCACGGGGCCTCCTGCGACGAGATTGGGGTAAACCAGCCGATTCTTTTGGATTACTCCGGGGTTTTCAATGGGTACATTTCCGATATGACCCGAATGTTTGTCATCGGAACGCTTGACCCGGAACTGCAGCGGGCTTTTGATGTCGCCATTGATATACAGGAGATTGTACGTCAGGGCATGAAACCCGGATTTATCTGCGAAGAGCTCTTTCTTGCAGCCGCAGCAATGGCCGAGCGAGCCGGGCTCGGTTCCTGCTTTATGGGCATGCCTGGTGAACAGGCGAAATTTGTCGGTCACGGCGTTGGCCTTGAACTCGATGAGTTGCCGGTACTGGCCAAAGGGTTTGCTGTGCCCTTGCAGGCAGGCCAGGTGATTGCAGTCGAGCCAAAGTTTGTCATTCCCGGCAAAGGGGTAATCGGCATCGAAAATACCTTTGCCGTTACTGATGATGGCGGCCTCAGGTTGAGTGATCTGCCGGATGCTATTGTGTTTCTGGAGGCTTGAAGGATGTGAAAATCATTCAATCACCATTGCTGAACTTACTAAAGTTCTTGACCTCTCAACTCGTTCGATTGAGGTAATTTGCAGAATATGCAAAAAGCGGGCCAGCTACTCCGTAGCTGACCGCAAAGGGGCTTTTATTGGGAAGTAGTAAAATGATATTATATTTAGAGCTGAAAAGGTGTTTGAATTTTGGTCTAAATTTGGTGTTAACGTATTATGAAAAGCATCCAGATAGCAAGCGATATCATACCGCTGGGTGAGTTTAAGACAGGACTATCTGCCTGCATGAAAAAGGTTCAGGCAACAGGCCATCCTTTGATTATTACCCAGAACGGCAGGCCTGCCGGTGTCTTGCTATCGCCCGTTGAGTATGATAACCTGGTGTACCGCAAACAATTTATCGAATCGGTTGAGCGAGGCATGGTAGCAGCAGAATCCAGGGAAGTGTATAGTACAGAGGAGATTAGGAAGATGTTTGCTGAAAAAAGAGCTTCCAAAAAACAGCTTCCAAAAAACAGTGAAAGTCGTCTGGACAAGCGAAGCTTTCAGTAAGCTTGATGAAATTGAAAGCTTTATCGCTCAGGATAGTCAAAAAAGAGCGTCAGTTTTTATTGATTCGCTTCTTGAAAAAGGCGATTTGATTGGGTCATTTCCCGACATAGGAAGAGTTGTTCCTGAGCTTTCCCGATCTGAAATCAGAGAGATACTTGTCGGCAACTATCGGATAGTCTATCGGCAAACTCCTGAGCATATTGAAATTCTCACCGTTTTTGAAGGACACCGTTTACTGCGTTTTGAAGAACTTCCTCCATGAATGGAAAAAAAGCTAGGCAAAGAAGAACTTGTTCCCAGTGAAGTTACTTTTGCTTTATTGGATAGTGAAAATCCGGTTAGAGATAATGTTATTCCAGATTGACCGGTAATTTAGAACGGATCACGAGCCATTAACCAATTCATGAACGAGAGCAAACCTGTCAATGTCGGTGAGGAGCGCATTACCGGTATTGTTGAAAAGGTGAGCTTTTTCAGCGAATCGTCGGGGTTCAGTGTGTTGCGCCTTGGCAGAAAAGGGGATCGCGATGCGGTAACGGTGGTGGGTTATGTTGCTGCGGTTGCTTTGGGTCAGCATGTGGAGGCTACCGGTCTCTGGCATCATGACAAAACATGGGGCTTGCAGTTCAAGGCAAGCACTCTTGGGGTTATCCCTCCTGATACGCTTGAAGGGATAGCCAAATATCTCACTTCGGGTATGGTGAAGGGGGTCGGCCCTCATTTGGCGGGGGTGCTGCTTAAGGCTTACGGTATTGATGTTTTCACGGTTATTGAGGATTCTCCTGAACGGCTGCTTGAGCTGCCCGGTATTGGCAAAAAAAAGTTGCAGCAGATTGTTTCTGCATGGGCGGAGCAGAAGGCGGTTAAAACAATCATGCTTTTTCTTCACTCCCATGGGGTAAGCATGGCGCGGGCTGTACGGATTTTTAGGGCCTACGGTGATGAGGCTGTGACTGTGGTGACTGCGAACCCCTACCGGCTTATCCTTGACATACCGGGCATTGGTTTCCGGATTGCTGATCAGATTGCCCGAAACATCGGTATAGCTTCAGACTCTCCGTTGCGTGCACGGGCGGGGATTGGTCATGCGCTTCTTGAGCTTTCGCAGGAAGGGCATTGCCGGGTTCCTGAATCGATGTTGCTTGCTGCCTGCAGGAGGTTGTTGACTATTACTGAACCGGTTCTTGAAGAGGCTCTTAGCCAGGAGCTTGCAATCGGAACCCTTGTTGCCGTTGAAGAAGAGGGGGAGCGAAGCTATTATCTTGCTGCGCTTTTCCGTGCCGAGACGGGGGTTGCAAAGAGTATTGTCCGAATTATGCAGGGCGTGCTCCCCTGGGGGGATCTGGCGGTGGAGAGGGTTATCAAGGAGACTGAGGAGCACTCTGCTTTTGAGCTTTCGGAGTCGCAACGGAATGCTGTGGCGCTTGCGCTCTCAAACAAGTTTATGGTTATTACCGGCGGGCCGGGTGTTGGCAAAACTACCATCATCAATACCATTCTGACTATTCTTGGTGACGGAAAACTGAAGTTTGTGCTTTGCGCCCCAACGGGGAGAGCGGCCAAACGGCTTTCCGAGGCAACCGGCCTTGAGGCAAAAACCATTCATCGCCTGCTTGAGTTCGATCCCCATGCCCGTGACTTCAAACGAGGTTCTTCCTTTCCGTTGGAGGCCGATCTGATTATTGTTGATGAAGCCTCGATGATTGATGTGGTGCTGATGAACCGCCTCCTGGCTGCGATTTCTGACCGTTCAGCGCTGATCTTTGCCGGTGATGTTGATCAGCTTCCTCCGGTTGGTCCGGGATTTGTACTGGCCGACATGATCCAGTCAGGCGCGCTGCCGGTGGTGCGCTTGACAGATATCTTCCGTCAGGCCCAATCCTCCATGATTATTGTCAATGCTCACCGCATCAACTGTGGTGAGTTGCCTTTTCCTTCACCACAGGCAGGATCGGCCGCTGACGACGGGGCACAGCTTTCCGATTTTTATGTTGTCTCCTCCGGGAGTACAGAGGATATTTTGCGAAGGCTGCTGCTTGTTATTGCTGAGCGTATTCCGGCCCGATTTGGCATGGATCCGCATCGTGATATTCAGGTGCTGACACCGATGAACAAAGGGGTGCTTGGTACCAAAGCGCTGAATACGATGCTTCAGGAGACCTTGAACCCTCATGCTCAGCGGAAAATTGTGCGTTTTGAGACGACCTTTGCCGAAGGTGACAAGGTGATCCAGATGGTCAACAATTACGACAAGGAGGTCTTTAACGGCGATATCGGGCGCATTGCTTTTGTTGACGAGGAGGAGAGCACCATTCGAGTGGAGTATGATGGACGGGAGGTACTCTATGAGTTTGGTGAACTTGACGAAATCACCCTTGCCTACGCCATCACTATCCATAAAAGTCAGGGGTCGGAGTACCCGGCGGTGGTGATACCGCTCTCCATGCAGCACTATACGCTTCTTGAACGTAACCTTATCTATACAGCGGTGACAAGGGCAAAAAAACTGGTGATGATCATCGGCGACCCCAAGGCGCTTGCCATGGCTATCGGCAACCGGCGCTCATCGCAGAGACTGACCGGTCTTGCAGCAAGGATTTTACGGGAAATGGAGGATAACCTCCGGCAATGATCAGTGCTTTTTTGTTATATTTCTGCCCATGTATCTCAACGGCTACGGGCATCTTTTGCCTGATCACCCTTTTTCTTGCTGTCTTATGAAGAGAATCAATCTCATCCGTCTCTCCCTCTTCCAGATGGGGTTTGGCATCATGCTCGGTTTTCTGCTCGATACCCTCAACCGCGTCATGACGACAGAGCTTCGTATTTCTGCTACCATTGTTTTTGGTCTGATAAGCCTGAAGGAGCTGCTGGCAATTTTCGGTGTCAAGGTCTGGGCCGGAAATTTATCTGACCGGTCACAGATTTTTGGTCTCAAGCGCACACCCTATATTCTGCTTGGTCTTCTCTGTTGTGTTTTCTCCTTCATGCTTGCTCCAGCCGCAGCCTATGAGGTCAGGGTTGGAGGCATAGGGTTGTCCGAAATGCTTCCGGCCATGATGAAGGATATTGGGCTATTGAAACTTTCGCTTATTTTTCTTGTCTTTGGCTTTGGCTTGCAGGTTGCCACAACAGCCTATTATGCCTTGCTGGCCGATACGGTGGGGGAGGAAAATATCGGCAAGGTGACCGGCGCAAGCTGGACACTGATGGTACTCACAACTATTGTCTCCACCCGTATTGTCGGTTCCTTTCTTGATGTCTTTACACCGGAGCGCCTGATCACAGTGGCCGAAATTGGCGGCCTGATTGCCCTTGGTATTGGCCTGCTGGCGGTGGTTGGGGTTGAGCAGCGCAATGCTGAGATAAAAGAGGGGAAGAGCAAGCACGCCCTTTCTTTTTCACAGTCGATCATGCTGCTCTCCTCTTCGCCAAAAACCCTGCTTTTTGCCTCCTATATTTTTATTTCGATCTTTGCCCTGTTTGCCAATGAAATTGTGATGGATCCTTTCGGCGCTCACGTTTTTGGCATGCCGGTTGGCACAACAACCAAGCTGTTCAGGCCTACCATGGGCGGTACCCAGCTTATTTTCATGCTCATCACCGGTTTTTTGCTCAGCCGTATCGGCCAAAAACGTGGCGCTCTTATCGGCAACATGTTCTGTATTGTCGGTTTCGGTATGCTGATTGTTGCCGGATTCATTCGTGATGTCCAGTTTTTGCGCATCGCCCTGGTGGTGACCGGTATCGGTCTTGGAGCTTCAAGCGTCTCCAATATCTCTATGATGATGTCAATGACCGCGGGCCGCAGCGGCGTCTATATCGGTCTCTGGGGTACGGCGCAGAGCCTTGCCATCTTTGTCGGCCATCTGGGAGCCGGCATTATTATCGATCTGGTCTATCATTTTTCCGGGCAGTATGTCTGGGCCTACGCCACTATTTTTGCGATTGAAATTGTTGCCTTCACCATTGCAAGCCTAGTGCTTCCGCATATCTCAAAAGAGGCGTTTGAGGCTGAAAGCGAGGCAAAGATGGCTGAACTTGCTCTTGCCAGGAATGTCTGAACGCTCCATAATCCCCTTGAATCCATGAAATACGTTTTTGGGCCGGTCTCATCAAAACGGCTCGGCCAGTCACTTGGTGTTGACCTGCTTCCTCCGAAGAGCTGTACCTGGAACTGCCTTTACTGCCAGTTGGGAAAAACCAGAAACTTCGTTACCGAGCGTCAGGAGTTTTTTCCCCGTGAAGAGATTCTTGATGAGATTCGTCAGGCCCTGACGGTCAATAAAGGGCTCGACTGGATCACCTTTGTCGGCTCCGGTGAAACCATGCTTTACCAGGGTATCGGCTGGCTTGTTGCTGAAGTGAAAAAACTGACCGCCGTCCCTGTTGCGATCATAACCAACGGATCGCTGTTTTACCAGCCGGAAGTCCGCGAAGAGCTTCTTCAGGCTGACGCTGTGCTTCCGTCGGTTAATGCTGGATCAGAGTCCCTGTATCTGCAGATTGATCGGCCGGCCGGTGGTCTGACCTTTCGGCAGCATGTTGAGGGGCTTGTGGCCTTCCGCAAAGAGTACAAAGGGCGACTCTGGATTGAGGTGATGCTGCTTGGCGGTATCAATGACTCTGATGAAGCGCTGCACGATCTTGCTGCTGTTGTGAAAGAGATCAACCCCGACATGGTACACCTTGTCCTTCCCACCAGGCCAGCTCCCGAGCAGAAGATTTGTCTTCCGTCCGATGAGCGTATCGAGCGGGCAATTGCTATCCTTTCAGAGGTGACAACCGTTGTTAATCCGCTCAAAGGCAATATGGACCTTCGCAGTGCTCCCGACCTGCTTAAGGCGGTCACGGACATCATCACCCGCCATCCGGTGCAACAGCGTGAATTGCAGAAAGCTATTGCTGACTGTTTCGACGGTGCGAGCGAAATGGAGATGGCGTTCATGCAGGAGATGCTTGCAACGGACAGTTTCAAACTGGTTGAGCATGGAGGGGAACCCTACTGGGTGATGGTTCATGCTGATTTTGTCCGACCGGAAAAAAGTGGCCTCAACAGATAACCTCCCCGGCAGGAAATGTCAGGAAAAACGTAGTACCCCGGTTTGTTTCGCTTGTTACCGTCACTTTGATATGTTGCAGATCCGCAAGTTTTTTTACGATCGACAATCCCAGACCAAACCCTCCAGTGGCTGAGTTTCTCGATTCATCGACCCGGTAGAAACGCTCAAAAATGGCTTGCAGTTTCTCTTTTGGAATGCCGATTCCCTGATCGCTGATACTGCATAAAATCGTATTGGCGACACGTTTTATGGCTATTGTTATCAAAGAACCGGTCGGTGAGTACTTGATGGCATTCGTTAGAATGTTTTCAAAAATCATGTCAAGCATTCCCATATCTGCAGCAATCCGGGCGTTTTCTTCGTCATCAACGGAGATCGAAATATCTTTTGTGCTGGCCGATGGCTGCATTCTTTCAACCACACCTGCAACATACGGAGAAAGTACTACTGTCTCGATCTGTGGACGCATCTTATTGCTCTCATATCGGGCAATCATAAGCAATTGGTCGATGAGTCGTGCCATCCGGTTCAGCTCCTTCAGGCAGAACTGAATCCTCGTTTCGTAGTGTTCCCTCTCTCTTGGCTTTCGAACCAGTACTTCAAGGGTACCTTTGACAATGGCAAGCGGTGTTTTCAGTTCATGCGAAGCATTGGCTGTAAAGTGTTTTTCACGCTGGAATGCATCCTCCATTCTGTCGAGCAGCGCATTAAAAGTTGCTGACAAGCGATATAATTCATCATGATGATAGGGCAGAGGAATGCGTTGATCGAGATTTGAATGCGTCATCTTCTCTGCAGTAGCAATAACCTTTTCAATAGGGCGTATGCTTTTTCCGGCAATCAAACGGGTAAGAATAAACAGCGTCAGAATAATAACAGGAAATGAAAAGAAAAAAATATCCTGCAGATCGTGCAAGACGATCATGGCGTTTTTCAGGGGCACAGCAACAATAAGGTATCCTTCGGTTACGCCGTTGCTGTTGATAAGAGGTACCTGTGCCTGGCGGACCATGACGCCCCCGAAATTGCTGTTGAAGGAGGCTGTCCCATTCTGGTTCGGATTAAAAGCCAGAACGCACCAGGAAAGACTTGATGATTTATTGACGATCTGTCCGGTTTTGTCAACCAACTGAATAAATTCAGTATCAACATTTATCTTTTTATTCTTCTTCGACTCATTGTCGTTATCATTGTCATTGTCTTGAACTGCGGCATCGATATCCTGATTCTGAAAGCTTGCAAAGCCCTTAAAATCATGAGTTGATATTTTTGCGTCGGTAAGGATTTCCGAAACTTCTTTTTTAATTTCTTCATCGAATTGCCGATAGACGATACGTTCAACAGTTAAGTAGATGACGGCAAAGACAAGAGCGATTAAAAACGCTGTCATGAAGGTATAATAGAATGCAATTCTGTTTCGCAAACTCATGACCGACCATTCTTTAAAGAAAGAGTGGCTCATCTTGACAGAATTTTTTGCCTTCATAATCATGATACTCCCGGTTCACGAACGATATATCCTACACCGCGGATGGTTTGAATGATGTTTCCGCATCCTGCAGCTTCAAGTTTCCTTCGTAAAAAGGTGATATAGACATCAATCACTGAGGTATCGGAATCAAAATGGATATCCCAGACATGCTCGATGATCCGACTTCTGGTACATACCCGGTCTTTATTACGCACCAGGTACTCAAGCAAGGCAAACTCCTTTGGGGTAAGGGTGATTTCAGTTAAACCGCTGAATACCTGATGGGTTACCGGATTGATCGTGAGGCTCCCTGCACTCAACGCATCTTCACTCTGGTTTTTGTTTCTGAGTTGCACTCTGATCCGTGCAAGCAGTTCTTCAAACTCAAAGGGCTTTTTTACGTAATCATTGGCTCCGGCATCAAGACCGAACACTACATCTTCGAGAGTATCTTTAGCTGTCAGAAAGATTATCGGGACGGTACTGCTGGCTTTTCGAACCTGTCGGCAGACTTCAATACCGCTGAGGGCAGGAATCATCCAGTCAACGATGAGCAGGTCATACTCATTGATCAAAGCCATATCAAGCCCGGTTTTGCCATCGTAGGCTATATCGACGGCAAAGTACTCTTCTTCAAGTCCATCCTTGAGAAATCCTGCTATTCCTGGTTCGTCTTCAATAATGAGAAGTCTCATGTGCTGAATTGTTTTTGGTATTAATCGATATCACCATCTTTTGTTTCGGAATCTTTCGTTTGTGCTAAAACAGCCTCGAGAACTGCGTTTTCGTTTTTCCCGTTGCTGAGGGCAATTTGCTGAATAGTTAATGACTGATTCTTGACAATAATACCGCTTTTTCCAAGTTGTTCAACAAGTCGTTTTGGCGTAGTCTTCGCAACCAGAGCGATGGTTTCCAGCGATGAGGACTCAAGGAGTTGAGAAGCAATCTTTCCAGACTTTTCTCTTCCCTCTTTTTTTTCCTCTTCTTTTTCGCCGAAGATTGGCAACACCGATGTTGCCGTAACGATGAGTGCGGCCCCAATGATACCTATTGCAGGTTTTTTCGAGAAATATCCAATGAATTGCTTCCAGTTCGAGACCAGATGAAGCATAACTCCGGTGACAAAAAGCCAGCTTGCCCATTTGTGCACAGGTTCTATGATACCGAGTTCAAGATCAAAAAAAATAAGGAGGCCGGTGACTCCGGAAATAATAAATGCCCCGACGGCAAGAGGGGTAGCCCATGATTTAATCGTTTGTGCCATAGTCTCTTAATTGATTTGACAGTCGTTGTCTGTTTGAGTATTTTTTTCAACAGCTCATAATGTAGCTGGCAGATTCTTAAAGAAACCTAAGACAAAGCTTAATTTTTGCTTAAAATAAAGTGTAACGAGAAAGGTCATGTGCCGAAAGTTGACAAACGGACTTTTTTAAAATAAGTTAATGGAAAACGTGCCTTGCAATTCAGGTTTCAAGGTTTGTAGCTGACGCAATCATATTCTGTTTAATTATATGAAGATGACTTTTGATCATAGTGCGCTCTGTATTCGTCAGGGTGAGCAGGTTGATCTCAGCAAACGTAACACTGTTGTTGAGCCGATTTACCGTTCAAAGAAAGAGTATAAAGAGATGCAGGCTGATCACGTTGCGCAGTTAAGCAAATTGCAGCAGGTTCATTATGCCGATAACCGTTATGCGGTATTGCTGATTTTTCAAGCGATGGATGCTGCCGGTAAAGACGGTGTTATCCGCCATGTGATGTCTGGAGTTAATCCACAGGGGTGTCAGGTGTTCAGTTTCAAGCATCCATCGGCTCAGGAGCTGGATCATGATTTTCTCTGGAGGAGCAACCGTTGCCTGCCGCAACGGGGGCAGATCGGGATCTTTAACCGATCTTATTATGAAGAGGTGCTTATTGTTCGCGTGCATCCTGAAATACTTGTTAAGCAGGGCATTCCGGACGAGCTGATAAATGGCGGGAAAGTATGGCAACACCGTTACCAGTCGATTGTCGATATGGAAAATCATCTCTATCGAAATGGAACAAGAATTGTGAAATTTTTTCTTCACTTGTCGAAAGAAGAGCAGCGTAAACGATTTCTGGACAGGATTGACTCACCGGCAAAGAACTGGAAATTCAGTGTCGCTGATATTGAAGAGCGAAAGTACTGGAAACAATATATGCACGCCTATGAGGCTTGCCTCAGCGCAACAAGCAGCAAGCACGCGCCTTGGTACGTTGTGCCTGCCGATGACAAGCAAAATGCCCGACTGATGGTGTCAAAAATTATTTTTCATACCCTGAGTGCTCTCAATTTGGCCTATCCTGAAGCCCCACCGGAACGCCATAAAGAGTTGACGGATATCCGCAAGCGACTGATGGAAGATTAAATTCGGACAGGAATTCCTCTTTCTCGCAGGTACTCCTTTGCTTCAAGGATTGAGTGCTGCCGGAAGTGGAAGATTGACGCCGCAAGAGCTGCGTCTGCGTGGCCTTTGGTAAATCCTTCGTAGAGGTGCTCAAGAGTTCCTGCTCCTCCGGATGCGATGACGGGAATATGTACTGATGTTGATACTTTGCAGAGAATATCATTGTCGTATCCCTCTTTGGTGCCGTCCCGATCCATGCTGGTAAGAAGAATTTCTCCAGCGCCGAGTTCCTGTACTTTATGTGCCCACTCAAGCGCCTCGTAGCGGGTCGGAATTTTTCCTGAATGGGTATAGACCAGGTAGTCCTCACCTGTTTTCTTGATGTCTATGGCAACCACAACGGCCTGGGAACCGTATTTTTCTGCTATCCGGCTAATCAGATAGGGATCGTTCACAGCTGCGGTATTGACAGAAACCTTGTCGGCACCGTGCAGAAAAACTTCTTTGGCGCGCTCCACTGAACTGATTCCGCCACCAACCGTGAGAGGGATGAAGACCTCCCCGGATACTTTCAGTACCTCCTCAAGCGTTGTCTTTCGCGACTCAAGCGATGCTGAAATATCAAGAAAGACCAGCTCGTCTGCCAGTTCATTGTTGTAGAAGCGTGCCTGTTCAAGGATGGAACCAGCATCTCTCAACCCTTCAAAGTTTATTCCTTTTACCACCCTTCCGTCACGAACATCGAGACAGGGTATGATCCGCTTGGCTAACATGGACTTAGAGAGCTGAATTTCATTGTTGAAAACCGTGACACAAGAAATCAATAAAGTTCGAACTCTACAACAATATTTTTATCGATAATGTTGCCGGATGCATCTTTTTCTGTTTTATTTGCTGCCTTTAGCATCTCAGGGATGCTCTGAAAGCAAAGGGTAAACTCTTTCTTGAGCGTTTGCCAGAGAGCACAAGTCTGGAAATACCGTATTGTGATACAATATTTCTGATAATTTTTTGGCCAGCAAGACCCGGGGTGATGCTAGGATAAAGAGTTTCCAATCTTTAGTGGGGTGCTGTAGTCATGAGATAGCTTGTGTTTTTATTTCTTCCTCACTGAACTATTCCCCCATAGCAAGAGAGCCAACAGAAGCAGGAAAAACTCAATACTGAATGTCCAGTCAGTAAAAGAGGGTATTTCTGATCGTTCAGCTACCAAGGAAAACGGTTTATTCACAAAAGGAGCGAACCACCAGATTTCCCCGGTAACGGTATCCAGTATCGTGTGAATAAAGCCATTTAAGGTGAATATAAATGCTGCTGCGGGGTTTTGGTTACGATGGCGGTGCAGTTGTAACCAGAAAAGCGAAATCAGCAACAAGGTCAGCCAGAAAAGCGGGAAGTGGGCAAAGTATTTGTGATGATCGGAGAGAGTATGTTTGACCAGAAAAAAGTACAGCATATCAAAATCAGGCGCAATTGAACCAAACAATCCCCAAAACATAAATGCTTTAGAATAAACGGACTGGTGTTCAAATTCTTTAAAGAGAAGCTTTGATGTAATATACCCGGCGGATAGATGTCCAAAAGTCATTTTTATGTGAGGAGATAAGCCTGTTTGAATAAGCGATGATGTCGTTTCGTTGAACAAATTCATACTCCCTTGAGCGCCAGGAGAGCTCCGGCATTTGCAGCCGTGAAGAGCATGAAAAGAAGGGAGAACGGGGTAGCCAGTTCTGCAGGCGCATCATGTATGATCCTGAGTTAAAGAGTAATCAAGTTGCTGTATGGGTCGTTTTTGGCTGTTTTGTCATGGTAAGCATGTTAGAGTCATCTATCCTTGAGTAAGAAACCTTGTCCATGAGCCGGTGGATCAAAAAAAGTCCATACCCACCTTCAGGATAGCTGTTGATGTCTGGAGCATCTGTAATCGGATCGAATTGCGGATTATTGTCAATGATGTTTACCACCAGAGTGCCGTTGTCAGACCAGAAGCATATCGTGACCTGTTTTTTCTCTTGCGAAGGTTCCGCATATCGGACCGAGTTTGTAAATGCTTCACTCACCGAGAGTTCATAGGCATGACAGAATTCAGCTATGTTGCCTTCAGTGCAGGCAATATCAGCAAAAATTTCAGCAACATTGCTTGCCGTAATTGCGGCAATCCGGAGATAACGAAGATCAGCCTGCAATGTTAAGGTGACTATAGGGTTCATAAGTAAGATGATTTATCTTTTCTGTTGCATCTTTTTTTTATGCATCAGCCGCAGCCGACAAGTCATCATAAATATCAAACAGCGTATATGCCTGTGTGATTTCAAATACTTTTTTTACTCTTTCATTCAGTCTTGCCAGTTTGACCAGAGCATTGCTTGTCTTTTTTTTCCGGGCAATCCCTACCAGCACTCCGAGACCGCTGCTATCAATAAATTCAACATTTTCCAGATCAACGACAATAGATTGCGTATCCGGCAACCCTGCTACGTAGGATTTCAGCATCGGGGCAGAGGATGCATTGAGGATACCCTCAAGCGATAGAATTATATAGCTGTTGATGCTCTTTTCGATGATGTTCATGCAGGGTCATTTTTATGAGTTCTGTTGAATAGGGCTTTTTGTGTAATGGCAATATTCATTAAACTGATCTCTCTTCGTTGATTGTTTGTTAGCCAGGGAACTCCATGACGTCGCCACTTAAGGATCCGATACGGATAACAATGCAGGTGGCATCATCATCAAAGGTACGCCTTCCGGTAGCCTCACAAAGATGCGTGCTGATTTTTTCAATCAACGCATCAGGCTGAAGCCTGTGATGCTTAACGATTAAATTACAAAGCTGTTCTGTCCCGAACATCGTATTGTCAGGCAAGAGGCTTTCCGTAATACCGTCGGAGTACATCACCAGAATGTCGTCCTGCTTGAGCGGATAGGAAAGCGAAAGATATTCCTGCTTTTCAATCATGCCTACAGGAAGGTTTTCTCCCTTGAGCAGCGTGCAGATTCCCTTGTCGGCGTGAAAATGAATGGTCGGGGTGTGGCCGCAGTCAATCATGGAAAATTCACCATTTTCCAGATCAAGTCGCATAAATAAAAGTGTTGCGTAAATGCCGATATCGAGAAGCTCAATAATGCATTGTTCATGCAAATGAGACACAATATCCCGCAACCCGGGCAGTTTATGCTGCTGATGTTTTTTTTGCGCTACTGTTTTCAGAAAAAGCGACTTTAAGCCGGCGCCAACAAGAGCCGACAGAATGCCGTGTCCCATAACATCGCCAATAAGAATGTCGGTATGCTTGCTATCATAGAGAATAAATTCCGCAAAGTCACCGTTAAGATGACCTGAAGAGACCATAAACTGGCCCATTGATGCACCCTCAAGAGTCTTGGGTATGGTACTTTGCAAGAGTTTCTGTTCAATTTGTGTCTCAAGCTCCTGTTGCAAGTGCTCATAACGTGCCCGGCTCTTCTCTTCCTCAATTCGTGAAGAGATATCCCTTGCAATGACGACGGTATGGAGAACAGAATCAAGGATGAGGGTTCCTGTCGTCACCTCAAGCGGTATTGAACTGCCATCATTTTTAATCCCCTTTATTCGACGAACATTACCCTCCCTGAGCGATGCAAGGTTGTTTGCCCGATCTTCGGATGCATTATAACGGGCGCAAGCATTGGTTTGAGGAATGATAATGTCCGTAAATTTTTTTAAGTGGAATTCTCGCTCAGTTATCCCAAAAATGGTTTCAGCAGCCAGATTGACATAGACAATAAATCCCTGCTCATTAAGCAGAAAAATGGGGTCAAATGCGGAATCGTTCATTGTCCGGAATTGCGTTTCACTCTGACGTAATTCCGCCGACATGATGTGAAGCGCAACATTGACCTTCGACAACTCCTTGTTTTTTGTTTCAAGCTGATTGAACAGCATCTCCCGTTCTGCTTTCAGCTGAAAATAATCAATAGCATCCCGTATGATTTTTTTGAAACCCTCCGGCTCGATTGGTTTTGGAATAAAGCGGAAAACTTCACCTGTATTGATGGACTCGATAATCTGGTCGATATCATGAATGCCGCTGAGAATAACGCGCACAATATCCGGATAGCGTATTTTTACCCGGTTGATGAGCTCCATGCCCGTCATCTCCGGCATCCGCAGATCGGTTAACAGAATCGTAATGTCATGAGTTTCAAGCAACTCGAGAGCCTCTTTGCCACTTGATGCGAAGTATTTTATATAAGGTTCCTTGCGTAAAAAACGTTTTAGTGAACCAAGTGTGTCCTGCTCATCGTCAACAAAGAGGATTGCAATTTCAGAGAGCTCTTTCATTATGTAAAGGTCATCATTATCAAGCCGTTAAGGAAGGTTCTGCTGTAAAAACGGAAAGGTTTATTCCTGAACCCCTCGGTAGCTTTCGATAAAATTTACTCATTGAGAGAAGTGTTCCAAATGGCATGATGTATATGTAGCTTGCGGGAGTTAAAATTTTCCATATCAATGCATTAGAATTATTTTTAGCCTGAACTTTCCCTGCATTCAAAATTCCTCAATTTCCTTCGTTAATATAACCAATAATCATCGTCTCAGTCAGTAATGACTATGGAAAGGAAGGAGTTATACGATGTAGCAAAATTTTCCCGTTCTGATATTTCAACTCATGGTAAGAACCTGGGTGGGTCGTCAGTTGATGGTAAGCGTGTTATGGAAGAATGCCGTCACTCCGATGGGGTGATGTAATCTGCTCGTGTGTGTACATGAGTTGGAAATGTGTTATATTGCCAAGCTATTATTGTTTACTGAAGATAAAAATGATGGTAAGATTATGAAATTTCCTGTTTGTGAATATGCGGAATCAGAGGCGGGGTTTTACTCGCAGTGCGCATCCTGCCCGATAGACTCATCTTCTTCAGGTTGCGCTCTTGATGAGCTTGAAGACGGCACTTACCAGTTTGAGGGAATAACTCCCCATGGCGGAGTCAGGGCTCTTTTTTATTTCAGGGATAACGAGGGTAATCGAGTCAAAAAGCGGGATGCCCTGCATGTTGAAATCCATGAGCTGGATGAACGGGATCATCTTATAACCATTCTTTACGGCATGGTTGACCCTGAAGGAATGATTTATCTGAAAAGTTCGGGCACTGAAAAAACTCATAGCCAGGAAAATCTACAGTAATCCAGTACCCCCTTAGCCCATGACCCTCAACAAGCTCTATTTTGACGGTGGAGAGGAGATTCGCGACCTCACTATTGTCGGTGGTGGCCCTACTGGGATTTTTGCTGCATTCCAGTGCGGTATGAATAATATAAGTTGCCGGATTATTGAAAGTATGCCTCAGCTTGGCGGGCAGCTTGCCGCGCTCTACCCTGAAAAACATATCTATGATGTTGCCGGTTTTCCGGAAGTGCCGGCCGCTGGACTGGTTGACAGTTTATGGGCACAGACGGAACGGTATAATCCGGAAGTTATTCTTGGCGAAACCGTTACCCGGTATCGCAAGCTTGACGACGGATCATTTGAGGTTACGGTCAGTTCCGGCAGGATTTTTCTTTCAAGAGCTATTTTGATTGCAGCAGGTCTGGGTGCCTTTTCACCCCGCAAGCTTCCGCAACTGAACAATATCGAACATCTTGAGGGCAAATCTGTTTTTTATGCAGTCAAGAATATCAGTGATTTTGCCGGTCATCGGGTTGTTATTGTCGGTGGAGGAGATTCTGCGCTTGACTGGACAGTAGGTTTGCTGAATGCTGCGACCAAGGTGACGCTTGTTCACCGGATGCACGAGTTTCAGGGGCATGGCAAGACCGCAAGAGAGGTGGCCGAAGCCAAGGAGAGCGGACGGGTGGATGTGTTTTTAAATACTGAAGTCAAATCAGTGGATAGAGAAGGGGACAGGCTGACGGCAGTTCATCTTCGTTTGAAAAGCGGCAAAACAATTATTGTAGAAGCTGATCGCCTGCTGTTGCTGATTGGCTTCAAGTCAGATCTTGGCCCTCTTGCAGGGTGGGATCTTGAACTTGCCGACAACGCTCTGGTTGTTGACAGCCACATGCAGACCTCGGTTGACGGCCTCTATGCTGCCGGCGATATTGCCTATTATCCAGGGAAGCTCAAGATTATCCAGACCGGACTAAGTGATGCGGCAATGGCTGTCCGTCACAGTTTAACCTATATCAAGCCGGGGGAAAAGATTCGTCATACCTTCAGCAGCCTGAAAGGGGCAAAGGAAAAGAGGAATGCACCAGACAAAGGCTGAAGAGCCCGTAATCACCTCATTACAGGCGTGGATGCTGGCGATTCGGCCTAAAACCTTGCCTGCAGGCGCGGTGCCGGTGGTTCTTGGTTCCGCTCTTGCGGCAGTTGACGGCCAGTTCCGACTGCTTCCGGCTCTGGTTGCCCTGATCTGTGCGCTTGGTATTCAGGTCGCCACCAATTTCATCAATGAAATCTATGACTTCCGCAAGGGAGCCGATACGGCAGAACGGCTTGGCCCGACAAGAACGGTAGCCGCGGGCATTATCACTGAACAGACCATGATCAAGGTTTCGGCTTCACTTGCCGGCGGGGTCTTTCTTCTTGGTCTCTATCTCGTTTATACGGCAGGATGGCCGATTCTTCTTGTCGGCCTCTTCTCCCTTCTTTTTGCCTGGGGCTATACCGGCGGACCTTATCCGATAGCCTATTCCGGCCTCGGTGATCTTTTTGTCTTTGTCTTTTTCGGTCTGGTTGCCGTCGGAGGCACCTACTATGTGCAGACCCACCATCTTGCATTGCCCGTCCTGCTTGCAGCGGTGGTTCCAGGTGCTTTTTCAGTCAATATCCTTCTGGTCAACAATATCCGCGACATTGCCACCGACCGCAAGGTAGGAAAAATGACCCTTCCTGCCCGAATCGGGGGTGATTGGGCGCGCAGGCTCTATATCGCTTTAACGGTTCTTGCCTATATTGTTCCCGGCCTGCTCTGGCTGAATCATTATTCGTCTTGGGCTCTGCTTTCACTGTTTTCAGCACCTCTTGCATTCAGGATGATCAGGGAACTCTATGCCAGTGAGGGCAGGGAACTGAACCATGTTCTGGCCGGTACAGGAAAGCTGATGACCCTTCACGGACTTCTTTTTGCTGCAGGTCTTCTTGTCCCCTTGTTTCAATAATCAGTTGTTCCGTTATGTATTCTGAAATGGTTCCGATAGCGCTTGTTCAAACCTCTTGCCAGCACGATCCGGTTGAAAATCTTGTAAAAGCCTGCAACAAAATACGAGAGGCGGCAACGCAGGGCGCCCGGATTATCTGTCTGCAGGAGCTTTTTATGACTCGCTATTTCTGCCAGATGGAGGATTATGAGTCATTTAACTATGCTGAATCCATCCCCGGACCATCAACACTGGTCATGCAGGAACTTGCCCGTGAGCTTGAGATCGTCCTGGTCGTCTCCTTGTTTGAAGCAAGAGCGAGGGGGCTCTATCACAATACGGCCGTCGTGATTGATGCTGACGGAAGCTATCTAGGCAAGTACCGCAAAATGCATATTCCTGATGACCCTGGCTTTTACGAAAAGTTTTATTTTACGCCGGGAGATCTTGGCTATAAGGTTTTTAAAACACGTTATGCCACCATTGGCGTTTTGATCTGCTGGGATCAGTGGTACCCTGAAGCAGCAAGGCTGACAGCTCTCAAGGGTGCGGAGATTCTTTTTTATCCAACGGCTATCGGGTGGTCCGCAAGTGAACGTTCCGCCGAAGTGCGTCGTTCGCAGCAGGAAGCATGGAAAACCATTCAACTGAGTCATGCCGTTGCCAACGGGGTTTTCGTGGCATCGGTCAACAGGGTGGGAACAGAAGGGGAGCTGGAGTTCTGGGGCAACAGTTTTGTTTGCGATCCCTTTGGTCAGATCATCCAGGAGGCAGCACATCAGGATGAAACAATTCTGCTTGCCGAGTGCGACAGAAGTCGCATAGCGTTTTACCGGTCACACTGGCCCTTTTTGCGTGATCGCCGGATTGAAACCTATGGTGACTTGCAGAAACGTTATCTTGACTGACAAGCAGTGCTAAACGGCCTTCTTGATTGACCTTTTTTTTAAATTGAACCTATGCTTATGAACCTGTTTGGTGCGGTCGTTTTCTGGACGTTGATTATTACCTTTTTTGTTAAACTGATTTCGGAACTGCTGAATCTCAAGGCGGCTGATGCCAAATTGCCTTTCGAGTTTGTCGGACTCTTTGATGAGGAGGCCTACCGGAAATCAAGAGACTATCTCAACATTTCAACCCGCTTTTCCTTATTCAGCTCGGCTTTTGATCTCTCTCTGCTTCTGCTTTTCTGGTTTACGGGTGGATTTAATCTGCTCGACCAGTTCCTCAGAGGGTTCGGGTTTAATCCGATTCTGTGCGGAATCCTCTATATCGGAGCGCTGTTGCTGCTTCAGACGCTGATTGATCTTCCTTTCAGTATTTACAAAACCTTTGTTATTGAGGAGAAATTCGGTTTTAACAAAACCACCCCGGCTGTTTTTGCGGCAGATCTCCTGAAAACCCTTGCACTCTCCCTTCTTCTTGGTGTTCCTTTGCTTGCTGGAGTGCTCTGGTTTTTTGAAGTGACCGGTTCGATGGCCTGGCTTTGGGCCTGGGGCGGGATTACGATAGTCTCTCTCTTGATCCAGTATATTGCTCCAACATGGATTATGCCGCTCTTCAACAAGTTTGTTCCTCTTGAAGAGGGCGAGCTGAAAAGTGCCATTATGCAATATGCCGGAAAGGTAGCGTTTCCTCTTACCGGCATTTACGTGCTTGATGGATCAAAGCGCTCCGCAAAGGCAAACGCCTTTTTCACGGGCTTTGGAAAACGCAAGAGAATTGCCCTGTTCGATACCCTGATCAACGCTCATCCTGTTGCTGAGCTCGTTGCGGTTCTCGCTCATGAAATAGGTCACTTCAAGAAAAAGCACATCATCATCAACATGATCCTGAGCCTGTGCAACCTGGGTGCCCTTTTGTTTCTCCTTTCACTATTCATGAAGAACCGCTCTCTTTTTGATGCATTTTTCATGCATGATCTCTCTGTTTATGGTAGCCTGATCTTTTTTTCGCTGCTCTATACCCCGGTTGAGTGGGTGCTTTCTATTTTCATGCAGGCACTCTCTCGAAAACACGAGTACGAAGCAGACTTTTATGCGGTCTCAACTTATGAGCATGGAGCCTCTCTGGCCGATGCACTCAAGAAGTTGTCACGCAACAATCTTTCAAATCTGACGCCTCATCCTGTTTATGTTTTTCTCAACTACTCCCATCCGCCAGTGCTGCAGCGCATTCTGCGCATCAGGGAACATGCTGCCGCTTGTGAGGTTAAACCCTGAATTGATCGATTTTTATGACGGAGTCACGTTATTTTATGCCCCCCGAGTGGGCTTTTCATAAGGCAACCTGGCTTTCCTGGCCTCACCGGCTTGAGACGTGGCCCGGCAAGTTTGAGCCGGTTCCCGCTGTGTTTGTTGAAATTGCATCCTGGTTGAGCTCTTCCGAGGAGGTGCATATCAATGTTCTTGATGAAGCGATGGAGCACCAGGTGCGTGCTTTGTTCCTCAACGAGCACCATCCGCAACTCCAGTTGGATCGTCTTTTTTTCCACCGGATTCCCACCAATGATGCCTGGTGCAGAGATCATGGGCCGAACTACGTGTTCCGTCAGAATGAGGGAACACGTGAAAAAATTATCCTGAACTGGGAGTTCAATGCCTGGGGTGGAAAATATGCAAACTATCACGAAGATAATGCCGTTCCGGTACATATCGCCGCTCTGCAGCAGTTACCGCTGGTTTCACCCGAAATGATTCTTGAGGGAGGCTCCATTGATGTTAACGGCAAAGGGCTGTTGCTAACAAGCGAAGCCTGCCTTCTGAACCCTAACCGCAATCCGGCATTGAGCCGCGAGCAAATTGAGCTGAACCTGAGCCGATATCTCGGTATTGAAAAAGTCCTCTGGCTTGCTGATGGCATTGAAGGGGACGATACCGACGGCCATGTTGACGATATGGCGCGGTTTGTCAATGAAACGACCATTGTGATTGCGGTCGAGGATGACCCGACTGACGTGAATTATGAAGCGTTGCAGGAGAACTACAGGAGAATAAAAAGTTATACCGATCTCAACGGAAATCCGCTTAACGTGGTTAAACTTCCCATGCCATCCCCCCTCTCATTCGAGGGATTCCGTTTGCCTGCAAGCTATGCAAATTTCTATATCGCCAATACCATAGTGCTCGTTCCGACATACAACTGCCTGCAGGATCAAACAGCCATAGCGACATTGCAGGAGTTTTTTCCCGGCAGAAAAGTTGTCGGCATTGATTGTACCGACCTTGTCTGGGGCCTCGGATCCATTCATTGCATTACGCATGAAGAACCCGCACTTCTTGAGTGATGAGTCGATCAACCAGCTGTTCGGTGTTATTAAATCTTTTCAAAATGAAAAAAGCGGATAAAAAATCCGCTTTTTTCATGAATGACTTTTCACTCAGAATCGTAATGCTTATCCAAGCATAGCGGCAAGGCTTTTGCAGTTTTCATCGACAAGAGCAGCCGATACCCGCAGGGCTTCAAGCTCGGAGGGGGAGAGGTTGATTTCAAAAATCTCTTCAACGCCATTTTTGCCAAGTTTTACAGGAACGCCGCAATAGACTTTGTCAATACCATACTGACCATCAACAAGGGTTGTGCAAGGGATAACGCGTTTTTTGTCTTTGACGATGGCTTCAATCATCTCTACCGCCGATGCTGCCGGTGCATAGAAAGCTGAGCCGGTTTTCAGGTAGTTGACAATTTCAATTCCGCCGTTTCTTGTACGCTCAACCAGTGCATCAATCTTATCCTGCGGAAGCAGTTCGGTTAACGGTATACCGGAGACATTGGTATAATTGACGACCGGTACCATCGAGTCACCGTGGCCACCGAGCACCAATGCGCTGATATCCTGCATCGAAACGTCCAGAGCTTCAGCAATAAAGGTCTTGTAGCGTGCAGTGTCAAGAACTCCAGCCATGCCGATAACCCGCTCTTTTGGAAGACCGCTTGTTTTCCATGCAACAAAGGTCATGACATCAAGCGGATTGGAGACCATGACGATAATCGGGTTGGCCGAATATTTCATCACCTGGGTTGTGACATCCTTGATGATTGAAGCATTTTTGTTCAGGAGATCTTCTCTTGTCATGCCGGGTTTTCTTGCCAGACCGGCAGTAATCAAAATAATATCTGAATCGGCTGAATCCTTATAGTCATTGGATCCTGTAACATGGGTATCGAACAGGCCTACAGCTCCAGACTCATACATGTCGAGAGCTTTGCCCTGGGGGATACCTTCAACGATATCAATCAGAACAACCTCTTTTGCGAGTTGTTTTTCAGCAATGCGAAGAGCGGCAGTCGCTCCTACATTTCCCGCTCCGACAACGGTAATTTTCATAATTCGTAAATTTTTTTTAAAGTGTAAAGGATGTTTGTGTTACCGACTTGATTCGTTTCGATCTCAAATAAAAAAAGCCGCCTTGGAAAAAGACGGCGTTTTTTAATGTAACCTTATTTAATGGGAAGCCCAACTCAGCAGGGAAGAATATTGACCTGCTTTTTGTTGTTCCGTCCGTTGCGAAAGGTAACCACGCCGTCAATCAGAGCGAAAATGGTATGATCGCGTCCCAATCCGGCATTGATGCCAGGCTTGATAACGGTGCCTCTCTGACGAAGGATGATTGTGCCTGCAGCTACTGTAGAACCACCAGCGGCCTTTACTCCGAGATATTTCGGATTACTGTCGCGACCGTTTTTTGTCGATCCGCCACCTTTTTTATGAGCCATAACAAAAAATTAACGTTAAAAATCCTGGATGTTCTTTTTAAAGCGAAATAACTTCGATCTGGGTCATCTGCTGACGGTGTCCGTTTCTGCACTGGTAGCGTTTTCTGCGTTTTTTCTTGAAAACGATAACCTTGTCATCCTTGACATGATCAAGAACTTTTGCCTGAATGCTGCCTGCAGGATTCAGAACGGTATTTGCTCCGTCAATTTGTGCCATGGTTTTGATTTCCATGGTTTCGCCAATTGCGGTTTTTTGTCTGGGTACAAAGAGCGTATCACCCTGTCTTACCAGATATTGCTTGTCGGAAATCTTGATCAACGCCTGCATTACACAAATATTTTAATGATAAAGGTCTTAAATATAATATTAATTCCCTGAAAATCAAATTACCGAACGCATATAGTGTTTCTTGCCTCGCTGAAGAAAAAAAGTGATAACGAGATGCCTTATCTCAAGCAGCAGAGCGCAATTCCGGCCCTTGTTTATTAAGTTGCGCTGCAGTAGCTTCTTTTTCCCGAAGCGGCTGGGCTTGCCGCTCTATAAAAATGGTTTAATAACTGCATTATTTCACAATGAGCAAAGCAGAGGGTACGACGCAGAAAGAGCATTCTCCCATGATGCGGCAGTATCTTGAGGTAAAGGAGCGGTACCCCGATTTTTTGCTGCTTTTCAGGGTAGGTGACTTTTACGAAACCTTTTTTGATGATGCCTGCACGGTTTCTGCAGCCCTAAACATTGTGCTGACCAAACGCACGGTCGATATACCCATGGCCGGCTTTCCCCATCATGCAAGTGAGGGGTACATTGCCAAACTGGTCAAAAAAGGGTTCAAGGTGGCGGTGTGCGACCAGGTTGAAGACCCGGCAGATGCAAAAGGAATTGTCCGGCGGGAAATAACCGATATCATTACTCCCGGCATCACTTACAGCGACAAGGTACTCGACGACCGGCACAATAATTATCTTTGTTCTGTTGCCTTTCTCAAAAAGGGACGGACGCTTCTTGCAGGTGTTGCCTTTATTGATGTGACCACGGCTGAATTCAAGATTGCCTCACTTCAGCCCGAAGAGCTCAAAGACTTTATTCTTTCACTGCACCCTTCCGAAGTTCTGCTCTCCTCCGCCGAGAGAGAGCGCTCGGAACTCCTGAAAAAAGCACTCCCTCAAGAGACGCTTGTTACCGAACTCGATTCGTGGATGTTCAGTGAAGAGCAGGCACAGGAGGTTCTTTCACGGCAGTTTAAAACCCACTCCCTGAAAGGGTTTGGAATTGACGGCAATCCGGCGGGCAAGGTGGCCGCCGGAGTTATTCTCCAGTACATCGAAGAGACCCGCCAGAACCGTCTCCACTATATTACCCGGATCGGCGAGCTGCACAGCGCCGAGTACATGACCCTCGACCTGCAGACCAAGAGAAATCTTGAAATTATCTCTTCCATGCAGGATGGCACACTCAATGGCAGCCTCCTTCAGGTGATTGACCGTACCCGCAACCCCATGGGCGCAAGGCTTATACGTCGCTGGCTGCAGAGACCGCTGAAGCGGGTTGAGGAGATCCAGATGCGGCTCGATGCAGTCGAAGAGCTTGCCGAATGCCCGCAGATGCGTGAGGGGCTATCCGGACAGTTGTCCGCCATCAACGATTTGGAGCGCTGCCTTGCGCGTATTGCAACCTTCCGCACCATCCCGAGGGAGGTGCGCCAGCTCGGCCTTTCGCTCTCAGCCATACCGCTCCTGCAGGAACTGCTTGGTGAGGCTGGCTCGGCGAGGCTCAAAACTCTGGCGGCCAATCTGAAACCGCTGCCGGAACTTGCCGCATCTGTCGAAAAGGCCATCGACCCTGAATCAGGCGCATCCATGCGTGATGGCGGCTACATCCGCATCGGCTATCATGCCGGGCTTGATGAACTCCGCTCAATTGCCTCAACCGCAAAAGACCGCCTTTTGCAGATCCAGCAGGAGGAGCGCGCAGCCACAACAATCTCTTCGCTCAAGGTCAGTTTCAACAAGGTGTTCGGCTACTATATTGAAATCAGCAGGGCCAACATCGACAAGGTTCCCGCCTATTATGAAAAAAAGCAGACCCTTGTCAATGCCGAACGATATACCATTCCAGCCCTTAAAGAGTACGAAGAGAAGATTCTCAATTCCGAAGAGAAAAGCCTTGTGCTCGAAGCGCAGCTCTTCCACAACCTTTGCCTGCTTATTGCCGAAAACGCCTCCGCAATACAGGAAAACGCCGCACTTATTGCCGAAATTGACACCCTCTGCTCGTTTGCTCTCTGTGCCACCGAATACAGCTACTGCAAGCCGGAGATCATGAAGCACGAAAAACTTCTTGTAGTCGGTGGCCGCCATCCGGTACTCGAAAGGATGATGAGTGCCGAGGATCCCTATGTGCCGAATGACTGCCACTTCGATGACAAACAGAAGATGCTCATCATAACAGGTCCCAACATGGCAGGAAAAAGCTCTTTTCTGCGCCAGACCGGCCTTATTGTCCTGCTTGCCCAGGCAGGAAGCTTTGTGCCGGCTGAGCGAGCAGAAATCGGGCTTGTTGACCGGATCTTTACCAGAGTTGGCGCTTCCGACAACCTTGCCTCCGGCGAAAGCACCTTTCTTGTCGAAATGAACGAAGCGGCAAACATTCTCAACAACGCTACATCAAAAAGCCTACTGCTGCTCGATGAAATCGGCCGGGGAACCAGCACCTTCGATGGCATGTCGATTGCCTGGTCGATGAGCGAATATATCTGCCGTTCAATCGGAGCAAGAACGCTTTTTGCGACCCATTACCACGAACTTGCCGAACTGGAAAGCCGTCTCCCCGGTGTGGTGAACTACAACGCCACCGTTGTGGAAACCGCCGATAGCGTCATTTTTCTGCGCAAGATTATCCGCGGCTCCACCGACAACAGCTACGGCATAGAAGTCGCTAAAATGGCCGGAATGCCAGCGGAAGTCATCACCCGTGCCAAAGAGATTCTTGCGGGGATGGAGAAGCGCGATATTGAAATTCCTCCAAATAGACCACCAAACATCAAAAGTATGCAGATCAGCCTTTTTGAAGAGTCCGACAACCGACTGCGAAGTGCTGTCGAGTCTCTTGACCTCGACCGGCTGACTCCGCTTGAGGCCCTGCTTGAACTGAAAAAGCTGCAGGAGCTTACAAGAAACGTGGGTGGCTATTGATGGCGGCGGCAGGGGAGAAAAGGGTTCTGCTTATCTTTATCCAGGTCGACAGCGGCGTTGATGGAGCATCCCTGCTCGACAGCGCAACCGTCAAGCACAGTCTCTTCAGTTCACTGAAAGACAGCGCCCTCAGCAACATCATCCGGCGGGCACAGTTTGCCATTCCGCCCCTTGCCCTGATGATTCTCAGCTCCAAGAAGGTGCCGGGAGTGAGCCAGACCTTTTGCGATCTGCGCTTCGAAAAGCTTCCCCTCGACCAGCACTGGGACATGGCCGGTATCAGTGTCCAGACCGGCGCAGTCAAGCCAGCCTTTGAGCTGGCCCATGCACTTCGATCCCGCGGCATCAAGGTAGTGCTTGGCGGTCCCTACGTCACCATCTTCCCTGACCAGTGCCGTGACCATGCCGATGCCCTCGTCATCGGTGAGGCCGATGACATCTGGCGGGAGGTTCAGGAGGATCTGCTTGCCGGCAGCCTGAAAGCAGAGTACCGTGTCGCCACCTTTCCAGACCTTTCGATTGAACGCACGGTCGGCAAAAGTGCACTCGACATCAAAAGCTACTTTACCACCAATGTGGTGCAGACCACCCGGGGCTGTCCCTACAGTTGCGACTTCTGCAACGTCCACGTCATGAACGGTCACCGGTTGCGCCACCGAAGCATTCCAGCCGTTTTGAGGGAGGTCGAAACCTTTCTCATAGAGGACAAGAGGATCTTCTTTTTTCTCGACGATACCATCAACGCCGACGAACAGTACGCCGAACAGCTTTTCCGCGAACTGGAATCGTTCAAGATCAGTTGGGTAGGCCAGGCAACCACCGCCCTTGGCGAAAAGCCCCGTCTGCTCGACGCCTTCGCCCGCTCCGGCTGCGGCGCCCTGCTGGTCGGCATCGAAAGCCTCGATGACGGCAGCAACCACGCCCACAAAAAGTTTCACAACCCCTCCAACCGCCAAGTGGAGTGCATCAAAAATATACGGAAGGCAGGTATCTGCGTCTACGGCAGCTTCATTTACGGCCTCGACGAAGATACTCTTGAGCTGCCCGCAAAGCTCGAAGCATTTATCGAAGAGACCGGCATCGACGTGCCCGGCATCAACCTCCTGCGCCCCATTCCCGGTACCGGCGTTTTCGACCGGCTTGCACTCGAAGGCCGCCTGCTCCATTCGCCCGATGACCACGATGCCTTCAAGTTTTCATGGGGCCAGGAGATGCTCTACAAGCCCCGTCGCATTCCGCTACAGCAGTTTATCCCCAGTTACACAGCTCTCACAAAAAGGGTCTTTAACGTCCGGAACGCCCTCAAGCGTGCCGCCCGTGCACCACGTCTTCGGTCGGCGGTGCTGATGTTCAATCTGCTCTATGTGCACATGTACGGGATGTCGCGAAAGGATCTGATGCGGCAGCTCAGGGAGCTTTCCTGATGATGTTGACCCTGATTCGGGGAACGCAGCGACCTGCTTGACAGTTATCCGAAATAAAACGCACAAAAACAGGTTCATCAGGCCTGTTCTTGTTGATTCGGTCTTTACGCAAGAGAGTAGAGCCGTTCAAGAGCGGGTTTTCATTTAACACTCACAAGAAGAATGAGTTAGAAATTGTATCTCGCCCCAACTAAGAAGTTACTGCTTGCAGCACTTATATCTGCGATATCCTGAACGTTATATGGTGAAGGTTTGAAATAACGGTATCCAAGGTCAATAACAATGTTTTCAGACGCCTTAATGCCTATGCCAGCACCAAGTTGATAAGTAAACATATTTTGTGACTCTGACACGTATGGAGAACCTGGGGCATAAAAAAATCTTTTCACTCTGATTGTCGAACTACCAATACCTGCTGTGAGATAGGGTGCGATAACGTTATTCAGATTAATATCATAATAATAATTAAGCATATATGAAAAAATTGCGACACTACTTCCTGATACTGAAGTTAGATTAACACCATCAGCCTTGAATTTATCCACACCATTAGATTGATATCCGAAAGCAAACTCAAGACGATACGCATCCTCTCTAAACCCAACAGCGCCAATAAACGGAACTCCTGACTTGTAGGTTATGAAATCATTCGTTGTGACTCCACTCGCCGTTACATTTGAGTTTGCAACATATCCTAATCCAGTTGATACACTCACATAAGGTTCTGCAAAAACTGGGGTTGCAAAAAGAGCGGTAGTAAGGATGGTTAAGAGTATTTTTTTCATTTAGTTAGTCTTTTTTTGAGTTACATAAACTTAAAAAGAAAACCATTAACGGTCGACAGAGGCACTTTAATTCTGTCCCGAATGGGGTTTATCTAATAGTTTACGTATTGCGAGGATAAAAAACAAGATCAGTAAGTGATTTTAGTGTAAACACTAATTATTGTATTCGCTTCCGCAGCATAGAGCAGTAGCCGATTTTATGTGCCTTTCGGCAGGCGGGGCAACAAGAAGCGAAAAGGCGGCATTGATATTGGCAACCATATTCACTGGCCGGGTACCAGCTCAGGCAGTGCAGAGGCGAATTGGCAGCTGCCTTGAAGCAGCAGAGGAGCAGCAGGCACCCCAGTGGTCGCGTGAAGCAGTCCGAATGTAGCTGCCACAAGAAAGCGGGTGCGAGTACACTGAAGTGGACCCCAACCGGTAGACAAAAAGTGGCTTAGTTTAAGTTACTAACCTGACCTGTTTATGCAGCGGAAAGGCGCTGCCCCTCTTTTACCGTTAACTCTTCTGTCGGCTTATTCTTCTTGCTGTATTTGTCAAC
>CAIJGA010000025.1 GCA_903820085.1 uncultured Chlorobiaceae bacterium
CCTGATTGACCTTGTTTTGGTCTATTCAGGAGCAAAATAGGCCCGCCATAAATGAACAATACCAAAAATCACGTGGCTTACGGTTTATGGGTGAGATCATTGCTATTTTGGCTAAAACGTCTATTCCGACAGGCTGCTAGATAGGACACGTTCCAGGTCTTCTATAAGTTGTGGCTTCTTCCGAAGCATTTCCTCGCAGCATATAGAAGCAACCACTCCGACAGCCTCGCCACTCATTGCGCCGACCTGCTTGTCAATTTCACTTAGCAATTGAGATTTTGAAGCTCCACCTTGATATTTTTGCTCAAGATGAGCCAGCCCTGACATATTGATGTCAGCATATCCGACAATTAGCTTTATATCGCCAAACGAAAAATTATCTGTAAGGGAAGATCGTATCGGCCCCCATGGTATTCGTTTCATGACACTATCGTTCCTTTGGTTTCTAACAATAATTAGAGGGATCCGCCTATACCGCAGATTTTTTAATTCTAACCCATATAACCCGCAAATTCAAAATCATATAAAACGCCGTTAATTTCCTTATTATTAGCGACTTATATGGATCGGCATAAGACCGCTACTAACAACCAGTAGTTCCATAAGTTTCTGAATGGTTATAACATCGGCAAATATACGTCATATTCAGGAAACTTACATCCTCAGCATTAATCATCACTGTTGCTGACAGCCTGATGCAACTCATCTTCATCGGCTATGGTGTCCTGTACCAGGTCATCATGGCCTAACCTTGTGAACGTTACTGTCAGCGTCGAGCAGTATGAGCATGACAAGGCGGTTCAGTCTGGTCAAACGCGTTGTTAGGGACTCTTGACATCCTAACTTAGGAATCTCCGAATGACCGGCACAAATTCCTCTTTGTGACGTTGCGGCCACGTATTCTGTTCACTTGGCCGCATCAGTATCCCGGGATGCGCACAATGGATAGTCGGTGCGGCATACCCAGCTATGTCGATCTCTTCAATCTGTGGTTTCAGGAGCAACGTTTGCCGATTCCCCGAACGGACTCCGCGTACAACTCCAGCAACCTCTGCGCCGAGAGTGATAACGAGTCGTGGGCGAGCCAGAGCTAGCTCCTGCCTAACCCAAGGTAGCGATTCTATCCCCAGTTCATGAAAGCGGGCTCGCTCATAACCAGCCGGTGCATCGAATCCCAGCTTAGAGTATTTCGCCGTATGACCGTCTTTGAAAAGAAAGACCTTGACCAGGTCCGTGACCCAGCATGATTCACGGGTCAATTTGATTGGTTTGAAAAAGTAGTCATCTAGCTCCCGAGCCGATGCTTGAGCGCGGACCCTCAAACCATCGAACCATCTCTCGCTTTCGAATGGCCCCAAGTTGTCGCCGGCGGGAACATCAGTCAAGCCCCCGAACGCAACAAACCTCGACGACGGATACGCCCCAAGAAAGAAAACCGATTCCGTACCGTGATCAAGCGGAACCACAGGTCTGATCGGTGTCCCATTGAAATAGCGAGCATCAGGATTTAAGGCGACGGATTTTGCGTAGCCTCCGTACATCGATTTTAATAGCCGATCAGATTCAAGCATAATAGTTCATCCACCTTTTCGCTTTATGAACCTAACGGTCTGCGCGTAAGCTGCGGCGCAAAGCGCCGTAAGATTCACGCGCTTGTTAGAAGACCTGTAAGCGTGTGTTTTCGCGATGATCGTAACTGTGTACATATACTTTATTCATGTTTCTTCTCTATTGCTGAACGTGGCAGCGGATCAAGCGAACGGCTTAGCAATAAACGGTTTGCCACAAATGAATCTTTCGATTTACCTTAATATTCGCTTGGCAAATCCGTTTTGAGTGCTTGGTTATATTTGTATTCACAAAAACTTGCATTTAGTTTTAAATTCCTGAAACTAATCCATAAATTTTAGCTCGTCGTTTAAAGGCCTCCTGTGCGCCTTCAAGAATATTACATGCTTTTGCGCATGTTTCATAGTTGTCGATTGAACCATTTGCAATAATTTGGGATTTTTCACTCGTACTCTTTAGAATATAAATTTGTTCAGCATCGCCTAATACCGTCACATTGGGGTTGTGTGTAACCACTAAGACTTGTCTTCTCTCTTTTGCTCGGCGAAGTACGGGAACTAATGTTTGGTAAATAAATTCACTGTCAAGATTGTCCTCCGGTTGGTCGATGATAAGTGGACAGTCTCTATTGGAAGAAAGCATAAGTGCAAGTAGAACAGATTGTTGTTGACCCAGAGAAAGTTTGGAATATTCACGCATCACATACCGTTCTTTTCCACTTTCATCTGCAATAATTTTTGTGACCATCAAACGGGGAAGGTCATGAATTTCACACCTTTCAAGTGCAAATTTCACTTCAGGTTGACTTAATCGAAGAAAAATATTATCGGCTTCTTGTCTTGTAAAAACGGCAACACCTTCAACCGTTTTAAGGGATGTGATTGCGGCGTGATTATTTTTAGAAATTGCGTCAAGTAGTTTTGGCACTGTGAGCTGTTCTACTAATATTGATGCTCTTTGTTGCTGAACAGTTCTCCAACCCATAGCCTGAATTATCTGCTCTGAAGCTGATGGAGAATACCCATCACGCGTATACTTAAGGCTAACTTTAAGGTCGGTTAAGGCTTCTTTTAATGTAAGAGTGGCTAAGCGACCATAAGATTCTCGTATTGTCGCAACCTTGTCACGTGCTGTCCAGCGACCTTTCAAGGCATCGGTTCTTTTCCTTCGTAATTCTTTTAGATATGGATGCCATGTTTTTAAATTTGCAACACTTTGCTTTTGACTTGCTTCATCTTTTGCAAGTTTTTGAACATACGCCATATCAAGTTTGATGCCTTGAGCTTCCATCTCTTGTCGTTTTGCATCAATTTGCTGCTGTGCCAAAGAATCTTTTTGAGACCATTCATCCAATAATGACGTAACATTTATATTGAATGAACGGAAATGCTCTTTTATTGCCGACTCATTTCGTTCGATAACTTTTGAAAGTTCGCTAGCATTTAATATAATACTGGCTAATTCTCGAATACCAACAGCAAGAGATGAAGAATCAGAAAGAGATTCAATTTCACCGACAATGGTTTTGGACGATGATTTTGACAGCTCAATTTTTAAAGTCGATATTTTAGCGGCAATTTGCTTTCTTAACTCTCGTTCAGTTGCAAGTTTCCTTTGAAGCTCAATAATTTCTTTTGCTTTCGCCTTTTCTAATGCAACTAATTGTTTTTGAGTTGTCGCAAGAGCTTTTTCGAAATCAGGTATTTGATTGACTTTAATTTCTGCTTCTTCTATTTGTGTTTGCAATTCAAGAAGAATATCTCTTGCTTTGTTTTCTATGTAAATTGCTTCTTTTAAGTCAACGAATTTGTCAAGATAATCGAGAAGAGCTAATGGATTCGTTTTTGCTTTTTCACTAATTTTGGCTGTTTCTCCTTGACCAAAACAATCTATTTCAAAGCAATTTGGACCACTGTGTGGGTCATCCAAGTTTATAAGATCTTCTCCTGTTGAACGGGCAAGTTTATGAACCTGACCTGTTTGATCTTTCCAAAACAAATGCAATTTGCTTGGCCAGACTTCTGAATCAATTACAGTATTTTCACTTATCGAATCAGACAGCAGTCTTATCGCTTCAAAAGTCATAGACTTTCCTGCTCCTCGCCCACCAATTATGCAATTTAAATTCCTACTAAAGTGCATTGTTTGGTCGGTTAGAAACCCGCCTTCGATATGCAATCCAATAATCGAGGGTATTGATTTGGGTATTTGATCCTCAATTCGAACACGAGCATCACTATCTTCCATTGCAATTTTGAGTGCTCCAAATGAAGGAGAATCCATTTTTATTCGAGTTATTTTTTTGTCGCCAACAGCATTTTTACCAATATTTTTTAGTTGGTGGGCATCCGAGCCAAGTATGCGTGCAAGAAACTGCTTTGATCCAAGTCCGAGGCGTTTGATTCTAGCTCGTCCAATTGCTTCGCGGTTTTGTTCAGGGTCAAGATCTGAATAGCTAATATCTGAAGCTGCTGATTTAAGCTCAATCCCCAACAATGCAGAATGTGACAATATGTCAATTTTGTGAGGTGAAGCTCCGGGGCATTCTTGCTCAAAGCCGCTTCCTCCATCTACATGAGCTAGAACCGCAAATCCTTTAAATATCTCCACAAAATTCAAACAATCCTGAATCGAGTTTTGACAACGTGAATTAGCTGTTCCTTTGTCCACAATATCAAGTCGACAATAAAACCTGTTGAGGTTTTCAAATGTCTCAAAATAGCAAAGAAGATGTCCTTGGCTTGTTGAAAGTTCAACTCCCGGAACGGCCAAGATATTTGTTCCCATTGAGGCATTTATCAATGATTCAACATTCGATATTTCATTGTGGTCTGTAATTGACACGATATCAATATTGTCGGTTTGAGCTGCTGTAATTATACTTGTGGGAATTAAATTTGGATCAGAAACATCGTGCGATGAACCGAAAGAATGTATATGTAAATCCGCCCGGTAGAAATTTGCTCCATTTGGCTGGTCTAAACACTTCTGAAGTATCGTCATGTTTACTTTTCCCTTAGTGAGAGAATGTGTTGGCTGACCTATTTTCTATATAACAATAATTAGATGGATCGGCATAAAACCGCTGCTTACAACCTGTTGTTCCATAAGTTCCTGAATGGTTAGACCTTCGGGAAATATACTGCATATTCGGCAAACTTACTTGACTTGCATCAATCTGCATTGTTGCTGACAGTCTGATGCAGCTCATCTTCATCGGCTATGGTATCCTGCACCAGATCATCAATGAACCGGTGCCCTCCAGCCATCTGGGTTGCCACGTACTCAACAAATTTCTGGTACTGGTTCCAGGCCTCCCTTCTTGCAGCATCTTTTTCATTTTCACCGATACTCGGTGTATGGGCAAACCAGAGCTGCACAAAAACAGCGAACGCTTCGGCCATAGCATTGATATCACGTTCCAGACGGGTGGCCTGACGGCCAAGCCGGTCAAGCCTTCGCAACAGCAGCTTCATATCGGTGGAATCATCAAAATACTCTTTCAGTGCCGATCCAATGACGCTGCTTTCCGTCGCATTGATTCTCTTGCAGTATGCCTTGAACTGGGCATAGAGTTCCGGAGAGAGGTAGGGGTGAATGTTCTTGCGTTTCATAATGGTAAATGACCTCCTTGTGGTGTTCTGCTTAAATCGATAATGGGCGCCCGCCCAGGTTGACTGCCATTCCGGTTGATGACTGCATCTTCTACAGAAAGCGTGTTTTCAGGAATCGACTCTCCATGAGAGAAATCATCCGGATCATCCCGGTGGAGAAAAGCATGATCTTCGGTTGGACCATCTTCATCCGGTCGATCTGCTTCGGTTTCAACGGCATTAGTCCTGCATGCCTCCCCTGAAGGAACGTCTACCCGTTGAACCTCACAGACAGCCTGATCGAACCATGAATTACACTCCCCTTTCTTGAGGAGTTCTGCATACTGCTCATCCGGATCATCCGGAGCTGGAAGCCAGGCCCTCTCCCTGAAGCGTTCGTCCTGATAGTACATGAGTTTTTTTGCCCGGTAAGGTGGCAATCCGCCGATCATCACCAACGCATCATCGCCCGGCAACTGAAGAATTTCACCGGGTGTCAGCAAAGGCCTCGGGGTTTCCTGCTCACTTTCCATGATATGGCCAAGCCATGGTGAAAGCCGGTTACCGGCAAAGTTCATCTGGAGCCGTTTTTCTGTCGCCTGCCCGAGAAGATCAGAAATCCTTTTAGCCGTCCGTTCATCAAGAGCTCCGTAAGTGATCCTCACATGTGAGTTATCGAGAATCGAATTATTGGGGCCGTAAGCCATCTCAATCTGGTTGAGTGACTGGGCAATCATGACGCATTTGATTCCATATCCGGCCATATAAGCCAGTTCCGATTCAAAAAAGCCAAGCCGTCCAAGACTCGGGAACTCGTCGAGCATCATCAGCAACCGGTGCCGGTAATGTTTCTTGCCCTTTCCATATTCGATCTTTTCGGTCAGCCGCCTACCGAACTGGTTCAGGACAAGCCGCATCAGCGGTTTTGTTCGTTCGATATCACTCGGAGGAACAACAAGGTAGAGGCTTACCGGATGCTCACTGTTCATCAGGTCACGAATGGTGAAATCTGATGCCGAGGTGTTCCGGGCAATAAACGGGTCCCGGTACAAGCCAAGAAAGCTCATGGCGGTTGAGACCACTCCCGAGAGTTCGTTTTCCGTCTTGTTGAGCATCTCCCTCGCACAGGCAGCCACAACCGGATGGGCTCCATCCTTCAGGTGAGAAAAGGTGAGCATGAATTTCAGGGTATCGTAAACGCTTCTTTCCGGGTCGGAGAGAAAGTTTGCAACACCACTGAGGCTTTTATCCTCTTCGGCATAGAGAACATGCAGGATCACACCGACGAGCAGGGAGTGCCCGGTTTTTTCCCAGTGATCGTGATGTTCTTTCGAGCCATCCGGATCGACCAGAATATCGGCGACATTCTGCACATCCCTGACCTCGTAGGCACCTTTTCGAATTTCAAGTAACGGATTGAAGCGTACCGAATCCGGTGCTGTCGGTTCGAAGCGCCAGCAATGCGAAAACCGCCTCCGCCATCCGGCAGTAGCTGACCACAACTCTTTCTTGATGTCGTAGGCAATAACCGATTCGTTCCATGCCAACAGTGTCGGGATAACAAGCCCCACCCCTTTGCCGCTTCTGGTCGGTGCAAAACAGAAAATATGCTCGGGGCCGTTATGACGCAGAATCATGCTGCCGGGCTTATCCATCTTCCAATGCACTTCACCGGTGCCCTTTGTCACTTCCGTATGAAACTCGGCGTCGTTGGTTTGCCCCAAAATCACCCCCTGCTCAACGAATATGCCGGTCTGCTGCAACTCACTGACCGATGCCCATCGGGCTGTTCCATAAGAGCCCGACGGGTTGCGACGCTTTGCCCGCCGAACAGCAAGAAACACCATCAGAGCAAACATGACGAAGAAGTTGACGTAGGTGATCCTGCTGGCATGTTCAAAAACCCACGGCGCATATGCCTCGAAATGAAATGCCCAGAAAAACCACTGCCATGGTTCATAAACGGGATAGCCCTGCACAACAAGAAGCGGCTTGCCAAGCTGATGCTGATATCCCAGCAGCCATGCGACATATTGTGTTGTTGCCCAGGTACCGAACAATATGAAAGACATGCCGGTCGCGACATGACCATAAAAAACATTGACCGTACGGCTTTTTTTCATGAGCTATCTCCCTTTTCGAAGATCAAGTTGCTGAACCACTTTATACCCGGCTTCAGCATGGATCAGCTCAACCTGTTTCGAGACAAGCCGTTCATAATCCTGCTTCCATGGAACCAGTGAAAACTCTTTGGACCTCGGATCAAAGAGCTGAACGTAATGTTTGCCGCTCGCTTGCAGACCGGTATCGGTCAATGTCCCCCGGAACCGGTCACCCAATTTCAGCTCCCTGAACTCTCCGCCATGCTGCTGTTTGATTTTTTCGGCCAGATCATGTTTTTCAAGCTTGTCAAGATGTTTTGCCCTGGCAGGATCGAGAGGGTCGATGCCAAGCTCCTGCAGAAAAAGAGCCCGTCGCCGGACGGCATCGTTCAGCTCTTTGCCGAACCCCTGTTTAGCAAATTCCGGGTTATCGGGTTTTGCGGTAAACCGGTCGATCCACATCCTGCCCCGGTAGTTTTCCTGTTCAGGTAACCGGAGCAGAGACTGACGCTCTATTTTCTGTTGCAAGGCGGGATTGGCTGCGTCCCTTTCTTTCAGTGTTGAGATGAGATCATCCGGAACTCTCCAGGAGCCATCAGGAAGCTGCCTGACCAGACCAAATCGCTGCAGCCGCTGCAACCGTCGTTCATGGGCTTCGACATACGCCTTACGATGCAGCCTGCCTCCTCCTTCAACCTCAACCATCTCTTCCTGAATTTCTTTCAGGTGCTGTTGCCGCTCATAGATGCCCCCATGTTTCGCTGCATGGCTGGCAATGGCAAGATCAGCCTTTTTCAGCCACTCTTCTTTTTCGGCTGAAACCGTGACGATATCACCCACCCCATACTTTCCGGGATCGCTGCTTTTACCGAGATTGACATACCATGCATTTCCCTGCGGAGTTTCAACCACGATGTAGTATCGGTCATGCCAATCATCGGACACTCCTTTGACGACCAGCTTGCCTTCAATCCGCTGCGCATCCGGTTGAGGATCATACATCCTGTACTTTCCGGGATTGCCACCGACACTCTGGTGCATATCCCTGAAGATTTCGTTCCGCCTTGCAATCTCTTGCAGCTTCTGTTCCCATCCTTCGGTCATCGACCACTGCCGGACTCCTGTATTTTCAGCAAGACCGAATGACTCAAGAGACTTCAAACGCCGGGAGAGCAGGCGTTGCTGAAACAGCTCCCCTTTTTCGACCGGACACTGACCAAGTTCCACCATACCATTTCGTTCAATGGCAGCGATAGATCGGTCAAGAGAGGTAAGCCTTGCCGGTGATACCTCTTTGGTTCTCTGCTGCTGGATTTCCATCTCTGAACGCATACCCAGTTCTCTGGTGGCAATTTCACTCGCCCGGTTGCGTATACCGTTCGAGATATAATCAGGGTTGATTCTCAGCTCATTGCCCTCACTGTCTACCCCTCTGACGATGATATGGACATGAGGGTTATCGGTATTGTAGTGATTCACGGCACCCCAGTCGATCTTCCGGTCAAGATCGGACTCCATCTGGCTGACCAGTTTCCGGGTAAACTCATCGAGGTCAAGATCATCGGCATTTTCCGGAGAAACAATAAAGCGGAACTGATGCGGCTCACCCTCGATCTCTCTCTGGAAACTGTTCCGGTCAAAGCGGTTTTCATCACCATAGAGCTTGCCGGCAGTTCCATCCTTTTCAACACCTCCCCGCTCGACATACTGGACGTGCAGCATTGCGGCCCTTTTGCCCGCCGCAGTCATCTGTACGATTCTTGCTTTTACGACGACCCTGCGTGCATAATGACCGGTACTTTTTACATGGCTCGGCCCAGCTCCACGGTTTCTGTGGCCGCCCCGCAATGAACGGGTTGCTGTTTTTTTTGCCGACGTTTTTTTACTGAGCTGATCCAGAAAAGAGCGCTTCATGACGGGCGCCTTTTCGACCTTTGATTTCCCGCCTAACCGGGGCCGAAAAATCGGCAGTTCTTCAGATGACTTCATTGCTCCGGATCGTTAAGATTTTTACCCCTGACGCTACTCGAAAACGGCTCCTGATAGCTGTTTCGAGGTATGTTAACCGAATGTCACCATGCTAACACACCGTGTTAACCCTTTAATCCATTGCGTAACAATGCCTTGAAAGGCTATTGTTAGCATTGGTTTATCTTGCACTACAACTGTTCACACACTCTCTTTCTCCCAAACCTCTTGATCAACGGGAAGCATGGACCTCTTTCAGAAAAGCCACAAAGGAACTGCAATGCCAAGAACGGAACTCTCCTGAATCGAGCCATAGTACCGTGAATCAAAGCTGTTCGCCATACCTTCGATCCCTACCAGAAACCCCGACTGCACCACCCCGCAAGCGACGTATTCAGGTAATTTCCTGCCCACTTTATCGCACTTCTGTATTCCTCCAAAGTCATGACCTGCTACCTTGAATCGTCCGAATCTGGTGCATACAAAGTCACCCCTGCGGCCGATAAGAGGCTTCACCAGAAATCCATTGTCACAAAGCCAGTGCCGATCCTTTACCATCTGCCTGAACTCTTCAGGAACCTTGAAAACAAGTAGATCGCCACGATGGTAAAACGGCTTTTTCTCAATCCGGTAAAACCCTTTCGGCATGCTGTCTGTATAGTTATACACGAACCAAACTGCGGGAAACAACCGGCCTCCCAGTGCAAGCGATGCGATGAGGATTGCGGCACCGATCAAAGGGAAAAATCGCCGATAGTTCTGCATTTCAGCACCAGTGCGTTTATCTCCTGATTGCTCATATTCCAGCTTGCAAGCAGTGCATGAAACCGGCAGAAAAACATATCCGGCAACTCCTGCAACGGCACATTTTTCCTCCGCAGATAATGAACCAGCCGAAACAGTTTTCGGACGTTTCCCCTAGATCGCGCCTCGACCAGAAGCGTTACCGATGGATAAACTCCAGCCACTTTTTCAGAACCATTTTCTTCACCTGTTCTGAAGAGGTACGCTCGGGTTTTTCGATGCTGCACCGTCATGTATCCGACAAGCGTTCCCGCTGAAAAAAGAGCAATATCTCCCTGCTGGCCCTGTATGGTGGAAACCGGTGAACCGAAAAAAACCGAGCAGAGAAGTTCGGCTTGGTTTCTCAGTTGAACAGCGGTAAATGTTTGATCCGGAGTCATGTTCCTTCCTGCCGTCACCGGGCAATCCGGGATTTATTGTGTTTAGAAAAAAAGTCGTTCAACGCTTCTTCTGTCATGGATTGTATGGTCATTCCCTCCTGGAGTCCGATCATCTTCAATTGCTTGATGACATCCGGTTCAAACCAAACGGTCATCGGTTTTTTCCCTGCTCTACAAGGCGAAACGTATCGGGAAACCGGGTTGAAGACGGTAACATGTTCATCAGCTTTTGCAGGTTTCAAATCCTCCTTTCGGAGTGCATCGACAAGACTTCCTTGTTTGCTCATGGAAGAATCTCCCTCTTGATCAGTTGATTCCGAGACGGCTGCACAGCCATCGGAAAACAGCGAGAATTTCTTCGGCTGCTTTCGATGCCTGTTCGTATTCCAGAACCGATAACCCAACGGTAAGCGAGTGGACAAAAGCAGCTCTCTGCCCCAGCGTATCAGGCGCCATATCGACACCGTAACCTGTAATGGCAGTTGATGCTTCGGCGGCCAGAACACTTCTCGATGGTACGCCATTAAGCACAACAACAGCCGGGGTCTGCGCCAGAGAAGCCAGATCGACTGACGTTACTATCGCTCTCAAATCAAAAACCGATGGCCGACAGGGAATAAGCACAAGATCAGCAGCTCTTGCGGCAGATAATGCTACCGTTTCGGAATGAGGCGCCGTATCAAGAATGACCAGACCGGCACCGTTTTCTCGGGCTGTTTGAAGGATATACGGCAGCCTCGACGAGTGGGATGAAATAACGACAGGGCTCTCTTTCCGGCGGATATCATGCCAGCACTTGGCACTGGATTGAGGGTCCAGATCGACAATTGCACAGTGCAATCCCCTCTGTTCTGCAGCAATGGCCAGATTGACGGCAATCGTTGTTTTTCCTGCCCCGCCCTTCTGGGAGACAACAGCTATTGTTTTCATTTTCTCGGCTTTGATTTCACTCCTTGAAGCACTCTGCAAATCTGCGTCAATACCTACTGACAGCGATAAAAATGATTCATCATTATTTCATCCGGTATACTGATTTTCGCTTGACAAGTTTGTTGATGACCTCCTTTTCCCTCTCGTAATTGGAGCGCACCCTGCTCTGATCGAGCCACTCTTTCAACTTGATTTCAGAGAAGTAGAGCCTCTTTGTTTTTTTCATGTAGGGAATCTTGTTGCGCTGAACCAGACTATAGATCGTAGGGATTGCAAGACGCAGATACTCGGCGGCTTCAGAAACCGTGAGAAGCTTGTCCGGCTTTTCGGATTGTAACGCTCTGGTTATTTCCTGACGTATGATGATGGGGAGAGCATCGATCAAATCATCAATCGACTTAAACCTTGGGTTTTCATCATGTCCCATCGCTGATTCCTTTAAAGATTCTTGAGAGCAACGATGGAAAATCATCTAAAAAAATAACCCCGTTCAACCTCCAGAGGGTAAAACGGGGTACGGTTTATTATGGGTTTTCTGTCAGAAGAGCAGGAAGGGGTTGCTGCTGAATGATGCGCAGGATGCGGGGTATCTACCGGCAAGCTCTTCGGCTCTTCCGGAATGACGTGAAAGGATGACGCTTGTTTTTCTTTACCAGCTTCTTTTGACTGCTGAATGAGTTTTGAACGGCAGCCATTCGAAAAGACAAATCCGGCTTCGGGATGAAGGCTCACCCTTTGCTTTCGTGAGAATATCCCAGACTGAATTCAGGCTCAACTCCGATTCTCCCCTTTTCGAACGGTACTTGAAGTTGTGGCAAAGCCAGTTACGAAGATGTGTCTGTGAATCGGTGATCTTTCGATGATAATGGAGGCGCCGGAAAACCTCGACCAATCTGTTCTGGTTTCCCATGAAGAGAAGTTTGCGGTCTGACTCATTACCCTGCAGCAGCAACAGCAAATCTTCCTGGTCCCGGGTGTCGAAAAATTTACTGAGGTCATTATACAACTCATCAAGCTGTTCAGTGGAGAGATGAATCTTCAAGACTGACACGTCATGAACCGGAACCGTTTTTGCCCGGACAAGGATTGGGCGAGCCGCCTCGATGTTTCGAGTGATGAGGGTGTTGTACTCCGGATACAACAACTGAATTCTCTCTGAAAATTTTGACGATGGAGTTCCTGAACGAAGCCCTATCTCCTGGAACAAAAAGCCGAGCGCACGCTCAAGGGTCACAAAAACGCCCTGATAGGTTTCATAACCATCATCAGTGTCGTTGATGAATTCAGCGTTGTAGAGTTCGGATACCTTTTGTTCGGCGGTCTTGCCAATCAGCATTCTGAAATGCTGCATCTCCCGGCCCCGGTATTCGAGAGGGATAAATTCGTGGCCATATTGCGCTTTCTGAAACAATTTCCCGGCTTCAGCATCGACCTCTCTCATCTTCTTCAAAATAAAGGTAATCATGCCATACAGCTCACAGGAAAAAAGACGGGCGATAAAAGGAGGTTCACTCTCCGGATCATTGCGATCCTGCTCGCAAAGCAAAAACAGATCGGACGAGCGAACAATGTGATGACCGATGTATTCCCATTTGTTTACGCCACTTTTGAAAGTCCCTGTCATTTGTACCTTATGCCTCGATAGATGGCATCATCGCAATGGTACTGCGTTTTGTGCGAGGATGAATTTTCGCGTATCTCATGGTGGTTTTTCGATCCCGATGACCAAGAATATCGCCTACAGCGTCAAGGTCTGCTCCCGCGTTCAACAACATCGTTGCACCGGTATGCCTTGCCCAGTGGGGGGAGATGTCCTTGCATGCCCAACTGAAATGGTTGCGGATTTCATGCGACAGTTCATGCCCATAAAGCTCGAAAGCACGCTGTGCCCAGACTTTCAACATGCCGCCATACCATTTTTTATGTCCCACATTGAATATCTTGTCGTCTGCGTTAAGTTCTCTCCCGAGCATCTTCTTTGCAAGCTCCCGAGCCTCCCGAAGATAGATCATACCCTGTTCAGAAACAGGAATAGACTCTATCCGCTGTTTTTTTGCCTGGCGGAAATAGACCTCGAAACCTCCGACGCCATCCGGACGTATATTTGACTCATTCATATTGACAAGGTCGCCGGAGCGAACAGGAACAAAGCAGTTGAACAGAAAAGCAGCTCTGCGCCCAAGATGCCGGTGGGGCGTTTTGGCCAGAAGCATTATTTCTTCAAAGTAAAGGTATTTTATTTCCCCTTCATGCTCAGATATCTGCGGAACCATCCTGTTAGGCTTATCGACAACATATCCTTCCTGTTCAGCTTTTGAAATGGCCTGCCGGATTTTGGTCGAATAGGTTCGAGCAGTATTCTGTGAATATGCGTTGAGAAGATAGCCCTGATAAGCCTCCAGCCACTGATGATTCAGATCACTGAATCTGATACCATCGGGAGCATATCGGGCCAGACTCTTAATGGCATCCTTCCAGTTTTGCCGGGTATTTTTATTCAACGTTTTATCGGCGAGCTGCCCGCAATAGGATAGGAAATCACCGCTCTCATACTCTGCCGGTGATATTTTCAAACCGGTGGACAATCCCTTCAGCTCAAGCTGGCGCTTGGCCATAACATCCTGACAAAATTGAATCGTCTGCCGGTAATTGGCCTTGTCTTTTGGATCTGCAACAATATCCAGGGGCTCATATGAGCGCTTCCCATCATGATAAATCTCAAGATAGAATGAATGGCAACCTGGCTGCTGCCTGCCAGTCATAACCCGATGTCTTAAAACAAGTCTCATAATAGCCCCCAGGTTAGAGGTACATTTTCGCGTGGCAATGGCGTAACAAAAACAATATAAAAAAGGCTAAATAACGATCAAAAACGATAAAAACGAAGTGTTTTCGAGCGCTTCAAGGGGAAAAAGAAAAGCCTGTAAGTTGTTTACTTACAGGCTTTTATGTAGGATGTGGACGATAGAAGATTCGAACTTCCGACCTCTACAGTGTCAATGTAGCGCTCTAACCAACTGAGCTAATCGTCCTCTCTGAAAGGCTGTTAATATAGGCTTTCAATCATGAATAACAAAGCTTGAGATGCCCGGTTATGCAGTTTTTTTCTTTTTCCGCTCACCTGAGAAATATTCGGGAGCAGCATTGTTCTCAATAGTGTCGGCTGTGATAACACATTTATGGACGTTTTTCATTGAGGGGATCTCGAACATGATGTCGATCATCACGTTTTCGAGCACTGAACGCAGGGCACGCGCCCCTGTTCCCCGTTCAATGGCAATCTTGACTACCTGGTCGAGTGCCTCTTCGGTAAACTCAAGTTCAACACCATCCATTTCAAACAGTTTCTTGTACTGCTTGGTAATGGCATTTTTCGGTTCAACAAGAATGTTGCGCAGTGCTTTTTCATCAAGCATCTCAAGAGTTGAAATCACGGGAAGACGGCCGATGAATTCCGGGATAAGCCCGTATTCGTGCAGATCATCCTGCATGACCAGCTTGAGGATTTCCGGATCATAGCCGACATGAGTGGTTTTGACCTTTGCACCAAAGCCCATCGAAGATTTTGAGACCCTTTTGGCTATGAGCTTGTCGAGTCCTTCAAACGCTCCTCCGCAGATAAAGAGAATATTCTTGGTATTGATGTTGATCAGTTGCTGTTCAGGATGCTTGCGGCCTCCTTTTGGGGGAACGCCGACAACGGCCCCTTCAAGAATCTTCAGCAATGCCTGCTGCACTCCCTCGCCCGAAACGTCACGGGTAATGGAGACGTTTGCGGATTTGCGGGCAATTTTATCGATCTCGTCAACATAAATAATGCCGCGTTCGGTGCGTTCGAGATTAAAGTCGGCAGCATGGAGCAGACGGGCAAGAATGGTTTCAACATCGTCACCGACATAGCCTGCTTCGGTCAGCGAGGTGGCGTCAACGATGGAAAAGGGTACTTCAAGCAGGTTGGCAAGCGTCTGGGCAAGAAGGGTTTTTCCTGTGCCTGTTGGGCCGATGAGGAGGATATTGCTTTTTTCTATGACAACTTCATCATCTTCCTGCTTCCGCTCCTGTGAGTCAATCCTTTTGTAATGGTTGTAAACCGCTACGGCAAGTGATTTTTTTGCTGAATCCTGCCCGACCACATACTGTCCAAGCGAATCCATGATTGCTTTCGGGCTTACCAGACGGGGCTGAAACGGCTGCTCAGGAACCCTTGCGGCTGGCGGAACTGCGTTAACCTCTTTGCGCAGAATATCGAAAGAGGTTTTAATACAGCGATCGCATATAAAGGCTTTCGGGCCGGCAATCATGCTGTTTACCTCCTGGGCGCTTCTGCCGCAAAACGAACAGTAAACCTGGTCTGTCGTATCGTTACCGCTTTTTGTTTTACCTCTTCCCGGTTCTCGTTCTCTCGTCATGAAACAATCACGCTTTCCGTCAAGTTAATAAGCTTGTAATCTAAAACCCCATTTTTGCCAGACTTTCCAGCAAAAGCTGCAAGGTCAGACTCAGTTTTGGGTGTCCTTCCTCAAAATGGTCGAGAGCCTCGTTCATACGCTTCATGAGTGATTCGTCCTCATGAACAACGCCGCTCTTTTCATCGAGAAGTCGCTGCATATCCGATCTGAGGTTCGACAGAACAACTTCGGTGTTTTCGTCAATGGATTCTACCTGCTCAAGCTCCTGATGAAGCGTATTGAGAAGCTCCCTGAGTTTTTGCTGTTCCATAATTCTCCCTCATTAAATAATTTTTACGGCAAACAGGTATCACCCATCAGAAAGCGGTCACACTCACGTGCCGCAGCCCGACCTTCATGAATTGCCCACACCACAAGGCTCTGACCCCTTCGGGCATCGCCGGCAGCAAAGATCCCGTCACGGTTGGTACGATAGTTTTTTTCCGTCGCCTTGATGTTTGAACGCTCGTCCTGGACAACCTGAAGCTGCTGCAGAAGATGTTCCTCCGGCCCGATAAAGCCCATAGCAAGCAACACCAGTTCTGCAGGTATAATCTGTTCGGTTCCCGGAACGGGCCGTGGCACAAAGCGGCCTTCATCTTTAACCCACTCCACCTTTGAGACCTCAACGGCTTTCAGGGCACCGGTTTCATCAGCAAGAAATTTCTTGGTCATCATGGAGTATTGTCGCGGATCTTCTCCCTGCACAGCGTCAGCCTCTTCCTGCCCGTAATCAACCTTGAAGGTTTTCGGCCATTCAGGCCAGGGATTATCCGGCTGGCGATCAAGCGGCGGTTTCGGCATGATTTCGAGTTGCAGCACGCTTTTGCACCCCTGGCGCAAAGAGGTGGCGACACAGTCGGTACCGGTATCGCCGCCACCAATAACAACAACATTTTTGCCTGCGGCTGAAAGAACCGGTGAACTTTCATCAAGCAGGGCCTTGGTGCTTGAGCGCAAAAAATCCATGGCATAAGAGATCCCGGGCAACTCACGCCCCTCTGCCGCCAGGTTGCGGGGCTTTGTTGCACCCGTGCAGAGCACGACAGCATCAAACTCTTCAAGGAGCTTGTCTGCCGGATAGTCAACGCCCACCTCAGTACTTTCCGTGAAGGTAACACCCTCACTCTTCATCAGCTCGATACGACGCTCAATAACAAGCTTTTTGTCGAGCTTCATGTTTGGTATGCCGTACATCATCAGTCCGCCGAAACGATCGTCGCGCTCAAAAACGGTGACACTGTGGCCGGCCTTATTGAGCTGATCTGCGCAGGCAAGCCCTGAAGGACCCGACCCAACAACAACGACTCTTTTTCCCGTTCTGTTTGCAACAGTTTTTGGTTCTACCCATCCTTCCGCAAACGCATGCTCAATAATGGAGCACTCAATATTTTTGATGGTGACCTGCGGTTCAATAAGACCAAGTACGCAGGAACCTTCGCACGGAGCAGGACAAACCCTTCCCGTAAATTCCGGGAAGTTGTTGGTTTTCATCAACCGGTCATACGCTTCGTGCCAGAATCCCTTATAGACATAATCATTCCACTCGGGAATAAGATTATGAATCGGGCAACCGCTGGTCATCCCTCCCAGCATGAATCCCGTATGGCAGTATGGCGTACCGCAATCCATACAACGGGCTCCCTGCTTCTGCAGTTCCCCGACCTCCATCTCCTTGTGAAACTCCTGCCAGTCTTTTATCCTGTCCAGAGGCGCCCTGTCGGCGGGCACTGCTCTCTGGTACTCCATAAAACCCTTAACTTTACCCATATCAATGATTTAATCTTTTTCCAACCGGGTTGCACCACCCTTTTCCGGTATTAATTCCCTGAAACTCGTGACGGGTCATGAATATTTTTATGAAACGCAGCCATAACCGCTTCATCACCGCTGAGCCCTGCAGCCTCAACCTCTTTCATGGCATCAAGCGCACGACGGTAATCCTGCGGCATCACTTTGACAAAACGCTGGCGACATGCATCCCAGCCGTCAAGAATTGACTGTCCAAGATCGCTTCCGGTATAGCTGACATGCCTCTCAATCATGGACTGAAGACCCACCAGCTCCATCAGGTCATCAATCGGGGAGAGATCAACCATCTGACGGTTGCAGTTATCGGCAAACGTGCCGTCTGCATCGTAGACATAGGCTACACCGCCCGACATTCCAGCAGCAAAGTTCCTGCCTGTCTTGCCGAGAATGATGACGGTGCCACCGGTCATGTATTCACAACCATGATCACCAATGGCCTCAACCACAGCGCTCAAACCGCTGTTGCGCACGCAGAAGCGTTCTCCGGCCATCCCCCGGATAAAAGCCTCTCCGGAGGTTGCTCCGTAGAAGCCGACATTGCCGATGATAATATTCTCTTCCGGTACAAACGTAGAGCCTTGAGACTGATAGACAATAATCCTGCCGCCGGAAAGCCCCTTGCCCACATAGTCGTTGGCATCGCCTTCAAGCTCGAGGGTCATGCCATTCGGAATAAAGGCACCGAAACTCTGACCGGCAGAGCCGATAAATTTCAGGTGAATCGTGTCGTCCGGCAATCCTTTGGAGCCATATGCCTTTGTCACTTCATAGCCGACAATGGTGCCGACAACCCTGTTTGTGTTTCGGATCGGAAGTGTGGTAACAACCCTCTCCTGCCTTTTGATAGCTGGCTCGCAGATGGAAAGCAGTGTGGTCCGATCAAGACTTTCGTCAAGACTGTGCTCCTGCTTGATGGTGCAGTAGCGTGTTTCATTCTCACCAACTTCGGCCTGGTAAAGAATTTTCGAAAGATCGATACCCTGTGCCTTCCAGTGAGTGACCGATTTTTTCATGCTCAGCAATTCAGTACGTCCGACCAGTTCGTTCAGGGTGCGCACGCCAAGACGCGACATATATTCCCGAACACCTTCGGCAAGGAAACGCATGAAGTTTTCAACATGCTCCGGCTTGCCCTTGAAATGCTTGCGCAGTTCCGGGTTCTGGGTGGCAACGCCGACCGGACAGGAGTCGTCCTGGCAGCACCGCATCATGATACATCCCATCACCACCAAAGTGGTTGTTGCAAAACCGAACTCCTCTGCACCAAGCATTGCGGCAACGATAATATCTCTCGCTGTTTTAAGCTGGCCATCAGCCTCGACAACAATACGGCTGCGCAGGTTGTTGAGCACAAGGGTCTGGTGCGCTTCGGCCAGGCCGAGCTCCCACGGCATACCCGCATGCATGATGCTCGAAACAGGTGATGCACCGGTTCCGCCATCATGGCCGCTGATGAGCACAACATCGGCGTGTGCCTTGGCAACGCCGGCGGCAATCGTTCCTACACCGACAGTGGAAACAAGCTTGACGTTGATGCGCGCCGTATGATTGGCATTTTTAAGATCATGAATAAGCTGGGCCAGATCCTCAATTGAATAGATATCATGATGAGGCGGTGGCGAAATAAGGCCAACGCCGGGAGTTGAATGCCGTACCTTGGCAACCCAGGGGTAGACTTTTGTGCCGGGAAGCTGGCCGCCCTCGCCAGGCTTTGCACCCTGAGCCATCTTGATCTGGATCTCATTGGCACTGGCAAGATACTCGCTGGTAACGCCAAACCTGCCCGAAGCGACCTGCTTGATGGCCGACATTCTCGAATCGCCATTGGCATCTTTTTTGAATCTCTCAGGATCTTCGCCACCTTCACCGGTATTGCTCCTGCCACCAAGCCTGTTCATGGCAATGGCCAGAGTTTCATGCGCCTCCTGACTGATGGAACCGTACGACATGGCTCCGGTCTTGAACCTTTTCAGTATGGCCTCAACCGGCTCAACCTCATCAAGCGGCACAGCCTGATCGCTGAACTTGATATCCATCAGACCACGGATCGTGCAGAGATGCTCACTCTGGTCATCAATGAGGTTCTCATATTTTTTAAACAGCTCATAATTCGTCGTTCTGCAGGAGTGCTGCAGAAAATGGATCGCCTCGGGACTGAAGAGATGGTATTCGCCGCTGTGACGCCATTTGCGTTCGCCGCCGGCTTCCAGACCACGGTCAACCTTGTTGCCCGAAGGCGGAAAAACCGCTTCATGGCGCCGGCGTACCTCTTCGGCAACAATATCGAGACCGATACCTTCAATACGGGTCGGCGTACGGGTAAAGTAGGCATCAACAAGCTGCGTATTGAGGCCGACAGCCTCAAAAATCTGCGCACCGCGGTAGCTCTGAATCGTTGAAATACCCATTTTGGCCATCGTCTTCACCACGCCCTTGACGGCCGCCTTGACATAGTTCTTTTTGGCAACCTTCACATCCAGCTTGATGTGTCCCGACTCAACCAGTGATTTGACCGTTTCAAGCGCCATGTAGGGGTTTACAGCACCAACGCCATAACTGATAAGCATGGCAAAATGATGCACAGTCCTCGGCTCAGCCGATTCAAGAACCAGACCGATCTGTGTTCTTATCCCTGCATTAATGAGGAAGTTGTGCAGGCCGGAAACCGCCAGGAGCGCCGGAATCGGTGCGCGATCATTGTTCAATTCTCCCTTGTCGGACAGAATGATGATGTTGACACCCTTTCTTGCCGCCTGTTCAGACTGGCGGTAAAGGTCGTGCATTGCAGCCTCAATGCCTTTCCCGCCCTGTTTGACCGCATAAAATATCGGAAGCGTAACCGCCCTGAAACCGGGCTTATCGATGCCGCGAATCTTTTCAAGGTCCTGATTCGTCAAAATCGGATGGGGCAGGCGAATGCGACGGCAATTCACCTCTGAAGGCTCCAGCAGTTCTCCTTCTGTACCAAGCATGACCATAGTCGAGGTGATGAGTTCCTCCCTGATCGAATCAATCGGAGGATTGGTCACCTGGGCAAAAAGCTGCTTGAAATAGTCATAGAGCAGTTTCGGCTTGTTGGAAAGTGCGGCAAGAGGTGTATCGTTGCCCATCGATCCAACCAGCTCCACCCCTTTTTCACTCATTATCTTTATCTGCAGGGTAAGATCTTCCTGGGTATAGCCGAACACCTTCTGACGGGCGGTAAGGCTGTACTTCTCCTCATCAGGATTTTTCAACTGCGGATGATCGGTCAAGGCCTCCAGATCAATAATGTTCCGCTCAATCCATTCGCCGTAAGGCTGTTCAACGGCAATGGTTTCCTTGATCTCTTCATCGGAGATGATGCGACCCTGGGCAGTATCGACCAGAAACATACGGCCCGGTTGCAGGCGGTCTTTTTTAAGAATCCGCTCTGGAGCAATATCAAGCACGCCAACCTCGGATGCCATGATAACAAGGTCATCCTTTGTGATATAATAACGGGAAGGACGAAGTCCGTTGCGGTCAAGCACGGCACCAACCTGAACCCCGTCAGTAAAGGTGACGGATGCAGGACCGTCCCAAGGCTCCATAAGGCAACTGTGATACTCGTAAAAGGCTTTTTTCTCAGCCGAAAGCCCGTCATTGCCTGTCCATGGCTCCGGAATGATCATCATGGCAGCATGTGCCAGTGAACGGCCGGAAAGCACCAGGAACTCAAAGGCATTGTCGAGAATGGCCGAGTCGCTGCCATCCTCCAGAATAATCGGCTTGATATTCTCAATCGCGTTACCGAACACCTTCGACTGGATATTTTTTTCCCTTGCCTTCATCCAGTTGACGTTGCCCTTCAGCGTATTGATCTCTCCGTTATGGCTGAGATAGCGATAAGGGTGCGCCCTGTCCCAGCTCGGGAAGGTATTGGTACTGAAACGGGAGTGTACCATGGCTATAGCACTCTCCATATCCGCATCGTGCAGTTCGGGATAGAACTCCCCTACCTGTTCGGGAAGCAGCATGCCCTTATAGACAATAGTGCGGCCGGAAAGGCTGGATATATAAAAATAACTGCTGCCCAGCAGGCCTGCGGTATATTTGACCCTTTTGGTAATACGACGGCGGATGATATAAAGCTTTCTTTCAAATTCCAGCTCCGACTGAATATCCTTGCCCCAGCCGACAAAAAGCTGCTTGACAATGGGCTCCTGGGAGCGCGCCGTATCACCAAGGGTATCATTACAGGTCACCACTTTTCTGAACCCGAGAAACTTCTGTCCCTCAGCCTGAATCATCTGGCGGCAGATATCTTCAATAGCCCGCCTCTGGGATATATCCGGCGGCAAAAAAAGCATCCCCACACCATACTGCTTCTTGGGAGGCAGATCAATATTTATTTCAGCACAAACCCTGCGCAAAAACTTGTCGGGAACCTGAAGAAGAATTCCAGCTCCGTCACCGGTATTTTTTTCACATCCGCATGCACCGCGATGTTTCAGGTTTTCGTTGATCTGCAAACCCTGCTCCACAATTTCATGGGATTTGACACCTTTGATATGGGCAACAAACCCTACACCGCAAGCATCATGCTCAAACTGAGGATCATAGAGCCCAGTATTTAACGTAACGTTCATATTTTCAGGCACAACTTTTCAAACAGTTTCAAAAAAAAGGCAACCGGAAGATCTTAGCGCAGAATATAAATGTTTTTGACAAAATCCCTATTCCAGCACAAAATGCCGAACTAAGCTTTTCCCTGGCTGGCCACGGCATCAACAGCCTTTTTCAGGGCGTCCTGGTCACCGAGGTAATAACTTTTAATTGCTTTAAGATCGTCATCAAGCTCATAAACCAACGGAATTCCGGTTGGAATATTGACACCGACAATATCGTCCTCGGAAATGTTATCAAGATATTTGACCAGCGCACGCAAGGAGTTTCCGTGAGCAGCAATAATAACCTTCTTGCCCTTGCGGATTTCAGGAGCGATCGTCTCATGCCAGATGGGCAGGAAGCGTTCCACCGTATCCTTGAGACATTCGCTCAAGGGAATCTCATCTTTAGTCAAGTCGGCATAACGAGGTTCAGCTCCGGGATAGCGCTCATCACTTTTCTCAAGTGCAGGAGGCGGTGTGTCGTAACTTCTCCGCCAGACAAGAACCTGCTCTTCGCCATACTTCTGGGATGTCTCAGACTTGTTGAGTCCCTGCAATGCACCATAATGGCGTTCGTTAAGCCTCCAGCTTTTGAAAACAGGAATCCACATCAGATCCATTTCATCCAGAACACTCCACAAGGTCCTGATGGCACGTTTCAGTACAGAGGTATAGGCTACATCAAAAACAAATCCCCCCTCACGAAGCAGTTTACCGGCATTGGCAGCCTCTTTTCTGCCCTGCTCGGTCAGGTCGATATCGTACCATCCGGTAAAGCGATTTTCGCGGTTCCACTGACTTTCTCCATGCCGTAACAAAACCAATTTGATCATTGTCGATTCCTTTTTTCAGCATTTTTTATTCAGGAAAATCCTCTTTTCCCGTTAGTTGGCCGGTAATTTAATATTCTCTGCACCTTTTCTCAAACTTCATCCGCTCCAGAGCACGAAAGTTTCCCTCAGATGGCACTGAAAATAGTTACAACAGAGCGGATTTTGTGAGAATTGTCTGTAGATTTATAAATTGAAATATGATATCTTAAGTAATTTTTGGCGAAGGGTAGTTGTTTCTATACTGACAGTTGCCTTTTCTTCAGTGGTAATGATGATCTGTAAATGCCCTTATACTGATAAACACGACAATGAACGTAGACAATTTCAGGTTACTGATAGGCGGAAAAGAGTATGTACCCATCATTATTGGCGGTATGGGTGTTAACATTTCAACAACCGAACTTGCCCTTTCTGCGGCAAAACTCGGCGGAATAGGTCACGTTTCCGATGCCTTGATCGGCTATGTCTGCGACAGGATATTCAACACCTCTTTTGTCAGCCGGAAAAGAAAAAAGTATGCGCAATACAGCCAGAATCCTGATAAATCAGCCGTACAGTTTGATTTGGATGAATTAGCCGAAGCACAGAGAAAATATATTGATTACACCATGTCCCAAAAAACGGGCAGTGGTGCCATTTTCCTGAACTGCATGGAAAAGCTGACCATGAACAGCAGCATCGAAACGCTGAAAGTCAGGCTAACGGCAGCAATGGATGCCGGCATTGACGGACTGACCCTTGCTGCAGGTCTCAACCTCAGGACGCTTGACCTTATCCAGGATCATCCAAGGTTCCGCGACGTCAAGATCGGCATTATTATCTCCTCTGTCAGGGCGCTTGCCATCTTTCTGAAACGGGCAGTTCGCCTTAACCGCCTGCCTGACTACATTGTTGTTGAAGGGCCGCTTGCCGGTGGCCACCTTGGCTTCGGACCAAGCGACTGGCACACTTTCGATCTCAAAACCATCTTCACCGAAGTGCTTGCCTTTCTGAAAAAAGAGGCACTGAACATTCCGGTCATCCCTGCAGGCGGTATCTTTACCGGCACGGATGCCGTAGACTACCTTGAAATGGGAGCTGCCGGTGTTCAGGTGGCGACCCGCTTTACCATCAGCAAGGAGGCAGGCCTTCCGGCGGATGTCAAGCAGAACTATATCAATGCAAAAGAGGAGGATATCGTCGTCAACATGGCCTCCACCACCGGATATCCCATGCGGATGCTTACCTCTTCGCCGACCCTCCGCTATGCCATAAAGCCAAACTGCGAAGGACTCGGCTACCTGCTTGAAAACGGCGGGAAATGCACCTATATCGACGAATATTATCAGGCCCTTGCCGAGAGAAAACCGGGAGAGCCTCTTGTTATCAAGGAAAAAACCTGTCTCTGTACCGGCATGGCCAATTATGATTGCTGGACATGCGGCCAAACCACCTACCGCCTCAAGGAGACCACAAACCAGCTTCCAAACGGAAAATGGCAGCTTCCGAAAGCTGAGGATATTTTTCTTGATTATCAGTTCAGCTCCGACCACACCATCAGGCTGCCGGAACCAGAGGCGACATAACAACACGCTGAAAATATGAAACAAAAAACAACCTTATTTCTTTATGCCGCACTGATAGCGACCATTCTTATTCTGGTTGTTTTTACCGTTAATCAATTGAGTGCGGCAGCCACTCTCCTCAGCTCCCTGCATCCGTACGCAGGAAAAGTCTTCCTTCTTTTCAGCGCAGCTACCCTGCTCTTCGTCATGTACAGGGGTATCCTGCTTTTTTCTGTTCCAAAAAAAGCTGTACTGCCGGAACAGGACAATTCAACAGAGATGGATGCATTCGTAGCTTACCTGACCTCACAGTTGCCGGTTCATCCCATGCATCCCGACCGGTCAAAAAATGAAAAAGATCAACGCTGGGTACGCACCAATTTCAAATTCCTCGAGGTAGATGCGTTCAACACAACCAGGCTGATTGCCACAAAAAACTTTTTTGTCGGTGCTTTTGCCCAGAACACCTCCTATGGCACAACCACCTCATTGCTCAACATCTTCAAGGTGGTCTGGAAGATTTATGCCATACACCATCGCGAGCAGCATCTCAGGGAGTTTATCACCCTTGTTCGTTCAGTCTATGCCTGCCTGCCGCTTTCTGACTTCAAAAAAGAGGAAATACCGGCCCATATCAAGCCGATCATCCAATCCTCATTCAGCAATACCCTCTCGACACTGCTGCCGGCAGGAAACCTGTTGAGCCCGTTTTTCCTCAACCTCTTTATTGCCGGGTCAACCAACACCTACCTCACCTGCCTTGCCGGTATTATCGCAACGCACCACTGCCAGATCATGACTGAAGAGGATAAAAAAGATATTATCCAGCAAAGCATGTTTGAAGCATCGTTCATGCTGAAAGAGATTGTCAGAGAGTGCAATCCGATTCTGTCGGTCACCATCAGCCAGGCCGTAAAAAAAGCAGGCATCGAAAGCCTTGATACCATCCCGACACCGTCAACAGGAAGCGGCATGGCTCAGGATATTGTTTCACACCTTGCAAGTTCACTGAAACATATTCTCAAGGATAGTTGAGACGGTAAAATGCTCACCGCACACTCCTTGAGTATTCTCTTCAAGGCTTCTGGCGTAGCTCTCTGAAAAAATCCTGAAGCAGACTGGCACACTTGTTCTCCATAATGCCGCCAAAAACTTCCGGCTGATGGTTGAGCTGCCGGCATCCCGTCACGTTCATGACCGTACCCGAAGCCCCCATTTTTGGATCATAGGCTCCGAAAAGAACCCTTCCGACCTTTGCATTGACAATCGCTCCTGCACACATCGGACAGGGCTCAAGTGTCACCGCAAGGGTACACCCATTGAGATACTTGCTGCCGACAGTTGCCATCGCTGAGGTCAGGGCAATCATTTCAGCATGCGCCGTAGCATCGCAAAGCGCCTCAACCTGGTTATACCCCCTTCCAATGACGTGGCCGTTACTGTCAAGCACAACTGCCCCAACAGGAACCTCCTTCCGTTCAAAGGCCTTTATTGCTTCCCGAAAAGCAAGTTCCATGCAATACGCAAAATCCATCATACTTTTTATATAAATATTGTCGAGTCAGCAACAAGGGGTTGGACCGTAATCGTAATTTTCATTATACTGTGCTCTTTGCACAATCCAGCATCTTCCCGGCATTATCCTGTGCAAACTATTGTCAGTAACCCAATACCTAAAAATATGAACATTCATGAATATCAAGGCAAGGATATCCTGAGAAAATTCGGGGTTGCCGTGCCAAAAGGAATTGTGGCCTATTCCCCTGAAGAAGCAAAACAGGCGGCGAAGGAGCTTTTTGACGAACTCTGTTGTCCTGTTGTTGTTGTAAAAGCTCAGATTCATGCCGGGGGCAGAGGAAAGGCAGGAGGTGTGAAACTCGCCAAATCACCTCAAGAGGCTTTTGATATCGCCCAGCAATTAATCGGTCTCACACTGGTCACCCACCAGACAGGCCCAGAAGGCAAAGAGATCGGAAGAGTGCTCGTCGAAGAGGGAATGAATATCGAACAAGAGTTTTATGTCGGCGTCACCCTTGACCGGTCGACCTCAAAAAATGTTCTGATGGTTTCAACCGAAGGCGGCATGGAGATTGAAACAGTTGCCGAAGAGACCCCGGAGAGAATCCTGAAAATCCAGATTGATCCTCTTTTTGGCATGCAGGGTTTTCAGGCACGCGAAGCAGCGTTCTTCCTCGGACTTCAGGGCGACCAGTTCCGCAACGCCGTCAGTTTCATAACTGCACTGTACAACGCCTATGTCTCAATTGATGCTGCCATCGCAGAAATCAACCCGCTGGTAGTCACCAAAGAGGGCAAGGTTCTGGCACTTGACGCCAAAATCAATTTCGACGACAACGCACTCTTCCGCCACCATAAGTTCCTTGAACTGCGGGATACCAACGAAGAGGATCCATTGGAAGTTGAAGCATCAAAATCCAATCTCAACTATGTCCGCCTTGACGGCAATGTCGGCTGTATGGTAAACGGAGCCGGACTGGCCATGGGCACCATGGACATGATCCAGCTTGCTGGCGGCAAACCGGCCAACTTCCTCGATGTCGGCGGCTCAGCCAGCCCCCAGACCGTTGAGGAGGGTTTCAAGATCATTTTAAGCGACAAAAATGTCAAAGCAATCCTTGTCAACATTTTCGGCGGCATTGTTCGCTGCGACCGTGTTGCAGGAGGTATTATCGAGGCTGCAAAGAAAATAGGACTTCACCTGCCGGTTATCGTCCGGCTTGAAGGAACCAATGCTCCAATTGCACAGAAAATGCTTGATGATTCCGGCTTGAACCTTATTGCCGCCAAAGGCCTGCGCGATGCAGCCAAGAAGGTACAGGAAGCATTGGCCCTGTAACACTGAACTGAAAGAGTGACACTCAAACGACCTACCGACACCCTGCAAGCCCCCGCTTGCGGGGTGTTTTTGTATCAGTGAATCGGCAATAAGCGCATCATGATGCCCGACGGGCGTCCGGCTGCAGACCGTCAAAGCGAACCGTAAGAATACTGAGTGGCCATGAAGAGGTAACGGTGTGATCTCGTTTGCCCGTTGCGATCTCCGCAATGATATCAAGTTCCAGTTCGCTGTAGAATTTTCGGGCAGAGGTCAATCCGTCGAAAGCAAACGAAGCGATACCCTGCAGGCTTGCCATCAGCGGAACACCGCCTGCAAGCAGGACGCTCCGATATCCATCAATGCCAACGAATGCAGTTTTGGTATATTTTGCTGACTGGGCAATCATAACGGCAAGCTGGCCGGGAGTAAAATGGTGGAGGCTCTGTGAGAGCACCATAAGATCAAATGATCCTGCTGAAAACTCCGAAAGATCAAATGCATTGAGCAATCGAAAGTTGAGCGGGAGCGCTTTTTCTGCCGCCTGACGATTGCCCTCCTCAATAAATATCGGAATGATATCTGAACCCGTTACAAAAAGCGGCAGATTTTTTCGTTGCGCCTCTTCAGCCAGTGCCAGTGCCAGCCCTCCTGATCCGCTTGCCAGTTCCAAAACTTTCACCTCCTCCTTTCCTCCTTTTGCTACCCCGTCAAGCAGCGATAACAGCATGTCAACATATCGGGGGTAAAGACGCAACATCTGGTTCTGCCGGTCAAGCGCCTTCACCAGTTCCAGCTTTTCGATTTCGGATAGTTTCCTGTCATCCATATGTTCACTCTCGGAGGTACGCATGAGCCTGTCGAGCAATTCCGGCAAAAAAAAACCTCCACCCAACTCTTTTGACACCTTGAATCTCTCGTCAATAAAGCGCGACACAAACGTATCAGTTTTGCTTTCAAGCTCCTCCATACTCTGCCAGTCGAGCGGAAAGTCCCCTGTTGAGCGAAGGTTTTCAAGAGCCTTGACACCGGCTTTTTTCAATTGCAGCATGAGGATAAAATCGGAAATAGGTTGTCACAAGAGATGCATCATCAATTTACACTATTCATCAGGTTTTGGCTCAGTTTCTCATTTTTTTCCTAACATTTCTTCTCATCTTCTTCACCATTCAGAAAAAAGCGGCACCTGTCGCAAACAAGCATTTCCTGCTTAAGGGAGGGGACCGCATCACCTCAGTCATCACGAACGGCACTGTTGATAACCTTGACCTGAAAATGGGGATGAATGCCTATGCCATCATCAAATCAAGCTGAGCACTTTTTTTGCTGATCAAGCAATAGGCTCAAAACTTATTATTTGGAAAATTCCGGAAAAATGGTTAACAATCGTTAACAGAAAATCAACAAGAGGCAAATTATGAGATCACTGGCTTTAACCATCTTTTCAATGTGTTGCTGCTGTTGCCCATGGCAGCACTGTTCTGGCACAAGGATATCGGAAAAGAGATTGTAAATCGCTCTCATGGTTTCATGAAGTACAAATAGTCTTGCAAGCCGGTTCTGAATGTCAGAACCGGCTTTTTTATTTAAACCAAAAGAGAACATCGCATCATGACGTCAACAACATCATCTTCGCCCATTTGCCTCGGCATACCCTTGCCGGTTGTCACCCTCAACCGGGTTGTGCTGCTCACGGGCATCATCGCTGCCATTGTGCTCCAGCAGCCGCTGGTAACCACCGTGCTGTTTTTCATCATTCTTTCAGCAGTCGTATTTGGCAAAAAAGGGAGTCTCATTTTCATTATCGGATCACGCCTGTTTGAAAAACAAAACCTGAATGCGGCTACTGAAGACCCGAAACTCATGAGATTCAATAACTCCATTGCGGCATTTCTGCTCGGTGGAGCACAGCTTGCTTTCCTGCTCGGCGCACCTATTGCCGGATGGATTCTTTCAGGTTTTGTAGCCATTGCAGCCGCAATAGCCCTTTCAGGATTTTGCTTCGGCTGCTTCCTCTATTACCAGTTTAACCTGCAGCGCTTCAAGTTTTTCGGCCAGTCGCAAAAATAAAGAGTTTTGCTGTAGCCACATACAGAAAGAGTACTTTATGGGACACCATAATTGATCAATACAAACATAACCGTTAACATAATAAGGAGTATCCAGATGAGTTCAGAAAACTACCGTTTTGAAACGCTTGCCCTTCATGCAGGCCAGCCCGTAGATGCCACACAATCGAGGGGAGTACCGGTCTACCGCACGACCTCCTATCTCTTCAAGAGCACAGAACATGCAGCTAACCTTTTTGCACTCAAAGAGCTTGGGAATATCTATACCCGCCTGATGAACCCGACGACCGACACACTCGAACAGCGGGTGACACAGCTTGAAGGAGGCGCAGCATCGGTAGCCGTTGCATCAGGCACTGCTGCAATTTTCAATACCATCATTACCCTGGCCGAAGGGGGAGATGAAATCGTTGCTGCAAACAACCTGTATGGCGGGACCTACACCCAGTTTGATGCCATTCTTCCAAAATTCGGCATTACCGTCAAATTCGTTGATCCTAAAGATCCGGCCAATTTTGAGCGTGCAATCACCCCGAAAACAAGGGCGATCTTTATTGAATCCATCGGCAATCCGGTGCTTGACTACACCGACGTAAAGGCCATTGCCGAAGTTGCCCACCGCAACGGTCTTCCGCTCATTGTTGATGCAACCTTCACGACTCCCTATCTGCTCAAAACCATTGAACTGGGTGCAGACATCGTCATCAACTCCCTCACAAAATGGCTTGGAGGTCATGGTTCCGCTATCGGCGGCATCATTACCGATGCGGGGCGTTTCAACTGGAAAGCCGGTCGTCATCCGCTCTTTACCGAGCCTGACCAGAACTATCACGGTCTTCGCTGGGCAATTGACCTGCCGGAACCTCTTGCACCAATTGCATTCGCCCTCCGGTTCCGTACCGTTCCACTCAGAAACCTCGGAGCCTGCATTTCACCAGACAACTCATGGATACTGCTGCAAGGCATTGAAACCCTGCCCGTCCGGATGGCCCGTCATTCAGAAAATGCGCTCAAAATCGCCCAGCATCTTGCCCAGCATCCTGAGGTGGCATGGGTCCGTTATCCCGGCTTGAAAAACGACCCATCCTACCCTGCAGCTTCAAGAGATTTGAAAAACGGGTTTGGCGGCATGGTGGTCTTTGGTGTGAAAGGCGGATATGCGGCAGCTGTAAAAATTATCGATACCATCAAGCTCTTTTCGCACCTTGCCAATGTCGGCGATGCCAAAAGCCTGATCCTCCACCCGGCAAGCACATCGCACAGCCAGTTGACCGAAGAGCAGCAGTTGCAGAGCGGACTTTCGCCGGATCTGATTCGTCTTTCCATCGGTCTTGAACATCCTGATGACCTGATCGAGGCTCTCAATGAGGTGCTTCAGACAGAGGAGACCCATAAAACAGGCTGGTTGTCCAAACTGATTAAGAAGTAAGTTCTTTTCCATTTTTTTTCACAACTAAAACCATGGTAAACAGGCATCTCACCGTAAAGAGACCGGAAGGCCTTCATTTCAGGGCTCTTTCTAAAATCCTCAGGATTGCGCGGCAGCAGCAGTGCTCCGTTGTTTTTCAGAAGAGCAACGGCGAAAAAGCCAATGCGAACTCTTTTCTTGAGATGCTTGCCCTGTGTTCCATTGCCGGCACAACACTTCAGGTGACCGTTGATGGCCAAAACGAAAACAAGACACTGACGATGATTGAAGATGTTTTTGAAAACGGAGCAGGTATTTAATGACTAACACCAAACGGCAAATCTCTGTTGTGCTCGCCGATACACAGTTTTTAACAAACGAGGCACTGCGCGCCATGTTGGCACCCCTCTACAGGGCTTTCTATACGGTATCGACCAAAGCCGGCTTGCAGCAGTATCTGCAGAAAGAGAGTATTTCACTCATTATTACCGATTATATCCTGTTCGATTTCGATTCAATCAGTGAACTCGGAGATTTGAGAAAAAGTCATCCAGAAACAGGTCTCGTGGTCTTGACAAACTCAATAACTCACTTGAAAATAAAGGAGTTAAATGATATCGGCATCAGGAATATTGTTCTGAAAACCGATGATCAGGAAGAGATATTTCACGCCATTGACGCAGCGCTGAAAGGGAAGAAATATTATTCGGGCGATGTGCTCGACATTCTCCTGAAAAAAGACGGACCTCTTGAAGACGCGACGATTCTGACCACTTCAGAGATCGAAATTGTCCGCCTGATAGCAGGCGGCCTGTCAACAAAAGAGATCGCTGTAAAAAAACATATCAGTTTCCATACGGTAATGACGCACCGGAAAAATATTTTCCGTAAACTCGGCGTTTCGAGCAGCCCTGAACTGCTCATGTATGCCATAAAAGCCGGGTTGATTGACAATATTGAGTACCATATCTGAGTCTACCATATTTATGGTATAAAAGATGCCCCTTTACAGGGATTTACATTTATGCGCTTATTCATGATATTTGAGCTCTTTTCAAACGCTAAAACAGATAACAGCTATGGGACGCATCGCAAAAAAACTGACCGATCTTATCGGCAATACCCCTCTTCTTGAACTTGGAAATTTTAATCGTGAACATGGTGCACTGGCAACAATAATTGCTAAACTTGAGTACTTTAACCCCGGCGGCAGTGTCAAGGACCGTATCGGCTATTCAATGATCGAAGATGCTGAAAAACAGGGATTGCTCAATAAAGAGAGCATTATTATAGAACCGACAAGCGGAAATACCGGTATTGCTCTGGCGTTTATTGCTGCAGCAAAGGGATACCGCCTGATACTGACCATGCCTGAAACCATGAGTATCGAGCGCAGGAACCTGCTCAAGGCGCTTGGAGCCGAACTGGTTCTGACACCAGGCCCTGAAGGGATGAGCGGAGCAATCAGAAAGGCTGAGGCCCTTAACGCGGAATACCCGAATTCATTTGTTCCGCAGCAGTTCAAAAACCCGGCAAATCCGGAAATCCACCGCAAGACAACCGCCGAGGAGATCTGGAACGATACCGATGGCAATATTGATATTTTTGTCAGCGGCGTTGGAACGGGCGGAACGATTACCGGTGTTGGAGAGGTACTCAAACAAAGGAACCCGAGCGTGAAAATTGTTGCCGTTGAGCCATTCGATTCGCAGGTTATTGCAGGAGGCAAACCCGGTCCGCATAAAATACAGGGAATCGGTGCAGGCTTTATACCCGACATCCTGAACACCGGCGTTATCGATGAAATTATCCCGGTAACAAACGAAGATGCCCTTCGTACTGGTCGCAGATTGGCCAAAACTGAGGGACTTATTGTCGGCATCTCTTCAGGTGCGGCAGTTTACGCGGCACTGCAGCTTGCCCTTCGTGATGAGAACAAGGGGAAACGCATTGTCGTTATTCTGCCGGATACCGGAGAGCGCTACCTCTCGACGCTTCTTTATCAGTCAGAAGATGAGCCGGTCAAGATCTGAATCGGCAGACATAATTTTGTAAAACCGGAGAACCATCCGAAAGAGGAGATTTTTTATCATGGAAACGAAAAGTGGAAGTATCATTGATGAGGCTATCGAGCTGTTATCCGGCCCCGGTGATGCTGAATGTGAATCTTTGGGTCATCATGAGCAGTTGTTGCCATCGACTGAAAAACTCAAAGAGGCCGTTGAACTTATTCGTTCAATCATCTTTCCAGGGTATTTCGGCGGGCCTGTCTTGCGGCAGCGTTCGCTCCACCACTTTCTTGGCGTACGCATAGAAAAGCTCTATGGATTGCTGGCTGAACAGATTCTCAGTGTCCATCATTTCGATACTGAAAATAACGGATCGACCAACGCAACAGAAGATGCTGCCGAAACCGCACGGCAGTTCATAGGACTTCTGCCCGACATAAGGAAAAAGTTGTGCACCGACGTCAAAGCCATATACGACGGCGACCCGGCAGCAAAAAACTATGGGGAGATCATCTTTTGCTACCCTTCCATCCGGGCCATGATCAATTACCGGGCGGCACATGCCCTCTTGTCGCTTGGTGTGCCCCTGATCCCGAGAATCATTGCTGAAATGGCTCATTCGGAAACCGGTATCGACATTCACCCTGGAGCACATATCGGTGACCATTTCTGCATTGATCATGGTACGGGCGTTGTCATCGGAGAAACCTGCATTATCGGCAACCATGTAAGGCTTTACCAAGGCGTAACGCTTGGTGCGAAAAAATTTGCCCTTGATGATGATGGAAATCCGGTCAAAAACCTGCCTCGCCATCCAATTATTGAGGACAACGTCGTCATCTACTCGAATGCCAACATCCTCGGAAGAATAACCATCGGCAAAAACTCGGTGATTGGCGGCAACGTCTGGCAGACCGTCAGCGTACCGCCAAACTCAAGAGTGCTGCAGCAGAAAGCCGTTGAAAGCAGCTTTACTGACGGGCTCGGGATTTGAAAATGAAGTTAAAAACAGATCATGCAGTTTGAAACCCTTGCCATTCATGACGGACAGGCTCCTGATCCCTTTACAGGATCAGTAACCGTTCCTGTTTATCAGGCATCTACCTTTGAGCGGGAAAGTCTGGAACATCACGGTGAATTCTTCTATTCACGAATAGGCAATCCGACAAGAAAAGCGCTTGAATCAACCATTGCCCTGCTTGAAAACGGCCGCCATGGTCTCGCCTTCGCCTCTGGAGTGGCAGCCACCATGGCTGCGCTGCAGGTTGTAAAACCGGGAGAGCATATCGTTGCGAGTAACGATATCTACGGAGGGAGCTACCGCATTTTTGAGCAACTCCTCCGACCGTGGGGCGTGAGCACCACCTATTCGGCAAGTGAAGCTACCGAGAGCTATGAGGCATGCATTACACCGAAAACCAGGCTGATCTGGATTGAAACTCCGAGTAATCCGCTCCTCCAGCTCTCCGATATCAGGGCACTTGCCGCGCTGGCAAAAAAGCGAGGTATTCTCTTGGCCGTAGACAACACTTTTTTAAGTCCCTACTTCCAGCGTCCGCTGGAACTCGGAGCCGATATTGTTGTCCACAGCACGACCAAATATCTCGGTGGCCACAGTGACGTGATTGGCGGAGCCGTTGTCACCTCGGATGCAGCACTGCACACCACCATCAAAAACTACCAGGCAGCAGCAGGGGCCATACCGGCACCTTGGGACTGCTGGCTTATTATGCGCGGACTGAAAACGCTGAAAATCCGTATGAAGGAGCACGAAGCCAACGCCCTGCACCTCGCAGCACTCCTCGAACAGCATCCGGCAGTGGAAAGGGTTTTTTATCCTGGTCTTACCTCCCACCCGCAGCATGAACTGGCGAAACAGCAGATGAGCGGTTTTGGTGGAATGGTGACCTTTGCCTTGAAAGGGGGGCTTCCGGCTGTTGAGGAACTGGTGGCAAGAATCAAACTGTTTGTTCTAGCCGACAGCCTTGGCGGCGTCGAGTCGCTGATTGCATCGCCGGCCAAAATGACACTCGGAGCACTCTCAAAGGAGGAGCGGCAACGAAGAAAGTGTACCGATAACCTTGTGCGTCTCTCCGTGGGTCTCGAAAATGCAGAGGATCTTGAAGCTGACCTTTTGAACGCCCTTGCAGGCATCAGTTGATGACTGACACATGCCTCTCAAAAGTTTTGGAGTATTATCAGCTTCCCCAAAAAAAGAGGTTTGGTCAATTTACCCCTGGGGATTAAAGAAAGAGGAAAGAAATGTCACAAATGATTACTATTGGGCTGAACGGACAACAACAGCTACTCCCGACCGGCTCTGCCGTCAGTGATCTGCTTTCGATCATCGGTTCCGACGGAAAAAGTGTGGCAGTAGTGGTCAATGAGCAGATTATCCGCCCCGAAAAACGCCCGGCACACCTCTTGCAAGAGGGTGATCAGGTTGAACTTCTTATATTCGCAGGCGGAGGCTAACCGATATCAGAAAAAGACAATACCTATGGATGTTTTGCAGCTTGGCTCCTATACCTTCTCTTCCCGCCTGATTCTTGGAACAGGAAAATTCAGTAATGCAACAATAATGCTCCAGGCCGTTCGTGCATCCGGTGCGCAACTCGTTACCGTTGCACTGCGCCGCTTCAACCGCGAACAGGCTGAGGACGACCTTTTCGGCCCCCTTTCCGCAATCGAGGGGATTACCCTCATGCCCAATACCTCAGGTGCTTCAACTGCCGCTGAAGCTATCCGTGCAGCCCATATTGCGCGTGAGCTTTCAGGAAGTCCTTTCATCAAGGTAGAAATTCACCCGAACCCGCAGCATCTGATGCCCGACCCCATTGAAACCTATGAGGCATCACGGATTCTGGCAAAAGAGGGTTTTCTGGTCATGCCCTACATCACCGCAGACCCGGTGCTGGCCAAGCGACTTGAAGAGGTCGGATGCGTCTCCGTCATGCCGCTTGGATCGGCTATCGGCAGCGGTCAGGGAGTTGCCACCGCCGCGATGATCGACATCATCATCCGTGAAAGCGGCATTCCGGTCATTGTTGATGCCGGACTGCGCTCCCCCTCCGAAGCCGCCCACGCCATGGAGATGGGATGCGGTGCTGTACTGGTCAACAGTGCCGTAGCGGCCGCTGGCAATCCACCGGAGATGGCCGAGGCTTTTGCCGAAGCCGTAGCGGCAGGAAGAAAAGCCTTCAAGGCCGGGCTTATGCAGAAGAGCGGCTCAGCCATAGCAACCAGTCCCCTTACCGCTTTTCTTGGAGCAAACGGATGAGGCCATTACCTGACTGGCTCACGGACAATCGGGATACGGCTTCACTTGCAGCCATGCTTGCACCCGATTCCTCAAGCTCCCTCGAAGCACTTGCTGCCGAATCAAAGGCTATCACCCTGCGACGTTTCGGACGCACCATGACGCTTTATGCACCGCTCTACCTCTCGAACTACTGCTCAAGCGGCTGTGCCTACTGCGGCTTTGCCTCCGACCGGAAAACGCCGCGCCACCGTCTTGAACCCGATGATATACGCCGGGAGCTGGCCGCCATGAAAAAGCTCGGCATCAGCGACATCCTCCTGCTCACCGGAGAACGGACAGCCGCTGCGGACTTCAACTATCTGCAACGGAGTGTCGAAATCGCTGCACAGGAGATGCAGCGGGTCTCTGTGGAGGCTTTTCCCATGAGCGTCAATGAATATCATGAACTTGCCGGCTGCGGTTGCACCGGCATTACCATCTACCAAGAGACCTATAACCGCGAGCGGTATGAAGCGCTGCACCGCTGGGGCCCGAAAAAGGATTTTATCGACCGGCTTGAAACCCCGGCACGAGCACTTGAAGGAGGCATCAAAAGCGTTGGACTTGGTGTCCTGCTTGGCCTCTCTGATCCGGTTGAGGATGCGCTGAATCTTTACCGGCACCTGCGCCATCTCGGACGCACCTACTGGCGCGCAGGCATGTCGGTCTCCTTTCCCCGCATGAGACCCCAGACCGGCGGCTATGAGCCCCCGTTCCCGGTTGATGACCGTCTCCTGGCCCGCATGATATTTGCTTTCCGCATCGCGCTGCCGGATACGGAGCTGGTACTCTCAACCCGCGAGAGCGCAGCTTACCGCGACGGCATGACCGGGCTTGGAATCACCAGAATGAGCATTGAAAGCCGCACCACCGTTGGGGGGTACGATGACCCGGAGAACAAGGAAAAGGGGCAGTTTGAAATTTTTGACGACCGCACCGCCAAAGAGTTCTGCCTGGCCCTGCGCAAAAAAAACATTGAACCCGTCTTTAAAAACTGGGAGCCAGCCTATAACGGCCCCTCGGACGGAAACGCCTCAACCGTTCACCCCGAAAAAGCAGAACCATGCCACTAAGCGACAAACAGCGGGAACGCTATGCCCGCCACCTTGCACTGCCGGAAATCGGCGAAAAGGGGCAGGAAAAACTGCTTCAGGCAAAAGTGCTGGTCATCGGTACCGGAGGACTCGGCTCCCCTGTCGCATTCTATCTTGCGGCGGCTGGCATTGGCAACATCGGGCTTATGGATGGCGACAAGGTCGATCTCAGCAACCTCCAGCGGCAGATCCTCCATACCACAAGCTCAATCGGACAGGAAAAGGTCAACTCCGCGAAGGAAAGGCTTCACGACCTCGATCCCGACATCAAGCTCACACTCTACCCCTTCAGGCTCACAGCCGGCAACGCAGCGGAGATTCTCGCCGGTTACGACTTCGTGATTGATGCTACTGACAATTTTGATTCAAAATTCCTGATTGCACGGGCCTGCCACAACGCTGCAAAGTCTTACTCCCATGCCGGCATCAGAGAGTTTCACGGCCAGACCATGACCGTTCATCCCGGAAAAACCGCCTGTTATCAGTGTGTGTTCCACGAAGAGGGTGCCCCCGCACCGTCAATCCCGAAAGGACCCCTCGGAGCTCTTCCCGGCCTTATCGGAACCATCCAGGCCACCGAAGCGATAAAACACATCCTCGCCATTGGAACGCCCCTCGTCAATACGCTCCTGACCTGCGAAGCCCTCTCCATGACCTTCCGCAGGATCCAGGTCCAGCGCGACGCGGCCTGCCCGATCTGCGGAACAGCGGTAACCTGAAAAAAAGCAGCATTATGGCGCCTTTGGACGTTGCAGAATTTCGGCGACGTACGTACATTATCAAAATGACCGGCAAAGCCACCATAAAACCTTTCAATGCATGGCCATAACAGGAAACCTCCATGCCGTCCTGACCGGCGACCTTGTCAGCTCTTCACGATTGACCAGCAATCAGAGCCAGCAAGCCATGGAGCTGCTCAGAACTTCAGCAACTCTCTTTGAGCAATGCTTTTCCGGTACCGTTTCCGGAAACATGGATACCTTTCGCCACGACAGTTGGCAACTTCTTCTCAATAAACCCGAACAGGCGTTCAAGGCAGCCCTCTTTCTGCGCTCCGCTCTCAAGATGGAATCAGACGCCGTAACGAAGTTTGATACGCGGATCTCCATCGGAATCGGCACGGTCGAATTCGTTGCCTCAGAAAGAACATCCGATTCGCGCGGGCCGGCCTTTACCCTTTCCGGCAGAGGAGTTGACACCATGAAAAACTCAGCTCTTGCTCTCAGCATCGAGACAGAAGATACAGAACCATGGCGCGACATGATGCAAGCCATCATGCCGCTTCTCGACTGCATTGCAACAGACTGGACACCGACTGAATCGCGGGCAGTCAATGCTGCGCTGATGGGCCGGACACAAGAGGAGAGCGCCAGACTCTGGGCGTCAGACAAGAGAAGCCGCCCAACCCGGCAAGCCGTAGGGGATTCGCTGATACGCGCACACTGGAATACCGTCCACTCCGTCTTGCTGCAGGCCGAACAAAAGGTACTGAGAGAACACAATAGAAGCAAATAGCAAATTCTTTAACTTGCTATTGATATATGAAGATTTGCAGGCTTGCAATGCGTCCGTACCCATATCCGCGAAGGGCACTCCGCATCTGAACAATATGCCAATACAAAAAAAGCTGTTGTCATGGAAAAAATTGTCGCAATACTCATTGCTGCCCACTTCATGGGTGACTTTTTTCTCCAGCCAAAAAAAATGGTTCGCAACAAGCAGTTGCCTCTCATGCTCATGCTGCATGGCGCAATACACGCCTTAACCGCATATCTGCTGCTCCAGCTCTGGAACTGCTGGGAAGTTCCACTCTCTGTTTTTGCGGTTCACTCCATCATCGACTTCACAAAACAGCGGTATGGAGAAGAAAACACGACAACATTTATTGCTGACCAGACAGCGCACCTGTTCAGCCTCTTTCTTGTTGCCATGCCGCTCTCTCTTGGTTCACTGGCAACTAAATTCTCCGGAATCGGATACCAGCAAATTATAGGGCTTGCCGGCTTTATAGCCAGCGTCAGGGGTGCCGGTTTTTTCATCGCACTTATCACCAAAGAGATGACCCGCGTGAATAATCTCAAACTTGAAGGACTGCAAAACGGGGGGGCACTGATCGGTCAGCTCGAACGCGGGCTGATCTTCCTCCTCCTCCTGACCGGAAGGCCTGAAAGTATCGGATTCCTTATTGCGGCCAAATCAATCCTGCGCTTTGAAGAATCAAAAAAGCTCAAACAGGCCGAATACATCCTCATCGGCACCCTGCTCAGCTTCTCGGCAGCCATAGCGATCTCCTCCCTCACCATGTGGGCCATGCTGCTCTGAACTCAAAGGCCGGTTTTCGATGCATGTGATTGAGCAAAAAAAAGATCAACCAAATTATTCCACATTTTTATTTTTAATGAATTCCTTCGCATTAACCCCCGATATATCTTATAATTCATGATTCATAGCAGTAACATGAACCCTTACCAAAAGAATGGATCAACGAGTAAACTCCTTTTCCAGTAACCCACAAGGCCAAAGCCCCTTGCATTCCCGCTCCGCGCACGGAAATCCCCGTCACGGCCATTTCAGCCGCAACTCTTTTGAAGATAAGCCCGTCACGCCATGATGCAGCAGTATAGCAGCAACTCCTATCTTTTCGGGGGCAACGCCCCTTATATCGAAGATCTTTACGAAGCCTATCTCGACAATCCCGGTTCTGTTTCTGAAAGCTGGCGGGCATACTTTGATGCCATGCAGAATGTACCGGGAGCCAATGGCACCGACGCTCGCGATATTGCACACTCGCCTGTCCAGGCATCGTTTGCCGAAAGGGCCCGCCTTGGGCCCATCTGCCGTGTGGTTGCCAATCCTGATGCAGAACTCGGACGCAAGCGGGTATCGGTCCAGAAACTTATCGCCGCCTATCGCAACATCGGTTCACGCTGGGCAAACCTTGATCCGCTGAAGCGCCTTGAACGGCCTGCACTGCCCGATCTGGAACCCTCTTTTTACGGGTTCACTGACACTGACATGGATATTGTCTTCAATACCAGCAATACCTATTTCGGCAAGGAGACCATGTCGCTGCGCGAGCTGATGCAGAATCTCAAGGAAACCTATTGCGGAACTCTTGGTCTGGAGTTCATGTACCTCACCGACCAGACGGAAAAACGATGGTGGCAGGCAAAATTTGAAACGATACGCTCTAAACCGGATTTCAGTCCGGAAAAGAAAAAACATATTCTTGAACGGCTTACGGCAGCAGAAGGGTTTGAACGCTATCTGCATACCCGCTTTATCGGTCAAACTCGATTCTCGCTTGAAGGCGGGGACAGCTTTATTGCTGCCATGGATGAACTGATTCAGCGTGCCGGCAAAGCAGGAGTTCAGGAGATCGTGATCGGTATGGCCCACAGGGGACGACTGAATGTGCTGGTCAATATCATGGGAAAAAATCCGCTTGACCTCTTTGCCGAGTTTGAAGGCAAACATGACGAAGAACTTCCTTCCGGAGACGTCAAGTATCATCAGGGCTTTACCAGTGACCTCGCCACTCCCGGCGGGCCGGTCAATCTCTCTCTGGCATTCAATCCGTCACACCTGGAAATTGTCAATCCGGTGGTAGAGGGCGCTGTCAAAGCCCGACAGGTGCGCCGGGGCGACAGGGACGGTTCACAGGTACTGCCGATACTGGTTCACGGCGATGCGGCATTTGCGGGGCAGGGCGTTATCATGGAAACCCTGAACCTCGCACTTACCCGCGGTTACGGCACGGGAGGCACCGTCCATATTGTCATCAACAACCAGATCGGATTTACCACTTCAGACCCTCGCGACAACCGTTCAACAACCTACTGCACCGATGTGGTCAAAATGATTGAGGCTCCGGTGCTGCACGTCAATGGTGACGACCCCGAATCGGTTGTCCTTGCAACACAGATGGCGCTCGATTATCGGCAGGCATTCAAGCGTGATGTTGTCATTGATATAGTCTGTTTCCGCAAACTCGGCCACAATGAGCAGGACACACCGGCCATGACCCAGCCGCTGATGTACAAAAAAATAGCGCTGCATCCCGGTACACGGAAACTCTATGCCGAGAGGCTTGAGTCGCAGGGCGTTATCGACAATGAATATGCCGCAACGCTGAGCAAACAGTTCCGGAAGGATCTTGAGGAAGGCAAATACAGCACCAATCCGGTGCTGGTCAATAAAACCATCTTTACGGCTGAACCCGCCTCAGGGCGCAATGAAGCTTCCGAAACAGGCGTTCCGCTTCCCGAGCTCAAACGGCTCTCAGAGACTATTACCAAAATCCCTGAAGGGTTCAAGCTTCACCCGCTGGTTGAAAAGGTGGTCAGCGATCGTGGCCGGATGGGTCGCGGAGAACAGCCTCTCGACTGGGGCATGGGCGAACATCTGGCATTTGCCTCACTGGTTGCAGGAGGCTACCCGATCCGCATTACCGGTCAGGACAGCGGCAGGGCAACATTTTCGCACCGTCATGCCGTCTTTCACGACCAGAACCGTGAAAAATGGAACTCTGGCACCTACATACCGCTTCAAAATGTTGCCGACAGCCAGGCTCCTTTTACGGTGATCGATTCGGTACTGTCCGAAGAGGCTGTACTTGGATTTGAGTACGGCTACTCCATCTCTGCACCCGATACGCTGGTGATCTGGGAGGCGCAGTTCGGCGACTTTGCCAACGGAGCGCAAGTGCTGATCGACCAGTTTATCACCTCCGGAGAGGTGAAATGGGGACTTGCATCCGGCCTTACCCTCATGCTGCCACACGGTTACGAAGGACAGGGACCGGAACACTCTTCAGCCCGGCCTGAGCGCTTCCTGCAGCTTTGTGCAGAAAACAACATCCAGGTGTGCCAGCCAACCAACCCTTCCCAGATTTTCCATCTGCTCCGTCGGCAGATGACCACGATGAAGCGCAAGCCACTGGTGATTCTCACCCCGAAATCGCTGCTTCGCAACAAGGATGCTGTTTCAGCGCTTGCAGACCTCTCTGTTGGGAATTTCCGGAACATCATCGGCGACAACTCGGCTGCACCTGAAAAGGTACAGAGACTGATCGCCTGCTCAGGCAAAGTTTACTACGACCTCATCAACCGGCGGCTGGAAAACACGCAGGAAAATGTGGCCATCATCCGTATCGAACAGCTCTACCCGTTCCCGTTTGATGAATTCAAGGAGGTACTCGATCACTATCCTGAACTGAAGGAGATTGTCTGGTGTCAGGATGAACCGAAAAATCAGGGCTACTGGCGTTTTCTCCAGCACTATATCATGAACGCGATGAGCCCGGGTCAGCAGTTCGGCTATGCCGGACGCCTTGCATCGGCTTCTACCGCATGCGGTTACAGCGCAACACATGTCAAACAGCAGATAGCACTGCTCAATCAGGCGTTCGGTGAGTTCAGCGTTTTTTTCAACAAATAATATTCAAGAATGTCCATCATTGACGTCACCATATCCCATTTGTCGGAATCCGTTGCCGAGGCAACACTGCTGAACTGGAAAAAAAAACCTGGCGACAGCGTTGCTGTAGATGAAATACTGTTTGAAATTGAAACCGACAAGGTGGTCTTCGATGTCCCGTCACCCTCTTCCGGCATCTTGTTTGAAATTCTGGTCAATGACGGAGGAACAGTTGTTCCCCATCAGGTTCTTGCCCGTATTGACAGCGAAGGCAAAGCTGTACTGCCCTCTCCACCCTCCGGTCAGTCAGAAGCCCCGGCTCTGGGGGAGACCGCAACGCCTAAAGAAGCACAACCTGAAGAGGCCATTGCCATGCCCGCGGCTGCAAAACTGATGGCTGAAACCGGACTGAAGCTCTCACAGGTCGAGGGAACAGGACGGCATGGAAGAGTAACAAAGGCAGATGTTTTGCAGGCCATTGCGGCTGGTGCCGAGCCAGCCTCACCACCGCCACCTCCCGCACCAAAACTCAAACCGGTTGAGGCAAACCTTGAGGCTCCGCTCATGACCGATAGACCGGAACAGCGCGTACCGATGACCCGCCTCAGGGCACGCATTTCCGAACGGCTGCTCCAGTCGCAGGCCACCAACGCCATTTTGACGACCTTCAATGAGGTCAACATGCAGGGTGTGATTGAATTGCGCAACCGCTACAAGGCAACCTTTGAAAAAGAGCATGGTGTCAAGCTCGGATTTGTCTCCTTCTTTGTCAAGGCAACGGTGCACGCACTGCGCAAATATCCTGTCCTGAATGCCTCTGTAGAAGGCAAGGATATCATCTATCACGGCTATTTCGACATTGGCATCGCCGTCAGCTCGCCGAGAGGACTTGTTGTCCCCATCCTGCGCAATGCCGACCAGATGAGCATCGCCGATATCGAACGCAAAATCACTGACTACTCCACCAAGGCCAAACTGGGCAACCTCTCCCTCGAAGAGCTGACCGGCGGAACCTTCACCATTTCCAATGGCGGCGTTTTCGGCTCTATGCTTTCAACACCGATTATCAATCCGCCCCAGTCGGCCATTCTCGGCATTCACGCCACCAAGGAGAGAGCTGTTGTGGAAAACGGGCAAATTGTCATACGGCCAATGAACTATCTGGCCATGTCGTACGACCACCGTATCATCGACGGCCGCGAAGCGGTGCTTGGTCTCAATGCAATCAAAGATGCGCTTGAAGATCCGGCGCGCCTCTTACTTGATCTATAAGGAGTGAACCATATTATGAACAAACAATTTGACGTTCTTGTTATTGGAGCCGGACCCGGCGGCTATATCGCAGCAATCCGTGCCGCCCAACTTGGCTTTTCAGTAGCCTGCTGCGAGTTCAGCGCCTACGACGATCCGGCAGGAGAGCCCCGGCTTGGCGGAACCTGTCTTAACGCCGGTTGCATTCCGCTCAAAGCACTGGTCGCCTCTTCAGAACTCTTTGAAAAGGCCTCTCATCACCTCGAAGAACATGGCATTACGTTCGGCGGAGTAAGCATCGATGTTGCAACGATGCAGAAGCGCAAGGAGGCTATTGTCACCAAAATGACCGCAGGAGTAAAGTTCCTCTTCCGCAAGAACAAGATCACCCTCCTCAAGGGGCTGGGCTCATTTGCTGGAAGAACTGATGCCGGCTACAGAATCATGATCAGCGGAAAAGAGGGCGAAGAGGAGGTGCTTGCACAGAAGGTTATTATCGCCACCGGCTCCAAAGCGCGGCAAATTCCGAATATTGCCGTTGATAATGTTACGATCTGCGATAACGAAGGCGCGCTGAAATTCACTGAAGCACCAAAAAAACTTGGCGTCATCGGCGCAGGAGTAATCGGTCTTGAAGTCGGCTCCGTCTGGCGCAGGCTGGGAGCGGAGGTAACCGTCCTTGAAGTGATGACCTCGTTTCTCGGTGCAGCCGATGAGAGCGTTTCACGGGAAGCCTCAAAGCTCTTTTTAAAGCAGGGTCTGCGCATCAAGCTCGGTGTCAGGATCGGCCAGGCCAAGCAAACAGCCAATGGTGTCAGCATTGCCTATACGGATGACCAGGGTTCCGAGCATACCCTCGAATGCGACAAGCTGATTGTCTCCGTTGGTCGTACTCCAAACACTGAAAAGCTTAACCTTGAGGCGATCGGGCTTCAAACTGATGAACGGGGCTTTATTCCCGTCAATGACCATTGCGCCACCGCCGCTCCGGGGGTTTACGCCATCGGCGACGTGGTACGCGGCCCCATGCTGGCCCACAAGGCAGAAGACGAGGGTGTCATGGTTGCAGAACTGCTTGCCGGTCAGCAACCGCACCTCGACTACAACAGCATGCCCTGGGTTATCTACACCACTCCGGAAATTGCCTGGGTTGGAAAAACCGAGCAACAGCTCCGTTCTGAAGGGCACGACTACAAAACCGGCCAGTTTCCCTTTGCGGCCAACGGCCGGGCACTTGGACTTGGAGATGCCGAAGGATTTATCAAAATGCTGGCCGATGCAAAAACCGATGAAATCCTCGGCGTGCACATTATCGGAGCAAGCGCCTCCGACCTGATTGCCGAAGCAGCACTTGCCATGGAGTTCAGGGCATCATCCGAAGACATCGCCCGCACCTGCCACCCGCACCCGAGCCTCTCGGAAGTGATGCGCGAAGCAGCCCTGGCCATAGAAAAACGGTCGTTGAACATGTAACCAGGTTTCAGCAGATCCGCGGCAGTTGTTCGCCAAGCGGAAGATCGATAATGCGGCTGCTGCCAAAAGCGGTACGCATGACCACCATACCGGGATGAAGGTCAACCACTGATCCGATGATAACGGCATCCCGGCCTTCTGCAAAAGAACGCATTACCTCAAGAACAGTTGCGGCATCGGCAGCAGCAACAGCCACAACCAGCTTGCCTTCGTTGGCTACATGCAGAGGATCAACACCAAGCAGTTCACAGGCACCTCGTACATCTGCTTTTACAGGAACAGTCATTTCATTGATTTCAATACCAACTCCAGAGGAGACCGCCAGTTCATTCAGGGTCGCAGCCACACCTCCCCTCGTCGGGTCGCGCATGGCATGAACAGCAGGCACCACGTCCAGAACAGCAGCAATCATAGCGTTAAGCGCTGCGCAGTCACTTGTTATGCGTGACTGGAATGAGAGCCCTTCACGAGAGGTCATGATGGCCATTCCGTGATCACCCACTGTGCCTGAGAGAATAATGGTGTCTCCCGATGCCAGGTTGCGGCAGGAGAGATTGACCCCCTCCCTGATCACCCCGATACCTGAGGTATTGATAAAGATTTTGTCGCACTGCCCTTTGCCGACCACTTTGGTATCACCAGTGACCACCATCACCCCCGCCTTGCGTGCGGCATCGGCCATACTTTTGACGATGGTTTCAAGTTCGGCAAGCGAAAAACCCTCCTCGAGTACAAACCCCGCACTAAGGTAGAGCGGCCGTGCCCCGCCTACCGCCAGATCATTGACCGTTCCATTGACGGCCAGCTCTCCGATATTGCCACCCGGAAAAAATACCGGACTTACCACATAGCTGTCGGTTGTAAACGCTACCCGTCCCGGAGGCAGGTCAAGCTTTGCCTGATCATCCAGCAGATCAAGAAAAGCATTATGCAGATGCGGCATAAAAACCCGCTGCATGAGCGCCTGCGACAGCCTTCCACCGGCGCCATGTGCCATCTGTACCGTTTCATGCTGCATAATCGGGGTCGGGCAGAGAGGAGCAATGGTCATAAGGCAAAATTTCGGTGATAGTTATAATAAGCTGCGCAAGCCCCTTCGGAGGAGACCATGGTAGCGCCGAGCGGGTGCTCCGGCGTACACTCCCTCGCAAATGCCGGGCAGCCATCCGGCTTCAGCGTGCCCTGAAGAATGCTGCCGCTCATGCAGAGTGGTGATTCTGTTGCGGAGATATGGGAAACATTGAACTTTTTTTCGGCATCAAACCGGTCAAACACCTCCCGGAGAGCAAGGCCACTTCCGGGAATAAGGCCGATACCGCGCCACTGCCGGTCGGTCACCTCAAAAACTTTATCGATAAGCTCCTGCGCCACACGGTTCCCTTCACGGCTCACTACCCTTCCATAACGGTTCACCACCTCTGCACGCCCCTCTTCAAGCAATTCAACAGTTTTCAGGATTCCGGCCAGCAGATCAACCGGCTCAAAACCAGTCGGGACAATCGGCACCTGAAACTCACGGGCTACCGGCTCGTACTCCTCATAGCCCATCACGGCGCAGACGTGGCCGGCAGCAAGAAATCCCTGAACACGGTTCCCCGGCGAGGAAAGTATGGCACGCATGGCCGGCGGCACCATCACCTGGCTGACCAAAACGCTGAAATTTTCAATCCCCTCGCGTGCAGCCTGCCAGACTGCCATGGCATTGGCAGGTGCAGTTGTTTCAAAACCGACAGCAAAAAAGACCACCTCTTTCGCAGGGTTGTCGCGGGCGATCTGAAGGGCATCGAGCGGAGAGAAGAGAATGCGGACATCCCCCCCTTCACTGCGTACCATAAAGAGATCTTTTGAACTGCCGGGCACACGCAGCATATCGCCGAAACTGGTAAAAATGACCTCTTTTCTTGCAGCAATCAGGAGTGCCCGCTCAATGGATTCAAGCGGCGTCACACAGACCGGGCAACCGGGGCCATGCACCAGCTCAATGGTATCAGGCAACAGCTGGTCAATGCCGTTGCGCATAATCGAATGGGTCTGCCCGCCGCAGATCTCCATGATGGTCCAGTGACGGGTGGCTGTTCGGCGGATCTCGTCAAGCAGCTTCCTCGCAAGCTTCGGATCGCGATATTCGTCGATATATTTCATCGGAGTCCGGTTCACAGCAGTTCAGGTGAAGGAGGCTCCCGATCAGGCTGAAATGCTCCGCTCTCGATAAGCTCCTGCCAAAGTTTCAGGCTTTCAGCAGCATCCTCTTCATCAATGATTTTCAGGGCAAAACCGGCATGGACGATGGTGTACTGCCCAAGCTGGATGTCGGGCACATACTCAAGACAGGCCCTTGTTTTGGAACCGTTCACATCAACGACGCCCATTTTGAGGCCATTTTCATTGGAGAGTTCAACGAGTTTTCCGGGAATGGCAAGGCACATTGGCTTGTTGTTTTTTTTCGGAAGATAGTAAATATGGGCTATTCGGAACTTATCGGCCTTATAAAAGAAAGAAAAAATGAGCAATTATCGAACTCCCTGGTAGCTGCCTTTAAGGTACTTTCGCCCAATAACAGCCTGGCCTAGGGAGAGCCCGCCATCATTCGAGGGCACGAGAGCGTGGGTCACTACCCGATATCCGGCATTTTGCAGTTCCAGCACAAGGGTTTCAAAAAGAAGCGCATTCTGAAAAACTCCTCCGCTGAGTGCTACGGTTTTCAGGCCGGTCGCACGGGATGCCTTGTCAATAATCTGCTGAAAGCAGGTTACGAGCGTGCGGTGAAAACGCTGGCTGATATCACTGATGGCCATCCCTTGCTGCAGGGCCGCAACAACATCCTCGACAATTGGCGACACCAGGATGGTCCAGCGCCCGTTTTCACGATGCAGCGCACTGCGAAACGACTTGCTGCCCACTCTTCCGCCCGCCGCCTGCATCAGCGCAATGGCAGCCTCTCCTTCATACGATATCTCACCCCGAAGGCCTAAGATGGCGGCAACAGCGTCAAAAAGCCTGCCGCAGCTTGAGGTTTCAGCAACATTAACCCGTTTCTGAAGAAGCTCAAGAACCGGCTCAATCCTCCGCTCTTTCATAAACGGGAGTTCCGGCAGGTCGGCACAGCTTCGGTAGAGGTAGCCCAGCGCAGCCCGCCATGGCTGTACGACCGCGGCGTCCCCTCCCGGCAGCGGCATAGGTTCAAGCGAAGCAAATCGTTCCACTCCTGAAGCATCACCGATCAGCAGCTCTCCACCCCAGATGGTACTATCAGTTCCGTACCCTGTTCCGTCGAGTATAAGGCCGATGGCCGGGCCATCCTCCCTGTTTTCGGCCAGACATGAGGCAAGATGGGCATGATGATGCTGCACGCCAAGCAGCGGAACACTCTGTTTCATCGCCCACTGCGTGGTCAGGTATGCAGGATGCAGGTCATGCACCACAAGCTCGGGTACTGCCTGAAAAAGGTGCTGCAGATGGGCGGCAACATGCTCAAAATGCCGGTACGCCTCAAAGTTTTTCATGTCGCCGATATGCTGGCTCATCAGTGCATGAGTACCCTTCAAAAGCGTGACGGTATTTTTAAGTTCCCCCCCGGCAGCAAGCACTGCAGGCCCCGTCTCCTTGAGATAAATCGGGGCCGGGACATATCCCCTGCTCCGCCTGATCTGGCGAAGCTCTCCGGAGAGATGGATGGTAACAGAATCGTCGCATTTCAGATAAATGGGACGATTATGCACCAGAAAAGCGTCAGCAATACCCTTGAGGCGCAACATCGCCTCTTCATTGTCGTGCACAATCGGCTCCTCACTGAAATTGGCACTGGTCATAACAAGAAGATCCATGCCGCCGTCGAAAAGCAGGGTATGCAGCGGTGTATAGGGCAGCATGACGCCAAGCCGGTCATTGCCTGGCGTTGCAGATGGCGCAAGAGCAGCACCTGTTTTCTTTTTCAGGAGCACAATGGGCGCCTGCGCAGAGGTCAAGGCGGCAAGCTCACCCTCACTGACCTCGCAGTACCGCCGGACAAGCTCCATATCGCGCATCATCACCGCAAAGGGTTTTGCCTCACGCCCTTTCCGCTCTCTCAGCCGCCGTACCGCATCTTCATGGCCAGCATCAACGGCAAGATGAAAACCACCAAGCCCCTTGAGCGCAAGAATCAACCCCTGGCGAAGAAACGCCACGGCTTCTGCTACGGCATCCCCCTGGAGAATCGTCCCTGCAGCATCAAGCAAAGCAAGAGAGGGGCCACAGACCGGGCAGGCGTTTGGCTGTGCGTGAAAGCGGCGGTCAAGCGGATCATGATACTCCCGCTCACACTCAGGGCACATCGGAAAGCTGCGCATCGAAGTAAAGGGCCGATCATAGGGCAGCCGTTCAACAATGGTGTAGCGCGGGCCGCAATTGGTACAGTTGATGAACGGATAACGGAACCGTCGGTCTGCAGGATCCAGAAGCTCGCGTCGGCAATCGCTGCAGAGCGCAATATCAGGCGGAATAAGGGTCTCAACCCCAACGCCGGAGATCGAGTCCCCGATCACATAACCCTCCTCAACAACGCAGGCAAGAGTACTCGCCTCAATGGACTCGATATGCGAAAGCGGCGGCCGGTCATTCAGCAGGCGTCGGGCAAACTCGTCAAGAAGGGCCGGAATACCCTGCACCTCAATCAATACCCCGGACGCCGTATTGCGGATAGATCCTTTCAGTCCATACCCCACCGCCAGACGGTAAACAAAGGGGCGAAACCCGACACCTTGCACGATACCGTTGACCTGAAGCACTCTCCGCTCTTCGGCGCTGTTAACGGTGCTGCTCAGTGCTGCACAAGTTTACGCTCGACCCACTCCTGCAATGCAGCGAGCCCCTCACCGGTTTTGGCTGAAAGCTCAAACCATTCGAGATGATGATTGACCCGCATGGCATTTTCGCGGCACTTCCGGGCATCAAACTCCACATAGGGCAGAAGATCGATCTTGTTGAGAATGCAAAGGTCGGCCTCATGAAACATGGTCGGATACTTCAGCGGCTTGTCGTCACCCTCCGTCACACTGATAATGACCACTTTCAGCGCCTCGCCAAGATCAAAGAGCGCCGGACAGACCAGATTCCCGACATTCTCGATACAGAGCAGCGAGTTATCCTGCATCTCAAGCTCTTTCATGGCACGGTTGACCATTAGGGCATCAAGATGACATCCCGATCCGGTATTGATCTGGATTACCGGCACACCAAGAGCCTGAATACGCTCGGCATCATTGGTGGTCTGCTGGTCGCCCTCAATGACCGCAACCGGAAAACGCTGCTGCAGGGCAGGAATGATTTTTTCAAGCAGGGAAGTTTTTCCCGATCCGGGAGAGCTCAGCAAATTGAGGGCAAAAATATTCCTTGCCTCAAAATAGCCCCTGTTTCGTTCGGCAAGAAGATTATTTTTCTGAAGTACATCCTGCTCAAGCACAACCTTCCGGCTTGCGCCTTCATGATGATGATGACCGTGATCATGGCTCTGCTGCTCCTCATGAGCGTGATCATGATCGTGATCACCTTCATTAACATGAACATGATAATCGCTCTGGCCCGGTTTGCGGAGCACAGCCCCGCCCTCAGTTGAACAACCGCAAGTATCGCACATTGTTTATTCTCCCTCCTCTTCTATAGTCATTGACTGGATCAAAAATTCTTCACCCGAGACGATCGTTATCCGCAGCGAACGGCACCCGGGGCACTCGGCATAATAAAAGTTGACCGGAAAGCGCGTGCCGCACTCCCCGCACTCCCCGGTTCCTTCCGGTTCCTCAATAACAAGGACAGCATCTTCAGCAAGTGTCCCCTTTGCTGCTGCAGAAAAACAGAATTTCAGCGACTCCGGCTCAATTCCGGCAAGCTTGCCGATCAGCAGATCAACTCCTGAAACCTTTCGGGCACCCTCCTGCCTCGCTTTTGCCTCAACAGCATCAACAATGGAAAGCGCAATACTCATTTCATGCATGGCAACGGTTGAAAGGAGATTCGTTGATTAATACTCTTTATGATAACTCATGTAAGGTAGTTTTTGATCATTAATTTTTTTGTACCTTTGAAAAATTATCTTTCGGAAAAACGGCAACTGACAGGTTGGATTTGAAGCACCTTACTGGATTATGCAATGTTCCGGCCAGCGACATCACGGAACTTCTCGACATGGCCGCCCGGTTTAAAAAGGAGCTGATCACCCCAAGCCCCTCTTTTGAGCCATCTCTTCACAATAAACGCATTGCGCTGGTTTTTTTTGAGAACTCAACCCGCACCCGATTTTCGTTTGAAATAGCCGCACGTTACCTTTGCGCAAGCACACTCAACTTCAGCGCAGCATCAAGCAGTGTCAGCAAAGGTGAGAGCCTGAGCGATACCATCAAGAACCTTGAAGCCATGCGGGTAGATGCGTTCGTCCTTCGCCACCCCTCTTCGGGAGCTGCCGACCTCATTACCCGGATAACCTCAAAAAACGTCATCAATGCCGGTGACGGATCGCATGAACACCCGACACAGGCGCTGCTCGACATGTTTACGCTCCGCGAACATTTCGGAAAAATCGAAGGGCTAAAGGTAATCATTATCGGAGATGTGCTGCACAGCAGGGTTGCTCGCTCCAATATATACGGTCTCCTTACCGCCGGCGCAGAGGTTGGCATCTGCTGTCCGGTCACCCTCATGCCTCCCGATGCCTCCAGACTCGGCATCACCCTCTTCACCGACCTTGACAAGGCCATTGCCTGGGCCGATACGGCAATCGTGCTTCGCCTGCAGCTTGAACGGGCTGCGGCAGGCTACCTGCCCTCTTTGGAAGAGTATTCTGTCCATTTCGGCCTTACCGACGAACGGCTGGAAAGAGTACAAAAGCATCTGCTCGTGCTTCACCCGGGACCGATAAACCGGGAAATAGAAATTTCGAACAACGTTGCCGACCGCATACAACCGCCCGGCTATTCTAAAAGCATGCTGCTTGAACAGGTTACCAACGGCGTTGCTATACGCATGGCCGTACTGGAAACCCTTCTTGCCGGATAAAACAACGTTTGCATCCATGTGACTTACCGTTTGCCAACATATATCAACTTATCTCCATGAAAAGAACATATCATCTTGGCAGAGCACTCTTCATTTTGTCAGCGGTGCTCCTGATCTCCATAACAAGCGCCTCGGCAGAACCGCTGCTGAAACCGACACTCAGCCCAACTTTCAACACGCTCTTCCAGCCGCTCCTCGCCGACCCGTTGGAACCGAGAATTGCGGTCATGCCATGGCTTGGAAAGCGCCATCTGCAGCTCGACATCGGATCATCAGCCGATCTCTACCTGAGCGCAAACAAGGATTTTGCCGCAGGCGTTGATTTCGCCACCTGGTCGCTGTTGAACCGTGGCGACAATTTCAAATTTCCGGTTGACGCCATCGACTATCTCTTCGGCATCAATGCAAGCTGGAAACAGCCGGTCAGCATCGGCGCACTCCCTTTTGACGAGTTCAGCGGAAAAATCAGGCTCAGCCACATCTCTGCCCATTTTGAAGATGGACACATTGATGCAACGACCCGCCAGTTGATACAGCCTGCCGACTGGAGCGGCACCGTTCCCTTTACCTACAGCCGGGAGTTTGTCAATCTTGTTGTTGCACTCAGCTCACCAAAGCACAGGATCTACGCCGGATACCAGTACATCTACCATACCCTTCCTGACCGCATCAATCCGCACTCGTTTCAGGCCGGTCTGGAACTCTCCACTTCCGACAATACCTACCTCGCTGCCGACTTCAAGCTGCTGCCAATCTGGCAGCCATCGCTTGACGCAACAAGAGGATTCCGGGGCACCTGGAACCTGCAGGCAGGGATGCGTCTTAACAGCATTGGGCTCGAAAATGTGAGAGTAGCCTGCAACTATTTTTCAGGAATGAGCCGCCACGGCATGTACTTCTACCGCCCGGAAAATTACACAACCGTTGGTGTACTTGTTGATCTTTGACAAAATCAGCGAGGCAAGTAATTTTGCCAGAATATATTTGTAATAAAATCGGATAACGAAAAAGAAGAGACCAGGAACAGCAAAAAAAAGATCACATTTGTTCGTTTCATGATATTTTTATTACATTTAACCATATCAAAACACTCCATGTTTGTTTCTGCTCCTGTTATGCGCCTTTGAATAGGAGACTGAAACTTTTTTTTCTTGTTAAAGGACACACACACAAACACACACACACAACCTAACTGAGAAAACACATGAAAAAAATGCTTTCGCTTGCAGCAATGCTTGCGGTAATCTCTTATGCATCACCAGCTTCTGCTGAGCTGAAAATTGGCGGCGATGCGACCACCCGCGTGAGAGGCCAGTTCAATAATTCTAACATGAGTGGTACCAAAGCCACAGATAAGGATGACATCAAATACCAGTACAGGGTACGCCTGAAAGCATCAGCAGACCTTGGCGACGGCTACTTTTTCAAGGCATTGATTGCCAATGAAGAGATCAGCAATGGCTTAACTCCCGGTTGGAGCACAGTAGGCAACACGAACGGCGAGAAATTCCAGCTTGAAGTTTCCAATTTCTACTTCGGGCGAATGATGGAAAGCAGCCACTACATGATCGGTCGTCTTCCGATCAACAGCTTCAACAATCCGATTTTTGACCTTACCCTTTACCCTGTTCCAACAGCATTCGATAACGCTACAGGCATCTTTGCTGTAGATGTTCCGGTATTCCAATGGAACTATGACCGTGTCTACGGCATGAACTATGGTACAAAAGTTGGCAACGGTGAACTGAACGCCACTTTTGTGGTTCTGGATAACAATTCTACTGCTGAGAACCATTCAGCCATCGTCGGTGACGGCGTCTTCAACGACGGCTACCTGCTCCATCTTACCTACAAAACAACCATCGGTGATGTCACTGTTGAGCCACAGGCAATTATTACTTTGACCGATGCGCAGGGCTTTACCTATTCAAGAATTTCACCGAATACCTTCGGTGCCAACGCCACCATTCCTGCAGGCAAATCAAAAATTGGTCTCAGTGGCTTTTACACGGTCTGTAAAGACTCCAAAGGTGCCTTGTCATCACCAGCACTTGTTATGGTCGGAACTACTGTGGTACCAGGTACTTCTACGACTATAACACCTGGCATTAATGCCAACATTGACTACAGCGGTTACCTCCTGAGAGTCAAGGGTGAGTCAGGTCCGGTCATGGCATGGGTTGACTATAACCGTACTATAGACAAAACGCCGGTTAATGATGTCACCTACAACAACATCTTTGTTTGGGCACAGTACAAGATCAATGTTCACGAGTCAGCTCTGGGCACTGTCAGCCTGACCCCTACCGTGCGCTACCGTGCAAGCGGAAGAGATAATTATTATGGCAATGGTACCACAGATCATCAGAACCAGCTTCGTACAGAACTCTGGGCATCGGTGACCTTCTAAGTCACGCTCTGCATTTCAGCATCAAAAGCCGCAGGCAACTGCGGCTTTTATTTACCGGAACATTCCTGAATACGTATTATTTGTTTACAGGCTCCAATCCTGCTGATAACAATTGATACTTCACTGAATTTTTACGATATTATGGAGAAAATCCCTATATATCGTACACAAGGCGGGCAGAATACCCGTACGCAAACAGACAGAGCCCTCTTCCCTGTTGTGGTGAGGTTTGTTGCTTTTTAATATCGAAGTTTTTCGTCCTGATTTTCAGCTTACCTGCTGGCACCATGAGTGTCTGACTGGAAGACCAGTTTTACTGTTCTTTGTGATAAAACTATCGTTAGCTCTAATTATTTCCATAACTTAAACACAACAGCGGTACTATGATTACCATCAAAAAAATCATCTGCCCGGTTGATTTCTCTGGTTTGTCGCGCAAGGCGCTGCAATACGCCAACGAGTTTGCACGACTCTCCAACGGAAAAGTCTTTCTCGTCGGCGTTATTGAGAACGACCCAACCATCACCTATTCACACGGTCTTGAAAAAGAACGTGCAGAATCCGACCAAAAACTTCTGGCCTTGATTGAAGAGGAGAAGATGGCTGGCATTGTTGCTGATTATGTCATCTATGAAGGATTTGCCGAAGAGTGCATTCTCGACTATGCAAAACGGCAGGAAGCTGACCTCATTATCATGGGTTCACATGGCCGCCGCGGCCTGAAGCGCATGATCCTCGGCAGTGTTGCTGAGCATGTCATCCGTCGCGCCCCATGCCCGGTACTTGTCGTCAAGGAGAACGAGCATGAGTTTATCACCTGAGTAACTTCGCCCATGCACCCATTCGGTCAATGGCGGCATGGCACCAATGAGGTAATGCATTACATTTTTTTCTAACATTCAACGAAAACATTTATGGCACAAAATGTCACAAACGTTTCCCAAACCGAAGAGATATCCAGCACCCGGCGGGTTATCGCGGCTTCTTCGGTAGGAACGCTTATCGAGTGGTATGATTTTTATATTTTCGGTACGCTTGCGAAAATCATTTCCGAACAGTTTTTTCCAAAAGATAATCCGACGGCGGCACTGCTTGCCACTCTGGCTACCTTTGCGGCAGGTTTTGTTATCAGGCCTTTCGGCGCACTCTTCTTCGGGCGCCTTGGCGATCTTATCGGACGGAAGTACACCTTTCTGGTGACGCTGGTGATTATGGGCGGTTCAACGTTTGCCATCGGTCTGGTTCCCGGCTATAAAACCATTGGATTCTTTGCACCGGCTATTGTCTTTGTTTTGCGGTTACTGCAGGGTCTTGCTCTTGGAGGTGAGTACGGCGGCGCGGCTACCTATGTGGCTGAACACTCTCCGGCCGGTCAACGAGGTTTCTGGACCAGCTTTATCCAGACAACAGCAACCCTGGGTCTCTTTCTTGCGCTTGGCGTGATTCTTATTGTCCGCCAGACTCTTACTGTTCCGGTTTTTGAAGACTGGGGATGGCGCATACCGTTTATTGTTTCTGCATTCCTGGTTGGAGTTTCAATCTTCATCCGCATGAAGATGTCGGAATCGCCGATGTTTGTGAAAATGAAAAAGGAAGGCAAAACCTCAGCAAATCCGCTTGCCGAGAGCTTCAAGCAAAAAGACAACCTGAAAATGGTGCTTATCGCATTGCTCGGTGCAACCGCCGGTCAGGGTGTTGTTTGGTACACCGGCCAGTTCTATGCGCTCTCCTTTTTGCAGAATGCCTGTAACATCGAGTTTGAACAGAGCAACACGATTATTTTGATTGCCCTGGTTCTCGGAACACCCTTCTTTGTGCTCTTCGGTGCGCTTTCCGACAAAATCGGGCGCAAGTACATCATGATGGCCGGTATGCTTATCGCTGTTGTTGCATACAGACCTATCTATACCATGATGTATAACGCAGCCGATCTTAAGCAGAAAACCGAGATGGTTGATCAGACCAGCGTCTCTGATCCGAAAGTTGAGGTCAAAGGTACCGATACGGTTACGACCATCGTAACGAAAAAAACGTTCAGTGATGGAACAGCCTACAAGGAGACCGTCAAGACTACCATTCCGCTTGATGAAGTCAAGAAGGCTCAACTTGCTGCAGCTGGCAAACTCAAACCGGAGACCAAAAAGGCAGTAATCCTTCCCAAGGAGCTGTACTACAAGATGATCGGCTTTGTCTTTGTCCAGGTGATTTTTGTCACCATGGTCTACGGTCCGATTGCTGCGTTCCTGGTTGAGATTTTCCCGACCCGTATCCGCTACACCTCAATGTCGCTGCCGTACCATATCGGCAACGGTGTATTTGGTGGTCTGGTACCGCTTATTTCAACCCGTCTTGTTGAAGCTACCCGTCCGGCACCAGGCCTTCCGCCTGCCGATCCCCTTGCCGGTCTCTGGTATCCGATACTGATTGCCAGTGTCAGCTTTGTGATTGGAATGCTCTACATCTCCAACAAAACCAACAACATGGACGTTGAATAACCAAGAACCTTTTAATTTGATCCATTATGTCAGCAATAAAAAAGTTGTTCGGAATTGTCTGGTCACTCATGGGGGTAGGAATTATCCCGCTGGTGATCTTGCAAGCCATGAAAGAGATTGCCGCAAAACCCAGTGAAGAGAACTGGATTTTCTGGTCAATCGTCATCGTTGTCTTGATGCCTATTATCTCATTCAGCCTCATTACCTTCGGGATATTTGCGCTGAAAGGTGAATATGACGTCATTGCATAGATAGCAGAGAAACCGCATCTGTTCTTTTTTCTCAAGGAAAAGCCGCATCTTTCATGCGGCTTTTCCTTTTTATTGCAAAAACAGAACCCAAACACCCTGAAGACATGGACATGCAGGATGAGCTCGCCGCCCGCAGCGACATCAAAAAAGCTCTCGCGGAAAAACTCGGCACACTGCCTGCCTCACCGGGCGTCTACCAGTTCAGGAACGGTAGCGGCCGGGTAATCTATGTCGGGAAGGCAAAAAACCTCCGCAACCGTGTTCGCTCCTATTTCAGAAATCCGCAGCAGCTCTACGGAAAGACACTTGTACTGGTCACGCATATCGAAGATTTTGAGGTCATTATCACCTCTTCAGAGGTCGAAGCGCTGATTTTGGAGAACAATATGATCAAGGAGCTGAAACCGCGCTACAACGTGAATTTGAAGGATGACAAAACCTACCCCTATCTGGTCATTACCAATGAGCCCTTCCCTCGCATTCTCATCAGCCGTCAACTGAGAAGGGACGGTTCAATCTGGTTCGGCCCCTATACCGAATCCCGTCAGCTTCACTCCATTCTTGATCTTATCGGCTCAATTTTTCCGGTACGAAGCTGCAAGCACCGCCTGAGCAAAGAGAATATTGCCTCAAAAAAATACAAGGTCTGCCTCGACTACCACATCCACAAATGCAAGGGAGCGTGTGAAGGCTTGCAGCCGGAAGAGGAGTATCTCCGGATGATCGGAGAAATTACCCGCCTCCTGAAGGGCAAGACATCCAGCATGATACGCTCGCTCACCGAGAGCATGCAGCTCTTTGCCCGGGAGCTGAAGTTCGAGCAGGCAGCAGAGATTAAAGCGCAGCTTGAGAGCCTGAAACGCTATGCTGAACGGCAGAAGGTGGTGGCGGGTGACGGCCTCGACAGGGATGTTTTTGCTGTTGCTGCCGGAGAGGAGGATGGGTGCGGCATCGTCTTCAAAATTCGGGAGGGCAAACTGCTTGGATCGCAGCGCATCTATATGAACAATGTTGCCGGGGAGAGCGACGCCGAGCTGCAGGCAAGAGTGCTCGAAAAATATTATCTCGAAACCCTTGAGCTTGTGCCTGATGAAATTCTGCTCCAGGAACCGCTTGGCAGCGATGAAGAGGAGACCTTGAGGGCCTTCATATCGGAAAAACAGAAAGAGGAGCGGCAGGAGAAAAAAACCATCCGTTTTGTGGTGCCGCAAATAGGAGAGAAAGCCCACCTCGTTGAGATGTGCCGCCAGAATGCTCGGCACCATCTGGAGGAGTACCTGATCCAGAAACAGAAACGGGGCGAAGCCGCCCGCGAGCACTACGGCCTTACCGCCCTCAAGGAGCTGCTGCATCTGCCGAAACTCCCGCTGCGGATCGAGTGTTTTGACAATTCTCATCTGCAAGGCACCGACTATGTCAGTTCAATGGTCTGCTTTGAAAAGGGAAAACCAAAAAAGTCCGATTACCGTAAATTCAAAATGAGAAGTTTTGAAGGATCTGACGACTATGCCGCCATGGCGGAGGTCATCGGGCGGCGTTACGGGGGCTCGCTTTCAACGGAGCTTCCCTGGCCTGATCTTATCGTGGTCGACGGTGGAAAAGGGCAGGTCAATACTGCTTTTCACACCATGAACGATCTCGGAATCTCTATCCCGGTTATCGGTCTGGCGAAACGCATTGAGGAGATCTTTACGCCGCAGGCAAGCGACCCGTTCAATCTGCCAAAAACCTCTCCGGCGCTCAAATTGCTCCAGCAACTGCGCGATGAGGCTCATCGCTTTGCCATTACCTATCACCGGAAACTGCGATCGGAAAGAACCTTGCAGACGGAGCTCACCACGATTGCCGGAATTGGTGACAAAACCGCATTCAGGCTGCTTGAGCAGTTCGGCTCTGTTGAAGGCGTGGCGCAGGCAACACTGGAAGAGCTGAAGGCTGCAACAGGCACAAAAATTGCTGAAGCCATCTACCATTTTTACCGGCCATGAATGTTCCGATTCTCAACAATGGCAACTCCTCAAAATGTTTTTCTTAATAAAATTCTGTTATATTTATGCTTGTGTACGATGGACCAGTGAATAGAGAACCTCTTTACGATTGCTTATGAATGTGCCTGATTTTTTTGACGATAATCGCCATTACCCGACGGGCGCATCAGGAAAAGAACAGCCCGACCTTGATGGTCTTGATTCCATGTTTGATTCGGAGGATCTGATTGACCGGATCACTCAATATAATGAAGAGGGGTTCCTGCTTGATGCGCTGGCTGTTGCCCGTCGTCTTTCTGATATAGCACCCTTTAACACCGAAACGTGGTTCCTCCTCGGTAACTGCCTGACCTTGAACGGCTCTTTTGATGAGGCTCTCGAAGCATTTCAAAAGGCATTGGTTTTCAGCCCTATGGATAGCGAAATGCGCCTGAATCTTGCACTTGCCTGGTTCAATACCGGCGACCATGATGAGGCGCTTATGGAGCTTGACAATATTATTGTTGACTCCTCCATTGAAAAGGAGTACCACTACTACCGGGGTATCGTGCTGCAGCGGCTTGAGGAGTTTGTGGACGCAGAATCGAACTTTGAGCGTGCTTTGGAGCTTGATGAAGAGTTTGCCGACGCCTGGTATGAACTGGCCTACTGCAAGGATGTTCTTGGCAAACTTGAAGAGAGCACCTCATGCTATCGCAAAACCAGCGATCAGGATCCGTACAATATCAATGCCTGGTACAATAATGGCCTTGTTTTGAGCAAAATGAAGCGCTATGACGAAGCGCTCGACTGTTACGACATGGCTCTTGCTATTTCTGATGATTTCAGTTCGGCGTGGTATAACCGGGCCAACGTTCTTGCCATCACCGGACGTATTGAGGAGGCTGCCGAAAGCTATCTCAAGACCCTGGAATATGAGCCTGATGATCTCAACGCTCTCTATAATCTCGGCATAGCCTACGAAGAGCTGGAAGAGTACACCGAAGGCATCATCTGCTACCAGCGCTGCATCGAGATCAGCAGTGATTTCAGTGACGCATGGTTTGCACTTGCCTGCTGCCATGAAGCTCTTGACGAGTACGACAAGGCTTTTGCGGCAACCGAGGAGGCTTTAAGACTGACGCCTGACAGTATCGAGTTCCTGTTGCTTAAAGCGGAGATCGAGTACAATCTCAACAATCTTGAAAACTCCATCGCGACCTACCGCGAGATTATGGCGCTTGACCCGGAGAATCCGCAGATATGGGTTGATTTTGCCATCGTTCTCAGGGAGGGAGGCCAGATCAATGCATCCATTGATGCCCTGCAGCAGTCACTGAAGCTTCAGCCGCTATCGGCCGATGCACATTTTGAAATTGCTGCGGCCTATTTTGCCATGGGTGACAAACTCAGTACCCTGAAGGCCCTGAGCAAGGCATTCAAGATCGACCCGGAGAAAAAAGAGCTGTTTCAGAGCACGTTTCCGGAACTCTACCAACAGGATTCCGTCCGTCGGATGCTCGGAATTGCATGACGAAAGCAACAAAAATCCTCGGCCTTATCGGCCGGGCTGTTGATTATTCGTACTCTCCGCTCATACACAATACGGCTTGCCGTTTGCTTGGGCTTCGGTACCATTATACCGTTTTCAACATTGCTGAACCCTGCATGATTGAGGATGCCCTTCGCGGGGCAAAAGCACTTGGCATTGCAGGGTTCAATGTCACCATACCCTACAAAAAAACCGTTGTCCCCTTTCTTGACGAGCTCTCTATGGAGGCAGCATCTATTCAGGCGGTCAATACCATCGTCAACGACCGGGGAAAGCTCACAGGCCACAATACTGATATTGCCGGATTTGCTTCGCCTCTTCTGCCCTACCGCGAGAGCATAAGGGGCAAAACCGTCTCCATTTTCGGTGCCGGCGGAGCTGCTCTGGCGGCCATTGAGGCGTTCAACCGTTTTTTTGCACCAAAAGAGATACTGCTTTTTGTTCGTGATCCCGAAAAATCGCAATCGCTGCTTGAAGACAGCGGTCATGACAACCGTGCACCGGTCACCATTGTCCACTCCGGGGCGCCGGAAAAAATCAGGGAGTGCCGGGTTATCGTCAATGCCACACCAATCGGCACCCGAGGAGGCCAGAGCGACGCCCAGAGAAGCATTATTCCCCTCGACCGGGAGCTGCTCCATTCCGGCCAGATTGTTTACGACATGGTCTACAATCCCCTTGAAACACCACTGCTGCAGGCAGCAGCACAAGCAGGAGCCGCAACCGTATCGGGCATTGAGATGCTGATCGGCCAGGCTGAACACTCTTTTACCCTCTGGACCGGCATGCAGATGCCTGTAGCGGCTGTAAGAGAGCTCCTTCTGCAAGAGATCCAACAACAATAACCATCCCGGCTTCGACTCATGAAATTGTTTTTTGCCCTTATACTCCTCGTCATCACCACCGATCAGTTGACCAAAAGAGCTGCCATCGCCTTCCTCCGGGATGGAGTTCAAAACATCACCATTATTCCGGACTTTTTTTCGCTCACCTATGCGGAAAACAAGGGTGTGGCCTTTGGCCTTGAATTTGCGCCGCCGGCAGTGCTCCTCCTCCTGACCGGGCTGATTACGGCAATCGTGCTCTTCTATGTCATCCGGTCAAAAAACCGGAGTACTCTTTTTCTTCTCCCCTTTGCCCTCATTACCGGCGGAGGCATCGGCAACATGATCGACCGTATCGTGCACGGCAGGGTTGTTGACTTTATCTATTTCGATCTCTACCACGGCCATATTTTCGGCATCAACCTCTCATTATGGCCTATTTTCAATATTGCGGATTCGGCCATATCCATCGGAGCCTGCCTGTTGATCATCTTTCATAACAGGCTCTTTCCTGCCGGGAACCCTGAAGTGAAAAGCGATGCTGGTTGATATCCACTGCCACCTCTCCTTTCCTGAATTCGATCAGGACAGGAACGAGGTGATCACGCGATTGAGCGCAGAGGGAGTCGGGCTGCTCATTGATCCGGGTGTGGACGTTGCAACAAGCAAAAAGTCCATTGCCTTGGCCCGTGAGGTCGATTTTATCTACGCCAATGTCGGCCTTCACCCTCATGAAGCGACGAACCCTGTCGAAGAGAGCGTTTTTGAGGAGCTGCTCACTCTTGCCCGATGCCCGAAAGTTGTCGCTATCGGTGAGATCGGGCTTGACTATCACTATCCCGACTATAACCGCACTGCCCAGCACGAGGCATTCCGTGAGATGCTGAAACTTGCCCGCAGCGTCGATATGCCGGTCGTTATCCATTGCCGCGATGCATGGGAGGATATGCTGCACATCCTTTCGGAAGAGAGCCATTCAGCCCTTCACGGAGTCATGCACTGCTTTTCGGGAGACCGTGTTATTGCTGACAGGTGTATCCGGATGGGGTTCAAGCTCTCCATTCCCGGCACCGTAACCTACAAGCGTTCACTGCTGCCGGACGTTATCCGGGGTGTCTCCCTTGATGATCTCCTCACGGAAACCGACGCACCCTATCTTGCCCCTGTGCCCTGGCGCGGAAAACGGAATGAACCTGCATATGTCGGCACCGTCACGAAAACCATTGCCGATATCAGGGGAATTTCCCTTGAAAGAGCCACAGAAGGCATTGCACGGAATGCCTTTGAATTGTTTAGATTACCGACTTTATAAAAACATCGGGGGGCATCAAAGTTTTGACGGGCTACTACCCTGCTATTATTTTGAAATTCATGCAAACTTGCTTAGGTTGAGGGCCGACCATAACCGATGCAGCAACCATAACTACGCGCTATGAACAACATCCAGACCGGCACTCCTGTTCAACAGAGTGTGAAACCGTCGACAGAAGACAATCTCCTCTACATCGCCATCAAGTATAAGAATGCCATTATCGCTGCGCTGGTACTCCTGGTCTGCCTCGGAGCGGGAACGTTCCTCTGGATGCGCCATCAGCAAGAGAGTGAACTTGATGCCTCCCTGCAACTCTCAAGGATCGCTCCGCTTCTTGACCGCGGAGAGTTCAAGATCGCCATCAATGGTGAGGGAAAGGTTCCCGGACTGAAAAAAATTGCGGATGAATATGCTGGAAAATATATGGGCACCCCAAGCGGCAATATGGCAAATCTGCTGCTTGCCAATGCCTATTTCTCCATCAAGGATTTCGACAATGCCCTGAAGGCATTCAAAACCGTATCAATCAAAAACGATGACCTTGCCGCTGCAGCCCTGGCTGGAGCTGGCGACTGCTACTTCAGCAAAAACCAGTTTGCACTGGCAGCAGAAAGCTATCAGGAAGCCGCAAAAAAGGCTGAAAACAAGGTACTCAAAGCGCAGTACCTCTCTCATGCGGGCAACAGTTTCCAGCAATCAAACCAGCTTAAAAAGGCTGCGGAACTCTATACACAGATCATCGCGGACTATCCAGGCACAACCGGAGCCGCCATGGCTCAACGGTCGCTCTGGCAGATTTCCGGAAACCTTTAATAACAGCAACCGTTACCTAAAATATCTTTCACATGCCTGAACAGTTCATTATCAAGACAAGCCTTGGCGACATTACCATCAGCCTCTACGACGACACTCCCCTGCACCGCGATAACTTCATCAAGCTTGTTGGTGAAAAGTATTACGACGGCATACGCTTTCACCGGGTTATCGAAGGGTTCATGATCCAGACCGGAGACCCGCTGTCACGCCATGAGGAAAAACGCTCACTGCATGGCACCGGAGGACCCTCAACCCGTATACCGGCAGAAATCAAGCATTCAAACAAGAAAGGAACGCTTGCCGCAGCAAGGGACAATAACCCGCAGAGAGCCTCGTCAGGCAGCCAGTTCTATATCAATCATGCTGACAACGGATTTCTTGACGGGCAATATACCGTCTTTGGTGCCGTTGAGGCCGGTATGGATGTAGTAGAACAGATCGCTGCTGTCAAGACCGATCCCAACGACAACCCGCTTGTCCCGGTCATCATAGACACCATCGTACCACCAGCAAAGTCCTGACCGGCTGAAACTCACATGGAGAGTATTGCGACCAACATAGAGGAAATCCGGGAACAGATCATCGCGGCCTGCATCGAAGCGGGCCGCGACCCGGCAGAGGTTCGTCTGATCGCTGTCTCAAAAAACCAGCCGGCGTCACTGATAAAAGAGGCCTTTGATACCCAGCAGATCGAGTTCGGGGAGAGCTACGTCCAGGAATTTCTTGAAAAACATGAAGACCCCCTGCTTGAACATCTCCCACTGGAGTGGCACTTTATCGGCCACCTGCAGTCGAACAAGATACGCTCGATTATCGGCAAGGTGAGCCTCATTCACGGCATCGACAAGCTGACAACGGCTGAAGAGCTTTCAAAACGGGCCCTCCAGCACAACCTGCAGGCAAACTATCTTCTTGAAGTCAATACCTCAGGCGAACCGTCCAAGTACGGCATGAAGCCGGACGATGTTCTTGCATCGGCAGAAGCGCTTTTCGCGCTCCCCGGCATCACTCTTTGCGGCCTTATGACCATAGCATCGCCCGACAGGGTTCTGGCACAGAAAGAGTTCCGGCAACTGCGCACCCTGCTTGAGACGTTACAACCAATTTCTCCGGATCCATCGAAACTGACTGAGCTCTCCATGGGCATGAGCGGCGATTTCAGGGAGGCCATTCATGAGGGAGCAACCATGATCCGTGTCGGAACGGCAATCTTCGGCTGGCGCTGAAAGGGTTGCCTGCCTGACTCAAACACGCTTTGTATTCACTTGTCCAGTTAACCTGTAAACAACCCCTATCATGTTCTCACAGCAGGCAAAAATCCAGGAAGCAGTCGCCTTTATCAGAAAGAAAACAGGTGCTGACTATCCGGTCGGTATCGTTCTTGGAACAGGCCTCGGTGCTCTTGTCAAGGAAATTGATATTGAGTTTTCTCTCGACTACCGCGATATTCCGAACTTTCCGGTCTCCACGGTTGAAACCCACCACGGCAAACTGATTTTCGGAACCCTTTCCGGCAAAAATGTTGTAGCCATGCAGGGGCGCTTCCATTTTTATGAAGGCTACTCCATGCACCAGATTGTCTTTCCGATCAGGGTCATGAAGTACCTCGGCGTCAAAACCCTCGGCATCACCAACGCCTGCGGCGGCCTGAACCCTGCCTACAGAAAAGGCGAGATCATGCTGATCGACGACCACATCAACCTGCTCGGCACCAACCCGCTCATCGGACCGAACGATCCCGAGATCGGTTCACGCTTCCCCGACCTCTGTGCACCATACTCACCCCGGATTCTTGAACTTGCCGAAGAGGTGGCATTAAATCAGAGAATCAAGGTGCAGCGCGGTGTCTATGTGGCTCTCTCAGGTCCCTGCCTGGAGACCCGTGCCGAATACCGCATGTTACGCACCCTTGGCGCCGATGTTGTCGGCATGTCAACCGTACCTGAAGTGATTGCCGCTGTCCACCAGGGCACGGAGGTCTTCGGCATGTCCATCATTACCGATGAATGCTTCCCGGACAATCTCAAATCAGTCAGCATCGAAGAGATTATCGAGGTCTCCAACCATGCTGAGCCGAAAATGACCTCCATCTTCAAGGCTATTGTTGCAAACCTTTAATTTCAAAAAAAAGTATGATCGACGCCATCTCGTTCAATGACAATAGCCTTCGCTACCTCGACCAGCGCTATCTGCCGCTCAGGGAGGAGTATGTCTCTACCAGAAATTACCAGGAAGCCATAGATGCCATCAAGACGCTTGCTGTACGCGGAGCGCCGCTGATCGGGGTTGCTGCGGCTTACACCATCATTCTCGGCATCAACAGCTTCAAGGGCACAAAGGAGGAGTTTCCTGCTTTTTTCAAAACGCTTGTGGCTGAAGTTGAAGCTTCGCGTCCAACGGCAGTGAACCTCTTTTTTGCGGCTGCACGGCTCAAAAAGGTCTATGCTGAAAACTTTGCAGCCGATACGCTCGAAGCACTCTTTGCAAAAATGAACACGGCCGCCCGCAAAATCCATGATGATGAGATCGCCAACTGCGATGCCATGTCGCGCCACGGTGTTGACCAGATCAGGATTGACCTGGCCCATATCCTGAAAAAACGCAAGCTCAACGTGCTGACACACTGCAATACCGGCACCCTTGCCTGTTGCGGCACCGGTTCTGCGCTTGGCGTCATCAGGCTTGCCTGGCAGGAAGGACTGATTGAGCGCGTCATCACTTCCGAAAGCCGTCCGCTGCTTCAGGGGCTTCGTCTGACTGCCTGGGAGCTTGAACATGACGGCATACCGTTTGTCTCTATTTCCGACTCCTCATCGGCATTTCTGATGCAGAGAGGAATGATTGATTTCGGTATTGTCGGCGCCGACCGGATTGCCGCCAACGGCGACACCGCAAACAAGATCGGAACCTGCGCCCATGCCATCAGCGCATTCCATCACAACCTGCCGTTCTACATCGCTGCACCGGTGTCAACCATTGACATTACCATTCCTGACGGCACCTGCATCCCGATTGAAGAGCGCAACGCCGATGAACTGAGAACCATTTTCGGTACACAGGTAGCAACCCCGACCACACCGGTGCTCAACTACGCGTTCGATGTCACCCCCGGCAAATTGCTCAGGGGCATCATCACCGACAAGAAGGCGGTCGTCGGCAACTACTTGACAGGACTCGCGGCGCTTATGGAAGAATAGGAAGCTGACGTTTTTCACAAGCACGTAAAATGCAAGATCAGAGACGCTCACCGTGAACGCCATAGCTCCGGTGAGCGTTTTGTGTATGAACAGCCTGAAATGAAACTATTGCCATCTTGCCTCATGGACACACTTTTTCTGGCCCGTACCCAATTTGCCTTTACATCCATTTTTCATTTCTTTTTTATACCGCTGACGCTTGGACTCTCCATCTTTACAGCAATTCTTGAAACAGCTTATGTCAAAACCGGCAAGGAGCAATACAAGCACCTGACAAAGTTCTGGGGTACGCTTTTCCTGATCAATTTTGCTGTTGGTGTGGTCACCGGCATCGTCATGGAATTTCAGTTCGGCATGAACTGGTCGGCATACTCCCGGTTTGTCGGCGACATTGTCGGCGTTCCGCTGGCAATCGAGACCCTGCTTGCCTTCTTTATTGAATCAACCTTCATCGGGATCTGGATATTCGGCTGGAACAAGCTTCCAAAAGCCCTTCATGCTGCCTCAATCTGGATTGTCGCTCTCGGCTCAACCCTCTCGGCATTCTGGATTCTGGTTGCAAACTCCTTTATGCAGTCCCCTGTCGGGTACAAAATGGCGACCAATGGTTCCGAGGCTGAAATGGTTGATTTTTTTGCCCTGATCTTCAATCCCAGCCTCTGGAAGCAGTTCCCGCATGTGCTGGCTGGAGGAGTTGTTACCGCAGGATTTCTTGTTATCGCGGTCAGTTCATGGCATCTCAGAAAGGGAACAAATGAGCGAAACGCTTTTGAACTGTCACTGAAGTTTGGCGCCATCTACGCCTTTATCGGAACCGTTTTGGTTGTTCTTGCCGGACATGCCCAGATGCAGAACCTGCTCACAACCCAGCCTATGAAAGTAGCCGCGGCTGAAGCGCTGTGGGAGAGTGAAAATCCGGCAAGCTTTTCGCTGTTTACCATCGGTGACGAAAAGGGGCTCAAGGATGTTTTTTCCATACGCGTTCCCGGCATGCTCTCCTTTCTTGCCTATAACGCCTTTGAGGGCGAAGTGAAAGGAATCAAGAACTTGCAGAAAGAGTATGCCGTGCAATACGGCCCCGGCAACTACATCCCCTCCATTGTCACCGCTTACTGGAGCTTCCGCTTCATGGTCGGAGCTGGCACACTGATGCTCTTTGTCTCGCTGCTCGCCCTGTACAAGGTAATCAGGGAGAACTACTCCTTTTCTCCGCTGGTCGGCGCCCTGCTCTTCTGGTCAATGCTGCTGCCCTGGATTGCCAACTCATCAGGGTGGATCCTTGCTGAGATGGGCCGTCAGCCCTGGATTGTCTTTGGCTTGCTGAAAACAGAAAACGGCGTTTCGCCCGCATCGGTCGTCAGCAGCAGCGAACTGCTCTTCTCTCTTGCCGTGTTTGTTGTAATCTACGCCGCGCTTGCCGGAACTGACCTTTTCCTGCTGAAAAGATATGCCTCCGCAGGGATCGACAGGGATGAATAATCTCATAAAAAGAGCCCCGATGGATATGCCGGTCTTGAAAACCTCTTTGTCTGGCAGGCCCGAGCGCGGCCGAAAAACCTGTAAACGTCACCAATAATGGACTTGCAAACACTCTGGTTCATCCTTATAGCGTTTCTCTTTATCAACTTTTTTGTGCTCGAAGGGTTTGATTTTGGAGTCGGAATTCTCCTTCCCTTCATGAGCCGGGACGATCGTGAACGACGCACCGTCATCAACACCATCGGCCCCTTCTGGGACGGCAACGAAATGTGGCTAATCAGCACAGCAGGCGTCATGTTTGCTGTTTTCCCGAAATGGTATGCAACCCTCTTCAGCGGCTTTTATCTGCCGCTTATGCTTATGCTTGTGGCCCTTATTTTCAGGGGTGTCGCCTTCGAGTTCCGCAGCAAGCACCCGAGTCCCGCATGGCGCAGCTTCTGGGACTGGAGCATTTTTGGAGGAAGTGCCGTGCCTGCGATGCTTTGGGGAATTGCCATCGCAAATTTCATCCGCGGCGTGCCTGTTGATGCATCCATGAACTATAGCGGAGGATGGTTCAATCTGCTCAATCCCTATGCCCTTCTCTGCGGCATGGCCTCATTATTGATTTTCAGCCTCCACGGGGCCATCTTTCTTGCCCTGAAAACCACCGATGCCCTCCAGGAAAAAGCAATGAGCTTCTCCAAAAAGCTCTGGGCTCCGGCAACGCTCCTCTGCGCCATCTTCATGGCCTATACCGTCACTGAAACCGACCTTTACCTCCGGCTCGGCATCAATCCGGGTATTGTACCGGTCTTCAGTGTTCTGGCTCTTGTCTCGGTAATCTTTATGCTGCAAAAAAATGCTGCCGCGTGGGCATTTACCATGACCACTGTCGCCATTGCATTTTCGACCATCACCATCTTCATGGCTCTCTACCCGCGACTGCTTGTTTCAAGCCTCAATCCGGCATGGACTCTTACCATCTATAACAGCTCATCATCCGACTATGCACTCGGCATCATGTCTGCCGTCGCCCTCATATTCATTCCGGTTATCCTCATCTATCAGGGATGGAGCTACTGGGTTTTCCGGCAGAGAGTTACTGCGGATTCGGAACTCGAATACTGAGTAACGGCGAACAATGGACTGTTGAGCACGACACACACCCACACGGCATACGCAACGATACGACACACACCAACACGGCATACGCAACGGCAATCATCCCATAATTTTTGTAATATCATATTGATGTAAAAACAACAACCGCATGACGGTATGAAATTCAATCCTGCCATCCACCATCGCAAATCCATACGCATTCAGGGTTATGATTATGCGCATCATCATTATCCGTAGGGGCGTATTGCAATACGCCCCTACACGGCATACGCAACGACACGACACACACCCACACGGCA
>CAIJGA010000026.1 GCA_903820085.1 uncultured Chlorobiaceae bacterium
AAAGTCTGAATGCATTGCTTTTCAATGGGCAGTTGACGGATAACTATGCAAACAATATACAACTTATCTTATTTATAAACAAAGAGTTAAGCAATTATTTACACATATTTTTCTTGAGGGAAAGTCCGACAAACTGCTAGGTATGACTCCTCAGTAACTTGCTTTTATATTACAGAACCAATTCCGGTGTAGCGCTTATTAAAAGTTACATTGCAAATATTACCTGCTTTAAGGAAAATTACGAGTGAAGGAGTCGTTAAGATTTATCAGGGTTATCTTGAGATTAAATGTACTCTCTGCATTTATTGCCAGTTCGCTTAAAAACTCTACCCGCTTGTCATCTCTTCTGCGATTTATATACCCATCATGGCCGTGATTTGTGTCGGGTATTCCATTTGTAATAACCTTAAGGTTACCTGTTTGGTGAGACCACATAAACGCCTCGTCAAATACTTCTTTTAAATCAGAGTCTTTCATTCCATGATTTTCTCGTTTGGGGACAAACCACATAAATCGATTGTGGCTGTACTCGACCGGCTTATTCGGAAGGCTTTCAAAAGGATTTGGCCTTGGCTGTAAAAAGACATTCGGATAAGCCTTTGCAAAATCATACCAATAACAAGCCATAAAATTGAGCCCGAGATACCCAAATACTATGGCAAGTTGAAATCCTTCATCTCGTGATATCGCAAAGATGTCCCCTTGTCTGTAGTCTGGCATAGCGCACTCTTGTTTGAATTGATTTTGTGTTGCAAAGATTATGGGATTAGGCTCTCCTCCCCTTCCTAAAGCTCCATCTGATCAAGCATGCTCTGTGCATCCTCACATCCCTGGTCAGCCGCGAGCCAGAACCACTTGACCGCTTCAGCCTCATCCTCATCCACTCCGGTGCCATCATAGTACAAAAGCCCAAGCCTGAACTGGGCATAGGGCATCCCCTTCGCTGCAGCAACCCGGTACCACTTGGCCGCCTCAGCATAATCCTGGAGTACGCCCTCGCCATTTTCATAATACATACCAAGATTGCATAAGGCAAGGTCATCATTCTGGCTTACTGCCAACCGAGTCCACCTCAGGGCTTCCGTCAAATTCTTCTCCACTCCCTGGCCTTCACTGTATACCGTTCCAAGGTTTGTTTGCGCTTGCACGTCACCCTGCAAAGCCGCTTGGAGGTAGAGATCAAAAGCCTTCAGTAAATCGATCGGTGTACCCTCTCCGCTCTCATACATCAAAGCCAGGCTGGTCATTGCTGGCGCGTGATCTTGCTCAGCCGCAAGGGTAAAATTCCGGAACGCTTCATTAAAATCCTGAGGCAAGCCAAGACCGAATTTATAGATCATACCAAGCTCATAAGCCGCGTACCGATACCCTTGTTTTGCAGAAAGGGTGAGCCATTTTGCTGCTTCAGCATCATCTTCTTCAACCCCTTTTCCATTTTTATACAGCATACCAAGAGCGTGCTGGCCAATATAATCTCCCGCCTCAGCCACCAACCGGTACCATTTTGACGCAGCAATAAAGTCCACATCGACGCCCTTACCCTCTTCATACATTATCCCCAGAAAAACATATGCATCCTGGCTCTTCTGTTCAGCAGCAACCGAAAAGAGTCTGAACGCCTCTTTATAATCCAGAGTTACCCCCTCGCCCTCATAATATTGCAAGGCATGTTTGCAAAGTTCATTAAGGTTATCAAGTTCACAGGTCATAATTCCTCCCTTTCATACAGTTGAGTCTATAACGGTTATAGACCAGTATAAGGCGCCGCAAGGGACAAAAGCTGTCCGACACCCAAATAACTATTTTCACTTGCGGGAAAATTCTTTTCTTTTTTCTCACCTCAGACTCCCTTTGACCTTAACCGATGATGGCGGAACCCTCTTCTATACGGACTTCCTTTATCAACATGGCCGAAATCCGGTACTCCCCCGGATATGAAACAGATTTCGGTTTTGGGAATCAGCCTTGAATTTCTGTAAAATGAAAATCAATAATTATTAAAATTACCCTAACCCCGCTTACATGCCTGTAACCCTCAGTTTCACCCCGGATAAAGGCCACCTCATGCTCCCGATCGGCGACCGGATGGCTCTTATCGATACCGGTTCACCGACCAGTATTTCTTCTCTTCCATTCGACTTTGGTGGTACCCTTCACACTCCGCCCGATCAGATGATGGGTCTTACAACGAAGGAATTAAGTGATCTTGCGGGTATTAAAATAGATATCCTCATCGGTTGCGACGTCCTTTCAGAATATAAAATCAGGATTCGCTGGCAGGACCATTGTATTGATATAGGCAAAGACACGCCGGACGGTGTGACCGTCGATCGTATGGACTCGATGATGGGGTGCCCGGTTTTTCCTCTTCGAATAGGTAACCGGGACACAAAAGCCATATTTGACACAGGGGCTCATCTCTCCTATATCTCCCCTGCTCTCATCGCCGGAATCCCGCAGTCAGGAGAAAAAGAAGACTTTCACCCAATTAACGGCCACTTCACCGCCCCGACCTATAACGTCGAAACTGCCCTTGGTGGCAAAAACTTTACGATGGTTTACGGAACGCTCCCAGGTATCCTCGGTATGTCTACCGATATGGCCATGAGTATGAGCGGTTCATCAGCCGTCATAGGCACTCAACTTCTTGAGTACTTTGACTGCACACTCTCCTGGAAGGAAAGCACTATATCATGGAGCCAAAACAAGTGTCAAAGTTACTCCATGTGATTATTAGGTCATATTTTATTGCTCTCTTGCATGATGATTTTCGGTGGTGAGAGCGGAAAATTTGACGGGTCTTCGCGTTCTTCGGAGGAGTTGCAGAAGGGGCACCCGACTCTGCTTTCAACGGTGAACCACATCGACTGGTAGCCATGCTGACCGGGAGTATTTCGGAAAACTTCCGGGAAAACCCAATACTCCGGGACCATGCTCATGCAGAGGTAGGAAAGCTTTTTGGCAAGAGCTGAAGCCAGAAACTTTGATACGCTCAGTTCGGGCCTGTCTTGCTGTAGCAGGGAGAGTGCGAGTTTGACTGTTGCCGAATCGAGATGATGGATATCGGCGATTATGGCTGGTTCTGCCGAAAGGCGACCTGTGCCGTAATCAATGTCGGCATCAGGCCTTGAGAGTGCTTCGCGAACGCCTCCGGTTGCGCACTCCATGCATGGTGTCTTGCCGGGAATACAGATGATGATTTCTCCGCCCTCTGCTCCGCGATAGAGTGCTGCGAAGAGGGCCGGTTTGTTATAGTAATATGCGTAATGATTCAGCCGTGACTGGGCATAGGGATCATCGGTCAGGGCAATAATGAGGTCGACAGAGTTGACTATTGCTGCAAGCCGCTTGTGACCGACACCGGCAAGATCGGTTTCGAACGGTGTGATCGCAACCGTGGGATTGATATTCTGCAGATGGCGGGAGATGGCTGAAACTTTTGTGCAACCAATATCGCCGCTATAATAGGTTGTACGGCAGAGGTTGTCGGCTTCGACACACTCACCGTCTAAAAGAACAAAGCGCCCGACGCCTGAGCGGGCGAGGCACTCCGTGACATAGGAGCCGCCTGAACCAAGCCCAACGACCATCACCGATTTCTCCAGAAGCTGTTCGGAGAGGATTCCGGCGCTGCGTGCAAAGAGGGCGCTAGTCATCGAGGTTATTGATGCTCATTGGAAAAATCTGATACTTATTTAGCAGCAAGCCCGACATTCCCGTTGCCCAGAGAACTGATTTTGCGTATGCCTGCTTGAGCGTGGTTCGACCGCTGTTGTACCGGGTACCGAAACATATATGCCCGTCCTTGAATATATGACCCCGATGAGCCGAACGGTATTTTTCCTCGACTTTCGGTTCAAGCACCAGAACCTGGTAGTATGAGCCGTCGAAAAAGGCAAACATCCTATAGGTTATGCCATAGGCACACTGAAATGAATAGAGCCAGCCCTGATACCCTTCGGGTGTAGTATGATGCATCGTTGAGGCAGGCATGAACTCTTGCACCGTGAGAGCCTCCCTTTCCGGGCGCCCATGAAAGGTGTCTTGCTGGACTCTCGACATGGTGCGCCGTTCTTCATCGCCGGCATCCCCGGCCATAATCATTTTCCCCTCCTTCGAGACAAGAATGGTTTTTTGCTCATCGGTAGGTTGCATTCGCCCTTGGGACTGTGTCTGCAGAACGGCATCCCGAAGTGCATTAAGGTCAATCTGCTGGTTCATAGTACTTCTCCTTTCTTTTTTTTTGACGTTGCATGCTCTGCATTTTTCAGTTGCTCTCTGGCTTTTTTGAGCAGTTTCTTCCGATCTCTCCGCCATCTCTTGCTTCCCTGCCTGAACCTGGACGAGAGTCGGGCAATCTTCTCCCTGCACGTTTCATTAATCAACGATAACGTTACGGCCATGGCGATACATTCTGCCGGATCGCAGTTAATGCTCCATGTTACCGGCACAGCCCTTGTTTCGCCGTCATGACCGGAATAGAGAATATGCGGTGCTCCCTGGGGAAACAGTTCGCCTCCCATAATGATGTAATCATGCCTGTCACATTGCAGCGAATAGGCGAGGCTCAGAATCTCGTCAACAAAAATACGGCTGCCCACCGGGCTGACGATTGCGTCCTTGCAACTGCCATTTTCCACGATCTTCTCAGCTGCCTTTTTGATGTTGTCGTGAAACGGAACAATGAAGAGGGGTGTTTCGCGAACCTCCACTCCACTGCCGAACACGCTTCTTGATCTTTCAGCAAAAAACGCACCTATCTTGCCACCCTCCATGGCACGTTCATGACTCCGAAGGGCACCCTCCCCTTCCCGGTTGGCTGTGACAATGGGCATGAAAAACTTCCCCATGTGCGGGTTGAGCTGGAGCGCATTTGCCGCAGCACTTTGGTCGCCAGTTGACGGATGGTCAAATGAATCCGGATGGGAGTGAACCACCCCCTTGTACTCAAGATTTGTCTCCCGTTCTATCTCTGGCGCCCTCTGACACATTTCCCTTGATATGGTGTAGGTTACCGAAGAGGAACGAGCTCCTTCATCCGGTATAAAGAGTGCCGCCACATCGCGGTTCATCGGGCCGAAGAGAAGTCCCCCCCGCTCCGGCTCATGGCGGGCAATATGGAATTCAATTGCTTCGAGTACCTCGTCGAATATTCTCATGCCTCTCCCTCATTTGAATTTCATGCCTTCCTCTCTTGGTATACCATAGCTCATGTACAGCACTTGCCTGCGTATCTCTACCCTGTTGAACAAGGTGCATCGGTTCTCTTCATCATTACAATCAACCGGATGTTCCCAACCGATGTCTGCCCGGAATTGCTCAAGAAAATCGGCATGATGCATGAAGGTTTTCACTGTGCTTGCCATTAGCTCGCTCGTTTTGGTTGCTTGAATGGTAAAAGATATGGGGTACGGAGGGACAACGGTTGTCTGAGGTAGCAAAAAAAGCAGAACTATTTTTTTAATGGAGAGGATAAATGATCTGAGGTTTAGCGAGAGTGACGAAATAAATCTCATTTCATCAATAAATAGTCATACCTCGGACGGTATTTGTCCCATACCCGGCCGTATCCTGATAAAGAAGGGAGCGGTTTTTTCTGCGACAGCAAGGCAATAAACTTCTCCTTTGTTCGGATCATCAATCTCGCTCAAAAGAGACTCCCATCAATCATTAAGAACAATCCCCATGACCAACACCAACATCGAACCTGCAGGAAACGGCAACTCAAGATACAACCTGATCATACAGGATCTTTGCAACAACGTCGTGAATGCGGCAAATATAGAACTTCAGAGACACGGAAAAACCATAAACGAAGAAGTCGTCCAGAAGTTCTGCACTATAGCAATTGAACACAAACTGGCCCCGGCCCTATCCAACTGGGTTGACTCGACTATTCCGGAACCGGACGAAACCGGATGCAGTGAGTCCCGTATTTCGCATGACGATATGGCAGACTTTCTTCGCCGGAAGACTCAAGAACTGCAGGAAGCACACGTGGATCAACTGGTGCAGGAGGTAGTCGCGGTACTTGAGAATCTAGACCCCAAGGAAATTGAAGAAATAATGCTTCACACCCCTAACCCCGGGTTTTTCGAAAGCATGACAGGATTGCTGTAACACGCTCTCCAAGACCGCCCCTCTCTCTACAGGGAAAGGCCAGTCATGTGCACGAGTACACTATAAATGATTGCTTGATTTTGCAGTATTAAGAAAACACCATAGAACATGATAACCGTACCCATTACCTCAGTCGAAGGGTTGTATGGAATGTAGCAGGTATTTGTAAATTTGCTTTGCCATCACCGGATTGATTTCCAAAGGCCGATGGTTGGATTGTCGCCCGGCACTTTAAACTGGTCTTCAAACAAGCGAACATAACCGTCCATCTGCCCAACATCCTGATGGGTAAGTTTGCCAAGTTTCAGATCGATCAATAAAAAGCACTTCAAAATGAAGTTGTAGAAGACCAGATCTACATAAAAATCATCATCATCAAAGCGGATATGTTTTTGGCGGGCAACAAAAGAAAATCCTTTACCAAGTTCCAGCAGGAAGAATTGCAGGTTCCCGGTAATGGCCTTCTCCAGTTCGCTTTCATGCAAATCAGGAGAGTCAGGCAGATCGAGAAACTCAAGCACCATGGGCGATTTTAGCACGTCAACCGGACGGAGTTTTTCACCAGCCAATCGTTCGCGATTGGCCGTCAGCAGCCCTTGTTCTCCATGATGAGCAAGAATCCGCTCATAGTAGGAGGTTTGTATCTGCCTTTCCAGTTGCGTTTTACTCCAGCCACACTCAATGGCTTCACGCTCATAAAATTCCCGAACTGCCGGTCTCGATACTCTCATCAGAGCACGATAATGCGACCATGAAAGCTGCGAGGAAAAACCTGAAGGGAATTGGCCACCCGACGGGTGGCTTTTTTGTTGCTCTCTCAATTCTCCACCCGGCGGGTGGGGAATTACTATCCGATCAGCATAGACCTGAAAAAACTGCCGAAAATACCAGAGATTGGTTGTCGAATATCCTTTGCCGTACTGTTCACTAAGTTGCCGCGAAAGCATCTCAATGACCTGTTTTCCATACACAGCCCGCTCTTTGCCGCACTGTACCTCTATAACTATTTCCCGGCCAATCAGCCAATAAGCCGTGACCATATTGGTATTAACTGACTGCACCACATTGGAGCGAGTTTGTTCAAGAATCTGGACAACTCGATCAAAAAGGTTTCCACCAATTGTCATTTCATGCTCCATCATTTCCTCCTCAGATTGATTTCACTTCAGTTCCGGGAGACAACTGCTTGAAGATGTGTTCTACATTGATTTTGACGGCATAGCAGTTTTGTAGGCCGGTTTGCTCTCTTTCAAAACAACCAACAACCAATATAACCACCAAACGCTGAAAAATCTGGACTTTAAACCTTAATTTCATAATTGGTTATCCTCTGAGTTCTTTCTGCATTCTTTCTGCAAATGAGGTATTTCTTTCTGCACTCTTTCTGCAAGAATCCATTGAGGAGCTGTGCGTGAACTGATATTTTTAATCAATCCAGACCTGCGCATATTTGTCAGCAAGTTGGCTATCTTGTTTTTTTTCTGTTCTTCATCCAATGCCTCGCTAAGCTTTACTGTTAGTAGCTTATCAATCTCTTCTCGAGTTGCGTTCCCAAACTGGGTCAAATAGTCTGTAATAAGCCTGGCATAAAACGCATCATCCTGTGCTCTGGTTAGAATATATTCAGCTTTACTCGCAGTAGCCTGCGCCATCACAGCCGAAACATGGATGTTTGGTTGTCGACCTTCAATCAGTCCACATCTTCTTAAATGACGAATGATTGCTACTGGCACCGGGAGCTTTTTCTGAATACGATCCAGGCAGAGTATATCTGTTAGCGGAAGATCGGTTTTTTGGATCAGCATCCGACTATAAGCAGGATCAACAACGTGACCATGGCAAGTTCATCGTAACGATCTGTTCAGCCAGGTCCTGTGCTGAATTCAAGCTGCGCTCGCTCCTACCCCACCCGTCTTGCCCATGACAATGCCTTGGCAGGCAGGGCATGTTCCAACTCCCAGACAATGCTGATTGGCTTTGAGCCTTCGTGCTTGTGGTACCGGAGCGGGCCGGCAAAAAAGTAGGGCGAGGTCAAGCCGTTGGAGAGGCTTTTGCGGTCACGGATAAAGAGTATTGGGGTAAAACCTTGTGCTTGATGCTCAATATAGCGCCTTCCAACCGGCGAACTGTCGCTTGTCTGGGACTGGCTTTGCCAGTGAAAAAGGCGATCGGTGACAGCATAATCTTCATACATGGTGGTGGGCGAAAAGTCGGCATCGCTTTTATTGATGTCGGCAAAGAAGAGGTCGAGTTTACGGCCGGGAACGTGCAGAATCCCTTCTCGGGAGCTTATCGGGTTTTCGAAAGAGCCAAGCTGAAGAGCGTGTGTTATCTGCGCCCGGCTGTAAGATGCATGCAGGTTGAGTGGGCCGGTTTGCTGCTCAAAAACCTTGTTTGGCAACGGTGTTCGGGTTTTCAGCAGCCAGTCGAGCAGTTCTGTTAAATCATGGGCAACTCCCTGATGGCTTGTAATGAAGCGCTGGACGTGGTCAAGCGTTCCTTCACCGGGCCTGTTGGTTCCCCACAAGAGGCTGTGCAAAAGGATTTGCGTGAAGGATGAGTGGCTTGTGCCGGTCGTAACAAGGCGCTGGGCATCTTCAATCAAATGGGTGTCGTCCATGAGGGCAAGACGGCGGAACCCTTTGGAGAGCTGATCGTTCAACTCCATCAGGTTGGCTTGTGGCTTTCCTTCTGCTTCGGCGAGCAATTGATGGGGTAATCCTCTGCGGTATATCTCGTCGGGTGAGTCAAGATTCAGGTAATCAATCATCTGCTGCAGGCTTATTGTGCCCTCAATCTCTCTGCGCAGTTGCCGCAGTTCGCTCAAAAGCTTTTCACCTCGCAAGTTGGCCGTGGCTGATCGGATATTCTGAAGCACATGTTCCTTGGCTTGCTTTTCGAGGTGCAAAAAACAGCCTGCTGGAAGATAGGGCATATCCAATTCGATTTGCTTGTCGATGCGCAATTCCGGTCGGCTTGTCAGTGCTTTGAAGCGTTTTGCGAAGCTGAAGTTGCGGTGTTGCGGGGCAATAAAATCGAGGACGGTCAGGTGTGCTTTTTCGTCATGCAGACGAAGACCGCGGCCAAGTTGCTGCAAAAAGAGGGTGAGGCTCTCGGTAGGGCGCAAGAAAAGTACGGTATCGACAGAGGGAATATCGACGCCTTCATTGTAGAGATCGACGGTAAAGATGAAGCAGATTTCATGGTTTTCAAGTCGGCGTTGTGCCTGGCTTCGTAGCTCTTTTGGTGACTCTCCGCTCAGCGCGATGGAGGGAATGTTGCAGGAGTTGCAGAACTGTGCCATAAATTCGGCATGAAGAACACTTACGCAAAAACCCAGCCCCCGCAGACGTTTCATGTCGGTCACATAACGCTCGGTCTGGCTCATGACCCATTCTGCACGTGCTCTGTTGCTTTCCAGTTGGGTTCGGAGTTGCGCTATGTCATACCCTCCCCGCCTCCAGGCCAGAGCTGAAAAATCGAGGCCATCAAGATCTGGAATGCCAAAATAGTGAAACGGTGAAAGCAAGGCTCGTTCAACGGCTTCGGGCAGACGGATTTCGTGGGTGAAGGCTCCGCCAAAATCCTGTCGAATATCTGCTCCATCGGTTCGTTCAGGGGTGGCGGTGAGGCCAAGCAACGAGTGAGGGTGGATATGAGTGATCAGCTTCTGGTATGATGCGGCACTGGCATGATGGGCTTCATCGAGTACGATATAGTTAAAATGCGTCGCTGGAAACTGGTCATAACCCCGGCTGTTCCAGCTTTGTACGGTACAGAAGAGGTGATTTGATTGTTTTGGTTGTGCGTTCCCTGCAACAAGGTCGCCGAAGCTTCCATCTCGCAATACTTGACGGAATGCTCCTCGGGCTTGATTGAGAATCTCTTCGCGATGGGCAATGTACAACAGCCTTGATTGACCGGCGTTATCCTTGCAAAAACGGCTGTAGTCGAACGCGGCAATCATGGTTTTTCCGGTGCCTGTTGCGGCTATCACGAGGTGCTTCTGTTTTCCGGCTCCCCTTTCAGCAGCAATATCTTCAAGGATAACCTGCTGATAGCCATAGGGGCGAAGGTCGAAAAAGGAGATGGTGTCGTCCGTGTTTGCTTCAGATCGCTCCAGCAATAGAGCTTGTTCAAGGGTCGGTAAATCCTCTGTTCGGCACGGTGTGAATTCTGCTGTGTCCTCCCAGTGTGATTCAAAGGTAGCTATGGCGTGCTTCCACAAATGATCGGTCTCATATTGGCTGATTTTTGCCGTCCATTCAAGCCCTTCATCAAGTGCTGCCTTGGAAACATTGGCCGATCCGATATAGGCCGAGCCAAAACCTGTGGCCCGATGGAATAAATAGGCCTTGGCATGCAAGCGGGTGCGCTTGGTATCGTAGGAAATCCGCACTTCGGTGTTGGGCAGTTCAAGCAAGCTCTTGATGGCCTTCAGGTCTGTTGCGCCCATATAGGAGGTCGTCGCAATGCGCAGGCGTGGCCCGCCATCAGGTGCAGCGTCCTGTGTGAACTCGCGCAGGGCTGGAAGCAAGGGAAGGATTCCTGCAAATTTGATAAACGAGACGAGCCAGTCGGCACGGTCACAGCTTGCAAGTTCCTTTATGAGCTGTGTGAGCAGAGAGGGAGTCCGTGATGAACCGGTAAGCAGAGCCGATACCGAAAGCGGTGTATCGGGGCGAATAGCAGACGCCGCAAAAGGCGGAGGAGGCTTGATCTGCTGAAGGGTCTCTGCTGAGAGCGGGCGAAGCGCCTCGATAATTGAAGAGAGATGTTCCGGCGTTTGAAATGCCAGCTGCAGCGCTTGCGTCAGGGCCTCTCCCTTTTTGCCAGCAATCGCTTCACTGATAAATGCGGCAATTTCGTGTGCCAACGGGATGGCAAGGTGATGATGAAACTCCTCTGCAGCAAAGTTAGACCATACGGCGTGTTCAAGCAAACCCCCTTTTTCAAGTCGCTTATGCAGTTGCTTGGTATGGAGCAGATCGTACAATCCGGCTGGAAGCTCTTTTGCTGTGGTCATAGGAATTCCCATTTGTCAAACATGGACGGCAAGTATGTCGACACCGCCATCTAAAAATGTTGTACCTAAATCTGTACCCAAAAATCAAAATCGGATGTTTATAACCCCTTCGTTTTTGAACACCCAGAGGGGTCAACCATAATCTATCTTTTTATCGCTCGCTTGACCTCACAAAAGCGATCAGCGGTTTATAATCACCGGCATCTGCTGCTCTTATAGCCTTGAGATAAGCACTTCTGCTTTCTCCCTTAGTAGTAACACGGCCTGCACCCCAATTAAATACAGGTTTTTTGAAAACTTTTTCAATGATTATATCTGCCATCAATCGGCTATGCCGACCGTTTCCATTCGGAAAGCAATGAATACTCACAATACGGTGTTTGAAGCGAACGGCGATCTCATCAGGATTATAGGTGTTATGATCAACCCAGTAGGTCACGTCATCCAGCAGCTTCTTTAATTCTGTTCCTATCAGCCATTTATCAACACCGAGGTTTTTATTGGTTTTTCTATACTGGCCAGCCCATCGCCAAACATTACCGTACATCCGTTTATGCACATTCTTGACAAAGCGCTCGGTAAAGACTTCTTCAGGTGTGAAATTTCGCATTAACGTCCACTGGACAGCCGCTTCAATATTCTGCTGTTCAAATTCGTCTAATTCAGCTCTCGAGGCAATGGCCGGTATAAGCAACCCTTCTTTTTCATCGTCATCGATTGGAGTCTGACCGGATCTGTACTCCAGTTCTAATCCCATAAGATTTTAGGCATTTCGTTTTTAAGCTCCGCAGTTTTCTCTTGTATCGCTTTTTTAATGCGCTCCCGGGAATTTTCCTGATCTTCGAGTTTCATGGTGTTTGAAGTCCGCAGGACGATTGTTGCTGCTAATTGAGCCGCCTTTTTTTCAATCAAAGCGTCCAGGGATCCGTCATTGGGAACAAAACCATAGACCAAACGCATATCCAAGGCCTTGCCCAATTCACTCAGCGCTTTTATCGTTATGGCACCCTCTTTTTCCCGATTTTCAATATCCTGTATACTTTGCTTCGTGATTGATAATTTCCGGCCCAACTGCTGCATCGACATTCCGAGAGCCGTGCGAATAGCTTTTATCCAACCCGTAGGTGGTATGGCAACCTCCGTCAACAAGGAAAATGACGCCATTTTATGGTTCAACTGCTGGAGCTGTAGTGATTTTTTACTCATAACGTCAGGGTATAGTTTGTCTATGTCAGGATAATAGTAAGTCTATTATATGACTTTTACAAAAAAATAGTAAGCCTACAGATTGTCATATAAAGCCATCGACAGTTTACTATTCTGTTTTTGCTCGAGAAATGGTGGGCATGGGTGGGAGCTGAGTATTATGCAATTTTGAAGTTGTAACCCAGTTTTCTTCATCGTCAGATCCCCCGCGAGTGCATTGAGGTTGAAAGCCCCGGGTTTTTGCTGCCGGGAACTGGTGCAGAAGGTAGTCGCGGTACTTGAGAATCTAGACCCCAAGGAAATTGAAGAAATAATGCTTCACACCCCTAACCCCGGGTTTTTCGAAAGCATGACAGGATTGCTGTAACACGCTCGCCAAGACCGCCCCTCTCTCTACAGGGAAAGGCCACTCATGTGCCAGTTTGTGAAACATTCTGGCATATGGAGCAAATGAATAATCCGCCAGGGGGGATTCAGGGATGCTAACAATACCGGCAGCCTGACTCTTTTCAAGCCATTGTTTTGGCGTGAGCGTAAAGCTGTTCAGACCAGACACCAAGAAACCAGACATCCATCCCCGTCTATAAGTGATTCTTGACGTGGTCAGATCTTTTGCGATTGCCGTTTTGGATTTAGTTTGATTTCCAGTTCGCAACCGACTGCCTCAGCATATCTCATGAGCGTAGCGATGGATGGGGCATGTTTGCTGCCGGATTCCAGTCTGGAGATCGCACTTTTGGTTGTCCCGATTTTCAAAGCGACTGCTTCCTGTGTCATACCAGATTGCCGTCGTGCAGATAGCAGTTCCCGGATGAGCGCGTATTTTGGTTCCAGAGCTTCATATTCTCTGCGAAAATCGTTGTCCTGAAGGTCTTTGGCAATGTCCCCCTCAACATCGTATGGTACTGGCTGGTATGTAATTTCATCCATTTTTAATCTCCTGTAATCTTTTTCTGGCAACGTCCAACTCTTTTAAAGGTGTTGTCTGTTTTTTTTTGATAAAGACGTGCAGAATTATGAATAGGAGCCTGCCATGTCAGGGTCGGGCGAAAGTCGAATATCTTTTACCGTCATAAGGTCAGCTCCATTCAATGAGTTTGGGAGGAGTACAGGTGCCATCATAGAGTGCCCATGAGTCCGCCACGACTCTGTATTATTTGTTGAAATTATTTAGGCCCTGAAAATCAACTGTTCAATACCCGCAATACGGTTTCGGGAGCTTTTTGGACAAGATTTAGCAGTACAAGTGCAGGGCCATGCGGTTTGCGATCACCCCTTTCCCAATGCCTCAGCGTCGCGACACTGATGCCGAAGGCAGCGGCAAACTCATCCTGCGTCAGGAGTGTTTCCTGCCGGATACTTTTTACGTTGACCGGTTCAGGATGAAAAACCCTTGCGTTGACCTTTTTGCCTTGCGAATAATCAACAGCCTCTTCCAATCCCTTTTTTATACTTTCAAAAACATTATCCATTTTTTCCCTTTTAATTTTGAATCAAAAGTTTTGTTAGCCCGGCCAGATCATTTCGTTCTGATTTGCTCAGGTTCTCTTGCTCACTTTTACTGAATGCCGTTAATAGAAAAAGCGGCATGGTTGGTTTGTGGTAAAAATAGATGATACGAGTACTTCCGCTTTTTCCCTTGTTACCGGTAGCCCATCTCAGCTTTCGCACTCCTCCTGTACCCTGCAACAAAATCCCTGCTGTCGGGTGTGTAGCAAGAAAGGAGAGCAGAAGGTCATGCTCATCACTACTGAGCAGCTTTTCTGATTTGCGGATGAATTCCGGCAACTCTACAATAGTAATATTCATGCTCAATTATAATCCATTGGATTGGTTTTGTCAAAGGATTTCTTCTCCGCGCAATCTTGCCTCTGCCCCGTAGCAGGAGTTTCCAATCTCAAAAAAACTTCTTTTTATGAGACGGCATGAAAAGGAAGGGTTACCGGATAGACCATGGACTCCCCTGCTCAATTGCACGATGATAATGAAAAGTTGCTTTTTGCTATAATTGAACGCTTCAGACCTATCAGGGATGTATCGCCGCTTACCCTTGCAACCTACGTCCCAATAGGAATGACGCCACTCCTTGACGCACTCGGACGCGGTATCAATGACATTGAAGAGGGCATCGGCAATCTTGAGGAAGAGGAGAAACCTTCCAAAGTTATCGTTGCCATTATTACTGACGGCGAGGAGAATTCAAGCCGCGAGTTCAAAAAAGAGCAGATAGTAAAGATGATCACCGAAAAAACAACAAAAAACGACTGGCAGTTTCTCTACTTGAGTGCTGACCTCAACGCTTTTGATGATGCAAGGCAACTGGGATTTTCCCCACAGAGAAGCATGAACCGTACCCATTACCTCAGCCGAAGGATTGTATGGAATGTATAAAGCATTGTTGCACGATGAACAGCAACGCTTTTTACAAAAGTTACTGCAGAAAGAAGCTGCCAGGCTTGAAACATTGGCGTTGTATGAGGCGTGCCGTGAAGCCAAAGATGACGGTGACTTTTTAACAGACGATGAAAAAACCGCCTTTCTTGCCAGCTTACCAAGGTCGATTGTCGGTCGTTTTGAGTACAGAGGGTGTGACCGTCGATCATATGGACTCGATGATAGGGTGCCCGGTTTTCCCTCTTCGAATAGGTAACCGAGATACAAAATCTACAGGGAAAGGCTGAAAGCGAGTTCCTTTCCTTTTGCGGTACTCATGAACTTCGGCTTAAGAAACTCTCCAACCCTCGTCAAATCAAGCCGGTCGGCATCCCAACAGGTGCCGATTGTTGCCTCTATAGATACCTTGCCATTCGTGTGATCCCGAAGAGCCTCAAGAAGTAGTTCAAAACAGTGGTCATCAAGTTGGAAGAGCACTCCCCTTTGGGTCATGGCATACTCGGCAGCGCGATTCCCGTGACCATCATCAGTATGGTCATTGACCCGGCACGAGTCGTGAAACCAGGCAAACAAGGTCACCACCAAAATATCAGCGCCACTAAAGGCAGCAATCTCCAGGGCGTTCTTTTCAACCACCTTCCAATGCGACACCCCATGTATGGACGAATGCGCATATGGACCAAAATGCTCCTCTACTGCCCGCAACAGCCCAACCCGGTCTACCCACCTGGCGTCACCGTTGTTACTCTTCACGTTAGCATCCATAATATTAGTTTAAGAAAAAAACAGCGATTCATTTTGAGGTGAGTTCATCAATACCCGTACACTGATAATGAAACTCTTTGCCGGCTTTTTTAAAGCAATATCCTCTCTTGTTTAATAAGCATTCTTCATAACGCTTCATATTATTGTAATTCCCATCGAATTGAAAAAATCACAAATCCCCTCCATTAATCCACATTTTCATCATCACCTAAGTCAACACCCTCATCTGCCGGCAAGAGCAGCTTCACTTCAGCAGCATCCAATGACTCAACACTCCGAAGCTTGCGCTGGATAGCTTTGGTCCGCTTGCCCATCACATCATCAAGCTGGTTAAGGCCGGTTTGAATGTTTTTTTGCGCTTTTTGCATGAGGCCGCCAAAGGTCTCAAATTCTGTTTTTACCGCACCGAGCACTCGCCATACCTCGCTGCTTCTTTTCTGGATGGCAAGGGTTCTGAAGCCAATATGCAGGCTGTTTAAGATTGCAGCCAGCGTCGTCGGGCCGGTCACCACAACCTTATAGTTCCTCTGCAGGTCATCAAGCAAGCTTGCCTTGCGAACCACTTCAGCGTAAATGCCCTCAAAAGGCAGGAACATAATGGCAAAGTCAGTGGTATGGGGTGGATCCAGGTACTTGTCGCCGATATCCTTGGCCATTTTTCTGATGGTGGAGTCGAGGTTCTTTTGAGCCGTGTCGATTTCAGCAAGGTCACCCCGATCGTAGGCGTTCTGCAACTGTTCGTAAACATCTTTCGGGAACTTGGCGTCTACCGGTAACCAGACCTGTGTGTTATCCTCATCCCTGCCAGGCAGTTTGATGGCAAATTCAACCAGGTCGTTACTCCCCTGTTTGGTTTTGACATTGGCCTCGTACTGATCGGGAGCAAGAACCTGTTCGAGGAGCATCGAGAGCTGGATTTCGCCGATACCGCCACGCATCTTGACATTGCTGAGAACTCTTTTCAAGCCCCCAACGTCCTGGGCAAGGGTTTGCATTTCGCCGAGCCCCTTCTGAACCTCAATCAACTGCTTGCCAACCGTCTGAAAGCTCTCGCCCAGTCGGTCGCTCAAGGTTTTTTCAAGCTTCTCTTCAACCGTTACCCTGATGCCTTCCAGTTTCTTTTCGGTATTGAGAACCAGTTCATCCTGTTTCTTGCCCAGCCCCTCAAACTTCTCTCGCTGCAAGTCGTTAAAGGAGTTGACGTTTTTCTCAAACGAGAGCTGAAAGGCATTGATGACGTTTGTCAAGGTCTCACGTGTTGCATTGCTATCGGTTTTTGCCTGATCATTAAGCTCTTTGAGTTTCAGCTCAACTTTACCGGTGATTTTTTCCAGCTGGGCTCCCGTATTGTCGGTGAGCAGCTTTTGTTCGCCTTTCAGCGCTAAAAACCGGGCGTTTTGCTCCGCAGTAAACTCTTTGAGTGTGGCGTTTAGTTCGTCGCGGTTCTCTTTGGCGATACCGGATACTTCCTGCCGATTTATTCTGAAATCCTCCTTGAAATTGCTCTCGATCGCCGCAAGACTTTTTTGCAGGCCAACAAGGATGTTCCCCAGCTCTGGAAAGCCATCAACCGATTTGCGCTTGTTCATGATGGTCTGTACCGCTATAAAAAGCAGCAACAAGACCGTGATTCCCAGCAGTATAATTTCCATAATCAACAGTTTTATAAAATGACAACGCCCTTGTTTTGTGTATCGGGAAGTGATTGCACCCTCCAAGCCATTTCCGATGATTTTTTCTGGCTATGGCAGAGGTTAAAAAAGAATGATAATACCGGTACAGCGACAAAGGGTGTCTGAGACAACAAAAAACTTTCTTTTTTTCTCGGCAGTACCTTCCCAAGTTGCAACACCAATGACCAGACCAGCAAAAAAACGGTTGAAGTCGATCACGCTTGATTGGCAAGGCCTTGCTGAAGTTTTTTTGCAAATCAAATCATGCGCAACAAAAGTGCAACCGGACGACCAAAAACAGACAATTCTTAACTGCTCAGAATATTTTGGCACCTATGACGGCATTTGTCCCCCCTCAGGCAATAGTTTAGAGCATGAAGCATCGGATTGTCTGCGGCGAGGCCCTCGTCAAGCGTCCCGAAGTACCGTACCTCTGACGGCAAAAACCAGTCAGCTCTGGCAAATATAATCATAACCCCGGCACACCGCTATGTTCAACCCCATTCAATACCTCTCCGAAACTTTCGCGCCCGTCACCATTTTGACGGTGCTTGCACTCTTTTTGGTTTTTCGGGAGGCAAGCTTCTGGAAATTCAGAAAGCACGTCCGGCTCCTGCAGGAAGAGAACCGGATACTGATGAACATCATAAAAATAATTGATAAGGAGGGAGCTGTCGACTGCCCCACACCCTATGAAACCGGGCTGCAAAAATTCTGGAACCGTCTCAAAAGATTTTGGGACGCACTCTGAGGCGCTGCCAACAGGGCTGCCCGTCGAGCACCCCACCCGTTCTTGCCCATAATAACGCTTTTGCTCCTCAGGGATGAGCCGATTTTCGGATAAGGGTGGTCGGTTTTGAGTTGTGTGCCAACATCAATGGGGTCTGCTCACGAAACGGAAAAAATAGCACGTTAAGGTATCGGTAACGATTTACGTAACCACAAAAGCTGCGAAAATGTTTTTTATCGGTTTGCGTTTACTCAAGATTTGATTCCAAGACTGGCGTATAGCTATGGTAGCGGGTTCATATTTGTGTTGGATTGGCTAGTTTAATTTGCCCGGCCTCAATCATTGCTGCAATGACTTGCGTTCTGGTAACAATGCACTATCATTAAAGATGAATCATGATATAGCAGCAAGCCCTTTCTGTTTCACAAGCGAAAGGAGTTTCAGCGTAGGCCCGGCGGGTTTCTTGATTCCCCGTTCCCACTGGCTGACAGAATCTTTGCTCACATTCATGTAGAGGGCAAAAACAGTCTGACTCACCTCCTCACGCTCACGCAAGGCTTTAATCTCTGTAGCGCTGAACGCATGAACCGGTGTCAAGCAACCCTCATCAAACTGACGCATCGTTTTTTTGTCGATAACGCCGGCATCATACATGCCAGACATGGTTTCGTGGATCGCTGCAAATGCGTCGCTTTTGTATGTTTTGACTTTATTCATTGCATTTTACGGGCCGGAAGT
>CAIJGA010000027.1 GCA_903820085.1 uncultured Chlorobiaceae bacterium
ACCGTAAAGCAGTTCCGCCCATGATGCTTCGACAGGTACATTGCGTCGTCTGCATGTTTCATCAGGGCAAGTTCATTCTCTCCATGCTCAGGGATGATGGCGATGCCGATGCTGCATGAAATGGCAAGGGTATGCCGCTCGATAGAAAATGGTTCAGCCAGGGATTGCCGGATTTTCTCGGCAACGGCTTCAGCGTTCGACAGGGCATCAATCTGCGGCAGCAGCACCACAAATTCATCACCCCCCAGGCGTGCCACGGTATCGCTGCTTCTCTGCAGGGTTCCGAGTGTACGGGTTGCCACCTCCTTGAGCAGCAAATCACCGATATCATGGCCGAACGTATCGTTAACCGGTTTGAATTTATCCAGATCAAACATCAGCAATGCCCCGATTGTTTTGCTGCGTTGACACAGGGCAATGGCCAGTTTTAAGCGCTCTGTGAAAAGCCGGCGATTCGGCAGATCCGTCAAGGGGTCATGCATCGCCAGAAGTTCAACAGCTTGCTTCTGCTCCTGAAGCAGTTGACGTTCATCATCACCCATCTTTTTAGCCACAATATCCCAGACAATATCGGCCACGATACGAATCCACCGCACGTCTTGTTCATCATACGGGATACCCTTGTTCCCCACCCCGAGCAGAGCCACAACCTTATCGCCCCGCAAGACCGGTACAACCACTTCGCGCCTCACCTCGGCATGACCCTTCGGCATTCCCTTGCAATCCTTGAGTGCCGCATAATCGTTATGGATCACCGCTTGACGCTGTCGCGCGGCATCTGCCCACACTCCGGCACTATCCAGTTCATAGTGCAAACCCTCTCCCTCCGCCGTGCACATGTTTTTTTTCGTGTTGGTTGACCACGCCTGAAAAGAGAGTGACCTCTCATCATCATCCACGAAATGAAAGAAGCCGATCGAGCTTTCGGTCAGCAGTTCGGCTTTGTCGAGCGTCAACTGCAGCAACTCTTCTATCGAATGATTCCCCACCATCTCCAGAAGGGCGATGTGCAGTTGAGTGGTCATCTCGTAGTGCTTTCGTTCCGTGATATCATGAATAATGGTATAGAGTGATGATCGCTCTTTGGTCTTAATGGTCCGGCTATAGGCCTCGATATCACGGATGCTTCCGTCCGCCCTGCGATGGCGGAACAGAAAATAGTTTTTCTCGCCGGATTTGGTTTGCTCTATGGCTGCCTGTACCTCTTCAGGGCTCAAGGTATTGATCTCCTGAATACGCAATTTGCGCAGTTCATCGATCGTCCATCCATAAAACGCTATTGCGGCCTTATTGGCCTCCAGAATAAAGCCGGTACCGGGATCGATGACAAGCATAATGGCTGAATGCCCTTCAAACATCTCCTTGAAGTGCTTTTCGCTCTCCATGAGCGATGCTTCGGTTTGCCGTTGCAACTCGGTCATATGCAGCGTATCCAGGGCAAACGATACATCCACGCCGATTTCCTGCAGAAGATTGATCTCCTCCTTATCGGCAAACATATCCATGTCGGCAGCATAGAGAGTGAGCAAGGCCACAATCGTGCCGCCTTGCCGAATAGGCACCGAGGCAGCTGAATGAAACCCATCGGCTATTGCCATGGCACGCCATTGCTGCATAGCCGGGTCAGTCTGGATGTTGTTGCAGGTAACAACCTTGCCCGTAGCCGCAGCCAAACTGATGATATCGCTCGCAAAGGGGGCTTCATGGATATTGATGGAGGTAAAGGAAAGGGAGACCGCTACTTCACCGTACTCAACTGCCGGTGTAACGACACCGCTGGCAGGATCGAGCACCCCAATCCAGGCCAGCCCGAATTTGCCGGACTCAACGGCAACACGGCAGATGGAGGGGAACAAGCGCTCTTTGTCTTTAACGCGCACCAGCGTTTCATTAATCTGCGACAGGGTTGCATACAATCGGTTGAGGTGCTCAATCCTTAATTCGTTTTGTTTGCGGATGGTAATATCGCGTATGATCTTGGCAAAACCCTGCAATTGGCGATGATCATCATAGATCGGGGTCATCACCACATCCGAAAGAAATCGCGAGCCATCCTTGCGCACCCGCCACCCCTCATCCTCCACTCTACCCTCTTCAACCGCAGTGTTCAGTAACCTTAAGGGCTTCCCTGCAGCAATATCTTCCCCGGTAAAGAACCGGGATACGTTTTGACCGATCATTTCTCCAGCCCTATAGCCCGTCAAGAGTTCAGCACCGGCATTCCAGCTGGTGATCGTGCCGTTACCATTGAGCATCATGATGGCATAGTCCTTCACGCTTTCGACCATAAGGCGAAAACCCTCTTCGCTCTTGCGCAACGCTTCAACGCGCTCTTCTATACGCACATTCAACTCACTGTTGAGCTGCTGCAAGGCCTCCTCGGCCCTCTTCCGTACGCCGACCTCCCGGTTGACCACAACAAACGAAAACAACAGGAGAAAAATACCTGAACCCAGCCCGGTGATCATGGCAAGAATCGTAGTCTGCAACTGTGCTGATGCTTCATCAGAGCGTTGCTTGAGAAGCGCTGCCTCGATATTGTGCATCTCCAGCAGTGTACGACGGACTTGAACCATCATTTGCCGGCCGCTATCGGTTGCAATCAACTCCTTCGCAGCTTCAAACCCCGCATGTCGCCTCACCTCTATGAGTTTTTTCATAAAGGCGAGTTTCTCCCCGACAAGGGTATCCAGTCGATTGAGGCGCTCTTGTTGACGGGGATTCTGGAGGGTCAATCGCCGCAGATCCTGCAAATGCCGGACAATGCCGTCTGAAGATGCTATGGCGGCATAATAGGGCTCAAGAAAGATCTCCTGACCCATAATAACATAACCGCGAGGACCTGTTTCGGCATCAGTGACCAGCGAAAGCGTTTCATCAAGCTTGTGTTCCGTGTGGAGCGACTTCTGGACCTGACGAGTACGTTCACTGTAGGCCTGAAGATGGA
>CAIJGA010000028.1 GCA_903820085.1 uncultured Chlorobiaceae bacterium
AGACAAAGGTGCAGACTACTATGAAACCCAATATCGGGATAGAGTTCTTATCAATTTGCGTCGACGAGCGGATGCATTTGGATTCACTCTACAAGAAAAGATTGTACCGGGCATTGCAGTGGAAGTTTCTTAGGAAAGCACTCGCTGTGTTCTCACGAACACCCTTTTAAAGTATAGCTTTATTGAGGGTTACAAGAAAATATTCACTGTCAGAGCCATGTGCCGTGTTCTGGATGTCTCTACCAGCGGATATTATCAGTGGACACAGCGTCCCGAAAGCAACCGTAGCATAGAAACAAGAATAGTGAAGGAAGCAATCCAGACAATCCATAAGGAGAATCGCGAAATCTACGGTAGCCCCAGAATTGCCGTTTGCCTGCAAGAACAGGGCATTCAGTGCAGTAGGCCAAGGGCCGCCCGGTTAATGCGATCTATGGGAATTCGGTCTAAAGTTGCTAAAAAATTCAAGGTAACGACAGACTCAAACCATAAGGAACCGATTGCCCATAACCTTCTGGATCAGGTGTTTGTAGGCGATTTTATCAATGACGCCTGGACGAGTGACTTGACGTATGTATGGACTGGCAGCGGCTGGCTCTATTTGACGGTCATTATGGATCTGTACAATCGTGAAATTATCGGTCACTCATTCAGCAAACGAATGACGGCTGAAACAACGGTGAACCCTGCTCTGGATATGGCTGTAATGCACCGTAGACCAGCGCCAGGAGTCGTTATTCATTCGGATCGAGGCATCCAATATGCGAGTAAATCTTTCAGGAAGAAGCTTGCGAAACATGGCCTGATTCAGAGTATGAGCGGCAGGGGGAACTGTTATGATAACGGTGTGCCACGAACACCGAAAGGTGATGTTCTACAAGAGATGAGAGTTTGGCCTCTCGGAATCGGGTTGCAGTACCGGGTTCCAAACCACGTCGAGCTGCTGGGGTAAAGAGCCTTGGTGGTGAGCGTCGGCGAAAAGGCGTCATAAAAGGCGTCAGGTGTGAAACAGAAAGACGAACGCAAGTAAACCACTGATGACGCATCGAAAAGCAATTCAACTGACATCAAAACTGAGCAGCGTTGTTGGCTCAGGATCAGTCCAAACGAAACCTGTCTACGGGTTGGGCGGTGTCCGGTGTAGAGGTGGCGTGAGTCTGTTTCAGGCTCTTGTAGGGAACGTGGGAACCTGTCGCCTTGATGTTAAGGGAGAATTCCAAAGGAGTTGCACTTCCAAAGAAGAGAGTACCAATGCAAGGCACAGGGGCGGAGCAGTCCGTAGTAGTGATGAGGCGCTCGAAAGATCGCGGAGCAAAGGGACTGCGTTATCCAGTCGGATTGATATGCCAACTCGCAAGGGAAGGAGCGTATGAACTCGGCAAAGGCTTTTACCATACCAAAGGTACTTATCTGGGACGCCTACCAAGACGTCAAGAAAAGTAAGGGAGGTCCGGGTGCTGATGGTCAAACGATGGAGGAATTTGAAGGAAACCTGAAAAATAATCTTTATAGGATCTGGAATCGGATGTCATCAGGAAGCTACATTCCACCACCAGTTCTTTGGGTCGAAATACCCAAGCCCGATGGGGGAATCAGGCAACTTGGTATACCGACAATCAGCGACCGGATAGCTCAGGCAGCAGTCAAAAGATACCTTGAGCCAAAGGTTGAGCCGTTTTTCCATGATGACTCTTATGGGTATCGTCCGGGACGATCCGCTTTGGATGCTGTAGCAACAGCTCGTCAACGATGCTGGCGTAGCAATTGGGTTCTTGATCTGGACATCAGTGCATTTTTCGACACATTAGATCACGACTTGGTTCTGCGTGCGGTAACACGGTTTACAACCTGCAAGTGGGTGCTGCTTTACATCGCAAGATGGTTAAAAGCAGATATCGTGCTAAAAGACAAGCAGTTGCTACACCGAAAAACAGGAACTCCGCAAGGAGGCGTTATTAGTCCACTACTTGCAAATATCTTTCTGCATTTAGGTTTTGATCAATGGATGAAGGAGCAACATCCCGATATTCATTTTGAGCGATATGCGGACGATATTGTCGTGCACTGCCGGTCACGAGTGCAGTTAGAAATGATCAAGCAACGGATTGAAGAACGTTTGAAGCTATGCAGGCTAAGATTAAATCCTGAAAAGACAAGAATTGTCTACTGTAAGGACTCTAATCGAACAGAGGATGGACACTGCAATAGTTTCGATTTTCTGGGATACACCTTTCGTCCGCGATCTGCGCGGAATCAACGCGGAAAGTTCTTTGTCAGCTTCAGTCCCGCGATAAGTCAAAAATCCGCAAAGAAATTGCGGCAGACAGTAAAGCGAGAGTGGAAGCTTAATACACGTACGCATCTGAGTTTGAATGCGCTGGCTGACTTTATAAATCCAGTGGTTACCGGTTGGGTCAACTATTTTGGGAAATTTTGCAGGTCGGAACTTCACTCTGTCCTGAACCATGTGAATCTCACATTGGCGAGATGGGCAAGGCGAAAATATAAACATTTACAACGGAGGAAGACAAAAGCAGACGCATGGCTTAAAGGCGTTGCTCATCGAAGTCCTCAACTGTTTTCGCATTGGCAGTATCAAAGCTGGATGACAAGAGCCGTATGAGTCGAGAGACTCACGTACGGTTGTGTGAGAGCGTTGGGGTGAGACTCCGCTGCGCTACTCGACCCGTCACAGAAACCTTTTTCAAAACCCTTAAAACAGAATTGGTGTATTCTGAACACTACCGAACTCGAGAAGCGGCCCGACACAGCCTGTTTGAATATATTGAGGTCTTTTACAACCGGAAACGGAAGCACTCAACATTAGGGTATAAATCGCCTGTTGAGTTTTTACGTTATAAACAACAACCAAGAGCTATGGCTTCTTAGGGTGTCCATTTTTTTGTTGCAAGTTCAGTGTTTCTAACCATAACCAGCGGGTAAAGTTACTGTAGAGGTCTTCCCCATGAGCGTGGGGGTGTTTCCATTAATAATCGTCCTCTATTCTGTAGCAGTATGTCTTCCCCATGAGCGTGGGGGTGTTTCTAAAAGTAAGGTTCAATCAACGCGGACAAATGTGTCTTCCCCATGAGCGTGGGGGTGTTTCCATCTTGCCTCGCACATAGTCGGGGTTAGACTCGTCTTCCCCATGAGCGTGGGGGTGTTTCTGTGACCAAGTAGGGCTTGATGATCTGGGTAAGTCTTCCCCATGAGCGTGGGGGTGTTTCTACTTGCGGAAATCCGTTTTAAGGAAGTGTGTTGTCTTCCCCATGAGCGTGGGGGTGTTTCCCTGGTCGAATTGAAAATGGTCACAGATCAACTGTCTTCCCCATGAGCGTGGGGGTGTTTCCAGGACGGCGCAATGAGCAGAGCAACCAAAGCAGTCTTCCCCATGAGCGTGGGGGTGTTTCCGGCGTTTGGAAGATTATAAGTAGAGCCTCTCGGTCTTCCCCATGAGCGTGGGGGTGTTTCTGAGTGAGCAAGAAGGTAAGACGGTAACGCCGCGTCTTCCCCATGAGCGTGGGGGTGTTTCTTGTTCTCCATCCAGTTTATAAGGTTGTGTGTGGTCTTCCCCATGAGCGTGGGGGTGTTTCTTGCACAGAGAGGTCACTGAGGTTTTAAGGGCGGTCTTCCCCATGAGCGTGGGGGTGTTTCCGACTGGAGGGCGGGGTCATGAAAACGACAATCGTCTTCCCCATGAGCGTGGGGGTGTTTCCGGCATTTGGACGTTTGTTGCGAGCGGTACAGCGTCTTCCCCATGAGCGTGGGGGTGTTTCTCGGTGCGGTGCGCCTCGGACAGACAGTCCTTGGTCTTCCCCATGAGCGTGGGGGTGTTTCCGATGGATTGATGGCTTACTTTTACGAGGGACAGTCTTCCCCATGAGCGTGGGGGTGTTTCCAAAGCCTGTCACCATAGAGCTTTTATCTGGCAGTCTTCCCCATGAGCGTGGGGGTGTTTCCAGGAGATCAAAATGAGTGGAGAATTTAAGAGGGTCTTCCCCATGAGCGTGGGGGTGTTTCTAACCACAGCAGGAATCGGCTCAATACCTATGTGAGCTGGTACAGAAAGTGCATGATGCGTGAGGATGACAATCCACCCATAGGGATTCTTTTGTGTACCCATAAAAACCACTCTCTGGTTGAGTTTGCTTTAGCAGGAATTGATAATCAGCTTTTTGTCTCGAAGTATCTGCTGGAGTTGCCAAAGAAAGAGGAGATGCAGCGTTTCATTGAGGAGCAACTGGCTGCGGGAAATAGTGGCAATGCAGATCACAAGCGAACGACTCAAGGAGATGTCGAAGCTGTTAACGCTGTTTTGGATTTGGCGGCAGGTGAATTGAATGAACCCTGTTTTTCTGACTGGCTTAAAATCAAGTTCCAGAGTGAAGTCTTTACAAAACATTAACGGTTATTTTAGGTTACCTCCCCGGTAGAGAAATAAGGCAACCGCTTCGTTGGTTCTTATGGCCTGTTTGACAGCTTCAGTATTTCGGCTGCACCGCAACAGCGTTTTCCACGACCTGAGATGCTTTGCTTGATGAAAGTCGGAGTTAGCGATGTAATTGAATTTTTTTAACCCGACAACATTGAAAAGATCATCCCTGTTTGCGACTTCCCATGCATCAAACTTCAGTGCAAACCGATCCTGATTAGTCCAGAGATACTCGGATGGTGCTTCACCGGAATGGTTGCGTATATACGGGTGGCAAGCAATAGAAATCCCGCCTTGAGCTTTAATTTCATTCAGGATATCTTCAACTCCGAGATCCGGGCTGATATACTCTTTGTTATCAAGCGCAAGAATGTGATATTTTGAGGTGTCGTTAGTGAGCTCAATACCGGGAATAACCAGCATCTTATAGGCTTCCCATGCATAACGGGCGACATTCCAGAGTTCTCGCTGATAATGGATAAAGTCTTTTTTTTCAATACTGCAATGTTTTCCATACACTTTGTTTGCCTGTAACAAACTCTTGCTGTCAAGTATATGGTCTGTTATAGCTATGACATCAAACCCTGCTTCACCATACAACTGTACAACATCCTTGATTGACAAATCCCCGTCACTCCATGTTGTATGAATATGGAAATCGCAATACAACCACTCCATCTTAGGTTTGTTTTTAATAGTATTTGGACTGTATTAAGACGCATCTGTAAAGTTCAGCCTTAAGGTAGCCTAATTTGAGTGAGGTATTCTTCTCTTCATTGTAAACATCACGTAAACTCTATTTTGCATTCCTTTCTCAAAATCAGGTGCGATGGGTATGCTCACCTCCGCCGCTTCACGCCTCAGCGAAGCGGGTTAGACTTGAAATTGCACGAGCAGCAAGCATGAAATCAAGAAGCATGGCGCTCCTGGGCGCCAAAGCGGGCTGCCTTTTTCCACTAAAGCGGGTACACTTTCCCGGTACCGTCATAAATTTTTTATAGAGAATCAAAAATATTACATACTTTATACAGCGGTCGTAGTTTGCCCTTTGCGAATGCTTTTTTTCAAAAGGCCTCTATTGCCGTATCGCATGTTTACCTGTCATCTTAACCGTTAATCAAACATTGGGAGGAATTATGGCGTACTGGAACATCCGTCGGAAAGCTTTGCATACCGCAGGAATAATCCTGTTCTTGTTGGGGACATTCTTTTCTGCATCAAGCGCATCAGCAGGAAACTCTGTAACGCATATCACACTCAATCCCGCCACACCAAACATTTTGTCAAATCAGGAAAAAGTTTCGATTGCCTTTTCCTATACGACAACACAGCCGGAAGGCGTGCGTATCTTTGCCCGTCCGTTCGTGGGTAACGCTCCCGCGCCGGCTTATGCTGCAAGCCCGGCGCCGATATCACCTGTTGGGAGCGGCAGCGGCACCCAGTTCTTTACCATTTCGTCAGGCAATGTAGCGGTGAACAGGATTCGTTTTCAGATGTTCAACGCCGCTCAGACAAAGCTGCTCTTTGAGGCGTACTTGCCGGTCAGCTACGAATTCCGTGCCCCGTAAAAGTAGGGCAGTCGCTGGTGACCCCGGATTTATGCATTGGGGGATCTGACGGTCGAGAACCGGGAGGATCGGGTTTCGATCTATGGCAGCATTGATATCATGCGCGATCAAGCGGGTCTTGCTCATGCAGAGCAGTTGCAGGCGCTCCTGAATGCCATTGTAGCGGCATTACAGGCAGCGCCTCTCCCGGCAGCGATCAGCATCAAGACAGCGGAGGATGTCACCAAAAGCAGGCATTATAAGCAAAAACGAATGCATGTAAGGTGTTTGTTATCTGAGTTTTAATTCCTAAATCAAGGCTATATTATGACTAAGAGAATAGTTCTCCAGGTTGACGGTGGCGGGATTCTGGGTATAACCCCGGCCATTGTTCTCATGAATTTGGAAAAAAAAATACAAGAGAATAGAAAAGATAGCAATTTCCTGATTCGTGATATACTCACACTCTGCTGTGGAACGAGTACCGGTGCCATTATAGCGGGCTGTGTTGCGGCCGGGATCAGCGCTGAAAGTATCAGCAAATTTTACTCTGTTGATGGCTTGGCCCTTTTTAGAGATAGCAAAAATCCTTTTATTACCCGCCTCTTGCAGCCAAAGTTCAACCGCCAGCCATTTCTCGAAAAACTCGACGAAATGCTCAGCAAAGTTTCACCCGACCGTAACTCAAGGGTATCATTGGGTGAACTACCTGCGTCACTCATACTGATGACTACAGCGTATAACTTGAGCAGTCATCGTACGCACTTCATAAAATCCGATGAAACACAAGACAAGCAAATTCAGCTTCGAGATGCCATTGCCTGGTCTTCGCTATCTGCTGCGTATTATTTTGGGAAAATCAATGTTCCAAACTATACGTGGACAATCTTAGATAACAGCACTCCGCCAAAACCTTCTCAGGAAAAGGGGGCGGTATTTCAAGACGGTGGCCAAGGAACCCAGAATTGCACTTTGGACTTCGTATTAACTGAAATCCTTGCACGCAAATGGGACGATGATGAAGTTATCATTATTTCGTTGGGTACCGGAAGTCAAACTAAATTTGAACCGTATGAAAAAACGACAAAAATATCGGATATCGGCCAGGCGTTAAAATATCTTGCGAATCAGGCCCGTGATGAATCAACAACCATTCAGGAGATGGCTGCACGTTATGTCCAACATAAAAGGCCTAACATTAAACTTTTCCGCTTGGATTATGAAGCTGCCAAGGACTATAGCCTGGATGATGTAGATCATGCTGATGTTTACAAAAATGCTGCCAAGGATATTGTTCAATCCGATGAGTTCAATCAGCTATGTAAATTAATTTGTTAGTCTCATATTCGTTGCTCTGCTACGCGGCAGTTGAACAATATTGCGGCTGTAAACGAGGTTGAAGCTTGCAGCTGCAGGCTGTTGCGGCAAGGGCCGGGTACGGCCAATGCCTTAAGGGGTTCGCACCACTTTAACCCGCACTGCAACATAAATCATGCTCCGGCATGGGTTGATAATTCTGTATATTATTTTACAGAAGATGTCTATAGAGTGCATCCGTTTTTCTGTTCAAACCAAAGGAAAATATCATGTCATTAGACCAAGGAAGATTGTTCATAGAGAGGATGAAGTCAGACGAAGCGTTTGCCAAGCGTGTTATGGCAATTGAGGGTGTTGCCGGAGTGGTCATAAACTGATTCTGGAGGAAAGTGTACCGCTACGGAGTGTTACAGGGGTTTACATAAACTGCAACTGACTTTTATGAAGAAAGATTTCGATGGCTCAGAGTTACGAAGACGGGCTGAGGAGCAGCTTCGGAACAGAGGAGTCGCTGCTGATATGCTCTGCTCGGAAGAGAAGATGGAGCGCCTTGTGCAAGAGCTCTCGATTCACCAGATTGAGCTTGAGATGCAGAATGAAGAGCTTCAGGATTCAATGGATGAAATCGAGAGGGAACGTAATCGCTACCTCAATCTCTACGATTTTTCGCCGGTCGGCTATCTGACGCTTGCTCGAGACGGCTCGATACTGCAGGCAAATCTTACCATAGCCAGAATACTCTCTTTTGAGCGTTCGCGTCTGTTGGGGGTCCGATTTGGAAGCTTTCTTGACCAACAAGACCTCTCAGTATTTATCAGCATGGTAGGCAGGGTGTTCCAGACCAGAACGCAGGAACACTGTGAGATTATGATTGGAAACAGTGACACCACGAATATTCCCACCAAACTCCAGCGAACGCTTCAGTTAGACGCCATCATCAGCGACAATCGGCATGAGTGCCGCCTCTCGCTCACCGATATCAGCGAGACCCGGCAGGCTTTAGAAGCTCTGAAAATGAAAGAAGCACAGTACAGACGCTTGTTTGAAGCCGCACAGGAAGGAATTATGATACTCGACTACAAAAGCGGCAAAATCGTGAATGCCAATCCCTATATCGCTCATCTTATTGGCTTTTCCCTTGAGGAAATCGTCGGTAAAAAGCTCTGGGAAATCGGGTTTATTCGTGATAAAATGCTGATTCAAATGGCCTATCTGGAACTGCAAGCGAAACGGTTTATCCGTTATTCCGATTTGCCACTCCAACACAAGGACGGAAAGATAATTGACGTTGAGTTTATCAGCTACGTCTATAATGTCGGCGATGAAAAAGCGATCCAGTGCACCATCCGTGATATCAGTCTCCAGAAACAGTTGCTTGAGTATGAAAAGAGGCTATTTCAAAATGAAGCAAGTGAGAAGCGGGCGGCGGAGGACCCAAACCCGGATTGATCTATGAACCCGCACTGCGACATAAATCAAGTTCCTGTATGGAATGGATAATTTGGTATACTACCTCATAGATTATGTCTATAGAGTGCATACCGTTTTGCATTGCTAACCAAAGGAAAATATCATGTCATTAGACCAGGCAAGATTGTTCATCGAGAAGATGAAATCAGACGAAGCATTCAGCAAGCGTGTTATGGCCATCGAGGATGTTTCAGGGCGGATGGCGTGCATCCAGAGCGAAGGGTTTGCATGCACGGAGGCGGAAATTAAAGAGGTGGCAGGGGAGTTAGGCAATGCGGAATTGGATAACGTAGCGGCGGGGTTTTATCCGAAGTGCGATTGGTTGAGTTGGTGATATGTTTATTAGAGAGTTATTAAAAGCGGTAGTTACGCGGCATAACTCGTTTACGCCTCTTTGCAGAGGTCATTTTTCCACGTAACGCCTGTTGATGCCGGAGTGGTCATAAACCACCCCGCCCTCCGGTTCGCCTCGCCTCAATCGCTCTGCCATGCCTCGCCGCTCGCCAACCGTGCAGCAGCTCTTTGGCAGCGAGCCGCAAGCCTTCGGACCGCCCGCCCCCTGCGTTTTGCGGCTTTACTTGCCTGACTGAAGTAAACCAAACCGGAACAGAGAGTTAACCTTTCCTGAAAAGCACAATAAGTTCAGCGTGCAACTGTTACGATTTATTGCAAAATATCCCGTTTAAGTATTAAATTTGTAAACTGGAGGCGTTGCGGCCAGTGCATTACGAGAGAGCCCGCTATAGAGTGCCACAGGGGTTTACATAAACTGAAACTGATGGTTATGAAAAAGGTTAACGAGGGCTCCGAGTTACGAAAACGGGCTGAGGAGCGCTTTTTGAAAAGCGGAGCTGCTCCCGATATTCACTCTTCAAAAGAAGAGCTGCAAGATGTTGTGCAAGAGCTCTTGATTCACCAGATTGAGCTGGAAATGCAGCGTGAAGAGCTCCAGCATTCAAGGGATCAGCTCGAAGAGGCACTGAGTCAATACACCGATCTTTACGACTTTGCCCCGGTGGGTTATATGACTCTGGAATGCAACAGCACCATACGCAGGGCAAACATGACTGCTGAAAAGATTCTTGGTATTGATCGAGCACTCCTGATTGGCGACAGATTGATCCGTTTTGTTGACCATACAGACCGCATCCGTTTCAACACCTTCCTGGAGAGGGTGTTCAGCCATAAGGAGCACCTCACTCTTGACCTGTTGCTGCAAGATGAGGAGGTTGCGGCACTCTCCTTGCCAGGCCGGATCATGCGTCTTGAGGCAATCGCCTCAGAGAACCCTCATGAGTGCCGGCTGACCCTTTCCGACATTACCCGCCAGCGGCAGCTCGAAATGGAGAATGCAGGGTTACAACAGTCAAAAAAGCTGTGGGAAAAATCGATCCACTCCCTGTTCGACAATTTTCAAGACCCCGTCTTTCTTCTCGACCGTGATTGCACCATCCTGGCCGCAAACCAAGGTTTTTGCAACATGGTTGGCAAAACCCTGCAGGAGTTGATCAACACGAATGGCCTTGATCTCCTCCCTGCCGAGCTGCAAAAAGCGAGAAATCAGAAAGTGGAAGAGGTTATGGTCTCAGGCAAACCGCTCTTCTTTGAAGATGAACAGTATGGCGAGATTCTCCGAAGTTCACTCTATCCCATTAATGAAGACGGCGAGCAACTCCTTGTTATCGTTCAGAATGTCACAAAAACCAGGGTCATCGAGCAAAAACTCAAAAGTCAGGAAGCCTTTAACCAGGCAATCATCAACAGTATTCCGGGTGTTTTTTATATCGTCGATCATAACGGGCAGTTTGTTGGCGGTAACGAGTATCTGCGTGAAACGATCATTGGAGATTCGCGCTCTGATCACGACCCTATCCAGGGGTTTGAACTCCTTCACCCGGATGACAGGGAAAAGGGGAGAGCGGTATTTGAGCGTCTCATCGAGAAAAACATTCCGCCCGAACCATTTGAAGAGAGAGTGCTTTATCATGGAGGCCCGCAGTACCACTGGTATGTCACCACGGCGAGCAAAGCGGTCATAGACGGTGTGGACTATATCATCGGCGTGGGCATCGATATTAACGACCATAAAGCGGCTGAGTTAGCTCTCATTGAGAGTGAAGAGCGGTTCCGAAAACTCTTTGAAAGCCATGCCGCTGCAAAAATGGTTATTGACTCCCAAACAGGCTCAATCATCGACGCCAATCAGGCGGCTGCAGATTTTTATGGATGGAAGATCGAAGAGCTTAAAAAGATGAATATCAATCAGATCATCGTACCCTCAGACGAACAGATACAACAGAGCATAGAAAACGCCTCGTGCCGTCACCGCACCGCCGACGGCTCCCTCCGCGATGTCGAGGTCTACAGCAATAAAATCGAGACCCATAGCAAGCTCCTTATCTATAGCATTATCATCGATGTTACCGAACGAAAACGTCTCGAATCACTAGCCGACGGCATCATCATCACCGACACTCAAGGCATCATCACCAGCATTTCACCCATGGCGCTCATTCTCTTTGAGGCCAAAGATAAAGCCGAGCTTTTGGCAAAACCCTTTACCGCTCTGGTTCATACCAGAGACACCGAAAAATGGCAAAAAATGCTCCAGGAGGAGCCTGGAAAAGCGGCCTCAAGGCGCACTCTGGAGCTGTTATGCAAAAAAGGCAGGGAGATGAGCTTTCTGGCTGAAATCACTGTCCTGCCGATTCATGATGCTCACGGTGCACTGCAGTCACTTCATCTCATCATACGCGACATCACCCAGCATAAACTCCACGAAAACCAGCAACTGCATACCAGAAGCCTTATCGCTCTTGGAGAGATGGCCTCTGGCGTTGCCCACGAAATCGTGCAACCCGTCAACAACATAAGCCTGCTGGCTGATACCCTGCTTGAAAAAGCCAAAAGTGACAGCCTTGATCTCAAAAACACCGTAACAAAACAAGCACAAAAAATTGCACGGAACATCGAAAGGTTGCAAACCATCATCGATAACATCCGGCACTTCGCAAGCAAAGACCAAAAAGCAGCAACAACACAGTTCGACACCAAAGAACCCTTACTCTCAGCTATCGCTCTCACCACCAGGGAGTGCAGAGAAAAATCAATAGAGCTCACCTTCCATTGCGGCCCCGAAGAGCTGCCAATCAGGGGCAACCTCTATAAAATGGAGCAGGTAATCCTCAACCTCATCCGCAACTCCATAGACGCTCTCGAAGAAAAAAGGAAACAGGGCGTAGAGCCTGGAACGGAAATGTCCATTCACATCCAGGCAAAGCGCAAGAAAGAGAGCGTCATCATCAGCATTGCAGATAACGGCATCGGCATCAGCCGGCAAAACATCGACTATATCCTCCAGCCCTTTTTTACAACCAAAGAATCAGGAAAAGGTACCGGACTTGGGCTGTCGATATCATCACGCATCATCAAAGAAATGCATGGGCAGTTAAGCGTTACCAGCACCCCAATGCAAGGAACCACCGTGCAACTGAGCGTTCCTCTCGTCATGCACCCTCCTGCAGGATAAGGTCGGGGCACCCTGTTTAAAACTTGACAAAAAATATCGATGATCCTTGCAGAAGTTGCCGGATCAAATGATATATCAAAAACCATTGTTTAGAGGTTGCTTTAGGTGTATATTACAAAAAAACCACTTTCAGTAAGCCAGAGCAATAACCAAGCCGAACATGGAACTTGCCATTCAAAATAAAGAGAAGGAAAAACGGTCGGCTGAGCTATGAAATCCTCAAAGATGTAGAGTTCCCTCTGCCGATTGCACGAATCGTCCGGGAACACCACGAGCGTATGGATGGCAGCGGCTATCCGCAGGGGCTGAAAGGAGAGGAGATACTGATTGAATCTCGCATATAAGCAGTCACTTCTGTTGGTTACAACTCAAAAATATGCGAATTAGTCACGGATCAAAGCAATGGAAGATATCCATATGAAGAAGCTCTATATTTGGGGTAGCATAATCGCGTGGCTGACAATTATCTCTATATCAGCATTCTGGAATGTGTCGCAAGTTCGTAAAAATCAAGATGAAATTTATCTTGATCAAGGACGCTCTATATTTAATCTTCTTGTGACGACAAGAGAATGGAATTCGCAGTTTGGGGGGGTTTACGTGCCAATTTCTGATAAAATTCAACCCAATCCCTATCTGGATGTTCAAAACCGAGACATTACTGCAGTTAACGGGGAAAAATTTACTCTCATAAACCCTGCATATATGACTCGTCTAATTGCTGAACTTGCCAATAAAAAAGACCATGTTACTTTACATTTAACCAGCCGGAATCCCCTGAATCCAGCCAATGCGCCAGAAGCATGGGAAGCTATAGTTTTAAAGATTTTTGAAAAAAAAAGACAGAAAGAATCTTTTGAATACTTCAAAAATGGCAATCGGTCGGTTTTTCGTTATATGGCTCCTCTCATAACCGAGCAAAGCTGCCTGAGATGTCATAAAAAACAAGGGTATCAGGTTGGCGATATTCGGGGCGGCATCAGCGTTTCTATTCCAGCTACATTTTCAATCCCATGGCTACTCGTTATCAGTCATATCGTATTTGCCATCCTGGGAAGCGTTATGATCTTTAAATATGGTTCAAAATTGGGCGATACCTTGCAGGCCCTAGAAAATCTATCCAATATTGACGGCTTGACTGGAATATTCAATCGCCGGTATTTTGATGAATATATAACAACACAATTTCTGCACAGTAAACGCAGCAAGGAGCCCCTGTCCATTGCTATTTGTGATATTGATAACTTTAAGTCATATAATGATACCTATGGTCACCTTGCGGGAGACGAATGTCTGAAAGCAGTTGCCCAGGCACTCAGCAGCATACTGCAACGCCCGGGAGACCTCGTGGCAAGGTATGGTGGAGAAGAGTTTGGGATTGTATTGCCTTATACCGACGCTGGGGGAGCCTTAGTGATAGGTAACCAGCTTCGTACGAAGATTGAATCCTTGCGATTGCCTCATAAGTCAAGTCAAGTCAGCAAGTATGTAACAATCAGTATCGGCTTCATGACATATTTTGGCGATGATATAAGCTTGAATAGTGTGCTGAATTTAGCAGACCAATCTTTATACAAAGCAAAATCTAATGGTAAAAACCGTGTAGAACATTTCTCTAATGATATCCAGACGTGATTATTCGTATCGCATGGTCCCGGTGATGTGCACCTGTCTCTCGATCGAGGCCCCCTCTGCTCATAAAAACCGGCAAGCACGTTCCATAACTCAACCAGCTTCAGCTACGGCGGTTATACCTGGTTTCTCGTCCTGGCCTCGTTTCTTCTGTTTGGGCGAGATAATGCGGTATCCCTGTTCGTTTGCACGCCCGGATTTTTGGTTGAGCACGGCCTCGCAAATCTCCCTGGTCCGGAATGCATCAATGTAGGCATTGAGGAATGTCGTGAGGTTATCTCTGTAGGAAGAGCAGAACTCGAGCCCTTCTTCACCAAACTGTTTTGCTCGCAGTCGCTTGTTGGCGCACCCGCCGCCGCAAATTGGCAGAACGTTGCACTCGCGGCAATCGGGATCGTTGAAGGCGTCGGTGCCGATGGAGTATTGAGCCTGCAGTGCAGGGTTGGTAATTGGCTCATCTTCATGAATGTTGCCGATTACCATGTCGGGCTTACCAACATCTTCCCAGCACTGATAGAGTTCTCCCCCAGGACCGACAACAAAACCCTGATGGAATGTGGCCACGCAAATGCTGTCGAAGTTGCCGGACGGGTAGAAGTTGGCTGTTGGGGCCTTACCTTTACATCGGAGCTGTTCGAAGGTGAAGTCTGTCCACTCCTGGAGGTTATGACTGCTTGCATGATCATAGGTCTGGCCGAAGCCGGTGTTGATGTGGCCGGCATAGACCGTGAGCTTTTTGCCCTCGTAGCGCTCAAGCAGCGTGCTCCGCAAGGCAAGAAATTTTTCCTGGTTGGTTTTGTCGACATTGACGCGTATAGCGCAGATGCCTTCGTAATCAGAGTTCATCAGGGCATCGAGGTTGTTGAGGATGCGCTGAAATGTTGGCCCACCCCCGGCAAGAACCCGTCGGGTGTCGTGAACCTCCTCAGGGCCATCGAGAGTTATCTGGATGCTCTTGATCTTGAGATCGTTGAGCCTGGCGATCTTTTTGGCATCCAGCAGATAGCCGTTGGTGACTATGCCGAAATCTTCGATGTAAAGATCAAGGCCCTTGACCTTTTCGGTGATGTTCCCTATAACGTCAAACGCGAGAAGGGGTTCTCCGCCGTACCAGGCGATCGAGAGATGCTTGATATCCTTGTAACTTTTGATGAAATGCATAAGCCGGTCAACGGTCTCAGGGGTCATCACGCTGGAGTCTGACTGGCTGTGCTCGAAGCAATAGGGACAGCGGAAATTGCACTGCAGCGTTGGGCAGATGGTCAGGCCAAGCCTCGATGTATCGAAGCAAAGCGCGTGGCGCTGATACTGCCGTGAAAGCAGCAACTGCTCTTCTTCACCCTCTTCGACAAGCACCTTGTTTTTCCGCAACAGTGCGAGAAAGTTTTTGTCGTTGGATAAACCGGAATCGCCCATACCATTCTGCATAGCCTCTACAGCATCGTAGTGTGGAGCATCAAGTTCAAAGAGCGTGTTCGACAGAGCGTTATAAACAAAGTTTCCGAAACGCCCTGACTGAAAGAGCGTGTTGTACCGTGACCAGTTCATGGGGAATATGGCTTGTATAAATCGCGGAATAAACAAATAGCTTAAGGCAAATATAATTCAAAGACAATGACCTTCAACATCACAAAGCAATACTGCCGGGGTGGTTTGCGACCACTCCGGCAGGGCATGGGTAGATTGGCAAAAATGTGCCCGACGAACACGAATGGACTACAACAACTGTCAACACTGATATGACATACCCCAAAATATGGTTTTTACCACGCCTCCTGCAACATTATCCAGTTCCACGTCGTTTAACTCTCCTGAGACCTCTTTAATCTCCGCTTCGCTGCATTCATACCCTTTGCTCTGGATGTACGCCAGACGTGCGTCTACATCTTCAACTGCCATAACACGCTCGCTAAAAGCAACGTCCGACTTCATCTTTTCGATGAACGATCTTGCCTGATCTAATGACATGATAATCTCCTTGGGTAGGGTTGGGTGATGCTGGAATACGAACGATCGAAATTTACCTATTTTCAGTAAACAATAAAACAGCATTCGCGTGGGCAGTTGGCTGTGCTTACCCGCATCTGGTTCTTTAAGGCTCTTCATGCTGCAAGCATGGCACTCAATTGCACCAGCACCAGGGTAACAATTGCCAGCTTGTCTGCGCCTGTATGGAATGGATAATTCGGTATACTACCTCATAGAAGATGTCTATAGAGTGCGTCCCGTTTTTCAGCTCAAACCAAAGGGAAATATCATGTCATTAGATCAGGCAAGATTGTTCATCGAGAGGATGAAATCAGACGAAGCGTTTGCCAAGCGTGTTTTGGCCATCGAGGATGTAGCCGGTCGGCTGGCATGCATACAGGGCGAAGGGTTTGATTGCAGCGAGGCTGAGATTAAGGAGGTGGCAGGGGAGTTAAGCGATGAGGAGTTGGATGGTGCCTCTGGTGGAGTCAACTTTAAATTGACAATGCGACTGATGAATGGGGATAGCGTTACGTGTTAATGTCTAAATAAAAGCATAACTCGTTAATGAAGTGGACCCCAGTCGGTAGACAAAAATGATGATCAGGCTTATGCTTGTGCAAGTTCATTAAACACTATCATTCGCACCTTCATAGGTATCGGTTATCATTATAAAGTGATAATCCGTCATGATGCGTGTGTTGAACTTGTATCCCTGCTTCAATATATTTAATAGTTGTGTGTAATAGTAGGTTGCCATTCGGTTGTGGTGCATTTCAAGGGGCAACCTCCTTATCTTTTTATACTACGGAAATATTTCTTGCAGAACGCTTATTTGCTACTCAAATGCTTGAATCAAATCCTGATTTTTTGTCTAAGTTTTTTGGCAAATTAACGGATACTGCCTACGTACCACCTTAGTTAGAATCACATTTCTTGATGCTGATTCTGATGGCTTCTGATTTGGAATTTTTTATCTGAGATTGATGGTGTATGCTGGCTTGCGAATTTTCTCGCGATGTTGGTGTGATTGGTGATTTTCCCATAAAACTATAATCTAAAAGCGCATGAAAAGGATAGGTTTCCTCTGCATATTATTAACGTTGGCGACAGTCACTCCTTTGGAGGCTGAGCAACTTCTTTTAAACTCATCTCAACTTGCTATAAGTCTTCAACAGGGCAATACTGAAGCCGTTTTGAAAAGCGATGCATCAAATCTTGTTGACAAAACATCAGAAGGATGGCTTAGGAACTTATTGTCTACGAAGCAGGGTGTTACAGAAATATCGTTTCAGGGAATCACCGGTGATAAACCTGTATGGAGCTTCCTTTTTTTAAGGCCATTAACAGAGAGTCGTGACCTCAAAAACAATACCTTTTTTCAAGGAAGCGTCTTTAGGGAAGATGGGCGCACCACACTTAACGCAGGGTATGGTTACCGCCGTCTTGTAAGCGATAAGAGGGTTCTTCTTGGCACAAACATTTTCTACGACCATGAGTTTCCATATAACCATCAGCGCATGAGTGTCGGTTGTGAGATTCGTACTACTGTAGGTGAAATCAATGCGAACTATTATAAAGGGCTGAGTGGCTGGAAAAATGTTGATAACAATATAGCGGAAAAAGCATTGGGTGGATACGATACTGAAATTGCCTTAGCTTTTCCATACATACCTTCAGCACAGTTGCGCTACAAGCATTTCAACTGGACAGGTGTTGAAAATACCCCAGACCTAAAAGGCAATACCTTTAGCATTACGGCGACTATTTTAAATGGATTATCAGTTGAGGCTGGTTATACCGATTACTTAAACGGTTATGCGGATTATAATAAAGATTCAGTTGAACGGTTCGTCAAAGTTGCATATAGCATTGGAATCGGTGCAAAAAAGGCAGCAAGCAAACCGAGGATCTCAAATTCAGCATATGCCTTTGAAAGCATGGTTGATAAGCGCTTTGATAAAGTCAGGAGAGAAAACCGCATTATAAAAGCGCGGCGAAGCAGCAGTTTTATTGTGTTGGCTGACGGCAACTACTAAACCATATAAATATCTAAATAATGAAAAAGAGTCAGTTGATATTATTATTAATAATCGCCATATCTCCACTACTTAATTGCCTTAAGGCATATGGCACCGGTACGGCTCGAGATATGCCTCGTGCTACCATAGAAGACGGTCTGGTTCGGAATATAGATGATTGCTATATTGAGCCTGATGAATACTATATGACATTTTACCGGATTATCTTATTGAATGGAGAACCAGTGGCTCCCACTGAATCTTCAAAAATAGACTATTCTGCAGGTGCCATCGTTTATGAGAATGCAACGGGTGGCAGAATTATGGTAAAAAAAGGAGAAGGGACTTCTCTATCCGGAACCTTTACACGACCGCCAGTTGGTACTTATACTCATGTTATTGTCGAAGTTGCGCCAATGGTCCAGATAAAAGCGCACGCAAAATTTTCTGGTCTTCGTTATTCTCCAACACGCACGATGCATGGTACTGATCTTACTTGGTGGTCAACCAATTGTGATATTTATTCAAATTCAAGTGATCCGAATAATCCCGACGCCAGGATTACTACATCTCAAAACAACTGGGGAATTACAACAAATTATGTAAATAGAGTCGGCGACGTATCTAGCATGTCTGGGGTGACGTCAAAAGGTGAACCATACATGGTCTACTTGGTCGATGCAGGTTATAAGCTGGTATCTGGTGTAGGACCTAATACAATGGGTACTATCAACAGATTGGTGATGGTACTGCAGCACCCGATAACCATTACCCCATTGACCAATAGTGTCACGATTTCATTTAATGTTGCTTCGGGATGTTCTGTCTCACTGAATAAAGGTAATAACCAAGGTAATGACGACTATATCACCGGGTATATGGCAGGCCCACCCGAGATAACGTTGAGTACACAATAATACCTGATTACATGATGGCTAATAAAATTAGTCATGGATTAACTAATAATAAAAACGCCCTCAACTAACAATTTGGGGGCGTTTTTATTTTTCATGACCGGTACAACCAGTGTTCGCGTGAAGCCGGTATGCTCATTGGGTGTACCTCGCAGTTTCATGAGCGCCTTGTAATCGTTGTGGATTACGGCTTTCTGTTCCTGCTGGGCGTCAGCCCATATCCCGGACTTGTTCAGTAGTGATTGATCACCCTTATAGCGCTTCATCAAGTTGCTTTTTTTGATGGAGTTGGTCGACCATACCTCCAGAGAGGGTACCGTTGTCTCATCCATGAGCAGGCAGCAGAATCCAATCGAGCTCTCCGTCAATTGCTCGGCTTCGTCGAGTGTTGCCCGTTGCACTGCCCGCCCCGGCGCACATTGTTGCATAAATCGTTCTCCTGTATGGAATGGATAATTTGGTATACTACCACATAGAAGATGTCTATAGAGTGCGTCCGGTTAATCGGTTCAAACCAAAGGAAAATATCATGTCATTAGACCAGGCAAGATTGTTCATCGAGAGGATGAAGTCGGATGAAGCGTTTGCCAAGCGTGTTCTGGCCATCGAGGATGTAGCCGGTCGGCTGGCCTGCATCCAGAGCGAAGGGTTTGCATGTAGCGAGGCTGAGATTAAAGAGGTGTCGGGGGAGTTGACAGATGCTGACCTCGATGCTGCGGCGGGTGGTGTGTCGCATACGGGCGGGTGGCTGAGTTTGTCGCAAGGGTGTCGCCCATGGTGATAAAAACAAGTTTGTTAGGGCATAACTCCTTTACACCTCTTTGCGGGCACCTCTAATAAATAGAGATGGACTTAAGGATGTAAAGAAAAAGTCAATCTCAACTCTCCTGTGAGAGAGCGGTTATTTTAGGCCGAAGTTTTTCTTCCAGACTCTTTTTTTCTGGAGTGATATCGCGAAACTCTGGCTTATTGTCAGATTGGATTCCGGGACTTAGCACGGCAGCGCAGATCTCTTTGCTCCGCAATGCATCGATATATGCTTCCAAATAGGTGGTGAGGTTGTTTTTGTAAGAGGAGCAGAATTCAAGCCCATCCTCCCCGAACTGCTTGGCCCGAAGCCGCTTGTTGGCGCAGCCGCCGCCACAAATCGGTAAGAAACTGCACTCCCGGCATTCGGCGTCGTTATAAGCGTCAGTACCGATGGAGTATCGGGCCTGCAAAACAGGGTTAGCAATGGGCTCTTTTTCATGGATGTTGCCGATGACCATGTCAGCCTTGCCAACATCCTCCCAGCACTGGTAGAGTTCTCCTTGGGGGCCTAGTACAAAACCCTGATGGGATGTGGCTACGCAAATGCTGTCCAAGTTACCTGAAGGGTAGAAGTTTGCCGAATGAGTCTTACTCTTGCAGCGATGCTGATCGAAGGAAAAGTCTGTCCACTCCTGGAGGTCAAGACTGCTGGAGTGCTCGTAGGAATGGTCAAGGCTGGTGTTGACATGGCCAGCATAAACCATGAGTTTCTTGCCCTTATAGCGCTCAAGAAGCTCATCCCGCAAGCCAATAAACTCATCCCGGTTGGTTTTGTCTACATTGACGCGGATAGCACAAACCCCTTTGTAGTCCGAGTTCATTAAGTTATCAACGTTTGAAATAATGCGCTGGAAGGTTGGACCGCCTCCAGCCAACACCCGCCGGGTGTCGTGCAGCTTTTCAGGGCCATCAAGGGTAATCTGGATGGATGTTATTTTAAGGTCGTTAAGACGTGATATTTTATCAGCATCAAGCAGATAGCCGTTAGTGACCATGCCGACATCCTCGATGTTGAGGTCAAGAGATTTGATCCGCTGGGTAATGTCGCAAATGATATCAAACGCGAGTAGCGGTTCACCGCCGTACCAGGCAATCGAGAGATGGCGAATATCCTTGTAGCTCTCTATGAAATGGATCAACCGGTCAACGGTCTCAGAAGACATTACTAACGAGTCTGATTGACTGTGCTCAAAGCAATAGGGGCAACGAAAATTACACTGCAAGGTTGGGCAGATGGTAAGCCCGAGCCGTGAGGTATCGAAACAGGTAGCATGTCGCTGGTACTGCCGTGCAAGCAGCAGGCGGGCTTCTTCCCCCTCTTCAACAAGCACTTTGTTTTTCTGTAGCAACGCAAGGAAGTTGCTCTCATTAATCAATCCCATCCCGGCTTTTGCATCCCGTAAGGCCTCCAAAGAAGTGAAGTGGGAAGTATCAAGCTCGACGAGCGTATTAGTTAAAGCGTTATAAACAAATCGGCCGGACAGCCCGGACTTAAAAAGTGTATTGTATCGTGACCAGCCTAATGACATGATATTTTCCTTTGGTTTGAACTGATAAACCGTAAGCACTCTATAGACATCTTCTATGAGGAAGTATAGCGAATTATCCACCCATGCCGGAGCATGATTTCTCCTGCGATGCGGGCGGGAAGGGATGCGAGCTTGAGTTGAAAGATAAATCAATGAGGAGAACGGATTTAGATGAAAATGTGTAAGTTGAACAGTAAATCTGGCCTGATAAAGGTGGTACACTTTGAGCGGAATACTCAAAATGATTTCAGAAAAGCTTACGGAGTTACTTATTAAAGATCGCTTAGGAAATGAAAACAAAGAGTTTTTCAGAACTCTCTTTGAAGGCCACTCTTCGGTCATGCTCATCATTGATGCCTATACAGGCAATATCATTGATGCCAATATCGCTGCTGTAGCATTTTACGGATGGACGATTGATGAACTCATGCAGATGAATATCAAAGAGATCAATGTACTGCCTAAAGAGATCGTTGAAAGTAATCTCGAAAAATACAGGTCAGGCAAGCAATTCAGTCTGCACTTTTTCCATCGACATGCTGACGGCTCAATTTCTCCTGTCGAAATATTGAGCAACACCATTGAATCAAACGGGCGCGTGCTCTATTATTCAATCATTACCGACATTACCGAACGCCTCAGGAATGAAGATGCAATGAGGCATAGCGAAGAGCGATCCAGGCTGCTTTTCGAAAACCACTCTGCGGTTATGATTCTTCTCGACCCTGAGACGGGCACTATCGTCAAAGCCAACCATGCTGCTGGAACATTTTATGGATGGTCGATTGATGAACTTCAAACGATGAACATTCAGCAGATCACCAATGTTACGCTAGAGGAAGCGAAAGCTAACATGGCGAAAGCAAAAAACTTGACACAGAACGAATTTATTTTTCGCCATCAGCGGGCAGACGGCTCTGTACGCGATGTAGAGATTTTCAGCTCCCCTATAGAAGTTGATGGGAAAAGGATTCTCTATGTAATCATTCACGATATCACAGAACGCAAATTGGCAGAAAATAAACTCTTTCTTCAACTGCAGCACATGCGGGCATTGAGGGAAGTTGACCATGCAATCAGAGGAACTACCGATATATATCTTTCACTGAAAAGTATTCTTGCATATACCCTCTCTGAGTTGCAGGTTGACGCGGCTGACATCTTTTTGTTCAACCGGAACACCAGTACACTGCGACATGTTGTAGGGCGGGGTTTTCTGGAAACAGCTGTATCGCGCGCCGAGATAAAATTGGGGCTGGCCTATATCGACAAGCTCTTGTTTGAAGGGGAAATCGTCCATATAAAAAACCTTTCAGAGTCCAGTGATGAACTTCTTGACGCGGCACTCGTAAAAAACGAAGGTTTTGTGGAATATTATGCCATCCCCCTTATCGTTAAAAATAAAATCGTTGGGCTCTTCGAAATATTTCACCGCAAACCATTACCAATAGCTGCTGAGTGGCTCGATTTTCTGCATACTCTTGCTAGTCAGGCCGCAATAGTAATTGAGGACCATAACCTGTTCAGAAAGTTATATCACTCTAATCAGGAGCTTTTAGAGGCATACGATGAAACTATTGCAGGCTGGTCACGTGCCCTGGATATACGAGACAGAGAAACTGAAGGCCACTCCCAGCGGGTGACGGATTTGACCATGAAGCTTGCTCAATTAGCGGGAATAAAAGAAGAGGAGATTGTTCATGTCCGGCGGGGAGCCCTTTTGCATGACATTGGCAAGATGGGGGTGCCCGACAGCATTCTGTTAAAACAAGATTCCTTGACAGATAGTGAGTGGGGTATCATGCGCCAGCATCCAGGGGGAGCCTATTCACTCCTCGCGCCGATTGCATACTTGCGTCCTGCGCTTGATATTCCGTATTGCCACCACGAAAAATGGGATGGCACAGGCTACCCTCGCGGACTCAAAGGCGAGGAGATTCCACTATCGGCACGGTTGTTTGCTATCGTTGATGTATGGGATTCTCTTCGTTCCAATCGATGCTATCGTAAAAAATGGAAAGATGAGAAGGTTATAGAACATATTAAATCACTTTCCGGCACACACTTTGACCCAAAGATAGTTGAAAAATTTCTGACCTTGCTTGTGAGCAGCCAATTGTCGAATACAGAATCGTGAACACGAAAAAGGGAGATTTTGATCCAATAGACCCGACACAGTTACGGCGACGGGTTGAAGAAGGGCCGGTAAAGGCGCTGCTTGCGGTGCGGAAAAGCAAGCTGCCCGCCACTATCGGTATCGGTTATCATTTTAAAGTGATAATTCGTCATAATGATTGTGTTGAACTTGTTCCACTGAATCAATAAATTGAATAAGACACATGCTATTTAAGTGTTATATTTATAATATGTAAGAGTTACTGGCGGAGAATGTCGAGGCGGCCCGCTACTGAGTGCCACGGGGGTTATACATAAACGGGAACAGATTGTTATGAATAAGGATGACAATGGCTCAGAGTTACGAAAACGGGCCGAGGAGCAGCATCGCAAAAGCGGAGTTGCTGCCTATACTCTCTGTTCGAAAGAGGAGTTGCAGCGTATGGTGCAAGAGCTCTCGATTCACCAGATTGAGCTCGAGATGCAGAATGAAGAGCTTCAGGAATCAAGAAATAAAATCGAGAGTGAACATCATCACTGCATCAATCTCTACGATTTTGCGCCGGTCGGCTATCTGACTTTGGCTCAAGACGGCACGATACGGGAGGCTAATCTTACCGTAGCCAGAATGCTCTCTGTTGATATATCTCATCTCAAAAGGGGGACGGGATTTGGCCGTTTTATTGCCCGGCGAGACCTCCCGGCTTTTAACAGTATGGTAGACAGGGTGTTCCAGAGTAGAGCGAAGGAACACTGTGAGATTATGATTGAAAACAATGGCATCACGGAAATGCCCATTAAACTCCAGAAAACGTTTCGGATAGACGCCATCATCAGCGATAATTCGCATGAGTACCTCCTCTCGCTTACCGATATCAGCGATACCCGGCAGGCTTTAGAAGAGCTGGTTCTTGCCAACAAAGAGCTTCTCTATCAGAATGAAGAGAAGGAAATGCGGGCGGCCGAGCTTCTCATTGCCATGCACGATTCCCTGACCGGCCTGCCAAACCGTATCCTCTTCTCAGAGCGTGTATCGCTCTCGTTCTCCCAGTGCCAGCGGAACAACACCATGGCAGCTTTGCTCATCTTTGATCTGGATAAGTTTAAAATTGTCAACGACTCCCTTGGTCATGCAGTCGGCGATATACTCTTACAGGAAGTGGCCGCCCGCTCAGTGGCAACCCTCCAACGAAGCACAGACTCAATCTGCCGCCTCGGCGGTGATGAATTTGTCATCCTGTTGCCGCAGATTTTTGCCGTATCGGATGCGGTTGCCATAGCAGAAAAAATTCGAAACAACATAAAAGAACCTTACAGAATCGAAGGTCATACCATCAATATTTCATGCAGTATCGGTATCGCAGTTTACCCTGATCACGGCAAAGACGAAATAACGCTGATGAAACATGCAGACGACGCGATGTACTGTGCAAAAAATCAAGGGAGGGACAAGGTATTGGTATTTGAAACCCAGGCAATCCCCCTCTTACCTTTGTTGAGCTAATCGTCATAATCAAGGTAGTTCAGAGCCCCATAACATGCACCTCAGTGTACCGACCTGCCCGGGGGAGACTCTGGTGGCAGCGTCATGTATAGCTGAACACAATTCCGGTAGTTGTTCAACTTTGTTTTAAATATTCCTTCAGAGTATTAAATTGATACTCTGGAAGGGGTGCTTCCTGCAAGGGAGCGGACCCTTTTGACCAGAGTGTAAGGATGGGAGTTTACATTGTTAACTCGATCTGATTATGCATACCACCAAAATAAGCCGCGGAGCCATCGTTGTATTTGCGTTCGCTTCAGCCTTGATTGTCGGCTCAAGCCTTTATATGCGCATCCATCTTCAGGCCTACAGTGAACGTACTCGTCAGGTCCAGAAGTCGCTCCACACGGAACACAAGCTTGATGAAACGCTTTCGCTGGTCACTGATGCCGAAACAGGTCCTCGCGGTTATGTTATTATGGGTCAGGAGATCT
>CAIJGA010000029.1 GCA_903820085.1 uncultured Chlorobiaceae bacterium
ACAGTGCAACTTTTTCCATTGCTGAACGCTGCACTGTTGATGTTGATGGGATTTCAGATGAATTTTCTTCTGATGGAACGGACTCTTCCCACGGTATGCCATTTGCAGCAAGCAGAGCTTTCAACCTGACATTTTCTTCCTTCAGTTGCCTTAATGCTTCAGGCAATTGCCCGGAAACATGGTTATACCTGCTCTCCTCATCCATACCTTTTCATTTTCTAATCTATCAGGAACGGAAACGATAAAAGGTAAGCAAATACCTTTCACGACCCTTCATGAATCAATCGAATAAAGCAACATAATTCGTTACAAAATTCGATTGATTCATTGGACGGATAGCAACACAGACTATTTTCGCCCTGCGTTCTATCGACTTACCGATAATCACGGGAATGCGTATCTTCAGTTACAAATGACAGGCCAATCCAGCCAATAATGCATGATGCAACCGGTAACATATCCAGAAAACAAGGACTCCGGCAGAGGTAACATAGTCATTTACCAAGCCGGAAATACCAGCCCGGAACTTGAAGTTCGCCTTGAAGATGAAAGTTTATGGTTAAGCCTTAAGCAGCTTTCAGACTTGTTTGGACGAGATCAATCTTTTTTATCCAGACACTTACGTAATATTTATGAAAGTTGTGAACTGGATCGTAAAACAACTGTTGCATTTTTTGCAACTGTTCAAAAAGAAGGTGGACGTCAGATTGAGCGACAATACGCATTCCGGAGCAAAAAAAAATAGCAGACACAACTCTTGTTGCCATGACTATCAATCTCATCATTCAATAAAATGGGCACAACAGACGATTATAGTACAGGGCGTGTACTTGAAAACATCAGAAAGGCATTGCATGTTTTCGACAGCATGGAGGGATCACTCTCCAATAACGAGCAGGCTGTCCGGATTCATAAAAAAATTCAGGAGTTTGAACCCAGGATTCTATCTGTTCCTGAAGCCTCCGTCTATATCCGAAAAGCTGCGATAATCGCACTGGGTGAGCGTGTCTGCCAAGCTCTCCATCCCGGGTCAGTATCGACAGAATCGGTTTTTCTCGATGAACTCGCCGAAGTAATGGTCCGTTCAGGACAAGCCAGACTTGCATCCATCGAAGATGCAGAACAAACCCTGAAAAAACATTCCAGCCGTCCTCTTATCATCTCTAAGGTTTCCGGCAGATATCAGGAAATATGCGCTTCCTATCCACCGGATTGTGTGTACTGGAGAGCTGAAAAAAGAGGATTGCACTGTTTGAAACACAAAAACAGCTGACCACTTATAAAAATAATCTCTCCCGACTCATCTGACCGGAATCAATGGATTTACTTTCCTGCAACTTGAAAATGAATTCCGTGTAACAATGGTGTAACAAAAACTGCAAACCTGAACATATTTCCCGTCAAGGTAGCGCTTCTCGTAAACATGGCTGCATAAGATTTTTTCCAACAATGCATTAGGCGCGTATTTCAAAACAGCTGCTAATTTTCGCGTGGCATATACGTCGCAAAACCGGTATAAACGGCGTTAATTTCGATAGATTTACCGTGTTTTTGCTGTATTTAGAACAAAAAAGAAAAGCCTGTAAGTTGTTTACTTACAGGCTTTTAATAGGAGTGGGCGATAGAAGATTCGAACTTCCGACCTCTACAGTGTAAATATCATACTGAGGCTATATGCCATTGATATAAAAGGAGTTACTGGCCTATAAAAATTTTCGCGTAACATACGCGTAACAAAAATTTTATCAAAATCTATGAATAAAAATAAAAAACAATTACTTCCCTGCCCTCCTGTTTTGCCCCCTGTGGTGTGGTTCTCAATCTAATGCGATGACTGTATTCACATAATATGCCGTTGTAGGACAACAGCATCAGTCATGGCAGGATTAGTCATCAAATCCTCTTGGCATCAATTATCCATCAATTATCTTTCACAGATATAACTGATTTAATAAAAACAATTTAATCATATTGACAACACCTATTTAAACAGATCCATCAATTACCCATCAATTAAAATTCAAGCCCAGAAAGGAACATACTTCATCAGCTTCCGGGCAGCGTCTTCATCGAACGGCTTTATTACACCTGCATCTACTGCCTCTCGAATGTAGCGAGACACCGCCGCCTTATTTTTTTCTTCAACTCCGAACCGCTCCCGTAACGATGCATTAGTAAGAAACTCCCTGGACACATACTTCAGGCAAGCATGCAGATAACAGGCCCGGACACGCTCTGCCTTGTCCATGGCAATAAGAGGTTTATGCGCAAACAAAACTACCCGAGTAAAACCCTCAGGCACCTCAAACAATGGTGCTGGCAACTGGTAGATCTCAATCTGAGCAATCACCTTGTCGATACCGCTCCCGCGCTCTTCGCAAATACGAAACCGACGCATCATCGATGCCAATGTTTCATTCCGGGATTTTGGAGGCGTATCCACGAATCGCTGAGTATCCACCAGTGGCTCTCCAGGATTTGTAATCTCAATGCGATCATCGAATATCTCAACCATTGGACCGGCACCGGTAACAAAGAAAGCTTGATGAATAAGGGCATTGGCCACCAACTCTCGTACAGCAAGCTCGGGAAACACCGCGACTGTTTTACGCAGAGCTTTTTCAATGACTTCATTGACAGGCAAGAGCCCGTGGATATAGGTGATAAGTCCTTCGAAACCGCTGGCGTAACCTTTGCTGATCTCCTGTTCCCTTAACGTATCAGTCCGACCAGCTCCACGGTACTGAATGACTCGGATAGCTTTACGTTTGAGCTGCGGAAAGTCACCCAGTTTCTTGGCAAAAAGGATCGCACCCAGATTGGTAATATCCCATCCCCCGGCCTCACAAGCTCGGATGAGATTATCATTTTTCAGTGCCGTAAGTATTCCTTCCCGATTGGCAGGCAGTGGCAGCTCCAAAAGATCGAAATAAACTGTATAATCAAGCATCCTCAACACCTCATCAGAGGAAATATGCTCAACAGCAGGCAAATCCTCGAACAGCGTACGGTCGAGAATACGCCAAAGTTCTCTTTCCCGTTCAGGGGCATCTTTGAGTGGCTTTTTAACCTGACCGACCCGAATAAAAGCTTCATTCTGAAAACGCACTGGATGCCGGAAGGCACGGCCGATCTCTAAAAGTACCACAGAGTGACCGTCCAGGTTTAGCTCAAAAAAGCCAAAATGAATCTTTGGACTAAGCAATCGAAGCAGCCATGTCTCTATTGGCTCGTTGCCTTTTCTGGCAGATGCTGGAGAAAAACTTGTACCCGTAAAAACATGCGATCCATCCTCAACTCCCCAAACCATATAGGCAAAAGCCTTACCGTTCAGAGCTGCTGCGTTGGACAGAGCAGAAATATATTCGCCGATCAGATGTGGATCCTGATTGTTGCCCTTGAACTCAACCCACTCGGTCTCATGTGGCAGCTTGCACAACTCTCGCACCAGACCGTCTATGTATTCATTACTTCGAATACCAGTCATGCCTGTAGCTCCTCGTTGCTACTGTTATAGCAAGCCGCATTGACAAAACAAAAAGCTGGATGAGTAAGCAGAACTCTACAATGGAAGAAGTACAAAGAGCGATCAGAAGGAGAAAGCTGGAGTGGCAACTCGGCCATGATCTGGAAAATAGAATCGGGCATATTCGTCATTCTGCATCAATCATATAAATTATAACTCTGCAAGCAATCTTTCCGCTTGAAGCTTTTCTCTGGCTCCGGAAGCCTCTCCGGTTTCACAAAAATCAATCCACACACTTCTTGATAGTGCTGATCATCTTGTTGATCTCCAGCACGTCGGTCGAGAGTTCCATGAGCTTTTTCTGAATATCAAGAATCTTGTCCGTGCAGAGATCGTAGATCTCTCTGTTTTGCTCTGCACAGGAACCGGGATCACCTTCTTTTCTGCGTCCGCCAATGACGTAATCTACGTCAATTCCTACAATTTCCAGCTTTTTCCGCAGGATTTTGCCGATCATACTCCGACCATTGACATAAGGGGTTAGATAGCTCCCATCCTTGGCCCCAATGGCTTTTGCAAGGGCTATCTGGGTCCCGAATTGCTCTCTGATGACCTCCCTGAACCGTTTAGCCTGCTCTTTATATACTACTTCACGAGCTGCCATAACCCCTTATTAATTTTGATGTGTAGATATAATTTTACTATATACTTAGTGAAGTATATCAATTTATAGTAAAATATATCACTAAATATTAATAACTACAAATATGCGCCCGCATGTAACCTTCGACACTCTGCCTCAGGCTGTCATGAGCTTGCATGAAAAGCTCGATGATATCGGAAATAAAATCGAAAGTTTGTCCAAACAACAGGCTTTTTCCCTAAGCGACGACACCCCCATCGGAGTGGATGAAGCAGCGAAGCTTCTCCAACTGAGCAAGGCCGCTATTTACGCAAAGGTCTACCGGAACAGAATCCCCTACTATAAAGCCGGTGGCAAACTCTACTTCTCAAAAACTGAACTGATCGGTGAAATTCACTCCGGTCGACGACCTGCACATCATGAGCAGAAAACGGAGGAGCCAGCTCCCGTTTTCCCTCAAGTCCTTTAAAGGTAATTCTTTTTCAACTTATGAACCAGATTCTGGATACGAGGAAATATGAGGCCAAACTATCCACCATATTGCCTGAGGAAAAAACAGCTCCTTCTTCATGAACCTGCTTTTTCCTGAACATGAAGTTCGGCAACTGGATTCCGATGTCAAAAGCCTTTGTCAAAGAGCTGCCGACAGACCGGCCTTTCTCAAAGGTTGAAGCCGCCTTTTCCCTTCAGGTGGACTTTGACAAAGGCAATGCGGTTACAGTGGCCGGTTATGCAAAGCGCTGGAACTGGAGCAGAAAAAAAGTTTCGACGTTTCTTGAAGAGATCGGAGTAAGCATTGAATACCCGGAAAACACAGCAAAAAAGCAGAATCAACAGGGACAGATCAGGGTGCAGATACAGAACAGATCAAGATCAGATAGAGATCAGATCAAGTTTATCAATAATAATGAGTTACCGTTGTATAAAGACAGAACCGGAACAGAAAAAGAGCAGATCGGGAACAGATCAAGGGACACTACTAAAGATACTGTAATACCTGATACTGGATCCTTCAGGAATCCCCCTGTAATCCCCCTTAACAAAAATGAAAATGGAACAGAGAACGGGAGGACGGCTTCAACAGTAGCGCCACCCCCGCTGGTAAATCCCGGATTCTCTCAGGAATTCATTGCGGAACACTGGAGTCGTTGGCTCAGGCTGAAAAAAGGCGGGAATTACAAAAATGCCGAAGCGGAAAGCATCGCTCTTGAAGCGCTTTTCGAGCTCTCTAAAGGAGACGAAACCATTGCTGCACAAGCCCTCAAAACGGCCATTGCCGGCCATGGGCAAAGTTTTCTCTGGTGTTTCAATCAAAAGAACCATCAACTCACATTGCCTCATGTCGCAAACCAACACCATCAAAACAGCCCTCAGGAAAGCGGCCTGCAGTTTGGTGCCGACAACCTCAGATGGCTCGAACTTCATGCACGAACAGAGCGTGAAGAAATTGGCCCGGAACTTCAATGATGCATGGGCCCGATCAATAGAGCTGCTCACCCATGCCGATGAGATTGAAATCGAACGGGCGATCAGAACACTGCAGGTCATCAAAGGAAAAACCTATGCAAAGGCTCTGCTCAAGGAAAACGGCCGAGTCATCAACGATATCGGCTTCGATATCGGAATCGGCCTGATGTTCCGAAAACACAACATCAGCAGGGCCGAACTTAACCGCTGGTACAATGAAGCTGAAAAGACCAGGTTTGAAGGGCATATCTTCCAGCCGCTGCCTGACAAGGCTGATGCCTGGAAACTCTTTCTGTCTGTTCGGGAAAAGCTGTTTGAGATGCACCGGGCAGCAGAAGAATTACGTGACCTGAAAAAGAAATCGCTGCTTCCTACTCATACCAGCTTAACCGTCGCCGGCGTTAAGTCCGCCATGGAACTCGGTATGTGGAAGCTCTTTTACCCGGAGCAGAAACAAGAAGCATTTGCCCTACTTCTGTGGCAGGAACTGCCAAAAGAAGCTCGACTGGATTTTTTCCAGACCCTTTCCCCCGAAGAAAAATCCCGTATCTATCAACTCCCTGACCCTGCTGCCCGTGAAGCTGAAACCCAAATGCTGTTCGACATGGTGGTAAAAAAGCCTGCTCCCGTGAAACAGAAGCAACAACCCACATAAAACCATGTGCAGAAAAACACTCCATGAAAATGCTTCTCTGCCATCTCACTCCGGAAACAGGCCACCAAAAGCCCCCGCAAAGGGGGCTCTCCGGGTACTACCTGAATGCTGTTTTGGCTATCGCATGCTGCATCATCTCATTGGTACTGAATGCCGCATGAACCAGATGAACACGCTGCCCGATGCCGCTCTGTCCTGCCTGTCGTGCGCAGATTTCACGGAACTCAGAGGCAAACCCCACAGCAATCACTCTCATGGCCTCAAGAATCCCTGTCGATGCTTCGACAAGAAACAGGGCTATGATGTTGGTTTCCAACTGCATCCAGATCCTGCGGGTTTCATCGTCAAACTGTGACGTGTCAAAGGAAATGTCAATGCTGAACCCTTCCCCGAAATCAAGGACAACAAACGGAATATCCCGTTGTTCAAATAGGTATGCGGTAATCCTGCCCTTTGAAAAAAGCTCCTTTTCCTTTCGCGATATCTTGTTGAGAGACATCAGCACATTGAAAAAACCATCAGTCGGCAAAGCAACATGCTGCTCCCTGCCCGTACAGTATTTCTCGTGAGGAAAAAGCTCTCCTACCTGATAGACTTCCATGATGCTTCACGTTGTGCCCGGTATACTCCGGACGGGTTAACAGTAAAATACGCATTCAAATCATTCCCCGGGGGGACAAAGGCTTCCCCTCGGTCAGGCAAACTTTTTGCGCAAGGGAGAGAAGAGAGCTGCACAAACGAAGAGCGGAAGCGAACGGCCCTTGCACAAAACAGGCAAACTGACCTATCCTTGGCCGGACCCATCCGGGGACAAGAATCCTGAACTCCGCAAAGCGGCTGCTATGAGCGAAGCGCCAACGCTTTTCTTAACTGCTGGCGGGTTTCTTGCTTTTTCAAGTTGCAAGAATCATGACAGCACAGATGACGGGGAGAGGCCGACAAGGTATATCGCCCCTGTAAAAAAAGACTTGGAGGCCGAACCCCGCACGTAAAAATCGCTGAGCTGGTACGCTCTTCGGTTGTTGCGCACCTGCTGAGCGATCTGTTATTTGATTTACGAACCGACACGACCTGCAATTGCGACAATGGTGGAGTGCAGCGAAGGCGGGGCGCTTGCTCTTTCTCCTGCAAGTGGCATGACTGAGTGGAATGGAACCGTTGTTGCCCGTGGGGTTGGAGACAGGAAAGCAAAAACAGCCTTTGCGCTTTTGCCGATTGAACGGAACGGAAGCGAAGCAGGAGTGGAGAGAGTGAGGCCAATGCGCAAGGGCTGCATGATCATGATACTGAGACTTGTCAACTTGCTCAAAGCGGTGGCTGCCTGGTGCGCCTTTTGCTTTTTGCGCTGCAAAAGGCGTGACAGATCAAGCAGCGACCGCGTTTGTTTTGTAACCAACAGGAACACCGGATTAAGTCTTGCAGGCATTGCAGCGCGCGCCTGCCGGGAGCGTGGAAGTGAACAGCCGGCACGCAGCACGAAGTGTCCTGGCGAGCTGGTCGAGAACGGGCGGGCGGGCAATGCGACGAAAGGAGCGAGGACGCATGCCACCAGCCCCTCCATCATTACAATAGTCCGACTTATCCGGGACACTGATGCGATGCCCTGTATACATGCAGATATGTTGACATGATGACATGCAATCATGTCGCCAAAACGATTCGATTCAAAAACTCGGAACAGGTGCGGTTCCACGAATACCATGCATCAGTCTCCAAAACCAAAACATGAAAAGCAGGCAAAAGGCCCGGCTTGGCCGGGCCCCGGCGGATCATACACTGATCAGGGATGCCTCCTGAAAGCTGAAATAACCTCCTTTGCTGCCGATAATGACATGATCGAGAATTTTCACGTCGAGAAGTTTACCGGCATCGACAAGCATTGCAGTAACCTTTTTATCGGCTGAACTCGGTTCAACATCTCCTGACGGGTGATTATGGGCAAGAATAAGCGCATGGGCATTAGCCAGAAGCGCTCCCTTGAACACTTCTCGCGCATGAACCAGCGAAGCATTGAGGGTTCCCTTGCTGATCATCTCCATCCCGATGACCTGATGTTTCGTATCGAGATAAAACGAATGAAATTCCTCACCTGCTTTCTCATGGAGTCCTATGGCCTGTAGCAGATCATAGACCATGTGGGCACCATTGATTTTTTTATGCTCGTAAATAACCTGCGATTCTTTCACCAGCCTGATTCCATAGCGTGGAATAATGACCTGCTTTTCCTCTGCGGTAAAAAGCGGAAGAGTACGGGAGTGTGTCATGTTCGTAAACGTTAAAAGTTGCCTGAATCTTCTCTTTCAAATCATTCCCCGGGGGGACAGAGGCTTCCCCACGGGCAGGCAAACTTTTTGCGCAAGGGAGACAAGAGAGCTGCACAATCCCGACTTGTCGGGAGCGGAAGCGAACGGCCCTTGCACAAAACAGGCAAACTGACCTATCCTGTGGCCGTCCCCCTCCGGGGATGAGCAATCCTGAAATCCGCAAAGCGGGTATGACTAATCTTTTTCTTCTGAGTTTCTTCCATGTGCTGAACTGAGCCGGTAAACCGGACAGTTGAGCACCACGAAGCTGAAGCCAAGGCATCAGCGACCATGAGCCCTGAACTGCTTGCAGTGGAATGAATGTCCGTTGGCATGTCTTTTTGCCAGGCGTTCAGCAAAAAGCATGACAACGACAGAAGGGAGCAAAAGCAGATGAGGGCGAAACCCCGGTTCCAGAACTCCCCTTTCCGAAAATGAAAACATGCAAACGTGATGACATGAACTCAAGCAGGCATAACAACATGAAGGCAGGTCGTCATAGCAGAAAACCTGCCTGATATGAAAAGCCCCGGTTTAACCGGGGTCTTCGTCATGGTTGCCAAGGATGTAATCAGCCGCTTTCTGTGCTCTTGAGCTGACCTGAATGATGAATTTCGGATCAGTTTTCATTTTCTTGAGCCAGCCGTTGAGATAGGCCGCCGAGCTCTGCATTGTTTTCTGCTCGATGCCGGCCACTCCGGAGAGGAACGAAGCGGTCATTTCGGCAAGAAGCTCTTCATCGGAGTACTCGTGTGAGCCGAATCCCCAGTTTTGGGTTACGCCCTCTCTCTTGAGGCGTGAGCTGTGTCCAGTGCTATGCGCCAACTCATGATAGGTGGTTTGATAAAAGTCCGCACTGTCTGAAAAGCTCTGCAATACCGGTACTCTTACCTCGTCACGGGACGGGATGTAACAGGCATCGTTTCCGCCGTAATTGATCACCGGCCGGTTCGGCATTTCCTGGATAATTGCCTCAGCTCTTTCTATTGAGCTGTTGTTCTCTCCGATGGGCGATGGTACATCAAGGCCTTCAACACCGTTGGCAGGGTAAACCTTGTAATAGCGCATAAAAGGGGTAAGCTCCTTCTCGCCGGTCTTCTTGTTTTCTCTTTCAAGCATCTTCAAGAAAACAACCGGGAGCCCCTTGCAGCGGATGGTACCGCCCAGTTCTTCAGCCTGATTTCTTGTCAGGAAATATTCACACCCCGCCGTGGAGAGTAAAAAGAGGTTGATACCACGATAAACCTTCCCTGAAACCAGGTTTTTCGGTAAACCGACGCTCCAGGGCTGACGCCAGGGTGCAACGCCTTTTTCAAGCTGGGCAATAATCTGACCGGTGATGATTTCATAGACAGTAACTGACATAACGCCTCCGTAGGTTAGTGATTGATGCAATGCGAACGTGCACTACAGCAACAGGGGACAAGCGAGGACGGTCTGACTGCATGACTTGAACGCCGGGCTGCCCTCCACCGGCTACCCGCCCCAGCGACAGCGGGAGGAGTTGCCGGCGGCAGCCTCAATCTTCTGATAGCATCGCCAAGCCATTTTTCACCCGGTTTCGAAGATGAGAACCCACGAAGGATGGTAAAGAGTAGAGAAGACGGGCAGAAGCATACCCGCCATAAAAATGAGGGGAAAAAAGGATGACCCACTGACCATGTCTTTTCAGATCAGATTGGAGCGGTCAGGCACCCGCAGCTTACCTTACGGATTGCTGTACGTGAAGCCAGTATAGCTTACGATAGACCCGCCGGCAGGCTGGCATAAATGGCCTGCCGGGCGGATTCCTTCCGGTACTCCGGGTATGATTGATAGATCTGTTTAAAAAAGGGGGTGTTGCGAACCCGAGAGTTATTCAATTACCAGTGAAGCCATTGTGATGCACTAGCAGAGCTGAACGAAAACAGCTTCCCATTGCCCAGAAATGCATGAAATTCGACAAAAAGCATTATCATGCATAGTAATTCGACGCCAACATTCATTTTTCGACAATTATGCAGAGCACGATCCCAACCATTTCCGATACCGAGATCACCGTTGATGCCAGCCGCCGATGGGTCGGTTATGCTGCACTGCAGCACTCATTGGGTACAGAACTGCCGTTAAGGGAGATTTGTGCGGTTGCGACCGGACATGTCAGAGGGAGTGTCCGGATGGAAAACGGGATACGTGTCTATGACCAGCGATACCAGCCGGAGGGCAATGTTGCAGGGCACATCTTTTTTGCTCTCAAGCATGAAACACTTGACCTGCTTATTCTTAAAAGCATCCTCATCAAGCTGGGAGCAAAAACGGTCACAGCGGTCATTACAACCTACCAGGGCAAACAGCAAGCCCGAAGACTCTGGTTTCTTTATGAATGGCTCACCGGCGAGAGGCTTTCGCTTGAAGACATTTCACCCGGAGTGCGCTACCTGCCGCTTCTTGACCCAGAGAAGTATTTCACCGGGCCGCAGAGGCAATCAATACGACACAAAATCACAAACAACCTTCTGGGTGACCGTGACTTCTGCCCTATTGTCCGTAAAACAGAGGTGCTGCAAGCCTTCACCAAGGCCGCACTCTCTCTTCAGGTAGAGCTGGTCATGGGCAGAACCAGTCAGGATGTCTGGCGTCGTGCAGCCAGCTTTCTGCTTCTTGCCGACAGCCGTGCTTCGTTTGCTATTGAGGGAGAGCGACCAGCCCGGAACCGGATCGAACGCTGGGCACTGGTCATTCAGCAGGCTGGGCGCCTGCCGCTCTCTCTCTCCGTAATCATAGAGATACATGGAAAACTCATCCAGGACAACCGTTTTGTTGCCAAGGGGCTTCGCTCTGAAGGAGTCTTTCTGGGTGAACGCAATCGTGATGGCGAGCCGGTTCCGGAGTTCATCGGTGCACGGCCACAGGATCTCCCCTCTCTGATGCAGGGACTTCTGGATAGTCACCGCATCATGAGCGGTGGCTCAGTTGATCCAGTCATTCATGCCGCTCTGATCGCATTCGGATTTATTTTCATGCACCCCTTCGAGGACGGCAATGGGCGATTGCACAGGGCGCTCGTTCATCATATTCTTGCCGAGCGGAAATTTGCACCTGCGGGCATGGTTTTTCCGGTCAGCGCCGTCATGCTTGAGCATATCGAGAAGTACCGGCAAGCCCTGCGTGACTTCAGCGCACCGCTCATGTCATCTATCGACTGGCAGCCAACGCCAAAGGGCAACGTCGAAGTGCTTATTGATACCACCGATCTCTACCGGTTCGGCGACTACACGGCACTTGCCGAATATCTCTACACCTGTGTCAAGCACACCATCACAACCCTGCTTCCGAAGGAGGTGCACTACCTGAAATGTTATGACCTCGCTCTGACGTCAATTGGTGAGCACATCGATATGCCCGGAAACCAGATACGCGACCTCATCATGTTCATCACCCAAAACGGCATGAAACTCCCTCTTCGCCGACGCCAGAAAGAGTTCGCATCGTTAACAGATGCTGAAGTCCTGGCCATTGAAAAGGATATCGCTGACGCTTTTTCTCTGGATGACTGAAGTGAATGATATCAAAAACATCCCTCAATTGCATTTCTAAGCTTGTGACATCATAGACGGGGGGGCACGTCCGCAAGCATAAATTTTACATGCTCACTAACCATGAGATTTCTATTCAAACCCCAGGATTTCTTGGTTCCAAATCATTTTCCCTACACTCGAATGGATCGACTGGCCCCTGAAAGCTACCATCGGGATTTTCAAACATGATTTGATAATCCATAGATTTATCCTTGAAAGGAATAATCTTTCGATTAAAAGGATCTCCATTAGGGCCAGGTATACGTGGCTGCTCTTTAGTACCAACAATAATAGCTTTTTTACCTAGCCAAAACACTAAATCTTTTATTTTATACATAAAATCTATTATGAATATGAATTAAAAAACAGCTCTTTACAATCTTGATATAAATATAACAGTATAGAAAATCCTTATGGTGAGCAACATTTTTAATTAAAAAGCATTCACTACCGACGACGTATCCACGCATCGTTAAATCGGTCTCGAAAGTCTTCTACAATTTCCTCAAAACGGAGGAACCCTTCCTTTTTCATTCGCCTGGCAAATGGCACGCTCTTGTCGGTTCCAACAACGGCCGTCCAGAAATAGTGAACCATACCAACCGCATCACGTTCATTCATGCGCATGATAGTGTAACGTACACCTTGCTTTAATTCTGCTGACGCATGCGGTGAATCAAGAATAGGATTGAAGATATGCTCCCCAAGAAAACTCATCAGTTCTTGCTCTTTTGTCATTTTTTTCCCTCCGGCAAAACGCTCTCACTAATTATTGGATTGATCCGGCAAATGAAATTCCCTCTTGACACAACTCATTAATTCAATTTGTTAAATCCCCACCTCCTATTTCAAAATACGAATCACCCATAGAAAGCCATTTCATCAAAGAAGTCACCACATAATCAACATTCGAATCTTTTCCTTTCAAAGAGCATTCCCAAACTACAGCCACTCGCCAACCATTGTCAAGAAGAATCTTTATATTTTTTCTATCACGATCAATATTTGTCTGAAATTTATCCCACCAGAAATCCCGTCTATTTTCAGGTGTTGTTGCGAACTTGCAATCTTCATGTCGATGCCAAAAGCAACCATGAACGAATATGACGGACTTGTACCGAGGTAAAACTATATCGGGTGAACCCGACAACTGTTTATCATGAAGACGATATCTCAATCCCTTTCGATGCAAAGCCTTTCGAAGTCTCAATTCAGGAGCAGTGTTCTTTTGCCCGACATGAGACATGATTTTCGAGCGTGTCGCTTTGTCTATTGTATCCATTTCCATTCCCTTGAATCAACCGAAAATCAAATCCTGTCTACAATCCTTTCAAGCTTGTCCAATTGCTTGCTCTTGTTCAAGTATTCCGAATAAGCCATTTGTGCTCCTTGAATCAAAGAGTCATAATGGACGACTCTACTCCCCGCAGAGATCGCTGCCATTGACGACTTCAACCGTTCAGGATTGTTTCCTTCTTCATCTATAGGTACCCCAAGCACAAAAACGACTTCAATGTTCGGAGTCGGGTCACCTTGGGCCAGCAGAATTTTTTTTAATTTGTCAACATAAGTTTGACCTTGTTCCGGCAACTCCAACAGCTTCATTTTCCTGTTGACCCGTTTCAACTCGACGATGATGTGTTTTCCTGCCATCGTGCGGTAGGCGATATCGACCCGTCCGAGCTTTTCCTTTTCGGTCATGTCTTGGGTAAGCACGCCATCCGTCGTCAGTCTTGTTTCCATGACCGCACTGGATGTAGCTCTTTCCCACGCAGGATCAAGTAACCAGAGGTGGTCGAACAGATACTTCTGCAGAACACTTTCTCTGGCGTTATCATCGGCAACCCCTTGAAAATCTTTGATTGCATCGAGACGGGATTTGACGATATCCCGATATAGAGAGGCTTCAAGAGAATCCCTGTCGGCGAGTATCGCCAGCAGCTTGTCGATGTTATGCACGTGTGAGGCCAACTCCTCCGCCGAACCACGCAATTTCATCCGTTCAAAAGCCAAGATGCCATGTTTGTATAAAAGTTTCCTGTCATCCTCTTGATCGATGGGCAAGGCGCTTAGCTTGGAAATCAGCGTTTCTGCACTTTTTCTGAATCCTTGCGGCAGATTGTCCAACCACTCGGCCAAAGCCGGTGAAGTTTCTTTCGCCTTTTCCACTTCGTGGAGCCGCCGCCATTCATTCCAACGCTTTTCAACTTGCGTAAGCTGATTTTTCAGAAAAACTATCAATTGATTATATCTCGGATCATCTTCTTGAACACGTTGTCTGTCACTCGTCGCGATATCAGGATCGTCATCCGTATCCAGAAAATCGGCTTCAATCTGACCAGTGAGATATTTGGTATAGAGACGACCATCGTTCAGCTTGTCGAGGATGTTCTCGTGAAACAATCTACCCCTTGCAAACACTACGATGCTGTTCAGGTTTCCTGCATCATCGCTGTCGAGCTGTTTCGGAAAGCGAGCTGTCCCGATCCATCCTTTGACCGTCCTCTCCACTTCCCAAGTGTCAAGTCGGTTGGAAAGAGCTTCATGTTCCAGCAGTTGAGATGCAGAAGAAAGGTCTGGCTCCTCAGTCCCGAAACTCCAGAGAAACTGGACCACAGGAAGATCTCCTCGATCAGCACTACTGAGGGGCTGACCGTCTATGAATATCTTGAATCCATGGGCTTCACCGATCACGGAAAAACGACGAGCGAGGCGTTTCCTCAAGGCATTGACTCCACGTCCAAGCCGCAAACGTTTTATATCCTTTAATAGGATCATGGTTCCGTGGGTAACCTTGACTTCTTCGTTGGATAACGAGACCGGGCTGTAATAGGGTTCCTTTTGCTGAACAGACTTTTTGATTCCCTCGATGGTCATCCTCAGCCCATGTGATTCCCCATCCTTGGCAGAATAAACTTCTATCGTATTGGCGATGGAAAACAACGAGAGCTTTCCAAGCCCCTTTCTTCCCATCACGGGTCGCCCTTTGGCCGTGGTTCTCCCAGTTTGCTTGTCTTCGTCGCGTCGCCGGTAACCAACACGGAGGTATTTGGTGTTCATGTCTTCGATCGACATACCAATACCGTCGTCCTTGATTTCTATCAACTTTTCCTCAGGATCGATGACGATATCGACGTTCTCCGCATCTGCATCCCATGCATTCGCGACTGCTTCGGTTAGAACCGCAGCGATATTGCTGTAAAGATTGATCCCAAGATGATCGAGGACGTTCAAATCAACCGTCATTTTGTATTGTTCATTGTCCGGCATTCCGTGCTCCCGATTGTCTTGATTATTGTTCGACGTTCTCGTTTACCCTCTCGACGATCTTGGTTGCAATCAAGGCATTCAAATGATCTTGGAGTCTGGCAGGAAGGTCTCCTCCCTTCACAAGGACACCCGCTTCCATATTTATCTCCATTGCTGCTTTCGTAAGATTAGCGCTGGTTATGAAGGCGAGTTCCCCGTCGGCAAGGGCGCACTTCGCATGAACGGCACCCAAACAATCCCTTCCGGCTTTTTTACCTGAACTCCAGGTATAAATATTCACTTTCGATAGCAACTCTCGCAATACACTGGCCGAGTCATGATTGATTCTACCTCCATGCTCGGATGAGTTTTCGAATAAAACCTCAATCTGAACTTTTCTGTCAATAGCACGACGTAATGCACTGATGATAGAATCAACTTGGTAAGCGACAAAACTCACAATGAACAGTTGACGCTTTGCCGAATCTATAACCTCACACAGTACCTGCTCCGTATGACGAACAGGCACCAAACCAGTCGATGGGCCAGTCCATACCAGCTCAACGGACTCCTTTTTATCTCTCAGACATGCGTTAGCTGAAGCTCCCCGCAGAGAAAACGCCACATCCCTGGGCGATACATCGCTTGCTTTACTCCAAGCTTTCAGCAATCGATCAATCATATCCTTGTCTGCGTTTGGTCCAAAACCTGACTTACTGTGATCGAATTCCTCAATTGAGCTCATAGTCTCAATTTTTGTCGCAATTGCAGTGATTCGGTCGGGATGCAATTTCTCTCCAAATTCTGCAATCACTGCCATAAGTTCATTCATGAGTAACTCCATTCGAATCGAAGAATGCTGCATTTTGTGATTCGAAAGTATTGACGATCAACGCTCTATCAAGGTATCGATTCCCCCGTTCGCATGATGTTTCCGCCACAAATGTACATGCATGACATGCTGCATTATGTAAGGAACTATCTTTACCCGGATTGTGCTCTGAACAAAGTGGATCGGAAGAACAGATCGTTGCTCGATCAATGGCCTGTAAAATCAGTCTTCCGAGGTTATCGGGTTTTCCAAGCTCAACCAATCCACCCAACGTACCGTCAGAGTCCGCTGCGGCAGTATAAAGCAACACTCCCGCCATAGGAGATTCAGTGTCGCTATTAGCGTAGATTCGTTCCCGGATACTTGCAGCATTGTAACCGCATTCAAGTGCAAGCTCACGGATGAGGAGGTGTGCGAATGTATGGAGCATGACATAGCGAATACCGGGATAACCCTGATTGGGATCGAGATTTCTGGAATTGCGCCATCCCTGATGTCCCGCCTCAAGTTTACGACTCCTTGATTGAACAGATTTCTGATGTTCCCATAGTGCGACAGCATTTTCATCGAATCTGATAAATATCCCTTCACCATGTACTTCGCTGGCAGTAACCCATTCCGGTTTTTCTCGCGATAGTTCGGCCATCGGCGGCCGATCATCTGGAGCAGTCGATTCTTCAGGGGCCTCGACACGGGTAAAGCCAATGAGAGCATTCACTTCACGAAGCCTTTCCAAAAGCAACACATCAGCCAACGTTCCTCTATATGCTGATGGCGCATCAGCTTTTCTACCCATAAAATGTGGCCAATCAGTTGGCGGCTCATTCGCAGTGAGTACATTCCATTCAGGTGTTTTGATATCACCTTCGGTGATAATGGTATTGCTGACTTTACCTTCTCTCTTGGCTTGTATGGCGTTCCAAATTTCTTGGTAGTCCCATTTATCGATACCCGGTAGACTACCAGTTTTAGTCAAGGTCTTGATAGTAAATTTGATTTCATCTGCCGATTCGGCATCCGAAAAATATTCCCATCCATCAAGGATAAATTGCCCAATCAGATCCTTCTCAAGAGGAATGGCAAGCACGGATAATGTTATTGGAAACCATCCGTTGGTCGCGCCGAGAAGAATAGTTCTGGGTTCTTCGTCACAATCCTCATAACTATTGAGGTGGGGATGTCGGCCTCTACAGGCCGGTAAATTATCCTTTGAATCCTGACCAAAAGCATGCACCATTGATCGAGCCGCTCCGCAGGTATCACATTTTACCCAAAGATTTTCAGTTTGAAGTGAGGCTCCTCTTTCAAAAAACCGTAGCGTCCCATTGCAATCGGATGGACCGCCATGCACAAACCACCGCCATGGAAAGTCATCTAAATGACCGTTTCGACAAGCAAGCAAAAAACGGGCAGGAACGGCATCTGCGTTTCTGCCTTTTTCGCAGTTCGAATGAACGAAATGTGTTTGTTCTGGTCGAAACGGATTTGCTTTTATATCAAACAATCCTGAATCATATTCGGCAAGCAGTCCACATTTAACACATCTGAGCCAACGAGGGAACGGGCGTACAGGAACACCAACTTTCCCTTCCGCTGACAATGGGTCAGAACTTTTTTCAGTTTGAAAAGGGGACATTCGAAGCCGATTGACTTGAGGCCCAAGTACTCGACGAACTTCAGCAAGAAGACGTGCCTCTTCAATAGGCAGACAACGGTCTATGTTCCAGCGATCCAGCCCCATGGTGATCACCGAAAGGTTCGGTAAATCTATCAAGGCACCAGGCCCATACGACCATATCAATTGACTGGGGCGTACCTGTCCAACGAGATAAGTGCTCATGCGGCACCTCCTTTTGTTATAGATGATTTTGTTTTTGCATGCCACAGCGGAGCATCTTCAAGTTTTGTCGCATCCATAACTAACTGCACGCCAGGCTCGACTTCTCGCAGTGACATGGGTACAGTAAATGCATCCCAAGCCAAAGCGCTAGGCTTCTTGAGAAGAGCTGCAAGGTCACCTTGCCTACGTTCGGTTTCATAACCCAATCTTCGACCTGGCTTTATGGACTCTTTTACCCATTGGTCAATCCGGTCAGCAGCCATATTGTCTGTCGTTGATTTGGAGGCTTTATCGTTCACTTTCCAAGCCCTATCAGAGAGGGCACTTCTGACTTTCATGGCTTCATCTTGCCCGGAACTATCAAGCGATTGTGCCCCTGCATTAGGGGTCATCACTTCGTTTTCAAGTCTCAACAGACTCACCATAGCTCCTGTCAATCCGCGATCAAGGGCCCGAGGTGCAAAAGGTGTCACCGATTGTGCCTCAATATGCTTGTAGAATGTTGCATGGTAATGTTCGAACGTTTCGTAATGCGATAGATCACGAGGCCGTGACCAAGTCAAGACGGTAAAAACTAATCCAGGGAAAAAACGACCAATACGGCTTGTCGCCTGTATGTATTCAGCAGTGTTCTTCGGCTGTCCATTTACCACCATCAGACCAATACGATTGATATCGACACCAACCGAAAGCATGTTGGTCGCCAAAACGATATCTATTGCTTGGGTCTCACCCTTTTCCCATGCAGGTTTAAATTTGACCTCCAGTTGATCAAGTTTCTTTGGAATCTCCTTGTTGGAGACTCTGGAGGTAAGTTCATCAACGTTGCGAACGCGTCGTTGAGACAATCCAGGTCGGTTCACATCACTCATCTGGACACGAAATGCACGCGTTTGGACATCATCCTCAGCCAAACGGCGCATCCCACCAAGCTCTCGCAATGAATTGAAGTAGCCGACAACAGACATGTAGGGATCTGCGACGAGTCCAAAATGCTCAAATAGCGATTGCGCAGCGGTAAGCAACGCGACATAAACTCGAATTAACACGGCTGGCCGTGAACTTCCCAGAGAACATATCCCCATGTAAAGGCGACCTGGTTTATCCTTTACAGAGCGCTGCACAGAGAAGAAATTGTCTTCCACATCAAGGCCATGTGGAGGGAAAATGGCGACCTTACGAAGAAAAACATTGTTCACTTGCTCAGCAGCCTTTCGTACCGTAGCCGTCGAAGCAATCACCTTGGGTCTTATCGACTTGCCATCAATCGACCACGTAGAAAGTTCATCCACGACAGTCTCATACAAACCAACCATCGTACCCAATGGGCCGCTGATGAGATGGAACTCATCCTGAATGATCAGATCCGGAGGGCGTATCGGTATGATTTTTTTAACACTGACACTCGGCAAATTCCCTTTTTTATTATGGGTTCCAGTACACTCGGCACCAGGCCAAAGCAGACCATGTCGGGGGCACTCCTCACTAACTTTACCGAAAAGTGTTCGGACTTGTCCACGCCATGCCATCATGGCGAATTTGTCAACAGTGGCAATCAGCATTGAGGGAGGACGGCGATAGATCTCTTCATCGACCACGATGACAGGCAAGCCTAAGCTATCTGTAGCCGACCGCCGGAAATCACAATTGTATTTGTCTCCGCAATAGATAATTGTCCTGCCGACATCATTATTGTACCGCTTGACCTCAATATCTCTCGTCTCAACAATCTCGGCACCACACCAAGGACAAAAGGTCAATTGTGCCGGTGAACTCATTGTTGGCCGTTGCCCATCTCGAGCAGCAACAATGGCGTCATGGCTTTCTTCTGTCGTATTCGGCGTGACTCGCTGACCGACCCATAAGCCGATAGAAAAAGGTTCTTCTCCCCAAACCTCCAGCTTATCCCTGCGTAACACTTCCATGGCACAGAGCAATGCCGTTGCACGCTGGAACTGCTGGATGGTAAGAAGACGTAACGTATAACGCATGATGACAGAAAGACCACGACTACCATCAAGTCCACCCAGGTTCCCTTGCAGTCGACGAATTCCCATCGTGAAGGCAGCAACGCCAAGGTAAGCTTCTGTTTTACCGCCACCGGTAGGAAACCATAGAAGATCCGCAAAAGCCACCAATGGCTGGGTTCTGTCACGATGGTTCGGATCAGCAAGTGCTGGTATTGATAGCAACATGAATGCCAACTGAAACGGTCGCCATGATCGATTTTTTCTGACGTTCAAATCATCAAGCGTGACTTTGTCTCCACGACGTCTCGCCAAAGCGTAGATACTATGTATGCGCTGGGATGCCATTGCTTGATTGGCGAAACGAAAAGCAGTCAATGCACGCTCGTCGTTTTCCAAGACATTGATACCTTCATTCAGTCGGACAAGGATATCGTTACAAGCCTCAATGGAAACATTGGCTGCATTTTCATAACCGCCCAAATCCGTTTTGATCTTTTCCTGGTTCTCAGCGATCCATACGGCATAGTCATCGGTGAGAATACGTAACCCCTTGACAAGCTCATGACACTCAAGTTCTGCAAGTCGCCCCATATCAAGCCACCCATCATCAAGAAGTTGACGCATGGCAAGTCGATCTTCCGGTTTAAGACCAGGTGTTTCGGTGACCTTTATCTCGTATTCCGGGAGAACAGTCGTCTTTACCTCCAAAGCGAGTTCTGGGTCGTTTTCAGACACCTTTGAATGAACCGACACACCATGCCCAACCGCAAACTCAACTCTGTCCCGATAAATCATCTCCTGAGCTTCGCGTTCATCATCAAAATGTTCATCCTTTAAAATCGGACGACGGTGAAATATTGCATGTCCGTTTACATCACGAACAGTGAGTTGGGGCTGAAAGATCCAGTACTGATCCTGATTCTTCTTTTCAGCCATAGTCTGCGTGTTCACCAAAAATAATGTCACCAAACGGTCGCCATTCTCAAGCTTTGCACTCACCGTCCCCTGCACGATAATTTCCGGGCATTCACTATCGATCATAATAGGCTCAATAGTTCTTCGCTTCAATGAAACATTGGTTGAACCTCCGGACGGTATGCGCTTCCAGCAACGTCTGGTGTTACCCGTTTTCTCATCTATAATTTCACTTTCAGTTCGCTCGTATCGGCCCCAATTGGCAAAAAGTTGCACATTCTCCAATGCGCCATCAACACAGAACGTGAATCCCATTGATGAAGGAACGAGCGATTGATTGACTGATGTGTCAATCTCTTTCTCCTCATCATCATCTGTCGAAGATGATGGCACCTTATCTCGCGAGATGTGATCCGGATTGACAAGAGGGGTGAGATCGGCAGGAACTTCGCCATCCGGATTCTCTTCTTCCGAGAAAGGCGAATCAGTTGATTCGCCATTATTTCGAGACATCGGTGCCAGTTTTCCTACCAGATAGCGGTCACGCACACTCATCCCTACAATCTCTTCATCCGGTCCATCAGCAGGTCCTAAAAGGTCATCTACCACAGCGTACTGTAACAATTCCCGGACATAAGCTTGTTCTTTTGCTGTTTCACCGGAAAGTTTCGGAAGCGCATTGAAATTGAATCCACAGGCAATGGATAATGCCTTTTCGAAGTCAGCCCACCCCAATCGCAGAATCACTTCACTTGATTCATCTATCGCAATATCAAGTTCAAGGAGGGTTTTGTTTCCCTTGACAGACACGATACTGTCAAAGAAAAATGTTGTTTCGCTTATTTCTTCTCTAATTCGGTAAACGCGAGCGAATGCTACTGCTTGGAGACAATCACAGGTTGCTATCAGAATACCGTCACCTTCTACAATTCTTTGATAAGACGATAAATATTGTTCGATGGTCACTGAGAATTGGGGAAATCTCACTCTATCGGCGATACGAATCAACCATGCATTAGTTGGTGTATCCAAGGTGTGCGTCATAAAAATTCCTTTTTGATTCATACTGACTATTTTACTTTAATCAGAGATCAATTCGAGCAAAATGGGGATATACCCGATAGTATTGTCGAAACATCTCAAATGGATCTTCACCAATTTCTGACTTTGGAAGATCGTAACCCATTCTTTCCCTTGGATTTGAGCATGACTCCATTGTAAGTCGTTCTATCGTTGAGAGGGCGGGCATATCAATTTTCCTGGGTGTTGTTGGGGTTGAATTAAACGACCATTCTTTGATTAGAGTCTGTAGTTGTTCCTGATTGTCATCTTTAATAAGGAGAGTAGCGGTAACCATTGGCTGGCCATCAGCATAGTGAGTAGACAATGCCCAGACAACTTCTCGATCAGGAAGACTTAACACCTCTTTTTCAACCGCGAGATAAAGCACGTGTAAAACACTTTTCCCGAAATTTTTAAACGTCATTCCATCAGCTTTTAAGTCGCTTGGAACCAACACACCAAGACGTTCACGGAAACGATCAAGCCGCCACTCTTGAATAGTTTGTTTTTGCCCTGTATCGCCATCTAATCTACCAACTCGGGCACCAATTTCATCTGATTTTGGCGTTCCCAGAGATTGTGGATTGGCATTGAGTGTTATTCGTAATATGCTATTAATAGGAACTTCGGAAATCGTTCTTGCAAACCGTTCAATTTGCTCACTGATTTCGCCAGGGGCGGTATAATCAAACCAGATAATAACAGGCTTGTCGAAGTCATTAGAGTCGAGGTAATTTTCTAGTGTGCTATAAACACATAGAATTGAATCAACTGGTCGATTAAATATTTGTCGTGTATGAACATCCTTTTCAGCTTCAACACACACCATATCGCAAATGCCTAATCGAGCATGAATAAGCCTGAAGTCTTCAAGAAATGCGCCCCCTAAGCTTACATAACGATAAGATTCAATCTTTAGAGTTGCTGCGAGTCGCCCAAGCAGTGCAAGAAATAGTTCCCGGTCGACAGCTTTGTTTGGACGTAATTTATATGGCAATGATGCTCCATTACTCATTTCCAGTCTCCTCAAGCTTACTTGCCTCTAACAGCACAATTTCAAAACATTTGTCACCTACAACTCCAGGTTGCTCATCGTATGTATCAAACAATGATTTCGAGACCATTTTAATTTGTTCTATTGGCCGTGAAAAAACGATCCTACGGGAAGACGGTTTTTGTGTTGGAGGGATCGGAATAACATGTTGTTTTTTAGGATTGAATTCGATAATACCCACAATTTTCTGGGCTTTTTCCCTTTTGGAAACAAGTTCGATAGCATCTCTAAGAGGAAGTGACTTTGCCTTCTCCCAGTGTTGGGTTTGCTCGGATCTTGGGTGATTCTTCCAGGTATTTGTATAGTCGATCCAAACTCGCATTCCCTCTTTCATTTTCACCAGTGCTTGTAACCAGATGTCTGACGATGTATCAAGCGCTCGTTTTGTTGTAGTAACCGGAAGCTTTTCCGCAAGTTTTGACCGGAATTCAACGATACCAGTGATTATTGAAAACTGATAATGATATAGAGGTATACTATCTCCCCAACCAGTAAGGCGACTTTTATCACCCACGATCACTGCCCGATCATTGCAAAAAACTGTCCATCCTGCCGTTATAGCTGATCTATCTCTTTCGAAATCAGGGGCTTCATCATCATCTGAAGCAAGCCCCCTTCCGGTATTAAGGCCAACTGTTATTGAAACAAGGACACCATCAATGGTTTTCTCGAAAACATACGGAGCTGGCCCATTAACCTCCTCAGAAACAAGTACCTCAACATGGATCGGCTCTATGACTTGACCATTCACTGAAATACTGAGCCCACGCTGAAGAAACATTGTAAAATGCTCAGCAATAGCTGTTTTAAGCTCATTCTTAAACGCATCATTGGTAAAATGCTTGGCTACTCCCGGATACAAAGTGTCCACAAGGATGGCTGTCCCTGATTCTTGTAGACGGGAACTCGCATCGGCATCCCTAATGGGTATCGGCTCCCAATCCTTATTATCCAGCCAATCCGAAGTAATGGATACTTCGAAGGCATCGTCTTGATAAAGGGTACTTACCTTAGCTCCTCGACCCATTTTGAAAATCGCCCGTTTCATACCTACACCATACATGCCGATGGTCTCATTTTCAGAGTCGCGATTATCATCTGGTTCACGGCCCATCTTGAAGGCATAATTTTTAGCGACCTCCCGTGGGATTCCTCCGCAGTTATCCTCAATAGAAAAGAACTCCGCATTCAAGGTAATTTTTACAAAGTAACTTGAGTAATCGACTTGCCCCCCATGAGCAGATCTGAGTGCCCCATCAAGGCAATTATCAACAAGATCTAGAATCGCATCGGCCAAACTAATATCTCGCGTCAACATTGAAACAAAAAATTGTTTGGTTGGTATTGCAATCGCAACATCTTGGGATTCATTACTCATATAGCTTAACTCCTTGTTTTAAATTTATATTGAGCCCCACGCGTATCTCCTTGTCGTTCGACAAAACCATCAGAACAAAGTTGATTGATCGTCGATAACCATAAATTGGTAGAGATATCGATTTGTGAAAGAATATCGTCTTTTGAAAACCAGCCTTCGTTGGCCAACAAATACTCTAATATGTCTTTTGCAGGATCATTCGCTACAATCATCTCAGAGGAAGACCTATAAGATTTATACTTTGACGTTCATTAAATGAATAGTTTTTATTGTCCGCATTTGTAAACATCTGACTTGTAGTATTTCCGTGAAAACCTTGTTTAACTTCTTCTTCATATCGAAGTCTATTTAGTCTTGAAAGACGGTCAAGTATCTCTATACGAATCTGATCTGAAAAGGTGAAACGGACACAATCAGTTTTCGGAAGATATAATACTTTTCTAAAATCATAATCTAATTGGATGTCGCTCCATTCATATGATTCAAGCACAAGTCTCGTAAGATCACAAATAATTGCACGAAATTCAATTAGATATTGATCTGTCCTATTTGGATTGTGTATAAAATTATAAAATTGAGTTGGGCCAACATTGAGATTTAATAAGATATTTTCACGTGTATTGTAATACTGCTCACCTATTTTATTGAGTGCCTTTGAAATCACAATAGGTAGAGGGAATGTATCTAGCGCTTTAGATGTCGAATACGATAATGTAATTCCGCGGGCTCCTGATCGCCATCTAGCCCAGATATCGTGTATATCTGACTGAAGGACTGCAAACTCACCATATTGAGATAAGAATACTGCTTTTGTTTTCTGGTTGAAACCAGCTTTGCCTTTATATCTGCGAATTACTATATATTTTGATACTGCAGGCATAATCAGGTAAGTCTTGCCTGAATTCTGGGCATCTCGTAGCTTAGGTCGCATATCCCAAAATTTCCAAAAGCAATCCTGATGGATTTGTCCATTTTGACAATCTCTAAATGGCTTGACGAAACGTTCTACTCGCTTGAGAGTCGCTGGCCATCGCTGTATTATTTCATAACTTTTTTCTTCAAAATCAATTACCCAGCGATTAGCCTTTAGTGTTGGCATTTCAACAATATCTTCACCTCCAAAATAAGGCATTATGATTTCATCAGTGTCTTTGTCGATATATTGTATTGCCAACATTTCATCTTTATTTAAAACAAACCCTTCTCCCATTAGCTTGTATCCATCAGATTTCAAATTTCGCATTTTTTTGAGCGCAAAAATCTCCAAATCATCCAGTGAATCTAACTGTGCAGATATCTTTTTTACCTTTGTGTTGGATAAAATTATTTGCCCTAACCATACTCCTTTAATTAAAGAAAACTGACAAACAACAACCGAAGCAGTTCCGGGCCAAGGCATAGTAGGATTTGCGAAATAAATCGTACTGTTATTTTTAATTATTTGGTCGAAGCCAACTTCTTTGTTTCCAGTATCCTTTATTGCTGTTGTCGTTACATATCCAAGGCACCCCTGAGAAGTAAGCAGAGCATAAGCACGAAGCAGGAAGAATACACATAAATCTGGAGAGCCAGAAACATTGTTTCTTACAGTATCTAATGCTCTATAATAGGATGTACCAGTATAAGAAGAAATCACACGCCCCCCCATATATGGAGGATTTCCAATGATTGCCGAAAATCCACTATACATGGTATTAAATACTTCCGGAAATTTCAGCGCCCAATGAAACGGTTTTCTTAATAACTTATTTTGTGTTAAATCATAAGACAGAACAGCCATTGCCTGACTGGTAATGGCTGCTCCTATCTCATAGTTACCACTCAAATATTCACCTGCTGTGGTAGCAAGAGCATGAAATGCCGAATCAAGAGTTCGTGGATTTTCACTGTGCCGAAGTACCTCAGCGATCATGGCATCAGCGATCAACTCAATAGGTTCGAGTTTCTTCCTTGCTTCCAAATCCAAACGAGTCATGGCTTCCACATCATGAATGTCCCTAATTGGAATTGAGCGAAGTTTCTTGCGCAGTTCAAGAGCTTCTTTTACTGCAGCCTCAATATTCTGCCCAAAAATCCGAAGTTGATGACGCCCTGTCTCAGGTTTCATCGTCAAATAGGTAAGCTGATCCAGTCGATGAATTCCAAGCAGACTGTCGCCGGAACGAAGATTGTGATCAAGAAAACCAAAAGGCCGTCCCTTAGCCAAAGTGACGAGCCAAATCGAGAGTTTGGCCAGTTCTACAGCCAGCGGGTTAATATCTACGCCGTATAAACAACGTTCTGCAACTATCCGACGAGCTATGGTCAAGCGTTCGTCAAAAGCAACTGGCATCGGTTCAGCGAAACCAAGGTCATCAAGAGCCTCACCGTCAATAGTGATCACCTTACCGGAAGTCTCTTCATGCAACCATGCTTCAACAAGTTTCTCCCCAAGGTAACGGCATCCCTGGACAAGGAAGGCACCAGAGCCCATAGCGGGATCACAGACCTTGAGTTCAAGAATCTCTTGGGATGACTTGAGTGTCCAATCTTCACGAATTCTGCCCTCGGCAGGACCGACATACACGATCGGTTCGAGTGTGGTGGTTACAATACTCTCGGTGAGGGATTTTGGGGTGTAATGGGTGCCCGTTTCCCGCCGGTCAACCCCAAGTGTGACCATCAAGGAGTTCGCCCGGTAAACAATCGGATCATCCCATGCATCTGCACGAATAAGGTTTGCGAAGGGCCGGATTCGGTCGGTAAGTTCAGAGTCTCCTCCGCATAAGCCCTGCACTTTTGCAAAAAAAGACTCATCAATAGGTTTTGTGAGCCCGTTCCGTATGGCCGACTCGCTCCGTTTTGTTATTTCTCCGATCAGAGTTATTAAAACGTTATCACCTTCCAGCTTAGCCGACTCAAGTTTGGTCAGTGATATATTTGGGTTTTTAGCCTTCTGCGAACCAATCAGTCCAAGGGTTACGCAGGGTACGCGAGCAACGGTATTTTCAAGCAAACCTTCGTATACATGGCCTATCTGTTCGACATCAAGTGCTCTATAAGAGAGCAACATCGCTCCTCCTGCCTGCTCAAGTATCTGCAAGGAGTTCAAGAGCAGCAATACGGTGCGGTTGTCGATGGGCAATGGGGCAGAAGTAGTATCCAACCAGCATGTTCCTTTTGCCCGCCCCTCAAGGAACGGAAATCGATCAGGATCAAAGAGAGAACCGCCGAGCGCAGGCATCCGTAGGGTTTCATGCTCAATGCCACCAAAGACTGCACGAAAAACCGTCAATAATCTCGCCCATGCGTCATGTCGGATATCAAGTACTTCTGGGCCGTGCCGATCAGCATCTTCCTCCAATTGCCCGCGTAAGGTCGATACGGCATAACTTTGATCGTAAACAGAATCGCCTAAAAGTAAAAGACCACGCTCTTCGGCACAAAGTATGAAAACCAACCGCATCATGACGGTCAACCCTGCTTCATAGAGTTCTGTTGGCTTGACCTCTTTGAGCAGTTCACGGTTACGGTCTTGGTCAGCCTTATCCAAACACTGCACAAGCACCTCCACTGCTCGACGAACTTGTTCTCCGAGAGTATCGGTAACCTCATCATGGTATTTGAGTGATTCGTCAAGTAGTGCCTCCAGCGTCTCTTCTGGTGGACCGAAACAACGTCGGACTCCAAGCAAGGATTGAAATGCCTTGAGCGTGATCGGCTCCTGAAACCATAAGCGAGCATACCATGACGCATGACTTGACGTTGAACCAACCGGCGCATTGACAACCATCCATCGTTCACCATCGGTCAGTAGGCCAACGCGAACACCATGCTCACGGCAAAGCAGAGTCATCCGTTCTTGCATTGATACCGGCCAACTATCACCCTTTGTTATCGATTCAAGATCGGTATCTGGCGGCACGACCGATATGAAAAGCCTTGGCTTAGCGCTATTGGGAGCACAAACAATCCAGTCCGGACTGAACGATCCAATGTTTTCCTGCGACCTGATTGTCGGGAGTTCACCAAGCCATTTGATTAATGGCACAAGCGATACGTCGTCATATTCAAGCATATCAACAAGCACAAGGCGTACCCATTCCCTGTGCAATTCATGCAACAAAGAGTCGTTTTCATCAACTGCTTCTCGCCACTCATCATACGCTGCACGGAGATTCTGGCGCCTTGGTGTTTTAACTGCTTCCAATCCTTGAGGAAACGCTTTTTCCAGGATAGATATGGTAATGAATGGCCCGGAAATATCAATCAGTGAAAGCCATTCGGAATGTGGGGATAATTTCTTCATGACTTCCTGAACTTTTCAGCTATGGATTGTGGAACTAAAAATATGATTGCCACGGGGAAGGTCCGATCCTCAGGGTTTGCGTAATGTTTTTCTATTGATGCCTCTTCCTTCTCACGTTCATCTGGTATCCGAGATAATCGAGCCTCTAAAGCCTGGTAATCTTTCTTTACCTGTGCCATCTCCTCCGGGGAAAAACCAGGGAGAAAAAGTTGGCCATCTTCTTTATCATGATTCAGCTCCTTTTGAATGCTTGACTCAAGCTCATCCAGAACGGTCTGAATGTCCGCGATCTCGCTTTTCTTGCGCCGTTCCAATGAGCTCTCCAAAAACTTCAAACGATCTCGAGAGCGCGCTTCGACAGCAGCCATGACAGCTTTTTCCTGTTGTTCAAATTTTTCCTTAAGGAGACCGAACAATGCTTGACTTGGTTCGATTGGCTTACCAGTATTGATCATTGAGTCAATCTTACCAACCTGGGTTATCCGATTGAACCCGTTATATCGTAATTCACCGCCCGAAAGTGTCAGCTCCTCATGCAGTCGATGATGGTCACTGCCGGTAATAAGAAGGCGTGACCACACCAAAACGACAGGATTGTTTATTTCACCATCAGGGATGATACGAACCACTATCCGGTGAAGTCGCTTTATATCGTCAAGCCGCCATATCTCTTCACGAAGAAGTCGAAGACATCTCTGAACAAGTGGATGATTGAGATGTGCCAATACGACATCGTCTCTATCTTTGGCTACTTCATGGTCGAAAGTGATGGGACGACGTTTGCCTGTATGTGGATGCTCAAGCCCAATAGTCGTTTTGCCCCAAGAACCTGGCAAAATCGAAACGTCAAAGACAGTTCCGGCTGGCGCTCCATGCAAAGATATCGGCTTTAGACATGGTTTTTCAGCAAGTTCCAGTGCGGCAGAAACCGCTCGTTCGATATGGTCAGGGGATAGATTGAAATCGGTTTTAGCTTCCATAAGCCGTTCGTGCAACCGGACTATGCGTTCCTTAAGATGTTTTTCAGCAGTGAAAAATTTTCTTGCTATTGCAGCTTTCGCTTCTACCGATGCAGTGTCCATATAATTGCGGCGACCGAGCATCGCCTCGGTGATTTGCTGCGCAATGACTGGGCCAACACTGCCGAGATCTTCACGAATGGCTTCGATTTTCAGTACAGCACGCATCAGATACTCGTGGTCACCAGCAAGATTCCCGGGTTTGGTTAAACTGGCATCTGCTGTAGCTGAAAACCCTTTCCCGACCGGATGCCAAATAAAAACTTCATGCTCTTTCTGACCATGTCGGTCGATACGTCCATTCGCTGTTCCATGACGTTCGGATTCCAGGGTATCTCAACGTGAATGAGATAGTTGCAGTGATTCTGCAGATCAATACCTTCGGAAGCCGCATCGGTTGCCAACAAAATGCGAACAGGTGAAATATCAGGGTGAGCCTGAAATGCCGCTTTGACTGGTTCACGTTCGTCCTGTGTCATTCCTCCGTGGAGATACATAAGTCGATCCCCACCAAAACCGTGGGTGCAGAGTATCTGTTGGAGCCATGAGTGGGTAGCCCGATACTCGGTAAACAAGATCACGCGCTTACCGTTCCATCGACCATTCGTTTTCAAATGAGTTTCGAGCCACTCAATAATAGCTTTAGCTTTCGAGTCAACTTGATTGCGAGCCTTATCCGCCCATGTTGTAAGACTGTCGAGCATTACCCTTTGCTCTCGAGTAAGTGGAGCAGCAAATTCATTTGCAATTGCCAAGGCCTCATGCTGAGCATGTTCGGCTTGGCCATCATCAGAATACTCTTCTTCAGTTTTCAGAATTGCTTTACGCAAAACCCGGTCATCAATTACCTCTGGCTCCTTTTTCGATCGACCTCGTTCAAGTGTTTCTCGATGCTTGGCCAAGGTGTTTGCGAAGGCCATTGGCGAAGAAAAAAGCCTTTTTTTAAGGAGAATATGAACGAAGTCAGAGCCATAGGCAAAACGGGTACCCTTAACGCTTTTCGATCGATCAGAAGTAAACTCTTTGAGCAGTTTTTGTATCTGTCGTTCCTCTTCTGTATAGTCAACTTCAAGACATTCAAGTTTTCGCGCAGGAAACACCGGCTTCCCATCTTTATCAAGGATATCACTCTTGAGCCGCCGTACCATGACCCTGTGAAGCTGCTTTTCATCCGGCAAAACCGTTCTTGCGAATCGTTGGTCATCAAGCAGTTCCAGCAGCGACGTGAACGAAGCCTGATAGCCGTTGTGAGGTGTCGCACTCAAAAAGAGATGATGGGTAAAATGAGGCGCAAGCATTCGCACCAACCGCGTTCTTAAGCTCTCAATAGCGTAGAGCACTGAAGCAGCAGGAGCTATGTTGTGTGCCTCATCTACAACAAGGATATCAAATTTGCGAGGGTAGGTGTTATGGAGCGGGAGCACATCTTTCAGTAACCGGAAACCTTCCCCGCTCTTCATCCAATCCATAGACGCTATCAATCGGGGATAGGATGTCCAGGGATTTACATGAATTCCGCGTTCACGGCGAAGACGCTTGACATACTCCGTATCGACGATCCTGAATTCCAAACCAAACTTTTCCTGCATTTCTCTCTGCCACTTGACGAGCAGACTGGCAGGTGCAACGACTAAAACAGTCCTCGCTCTATGGCGAACCAATAACTCCTGTATCACCAGACCTGCTTCAATCGTCTTGCCAAGACCAACGTCATCAGCGATCAGCAAATTGACTCGAGCCATATCCACAGCACGAACCAAAGGATCAAGCTGATAATCTTCAATGGTGATTCCACTTCGAAAAGGGGATTGCAGAAATGAACGATCCGCATTCGTCACGGCCCCCCATCTTACTGCGTCGAGAAACGCATCGAGTCGTTCTGTTGTGTCCCAACCAGTGATCGATGGAAGTCCCGCTTTCTCCAGAATCTGGGCTCCCGGTTCTATTTGCCAAACGACTTGAATTTCTTCCGCTATTGAATCTTCATCGAGTGAAGAAAGTGCAACTATGTGGTGACCGCTTGAGCCGGAAGCAGACAATGCTCCTCCCGATATATCGGTGACGACCCACTGCCGACGACGAACTTCAACGAGTTGACCAGGTTCCGGTAACGTATTGTTTAGGGACATATGATATACGCAGGCAGCATGAATTGATATAAACAGTCGTCGAATACGTCAACTCAACGATATGTGGCAACATGTGCCTGCATACTTGCACCAATAAGCTCTCCAAGTTTGACTGGTACGGCATTACCGATCAATCGACCAATCACTTTGATATTGACACTTCCACCTTTGGGAACGAAGGAATAGTCGACCGGAAAACTCTGGATAATGGCGCCTTCACGCAATGAGATGGCTCGATCTTGATCAGGATGCCCAAACCGCCCACTTCCATAACCATAAAATTGAGTAGTCATTGTTGGTGCTGGATCATCCCATCCCATTCGGCCATAGACGCTGGCATAAGTTTTACCTTCCTTGCGCGTATGACAATCCGCGACCAGTTCACTTGGCCAATCGCGCCATGTACCACCAGGGCGTGAGGCCTGTATACGACGAAGATTGATAGGTGACAGATTCGATGATCTATGTAACAAATCATTTTGACATGTGGAGCCCGCAGCCAAATGGGGTAAATCACCAATAACCTTTCTCACCGTTTTTCGTTCCGCTCCAAATACGTCGGCAGATAGCAACTCTATTGGACCCAACTTCGAGGCCAAAAGAACCAAGCGATTACGATTTTGAGGAATACCATATTCCGCACAATTCACTACCTCATGTTTAACTGAATACTCTTGTTTTTTTAAGTCTTCCACAAAGGATTTGAAAACGTTCATATCTCGAAGACGGGGAACGTTTTCCATTGTAACCAAATCCGGCTCTACCTCTTTGACGAGACGCGAGAATTCCTTGAGCAACCACCACCGTTTATCGGTATCGGAAGCTTTCTGATTATAAGATGAAAAGGTTTGACAGGGGGCACATCCAGCCAATAACTTGAGCCCGTTTTTTTTATAAAACGGCAGAAGGTCTTCGGCTTTCAAATCCTCTACCGATTTTTTCAGGAAATGAGCATCATTGTTTGCCGTGTAGGGGAATTCACATGCAGGATCCACATCGACACCTAATCCAACGCATATGTTTGCGTTCTTTAGGCCATGAGTCAACCCACCTACCCCACAAAACAAATCTATTGCATAAATTTTTGGGGTCATTACCTTATAACGCTATAATGGGCTATGCCGCAATTGATAGAAATATTCAGTTAGTTGTAGATTAAGCCATGACCGACTCATCGTACATCTCTACGTAATCGATACCCTCACCTACATATGAAATGCCTGATATCTGACAGAACATGATCGACTCACCTTCAGACTTTGCCATGATCCGACCGAATTCGTCCATACTGTCTTTATCGTTGTAAACGCCGTTGTGATCGTTCCATTCAAGCCACTCGATGATTTGCTCACGACTCATGAGTTGGATAAGAGTCAACAATTCATGTCTCCTGAATTCTGTAATCTGTCGTTTCCAATCGGAATGGTCCCGGTTCATGTCTCCTCCATGATTTTGATGATTCCAATATGGTCAAGCCAAAATTTTTCTATCTTTAATCCCATATAAAAAAGGAACTTAGATGTAAGCAGGAAATGGGTTGATACAATATATCAAAAAAAAAGGAGCCCTCGGCATGATGATCGATCTAAACTCCGGCATACAGACCAACCGGGCCTGATTCTTCAGATCCCGAATCTACATTAGATCGAATATTGCACTTCTTTACCGTCAGATACGTAAAATTTCACCCTGCTCATGGAGAGCTGCCAACGTGCAGGAATCTTCAGCACCGAATAACAATTACAGAACTTTCATGATTGCCTTTTACAAAAACGATCATTAAGTGATCCTGTAGCAAATCTTTAGGATTTTACGTATAGAGAAACTCTGCTGAGCTAAGTGTTTTTGAAAGGCTTCATGAGCTGTAGCGCAACAAGTGGGAGGTAGGTTCTTGGATGCAATTATTACATGTCAGGTTTGAGCACTTTCCGAAAGGTATCAATGGATAGAAAGAACATAATCATGGCCCCCTTTCCCCTCCCTTGCGCTGCTGCATCCAAACCCGAAATCCCTTGTCCCTCTTGAGATGATTCCTCAGAATCGCCTCAAGTACCAGAGATTCATCGGCGCCTTTCGTCTTTTCCTGTGCGGCCTTCACATAGAGATCAAACTCTTCCGAAACCTCCTTCCTGAGCCGGAATCTTCGGGTAACCGGTTCGCTCTGCACCTGAATATCGAGATCGATCATATTCCAAATGGTATTTAGTTTACGTATGGGTCAACAATCATATCCTTGTTGACGAGAATGTTCACGGTGTTGCCTGCCCTGATGTTCAGGGTCGGCTGAATATCCAGGTTCTTTCTTGTGATCTGACTTCCTGTGCTGCTGATCTCTTCTCCGACATTGGCAGCCATGCGCTGCTGGGTGGTCATACTTGCTTCGTCGGTATAGGTTCCCTGCGATACCGTAGCTCCCATCGAGAGGAGCGAAGAGAGCACCACACCGCCGACCAGCCGGTCGAAATGGTTATCGACCTTGCCTTTATATCCCGCGTTGCCAGCCAGATCAACGCCCGGCATATTTTCCAGCACGATGGACGATCCATCCGGACGTAACATCCTTGTCCAGCTCACCTGCACCCGTTTCTGGCCGTAACTCACCATACTGTCGTATCTCCCCAGCACCCTTGTTCCCTGCGGAATCAGCAGATAATCGCCGCTCACGGTATCGTACACGTTCTCTTTCACCATGGCGATGACATTGCCCGGCAAATCGGAGACAATTCCGGTAACCAGAATGGCCGGAATTACCGATCCGGCCTTCACTTCGTACCGGCTTGCCGCTTTTTTCATGGGTTTCGAAACATACTCCTTCTCCTCCCCTCCGCCGTTTGCAAAGAACTCGTTCTTGCGTGCTTGGTTGTTCTGGTCTCGCCCGTAGGTACTTGCCGGGGTAGAGCCTTGTACAGCGTCAGCAGTGCCTACAGGGAAGCTGCTGCCTGAACTGACCGGGTTCGCAGCATTTGCCGCACCGCCAAAGAACGGACTTGAAGTCACGGCTGCATGACGCTCCTGTTCAACCGGATCGGGTTGATTGTACTGCTGCGTTGAACCACTCCCCTGATACCGACCGTTCTGCTTATTCACCATCGCATGACCGAGGTCACCGGGCAATGGTTTGCCCAGTTCCGGCACGTTATCGGGAATCGAAGCGGTTATGGAAGTGTCCGGCAGCGTCACCGGTTTATTGTTGTCGGGGCCCTGCCTGATGATATCCGGTATCGCAAGTTGGTTGGATACAGAAGTCTCATCCTTTTTCTCCGCTTTCACGGCTTTTTTGGGAGGCTGCACGGCCATCATGATCGCCAGAAAAATCGCTCCGACCAGAACAACAGTCAGGGCGATTACCGGCCCTTTTTTCAGTGTGCGACTCCTTGTTTTCGGTATCTGAAGCCGGGGATCATCGGACGGTATTTTCGATGCATGCGGATCAACGCTCTGCTGCTCCTCCAGCTCTTCTTGACGTTCGTTGCTCATGGGTCGATCCTTTTACTGTTTCGTTATCCGGACTATCATATCGCCCTTCTCCCCGGCTCTCAATTCAGCCTTTTCGAACAGCCGGTCAACGATATAGTAATCGTTCTTTACCCGGTAGTTCACGAGCTGCACCTCTCCGGACTTCCCTACCACAAAGAGCACCGGCGCTTCGCGCGAAAGCATGGCTTCCGGAAACTGCACAAAGGTCTTCCTGCCGTCATCGAATACCTTTACCGGCAGCCATGAGGGTCTCGATCCTTTTTTCACCTCTACCCTGTACCCGAAATCCAGCGATGCAAGGTTCACATGGGATTCGGTGGCGCTTTTTTCAACAGCTTTGAGCTGGCGGAGGTTGTACTGCTCGTAATTCCAGGAAACCGCTGCCATATAGGTGTTTTCATAGCTGGTCAGCTCGATATGGTAGGTTCTCAGGCTGGTATTGAGACTGAGCGTGGTATGCAGTCCCGGTCTGGTAGGTTTGAGATAGATGTGCTCCTGCTCAAGACCGTTGGCCATGCTTTTGCTTCTGCCGATAATCCAGCGAACGGTATCACCCGACACCGGATCACCGAGCAGTCTTTCTCCCGGTTCGAGTTGAATATCGGTCAGCTTCAGCGGAGCAGCGTAGACCTGATAGAGCTCACCATCTTCAAAATCGTAGCGCATGATGGCGTTATGATAGCCATAGCTGTCAGGGTTCTGTGCCGACTCCCTGTTGGCGTTCTCGATCACGTTCCACGGTCTTCTCTTTTCTCCTGCAAATGTGTCACCGGTTATGGCGGTGACCATCAGCGCTGCAGCAAGCAGTGTTGTCGATTTCTTCATGATGCGATGTTGTTATCGGTTGATTCGTGACCAGTGAAACTCGTCGATATAGAGTCCTATCGGGTTTGCCGTCAGTTGTTCATCGGTCTGGGGCTGTTTCAGGACGATCCTGAAAATGCCTCTCCAGTAACTCTCACCAAGCGGTTCTCCATGCACTCCCCACGTGGACTCTTTCCAGTCCACCTGCCAACTGTCAGAGGAAATCGGCACCATGGAAAGCACTTCGGCACTCACCCGTTCGGTTGCCAGCCGAATGAACGGATCATCCTTCTGGACATAGGCGTTCAGGGTGTTTGAGCCGCTTGCCGTGACCAGCTTGTAGGCATCGAGCCAGTTTTTCTTGACCACAACACCATCGGAGCTGATCATCCGGGTATCCTGAATGAAGCGCTGCAGATGATACTTGATCGAGGGATCGGATGGTTTGTACGAAGCCCAGGCTTCCCCTACCTCTCCGCGATAGAGTGCGCTGCCATCCTTTGCCACTTCGACAATGTGCGGCACCTTCTTGGGAAGGGATCCGACATAGATCATTCCGATCACGGCAGGCATGGCGATAAAGAAGAGCATGGCAAATGCGGCCAATCGCCAGTTCCTTGCCTGGACGACAGCGCTTCCTATCCGGTCATCCCACTCCTGCTTTGCCCGCTTGTAGGGTGTATCGAGTTCCCCTTTCGGGTTCCATGTTCGTGTTGTTGCTTTCATGCTTGATCAAGTGTTGATGTTACAATCGAGGTGTTGCACTGCCGCCCGACGGACGGGCCTCTTCAGGTGTATGCATGGCGTGAAGGGCAGTCTTTGCCCAGTTTGGAGCTTTTCCTTTCTCCTGATGTTCATCTTTCTGTTCAGAAGAACCTCCCCTATCGGAAGTCGCCGAAGCTGATGATGGCGACGAAGTACCTGACGGTGAACCGGTTGAACCTGAAGGGCCGCCAGCACCGGAATCTCCCCCGGATTTCGGAGTATCGCCACCACTGGATCCGAAACGAGAACCGATCATCTGGCTTGCAGCACCCACTCCGGCACCGACCTTTTCAACAGCCATCTTTGTAAGGCCGTATGCCCCCATTCCCGCCAGCGCAACTCCGGTTCCACCGACAACAGCATTCTGCAAAGCTGCTCCGGCACTCAGGCTCGGGCTGCCGGCCAGCAGGCCAGCGGCAATACCCGGTGCATTCCAGGCAAGAAAGGCAACGGCACCGACTGTCAGGAGAGCGCTCCAGATTTCCGTAAAGTTCAGATCGCCAGAAAAAGCAAGCGTGGAGAGCGTCGGCTCGATCACCGACATGATAAAGGCAAGCACCATGAGTTTGACACCCGACGAAACGATGGCTCCGATGGCTTTCTCGGCAAGGAATTTTGTTGGTTCAAAAAAACCGAACGGCAGAAAGATCCCTACAACGGCAGCGAGCAGATTGAACTCCAGCACGGCATAGAAGATCTGCCAGGCAATAAGGATATAGGCCAGCATGATGCCGATGTAGGTCAGGGCAAGCACAAGGCCGTTAACGATCTCCGTGATACCGATGCCACTGATTTTTTCAACGAGAGGGGCGGTGGTTGTCAATCCGTATTCAATGATTTTCGAAGGATCGAAGAGGCTTGGCCCTCCTCCCCCTCCGGCAATCTGTCCGGCATGGATCAGGGACTGGACAAAGGCATTGGACAAGGCGGGAAACGACCTCACGATCCACATCCAGACTCCGAGATAAAGAATCTTCTTCATCACCGCGACAAGCTGCTCCCCGCCTCCCAGTGCCCACCAGAGACCGATCATCACAATTTCAATACTCAACAGCACGCCGGTAAGTCCGTTGATGGCAGGCTGGAGATTTGACCAGCCCGCTCCGAACACGGCAAGAAAGTGGTTAAGCGTCTCTGTAAGAATACCGGGATTCATGCGTCAGCGATTGCCTATTTCTTGAGATCGGGCATATTCTTGTATTTCGGGCCTGATGACTTGTAGTCGCCGTACCCTTTCCAGAGATCATTGGATTTTTTGCCCTGTTCCACCTTCTGCGGTTCCGGGGCTGCGGATTTTTGTCCCTTGCACCCAACGGCAAAAAAGATCATCGCGATAATGACTCCGAGTATGACGTAGTTGCGTACCATGACCGTTTCTCCTCTTATTGTTTAAGGTTTGGCATGTTTGTGTACTTCGAGCCTGTTGATTTCCAGTCACTGTAACCACTCCACATCTGCGTGGAAAATGCCCGTTCAGCCTCTTCCTTCTGGGCTGAACTTGCTGCCGCCATGGCACTAACCCGTGCATTGAGGGCAAGCGTTTCCGTCAGACCGTTCAATTGCCCGGCCATCAGCCCGAGCATCTGGTTGGTTGACTGAAGCTGACGGACATCTCCATCAGCCCCGGATGACCGGTTCAGGATAGCGGCAGCTTCGTTGTTGTATGCCTGTGAGCGCTGGATAACGCTTTGCGCTTTCATGGCAGTCTTTGCCGCCTCAGAGAGTTCCTTGTTCCAGTCCCGGTAATACTGTTCGTAGTTATTGAAATCGATCTTGTCCCATTTGCCTTCAGGAAACAACTGGTCGAACTGGCCATCGATTTTGTTCAGATCGAAACTGATGCCCTGCACATCGGAAAGCAGGCCGTTCAGTTCGTTCATGTTGCCTTCATAGATGGCCTTCACCGGGCCGAAGGTTGAACCGGGCAGTGTTTGCAGAGACTTCACCTGGTTCCTGATCTGCTCGATCTGGTTCTTTATCTGCTCGGCCGTTCTGACCGCGGTCAGGGTGTTCTGCTTGAGGTTTGTCAGGTCGATCACGGTAAGCGCTGCTTGCGCTTCCTGATGGTGTACTGGAACAACAGCGCTGCCGGTCAATAATAAGCCTCCCAGCATCATGGTTTTCAATTTCTTTTTCATCGTATGGTTCATGGTATCCTCCGGTTCATGATTTCAGTGTTGATTGTGTTCTCCCCTTTTCCAGCAGTTTCACGGCCCAGTCAAGTCCCCGGTATCTCAGGAGTGCCGAAGCATGCTCAACTTTGGGCAGCTCACGCTCGATGGAGTCCATGAACTGCTGGTCGTCGGGATTTGAAAGCGCGGCAAATGCCAGTGCGACCGGCCCCATGTTCAGGGTGAAATGGCGCCTTCCTTTCACTGAGCGATAATAGTAATCCCTCTTTTTCTGGGCTGTTGCGAGCAGGGTGATTTCGGTGTCACTGAGCCCGAACTTCCGGTATGAGTCGGTCATGGCTGGAGTGAGCGCCTCGTCATCGGGCAGATATATCTTGGTATGGCATGCCGAAAGGATGGTTGCCATGATGGGCGATTCAGCCGCATCGGCAATCTCCTGCGTTGCGAAGACCACATAGACATTTTTTTTGCGCAGAGTTTTCAGCCAGTTCTGCAACTGCCCCATGAAGATCGGGTGCTTGAGAAAGAGCCACGCCTCGTCGAGAATGAGCAGGGTCGGTCTTCCGTCGAACCGCTGTTCAACCCGGTGAAAAAGGTAGAAGAGTCCCGGAATCACGACCTCGGAACTCATGCTCATCAATGCGTTCATCTCTATGGTCAGCCAGTCGCCATCCTGCATGGTGTCGGTATCGGCATCAAAGATTTCTCCGTAGTTACCCTGCATCGAGTAGGGCCTCAAGGCATCACGGATCTCCCGGCTCTGCACCAGATCGCTGAAAACCGTCATGGTGCGATGCTCACGGTCGCTCGATGAAAGGCTCTGAAGCGCATCGTCGATCTCTTTTTTCAGGATCGGGGTATCCTGGAGATGCTGTTCTTTCAGGAGAAGCAGGATGAATTCCGAAGCCCAGATCCGTTCGGACGATTCATCGATATTTGCAAGCGGCTGAAAGGCAAGGGCCGCCCGTTCGCTGCCCGGTTCGTAATAATCCCCCTGCACGGCAAGGGTAGCGGAACGGGAAGAGCGGTCTTTGTCGAAAATAACGACCTGGGCACCGGGATAGCGGAGCCATTGCAGGGCAAGCATCGAAAGCAGCGTTGACTTGCCTGCACCCGTCGGCCCGACGATCAGTGTATGGCCGACATCGCCGATATTGAGGTTCAGCCGGAAGGGAGTACTGCCGGTGGTTGAGCAGATGATATGCGCCATGCCGCTGCCAGTTTTCTCAAGGAGCTGCCGATTGCAGGATTCACCGGCCCAGATGGCGGAAAGCGGCATCATGTGGGCGAGATTGAGGCTGCTGATGACCGGACGACGGACATTGGCATAGACGTGCCCTGGAATGCTGCCGAGCCATGCCTCCTTGCTGTTGAGGCTCTCCTCCTTTACCACAAATCCACGGCTCTGTATCACCTGCTTCACTCTCCTGATGCGGCGCATGGCTTCCTGAAGATCGCCGTGGCTGACCGTTACCGTACAGGTCATGATACCGAACGATACCAGATCGTCTCCCAGCTCCTGCAATGCGGCGTCGGCATCGGCTGCCTTGTTGGTTGCTGCACTGTCGAGCAGCGCCGACGGTTCCTTGGTTGCCTCTTCTTTCAGGAGGGTGAAGAGGCTCTTGCGTTTTCCCCACCACTGGCGACGATACTTCTCGATCTCTTTTCTTGCCTCTTCCTTGTCAAGCGAAAGGTAGCGTACCACCCAGCGGTATTCGATCTGCAGGTGGTTCAGCTCATCGAGCATGCCCGGAAGTGAGGTCGAGGGAAAGCCAGTAAAGGTGATGGTCGGAATAAAATGGTCACCGAGCATGCAGATGTCCCCCACCGTCAGCGCCTGATCAGGCAGAAGGGCATCGAGGTACATGGGCGTTTCGGGAGCGTGCACCGGATGACGATTGGTGGAGATGGTGCTGTGCAGATAGGTCAGGGTCTCATGGTCGTCGAGTTCATGTACTTCCACAAAGACTCCGGCAAGGATATCCATAATCTCATGCATCTGCTTGAGAAACTGATCGAGATCCCGCTCGTTGTCAAAAATGGGCTCACTCTGCTCCTGATCGTCATAGAAAAGGCTTGAGAATTTCCGGCTCTGACTGCCTGGCATCTTCCAGACAAAGGTCATGAAGTAGGCGGATTCGAAATGCGATCCTGCCTCCTCGAACTGGCCCCTGCGTTCAAGATCGATCAGCCATGCCGCGGGATTCCGCCAGTGTGACACGGGGTATTCGGAGTGCTCGAATCGCTGCGCTTCGATAAAAAGAGCCCAGCCGGAACCGAGACGCTTGAAGGCGTTGTTCAGCCGGGCGACAGCCGAAGCAAGTTCCGATGAAGAGGAACTTGCAAGATCGGGCCCACGAAACGCGATTGTTTTCTGCAGGGCTGAATCCTTCTGCAGCACGACACCGGGAGCGACAAGCGCCGCCCAGGGCAGGTAGTCCGGAAGCCGGTTAGAAGGTTCCCTGTATTGCTTGAGACTGAACATATCCGGTCAGGGATAGAGAATTTTCGGAGATTTCAGGGCACGCAAAAAAACATCGAAAAAAAACGGGTCTTTACGGGTCAGCGTGGCAAGCAGCATATGCAGTGCCATAGCAATCGGCACAACCCATATCTGCTGCATCCCGAACCCGAGAGCTGTTGCCGTCGTCCAGAGCAGGATGGCCGGAGTTCTCGGCACACCACCCAGCAGAATGACATCGCTCAGTGAACGATGAACGGGTACCTCGTAACCTTCAATCATTTTGACACCTCCAAAAACCTATTACATGTCCCGATTGCTGCGTTGGTCTGTTCTCCAAATCCTCACGTACTCCATGTACGCTCCGGTTTCTGCGCTCCATCCGCCTTGCACTCAGGACACTCATGACGCTTTTTAAAAATGTCATACCGTCAGTCCCCCACTGAACCCCATGAAGCTCAGCCCCCATGACACCGCATTGAAGGCAATGGAAAGTCCAAACAGCACCCAGAGCGCTTTTTTCATGACCCCGCCGCCGTCACTGAAAGCAAGGCCGAAACCCAATGCGATAAATGCAACGGCACCGAACACCCGGCTGACCGGTCCAGTCAGGGAATCAAGCGCCTGATTCAATGGTGTCTCCCAGGGCATTCCAGTGGAAGTAGCAAGTGCGGTATTGGCTGCAAAAAACAGCAGTCCGAAAAGAAGGAGTCTCTTGTTCATACTCTTGTCATTTCAAGTGATTGGTTGATTCAAAGGAATAACACCTCTTTCAGACCGGAATTATTTCATCCGTGTCATATAAACCATACTGGCTCAGCCCCTGTACATGAAACGTTGTTTGCGAGCTGGCATGTAAAGGTTCAAGCACCCACTGCCCCCGCTCATCTAGACCGTTTACCCTGACAATGCCGCTGATGCATCGCCCTGCAGGGTGGCTCCTGTCACGCTTGATATGCACGCAGATATCCACGGATTCAGCGATAAGGTACCGGGGAGCTTTCGGGACAACCTCTTCGACAAGCTGAACCAGACGATCAAGCATACCGGCCGGATCATTGGCATGGATGGTTGCCAGCCCACCGGGATGACCGGTATTCCATGCTTTCAGGAGATCAAGTGCTGCGCCGTCCCTTACTTCGCCGACGATAATCCTGTCCGGGCGGTAACGCAAGGCATCTTTTATCGCTCTCTGATGGGTATAGGAAGAAGCTTGCACAAGAATCCGGAGCATGTTTTCTGCTGAACACTGCAACTCGGGGTTGTCTTCAACGATGTAAACCCGGTCTTGTGTACCGGCGACAATCTGCAGCAAAGCATTGGCAAAAGTTGTTTTTCCGGATGCCGTCCCACCACCGATCAGAATGTTTTTTCTTGATTTTACGGCAAGCTCAAGCAACCGGGCTGGTTCCGGACTGATAATGCCCCGCTGCACGTAATCATCAAGCGTATACACCATTCTGGCAGGCTTGCGCAACGCGAATACAGGACGATCAACAATTGGAGGAACAGAAGCCTGAAGCCGTGCTCCCCATCCCGGAAGTTTTGCTGCGAGTGATGGATTGCGTTCGTTGATTTCCGTATTCGAAGTTGCAGCAACAAGGCGAATCATCCGTTCAGCCTCTTCAGTGCTCATGACAACATCGGTACAGGACATGCCGCACCCGATTTCATCGATCCACACACGGCCGTCAGCATTGAGCATAATCTCGGTGACGGAGTCATTTTCAAGCAAATGCCGTAAAGGAGCAACTGCGCTGTGCAGTGAAGCTATCCGTCTTTGATTCGTGAGGTTCTCCATACCCTAGAAACAATTTTATTCAACATAATAGAAATAATGTTACTGTTTTTTATAGGTATTGCAAAATATTTTACCTTTTTTAAGATAATTTTTATCTATTTTCCTGTAAAATGACAAAAAAAATAGCCATAGGGTTAGATACTGTCCTCCCATATCAAATTGAATTGGGAAGAGTATTCAAGTACCGAACAAGCGTTTCGTTGTCCGTATTATGAGTTGGAGTTCCTTGTCAGGTAAGGGAAGGGGATGTGGAATTCACCGAGGTGAGATGTGAATGCTCTTTGAAAAAGTCCACAAGTATTTCAAAGGCTCTTCGTAAGTCGTTGGGCGATATCTATGGCTTTTTCTTGGATGTAAAAAACGTTTGAGGTAACCGGCAGCCGAAGTGCAAAGAGCGGAAGGAGCCTGCAAGCGCAGTTCGCAGGCTATCCGGTGGACCGAGAGTTTAAGAATTGCCCAATGCCGATCTTAAACAGTTAATGACGGCCAGCAAAATCGAATTCATTGGACGAAGGAGTTGGATTTGAATGTGACTGAATTCTTTGGATCCGTGAAACATATTGCACCTGGTCTTGTAGATAAGTTTAAGAATACCGAGACAATATTTTTCTGGTTCAAGCGATTTGATACCACGAGTCTGCTCTCTATCAGAAGCGTGATCTGGTAAACTGGAACCCCTGTGCGTATTTATATAGAAGGTTCCATCTTCGATGAGTCTTACCATTTCGTCTATATCATTTTGACAGTTTTGAATCAGCCAATTTTGCAAATTTCTTGGCCCAATAAAGGCAATGACGTGTTTCGTGGCAGACTGTGAATCTGTAGCACTCTGAGGCGTAATACGCTGTCGTGCGATAAGTTGATTTGTGGCATCCTGATAGAGTGCGTTGAATGACACGAATAGGCTAAAGAATCGGTCAAATACACCTTGTAGTTCAGTATTGGAGTAGTTTTCGGCTTTCCCTAACCAAGCTTCAACGAATTGATTGAGATGAGGATTAGTCATTATGATGAATAAATAAAGTAAATGAAACTCCCCGCCACAATCAGCGGGGCATCTGTTAGTAATGCTTATATACTTATGCTACAAGTGGCGGGGAATTCAACCCTGAGAGATTAAATTACCTAACTTTAAGCTCCCCGATAATATAGAAGCGGAGCGAGTAAATCATTCGCTTGGAGCGGATTGTTAATCCAGCACAATATTGCGTTTACATAAGACCCTACATTACTTTTTAGGTCTCTCGAACCGCACTCCGAGTAGGCTTTCTGATGGTGACGCATCCGAAAGTGTCAACCTAACATGTTTCAGGAAGTCAAAACCTGCTGAGAAATCATCCGTTGGCACCATGTCTGAATTGATTGTGCAGATATATTGACCGCCCAATGTTTTTGTTACTACATCAGCATGTTCAAAAGCTAGCGCTCTTTGTCTAGCATCTACGGCATCATACATTAGCGTATCGTGGATAAGGAAATCGATGCCATGTCCGATTTGCATTTGCAACTGAAGCACAGCAAGGTCAAAGCAAAAAATTTTCATCTTTTCAATACCTTCACTTCCACTACGCTCGATGTCCACATGATATTTGTAACCGGTATCGCCAACATCAATGATCAGTTTACCCGGAGTTTTATAAAGTACTTGTGAATTCTCGTTGAATAGTCGAACAGCGTTTGACCATATATCTCGACGCTGCTCATGATCTTTCTCCGCAGACTGAACAAGATCGGTTTTTGCTGTTTTGACTTCTCGCTTGGTTACTTTCAGGTTCTTCATTTCCTGCAAGCGCGCCTGAACCCGATCAAGAGAACCTCTGAGTTCAACATTGCGCTCCTGAAGTTTAGTCATTTCTTGCAGAGCGCCATGGGTTTGAAGGACTTGAAGCACTTCCGCACGCCGATCGATGAGTTTTTTGATCTCATCCTCACGCGCGTCGATCGCTTCCCGAATCCGTTTAATCTCAGTTTCCAGAAAATCGCTACGGTTAGAGACAATCTGACGATGAAAATCTCTGGCCTCATCCAGTGTTTTTTTCACTGCATCAGGAAAAACCAAGCCGGATTCTTCATAAAGAAGTTCTATAGAGGTTGCTGCTGGCGGATTCTCTTCCTTAATGGATTCTTCGTAGCAAGTCAGGCGACGCCGATCTGTCACATTATCGTTAGCAAGATTGTGTATATCAGTGGTCAATCGGTTTGCGTCTTGCTGAATTGACTCATACTGTGGATGAACCTTGAATGTTTCCAATGCCTTTGCAGCGGTGATAGCCTGTTGTTCCAATTGGATACGTTGGGTTTCCAGCTCGCCAACGGTGCCGATTGCACCCTCCATTGCGCCTGTCTTAATCGCTGTCTCAAATGCTTTAATGCTGTCTTCTTTATCTTTGAGGCCCTGCCATCGCGCCGCATATTCCCAGTTCATACCGAGGAGATAAGCAATGTGGAGCTGAATATCCCATGTCTTCTGTTGTCGAAAGTGACGAAACGGACTTGAATACGCGTCAGACCCCAGGCGCACTAGATAAGAAACCAAACTTCGGTAGCTCGGTTTATATGGAAGCTGATCGATCGAGCGGGGAATATCAAATAACACCCAACCAAGTAGTGTCCGCCATCGATCTGCTCTGAAAAACTTCTGTCCCGTTTTCTCATCGATATCCGGCTGCTCAGTCCACCCTTTGGTTGGCCCATCGACAACTATCAAATTTTGTTCTGCAACGGAGCGTGTCACCTTCACCCTATTTCCGTCCAAGGTAATATCAATCGTGAAAGCCCACTGCTCCAAGGGCTCAATCAGCAAACCCTTCCCTTTCGTTAGACGGCTGCCCAGACAAAAGTCAATAATCTCAATCAGAGTGGATTTGCCGATGCCATTACGGGTATCTTTTTCCGTGGAAAAAGTGGAACGTTCAGCAAGAATGATATTAAGCCCGGTCGTAAAAGTTACCGCATGAAAAGATTTCTGGTTGGCTGACACACCGTGAATCATATTGCCTCCCGTTGAATCATTCCATGTGACATAAAAATAACTCCGGTAATGTGTAAAAGATCCAAGGCTAAAACAAACCTCTCAAACGTACCAACAGCGCAATCTTCCCTCACTTTTTCCCACAGGCTGGTAACCGTTTGTGGCCTTGACAGCTGTCTTAGCAGAACAGCACCGACCCCGATTAAAACCTGATCTTCTGATATATGCTTTGACGGCAGGATCATTTTTTAAACACCTCGCAGGTTTCAAACAAATGAACAAGCACGGCCAAACCAGCGGATCGCTGAGCCTGACGCTCGAAGCCTTTTTGCGCAAACCTACACATCAACTCGAATAACTCACCACCACCAACACCATCCTTCTTCAAACGCCAGTACTCTTCTAGAAACCCAGCTTTCAATCGTTCTGGGAATTCAAAATCCGTCTGTGCCACGCTTTGAATGTATCGCGACACTTCATTCGCCACACCAAGTCCCATAGCGATAACGCCCCTCGCATCGGCATCAAGATCATTCTTTTGAATCTTGTCTTCAATCCGAAGTAATGAATAATCGGCTGTAATTGTTGAAGGTGAAACCGAAGAGGCCCAGTGGGTTGCCTCCTGAAGTTCAGGAAATCCCACGGAAGAAAATGCATCTAGCATCGCTTGGCGCACTTTTTTTTCATGGTCAGATTTAATTTTCTTGAGGTGCTCTACAGAGTATTCGATTTGACCTTGAGGAAGCGTATCAATTCTTTTGTGACAAGTGCCACAAAGGTATATCAAATTGTGGAAACTATTCCTTTCTTCATCAGACATTTTTGGATTATATCGGGCTGATGCTGGATTCTTATTTGTGCCGGGGTTCTCTCCTTCAATATGGGCGGCCTGACCGACGTTTGTCGGATCCCCCACTTCACTATCAACAGAAAGCCTTCTACCTCTTCTTTCACATTCCGGTAATGCACATATATCCCCACTTCGATAGGCAAGTAGAATTTTTGTTTTCAAGCTCACACTCATGCTCTTAATTTCCTGAGTTCCATAAAGAATGCATATGTCAAATCCGATTATGGGTCATTCAGCCAGTTATTAATCTATCTAAAGAGCTACCACCCCAGTTGATAAGCAACTCGTGCGCAGCAAATAACGACCGCGTTGAATGATCGGTTAAGATGTGTTATTGCGGAAAATTCTTTCGCAGTATTTTGATACTTGCCTGATAGTCGTTATTGACTATGAAGACTTTTGCCGTTGATGACATTGAAACACTCCTATTTGAGTTGAGTAGCCAAACAACTTACAAACGCCAAGAAAGATACGTAATATTCAGTAAATTCAAATACTTAGCTCTTATCTTCATTGTTGCTGTATGCCTGTTGCAGCTCATCCTCATCGGCAATAGCGTCCTGCACAGATCATCAATAAACCGATGCCCCCCTAGCTTGGGTATCCATGTACTAAACAAATTTCTGTTACTGATTCCAGTCTTTCCTTCTTGCTGCATCTTTGTCATTAGTATCAGATGCTTCCCAATGGGGTTGTCTTGTGGCCGAAGGCAAGTCCGGTTCAGCAAGGGGTTAGAACTCATCCATCTATGACCGTAGTGCGCTTCACATACACTAAATGCTTCTGCTCCTCGAAAATGTTGGGCTTCGTTCTGAAGATCATCAGCAGCAAAGCCAATGTCGTAATTGCGCCGATCATCAGGTGATTCAATGAAACTGGGTAGCGCAGATCGAAAGGAGGAAGAACGGTCAATACCAGCGGAACCCAGACTGCGACCGTGAACAAGCTGACCCAATGGTTGATCTGCGACACGGAGAACGGCGCAGGACCCTCAATCGCGCTCAACAGCAAGTTCGTGACCGGTGGCCGGTGAAGAACTGTCTTATATAGTGGCCCTGTTGTTCCGTCTTCGAGCATGTCAATGTGATTCTCCCAGTTTTCTTGCCAATACTTACTCCCCCTATTTGTGAGGAACCATGCAAGAGAAAATATTAGACCTACACATGCAAGTACGTAAGCATTGAATTCCTTATCCTTCATGTGCTCTGCTGACAGCACGGCAAAGTAACCCGCGAATGTGGCTGCTATGAGCGTCCAGAAATACGTAGCTCGCTGCCAATAAAGGCTAATTTCAAACTTCCTGATGTCGAGAGCATGCTGCAATGCGCTTTCAGCTATCTTGTGTTTTGGGACCTTACCGAGGCCAAAGCACTCCTTGTACTGTTCGTTAGGGGTCATGGAGTCACTATTGAGTTTTAATACTAATACTAGCATCGCCCGCTTTTCTCAGAGCGACAACGACGGGTAAGGTCGGGTGTATGCGTTTGTTAGATTTGAAAATTAGTGTTTTCTTTTTTGTATTCTACAGGGGTCTGATGTGCGCCAACAATTTTTTGAACCTCAGTATAGACATCAACTATATATTTAAAATCATCTAAAAAAAATTTTTCCACAGGAAGATCCCCACCGACATTTTGAACATTTTCAAAAATGAGTATTTCCTCAAGATCTGCATAAAACTCGATTTCCTTCATTTCCATAAACATCAAAAAAGGAACAAGATCTTGTTTAAGGTTAAGAATCCTTTTTGAACAATTAACGATCACATCAAACACAGTACTACCCATATCGATATAGCATTCGTTTTTTTTAGCTTTCAATATCTTGAGAACATCATAGTTTTGATATTTCTTAAAAAATAATCCCTCAATATCATCTGTTGATTTAAACGGGATATCAAAGGCTTCTAAAGTCCCAAAGATGTAGGCGCTTAGATTTGTTTGTAATCTTGCGAAGATAATTGATGTCTTAGCCCTCACAATTAATTTCTTTTTTTTCTCAGGATAATAAACTACCAATATAAAAAACATCAGACTGACTATATACCCCAAAGATAGATTCACAAGTGTTTGATAATAATAATTAACAACTTCAACATCAAGATTAAATAAAACTGACCAATCTTTGGTAACTTGAAAAGACACTATTACCATAATCGAAAGCAACAATATAATGTTCAATAACTTATTGGTTGTAACGTAATTTTCTATATATCTATTTCTTATCATATTAATTTATCCAACAATAATTAGATAGCTCCGCCTATATCACAGATTTTTTAAATCCCAACCCATATAAGCCGCAAATTCAAAATCATATAAAACACCGTTAATTTCCTTATTCTTAGCGACTTATACTATAAATCTCTTTTTATTAAGCGTCTTATATGGATCGGCATAAAAACGCTGTTTACAACCCGTAGCTCCAAAAGTTCTTAAATAGCTCGAACGTCCGTAAATATACGTCATATTCAGCAAACTTACTTGAGTTCAATGCTACTGACCGCCTGATGCAGCTCATCTTCATCGGCTATGATGTCCTGCACCAGCTCATCAATGAATCGATGGAGCCCGTTATGAGTTGGAGGGACTTTACTATGCGGGAAAATCGATAATAAATTCAGTAAGGTGAAATGTGGTTGGTCTTTGAAAACATCCAGAAGTTTTTCAAAGATTTCACTCGTAAGGCGTTGAGTAAAGAGAGTGGGCTAATGAACGCTTCAGCCGTTTGAAGAACTAGCGTCAGCTGCAACTCAATTGTTATGTACTGTTTCCTTTAGTTCATTGATTGACAAGGGAGGATTTCTTCGATGTAGCATCGCGTGACAGTTAGGGCAGACTGGGCGCAGATCGGCTATTGGATCTACTTCATACTGCTTTCCTAATTGAGCGACAGGTAGCAAATGGTGAACATGGATAAATCCCTTTCCCAACTCCCCATACACTTCATCAAAATTCATTGCGCATACTGAGCATGATGCACCATAATGTTTAACACATTTGGACCGAGCTTTCGGATTTCGTTCGTAAGCATTGACAAATACTTTTTTCTTCTGCCCCTCCAACAATAGTTCCGGCTCATCAAATTCATCCGGATACATTTTTTCTTCGATTCGGAGAAAGGTCTCGTGCGATCTTATAACATCTCTGATCGAATTCAAGTTACCACGACCCAAGCCTTCATAATATTCAATGTGGGCAGTAGCTGATTGTAATGCATTTTCTAATGCATCTAAACCATAATCTTGAAGGATATTCGTAAAGTAGTATTCGGTTGCTTCGGTATTAAAGGTACGCGTGTACCTTTCGCCATCCATCATTTTCTTGAAACTGTGAATGTAATTATTAGCTGACCCACGATTCATTCCGCAATCGTTTTCAAGATAATCTAAGGCTTGACTATGCTCCATTTTGCCTTCATACACAGCCTTTGCGGTTGTATAGGCTGAATGCGTCATTTCCGTGGTGATTTTCATAGGCTACATTCTTTCATACATAACCTATAGCTAAGGGACGCACCGAAGAAGCGTCCCAGCGACCGGAGGGAGCGAACTTGAGCGCAGGGTTAGCTGAAGTACGCTTACTTATTTTGTGATTGTAAATAGCGTGCATATTCTTCTTCAGTCAAAAGCTGTTCTGTGACCCATGAATCAAGGTTGCCTTTAGCATCCTTAACACTTGCAATGCGATAAGCCACAACTTTCCCAGTTACTGTGTCTAATACCCATAGAAAGTTGCCAAATGTGTTGGCACCAGCCTGAAGAGCCTCATATCGCCCTGCGGGCTTACTGGATGTGGTTGAGGTCTCGGCGAATGCCGAGAACGATGGAGCCGCAATTGCAGCTATAAGTAACAGCACCACTGTAAGATTTTTGCAATTGTAACCAATCATAATTTCTCTCCTTGCCTTGGAAGCTAAAGAATACAGCTAACATGGGTATGAGCCGCGACTATTACGAGTCGGCTCCTTCTGGTTGTTATGCTCTTCTATGATCAATGTGTGAACAACAGAGTCACTACAATACTCGATAGTAATGAAATCACAAACCCAAGGACCACTGCAGTTCTCATCGTTTCTTTATCCCTGTCGCGTTTAGCTCCCTGACCCAAGGCAAAAACACCCATGGGGAAGATTGGTCGCTGAATCTTATGTAACAAAAAGCCAAAAAAAGGTGGTAGTAGTCCAAAGAACATCCCTTCGATAATTTTGTAGATAACGGTCGTCATACTTAAAGATGGGCTATCCTCTACCACATTTATCATTCCGAAGCCGATAATGAACATTACTATCACCGCTGGGATAAGGACAATTGCGTACATGATCACATAGAAGTTGGCCCTAGCAAGAGGAGAATACCACGGCTTGATTCCAGCAAGAGTTTCTTCGAATAAGTCACTTTGCGACACAACATCGACTTCGTCTCCTTCAATAGAAATATTGATATTTCTTGATGCATCGTCAGTAAATGTCGCCGATAACGAAACACTTTGGTCACGCGAATTTCCTTTAATACGTAAGGATAAAATACTCCTTTTCGGTGGATTTTCGAACCGCAAAAGCTCATCCAAAGTTAAGAACTCCCTGTTTAGATTGTCCTTGCAGGTAATTCTGAAACTCAAGCTCGTAAACCACTTACTCAGATGGTCATGCAATTTCTTGAGATCGCTCTCGGTCAGCACAAATGCTTGCGTCAGTCTCTCTTCTCTACTCGTCTTCATCGGTTCAGCAACTCCTGTTTTTCAAGCATAACGCATTGCTCACCGGAAAATAGGGAGCGCAGCGAGTAATTTTTCCGAGTGCAGCAAATTGTTAGAAACCATTACGTGTCGCCATAATTCTGAGGAGCAGAAGTGACCATTTTATAGAATCAAATACAAGTGCAGAAATCACAGGCTTTGTGCCATGTGCATCCCCCATATCAGATCTCAGTTTTTGCATTACATATGCTGCCTGATTGAGCGAGCCATCCAGATTTGACGATAGAGGTTTGTAATCAGATTCAGCCCAACCAATAGCTTCAAGCTCAGAGACCAATTGCACTCTCGCATTTATTGCATCTATAGACCTTTTATTCTTTCCTGAAAGGATGCCTTATTTGGATCTCCGAGTTTGAATTCTTGATAAATGGAGCTGGTCACTGAATCGAGCGCACCGCAAGAGGCTGAAAGGGAACCACTTAAATCACCATCCCTCAATCTACTGGCTGATTTTAGAATGTCCTCACGCGCGATTGCAGGAATATCTTTTAACTCAGATACATCAAATATCTCGACGGGCAGGAGCGTTGTCCCTGAGAACTTCCATCCGACTCTAGCAGTTTGTCGGACTTTCCCTCAAGAAAAATATGTGTAAATAATTGCTTAACTCTTTGTTTATAAATAAGATAAGTTGTATATTGTTTGCATAGTTATCCGTCAACTGCCCATTGAAAAGCAATGCATTCAGACTTTC
>CAIJGA010000030.1 GCA_903820085.1 uncultured Chlorobiaceae bacterium
ACATCATCGACCTTCCAGACCGCTGGAAACCCTAAGAGTTGTTGGTAATGGTCAGTAAGTTTTTGCATCTTTAAGCATGGGATTGAAATACTTCAGTCTACGATTTTATCCCCTCATTCCACTAAATTGCGCGAAGAGCCGTTTTTTTTAGTCCTTCTTCAAGATTAGTTTTTGGTTCCCATTGTAAATCATTACGAGCAAGTGAAATATCAGGTTTTCTTTGTTTTGGATCATCTTCAGGCAGTGAATGAAACGTAATTCTGCTTTTTGACACTGTCAATTTTATGATCATTTCTGCCAATTCAAGCATGGTGAATTCGCTAGGGTTTCCGACGTTAATTGGACCGATAACTTCTGAAGAAGTATTCATCATGCTAACCAATGCTTCAATCATGTCATCAACATAGCAAAAACTCCGAGTTTGGCAGCCATTGCCATATATAGTTATATCATTACCCTTAAGAGCCTGAATAATAAAATTACTAACAACGCGACCATCATTTGGGTGCATTCTTGGGCCATAAGTATTAAAAATACGAACAACTTTTATTTCAATTTTATGTTGCCGCCAATAATCAAAAAATAATGTTTCCGCACAACGCTTTCCTTCATCATAACAACTACGTATACCAATCGGATTTACTCTCCCCCAGTATACTTCTGACTGCGGATGTATTTCCGGGTCGCCGTACACTTCACTTGTTGATGCCTGAAGAATTTTAGCTTTCACTCTTTTTGCAAGTCCGAGCATATTAATAGCCCCATGAACACTTGTTTTCGTGGTCTGAACTGGATCGCACTGATAATGAATAGGTGAAGCAGGACACGCAAGATTATATATTTCATCAACCTCAACATATAACGGAAATGTTACATCATGCCGTATTAGCTCAAAATTATTTCTGCCAATTAAATGTGAAATATTTTTTTTTGAACCGGTAAAGAAATTATCAATGCAGAGAACATCATGTTCTTGTTCAACAAGCTTTTCACACAAATGCGAACCAAGAAAACCACTTCCTCCAGTTACAAGTATTTTTTTCATACAAAGAATATTCAATAAATACAGCTTTTAAAAACATCATCTTTTATTATAAATCTGAAAAAGTTTCATTTTTTTATAAAAACGATCTCCGTCACGCCGTCCTGCTTGTATTCGACACTTTTGATCGATACCGGCCCAATCGTGTTACTGACCTGCCATGCACAGGCCTCTTGCGTATCGTTGATGCAGCAAACGCGAAAAGATCCAGTCCGGCTAACCTCATTTTGCACATATTCGTTGACCCTGTTCCTGTTTCCTTCACCACGGTAAGCCAACCCGTAAGCAACCTTACCCATCATGAGTTCCTTGTAGACAGCTGGCCATGCGACCCAGTAATCGCCGGCATACAGCCCTTTCGATTCAACGCCGAACCGTTTGAGATTTTTGAACATGCCATATTCGAGCAACCCAACAGGCTTTCGATACGCAACAACGACAGCGGATATGGCGAATAGGCAGACAACGGTATATCTGATCAAGACGGATTCTCTACGCAAAAAACCCATGATTCCGATCCCCACAACCACAAGACTGGCGTAGACAGCAAAAATGAAATAACGCAACGAAAATTGGTTTATTCTGACCCACTTGTTCGCGCTGAACAGCAACAACCAAATAAGAAAAAAAAGGAGCGCGCCGAAAACAATAAATTCTTCCAGTCTGAAACTCCGCCGCTCCAGGGATCCTTCGGATATCAGGATTCTGAAGCGCCAGACGAACCATAAACAAAGCGAAGCAAAGACTATTTCCCACCGGATCACGCCAATGAACTTGCCTATAACTTTGCCGACACCCTCACTAATCATCACCGGATTGAACTTGCTATAGTCCTCGACTGGCCCAAATGACTTCGATATGAGAATCCACGCAACAAACGAAAATATCGTAAAGGCAATGACAGCGATTGCATGGCTGTCAACCTTCCGATTATACAGAAATATTAGCACGAGAACTATCAGGTTCAGAGCCAGAACTGAAGGATTGACACCCATGGCGATAAATATCAGAATCAGAGGCAACCCACGCTTGATCCATAAATCCTTATTGCAGAACCATTCACAATAAATCGCCCCGGCAACAAGAAGAAATGCCAGGGAATATTCAATATGGCCTATTGCCATTTCTGCAAGAAAGTTCCTCTTAAAGACAATAACGGAAAATGAAGACAAGAGCACGAAATGAAGCGCGGCATCCGATGCGGAGCCACCCAAAACCCTCACAATACTTTTCGAAACAGCAAAAATTGATGCATTATACACGATCGATGACACAATCAGCACTGAATACAGATTGGCCGCCGGATCTGATATGAAAGAGACAAGAAAGGGTAAAACATTCAATAACCTATTCTGGCCCCAATAAAACAGGGTCAGATGCTGGACGGACATCACTGAATTCATCAGGATATCAGCATTCAGGTGCTCCGGAGCGTAACCGAGAACAGTTATGAATGAAATCGATATAATCCAAAGCACGGACAAGATTTGATGATTTCGATCCATATTCAGGAAGTTTCCAAGTTGTTTAAATGATGTGCGCAGGAATCGATCTGTCACCCGGAAAATAAATCGCAGGCATAAACTGTAATAGACGCTAACTGAAGACCTCTAAATACTTACCAACTAACGGATAGTTTTGTAGCTGTTAAATTTTATTTTTTTATTCATCAGCGCTTTTTTAAATTTTATTCTGCATTCCACACCAAAACAAACTAATTTTTTAACAGTTACTTTTCGAATTTTTTGACATTTCTCATCTTGTTTTCCATTAATTCACACTTGATCGTTGACAAATATTTTCAATGCAATTCCGTTTTTTCTATTTCCTACTAACCATGCTTTCTATCGGCATATAATTTTTATTAAATACAAACAACCCCTTCACTTTCTAACACGAAGTCAAGCCACTTGGTGTGGTTGTTGGCTTCCTTGGAACTAAATGAATCAGTCAATACATCATAAACAACAAACCTAATACAAACTCCATCATTACGAATCCTTTGAAAGAGGCGCTGCTGAATTGGGATCTCCTGTGGATTAATATCAAATCCAATGAAAATATCTCCCGGTTTGTATTCGATAGGTTCATCAGTTAGATTATCCGAGTTACAATCGAGATATTTAAGCGTAAATCTTCTGGCGTAGCGATATCCATTGTTATGCAATGAATACACCGGTTCAACACGCCAACCCTCTGGTTGATGTAAAAGCAACTGATTCAGAAGCCTTTTCACGAGGCCCTCTATACCGCTTTTATTAGTGTTCTTTACTAGTGAAGAAACATCAATAAATAGTTGCTTGAGGCCAACTCTAAACGGTACAGATACTGCTATAATTTCAGCTATACGCTTAATTTCGTTGTCTTCAACAGTCAATAAATTTGGAGCTATTGCCGATACCAACGTCCTATCACTATAAAAAGAGGCCCCATAAAACTCCTCAATTCCCTGTTTATAGCGTTCAGCGCATAGTTTTGGGCTATGTTGCTGATGAATGATCGATCTACCATTATCCGCCATTTGCCGAAGCCGATTTTGATCTTTCCATAGCGTTTCCAGCGCTTCTGTAAGTTCTTTATCTGTAAATTCATCTGGTAACTTCCATACCGCTTCATCCGGCAATTCCGCCATGCTACCATTGGCATTGACGACAGTTGCAAGTCCGTAGTTGAGGCAGTCGAGAGCTGATGCCGATGTTTCTTCACGTGAAAGGCTACGCAACTGCACACCTATGTCTGCGACTAAGTGATACTGCCGAAAGGTATCCATGTCAACCCAGCCAGTTATACTAATTCTGTTATCTGGCTTTGCGTTGCTTAGAATAGACATTACTTTGTTACCATATTCGCCCGAAGGCTTTTCGCCAACAAATATTAAATGACAGTTTTGATCACGATACATCGGTGATTCGAGCCAGGCGTTCAAGAGTTTATGATTGAGCTTGGTTGATCCCATATAACCAAAAGAGCATACAATAAAATCATTCTTTTTGAAGCCAAGAATAGCTTTTGCACTACTACGATTACAAGTGTTAGGTGACTTGCGCAAAAGAGGAATAACCTTCCAATCCTTTTGATCTATATGCCCATACCATTTTTCAGCAAGTTTAAGTGACGTATTTGAATGGACTATGATGCCAAGACTATCTTGCAAGACACTTAAATTGCAGGGATATTTTAAAATGACATGATCGACATCCTGATGAACCCTGCGCTCCTGAACGGCGCAATAACCATGCGACTCATAAAGAGTCTCATTCAGAAAATCAGGCGCGATAGCTTTTGCATCGAGATAATGGACAATTCCAGAAAGAAAAAAATCATGAAGAACAACAACGCCGGGCACCAATTTGAGCAAATCAAACATGTGTTGATGAAATGCAGAATTACCGAAATGGTAAAGCACTCGATCATAACGACTTGCATTTTCAACAAACCACTTAACAGAACGTACCTGACAATTTGAAGAAATCCATGAATCCGATATTTCATCTTGAATGACAATCACATCAATTTCATACCATCGAATTAGTTCTGGTAACAGTTCAGCGCTATAATGAGAAATGCCCGACCTTTCTGGAGGAAGAGGAGAGATATAAGCCAGCTTAGGTCTTTCAGTCTTATTTTTTTGATCATCCCTATGTTCCTGCCGGTCAACGTGTAAGCACTCCATCGAGGAAATAGCCTTCCGGGCACTATCATCCCAGGAAAATTTTTCAGCCTGTAACTGACCACGGTGAATAAGTTCTAACCGGAATGTTTCATCAGATAATGCGTGCTTGATAGCTTGAGCAATATCTTCATCAGAATGGGGATTGAACAAGGCTTTGTCCCAGCCGATTACTTCAGGCAAACTGGATGTATTCGCGCCTATTACGGGCGCACCGCAACGCATAGCTTCTAAAGCCGGAAGCCCGAACCCTTCATGCCATGAAGGAAAGACGAATAGCTTACAAAGGTTGTATAAAGCAACTAAATCATCTTCAGGGACGTATCCAGTAAAAACAACCTCCTCCTGCTCCAATCCCTGTTGCCTTGCTTGTTTCTCCAAAATGAGCCTGCTTTCGGGCTGAACAGAGCAGACAATGGCCAATTGATGTGCCTTACGCAACTCTATCGGAAGAATCGAAAATGCTCGAATCAATGCCTCGATATTCTTTCGGTGATCTATACCGCCTGTATACATCACAAAGGGGCGACTCAAACCGTACTTATGGCGAAGTGCATCTTCAACCTCTGAAGAGATCTTTAGCGGTTGGAAGTGTTTATCTGCATCTGTGGAAATATTGATCGAGCGCTCTTCAGGGAAGCCTAAATAATCAATTCCTTCACGCCTCGATGACTCTGATATGGCGAGCAACAACTCTGCGCGTTGGAGATGCTCCAATTTTGAGCGATACCAAGTCTGATGAACAGGATTTTTCAGATAAGTATTGCTATAGATGAGGGGTATGAGGTCGTAAAGTGTAACACTCACAAGAATATTTCGCGATAACAATCCGACACTGCTAACAATATTATCACCTAGCCCTTCAAACAAGCTACTAACATGCACCACATCAGGCCTGAGGCTGGCAAGAAATGCCTCACGAACCATTTCAGCAGATTTTCGTCGCCAATCATTATTTGAATCCATGAACGCAACAGGCTCGACGGCATACCAGACACGGATGTTTTCCTGCGGCAACACATTATTGAATGCGGAACGTATAGGCTCTATTGTGTCAGGGAAAAGTCCGTTTAGGGCGAGAATGATTTCATGATTACCGCAATTACGCACAATGGCTTGGGCTAAAGACATCGTATAGCGCCCAATCCCTCTAAAACGGCTTGATGATGACTGAGCACCCTGCATATCTATGACAATACGCATTAACGAACCTCCTGCTGTTGGTGTTCAACTGTTTTTTTAAGATCAAAATAGATCCTCCGTCCCCTTTTCGTAAGTATTTCTATGTCTTCCAGTTGTATAGATTCATCTTGATTTAACTGAACAATACCTTGCAATTTGCCAAAAATCATTCTTTTAAGTTTACACTTTAGTCTGGGGAATTTATTCAGCTGTATCTTCAATAAGTTCGGTGAATGGTTATTAACATATAAAGCAAACGGCACCAGTCTTTTACGAAGAGAGCGTTTAAGTTTTGCCGATCTTAGGCATGAGCAATTTAGATTATTTATTTTACCTTCTACATAATGAAGCGGGAAGGTAATTTGATATGAATAAGAGCCTTCCAACGCCGATAATGATCTTTCGACCTCTTGTGCCCTCGCCTCTTTTAGCTGCGCACGAGACTCTGCCTGCTGCTCACGAGCCTCTGCCTGCTGCGCACGAACCTCTGCCTGCTGCGCACGAGCCTCTGCCTGCTGCGCACGAGCCTCTGCCTGCTGCGCACAAGCCTCTGCCTGCTGCGCACAAGCCTCTGCCTGCTGCGCACGAGCCTCTGCCTGCTGCGCAAGCATTGGCGAAACGAATGCAGCCATCCATTCAGTATTATTTCGTTTTTCAGGAAGAGATTCAAGCCAAAAGTATAGGGTCGTTTGAAGACTGGTGACCAGAGGCCATTGCTTATCTATTAAAAATGCAGCCCCCTCGCAATCCCAGACTGGAGCCTCTACCAAGTCAATCCTCCGGTGAGTTGCAATACGTTTTGTTTCCTCAAGCGCAGTGGCAGACCAATTCCATATATTTTGAGGGATATCCCTCACCAGAGCCTCGCAAGACCGCTCAATTTCACGAACAACCATTCGGTGAACCCAAACCCCCCTCTCGAAATACACCCGGTTAATATCATTGCTTTGAGTGATAACATGGACCAGATTTCCCATCGAAGCTAACTCCTCAGCCAGATCCTTATTAAAAGTCGCAATCCCCCCTCCATTATTCGGGGGGAAATCACGTAAAATTAATATTATTGATTTGTATTTTCCTTTTTCAGCAAGAGTAAAAGGTAAAAATGCTCCGGAATACCTATCTAATTTTTCACTATTGATCATAGCATCTAGTGCTACGCCATCATTTCCACGTTTAAATCCAACTTCTAGTGATCTTTGTACGTCACTATCAAACGCAACCAAATCACTATCTGCCAGTAAGCCCTGACCGTGAGCCCAATTCACATGATTTCTTTGCGACTGAACGAACACTAACTGCTCTTGCATAATACGTTCCAAGGAATGGAAATCCTTGGCATGTTTCAACATGAAATAATATTTGTTTTTTATAATTGGGTAATAGCAGCGAACGACCTTATTTTCACCACGAATATTGCTTGGTGCATAGTTATGATGAACATAGGCATTGGGTAATTGGGCAACAATATAGCCTGCGTCAACAATCCTCAATAATGCATCGGTTTCATCAAGATAATATTCATATTCTTCATCAAAACCTCCAATCTCTAACAACGCAGCCCGTCGAAAAGAAGAATTACAACCAAGCAGATGCGGAAAGCGGTAACTTTTTGGAAAAGAAAGGTGAGGTGTTGGGCCTGGTATGGACAAATCAGCATTACCTAAACGATCAACAAGACAATATTTATATTGAAAATCGTATCCTGTATGGTTATACACAAGTCCACCAGCAGCCCCGACCTTGGGATCTTTGTAAGCCTCAGCCAGCTGACTCAGCCATTCTGGTTCAGGAATCGCATCATCATCAATGAATGCAATTATGTCGCCCTGTGCCATACAAATACCAATGTTTCTCGAAACTGACAGATTGGCAACATCACACTTTCCTGTGCGAATATGTTGCAACCATGACACAATGACCTCATCAGAATTATCAATAGAGGGCCCATTAACAACTATAACTTCAAAATCGCCCGAGTATTTCAACCAACGAAAACTCTCCAAATTTGTCTGAAGAACAGACCCACGGTTCAACGTATTGATTATTATTGATATCGTCGGAATAGCGTTCATTTTTGCCCACAAATAATACATATCCAATCTTCGTAAAGCCTTTTCATATTAATCTCATTTAGATTTAGCAGACATTTATGTCGCTCAAAATTCGCCAAATCACAATTCGTTGGCAAGCTTTATTCTTCAAATATTACGTGAAGCCCTTCACATTCTAATAGCTTACGCATTTAAAGTGCATCAAACGGATTATCTCTATAAGCTAGTGGCCTCGTAATCGGAGGCACTTACACTAACTCTGATGTATTATAAGGAAAAAGAGATGAATAGGCAAATTGAGCTGGAGAAGTAAAATAAAATTTAGTTCCCATTAAGTTCCACGAAATAGAAAGATTTTGGTATAAGGTTAAGTATGAAATGATAGAATTCCATACGCGAAATATCAAAGCCCTTGAAGAAGATGTTTGCAAAATCTTGGATGGCTTCGGGACTGATTCCGGAATGACTTTTTCATGTGCGCTTATTGATATTATCAGCTGTTATTAGCAATAAATGCGCTAGATTTAAGATCATTCTTATTGGAGCAATCCATTTCTTCAAACCATTCTAAATCAAAAGATCAAGGTGTCAAAAATAACCTTTTATATATATAACTACCTTTTGGAGGTAGGACTGTTTTATCTATAGAATTCCGTTTAAACATTTCGTTCCAATAATGAAACAGGTACGAATCTGCACTAGATTCACTTATTTCATCACAACACTCGGGATCTAAAGCTTTGATTGCATTAGAATAATGCAATGGGTAAAATAAATTAGAGGGACAAATATAATCGATAAGATGGTTTTCGATAACAAATCGGGTAATAAGCCTTGGGCCAATATCCCCCCAAACAAAATCTTTAGATTTTTCATACGCGATTTTCTCATAAAGAGATAGAAGACTATTTGCTAATCTGCGATCAGGAATAAATATAACAGCACCGTTTACACAATTATTATCTTCCCATCCTACAACAATTTGTTTATCTAGCTTCAACTTCGAATATTCTGATTGATCTTTAAGGCAAAAACAATCCATGTCAAACCACCACCCGCGCTCTTCAGTAAGCAGTCTGTATCTAAAAGCATTAGTAAAACTAGTTACACATCCACGTATGCCAGCCTGAACAAATGAGGATATTTCAGATTTAGAAAAAAAAATATCCGCATTTCGTAACTTGGCGCCTTCAGGAATCACCAGATCATCAAAAGCCCATATATTTACTTCAAAACCTCTCAGAAGAAAAGATTTCAAGCAAGCATTTTCATATAAAGATAAAGGGGCCCCATGCCAAAATAAATGTGCAATCTCTTTTTTAAAAATACCCATTACCAATATTGGCTCTTTGCGGAATTTAATAGTAAATAAGATCTCATATTACGGCACGACTATATTTGCATATCAAACTTCCCACAGTAAAACAAAATCCTTGTGCGGTAGCTTCCGAAGCTACGAAACCCTCAAGCAGTCGCCTTTAATAACTGACTTTTCCTATTTAAGCCTTGCGATACAGCGTTGCCGACTTTATACTTGAAGTAATTTATTGAGATTCTCCTTATACCGTTCCATCAGTTCTTTCACTTTTATCAGAGGCTTCAGCCCTGACTTCTCCACGATAACACAGCAGTACGTGAAAAAAACTCGCACCTGAGCTCTGAAGAAAAGTTCCAGGAATCATGAAAAACATTCTTTAAAACCAAAGCCATACCAGCCTTTAATTCACATGCCATCAATTCGTCAAACTGGGCTCTTTGGCTTATGGTGAGTATTCCGGGCGAAACTGTACCACCTATTCCGTGGCAAAGTGTGCCACTTTTTTCAGGCAAGATTTGTTGTTAGAACTTACGTATTTTTTTTAAGTTTCTTTCTTCTTAACAACTCACCGTTCTCAAGCCGGTGAGCATTTCCGACCAGCCGATCCATGATTCCGTCGGCAATGGTAGGTTCCCCAATTACGCCATGCCACTGGTCAACCGGTAGCTGAGAAGTGATCACTACAGCTTGTTTTCCATACCGATCTTCAGGAATCCGAAGCAGAGCAATCCGTGTTGTTGCATCAAGGGTTGCAGGCCTTAATCATCAAGGATGATCAGATGGCTGACAGCACAGGTTACAGGGTTGAGGGAAATCAAACCCTTGCACTGCTTGATCAACTGGTTGGCGGCGCGCTTCAGATGCCGGGTGGCTTCAGGGAGTTTATGCTGGCCATCGCGGCTGAAGCCGGTGTAGTATTGGCGCTGGTATTGGAGGCTGCGTTCGTAGTTGAGGATGCATAGGGCGAGGGTTCTGGCCTCTGGCTGAACAAAACCCTCGGACTCGAGCAGTATTTCGAGCGGCTCTAGGAAGGGCGCCCAGGATGAGTTTTCGATGGGTGTTATGAGGCCGTGGCGGGTGGCGTTGAGGGAGGAGCGCCTTTTGCCTTGCTCTGTTTTTGGACCAGAGGAGCGCTGGGCGTTGCGCAGATTGGCGGCATAACGTTTAGTGCTGGTCATCTGGTAGAGAGCTCTTCTGCGACCACTTCGATGCCTTCCAAATCGCGACGCAGCATAGCGGTTTGCAGTTGCAACCGTTCAACATTCGTCTTGCGATTAAACGCTACTTCATAGGAGCTCTGCAAACCAGCAAGGATTTTGGTTTGCAAGGCGATTTGCTGGTCGAGATGAAGGAGTTCCCCTCGCTTCTCGGCCATAGCTTCCTGCCGGAGGGACTCAATGGTGTGTTCCACATCCTTGAGGGCTCGTACGGTTGTGTTGTCGACCTTATTGGCCAGAAGCGTGCTGCGAACTTGCGATCGCGTTGAAGGACCTGTAAAAGAAGAGCTGCGGGGATCGGCCAGGTAGGCCATCCCTGAAATGAGGGTGGCCCGCTTTTGCTCTTCGTAGCGACGCATCCACCAGAGGCACTCGTGGATTTTTTCGGCGAGGTAGACCTGCATGACCGACCGAGCGCCTAACTCTGCGATGAGGGTATCAAGACTTGTTTGGTAGAGATCGGCAGACTCACCGGGCAAAACCGGCACCACTCCCAAAACCTTGGTGAGAGAGGGTGCAACAGTAGATTCGATGGACCTGGTCTGGCTGGAATTTGGAGCGGATTGCTGACTCATAGCGAATACGGTGTTTGCGATACTGAGTTCCGGGTTTATGGAGTGTTACCAATCAAGTACATATTACTTCCAATATACACCTTCCTTGTATATATCTCCAAAGGTAATCAAACAAAAACACTGTCGGGCAGCTTTGCACAGCTTTCATCGCTTCCTGACGTTTCCTCAAGCCATGCCTTTCAGACGGGTGCCAATGCAGAGTAGGTCTGCAATATTGGCTTCCGGGTCAATAAGCGGTCTGATGAGCGGTGATGCCGCGGTCATGAGTGTGGTGACTCCCGGTCCGTGTCCGGCTTCAAAACAGTCGCTGTGCACAACAATGCCGATCGTGATTGCACCTTTGCGGTATGCCCGGCCGTAACGGTTGTCATGATCAAGCAGGGCCACAAAATCACCGAGACGGATTTTGTCGATTCCGTACTCTTTGACGGTATCCGGGTCACTGGTCATGATGTCGTAGTCACCTTTTGCGACATGGGCAGAACCGATACCCGATCCCATGCAGACTGCGGGAATAATGGTCGTCACCGGTACCTCAAGCACTCCGCCGTCAAGTTCGCGTATGGGCAAGGCCTGAAGCAGGGTCGGGTCGAGGTTGAACAGGGTGATGTCGGGGTAATCCGTAAGTTTCAGACCCTGCCCCTTCCCGCGAATGATGATGGTATCGGTATAAAGCAGCTTCTCTTTGACCTCGCGCTCAAAATCGACAATCACATGTTCAGATCCTCCGTGATGGCCGATAACCCTGCCTGTGGCGCCTTTGGCCTCTCCGGTTGCAACTGTGGCGATGTTGCCGGTACATGAGTAGATCTGCAACCCTACATTTGGATGTTCAAAGGGTTTTTGCGTATCGGCCGTGCAGCTTACGCCCGGTTCAATATGGTCGCCTTGCCAGCCGAATGCCGGATCACCAACCTGAATGTTCAGGGTAATGCCCCCTATGGAAGGAAGAAGAAAAGGTTTGCCCTGATGGTCAACCTCCCAGTTTCCGCGGGTTCTGGGCTGTCCCGGCTGGCATTGCAGGAGAAACTCTACAAGATATGGTGTATTGGTGTTGAGCATGAATTATCTGGATGATGGAGTTGAAACGAGCAAAAAAAAATGTCAGGGGTGCGGCGCATCGAATCCCGGACGAAGAAAAGAGCGCGCAGCGGGGAAAACAACTTCAACTGAACGGTTCAGCCGGTCGAGATGAAGAAGAATCGACAAGGTGTTGTCTTCCAAAGCAGGGTACTCTCCGTAGAGCAGGCTCCATGCCGCAAGTGAGCGGTCAATGGCTATCAAGGCAACTTTGGCTGTGCCGCAGGCATCAATGCCCAATTCGCTCTCTGCAGCAACAGAGTGGCTTAAACGGCCTTCAACAGCTCGAACAAGTTTTGGATAGATGAAATATTGATAGTGCCGGATAACCTGTATCGGCTCTTCGAGAAAATGAGGGGGGTTGGCTAGGAGAGACTCACCGGTTTCAGGAAGCTCATCAGCCGCCGCGAACCATTCGTTCACCATGCCTGCATAGAGAAGGGCAGCACTTGCACAAGGATGATCACGGGCATCCCTCTGGAGACTCTCGGGCGGGGTGGAGAGTGCCGTTTCTTTTTGCAGCTCTTCGGGGTCAATACCTTCGCTTGCCGCAATTTCCCGGATAAGGCGCATGGCCTGCACCAGTGCTTCGCCCATTTCCTGCCAGAACTGCAAGTTCAATGCATCAAAATCCTGCAGCGCATTGCCACGACCTGTTTCTTCGGCTTCAATACGAAATTGGAGACAGCGAGATGTGAAGGCACATCGATCGCACCAGCGGTCGCAATAGATAGAGATGCCTGGAATCAGCTCTGGTTCAGCGGCCATTACTCACCCGTGTTTACTGTTCGATTTCGCTTGCCTGAAAGGTAGAGACAAAACAACAAAGAGCGCATCGAAATGCGCCCTGTGTTGCTAAAAAAAACCGCCCTGTGACTGGGAAATAATTTAAAGAGGAGTTACATCTTCAGCCTGAAGGCCTTTTGCTCCCTGAGTTACTTCCATCATAACTTTCTGGCCTTCAACAAGAGTTTTGCGTCCGGTGCCATTGATGGCACTATGATGCACAAAAACATCCTTTCCGCCTTTCTGTTCGATAAAGCCGTAACCTTTTTCTTCGTTGAACCATTTGACAGTTCCTTCAACCTGAGTACCCATATCTACCTCTTTTTATTTTTGCCAGTTAAACTTGGCGTTACAATGAGCGAACCTCGACATGAGGCGCTCAAAAATCAATTTTTTTCCCTAAGATTAATTTACTCACTTTAAGCTAAATCAAAAAGGAAGTTCTATAGTTTACGCTACTTTTTTGACATTGACAAAAAAAAATCAGGAAGCACCCTCAAAGAGCTCCCGGATAGTTATAAAGCCAATGACGTAACCTCCTACTTGATTGCCCAGAGCTTGATTTTGCGGTCATCGCTTCCGCTGGCAATTATTGTTCCATCAGGGGAGACATCAACAGACTGCACTTCAAGCACATGACCGCGATAGAGATGGAGCTGTTTTCCGGACTCCACATCCCAAAGCCTTACGGTTTCGTCATTTGCCGCACTGACAACCTTGGTGCCGTCAGGAGAGAAACAGACACTCCGGACAGCATCCTGATGACCTTCAAGCACTTTCAGAATTTCTCCGCTTGCTGCATCAAGAATCTTGACCCGGGAATCACGTCCGCAAAAGGCAATCAGCTTGTCGTCGGGACTGAAGGCCAAGGCGTGCGAAAGCCTGTCGTTGGTCTTATAGTTGGCAATATTTTTGCCGCTTTCAATATCCCATATTTTTACAACCGGCTCTTCACCGCAACTTGCAATTATTTTGCCATTATGGCTATAGGCAAGGCATTCAATATATGATTTATGGCCAAGAAGCCTCGAAAGTTCTTTTCCTGTTTCAACACTCCACAGCCGGATTGTGGTATCACGTGAACAACTTGCCACGATCTTGCTGTCGGGGCTGAACGCTACCATACGGACTGCCGTATCATGACCTTTACAGACATGCAGGCACTGGCCGGTTGCAGCATCCCAGATTCTTACCGTACTGTCGGTGCTTCCGCTTGCAAGAAGTTTGCCGTCGCGGCTGTAATCAATACACTCAACCCAGGTCTCGTGCCCTTTCATGGTGTGCAGGCATTGACCGGACTGCACATCCCACAGTTTCACCGTTTCATCAAAACTACCGCTGACCAGTTTTTTGCCATCAGTGCTGAACTTGACACCCAGCACCCGGTCGAGATGACCTTCCATCGTCTTTATCAGGTTGACGTCTTCATTAACCTTTGGAAGTTTCAGCTCTACTTCCTTTTTCCCGAATATTTTCGATAAGAAACCCATATGCAATACTCTTGTTTGAATTGATACTCTTTCGGCTGCCAGAGAGTGGCCCGGATGGAGAAATCGATTTATGAACAGACAATTTAAAAAAAAATATCACCTTCCCCGAATTCTGCACCCTCCATCAGGAAAAATTGTAGTTTCTCCCCTTCCAACTGGCCCCTTTACCGAATTTTATACCGTAAAATGAGTTGCAGGCTATGGCAAGCAGAATGATCTGGGAGAATACCTGCAAAAAAGCCACCGCGAGTGACTGGCGGAAGGTCAAGGCAATAAGGATCCGGCAGAGAAGCGCGACCATGATCTGCGCCAAAGGAAGCCAGAAGAGTGCAGACGTAAACTCACCGGCAAGCATTGCATGGAATAAAAATACCCAGGGCGCAATATAGACGGCGGAAATCATCGTAACCAACATGAAAAGTCCTGCCGTACTGTAACCGATAGCGGCAAAAAGGTTTTTTGAAAAGCCTTCCCAAATCTCCCTGAAATTACGATACATCCGGCAACTGACCACATCAGTGCCGTTGAAAGCTACAACCGTACCGCCTGCCTTTTTCACGCTTTTGCAGAGCCAGACATCTTCAACAAGGGCATCTTTGACGGCGGCATGGCCGTTGATACGATCGTAGAAGTGCCGGCGGAAAAGAATAAACTGGCCATTGGCAAAGCAAAAAGCGGCCCTGCGGCTTGTCCGCACAAAGCGGAGCGGAAGGTAGCACATGAGAATAACATGAACGAGCGGCACAACCAGCTTTTCCCAGAACGAGCCCAGCTCCTGATGGGGCATCAGGGAGAGCATGTCAGCGCCTGATGACTCCATGGCGCCAACCGTACGCCGGAGGGCATCGGGCTCATGCATGGTATCAGCATCGGTAAAGAGCAGCCGCTCGCCCTTTGCCTGACGGCCGAGCTGAAAACATGCCCAGCTTTTGCCGTGCCATCCGTCGGGGAGCGGTTTACCCTGGATGACCCGCATCTTCCCGCCCGACTCCATGGCAAGACGGCGCAGCAGTTCCGGAGTGGTATCGGTTGAGCCGTCATCAAGCACAAGAAGCTCGAATGGAGCATACTCCTGCCGCAAAAGCGATCGCACACAGCGCTCAATGTTCAGTGCTTCATTGCGGGCCGGTACCAGAACGGAAACGAGCACTCCCTGATCAGGGGAATGTGCAGGCACATCCGGAAGGTCGATCAGGTTTCTCAGTAGAATCCCTAAAAAAACCAGCAATGAAAACAGTACTCCTACTTGATACAAGAGCATGGCAGCGATAAAAAAGGCCGCCCTTGCGGGCAGCCTGCAGGTTTATGGTATGGCAAACTTTGTCAGTCGATCAGTTTGTTGATATTATATTCGAAGATTCCCTCTGCACCGGCCCGTTTGAGTTCAGGAATGAGTTTGCGCACCGTTTTTTCGGTGACGATAACTTCAAGAGCAACCCACTGCTCTTCAGCAAGGCTGGATATGGTGGGCTGACGAAGGGCTGGAATAATGGCAATGATCTTGTCGAGCGACGATTTGGGGGCGTTCATTTTCAGCCCAACCTTACCCTGGGCGTTGATGGCACCCAGCAGAAGCATGGCCATGTTCTCAATCTTCTCGCGTTTCCACGGATCGTTCCAGGAGTCCCTGTTGGCGATCAGTTTCGTGTTTGACTCAAGAATGGTATCAACAATCCTCAGCTTGTTTGCCCTGAGGGAAGAACCGGTTTCCGTAACCTCGACAATGGCATCGGCCAGATCGGGCGGCTTGACTTCGGTAGCGCCCCAGCTGAACTCCACCATGGCATTGACGCCATTTTTTGCAAGGTATTTTTTGGTAATATTGACCACTTCGGTAGCAATATGCTTCCCTTCCAGGTCTTTGACCGAGGTGACCGGCGAGTTTTCAGGCACGCAAAGCACCCAGCGCACAGGCCTCATGGAGGCTTTTGAATAGACGAGATCAGCAACTTCGACAACATCAGCGTCCGTTTCAATAATCCAGTCCTTTCCGGTCAGCCCGACATCAAAAGCGCCAAGTTCAACGTAGTGTGCCATCTCCTGGGCCCTGATCAGAATCGCTTCCAGCTCATCATCATCTATAGAGGGAAAATAGGAACGGCTCTGGACCGAGAAATGAAATCCTGCCTGTGCAAAAAGATCAATTGTGGAATCCTGCAGACTTCCTTTCGGAAGCCCGAGTTTCAGCACCTTGTTTACATTACTCATAACAACAACTATCCAATAAAATTAACGTTATAATTCCTTGAGCTGAAAAACACCATTGTGAAAGACTCCGTAGGGCAAGCTGCCGTTGATCCAGGTTCCCAGATTGACATACCTGCTCGTTCCGCCTGGCAGTTCCCTGATCCCCTTGACATGGTTATGGCCGCATACAAAATAATCGAATTCCTTTTCCGCTGCCAAGGATTCAGCAAAATTTAACAACCGATCGATTGCGAAAACACGATCGGCTGGTTTATGCCTACGGCTGAGCTGTGACAGCATTTTCATGAGACTTATCGCCAGATCCGGATGAAATCCCGACAGGAGAGAGAGATTGAAGCGGTTCCTGACAAGACGGGCAAAAAGCTTATAGCCAATATCTCCAGGCCCCAATCCATCGCCATGGGCAAAGATGAATTTGTGACCGTCGTAAAGCAGTTCATTGGTGCCATACAGCGTTTTAATCCCGAGTTCATCATCAAAGTAGCGCCCAAGATTAAAGTCATGGTTGCCGGCAACATAGACGATCTCAATATTGTGGCGGACCAGGTCAGACAATAAACAGAGAAATCGGGTAAACCCCTTTGGAATGAGGTGGCGAAACTCCATCCAGTAATCAAAAATATCGCCAAGCATATAGAGCGAACGGCCCTCCGCCTTGATAATGGCAAAAAGCCGTTCGATATTATCCATCTTGAGCTGCTCGATTTTTTCATCATGCAAACCAATATGAAGGTCACTGATAAAAAAAATGGCTGGCATCTCTCCTTTCTTCATGCGCTCAGCTCACAAAACGTAGGAAGCAGCAATAACGGCAACAGGGATGGTCAGATTATCGACCTCCTTGGGGCTTACTCCTTCTACAACGGTGGCAATAAGGGCAATAATGATGATTTTTGTGGCATCAAACGATTCAGGTACAATAAGGTGAACAAAAAAGAGTCCGGCACAGAGACTTCCAGCAAGAAAGGCAAGACTTCCTTCAACACTTTTGTCGCTGAGGATATGGTATTTAATTTTTCCGTACCGGGTGCCGATGATCGGCGCAAGACCATCTCCCCAACCGAGCATGGCCATCGCCATAACGCCGGCAGCCTGTTTGTAGTAAAAGGTACCGCAGATCATGGCAACAATCACAAAATAGAGGGTTCCTTTAAGCAGTTCACCTTTGTTGCCGGTACGGGTCATGGTTTTAACCGCCTGGTCATCATCGGCGGCAAACAGTCCCTTTTGGATGAGCAGCACGGTCCAGACAGCAAAAACCGTAATATTGAGAAAGTGTGACCAGCCGCTGTCGATATAAAGAGGGAGGAACATAATGGCTGATCCGGCGCAGATGTGAGTGATCTTGCGGCTGATATCCCGTGGAAGATTGTGGTTGGTCACCAGATAATCCATCAAGGGAGGGACGCTGAAGACATAGACAAAGGTCAGCAACGTAACCAGTGCGTTATGCCATACTACTGGCAGCGAAAAAAATGTTACCGGAAGAGTATCCATTGCAGCACAATGTTTAAAGATTTCGTTCAAAAACAGACAGGATCAGACACCACTGAATGATCCTGTTTTGCACACAAAATTGATGGCTTGAAGCCGTAGCCTTGCCTATAAAAATCGACACCCTTACAGGTATTTAAATCCAACCATGCCGGCAACAACAAGGTTGTTGACCAGAAACAGAACATTGTTGGCAATCTGGTAGCGGAGAAAAGCATTGTGTTCGTGAACATCGCTCTTGCCGAGAACATTGCCGAATCCATCTTTGACGGCACTGTTCATGAATGAAATACCGCCTTTCGGGTCGAGCAAAAGCTGAACCTGGATTACCACGCTCAGCACAAGACCGAGCAGAACAAAAAATGTAGGTATCATAAAACCCCAGCTATAGGAAAGCCAGGCAAGCATCGCAAAAACAAGGTCAATAATTGTAAACGAAACGAGAAAGGTGTTTCGGGCACCAATCATGACGGTGAGCGACTTGAGGCCGCCATCCTTGTCACCTTCAGCCGACTTGAAATCGTTGAGAATGATCAACGCCACTGCCATAAAAAAGTTCAGTCCGGCAAGCCAGAGTGCCTCAGGACGAATGTCTCCGAACAAGGCATTTGCCGAGATGAATGGGGCAAATCCGTATGAAAAGCCTACCGCCGGGGCAGAGGTCAGAATGTTTTTCTTCAGTTTGAGCGGCGGTGCAGAATAAATGTATGCCACAAAAAGCGCAAACATGATTGATGCCACAATAATCAAACCACGAACGCCACCGACATGCAAGCCAATAAATACCCCAAGTCCAATTGCAAGAAGAAGCGCGATGATACTGTTTGCCAATCCTTCTTTTGGTGAGAGACGGCCTGAAGGAATCGGGCGGGTTGGCTCATTGATCCGGTCAAGTTCAAGATCAAAACAGTCATTGACTGACTGGCTGAAACCGGTACCGAAAGGGCCGAACATCAAAAACATGGCCAGCAGCAACAGATAGTCGTGAACGGTGCCTTTCATGGCTCCTGAAGCCATGACACCTGCGGCAAGGCAGGGAAAAACACTGATCCAGGTAACCGGATCGAGGAGTTCAAGATGTGCTCTTACTTTATCGACAAACCCAAGCTTTGCTGGAACTGACATTCGTTACTTCTCTCCAAAGCCCAAAAAGGGGCCGGTTAAATGATAGGAGTTTAAAGACTTCAATTTACAAATACCACTGAAGATAAAAAACTCCTTAATATTGAGAGGGTTACCATCTTGCCCTCATTCCGGCCGGCCGGTCAGGGTTGCTGATGTTGCCGCGCTTATGAGCACCTTCACCAGATCGCCCGGCTGGTAGCCTTCACGGTCGAAAACCACGGCCCGGTTGCCTGCCGTACGCCCCATAAGCTGCCCGGTGGAGCGCTTGCTTTCGGATTCGGCAAGAACTTCGACAACTGAACCGATCGACTGTTGGAAAAGCTCAGCCGAAATGCTGTTCTGCAGGTCAATGATCTCCTGAAGTCTTTGTTTTTTTACTGCTTCCGGCACATCATCCTCCAGAGTCCGCGCTGCGAGAGTCCCCGGCCTTGTTGAGTAAAAAAACATGTAGGCCAAATCAAACCTGATATCAGAAAGCAATTTAAGTGTGGCCTGGTGGTCCTCCTCCTGCTCTCCGCAGAACCCTGCAATGATATCGGTTGAGAGTGCAACGCCGGGAATGATCGAGCGAATCATCGCTATTTTTTCGCGGTACTCTTCGATGGTATACCCCCGGTTCATGCGTCCGACTATTTTTGTTGAACCGGACTGCACTGGCAGATGAATATGATGGCAGATGTTCGGGCGATCGGCAATGGTACGCACAAGCGCCTCGGAGATATCTTTCGGATGGGAGGTGGTAAAGCGGATTCGGGCCTCTGGTGCTGTACGGCTGACCAGATCAAGCAGGGATGCAAAGTTCATGCCCTGTTCAGGATCATGGTAAGAATTGACATTCTGACCGATCAGGGTAATCTCGCGGTAGCCGGATGCAACCAGTTTTTCTACCTCTCCCATGACCGCACTGAAGGGGTGGCTCCGTTCACGGCCCCGGGTAAACGGCACAACACAATAGGCACACATGTTGTTGCATCCCCGCATGACCGGCACAAATGCACTGATATCTCCCTGCCTTACCGGATCAATGCCTTCGTAGGTTTCAGCGGAATTGAACTCCAGCGAGGTGGGCTTTCCTCCTGTTCGGGATTGCTCAATAAGCGAGGGAAGGGTACGGTAGGTATCAGGCCCGGCCAGAAAATCAATGGCGGGAGAGATTGAGAACATCTCTTCCCTCTGGTACTGAGGAATACAGCCGGCAACCCCCACCACGAGACCTTTAGCTCTTTTTTTCAGCCCTTGAAAATGCTGAAGGTAATTCTCGATACGATCAACCGCATTTTCGCGAACCGCACAGGTGTTGAGCAGAATAATGCCGGCACTCTCCTCACTTTCGGCTGGAGTGTACCCTGCCTGTTGCAGCAGAGCGGTTATAATTGCGGAATCCGCCTGATTCATCTGGCAACCGAACGTATGAATATAAAATGTGTTACTCCCTCTTGTCGTCATGATGGGTGCTCGCTGTTCAATATATTTTTTCCCCGTTCAGGCTCCGAAATGGATGTGCTTGAATTTTTCAAGCAGCACTTCAGTTTCATCCTTGCACTGGCCACAGACGGTACCGCACTTGGTGCGCTCCTGAAGTTCAAAATAGGTGCGGGCGCCTTCAAGCACAGCATCCTCAATATCATGGTCGGTAATACTCATGCACTGGCAAATCACCTTGGACTGCTCCTTCTTGACCTTGTCCTCCTCGCCGTTACGGGTATAGTAATTGTTGATGGCCGCGCGGAGTGCCTTGTCGCCAAGTACCGAGCAGTGGATCTTGTGATCCGGCAGTCCTCCGAGTTCCAGGGCGACCTCCTTGGGAGAAATATGAAACGCTGCATCAAGCGTCCTGCCCTTCACCATTTCGGAAAGAACCGAGGTACTGGCAATGGCACTGGCGCAGCCATAAGTTTTCCACTGACAATCAGTAATGATATCATGCGCCTTGTCCACCTTGATCACCACCATCATCTGATCCCCGCACTGCAAGTTGCCTTCCATACCGACTCCGTCAAAATCGTCAGTATTCTCGCCCTGCAGAATATTTTTCGGGTTCATGAAGTGTTCCTTCAGTTTGTCGCTATATGCCCATTCACCTGGTTGCAGCATGCAATCCTCCTTTTATATAAGCCGTTGACATGTTTCTGATTCGTTGAATTATTGGTGGTAAAACTTCAAGCAGGTAGTCGACCTCCTGCATGGTACTTTCGCGCCCCATACTGAACCGGATCGAACCATGGGCAAGCTCGGCATCGACACCGGTCGCCAGAAGAACATGCGAAGGATCAAGGGAACCTGAAGCACAGGCCGATCCAGTAGAAACCGCAATACCTTCAAAGTCCAGATAGAGCAGAATGGCCTCGCCTTCCACACCCGTAAACGAGACGTTGAGCGTGCTGGCAAGAGCTTCGGTGGGATGGCCATTAAAATGAATATCCTCAATACGCTCCTCAATACCGGTTTTCATTGCCTGTTTAAGGAGAAGCAGCCTCTCCTCCTCCTCCGGCATTTCAAGCATTCTCATTTCAACCGCTTTTCCCAGACCGAGAATACCAAGGGTGTTTTCGGTTCCTGCACGCCGGCCAAGCTCCTGATGGCCTCCCCTGATAAGAGGGCAGTAAGGAATACCCTTTTTCACAAACAGAGCTCCAACCCCTTTCGGGCCGTATATCTTGTGAGCTGAAATAGTAAGGAAATCGACACCCAGTTTCCGGACATCAACCGGAACCTTTCCCACAGCCTGTACAGCATCGGTATGCATGAAGGCACCACTTGCATGCACCATGCCGGAGATGGTTTCAATATCCTGCAAGGTACCGATTTCATTGTTTGCCATCATGACCGAAACAAGACCCACATCATCACCAAGCATACCGGCAAGCTGGTCAAGATCGATCTTACCGTACCGGTCAACATCAAGATATTTTACCTTGACGCCCCGGTGTGCCAAACATTCAGAGGTCTCAAGCACACAGGGATGTTCGATTTTAGTGGTAATAATGGTACTGCGCATTTTGCTGCCGGCAATACACTGGCTTGTGCCGCAAACAAAAAGCGACAGCACGGTATTGTTGGCTTCCGATCCACTGCCGACAAAAATAATTTCCCGCTCCTGGGCACCGATAAAATCAGCTACTTTCCGGCGGGCATCCTCAACATTTGCTCTTGCCTCACGCCCGTAGGCATGCATGCTTGAGGGATTGCCGAACATCTCCATCGCCGCGATCATCTCTTTCTTCACCTCGGGGTGTATCGGCGTAGTGGCATTGTGATCAAAATAAACTTTCATGTCTGCCATAGTACTTTCAAAATTCGTTATTATAGCTTAAACCATTATTTAAAATGAGAAAACAAGCCAATAAACTCTCTCTGTGTCACAACTACTGCTTTCATGCGCAAGCAAAGCCGGAATATACTGCAAGCACTGCAACGTATTGACCAATCATAAATATGCATTAAGAACTGTTTTCACAACAAGAAATCTTAATAAATAATAATAAGACTTTTTTTGTCTTATTAAAACAAAAACAGCTTAACACCATCATTTTTTTCTCCGTTACCGTACAATTTCTGCTGCAAAAAGCAACCACTCTCCAAAACCGTCACTGACCATGATAGCAGAACAGACAAAAGCGCCGAACTTTACCCTTCGTGACTCTGATGGGCAACAAGTCTCTCTCTCTGACTTTACCGGAAAAAAAGTACTGATCATCTTCTATCCCGGTGACGACACCCCGGTCTGCACCGCCCAGTTGTGCGACTACCGGAACAATGTTCTGGAATTCACCAAACGCGGTATTGTGGTGCTCGGCATCAGTCCTGACAGCCAGACTTCCCATAAAAGCTTTGCCGAACGCAACAAGCTTCCCTTTACCCTGTTGAGCGATACCGAAAAAAAGACCGCCAAAGCCTACGACGCCCTCGGCTTCCTGGGCATGTCGCAACGGGCCTATGTGCTTGTTGATGAAGAGGGTAAGGTCCTGCTCGCCTACAGCGACTTCCTGCCGATAATCTATCAGCCGATGAAGGATCTGCTGGCAAAAATCGATGCGGCTTGAGTTTTTGCCATTGCGGCATGTTTTCAGCCGAAGCAGGAAATGTAGTGGTGTTGATTCCATCAGCGGTGCGTAAAACGCATCCGCTGATGTGCCGTGCAAGGCAGATACTCTATTTCGCTTCGCTTGATGAAAGAGCCCTATTAACCATCTTCTCTACATTCGGTACCATTTTTACTGGCAACAACTCTATGTCGGGATGATTATGGGCATAAACACGAAATATTTCGTCTGCAAATGCCTGCCCAATAGCGGGCACCCCGTCAAAGTCAAAAATGACATGCTTGAAGCTCTCTATACGGGCCAAAAGCCTTTTCGCCTGAGATCGAGATACAAGTTTTTCGTTTTCGTATTGCGCAAGCCTAACGGGAATAACTGTTTTATTAAATCGAAACTCATCCGGCCCTGCATATTCATCAAAAACTGTTTGGATATTACGTGTCGAATCTCGCTTGATGAGCATATATACCGTAGTACCAGCATCATTTTCAGAAAATTCCGAATCCAGGATATAATCAAATTCAAACTGATCATCATGGCGAAACCTCACTCCTGTTGAATCAATTTCAAACTCATCAAATACCCTCGAAGTGAAGAATATCCCCTCACCTGTATGATTATCCGGATCCGTCGTCAATTTCCCCTTAGATAATTCAAAGAGAGCCTGGCGCTCATCCATCAGCTTGCACAATCTCCTGATCTTCCTGAAAATACCCTCTCCATCATCAGCCACAATGATGATGATTTTTTCCTTATCTCTTGTAGCGGAGATAGAGACCTGTTTCCCGCCAGAATGATCAATGACATTATTTACCATTTCGGTAAAACCGTATTGACATATATCGAAAATATTTTCAGGTAAACCTTCAAATACAAATGAATAGTAATCCCTCCAGACACCATCTTCTGTCAATTCACCTGCGAGTGGAAACAGCGACTTGTACTCCCTTAAATCCCCTGAAAAATATCTTTTCCCTTTTCCAGTACCGGTAGACTCCAACCAGCCCTCTTTTTCAAGGCGTTGTATATGGTTATGTACGGCTTGAGGAGTGATAGAGAATATTCTGGCAATATGTTGAGAAATATCAGCAGGATGATGCCTGACATCCATGACGATTTGACTACGTATATTCTCGCCTCTTTTTTTATTATTATTCACAATTCATCCTTTAAGAAGCCTATTTTCTTAAAGGATAACCTTTTTTTCTTAAAGGACAAAAAACTGTTCTTTTCCTCTCAGTCAATATCACCTCTGTGCCAACCAAGATGAATAGATGACTGCCGGGTTTCAATAATCCAGCGCATTTCTGTATCTTCGCTCGAACTTTTTTTTCCGCCAACACTAATGCAAACAAAAAAATGGAAAGAACGCTTACCATCCTGAAACCGGACTGCGTCAAGAAGCAGCTTATCGGTGCCGTCATCGACCAAATTGAACGCGCTGGCTTCCGTGTTGTCGCCATGAAAAAAATCAAGCTTACGCAGGAAACTGCTGGTGAGTTTTATGCTGTACACCGTGAGCGCCCGTTTTTCGGCGAACTGGTAGAGTTCATGTCTTCAGGACCTTGTGTCCCGATTATTCTTGAAAAAGAGAATGCTGTGGCCGACTTCCGCACCCTGATCGGCGCAACTGATCCGGCTCAGGCTGATGCTGGCACCGTACGCAAGCTTTATGCTGACAGCAAGGGCGAAAACATCGTTCACGGTTCTGACTCTGCTGAGAACGCAACCATCGAGGCTGGATTTTTCTTCTCGGCTGAAGAAGTTGTCAGAAGCAACTGAGTACGGTACCCGAACAGCAAAAAAAAGCGACTGCAAGGTCGCTTTTTTTGTTGACGTTTTCACATCAGGCTTGAACTGTATTGGGAGTTCCGCTTACCAACCTAAGGTTCAGCAGGTTTATCCCCTTTAATCTCAGAGAGATACTCACTGAAGGTTTCACCGTACATCTCCCATACTGTCATAAAAAGCGCCGCGACAATCGGGCCAAGAATAAAGCCGAAAACTCCGAACAAGCCTATTCCGCCAAGTGTACCGAAAAAAATGAGCAGCTCGGGCATTTGCGTGTCGCGCCCGATCAGGATGGGACGCAAAATATTGTCGATCTGACCGACCACAATGCTGCAGAAGAGGAGAACCCCTATAGCCTGGGGATACTGCCCGGTTGCGGCCAGATAGATGACGGCCGGAATCCAGACAAGCGCGGATCCCAGAACAGGCAGTACCGAAAGCACCGACATGATGGTACCCCAGAAAAGGGCACTGTCAATACCGGCAAAATGCAGGGCAAGGCCTGCAAGGGAGCCTTGCACAGCACCCACGACCATGGTGCCTTTTATAGTTGCTCTGGTCACCGAGAGGAACTTGTCGAGCAACCGGTTCTGATCAGACCGTGTCAAGGGGAGGTAGGAGAGAAACTGTGCCAACAGCTGTTTTCCGTCCCTTAAAAAAAAGAACATGGTGTAGAGAAAAATAAAGAGCATAAAGAGGTCGTTGACCGCTGAATAGGTAAACGAGGATATGGTGTTGAAAAGCATCGAACCGGTGTTACTGGCAACCTCTCCTGCTTTCTGAAATATATCCGAACGGTAGAGTTGGAGTTCAGGATAAAAAGAGAGCGTACGAAGTTGCTGGTCGAATGCACCTGGCTCCAGAATTTGCTGCTGAACCCAGGGTACGGCAATGCGACTTATCCTGATTGCCTGTTTGGCAACAATACCGAGAAGCGCGGCAAAGGGAAGAAAAACAATAAGCAGCAGAGTGAGCATGGTCATGGAGGCGCTCAGGCTTTTGCGACCCCTGAACCAGCGCTCAAATCGGTTGAAAACCGGCATGGCAAGTGCCGAAAAAAGAGCCGCAAGCACAATAGCCATGAGAAAATAGCGGATCATGGCAAAAAAAATGGCCGAAAGAAAAAGAAGAAGAAAAAGAAGAATAAACTGGTTTGCTTTTATGCTGTTCATGATCGTTTTTTTATGAGCGTTAAAACCATTCCGTGCGCTCCTCTCCAAGAAGCTGCGTACGAACCATAGCGACGGCGAAAATCCCGGCTGTTTCTGCCCTGAGAATGCTCTTGCCCAGAGATATTTCCCCAAAACCTGCGGCACGGGCCTCTTGCACTTCACCGGCAGTGAACCCGCCTTCACCGCCGATCATGAATAAGATATTCTTGCCTGAACACTGCACCCCGGGAGCCGCCTCTGAAAGCTCATAGGGAATCAGCTTGAGATCGAATCCCTGGAGTGCAAGAACCTTTTTGCATGACAACGGTTCAGTGAGCTGTGGCAGATAATGGCGTTTTGACTGCCTGGCCGCTGAAAGCATGATTGTTCTCCACCGGTTGAGCTTGCCCTGAATTTTTTCACTTGAAGGCTGAGAAATCGTCCGTGCCGTAATCATGGGAATGATAGACGTGACGCCAAGCTCGGTTGCCTTTTCGAGAAAGAGCTCAAACCGCTGGGGGGACTTGAGCAGGGAAAGGGCAACCGTCACTTCTGTTTTTGGTCGATCAATGCGGCTATAGCCAAAAATTTCTCCCTGAAACGATGTTTTCCCGATATCCGATATGCTGACCTCGCAGCGCAAGCCTTTGCCATCGGTGACAAGAATACGCTCTCCTTTTTTTTTCCTCAGAACCCTTACAAGATGATGAAACTCATCACCATCGACCCTAAGGCTCCCGGAATCAAGATCAATGTTTTCTGTCGTGGTATAAAAGAGTTCCATATGTTTTTTACTCCTTGATGGCTAACGCAACAGCAGCAAGAGAGACTTTTTCAGCCCCACCCTCCCGCAGTACTGAGGCAGCGGCAGCCATGGTTGCGCCGGTTGTTACAACATCATCGACAAGCAGCACATGACGGCCAACAGGGCCTTTGCGAAGCTGAAAGGCCCCTTCGGGATTTTTTTTCCGTTCCTGGGCAGAAAGTCCGGTCTGGGATACGGTATATCGTTTTCTGACCAAAAGCTCCCTCCGTAATGGTTTTTGCAGCGATTGAGCGAGACCTTCGGCAATTTTTTCGGACTGGTTATATGAGCGTTCCATTTTTTTCAGCGGGTGGAGTGGAACCGCCACGATGCAATCGATATCTCCAATATCCCCTGCTGAACGCATCCACTCGCCCAGTTGGGAACCGAAACTTTTGGCAATATTGAAGAGTCCTTCATATTTCATGGCATGAAGCACTTGCTGCAGCGAGCTCTTTTTATGAAACCGGTAAAGGCACCAACCCCGATCAAACAGAAATTTGTCACCAAAATGGGATCCAATGGTACGACGCAGCATCCCTTCCGCCTCGGAATGGCTGCTGAACGGATCAAATCCTGCCCGGCAGGAGCTGCAGCAGTACTGTTCCCCTGGAAGAAGACGTTTTTGGCAAAGGAGGCAAACGTGGGGAAAAAGGAGATGAAGCTGTTGATCAAGCATGGCAAACTCCTCCTGTTATGGTTAGCCGAAACATAAGGCTGCGGCGCCATACATGCCGGCCTTGTTGCCAAGATGCGCTGGCACCAGTTCAAGCCCTTCATGCATCGAAGGAAGGGTAGAGCGCCTGAGCTGATCGAGTGCAGGATCGAAAATGAAGGGGCCCGCGGCGGCAATTCCCCCACCGATCACAAATTTTCTGATATCCATCAGAGCAGTAACATTTGCAAGTCCAACACCGAGAAGAGAGCCAATCCTCTGCCATACCGCAAGTGCAACAACATCACCATCCCTTGCCGCATGTTGAAGATTGCGCGGAGAAAGCTTTGTATAATCGTTACCGCACAGCAGGCCAACAGAGGAGCCTGACGGGCTGGCGTCAATCATTTGACAGGCAAGAGCAACAATAGCCTTTTTGCCGATAAGGCTTTCGAGTGTTCCCTGTATACCCGCATGAAGGGGCCCGTCAACAGCAATGATCATGAAGCCTACCTCACCGGCTGTACCATGAGGACCACGATAGAGCTGCCTGTTGAGAACAATTCCTCCTCCGACACCGGTACCGAGGGTCACCATGAGAAAGTCCCTGAACTCACGGCCGGCACCATAAACGGCTTCACCGAACGCTGCAACATTGGCATCATTATCGAGAAAAACCGGAATCGAAAGCCCCTCCTTTTCCCGCAACTTGTTCTGCAGTTCGTCTCGCAAGGGAAAAACCGTCCAGCCAGGAAGATTGGGCGGATAGCTCAGCACTCCTTTTTCGGCATCGACCGCACCCGGAGCTCCCAGACCGACACCTGCAAAATCATCGGAAGCAAGAGTTTTGGAAGCGACATGATAAAGATCACCCACAATGGCTGCAAGCTGCCCGACAATCCCCATCGGCCCTGATGCTGTATCGGTAAGCATCCTCCTGTCGATCAGAATTCCACTCTCCTCACCAATTACGGCGGCTTTGATTCCCGTGCCTCCTAGATCTATGCCAATTGCCCATCGTGACATTGAGCTCTCTCTTTTCAATTAGTTTTTAAATGGCTTGATAAATTTCCGTCCATGAACGCTTGAAGCAAAAAAGTCAAGAATCTCGATAATTTCCGGTTCCTGGGGGAGTTCCGATTTCACCTTTTCAATGCCGTTGGCAAGCAGAAGTCCGGATTGAAAAAGGATCCGGTAGGCATCTTTAATGAGTGTTATCTTTTCGGAAGAGAACCCCCGCCGTTTCAGTCCAATGGCATTAAGACCCTCGTAGCGGAATGTTTCATTCCCTGAACCCATGACAAACGGCGGCACATCAAGCGTAATTCTTGAGAGTCCACCGAGCATGGAAAAGCGGCCGATGCGAACAAACTGGTGCACTGCGGCAAGTCCTCCGATCACCACATAATCACCAACCTCACAATGGCCGCCGAACGGGACGCAATTTGCAATCACCACATGATTGCCGATCACACAATCATGGCCTACATGGGAATAAGCCATAAAGAGATTATCAGAACCGATAACGGTTTTTCCGCTCGCACTTGTACCGCGGTTAAGGGTAACACACTCTCGGATAACATTGCGGTCACCAATATAAAGATAGGTCTTCTCACCGGAAAATTTGAGAGACTGGGGCTCAGTAGCAAGCACAGCTCCTGAATAGATTTTGCATGAACGGCCAATTCGAGCGCCGGAGGCAATGTGGACGTGAGGCCATATTGTGGTGCCGTCACCGATTTCCACGTCTTCCTCAATAACCGTGTAGGGACCTACGGTAACGCCTTCGCCGAGAATGGCACTCTGACCGATCACGGCTGTTGGATGTATAGTTCTTTGCATGGTATTTATTCCTTCATTGATTCAAACTCGTCTATCAGCTTTGGTTGTTTCAATTCTCTGGCAAGTGACTCAATGATCCGCTTTGCATCATCTTTGCGGCCAATGTCACGATATGCCCTTGCAAGAACATAGTAAAGGCGAGGATCAGAGGCCAGCGATGCGTGACTGCCCAATTTTTCCAGATAGCTGATATACTCGGTGGTTTTCTGCTTTTCTCCAAGGCGAACGTAAAGGGCAATCACAGAACCGGCAAGTTCAGGATTCAGCGGATACTGCGCGAGAGGAAAGAGCCTGGCTGAGGTATCAAGTACATGCCGCGCAAGGGTTCCGCGCCGGAGAGTCCGTTTAGGGCCCGAAGTACCATGTACAGCTAGAGCTCCTTCCGGATCAGCCGCAAGTTCAAGGGCAAGACGAACAAAGAGGGGCGTATAGTTGCCGCAAAGCCTCCGTGACGTCTCTTCAAGATTGACCTGAGGGTTATTCAAATTACGGTAACGGTAAACCTCCACAAGATTGCGGTATAGCAGCGCCGGATCAACAAAGCTCATCGGATCGGGACTTTTGAGCGGCACCACCTTATAGGCAAGACCATCAAGACGCAGATAGTTTTCAAGGCCGATCATGCTTTCAGGATCAACCGTCAAGGCAAAATAGACCGGCCGCCGGGCAAAGTTGTTCATCAGAATCTCATAAACAGCAATATCCTGCGGGCGAAGATAGCCCTGGCCATCATAGGTCAATCCGGGCTTCAGAAGCCATTTTATGGTGTCAAGCGGCTCGGAGGGCAGCGAAATACCATGAAGACGGGAGTCACGCAAGAGCTGCTGACGGGCGGCCAATGAAGGAAGCTCTGCATCAACAGAGTCAATGGGGACATAGGTAATATCGGCTAACTCGCCGTCACTCATACTGAATCCAACCGGCTTTGCCCCACGAGGGCTGCTGTTTTTCAACTGGTCAAGATACCAGCCTGTATTGGCAAGACTCAGGTTGACAACACGTATATCAGTCCTGATCCGTTCAACCTCCTGCAGGTACCATAACGGAAAGGTATCGTTGTCGCCATTGGTAAAAAGAATGGCATCTTTGTCACAGCTCTGCAGCAGATTCCATGCCCAGTCCCACGGAACATAGTTGCCCGAACGGTCGTGCACCCTGTAATTTGCCCAAAGCATCCTGCCATTGATGAATAGAACACCAGACGCAACCGTCAGTACGGCAAGCAGCATCTGCTTTCGGGAGCTGGCAAGTTTCAATCGCTCTCCAAGCAACTGCCAGATGCTTTCGACCCCGATCCCTATCCAGAGGGCAAAAGCAAAAAAGCTGCCGGCATAGCTGTAATCCCGCTCTCTCGGCTGAGGTTCAGTCTGGTTGAGATAGATAACAAGCGCGGCTCCGGTCAGCACAAAAAGGGCGGTAACAACCAGCCCCATTTTCCACTCGCGCCTGAAATGGGTTATCGCTCCGACCAGCCCCACAAGGAAAGGAATACCCCAGAGTACCGACCAGTCAATTTCTGCACCCTCCATATCATGCTGACGTCCTATAAACTGCCAGCCAAAATAACGGAAGTACATCTTGTTCATCTGGTAGGTGAGAAAATAGTCGAGATCACTCGAATACTTCTGGTAGAAGTACTGATGTACCGGCTCGGGTGACCAGCGTCTCGGCCAGAGAGGCATATCACCGTACTGGTCGCGGTTGAGGTAGGAGAAAAAGGTCGCGGTTGAGGAGGGATTATTTTCGTTGATAGGCGGCCCTGCCTGTGCCCGGACATAGATCATGCCGTAGGAGGTATAGCCGATCATGATGAGAAAAAGCGACATCAGGAGGGTATTCATGAGCGCCTTGCGATGCTTGTGTGAATACCATGTGGCATAGCCGAGCAGAGCAAGAAAAAGCAGGAATCCCCGCCATGAGGTCAGTTGCAGCAGAATCGGAAGTCCTTTAATGACAACAATATAGATCAGGAAAAACAGTCCGGATGACGAAGCAACGAGCAGAACGAAGGAGAGAACGGTGACCTTGTATTTTTTGAAATAATACATCAGCGCGACGGCAAAAACTGCAAGCAGGCTGAGAAGGTGCACACCGATTGAAAGTCCTATCACGTACATGACGAGCATCAGCCACCGTTCGTGGCCGGGTTTTGGCTCCTCTTCGTACCAGCGGAGAATGAGCCAGACAACCAGGGCTGTAAACAACGATGAGAGCGCATAGACCTCCGCTTCGACAGCGTTAAACCAGAAGCTGTCGGAAAGGGCTAAGGCAAACGCCCCGATAACAGCCCCACCGTAGGCTGATATCTTTTCTCCGGTGCTCCAGAGGTCTGGATCACGCTTGCGGTACATGATGATCAGCCGTACCGTGACGAGGTAGGTCAGCATGACGGTTGCGGCACTTGCAAGGGTACTGATCAGGTTAACCCTTGCCCCCGTATCACTGAAAAAGGGAATCATGGAAAAGAGGCGTCCGAGCAACAGAAAAAGCGGTGCTCCGGGAGGATGAGGAATCCCGAGGGTATAGGCTGTTGCAATAAACTCTCCGCAATCCCAGAATGAAAAAGTGGGAGCCATGGTGCGGAGATATAAAACTTCAGCGGCAAGAAAAAGAACGGCAGCAAGTGTGCGGTTAATCGTCCGGTGTGTCATAGGTGCAACGTGCTCTGAAGTATTGGATTTTATCCGAAAATGAACTTTTCGGCAATGAGATCTGCAAACAAAAAACCTTTTTCGGTCAGATAAAGACGCCCTTCCTGTTGTTCTATCCATCCACTCTCTTCAAATCGGGTAATCGACTGCAGGCGGCTGTGCCCTAATTTATTTTCTTTTCGCAAAAAATCAACATCCAGACCGCTGTTTATTCGAAGTGAGAGAAAAACCTGCTCCGTAAAGCGTTCCTCAGCCGACAACTCTTCATGAAAAGCAACCGCATTTGCTGGAGCGCCAAGATATCGCACGAGGCTTGAAACATTTGCCGTGCGCACCTCACTCTCTTCCGAGACGAAAAAGCTGTGTGCAGAAGGGCCGAACCCTACATAGGGCTCGCGCTTCCATGTAGCCAGATTGTAGCGGGAATGGTAACCTGGCAGAGAGAAATTTGAGACTTCGTAATGGTTGTATCCATTTAGCAACAGTTCGCTCTGGGCACGTTCAAAGAGAGTGGCCTGTACGGCATCGTCAGGAACGGTAACCATCCCTTTTGCTATCTTCCGGTGAAGGATGGTCTTCGGTTCTACCGACAGCATATAGACCGAAATATGATGGGGGCGCAGAGAGAGGGCCTTATCCAGATCGGCCGACCAGATCGAAAGATTCTCTCCGGGAACTCCACAGATGAGATCAACACTGACCGATTCAAAACGCTGAAGCGCACCGACCGTTACCTGTTGCGCCTGAAGTGCGGTATGCGCCCGGCCAAGCACGTGCAGTTTTTCCGGCAGAAACGATTGGGCACCTATGCTGAGCCTCGTTATGCCCGCTGCACGAAGCTCATCCATTTTCTTTCCATCAAGATCTTCAGGATTGGCCTCGAGAGCTATTTCAATATCAGGAGAAAAGCTGCACATGCCGGCGATACCCTCAAGCCATGCAGCCAGGTAGTGCACTGGTACCATCGACGGAGTACCTCCGCCGATGTGAATAGCGCCAACCCTCTTCCCTTTCAGATCGGCGGAGCGCGATGCGGTTTCAAGGGAAAGTGCGCTGAAAAATGCATCAATGTGCTCAGTGCCCGTCACCAGATAAAAATCACAGTAGGAGCAGCGCGCCTTGCAGAATGGGATATGGAGATAAAGAGTCAGCATGACCGGAAGAGGCTGACATAAGTGAGAGAAGGCAGATCAGGAAAAGGCAAGAATATGCTCCGTAACGGCTTGATAAAGATCGTCCGCCACAAATTCGGGAATGATGTTTCTCGTCCGGCAAAGTTCTTCTTCATTGTGTCCGGTACGTACCAGCACAGGTCGGAGCCCTGCACGCAGACCGCACTCAACATCAAGTGTTTTATCGCCGACAAAAAATGATGCGCTTCGGTCAACAATAAACCCTTCGGCTAAATAATCCTTGATGGCCAGTTCAACCATTCCCGTTGCCGGTTTGCGAAAATCAATAAAACGGTCATATTCGGGATGAGGGTATTCGGGATGAAAAGGACAATAATAGCAGCGGTCAAACCCTGCGTTTTTGGCTGCAAGCAGTTCATTGAGATAACGGTTCACCTCTTCTACCTGCCCGATCGTAGCGATGCCCCGGGCAATCCCTGCCTGGTTACTTACAATGACAATACGGAACCCGGCACGCTTTGCAAGGGCAATAGCATCATCAGAACGATCAATCAGCTTCAACTGCTCTTTCAGGAAAACATAGGAGCCGGTGTCCTGATTTATGGTGCCGTCCCGGTCAAGAAACAGAACCTTTATTGTCTGCACCATAGTCACTATTGTTCAAGAAGTTCACGGTACAACTGATCATATTCTTCAGCTGATTTTTTCCAGGTAAAATCGCGAGTCATGGCTGTCGTAACGATCTGTTGCCAACTCTCCTCATCATGAAAACAAGCAAGTGACTCTTCAAGCTTGCCGACAAGCGACTCTGCTGTGTAGTCATGAAAAATGAATCCTGAACCGCTCTCTTCAATGGTTTCAACAATCCCGCCCCCTGCATAGGCCACCGGTATCGTTCCGTAGTTCATGGCAAACATCTGTATCATGCCGCATGACTCAATCATGCTGGGCATAAGCAAAATATCCAGCCCGGCAATGGAGAGATGTAAAAAGGAATCAGAGTATTCAGCATGAACGCTGACCTTCTCAGGATGTTCCAATGCAAAATCCTGAAACACTTTTTCATATTTCTTGTCGCCTGAACCGCTGATCACAAGCTGAATATCAAGAGCAGCAAGCTGTTCAAGGCTTTGCTGCAACAGTTCCGCTCCCTGAAACTCGTCAAAGTTGATGATCACCCCAACCACGGGAACACCTTCACAATAGGGAAGGCCCGCTTCTTCAAGCAATGCTTTTTTGTTGTCAAGCTTGCCGTCCATATGCTCAAGACTATAGCGTTTTTTGATGAGCTTGTCAGCCAAGGGATTCCACTGTCTGGTGTCAATACCGTTAACAATACCGTAAAACTTGGTCTGATGCTCCTCAAGTAGCCTGCCAAGTCCGTAGGTCTGCATGCCATCCTGCACAATTTCCTCGGCATAAACTTTCGACGTTGTCGTCAGAAGGTCGGCATGCTCAACTCCGGTATAGAGCATATTCACTTCATCGCCACTGCAATGCAGGGCAGAGCATACCTCTTCAGGAAGCAGCTTCTGGAAGCCCTTCAAGGGAAGAATACCCTGACGATAGATATTGTGAACGGTAAAAACTGTTTTTATATCCTTGAAAAAGTCGTGAGATGCATAGACCGTTTTCAGAAGAAGAGGAATCAGGCTTGCATGCCAGTCGTGACAGTGAATAATATCAGGTTTCCAGCCAAGCCGCTGCAGAGTTTCGAGCACTCCTACATTAAAAAAAACAATCTTGTCGGTACTTCCTTTCAGATCACTTCCGTTGTGTATATCGGTAAAAAGACCGTTACGCTTGAAATATTTTTCGTTATAAAGGAAATAGGTCTGGATCTTGCTAGAGGGCAGCGCAGTAACTTTGACATGCAGCAAGTCGATTTTCTCCTTAAGATCAACCTCAATGTCCGACAGACGCAGGACATCATGCAACCGGAACTTCCGGTCATTGATGGTACCATACTTTGGCATCATGATCCGGGCCTCGAATCCTTCCTCCTCAATAGCCTGGGGAAATGATGCCATAAAATCAGCAAGAGGGCTGATTCTTACAAAAGGAGAGACTTCACCGGAAACATAAAGAACTTTAAAATTTCGTCTGGACATCTATATGGAACTCAAACTATAATTTTTCATGAAAAGCTTTCATAGAACTACATTAGTTTTTAATTTACGAATTTTCACAGACACATACAATCAAGCCTCACTCACCAAGGAGCCAAAGGATTTTCATGCAGATTTTCACCCGCATCACGAATGTATTCCTTCTTCTCCTGCTATGTCTTTCCAGCGGATGTGCATCTGATCAGCCACCTTCGGGGGGGCCTCTGGATACCACTCCATTGCAGGTGACATTTTCCGATCCTGCTCCATCGGCGGTCAATGTCTCAACGAAGGGGATCCACCTGACTTTCAACCATGATGTTTCCTTACGGCAATTGCTCAATACCGTGATCATCACTCCATCAATCGGCGAGTATGACATTGCTGTTCATGGAAAAAAAGCAGAAATAAAAGGATTCAAGCCTCTTGAGCATGGCCGAACCTATGTCCTCACCATCGACAAGAACCTGCGAGACAACAGCGGACGAACTTTTCGAGCCCCTTTTGCCATGACATTTTCAACCGGTGACGTAATCGACAGCGGTATCATCAGCGGAAAGGTGATTAACTCGGACTGCTCTCCAGCCACAAATGCGCTGATACTTGCTTTTGCCGAACATCAGGAAACCTCTGGAGCTGGAACCCTGTTGCAGAGAGAACCGGATTATTTCATTCAGGCAGACCCATCAGGAGCTTTTTCTTTCAATCACCTCGCCAAAGGACGGTACCGTCTGATTGCCGTTAATGATCGAAACCGTGACCTGCGCTACAATGCCGGATCAGAAGAGAGTGGTCTCTGCAGTACAGCAATTATTCCAACGGGCTCTTCCGATCTTCTCTTCAGACTTTCCAAAATAAGGCGCAATACCAGCAAACTTCCCGTAAAGCCAGTCAGCAAACTGCCTGACCTTGCTGCAACAGGAACTATCTCGGGTACGTGCTTTGCTTCCGGGCAGTATGTTATTGTTGAAGCATCAAGTTCGACGGCATCGTTCAACACAACAGCGTCGCGTGACAAGAACGGACTGTTTCACTACTCTTTTCAGGAACTCCAGCCCGGCAGCTATACCATAAGTGCATTTATCCCGTCAGGCAGCAAAAAACCCGATTCCGAACGGCAGTGGAACCCCGGTTCCATCGTGCCGTTTCAGCCCGCAGAACCATTTGGATTTTATCCGGAAAAGGTAACCGTACGCTCGCGCTGGACAACTGAACACATTGATATTCGAATCTCCATGTTGAAGTAATAAAAACAATTTTTTTCTACAATGAACACATCTTCCAGAATCGGACCTAATTCCATCATCCAGACCGTTGCCGCGCTTGAGGCTGCCTACGGCAAAACAAAATGCGAGGCCCTGCTCAGCAAAATCGGCCAGGGATACCTTGTCGGAAACCTGCCGAAAGAGATGGTAGATGAGGCTAAATTTCACTCCCTTGTCATTGCGCTGCAAAAAGAGATCGGAGAAAGTTCCGCTATCCTTAAAGAGGCTGGAGAACGCACCGCCCGTTACCTTCTGAAAGTGCGTATTCCCGTCATCTTCCAAAAATTCCTGAAACTCCTGCCACCCCGTCTGGCATTCCGGCTTTTCCTTTTCGCCATCAGCAAAAACGCCTGGACTTTTGCCGGAAGCGGTGAATTCACCTACTCCGTGAACCAACCGCCTGAAATAACCGTCAAGGTAACCTTCCCATCACATCCCGTCGTCGGAAACTTCTACCTCGGCACCTTCACCGCCCTTCTGCAGGAGCTGGTTAATCCGGCAACAAAGATCAAACCCGACATCCGCAAGGAGAACGGGAACATACGATGCCACTATCAGTGTGAAATTTGAATTGATGCCATAAAAAAAGCAGCCAAAAAGCTGCTTTTTTCAATAAACGATATGAACGCCCGGGGGTTTACTGCCAGCCGTTGACCATTTTAAAGATCTCCCTGTCGCCGATCGGCACGGGTACCGAGGCGACGGGGTTATCCTGAATGAGGAAATCGGCAATTTCGTCGTAGGGCAAAAGACACTCAGCCTTTTCCGGTGAATCCTCCATGGCATACATGGTTTTACCGGCAAAGCGGCTCTTGCGGATCAGTTCGTGGTAGGGCACTTTGGCAAGCAGCTTTGTTCCTACTTTTTCAGCAAACTGGTCGAGCATGTTGGTGCCTCCTCCAGTGACGTAGTCAACCCGGTTGGCAACGATACCGGCAAGTTTGACCTTGTAGCGTACACTTTTTTGCTGGATAGCCATACAGAGACGATTGGCCGCAAAGATGCTGTCAAAATCGTTGGTGGCAATAATGATGGCGTAGTCAGCATAGTTAAGCGGGGCGCTGAAACCGCCGCAAACAACATCGCCAAGCACATCAAACAGGATGACATCATACTTGTCGTAGAGACCGAGTTCCTGGAGCAGGGCTACTGATTCACCGACAACATAACCCCCGCAGCCGCTTCCGGCCGGAGGCCCACCCGCTTCAAGACAGTCGATTCCTGCAAAACCTGTCTCGACAATATCTTCAGCACTCAGCTCCTCATGGTGAAAATCAACCTCTTCAAGAGCTTCAATAACGGTTTTCTGCAGTTTTCCTGTAATGGGAAACGTGCTGTCATGCTTGGGATCACAGCCGATCTGCAGTACCTTGGCGCCTTTCAGGGCAAGTGCAGCCGAGATGTTGGCACTTGTCGTACTTTTTCCTATTCCGCCCTTGCCATATACCGCTAAAACTAAACTCATAATGATAACAGAGAATATGATTGATAGAAAATCTTACCCGCCGAGCGACTCTTTTGCCTGCCGGAACACTTCGACGGAGACCATGGATTCGCCACGCTCAAGCGCAAAGTTTTCGGTGTTCTTTCTGACCTTTTTACGGACAAAGAATGGCACCTTCTTGAGCATGGTTTCGGCCTCATCGCTCCACTTCATCTCGCCGTCTGCCGGAGTTACGGCAACTTCGGCCGCAGCCTGTCCGTTACTTCCTGATGGCGCTGGGGCTGATTCTTCTGAGGAGAGAGATGCTTCATGCTCTTCGTATTCAAGACCGGCATCGCCGAAAAAGTCGATCAGGTGCTTTTCAAGACCAAGTTTGCAGGAGAGATAGACCCTGTCGGCAATGACATCGGCGCCATCAAAACCAAAGAATGGATAATAACCAAGCAGATGGTTTTCAATATGGGTCGGCGGACAGACCACCATGCAGGGAACATCAAGCTTGCGGCAACTGTGCCGCTCCATCTGCGTGCCACAAACCAGATCGGGCATTTCATCGTCGATGATTTTTGCAACATCCTGGAACTTGTCGGTTACAATAAGTGCACCGGGAAGGTAACCTTCAAGCTCTTTGCGAACCCAGTCGGCATGACGCTCCAGATAGGTGCCTGCACCGATGATCTTCATACCGAGTTCATCGCGCAGAAATTTTACAAGGGCAACGGTATGCGTGGCGTCACCGAAAACAAAGGCACGCTTGTTGCTGAAACTCTCCATATCGGCGGTTCTGGCAAACCAGGGCACACCGCTTGGAGCACTCAGGCCATCAAGCGAGAACGCGCTGAGTTGCGGCATGACAATCGGAGGAACTCCCCGTTCGGCACCTGCAGCGTTAAGCTTCCCGATCACGGAGCGGAGCCATGCAAGAGTCGGTTCTACCCCAATCGGAGCTTCGTAGAGTGCCGGCATATCAAACGTTTCTGCGAGATATTCCGCCGCAGTGGTACCGATTTCGCGGTAAGGGGCAATATTGAGCCAGGCTGCAGGCAGTTTCCGGAGATCGTCAATCCCTGCTCCCCATGGAGCAACAACATTGACCGTAATGCCAAGCGTCTGCAGCATGCGCCGGAGGCTTGTGAGGTTGGCACGCAAATGAAAACCAAGTGAGGTAAAGCCAAGCAGGTTCACTGATGGCCGGGCTGTTTTTTCCTGGGCGACGGCAAAACGTTTCACCAGTTCGGTAAACAGACCGTCAGCCGCTTCGTTTTCCGATACCCTGAAAGGGTTAAGTGCATAGACCAGAATTTTTTCCTGCGGCAGGCCCGAATGGGCTGCAAGCTGATGGAGATCTTCCTGAAGAAGGGCTGTGCTGCAACTCGGCGCGATAACAATAAGTTCAGGACTGTAATGGTGGTCAACCTGCTGGAGTGTTGCGGGAAGTCTTGATACTCCCTGGGCAAGGTCTCTTCCACGAACCACACTGATCGACAAGCCGGGAAATTGCGGAGTTCGTTCAAGCATGGTATAGGTTGCCGTAATGTAATCATCCCCTTGGGGGGCATGATAGACGGTGTGAACCCCTTTCATACTGTTGGTGACTCGGCTGATACCGTGAAGGGCAGTGCCCTCGTAGAGCCAGAAAGCTAAGCGCATACTCTTGTGTCTTTTGTTTATTGCATTTTCATGACGGAGAATTATTCAGCGCTCGGCATGACACCTTCAAGCCACACCTCCCTGTCAAACGCCGGCAGTTTGCTGCGGCGCTGGAGCGGTGAAACAAACATGTTTGCGAGAGTAATAACTCCCGACCAGCTATGAATGGACATAAGCATGAACTCCATGCTCCACTTGACAACAAAACCGTTGCCAACAAAAGGGTTGGCCGTCATCAGCGAAGTAATGATCAGATCGGGCCTGATTCGCCTGACATCCTCAAGCTGGCGATGAAAGTTCGGCTGCTCGACAACGCGGACGCCATCAAGTGCCACCAGTTCACGCGCATGAAATTTCTTGTTGATATAGGCACTGCTGCATTCAACCACATCGGCACCGGCACTGTGGAGAAAACGGGCAAGTGGCAATTCCATCATGGTATCGGCGGTCAGAAAGACCTTTTTGCCTTTAAGAAGCGCGGTCTGGTTGCGGATCTTCTCCCATGCGGCTTTTTCACGGTCACGAAGGTCTACGGTGATACCAAATTCACGGGCGAGATCCTCCCAGAAAGCTCTGGTACCGTCGGGACCGAAAGGAAAGAGTGAATGGAGGACGCTGCATCCCCGTTCACGGGAAAGCTTGACGGCTACCCTTGAAAGATAGGGCTGAATCGGTGCGAGAACGGTATCGGGGCCAATAGCCGGCATTTTGTCGAAACGGGATTCAGGAAGAAAACCGCCTACTGCAATTCCAAGGGCTTCAGCCTCTGCTCTGAGATCGTCAGCCGTTACATCATTGACCGAGCCAAGAAATACCACGCTTTTCTGCCCGGCAGGTGCCTGGGGGCAAAAGGGCACAAGTGCTGAAAGCACTGAATCCTCAGCCTGGGTAAAATTATAGACAAGACCGCTTGCGGGAACAAAGAGTACCGGTACATCCTCAGTACTGAGCAGATGGGCCAGTCCCTTGAAGTCAACCTTCATGACCTCAGGAGTGCATGAAGAGAGAAGGAAAATCACTGAGGGATGGTGATCGGCCTTGATTTCACTGATAATATCCTGAAGGCTTGGCTCCTGCTTCGACAGATCACCCTCCTCCATGAGGGCAATACCGAAGCGCGGTTTGGCAAAGATCATCATGCCGAGAGCATTCTGGAGAAAATGGGCGCAGGTATGCGTTCCGAGAATAAGAAAAAAACTGTCCTTGATCTTCTGATACATCCAGCCAACACAGGCAAGGCCACAAAAACTGTGTGTAACGTTATCTTCCTTTATTACCTGAATATCTCCGGGAACCTGCATCATGAATGTTTTCTTTTGAGAGTTACTGCCCGCAATAAAATGCATTACAGAGGCCAAACGTAAAGATGAGGTGAAGATAAAATATTTTCAACAATCCCCCTACTCTCCCGGCTCCCTTGTCGTGACTATTTTCGCTTTTACGGAAGCGCTCTTTTCTCCAAGGCGGACTGCCCGATCACGACGGTCATCAATCTTCATGACCGTGTAAACTCGCTTGCCCCCCTGATTGAAGGAGTATTCATGGAGCTTGAGAGCAAGGTTGAAGAGCAGATGAGCTGGCCCTTCAACCGTCGTACCCATGTCATGAAGCCTGAAACTGCACCCGCTTGCAGCAAGAATTTCCTGCAAACCGGCAACAAAGCCACTCAGACTTCCATCCTTGCTGTCGAGTGGAATAACAGCGATATCCATCAATGCCATGCTAATGAAACTCCTGGGTTATCTGAAAACCGTCTCTTCCCGTCCCGGGCCAACAGAGATAAAGGTTACCGCTACCTGCAGCTCATCTTCAAGGAAGGTGACATAGTTCTGCGCTTCAGGCTGCATGTCGTAAAAAGTACGGGCATTAGCGTTCGATGCCATCCACCCTTTCATTGAGGTAAACATCGGCGTCACCCGTGAAAGGGTCTGATGATCTGTCGGAAAATCATGAATCTCCTTGCCGTCGAGCATATAGGAAGTACAGACCTTGATCTCTTCAAAGGTGTCAAGCACATCCAGCTTGGTGAGGGCAATTTCCGTCACACCGTTTATGGTAAGCGAATAACGAAGGGCAACAAGATCAATCCAGCCGCAACGGCGCTTTCGTCCGGTTGTGGCACCGAATTCGTGGCCGATCTGACCAAGAAGCTCACCGGTCTCATCCAGGAGTTCCGAGGGGAAGGCTCCATTGCCGACTCTGGTCATGTAAGCCTTGCAAACGCCGATCACCTTGCCGATATAGTTCGGCGCTATGCCGGAACCGGTGCAGGCTCCTCCTGATGTCGGATTGGAAGAGGTAACATAGGGGTAGGTTCCGTGATCAACATCAAGCAGGCAGCCCTGAGCACCTTCAAGCAGAACCGTCTTTCCCTCCTGAAGCTGACGGTTCAGGTAGAGCTGGGTATTGGTCACATAGGGATCTATGATCTTGTCGAACTCCTTGTACTCATGAACCATCGTCTCGACATCAATCTCTTCCTTGTCATAAATATTTTTGAAGAGCTTGTTCTTGGCCGCGAGGTTTTCGCGAAGCTTCTCCTGCAACACTTCTATACTGAGAAGATCGACAACCCTGATACCCTTGCGGGCAAACTTGTCCTCATAACTCGGACCAATTCCCCTGCCGGTGGTGCCTATTTTCTGGTCGCCCTGGGCGGTTTCGTGCAAGGTGTCGAGCAGTTTATGATACGGCATAATCAGGTGGGCATTGTGGCTGATAAAAAGCCTGCCCGTTACCTCGTAACCAAGTCCCTCGACCGTTTTGATCTCATCAAGCAGCGCAGCTGGATCGATAACAACGCCGTTGCCGATAACACAAACACATCCTTTGTGGAATATTCCGGAGGGAATCAGGTGCAGAACAACGGTTTTATTATCGAAACAGATGGTATGACCTGCATTTGCACCTCCCTGATAACGGACAACGATATCATACTTGTCCGAAAGGTAATCAACAAGCTTTCCTTTCCCTTCATCACCGAACTGTGTACCGACAATAACGGTTGCCGACTGTGACGGTGTCCTGAATTTTTTTGATTCCACGACGATTGTTTTTATTGACAGATATAATGATCAAAATGAGCTAGAAGCTCACTCTTTCCCTTGCCTGAAAACGATGAATAATTTACAATAAATTTGGCTTTGGACGCACAACTTTCCATAATACGACGAGCCTGTACCTTTTCCTTTTGCGTGAGCTTGTCATACTTGGTCAGCACTATACCGTAAGGCCGTTCATGGGACTCAAGGAAGCCGATCATCGCCCTGTCGGACTGCATAACGGGATGGCGTGAATCGAGCAGCAGCACGACCAGCGAAATAGAGCGTCGCTGTATGATATAGGAGGAGAGGAGATTACCCCATAAGGCCTTCTCTGCCTGACCGACGGCCGCATAACCGTAACCAGGAAGATCAACAAAATAAACATCCCGATTAATCAGAAAATAGTTGATCAATCTTGTTTTTCCGGGAGTTGAGCTGGTTTTGGCAAGACCTTTGGCCCCCGTCAGCGAGTTAAGCAGAGTCGATTTGCCAACATTCGACCTTCCGGCAAAAACGATTTCAGGAAATGACTCTTCGGGGAGACCGGAAAGAGCGGAAACACTGATGTGAAAGGCGGAATTGACAATTTTCATACAAAAAGAGCGGACACAGAAAAAAGAGCGTTAAAAAGGAAGCTAAAAACCTTGCGTTAAAAACCCAAATGTTTAACTTTCGACGGGCTATTTACGTTCCGTACCCTCACTCCACTATAAGTAAAAAGGCATAACAGCAGAAGATGTCACTCTTCATTTATAATTCCCTCAGCAGAACAAAAGAGAAATTTGAACCCCTGCATCCACCGGTCGTCAGCATGTATGTGTGCGGGCCGACTGTTTACGGCCATGCCCATCTCGGTCACGCAAAAAGCTATGTCTCATTCGACGTGGTCGTTCGCTGGCTGCGACAGAGCGGATTCAGGGTAAAGTATGTGCAGAACATTACCGATGTGGGTCACCTGACTGATGATGCTGATGAGGGTGAAGACAAGATCATAAAACAGGCTCGCCTTGAAAAAACAGACCCCATGGAAATTTCACAGTTCTATACCCGAAGTTTCTATGAGGATATGGACAGCATGATGGTTTTGCGCCCGAATATTGCGCCTGCGGCCACCGCCCATATTCCCGAACAGATTGCCTTGATCGAAAGGCTGGTACAATCCGGTCATGCCTATGAAGTAAACGGCAATGTCTATTTCTCGGTTGAGTCATTTTCAGGATATGGAAAACTTTCTGGACGAACTGATCAGGATGCGCTGCAATCCGGTATCAGGGTCGAAGTGCGCTCTGACAAACGCCACCCATCCGATTTTGCGCTCTGGAAAAAGGCAGATGAGCACCATCTGATGAAGTGGAGTTCTCCCTGGAGCGTCGGCTATCCCGGCTGGCATCTTGAATGTTCGGCAATGTCGATGAAATATCTGGGAGAAACAATTGATATTCATGGTGGAGGAATGGAAAACAAGTTTCCTCATCATGACTGCGAAATCGCCCAATCGGAATCAGTCACCGGCAAGCCCTACGTCAGGTTCTGGATGCATAACAACATGGTGACCGTCAATGGCATAAAAATGGGAAAATCCCTGAAAAACTCGGTCAACCTCAAGGAACTTTTCAAGGAAATCGATCCTCTGGTCATCCGATTTTTCATTTTGCAGTCCCACTACCGCTCACAACTTGATTATTCCGAAACGGCCATTAAGGCATCATCAACCGGGCTTGAAAAGCTCCGTGAAACCAGACGCCGAATCCGGGAACAGAAATCGGGAAGCGGAGTTTTTGATATTGCACCATTCGAGCAACGCTTTTCGGAGGCGATGGATGATGATTTCAACACACCGATAGCCATAGCTGTGCTTTTTGAACTTTCCAAATCGATGAATGTCGCGCTTGATCGTCCCGAAGGAATGTCGGAAACATGCCGGCATGAGGCAGAGATTTTTCTTGACAAAGCAGGGAGAGATATTCTCGGCATTCTGCAGGACGATGGCTACTCAGGCAAGACGGGTGACGAATTGACCGGCAAAAGACTGGATGATGTCATGCATATCTTGCTTGACCTCCGGGCTGAAGCCAGAAAAAACAAGGATTTCGCCCTAAGCGACAACATACGTGACCGGCTCCTTAAAGCCGGAATCGAAATCAAGGATACAAAAGAGGGGGCAAGCTGGACGAAGTAATCCAGCTTTTACAGATACTCTTCAAATCCTTCGCGTCTGAGCGTGTCGAGAATTTCACCCACCCGATGAGAGTACCCCTTGCCGCAAACAAGGAGTGCATCATCTGTATCGACAATGATAACGTCGTTAATCCCTATCGTGCAGACAACCTTGCCTGGAGTGTTCTTGATAAAAACATTTCCGCAATCAATCTGAACCTGTCGGTTTTCCGGCATCTTTACAGCGCCGACTCTCCCGCTTCCGGCTACCTTGAGAACTTCGTCCCAGCAGCCAAGATCAGTCCATCCGAATTCCCCGGTCAGCACAAAAACGGTTTCAGCCTTTTCCATAATACCGTAGTCAATGGAAAGAGGATGAATCCATGAGTAAACATCCTCAATGACCTTCTGTTCACTCTTTGAGCCCAAACTCTCGTAAATATTGAGCAGATCCTTGTACAAATCAGGCATGGAGCGTTCGAACTCTCTTGATATTGCATCAATATGCCAGATAAATACTCCGCTGTTCCAGTAAAAATCCTTGCTTTCAAGAAACTCCTCCGCCGTCGCAGCGTCCGGCTTTTCAGCAAAAGCCTTTACCCTGAAAAGCATAAAATCACAACCATCTGAAAATGCCATCGGTATTGGAAGCTGTCCGTCAACCTGAATGTATCCATAGGCTGTTTCTGGCCTGTCGGCTTTAATCCCAATGGTTACCAGGCCTTTTTTCTCTCCGGCTATTTCAATGCCTGCCTCGACAATTTTTTGAAATGCCTGATCATCAAGCACAAGGTGGTCAGAAGGCAGCACAATGGTCACGGCATCGGGATCTCTTTTTTTTATATGCGCCGTTGCAAGAGCAATGCAAGGCGCTGTATTTCGGCTGGAAGGCTCGACAATAATATTTTCTTGACGGAAACCGCCCTGAAAGCCGGAAAGCAGAGTTCGACCCAGCTCGCTGGTAATGATAAATATATTCTCATCTGGCACTATTTCGGAGATGCGTCGAACTGTTTTTTCAACCATCGTGCCATCATTCAGCAGATCAACAAACTGTTTCGGCATCTTTTTTCTTGAAAGAGGCCACAGTTTTTTGCCGATCCCACCTGCCATGATAACGGCATAAACATGCGTTCTTGAACCAGTAATCATTAAAACTCTTTCTGTTGCCTACATTTTGTAAATAAAAACACTTGTCGACATGATGGCAACGTAATTTACCATTCTTTCGATTGAAATAAGGAACTGCTTCTCTGCAAAGATCGATGTCGATTTGCCATTCATCCTAAAATATCGTTTTTTGATGTTAAACTACTGAATAGAAAGGATTGAGGCCTATGGAACGACAGAATGATGATGTATCGACACTGCAGACGTTATGCGCTGAACAGGAAATAGTGATCGACCTGTTGACACTGCAACAACTGGTACGCTACGGAGATTGCCTTGAACGGTGGAACCGCAAGATCAACCTGATCAGCCGCAAGGAGGATGCACCGGTCATTATCAAGCATATTTTTCACTCGCTCCTGATCTGTCGCTACCACTCTTTCAGGGAGGGCGAACACGTCCTTGATCTTGGAACCGGAGGAGGCCTGCCTGGCATTCCCCTCTCTATCCTCTTTCCCCGCACCCGATTTCTTCTGGTGGATGCTACCGGAAAGAAAATTACAGCCTGTCAAGCAATGATTGAGGAACTTGGCATAAAGAACGCTGTGGCGGTGCATACAAGAGTAGAAGAGCTTAAGGGCGTGGTCTTTGATACGGTACTCTCAAGACAGGTTGCCCCTCTCGATAAGCTCTGCGGCTATGCAGGAAGACTTCTGAAGCAGGGTGGTACCTTGATTTGCCTGAAGGGAGGAAATCTCGGTAGTGAGATAGAAAAAGCCCTTAACTCAAGCAAGGATCATGATGGGTTTCCAGCAAGAATAGAACAGCATCCGATCCATAGCGTCAGCCCATTTTTCTCTGAAAAACAGATAGTCATTGCCTGTGGATAATTTTCTCCACAGACAATGACTAAAACGATGTGATATCGGTAACGGGTTGAATGAGAAAGGGTTACTCAGCGGAAGAAACTGCTGGTTCAGCAATTTTCTTCGAGCCCTTGACTCGTTTTGCGCGATCCTGCTTGCCGGTTTTCTGACTTGCAGAAGGTGCTTCCTGATAATCGACCAGCTCAATTACGGCCATTTTTGCTGCATCACCGAAACGCGGTGCTAGCTTGATAACGCGAGTATAGCCTCCATTACGGGTGCCTACCTTGGCCACAATCTCTTCAAAAAGCATTCTGATAGCCTGTTTGTCGCGGATATCCTTGAAGATTTCGCGCTGGGCATGAACGGTCCCCTTACGTGCCTTAGTGATGATCTTCTCGACAACCCGGCGAGTCTCTTTGGCTTTTGCCTCTGTCGTCTCAATACGCTTGTAGACGAGCAACTGGGTTGAGAGGTTCCTGAGTGTCGCCTTTCTATGGGCTGCGGTTCTTCCGAGTTTTCTTACCGGCTTAACTTTACGCATGTCTATTTCCTGATCTCAATAATTCAAAAAAAACGGTTACGATTTTATCATTTCATCTGATACTTGGTAATATCCATACCAAATTTCAAGTCAAATTTTTCAAGCTGTTCCTTTAACTCCGTGAGGGACTTCTTGCCGAAATTCTTGTAGTTAAGCAGTTCGTCCTCTTTATGGGATACAAGTTCACCGATCGTATCGATTTCTGCAAGTCTGAGGCAATTATGCGAACGGACAGAAAGGTCAAGATCTTCGATTTTGGTATGAAAGAGCCTGCGCATGGTCTCAAACTCGTCATCCTGCTGCTTGAACTCCTCTTCTGTGAACTCCTCCTCGGTCGGGGAGAAATTGGCAAAGAACGTGACATGATCCGTAATGATCTTACCTGCAAGACTTATTGAATCGTCAGGACTGACAGAACCGTCAGTCTCGACATCAAGAATCATTTTCTCATAATCTGTCCTCTGACCTACCCGTGTATTCTCTACCTTAAACTTAACATTCCTGATCGGAGTGTAAATCGCATCAACTGCAATATAACCTATCGGCATCCCTTCTGGCCTGTTATCCTCCGCAGGCATGTAACCACGGCCTCTTCCAATATAAAGATCAATTTTAACCGTCGCTCCAGCATTAACCGTAGCGACATGCATCTCCTTGTTCAAGACCTCGAACTCACCTTCCTGCGCAATTATATCACCTGCAGTAAAATCCATTGGACCTACCAAGGTCAGTGATGTCTTGCAGTTTCTCTTACAGGTAGACTTGAAGCGGACTTTCTTTAGGTTTAAAACAATTTCGGGCACATCTTCACGAACACCATCAATGGCTGCAAACTCGTGAAAAACGTTGTCGATTTTGATCCCTGTTATTGCAGTTCCCGGAAGGGAGGCAAGCAGAACTCTTCTCATAACGTTCCCAAGGGTCACACCATAACCGCGTTCGAGCGGCTGGGCAATGAACCTTCCAAAACGATCAGTATGGGAAGCTTCTTCAACCTCTATTTTAGCAGGCATCTGCATCTGGTATATCATAGTAATTTATACCTTAGAATTCATTAAAATCACTTCGAGTATAATTCAACGACTAACTGTTCGTTGAATGGCTCCTGTACTTCCATTCTCTCCGGAACACTCAGAAATACTGCTTTCTGGTTGGCCTTGTCAACCTGTATCCATGAAGGAATACGGGATTCAGGGGCTTTATTGAGAGAATCAGTAACGGCTCCCATGTTTTTGCTTCTCTGACGAAACTCAATGACTTCTGATGGAGAAACGATATAAGATGGAATATCTACCTTCTTGCCATTAATGAGTAAATGACCATGCGTGACAAGCTGTCGGGCTCCTGAACGTGAAGGGGCAAAGCCAGCACGAAAGACAACATTGTCAAAACGCCTTTCGAGAAGCTTGACAAGGTTATCGCCTGTAACACCTCTTTGCGATACTGCCTTTTTATAATAATTCCTGAACTGCTTTTCGAGGATGCCGTAAAGATATTTCATCTTCTGCTTCTCTCTAAGCTGAAGAGCATATTCGGAAACTTTGCCTTTCCGACCCTGACCATGCTGGCCTGGTGGAAAAGGACGTCTTTCGAGATATTTTTCTGCCTTTGGTGCAAGCGCAATACCTAACCTGCGGGATACTTTTGTTATTGAGCCTCTGAATCTTGCCATATCACTTGCTTCATTGAAATTCTATGAATATATAAAATCAGACCCTTCTGCGCTTTGGAGGCCTGCAGCCATTATGCGGAAGCGGTGTTATATCCTTAATGGTCCGGACATCAAGACCTGCTCCCTGCAGAGCCCGAATCGCGGCATCACGTCCGGCACCAGGGCCTTTGATAAAAACATTGACATGCCGCATTCCAAGGTCATAAGCTTCCTTTGCAGCAGCTTCCGAGGTAATCTGGGATGCATAAGGAGTGTTCTTTTTAGACCCCTTGAACCCGTTTTTACCGGCGCTTGACCAGGAAACCGTATTGCCCTGAAGATCTGTAATGGTTACCATGATGTTATTGAATGATGCCTTGATATGCACAGCACCTTCAGGGGTAACCTTTACCTTCTTTTTTTTCTTGCTTATTGTAGCCATGAACTTACACTCTTTAGTATCGAAGATTTTGCCTATACACTACTACTTCTTGACCGCCTTCTTCTTGCCGGCGACAGTCTTCCGTTTACCTTTTCTGGTCCTTGCGTTAGTGCGTGTTCTCTGTCCGCGAACAGGAAGCGAGCGACGGTGACGAAGCCCCCTGTAGCAGCCGATATCCATCAAACGTTTAATGGCAGTCTGCTGCTCACCACGAGCCTGCCCTTCAACCTTGTATTCTTCGGCTATAATTTCTCTGATAGCATGCGCCTCTTGATCATTAAGCTCAGAGATTTTTCTGTTAGGCGCGATACCTGCTCTCTGCAGAATGCTTTCTGCTGATGCTCTCCCTATACCATAAACATGCGTCAAAGCAATAACTGCATGTTTGTTCAACGGCAAATTTACCCCAGCTATCCTCATATTCTCTTTAAAGTTCTATTGTTTTTCTGAAGATCAACCCTGGCGCTGCTTATGGCTGGGATTTACTTTACAAATCACATATCTCTTGCCTTTGCGCTTGACTATGCGGCAATGTTCACAGCGCTTTTTAATAGAAGAATATATTTTCATAATAACACCAAGATGCAATGATTAAACTAACTGTCCCGAAACCAGAAAAGGCCTGTAATGTAATAAATAAAGATTAACAAATCAATATCCTCATTACTTATTTCGTCACTTATTTATATCGGTAGGTGATCCGTCCTTTTGAGATATCGTAGGGAGATATCTGGACTTTAACCTTGTCACCAGGCAGGATTCTGATATAGTGCATCCTGATTTTACCGGAAACATGTGCCAACACTTCAAGGCTGTTTTCTAGTTTTACCTTGAACTGCGCATTCGGAAGTGCCTCCAGAATAACACCTTCAATCTCAATTGATTCTTCTTTGGCCAAATTGTCATCTCCTTTGTTTCGATAAAGTGTTGTATCCGATCAAGAGTGTTTACTGTCAAGAAAAGTACCTGTCAGTATTTCAGCCTTACCAGCTCTTACGACGATGGTGTGCTCGAAATGTGCTGAGGGCTTTCCGTCCTCTGTTACCGCGACCCATCCTCCGCGACGGCTTATTGCCCTGCGCGATCGTCCAAGGGCGATCATAGGTTCGATGGCAAGCGTCATACCTTCCTTAAGCAGCGGTCCAGTATGAGCCCTTCCGTAATTGGGTACAGCCGGATCCTCATGAAGTTCACTGCCGATACCATGGCCTACCATATTTTCAATAACACTGAATCCGAATGAACGCGCGTAGACCTCAATCGCCGATGAGATATCATGCAAACGATTGCCTGTAACCGCCATGGCAATTCCCCGTTCAAGGCACTCGCGAGTTACATCAACAAGTTGCTGAACCTTTTCATCAATGATACCGACGACAAAAGTGCGTGCTGCATCGCCATGATAGCCACCTTTATAAACTCCACAGTCGACAGAAACAATATCGCCTTCCCTGATCACCCGCTTCTTGCTCGGTATACCATGTACAACCTCTTCATTGAGGGAAACACAAAGTGTTGCAGGATATGGTGTTGCATCGGGATCCCCTTTCGGGGCATAATTCAGAAAACTTGGCACGGCATGGTTGTCCCTGATAAACTCTTCGGCCATGACATCGAGTTCTTTTGTTGTCATGCCCGGCTTGATTTCTTTTTCAAGCAAATCAAGGGCTTTGGCCACCAACGCTCCGGCCTCTCTCATCAGCTCAATTTCCCGCTCGCTTTTAATCGTGATCATGTCGTTTCCATTACCGGCTCTGTCGTCCGCGTGTCTTGCCGGACTTCATGAAACCATCATAGTGGCGCATGAGCAGATGACTTTCAACCTGTTGCAGGGTATCGAGACCAACACCGACAATGATCAGAAGACTGGTTCCACCGAAAAACTGGGCAAAACCTTGAGTAACATTACCAAACTTGGTCAGAAACGTTGGCAGAATAGCAATAATTGCAAGCGATATGGCACCCGGCAAGGTGATGCGTGTCAAAATATTATCGATAAAGTCAGCTGTGCTCTTTCCCGGTCTAACACCCGGAATAAAGCCACCCTGACGACGCATGGTGTCAGCAACTTCCTTTGGATTGAAGGCAATCGCTGTATAAAAATAGGTGAAAAAGACAATCATGGTACCGAACATCAGGGCATACCACCAGGAGTCGTAGGCCAACAGGGCCGCAATACTCTGCATCACCTCATTTTCCGGAAAAAATGAGAGGAAGGTGCCTGGCAGAAACATGATTGACTGAGCAAATATTATGGGCATGACGCCGGCTGTATTGATCCGCATTGGAATGTACTGGGTACTGCCTCCATAGACCTTACGACCGACAACCCGTTTTGCATGCTGGACAGGAACGCGGCGGGTGCCAACCGTCAGGATGACGACGAAAGCTACAATCGCAGCCATCATGGCAAGAATGATAATTTCGATAATCCAGTTCTTGCTGCCAAGCGAGACAGAACGGAATTCGGAAACAAGAGCCTGGGGAAACCTAGCAAGGATACCGATCATGATAATGAGCGATATGCCATTACCGATACCCCGTTCTGTAATCTTCTCGCCAAGCCACATAACAAAAACTGTTGAGGCCGAAAGAAGAACCACCACCGTTAGGGTAAAGAACATACCGGGATCAGGGACAACTATCTTGCCGAATGAGGCTGGACTCGAAAGGCTTACACTGACGCCCCATGACTGGAGCACTGCAATTAAAACAGTTCCATACCTTGTCATCTGACTGATTTTCTGCCGGCCATCTTCCCCCTCTTTCTGGAGCTTCTGGAAGTATGGAGTAACCGCACCAAGTAACTGAACGATGATTGATGCAGAAATATAGGGCATGATGCCAAGGGAGAATATCGATGCCCTGGCAAAAGCTCCACCAACAAAAAGATCAAACAATCCGAAGAGATCGTTTGAATGGGTCTGAGATGCGCCTGACACAGCAGCCGCATCAACACCCGGTATGGTTATGTGCGAACCAAGCCGGTAGACAAACAAGAGAAGAAGCGTATAAAGGATCCGCTGACGGAGTTCAGGGATTTTATTGATGTTGCTTATACTTTCAGTAAGCTTCATAGCGTCCTTTTAACGGATTCAGGCCTTGGTGGATTTTTTTGCTCTCTTTACCAGTTTTGCTTTTGGTTTCAAGAGTGCCTCTTCAAACGGCAGATCCCTGACCTTGGATGCTTCTTCAAGCGTCCTGAACGCTTTCACTGCTGAGCCGCCTGCTGCGGTAATTTTTTCCTCTGCACTTTTGCTGAACGCATGAGCCGTGATGGTAATTGCGCTCGTGATTTCACCGTTACCGAGAATCTTGAAATAGTCAGCATTACTGGCATGGAGAAGCGATTTGAGATCAAGGATTGTAATCTCGTTTTCAACAAGTCCATCCTGTATCCACTTATCTATCTGGGTAAGATTGACGGTGTTTACCGGCTTTTTGTCAAGTGGAGTAAAACCGAATTTAGGCAGTCTCCGATAAACCGGAACCTGTCCGCCTTCTATAATAGGCCTCTTGTAGCCGCTTCGTGACTGCTGACCATTGTTTCCCTTGCCAGCCGTCGTTCCGTTTCCTGAACCTTGACCGCGGCCAACTCTCTTTTTGTTTTTTACTGCGCCTTTTGCAGGACGAAGTGAACTTAAATCCATGGTTTCAATTCCCGACTTGCTATTAGAAAAAAATCTTAGACCTCTTCAACCTTTACAAGGTGCTGCACAACCCTGATCTGCCCCCTGGTGCAAGGATTGTCCTGGCGGTCGACATGATAATGCGGTCTGCCAAGGCCAAGCGCCTGAATGGTAGCTCTCTGTTTTTTTGTGCAACCGATGATGCTACGCACCTGGGTAATTCTTAATACTTTCTCACTCATGATCGCGTTTGTCATTTTTAGCTTTCAAAAACCTCTTTCAGGCTCTTTGACCTTCTTTCGCCCACATCATAGGCATCAGAGATACTCTGAAGTCCCTTGATAGCAGCCTTTACCACATTGTGCGGATTGGATGATCCAAGCGATTTGGTCAAAATGTCGTGTATACCAGCCATTTCAAGAACAGCCCTGACAGCTCCACCGGCAATGAGACCGGTACCGGGAGTTGCCGGCTTCATCATGACCTTTGCTGAACCGTACTTGGCAATAATCTGGTGAGGAATGGTTCCCTTGACAATCGGTACCTTGATTACATTTTTCTTGCCGTCCTCAATACCTTTAGCAATAGCATCCTGAACTTCGTTTGCTTTACCAAGACCGTAACCCACATGACCTTCCTTATCGCCAACAACAACGATAGCGTTGAATCCGAAGCGTTTACCGCCTTTCACAACTTTTGCGGTCCTGTTGATATGAACCAGCTTCTCTTTCAGATTTAATTCACCTGGCCTGATATTCTTAGCAGATGTTTTTGCCATTTACCTATCTCTTTGAAAAGTTTTTAAAAGATCAGTCCTGCTTCTCTCGCACCATCAGCCAATGCCTTGACTCTTCCATGATAACGAAAACCATTCCTGTCAAAGACTACACTTGTAATACCCTGTGCGAGAGCTTTCTGACCAAGCTGATTTCCGATTATACGGCAGCGTTCTGACTTGGTCCCCTGAAGAGCCGAATTATCTTTTGACAGCGTTGATGCGGTCAATATCGTATTGCCATTCACATCATCAATCAGCTGCGCATAAATCTGTGAAAGGCTCCTGTAGACACAAAGTCTCGGTTTTTCCTGGGTACCCTGGACATTGCCTCTGCTTCTGTCCTTGATTTTCTGCCTCCGGGAGGCTTTATCGATTTGACTCATTCTCTTGAACCATTCTATAATGTTATTGCCTGACTACTTGAGCTCCTCATGCATTCCTTATTTGCCTGCAGCCTTACCTTCCTTGCGACGGATAATTTCACCTGCATACTTAATGCCCTTTCCACGGTATGGTTCCGGTTTCCTGAATGAACGAATCTTTGCAGCTACCTGGCCAACAAGCGCCTTGTCTATACCGCTCACCAGCACCGTAACCTGATCGGGCACTTCAATTTTGATCTCATCAGGAGCCTTGAAATAAATCATATGCGAATAACCAAGCGTCAGGGCAAGCAGATCGTTTTTTAACTCCGCACGATATCCGACACCGGCAATTTCAAGCTTTTTGGTGAAACCTTTTGTCACACCATCAATCATATTGCTGATAAGCATACGATAAAGACCATGCTGGGCCTTTGCCTTTTTACTGTCGTCAATTCTCTGGACGGTTACAACACCGTTTTCTTCTGATACCGTTACCTGATCCGTCAGCCTCTGTTCAAGGGTGCCTTTAGGACCGGATACCCTGACATTCGTGCCATTGATCTCTATCTTCGCCTGATTACTCAGGTCTATGGGCATTTTTCCTATTCTTGACATGGTATTCTAATGCTCTCTGGCTTATGAATTAATAGATACGGAACAGGATTTCACCACCTACGCCCTGTGCCCTTGCCTCTTTATCAGTTATAACACCTTTCGATGATGAAAGGATGTATAACCCGAGACCACCGAGATATTTTTTGATATCTTTTCCGTCATAAACACGCCGACCAGGCTTGCTGACTCTGGTAATCTCCTTGATAGCAGGATCACCGTGTGCAGTATACTTGAGATCAATCCGCAAAAAAGGAAATTTTTCGGTGGTGATGACCGTAAAGTTTTTAATGTACCCTTTCTCCACGAGCAATTGCGAGAGATTTTCCCTCAACTTAGAATACGGGATATCAGTTGTTTTATTTTTTGCTCTTCCCGCGTTTCTGATACGGGTGATATAATCTGCAATAGAATCCGTTACAGGCATAGCGAACGTTGGTTACTTTCGAAAATGAACAAATACCTTACTTTGACTACCGACAAGCCAGCTTACCAGCTTGCTTTTTTAATACCGGGCAACTTTCCTTCAAGAGCGAACTTGCGGAACATATGCCTGCATAATCCATACTTTGCATAAACACCCCTTCCACGGCCTGTCAGCACGCAACGGTTACGAACCCTTGTCGCAGAACTGTCTCTCGGCAGTTTGCGGAGAGCTTCATAGTCACCGGCTTTAAGCAGCTCCGCACGAAGTACTGCATATTTCGCTACAAGCTTGATTCTCTTTTCGTTCCTGGCTATAACGCTTTTCTTGGCCATCTGTTTTCTGAATTATTTAGTTGTTCTTCTTTTTGAATGGCATTCCAAGTTCCGAAAGGAGCTGGTAGGCCTCTTCGTCTGTCGACGCAGAGGTTACAAAACTGATATCCATTCCGGATATTCTCGGCACTTTATCAATATCGATTTCCGGGAAAATAATCTGCTCCCTGACTCCAACCGTGTAGTTTCCACGGCCGTCAAAACTGGTATCGCTGAGCCCACGGAAATCACGAATCCTTGGAACGGCAAGACTGACAAAACGGTCAAAAAACTCATACATGGCCTTACGGCGAAGCGTTACGCGGCAACCAATAGGCTGACCTTCGCGCAATTTGAAGTTCGATATTGCTTTTTTGGACTTACGTGTCTGTGGCTTCTGTCCAGTTATCTGTGCAAGCTCCTGAACAGCTATTTCAAGCAATTTCGGTTCTGCCGCCGCGGCACCGACACCGATATTGATCGAGATTTTCTCAAGCCTGGGGACTAGCATGACATTCTTGTACTGAAAGCGCTCGATAAGATTCGGCGTTACCTTCTCTTTGAAAAATGTTTCGAGTCTTGCCATTGAAGGGGTGGTCGGTGTCATCTCTTTATTCTTGTCCATCTTGTTCTTTATCAGTTTACCCTCGATGGTCTTGGTCATCGGGGACTTTTAGTGGAAACACTTAACTTTTCTTCACATTGGAAGAGTGAATGGGAAACTCCCGCTCAATGATCGAGCCTTGTGTCTGACCCTGAGTTGGGCGCATATGGCGCTTGCGGATATTTACCCCTTCAACAATAACACGACCCTTTATGGGAAATACTTTCAATATCTTTCCGGCCTTTCCTTTATCGTTGCCGCTGATAACGACAACAGAGTCGTTTTTCTTGACGTGCAACTTAACTTTTTTAATGCCTGTTTTCATTTTTAACTGATATGATATTATTCATAAAATCTGGAGCGGGAGACGAGATTCGAACTCGCGACCAACAGCTTGGAAGGCTGTGACTCTACCAACTGAGTTACTCCCGCCTGAGGCATCCTACAATACTTCTGGAGCCAACGAAACAATCTTCATAAATTTTCTGTCACGCAGTTCTCTCGCCACGGGTCCGAAAATACGCGTTCCTCGCGGTTCGCCCTGGGCATTAAGAAGAACAACAGCGTTCTCGTCAAAACGGATATAAGAACCATCTTTTCTCCGAGACTCCTTGACACAGCGCACAACAACGGCCCTGCAGACATCCTTCTTTTTGACAATACCACCAGGAACCGCAGCCTTGACCGTTACAATAATCTGATCACCCAATGAGGCATAACGCCTCCCAGTTCCACCGAATACATGAATACAACGAACCTTCTTTGCTCCACTGTTATCGGCAACAACCAGATTTGTTTCTTTCTGGATCATCCTGTTTCAAACTTTATTAAATGTATAAAAATGCTCTCTTACTTGGCTTTTTCTATAATTTCGACCAAACGACAGCTTTTCCTCTTGCTCAGCGGACGGCACTCAACGACTTTAACCAAGTCACCAACTCCTGCCTCATTTTTTTCATCATGAGCCGTCAGCTTCGTTGTTTTCTTGAAATATTTCTTGTAAACCGGATGCTGCACACTACGCTCTACAGCAACAACACACGATTTATCCATCTTGTCACTGATAACCTTGCCTAACCAACTTTTTTTTCTTCCTCTTACTGGAGCACTCTGTTCCATTGATACACTGCCCATTTTATTTTCTTCCATGTAAGTAAACAGTTTTATTGTTTGCCTTTCCGTCAAACCTGAGCTGTTTCAGCAGCCGCAAGTTGATGGAGCCGGTTTTTCATGCGCGCAATATCCCGCTTCGAATTGCGGAAAACCATAGGATTCTGCGGCTGCTCAATAACCTTAAAAAAATTGATATCGGCAAGTCTGTTCTCAAGCTCTTTGAGCTTGTCGATCAGTTCCTGTTTGCTCAATGCCGCAATTTCATACTTTTTCATAATAAGTAACCCTCGTATCGAATTAGTTGCTCGTTTAATCTTCGTAATCAGGACGGACAATGAATCTCGTCTTGATCGGCAGTTTCTGTGCTGCTAGCCTGAATGCTTCTGTAGCCACATCTTTCGGCACACCATCAGCCTCAAACATGATTCTTCCTGGCTTGACAACCGCGACCCAAAACTCTGGCGAACCTTTACCAGATCCCATTCGAGTTTCTGCAGGTTTTTGGGTTACCGGTTTATCCGGGAATATCCTGATCCAGATTTTACCATCCCTCTTCATAAATCTCGTCATGGCAACACGGGCAGCCTCAATCTGACGACTGGTAATCCATGCTGATTCAATTGCTTTCAGACCGAACGAACCAAAAGATACCGATGTACCACGCCCTGAATTGCCTTTCATCCGGCCTCGTTGTGTCTTTCTATATTTAACTCTTTTTGGCATTAACATACAGGCAACTCCATTCTATTTTCTTGTTGTATGGTACTTTATATTATTATCGCTTGTTGGTACGGTTCCGGCGTTTTGTGCGTGTGTCACGATTTCTTGCGCCTGCATCGCTGCGCCTGTCCTTCATTCTCTTCATCTCTTCCTCTTCAATGGCGTCAATGCGCTGTACGAGTACTTCACCTTTGTATACCCATACCTTGATGCCGATAGTACCGGCAATCGTATGAGCCGTCACACTTGCATAGTCAACGTTGGCACGTATGGTATGAAGGGGAATCTTGCCTTCCTTGTACTGCTCCGAGCGGGCTATTTCTGCACCACCAAGACGTCCGCCGCATCTGATCCTGACACCTTCAGCTCCTGAGCGCATAGCCTGCTGAATCGCCTGCTTCATGGCTCTTCTGAACGAGACGCGATTTTCAAGCTGGTAGGCAATGTTATCGCCTATCAACTGCGCTTCAATTTCCGGCTTGACTACCTCAACAACATCGATTTTCACCTCTTTACCGGTGATACGACTCAGCTCCTGAGAAAGATTGTTTATTTCCTCACCTTTTCTTCCCACCACGGCACCCGGACGAGCTGCATAGATATTGATCTTGACATGCTTCGTCGTTCTTTCGATAATAATGCGCGCAATTCCTGCCCGTTCCTTTTTCAGTCTCGCAAGAACATATGTGCGGATAACATGGTCCTGCTTTATTTTCTCTGAAATAACAGGACTGTCATCGTACCAGCGTGAAGCCCAGTCCCTGATAATTCCCAGCCTAAATCCAGTAGGATTAACTTTCTGACCCAATGCTCTCTCCTTGTTTTATTTAGTTACTGGATTTTTAACCTTATCAATGACTATCGTAAGATGATTCGATCTTTTGCGAATCCTGAATGCCCTACCCATAGGTGCCGGAAGGGTTCTTTTCAGTGTGGTGCCCTCATCGACAAATATTGTCTTGACGAAAAGCTCCTGGTCACTGACTCTTTCATCCGGATTACGTTGCGCGTAATTCGCCACGGCTGATTTGAGCGTCATCATAACATTTCGAGAGGCGGCTTTTGTTGAGTTCAGCAGAATGGCCTTTGCCAGGTCAACCTGCTTTCCACGAACGAGCCCTGCGACAAGACGCATTTTTCTTGGCGATGTTGGCGTATCCCGTAAAATTGCTTTAGCTTCCATTGTAATCTTTACCCTTTCGCGTTATTCAATTTATTTTTTTCTTGGTGCTGATCCGCCTTTTTCAGCCTTTCCACCACCAGCATGGCCGCGAAATGATCTCGTCGGGGCAAACTCTCCAAGCTTATGACCTACCATATTATCACCAACATAGACCGGTACATGGCTTTTACCATTGTGCACAGCTACCGTGTGACCGACAAAATCAGGCGAAATCATTGAACTTCTGGACCAGGTCTTGATAACCTTTTTTTCTCCCTTGGCATTCATATCAAGGATCCGCTTTTCCAGTTTTATATCAATGAACGGGCCCTTTTTAAGTGATCTTGGCATAATTTCTCTGCTTGTTGTTGTTAACCGCTATAGTTATTTGGCGTTTCTGCCGCGTACAATCAATTTCTGTGAAGCCTTTTTCTTGTTTCTTGTCTTTAGGCCCTTTGCAAGCTGACCCCATGGCGACATCGGATGCTTTCTTCCACCGCCCGACTTCGATTTACCTTCACCACCACCCATCGGGTGATCGACCGGGTTCATCGCCATACCTCTTGTCTGGGGACGGATACCAAGCCAGCGACTCCTGCCTGCTTTTCCGAGAACAACATTTTCATGATCTGTATTGCCGACAACACCGATTGTTGCACGACACTCGACCCTTAGCTTGCGAATTTCGCCAGAAGGAAGCTTTAATGTAACATAATCTCCTTCACGAGCAGCAAGAACTGCAAATCCACCCGCCGATCTTACAATCTGTCCACCCTTGCCCGCCTTCATCTCAATATTATGAATATCGGTACCAAGAGGAATATTTTTCAGAGGCATGGTGTTGCCGGTCTTGATCTCGACCTTCTCTCCGCTTTCCACCTTGTCGCCGACATTTAAACCTTTCGGGGCGAGAATATAACGTTTTTCTCCGTCATTGTAATGCAATAATGCAATTCTTGATGAACGGTTCGGATCATATTCAATTGCAGCCACCAATGCAGGGATACCATCCTTGTTGCGCTTGAAATCGATAATCCTGTAGTGCCTTTTGTGTCCGCCACCTCTATGCCTTGAGGTCTTGCGTCCTGCAGCATTACGGCCACCTGACTTCTTTAGGGGAACAAGCAGGGCTTTTTCCGGCGTGCTTTTTGTGATTTCATCGAATGCAGGGTATGACATGAACCTTGACCCTGGCGTAACCGGCGCTAACTTCCTTATAGCCATTTGAATGTATGATCTATCCTTTTTATGAGTACTATCCTTCGCTCTTTTGGGCTGAACCTGAGTAATAGTCTATTGACTGACCCTTTTCAAGAGTGATAATCGCTTTTTTCCAGTCACTTTTTTTCCCTGTTACCCTTCCCTTGCGGGTATTCTGGGCACGGGACTTGCCGAGGCAATTAATCGTACGAATCGACTTTACCTCAACGCCAAATTTCTTTTCAACCGCTTTCTTGATATCAGTCTTGTCTGCATCGGGTTTAACGATAAAGACATACTGTCCTTTTTTCTCTGTCAGCCCGGTACTTTTTTCTGTCAACAAAGGGCGCAACAACGGGTTTATCATCTCTATAACTCCTTTTTTGGGGAAAACTCCAATTACCCTAAAGTATCTTCTATTTTTTTCAACGCCGTCTTCTGAACGAGTACCGTGTGGCTATGAAGAATGTCATAAGTTGAAGCCTTGTCGGCTGTCATGATATTCAATGCCGCGATATTCTTTCCGGATCTTGCAATGATCAGATCATACTCGGGCGTCAGCATCAGGGTTTTTTTCTGAGCGAGACCAAGATTTTTCAGGATCTGGGCAAAAGGTTTCGTCTTGATGTTATCAAAGATAAAATCCTCTATGATAACAATCTGACCGGCCTTAGCCTTTGAGCTCAGGGCAGAGCGTCTTGCAAGAAGCTTAACCTTCTTGTTGACTTTCTGATCGTATGAGTGCGGGACAGGTCCAAATATGGTACCACCGCCAATATTGAGTGGCGAACGGCTTGAACCTTGACGCGCATTACCGGTACCTTTCTGGCGAAGAGGCTTTCTGCCGCCACCTCTGACTTCGCCCCGTGTTTTAGACTTGTGTGTTCCCTGCCGTCTATTTGCGAGAATCGACTTGACGTCGAGGTACATCGCATGTTCGGATATTTCTGCGCCGAATATATCGTCACGGAGCGTTACCACTTCCCCGGTTTCAGTCCCGGCGGTATTTAAGACTTTAAGTTCCATAGCTTCGTGCATTCAGCTTTTACTTTTTTGTAGAAACAATCTTGACATAGGAATTCTTCGGACCCGGCACAGATCCCTTGATAACAATCAGGTTAGACTCCGGCATGATCTTGAAAATCACAAGATTCCTGACGGTGATATTGTCTGACCCCATGCGTCCGGCCATTCTGGTACCCTTGAAAACCCTTGACGGATCAGATGAGGCACCGATAGAACCTGGCGCTCTCTGCCTGTCCGACTGACCATGTGTTCTCTGGCTGCCACTGAAATTATGTCGTTTCATGACACCGGCAAAGCCTTTTCCTTTTGAAACGCCGAGAACATTGACTATCTCACCTTCGGTGAACGATTCAACACTGACAGCACTACCCAACTCAAGTTCCTGATTAATCTCTGTAAAATCGAACTCAGCCAGCTTGAAACCCGGGGTTACTCCAGCTTTTTTGTAATGTCCCTGCAGTGGCTTGCTGACATTCTTTTCCTTTCTTTCTCCGATACCAATCTGATAAGCATCGTAGCCCTCTTTATCTACACGTTTAACCTGTGTTACAAAGCACGGACCTGCCTGGATAATCGTGCAGGAGACAGCCTCGCGTTTCTCATTGAATAAACGGGTCATGCCGATTTTTTTTCCAAGAATCGCACCCATATGATTATCTTTTCTAATTCTTTAAGACTTAATTTCAACATCAACGCCGCTTGGAAGTTCGAGCTTCATCAGCATATCAATGGTTCTGGATGTCGGGTTTATAATTTCAATCAACCTCTTGTGAGAGGAGAAAGAAAACTGCTCACGGGATTTCTTGTCGACATGCGGAGACCGGTTTACGGTATAGACATGCGATTTTGTGGGCAGCGGTATTGGACCAAAGATAATAGCGTCCGTCTGCTTGACCACATCAATAATCCTTAGAGCCCACTTATCAACCAGGCTATGGTCGTAAGACTTGAGCTTGATTCTTATCTTTTGCTGTACAGCCACTTGTCAACCCTGTTTCGTGTTATCAATAAAAAAGGGACGGGATTTACGGCCCCGTCCCGGGACGCCATACAATCTCTTATTCAATAATCGTGGTAACGGAACCTGCACCAACGGTACGACCACCTTCACGGATAGCAAAACGCAGACCCTCATCCATCGCTATCGGAGCAAGCAACTCGACTTCAACACCAAGGTTGTCGCCAGGCATAACCATCTCAACACCTTCAGGCAACGTTACTGAACCGGTAACATCTGTTGTACGGAAATAGAACTGAGGACGGTAACCGTTAAAGAACGGTGTATGACGGCCACCCTCTTCCTTCTTCAAAATATAGACCTCAGCCTTGAACTTCGTATGCGGCTTGATGGTGCCTGGTTTGGCAATAACCATGCCACGCTCGAGTTCAGTCTTGTCGACACCTCTGAGAAGAAGACCGGCGTTATCGCCTGCCTGACCTTCATCAAGAAGCTTCTGGAACATTTCGATACCGGTAACAACCGATTTACGCGTTGGTCTCAGTCCGACGATTTCGACCTCTTCGTTGATTTTGACACGGCCTCTCTCAATTCTTCCGGTACCGACAGTACCACGACCAGAAATTGAGAAGACATCTTCGACCGGCATCAGGAATGGTTTGTCAATGTCGCGAACAGGCTCAGGGATGTATGAATCTACCGCATCCATAAGCTCCATAATTGCGGCTTCACCCTCTGGATCACCCTCAAGAGCTTTCAGCGCAGAACCCTTGATGATCGGAATATCGTCACCGGGGAAGTTGTACTGGGTCAAAAGCTCTCTCAGCTCAAGTTCAACAAGCTCGATAAGCTCAGGATCAGCAATGTCAACCTTGTTCAGAAAAACAACAAGTGAAGGGACGTTTACCTGACGGGCAAGCAGGATGTGCTCGCGTGTCTGAGGCATAGGGCCATCGGTACCTGCGACAACAAGAATCGCGCCATCCATCTGGGCGGCACCGGTGATCATGTTTTTAATGTAATCAGCGTGACCTGGACAGTCAATGTGTGCATAGTGACGCTTTTTAGTCTGATACTCAACATGTGCTGTTGAGATGGTAATACCGCGTTCTCTCTCTTCAGGAGCCTTGTCGATACTGCCAAAATCACGCACTGCAGCAAGTCCCTGCTTGGCGAGAACCGAAGTAATCGCAGCGGTCAAGGTTGTCTTGCCATGATCAACGTGACCAATGGTTCCTATATTGACATGGGGTTTATCCCTTTTGTAGGACTCTTTTGCCATAACTTGTCTCCGTGTCGGTTATCTGTTATTGTTTGTGTAATTAAATCTGATACAACCGTCGCCCGCCTAGTCCGAATCCTTGCTTGTCCTCTTCTCCTGCAAAGCTTCCGCAATACTGCGTGGAACTTCGCGATAACAGTCGAACTCCATTGAATAATTCGCCCTACCCTGACTCATTGAGCGCAAGTCAGTCGAATAACCGAACATAGCTGAAAGCGGAACCTTGGCGTTGACAAACTGAGCTCCAGCCCTCTGCCCCATACCTTCGATATGGCCTCGACGGCTCGACAAATCACCCATGACATCACCAAGATACTCATCAGGTGTAACAACCTCGACCTTCATGATTGGCTCAAGCAACACCGGATCAGCTTTCTTGGCACCTCCCTTGAAACCGATTGAACCGGCAATCTTGAATGCCATTTCAGAAGAGTCAACCTCGTGGTACTTGCCATCCAAAAGGGTAACTTTGATATCCTGCATCGGATAACCTGCAACTACACCGCTTTTCATGGCCTGCTGCACACCGACATTAACCGCAGGAATATACTCTCTAGGGATAACTCCACCCTTGACAGCATCAACAAACTCGTATCCCTTTCCTTCCTCAAGCGGCTCAACCCGCAGAACCACCAGACCGAACTGACCTTTACCGCCAGACTGACGGACAAATTTGCCCTCAAACTCAACAGATTTTCTGATCGTTTCACGGTAAGCGACCTGTGGTTTGCCTACATTGGCTTCTACCTTGAACTCTCGCTTGAGTCGATCAACCAGAATCTCGAGATGAAGTTCACCCATACCTGCAATCAGCGTCTGACCTGTCTCATCGTCAGTCTTTACCTTGAAGGTCGGATCCTCTTCTGCGAGTTTGGCCAGCGACATGCCTAGCCTGTCAGAATCACTCTTGGTTTTCGGCTCGATAGCAATCTGGATAACCGGTTCAGGGAAAACCATTTTCTCCAGCACCACCGGATTGTTTTCATCGCAAATCGTATCACCGGTACGAACATCTTTCAAACCGACAGCCGCTGCGATATCCCCGCAATAAACACAATCTATATCTTCTCTTTTATTTGAATGCATCTGAAGCACACGACCGATTCGCTCTTTCTTGCCGGTCATGGTGTTGAGCACATAACTGCCGGCTTTAAGCACGCCGGAATAAACTCTGAAAAAAGTAAGCTTTCCGACAAACGGATCAGTTGCAATCTTGAAAGCAAGAGCGGCAAAAGGCTCTTCATCGTTCGGCTCGCGAATTACTGACTCCTCGGTACGCGGATGATGGCCTTCAACAGCGCCGACATCAACAGGAGAAGCAAGGTACTCAACAACAGCGTCAAGCATAAACTGGACACCCTTGTTTTTGAATGACGATCCGCAAAGCACAGGAATAATGGTAACCTTGAGTGTTGCCTGGCGAAGCACATTCCTTACTTCTGACTCAGTGATATCCTCACCGTTCAGATATTTCTCAAGCAACGTATCGTCATGCTCCGAAACAGCCTCAAGCATATTGATCCGCCATGTTCTGGCCTCATTCTGCAGGTCATGCGGAATCTCGACCTCATCATAGGTGCTGCCATCTTCTTTGTTATAGATGATACCCTTCATCCTGATAAGATCAACAAAACCGGCAAAAATCTCGCCTTCGCCAATCGGAATCTGAAGAGGCACCGGATTGGCGCCCAGCCGCTCCCTTATTGCCTTGACCGTATAAAAAAAGTTAGCGCCGGTCCTGTCCATCTTGTTGATATAGGCAATCCTCGGCACACCGTACTTGTTCGCCTGGCGCCATACTGTCTCGGACTGAGGCTCCACTCCGCCTACTGCACAAAAAAGCGCTACAGCGCCATCAAGTACACGCAGGGAACGCTCAACTTCAACCGTAAAATCAACATGTCCAGGTGTATCGATAATATTAATGCGGTGATTGATCCCGATATAATTACCAAACTTGGGTGCCCAGAAACAGGTTGTGGCAGCGGAGGTAATGGTAATACCGCGCTCTTTCTCCTGATCCATCCAGTCCATTGTCGCTCCGCCATCATGTACCTCACCCATCCGGTGCAAACGACCAGTATAATAGAGAATCCTCTCTGTTGTCGTCGTCTTTCCGGCATCAATGTGAGCCATGATGCCTATATTCCGTACTTTATCTAAATCAACCAGCCTTGCCATAACAAAATTTTAGACCTTTTATCCACACTGTTACAAACTCTTAGAACCTGAAATGCGCAAACGCCTTATTAGCATCAGCCATCCGGTGTACCTCATCACGCTTTTTCACCGACGCACCCTGCTCATTGGCAGCATCCATCAGTTCAGCAGCAAGCTTTTCAGCCATTGAGCGACCGCCACGCTTGGCTGCATAAATCTTCAACCAGCGAAAGGCAAGCGCACCCCTGCGGGAAGCCTTGACTTCCATAGGAATCTGGTACGTAGCGCCACCAACTCTCTTGCTCCGAACCTCAACGACCGGTGCAATATGCGACATGGCCTTGCGGTAAACTTCCAGCGGATCTTCTCCTGCAAGCTTCTCGGCAATGATAGCAAACGCATCATAGACTATCTTTGTAGCAACAGCCTTCTTACCATCAAGCATCACAGCATTGATAAAACGGGCGACACTCTCATCCCCGTAACGAAAATCAACACCGATTCTTTTATAGCCAACTTTTTTGGGCATGTTCTTCTCTGTAATTTATGATTCGACTTACCTACCTTTTACCCTTACCCTTGACAGGAGCAGCAACACCAGCTTTTGGCTGCTTGGCTCCGTATTTTGACCGGCTCTGCTTACGATCGGAAACACCGGACGTATCCAGCGAGCCACGAACGATATGATATCGTACACCAGGAAGATCCTTTACCCTGCCGCCACGAATCAGAACAATTGAATGCTCCTGCAGGTTATGACCCTCTCCCGGAATATATGCGGTAACTTCTATCTTGTTCGATAACCTTACACGCGCAACTTTTCGTAACGCGGAGTTAGGCTTTTTTGGAGTCGTTGTGTAAACACGGGTACAAACACCGCGTTTCTGCGGGCACTTCTCAAGCGCCGGAGACGCTGTTTTGGAGGCTTTTACACTTCTTCCGAGCCTGATGAGCTGCTGAATCGTCGGCATACTGATACTCTCTTTCTTTTTAAAAAAACCTCTGATTACAAAAAACGCAATGCAATGCTTAAAAATCCATAAGGACAGACAATGTAAGCGAATTATAAAAAAAAACAAAACCTAAATTAATATATTTGCTCTGTTGAGCGAAAATAATGCATCTCATCCATTACCACCCGTCCGATGAGACAAAACACCCGGAAACAGTGTTCTTCATTACCCTCTTTTATTATATATGCAAGCGTCACACCAATTCCGGCGTAACGTACCATGCTGGTTTGCCGCCTGCCTGCCTGTCGCTGCAACATTGGCTAACGGACCCGTCAAGTTTTTAATAATCTTGGTGCGCGACAGTGGCGACATCAAATGAGGCCCTTATTCCCCCCTTTCTGCCGGGTAAGTCCGACAATAACACCGCCAGCCATAAGCAGCAACGCAACAATAAACGCTACAAGCGAAATATTCCGCCCATACTCAAACTCACTTCGGTCATACGTAAAACGCACTTCCCTGCTGCCAGCCGGAACCATAACGCCACGAATCAGTCCGTTCACCTTGACCATTGCAGCTTCACTGCCGTCAACCGTCACCTTCCACCTCAAGGGGTAATAAAGCTCGCTGACAACGAGAAATGCCTCACCGGGAGCAGATACCTTCACAATCATGGATTCCGCTTTTGCGTCAAGAGAGGTGACCGCTGCCGGTGCAAAGAGGCGGGTTCCTCTCCAGAATGAACTATCAACATAAGCCTCACCTGAAGACGACTGATCATCAAGGAGATGGGCAAACAATGCTTCGTTGCTTCTCACGGCAGTCACCCTCTCGGCGAACCATGCTCTTGGAGTACATCCCTGAAGAGCGTAAATATTTACGGTGACCGGACCGCTTGCCAGTTGCAGTTCGCCTGTTTTGAGCAACTTGAGTGCCGGATGCTCAACTGGTTGTGGGCTGATGATGTAGCCAACATTGAGCATCCGCAAAATATTTAGGCTTGAAAGCTCCTCTGTTTTTACTAAAAACTCCTCATAGAGCTTGAGTTTTGCAGGATGGTAACCACCAACGGACTCGATACCGAAAAGGGAGAACTTGTTTTCTGTGAAGAGCTGCCCGGAAGGATAGATTCTGAAGGAGCCTTTCTGTGATGCAAGGTAGCTGGTAATATCGTCAGGGCGGAAGGCTGGCTCCACCATAATTGCATCGGCAAAAAGCGGGGAGCGCAACGAACCGGCTGAAGGATAGACAATCTGCGCATCTAGCCAGATAAGATCACCAAGGGCGAAGAGAAGCAGCAGCAGAGCCGAGATGTTGACGGAGAGCTTGCCCTTGATGCTGAGCCAGAGCACTCCTGCCGAAAGAGTCAGAACCAGTAAAACACTCCAGAAACTTCCCGCCAGATTCTCCCACCGCACTTTATTGACCATGAAGGCAAGGTCAAAACTTCCAACCTGCGGCTCGGGAAAAATCGAACGGAACAAGCCCTCAAGAGGCTGTTCGAAAGCAAGAAAAAGCAGAAGAGCTACCGCAAGAAAGAGCGCTCCAAACTTGAGCGGTTTCAGCATGCACTGGGGCTGGCGCTGAAGACGTTGCAGCAGTTCATGGAGACCGGACGCAGCAAGAAACGATATGAGCAGATAAACCATGATAAGCGCCATCGATGGCACCCTGAACCGGCTGAACAATGGCGCAAAATGATAAAAGAGATTAAATACAGGGGTAAAAAAGCTGCCGAAAGAGAGCAGAAGAGCAAGCAGTACACCTGCCGGAAAAAACCAGGTCATCGGCTCTTTTCTTCGCAGAAAAACTCCCCCGAAAGCAAGGAGCAACACCAGAATACCAGAATAGTGGGGGAAATCGGTAAAGGGCATAAAGCCCCAGTAGGTCACTCCGCCGAATCCAAAAGCTCCGGGCAAGAGAAAAGTGAACAGCTCAAGAGGGTGCATCGACCAAAGAGTAGCATACTCCCATGATGAAGCACCCCCCTGAGCCGACATGCCTCTCACTGAATATGCAGCATACTGCGAAGCAGGAAGGTAGATTGCAGCCGACATGGCAACACCACATCCAAGGGCAAGGAGCAAAAGCGCAAAAAGACGAAGCGTGTAGAGACCTCCCTTGCGGCGACCCTCATCACCGCCGCGAGCAAGAAGCGGAGATGTTGAGGAAGAAAGGGTTGTGTTGGATGAGTCGCGACGGGAAAGAAAGAGAAAGACGGCAAGCAGCAGCGTGAGGATCCAGGAATAGTAGGCAATCTGGACATGTGAGCGCTGCAACTGAAAACCGGCAACAAGCGCAAGCGTCCCTGCATCAAACAGCTTTCCACGGTCAATGAGGCGCATTGTCGCCCAAAGCATCCAGGGCATGTAAGCTGCCGTCATGAGCTGGCTTCCGTGACCGTGCACCAGCATCGCCGTCATATAGGGGTTGAGCATAAACACCGCTCCACCAAAAAAGGCTGGCAGGGTTGCCACACGGTACTCGCGAAGAAAAAGAAATACGCCGAAACCGGCAAAAGCAAGATGGATGAGTTGCAGAACGATACCATCGGTATGGAAGAGGTCGAAAAAAATGTTGGGATAATAGAGTCTGCTGAGATAGCTGAACGCCTCGACGGTCGGCATACCCGAAAAAAGCCAGGGCTGCCACAGCGGATAGCTTCCCGTTGCAGCATAAAGCCGATCAAGTGCCATTGTTGATGCCTGAGGAATAAGGGAGTCGGGCGCAACAAGAATTTTCGACTGAAACACAAGCGGATAAAAAAGCAGTACTGCCAGAAGGGTATAGCCGCCAAAGAGAGAGAGCAACAGGAGAATCTTTTTCTTCACAATGTTATCGCTTTAGTTGCTTGTCAAAAAAAGGGAAGTACTTTATAATAAGCTCTCTCTCGTCCTCTTCCAACTTCAGGATCAGTATCAATGCCGTATAGCTGCCAAAAGAGAGCAGTGCAGCCGCAGCAAGCCCGGCATAGGGCGGAAAGGAGAGCAGCCATGGGCGCGCAGCCATGAGGAGTAGCGCAGCAGAGAATCCCGCAATGAGGGGTTTCCAGAGAGCTTTGCCAAAAGGATGGATCTTCAAGAGACGGTGAATCTCAGCAAGACGAAGAGCAGAGAGCAGGAAAAAGAGCAGCAATGTGGCAAGAGCAGCACCGTTGATGCCCATCCGGGGGATCAAAAACAGGTTCAGCACCACTTGCAGACAAAGAGCTCCAAGAGCATTGAAGAGGCTGAGCCGCGCATAGCCGGTCATGGCGAGTACCGTTGATGAAAGACCGAAACTAGCCTGAAGGAAGGAGGCTACAGTCAAGAGAAGCAGCGTAACAGCCCCTCCTGCAGCAAACCGGGCACCGAACACTGAGAGCACAAGTTCGGGAAACACCATAAAAAGAATGGTCGGGGGGATAACCACTGTTACAATCCAGCGCGTCACCATCTTGAAGATCTGTCCTATCTCCGCATTCCGCTTCCCCGTATGCAGTTCAGCAATCATCGGCGCAGCAATGCCGGCAAAGGCAAGAAGCACGGAACGGATGAGCCCTGCCGTTCTGGCAGCAGGATGATAGAGTCCGACAGTTGCCGTATCGGTAAGCATGCCGAGCATCATGACATCAAGCCAGTGCGTCATCATGCTCAACAGCGAAACCGCCATGAAGGGGAGCGCGTAGGAAAGCATCGCCCTGTCTGAACGGGCATGAAAAATATCTCCTGGAAGAGTACCGCAAATTTTTGAGAGAGAGCGACGGATCCAGAAAAAACCTCCCATTCCCGCCAGGACAAAAGGGAAAAAAAGAGCCGCATCGTGACCTGCTGTGTAGTGAAAAAGAATGGTCAGCAGCAACAGCAGCATTGGACTCACAACCTGTGTGGCAATAATTTTCGGCTTGAGACGGCGGAACCCCTGCATTGCATGGCCGAAAAGCAGGGTTGCCACATTGAAGGGAATGGCCGCAGCATAAAAGCAAATCGTAAGCTGCAGGAGATGGCTGCCGTTGAGCATTGAGGCAATGGGAGCGGAAAAGAGGAGCAGCAGAAGCGCCACAAAAAGTGACAGGATCATGCTGGTTTTGAGGGTGGAACCGATCACTGCCCTCTGGCGCAGAGGATCACGGACGTGCAAACTGACAAAGCGCAAGAGACCCGAATCGAGCCCGGCAACAGCAAGCACCTCTGCAATCTGGATAACAGCAATGGCGAGAGCGTAAAGACCAAGAGCCTCAACACCGAGAAGCCTTGCAACAACAAGGTTATAGCCAAACCGGGCCGTCTGGCCAAAAAGAAATCCGGCAAAGGAGAACCCTGCCTGACTGGCTATGACGGCATTGCGATTCAAGGGTTCCTCTCCTGACAGGCTTTCTGCAGTTCATGCACCATGGCTTCAGAAAGCGAATCCCAACTGTGCTTTCGGGCAAAGGCCTGCCGCTCCTCGCGCCGCCGGTCAGCAAGAGCTTCCGGCACCATGCGGACAAACTCCTCCTGTGAAGTCGCTACATGCACCACCTCCCGAGCCCGCTCAACCGCGCTGCAGTAGTTCATCGAAAGCACCGGTACGCCGGCAGCAGCATATTCATAAAGCTTGTTGGGATGAGATACTCTTTTCAAATTGCCGGAGAGCAGCGGCATAAGGGCAAGGTCGAAGCGCTGCACCCATGCAGGAAGTTCGCTGTACTCAATTTTCCCGAAATAGGAGACGTTTGGAAGCGAATTGATAGCCTTCTGTTTTGTCCACCAAGCTCTCTCATAGGCCGGACCGAGAAGCACAATCTGGCACTCCGGCCAAGCACGGGCCGTAGCGGCAAGAAGGGAGGTATCCACCCAGTCCATAGCCCCGGCATAGCCGAAAATCGGCCCCTTAAGCCTCTTGAGCGGTGCGGGCGTTTTATGAACGGGTTCAGCAAAATGGCTGAACTCGACACCATTGCCAAGCTCAACCGTGCACACACCTGGAGGCACCTTGAGCGTGCGTGTCAGTTCTCGGCTCACACTAAAGAGCAGATCAACCTTTGAAAGATAGCAGTCAAGATAATCTTTCAGCCACGGCGGATTACCCGGAAAGGAAAGATGATCGTCATTGGCATCATAAAAACGGAGACAGCACGGAAGGTGAGCAGCAATCCTGCCCCAGTAGATATTGCTCAGGCCGATAATCCTCCTGGAGGAGCCGAATCCGAGAATGGTCACCCAGAAGAGCATCATAACTATCCCCGGCAGGGAAAAAAGCGTACGCAACAAGGGTATATCAAGCAGGCGTCCTATCCTGAAGGGAACACTCTTCAGAAACGGCACACTGACAACCCATACCCGCCCCCTTTTGACCGGGAGCCAGTGGTGGCTGCGTCCAAGAGCGAATGGTTCGATGAAAAGAATACTCCATTTATCGGGAAAGCGGCACAAAAGCCGCTGCTTCCGGGTTGAGAGGAAATCCCACTGTATCTCGGAAAACCAGACAAGCCTGAACGGACTGCAGGGCACTATCCTATCGGACGGCAAGTTCATAGATCTGCACTTTTTCATACCATGCCCGCAACAGCGGCTTTACTCCTGTAAGATAAAACAACGGGCGACGGATACGAAACTCCGCGCTTCTGACAACACCGAAGCCCGCACGGGTGAAAAGCGAGAGAGCCGAAATTCGCGTCATCTCATGAAAGTGGTTGGGGCTTGCAAGAAAGGCCGGTTTCCTCAGGGGCATTGAAACAAAGAGGCGTGCATCCTCACCGATCAGAACCCGCTTGACCTCAAGCAGTGCATGAAGCGGATTGTAAAGATGCTCCAGCACCTCAAAAGCGGTCACAGCCCCGAACAAACCCGCAAGCGTCTCAATGTCGAGATCAATTTTAGTGTTTTCGAACGGGCAGCCGAAAACCTGCTCAAGCGAAGCGGTAAGGGGTGTCCGGTCACCCAGATCAAGCCCGCGACGACATGATCCAGCGGCAAGTGAAGAGCCTTTCAGAAATTCGAGCGTTTTCCGCCACCGGACACCATGAGCCTGATCACTGAGATAGGCTCCGTCAATGACTGTTCTATAGTTGCTTTGCATGGTCAAACCTTCTCCTTGGTACTACGTTCCGGAATTTTTCACCCGCAACGCCTCCCCGAGGCTTCCGACAATACGCAGGGGAAGCAGGAGCAGATAGAATACCATACCGCTCCATGCGCGGTGCTTGTAGAAGAGACGAATCGCACCGAAACTTTTTTTAACCAGCTTCCCCAATGGATCACCGGGAAGCGATGCCGTTACCTTGTGCCACACTTTTGAGGAGGGCACATAGTCGATACTCATTCCCAGAGAGCGAACCCGCAGGGAGAGATCGACATCCTCCGCATACATGCTGAACCTTTCGTCGAAGCCTCCAACGGCCTCGAAATCTCGACAGCGCATCGCAAAACAGCACCCGGTCGCATAGCCGGTGGCACCGGGTCGATCAAATTCCGGAGCATCTTTTTTTCTTAGCCCGACATGCCGGATCAACCCTGTCGAAAGCATGACGACTCCACCGGCGTACCAGAGCGTATCGGGTCGATCCTGATAAAATATTTTCGGGACAGCAATACCTGCTGAAGGGTTCCCTTGCAGGGTTTCAATCAGCGGAGCACAAAAATCGCTGCTGACAATGGTATCGTTGTTTAAAAAAATTACAAACTCGGCATGCAACTCCAGAACCCTTCTGAAGCCTGCATTATTGCCTCCTGCATAACCGATATTGGCAGGAAGAAGAAGAAGCTCAACGCATGGAAATGCAGCCCGGATCTTTTCAGGGGAGCCATCAGTCGATCCATTATCGACCACAAGCACCCTGCATAAAGGCGACATGACTGCTGCAAGCGACTCAAGACAGGCAAGCGTCACCTCTGCACCGTTCCAGTTCGGCACCACGATACAACTCAGAGGAGAGTTCATCATTTCCCTGCAGCTCCTTCTTCAAGAAAGCAACCTGCGGCCTCAGCAAAGGCCTCCCAGGAAAAGTCACAGCAAAATGCCTCTATAGCCGAACGCATGGCTTCAAGATCGTGCTTGTTCCGGAAGTCAAGAAACTCCCCGACCGCTTCGGCAAACCCCTCCGGCGAACAGTCACGCGCAATCCAGCCGGTTTTACCGGGACACACCATCTCAGGCAGGGCGCCTGCCGGTGTGACAATGACAGGCAAACCGTGACCATATGCAAGCTGAACCACTCCAGACTGCGTTGCACTGCGGTAAGGAAGCACGACAGCATCAGCAGCAGCAAAAAGAAGGGAACTGCGTTCAGTTGAAACATAACCGGGATAAATATCAACGTTTGCGCCAATACCAAGCTTTGCGACAAGTCGCCGATAGCTCCCTGGATCCTCATGGAACTGTCCTGCAACCACAAGGCGGAGCAATGGCTCTTTCTGAAGAATCGCCGGCATGGCATGGAGCATCGTATCAAGCCCCTTATAGCGCCGCACATACCCAAAAAAGAGCAGCACCGGCGGCTGAAGATCAAGATTGAGCTCCCGGCGCGCATCCTGCACGGAAGGTATCGCTCCATCCGGCTCATAGAGAGGGTGAAAAAGCTCCAGCATCGGAATTTCAGGCATGGAAGTCCGCACTTGTTGCGCAACAGCGGCAGAAAGGGTTATAAATCCATCGGCAGAAGCAGCAAGCAGCTTCTGCATAAGGGGTTCAAATAAAAAAGATTCATGGGAAGAGAGGTTGTGAAGCAATATCACCATCCTGATACCGGTCAGATGGCGAACCATGTAATAAAATGGAGCAAGAAATCCAGTCCAATAGGCTACAAGGAGGAGCTCTGGTTTCAGTGACCTGAGTGACCGGATCGCTCCAAACCATGAGAAGGGATTGAAGAGCACCAGACGAGCCTCTTTAAAAAGAGCACGATCTGCTCTATAAAATCCTTGTGTGCCATCTTTTACCAAAAATTCAGGATAGAGCGCCCTGAAAGGAAAAGCAGTAACTTCATATCCCCGGCATTGAAGGGCCTCCCTCAAAAGTCCGCTGAATCGGGCAATACCGCCCTTTAGAGGGAAAAAAGGGGATATGAATGCAATCCGCAAGGCTATACCTCTCCAAATCCCTGCTCAAAAAACTCTACCAACTGTCGGGATGCCTCGGCAGCGTCCTCACCATCAAGCTTGAGCGTCAACCTGGTACCTTTCGGAGCAGCAAGGCTCATGACACCAATAATTGATTTCGCATTGATTTCAACGCCCTGCATCTCGATAAAAAAATCTGACTTGAAACGGGATGCGAGTTTGACGACTGCAGCCGCAGGTCTGGTATGCAGCCCAGCCTTGTTTTTTACAATAACTTCCTGAACAATCACGAATTTCAGATACCTGTTTGTATAATTAAATTACAGTGTTTTAACCATTGCAATCTCATCACATGCCATCAACTTTGGGCAATGAGTACAATCCCTCCATATTTTCTGCGGAAAATACTCCTTCTTGATTTCGCTGTACCCGAGGCGGCAGAAAAACTCACGGCTGAGCGTCAAAACAAAAACCTCCTCGACACCCTCCTCACGCAACACCAACTCAGCCTTTTCAACCAGCAACCGCCCTATACCCCTCATTTTGTAACGGTTAAAGACAGCAAGTGAACGAATTTCGGCAAGCTTCAGGGTATAGAATGCGATAGCACAGCAGCCGATCACCTCTCCGTTATATTCGGCAACAAAAAAATTACGAATATTTTCAACAATATTTTCACCGGAACGCTCCAGCATGATTCCCTGTCGAGCATACTCCGCAGTAATGGCGGAAATTGCCGGAGCATCAGCAAGACGCGCATACCTGACAGACAGTTCAGCCTTTTGCATGATTATCCGATACTCTCATCCTGCGGTTCAGTCGCTCTGGTGCGACCCGATACCTCTCTCCACAGTTCATCCTTGAGTTCCTTCAGCCCATGACCGGAAACACTTGAAATCGGCATTACCTTGACTCCTTCTTCAAGAACGGGAATTTCAAGATCTTCAGCAGCAATATCCATTTTCGTAATAACCACTATCCGGGGCTTGTCGAGCAATCCCTTTTCAAATTTCTCAAGTTCTCCCAGAAGCGTGCGGTATTCATCAGCAATATCTGGCGAATCAGCCGAAATGAGGACGGCAAGTATTTTCGTTCGTTCAATGTGACGGAGGAACTGCAGACCGAGCCCCTTTCCTTCTGCCGCACCCTCAATAATTCCGGGAATGTCGGCCATCACAAACGATTTGTATTCTTCATAGCGCACAATACCAAGATTGGGCACCAGTGTCGTAAAGGGATAATCGGCAATTTTCGGCTTGGCCGCGCTGATGACCGAAATCAGGGTAGACTTGCCCGCATTGGGGAATCCAACCAATCCGACATCAGCCATAAGTTTCAGCTCCATATTGAGCATCAGCAACTCGCCTTTCTGACCCGGCTCAGCATAGCGTGGAGCCTGACGGGTTGGTGTGGCAAAGTGCTGGTTACCCCTGCCGCCTTTGCCTCCTTTGGCAATCAATATCTCCTGATCTTCGCCTGTCAGGTCAGCAATAATCTCATTGGTTTCTCCGTTCCTGACGATGGTGCCACACGGAACGTAAATAACAATATCCGCACCATCCCTGCCTGTTTTCCGGGCTCCCTGCCCATGGACGCCACGAACGGCGACATACTTCTTTTTATATTTGAAATCGAGCAAAGTCGTCAACTGCCGGTTTGTTCTCAGCCATACATGACCTCCCCGACCGCCATCGCCTCCATCAGGGCCCCCTTTGGGCACAAACTTCTCTCTCCGAAAACTCACACACCCGTTGCCACCGTCTCCAGCATGGACAAAAATAGACGCACTATCAACAAACTTCACTCACACACCTGCCTTTTGAATAATCTTTCTCTTTCTCTATTTTAACCATCAACATCTAAACACTATAAAAAAACATGGCATCAACCCATACCGGAAAACCCCCTATCGAAGAGCTGATCTCCCGTCTTGAAGAGATCACCAGGAATATCGAAAGCCCTGAAACCGGCCTTGAAAACTCTATCGGCATGTACGAAGAGGGGCTTGCCATCGCCGCAAACTGTAAAAAAAGGCTGGTCGAAGCCCGAAAAAAAATCGAGGTGATCAACCCTGAACTTGCAAAAAGCTGGCCTGAATCACCGCGCACGAAGGATCTGTTCGACAGTGAATCCTGACATCACTCACCCCTCCAGCTTTTTCAATAACACATCATTGACCATCTGGGGATTGGCCTTGCCTTTCATCTGGCTCATGCACTGCCCCACAAAAAAACCAAGCAGCTTGGTTTTTCCGCCACGATAGGCCGCCAACTGGCCCGGGTTGGCATCAAGAATTGCCTGCACAACGATCTCAATCGCTCCGCTGTCTGAAACCTGAGCAAGACCTTCCCGTTCAACAATCTCCGCCGCTGAATCCTTACCCTTCAGCATCAGTTCAAAAACCTGCTTGGCGATGGTATTACTGATCACACCTCCTCCAATGAGACCGATCAGTCCCCCGAGCCGCTCAGGCATAATGGAGAACTCCGCAATATCAAGACACTTCTCTTTGAGCGTACGCATCACCTCACCCATCACCCAGTTTGATGATACCTTGGCATCGCCCGAAACCCTGACAGTCTCCTCGAAATAGTCCGCAAGCTCACGCTCTACAGTGAGCACCGCCGCATCATAAGCCGGAATGGCATACTCTTCAGCAAATCGAACGGCGCGCTCTTCGGGAAACTCTGGAAGCTCAAGCAGAATACGATCAATCATCTCCCGGTCAACCAGCACCGGCACCAGATCAGGATCAGGAAAATAACGATAGTCATGCGCGAACTCCTTGCCGCGCATGGAGCGTGTCTCCCCCTTGTCGGCATCCCAGAGACGCGTCTCCTGCAGAACAGCGCCTCCACTTTCCAGAATCTCTCTATGGCGTTCGACCTCATACTCAATAGCCTTCTCAACATTCTTGAAGGAGTTCATATTCTTGATCTCCGATCGGGTACCATACTCTACTGCCCCAACAGGCCGTAACGAGACGTTGGCATCACAGCGAAGACTTCCCTCCTCCATATTGCCATCGGAAATGCCAAGATACTTGACGATCTGGCGCACCTTCTGCAGATAGGCCGAGGCCTCTTTCGGGGTACGCAGATCCGGATAGCTCACAATCTCCAGCAACGGGACACCGCTCCGGTTGAGATCGATATAGGTCTCCTCGCCGATATCATGAATCGATTTGCCAGCATCCTCTTCAATATGGATCCTGATCAGCCGGATATCCCGGTTTCCCTCGCCAGCATCAATTTGCACCATTCCTTCACTGCATATCGGCTCTTCAAACTGCGAGATCTGGTATCCTTTCGGCAGGTCCGGGTAAAAGTAGTTTTTACGGGCAAGGACGGAATGGGGCGCAATGGTGCAACCCGTAGCAAGCCCGAGCTTCACGGCATCCTCAACCACACGACGGTTCAGTACCGGCAACGCTCCGGGGAGGGCAAGACAGACGGGACAGACATTGGTATTGGCCGATTTTCCGAATTGCGCCGAACAGCCACAGAAGGCCTTGCTAACGGTATTAAGCTGACAATGAACCTCAAGACCGACCACTAATTCATACTTCATTGCAAAAATTAACGTTATTGAAAAAGCAGCGGTCGATGCGCTCCGAAGCCCTTTCTGCTTTATAAAAAGACGTGTATCAGTAAGACTTATAGGAAAACTTCTGACCACCCACAGTAGCTTCAGCCATAACTCCCGCATTCGGACGAACAAAAACTGCTACGCCATTGGAATAATCGGTATTGGTTGCCATCCCGGAAGTAACAATAATGGCCGCCACTTGAGCACTGAGCACAAAGTTGCCCCTTTTGAAGGTATCCAGGTCGTTCTTGCCTTTAAAGAAAATTATTTCCGAAAAAGACTGACCGCCAAGCTGCGGACCAACACTAAGCTGGGTAATCGATGAACGTCCTATAAGATTATTTTGCTCATAGACATATCCCTTGCCATGCCCCCCGCCGAACAACATGAATCCCCCCTTATAGACGTCGGGAAAAACAACATACCCGTAAGCGTTTTCAAAAAAACGGGCAAGCCCATGATGTGACCTGAACGAGTCGGCGGATAACCTTGCATGTTCCTCGTCAGCAGGATCCCATCCAGCCCTCGCCACAGAACCAAATACGCCGGCAAACAGAAAAGCAAGAGTAACAATTTTCATCATCTTCATCATTGTCGTTTGTGTTTTTTTTGTTTAATAAAATCAAAGCATAGAAAACATACAATGATATGCAAACGTTAATGTACGATTTTCAGCCGAATAAATCGCTTCAGCAAACACAACCGCGGGAATCATCTGAAAAGTTAGTCTTATAAAAAAATATCCCGACAGCTATGAACTAATCGGGATATTCGGGGCAAAATCCAGAAAACGGGAGGGAACGCAACTACCCCCCGACTTCAATTTCGCGCTTCAGGGCTTCCCTTTCGATTTCAAGCCGGCGGATTTCCCGGTTTATCCGGTCGAGCTCTTCAGGACTGCTGTCGATTTCAAGGCGAAGGCGCGATGATGCCTCATCAATCAGATCGATAGCCTTGTCGGGCAGAAAACGGTCTGCAATATAGCGATTGGAAAGCTCCGCTGCGGCAACAATGGCAGCATCCTTGATACGCACACCATGATGGATCTCGTATTTTTCCTTGAGACCGCGCAGAATGGAGACGGTATCCTCTACGCTCGGCTGATCGACTACCACAGTCTGAAAACGCCGTTCGAGAGCGGCATCCTTTTCAATATGCTTGCGGTACTCATCAAGCGTGGTGGCTCCTATACAGCGCAGTTCGCCGCGGGCAAGCGCTGGCTTGAGAATATTGGCCGCATCCATTGAGCCTTCGGCAGACCCTGCACCCACAAGCAGGTGGAGTTCATCAATAAACAGAATAATTTCGCCATCAGAAGACTGAACCTCGCGCACTACCGCCTTCAGACGTTCCTCAAACTCTCCACGGAACTTGGCTCCAGCGACAAGCTGGGCAATATCGAGCGCCGCAATCTGCTTGCTCTTGAGGTTCTCCGGAACGTCACCAGCCACTATACGCTGGGCAATTCCCTCGACAATTGCAGTCTTGCCAACCCCCGGCTCACCAATCAGCACCGGATTGTTCTTGGTACGGCGACTGAGAATCTGCAGCACCCTGCGAATCTCCTCGTCGCGTCCGATAACCGGATCAAGTTTGCCCTTGCGTGCCTGATCATTGAGGTTACGTGAATATTTTTTCAGTGAATTATAACTTTCCTCAGCGCTTTGACTGGTGACGCGTTGCGTGCCCCTTATGGTCGTGAGCACTTTGAGAATTGAGTTACGGTTAAATCCCGCATCCTGCAACATCCGCGAAACCGTCACCCCGGCTTCACTCATGGCAATCAACAGGTGCTCCGAACTGATATACTCATCCTTCAGATTTTCAGCTTCTTTCAGGGCAACATCAAACACCTTGCCGAGATTCTGCGAAAGATACTGACCCGTAGCTGAGGCTCCGGTAACCCTTGGAATTCTCCCGATTTCGCGGTCAAGCGCCGTTTGCAGCGTTTCCGCCTGAGCTTCCAGTTTCTGTGCAATCTGCACAGCAATACTGCTCTTATCATCAAGCATGGCATAGAGCAGATGCTCCGGCTCTATCTGCTGGTGCTGCCGGCTTCCGGCAAGTGTTGATGCCGTCTGCAATGCCTCCTGGGCTTTCAGGGTAAATTTGTTCGGGTCAAACTGCATGGTTCTGATTGTTTTGTAAAACGTTCAGGTTCAAGAATTTGAAGTACTTCCGGATGATGATTGCGGGATATTTTTGATAAAGGCACCCACCACAAGCCGCAAGATCTGAGTGCCGGTAGATAAGAGTTCAACGCTTTTCTCCTGAATGTGCCGTTGAGTGTCAAGCTGCTCCTTGAAAAGCTCTACACACGCCGGATCATAATCTCCCTGACTCACGTAGGCATCAATCACCTCTTCAGCTTCAGCGAAAGGCATATTGAAAACCTGCAATCCAAGCTTTGCTCTTTCGAAAGAGTCAAGAACTTTTCTACCACTGCTTTGCTGCTCCATAACGTCTCTGTTTTTCGTCTGAAAATGAACTACTTTTAATCTTTATTTAGTAGATAATGTAACAATTTTTTTCAACAAGAAAGGGAGAAACCCCCAACTGGAGAGGCTCTCCGGCGCACTATTTAACGCCAAATTCCACCGCCTCTTCCGATGATCGTTTCAGCAAGCAGGAAAACAAGGCCCGCCACAAGAAAATAGCGATAAAGGGGTTCACGCTCTCCGGGTTCCATCACCCAGCGTGAAGCAGCCGCAATTCGATTGATTCTATCAGAAACTTCGCTATAAACAGGGTGCTCCGCCCTGCTCCGGAAGTAAAACCCGACAGCATCACGGGCCAGCAGTTGTAATGTTTCCATCCTGAAACGGCTCATCACCACCCTGCCACCCTCATCCCGCTTCAGTCCATCTACAGCCTCCCCTGACGGAATCACAACTGGTCGGGGCATCCCAACCCCAACCACGAAAACATGAACACCCGCTTCTTTCAATTGCTTTACAGCGCCCTGAATCCCGCCGGAGTGATCTTCCCCGTCGCTCAACAGTACGACTATCTTCTCCCCATTTATTCCTGATGCTATACGACGTTCCGATTCAGGCTCAAGAAGTCGCCCCGCAAGCTCAAGAGCTGCACGAAAAGAGGTCCCCTGCTCTTCGATAAGATCGGGTGAAGCCATGCCAAGCAGTGCGTCAAATGCTTCCTGATCAGTTGTAAGAGGGCACTGAACAAGAGGCGCGGCAGCAAAAAGAAGAATAGCACGCCTTCCGCCATTGACGGCGCGACTGATATTGGTAATCTCCTGTTTTGCCTGACCAAGACGGTCAGGCAGAACATCTCTGGCCCTCATACTCCGTGAAACATCAAGCATAAATACAATATCGGCACCTTTTCGCAGTACAGGCCGCCCACCACTGCACAACCGGGGGCCTGCCATGGCAATCAGCAATAAGGCCATACCGCAAAAGAGCAGGACTTTTTTGACCACGAGAACCCTCATTGGTACGCCACGCATCATGCCGTCGGCCACGAAGGGCCCAACAACTGCCTCACGAGCCTGAAGCTGCCTCATGACCCCATAGCCCAAAATCACGGCAAGAGGCATCAAAAGCAGCAAGTAGACAATATTATCAGGCCATGCAAAACACATAGGATCACTCCTTTCCAATCGCTATTTCAAGAACCATGTGCTCACTACGGTATTCTGAGCAATCGGGTATTTGACAACAAAACCTCAAGAAAAAGCAGCACGACCGCCACCAGCAAAAGCTGAATAAATACCCCTGAACGATGCTCCATAACCGGCCCGGCAAGCCGTTTTTTTTCCAGCCTGTCAATGGCTTTGATCGTCTGATCAAACGCTGCAGGGTCCTCCACCCTGAAATATCCGCCACCAGTTGTTCGGGCAATACCCTGAAGCGATGCGTCATCCTTCAGTGGATAACTGCCGCTCACCATTGATAGATCAGGGATCTTTAGAGCAACTTTAAATCCTGCATTGATAACATAAATCCTTATTCCACTCCGGGCAGCAATCCCGGCAGCAGTTCCGGGACCAATCTCTCCTGCATTATTTTCACCATCAGTGACAAGAATAATGACCTTGTGTAACGACTCCGACGCCTTAAGCCGATTAACGGCAATAAGAATGGCCGAACCAATGGCCGTACCATCATCCTGTATCACCGCAGGCGAAAGACGGTCAAGCAGCATGGCAAGCACTTCATGATCGAGCGTCAGCGGACACTGCGTATACCCTTTTCCCCGAAAGACCACAAGGCCAATCCGATCGTTCGAACGGCGCAAAACAAAGCTGCGAGCAACCTCCCGCGCTGCATCAAGACGGCTTTGGCCGCCAAAATCTTTTTGAAGCATTGATTCCGAAATATCAAGAGCCAGCATCACATCAATGCCCCTTGATTCGGCTTCACTTTGACGGAAAAGAAGATGGGGCCCCGTAAGTGCAAGAACGGAGAAAACCAGCGCACTCCACCGTAGCCATTGCGGCAACTGTCGCAACCATCGACGGGCTTCAAACCCCGAATCCCTCAGACGTTCAAGAGCCGGAAAAAGAATTGCTGGAGCTTTGCCATGGTGCTCCCGCCACTCCCTGAACCATTCAACCAAGGCAAACAGCAGCAACAGCAACAGCCACCGGGGCTGAGCCAGTTCAAGATGCGGTATATGAGAAAACCACTCCAGCATAAATACTATCCGTTTAACTCAAACCAATTGCTCTTCACCCGGAACAGGATAACCCTCATTGTTCTCCTGCCAATCAAAAAAAAGGTTCTGCAAGGCTTCCCCTCGGGGCAACTAAAAGATTTTTTTAAGTATACGTTATTATTGTATCGCTACCCCTCGTCCTTTTGCGCACGGGTAGTTCGGATCACTTCTGATGCCTTGTGAAGTGACTGGCGTGACTCTTCGACGTCAGGGCGACTGTCTGCAAATTTAACCAGATCAGCTTGTTTGAGAAGGTTCATGATGCTCTCAAATCCAGCAACACCGAGTTTTTTCAAATCACGCTCTATCTCCTGTGTTACTGCTTCAAGTGCGCTGATACGGTAATGGTTTTCAAGAAAGGAACGCATGATGTTACTGAGCTCTTCGTAGCATTCGTGCGGAGGCATTCCTGCGGAAAGACTTGATCCGAGTTTTCTGAGCTTGCGCTGGGCAACCTGCCCGGAATCGACTCTTTCAGCACTGTTTCGAACGGTACGTTTGAGCAGAAAAAGCAACAGAAGTACCACACCGGCAACGCCGAAAACCCAAACAATAACGGAAATAATCAAAAGAGAGGGAATCGATGGTTTCAGGGGTGGCTTGACAGGCCTGAGATCGTGCATAGTGGAGTCGGTGAGCGCTCGAACAAAAACAGATGCCGATGGCTGACAGGGTATTTTTTTGGTAACCTTCCCTGCTGTATCCCGAAGCACCACCGTAAAAGACGGAAGAGATTGACGACCAGTGCCAAAAACAGCAAGTTCAAACTCGAACGCATCCTTCCCTGCACCGGAAAGCGGAAGTGAAGAGGAGTGTTTTCGACTGATCAGTTCAAATGGCTGCTCCGCGACAGTATCCGACCTGTCGAACCCTTCCAGTACAGCAATCTCTCTCTCCGAATGATGAACCGTAATCGTGCATCGAATACGGTCTCCAACAAGAACGCTATCGGGGGTAACCCGCACCGTTATCTCGGGCCGCACTCTCCTCTCTGCACCGCAACATGCAGAAGAAAAAGAGATCGGGAGCAACACCAGAAGCAGAAAGAGAAGCTGCCTGGGAAACCCGGTCATAAAATATTCAGACCTTCCGTTCACGGTGCCGGAAAAAAGAGTTGAGATCGCCAATAAATGAACGACTGGTATCGAGAAAAATCGAATCGATACGCATCCGCCGGAGACGCTGACGGAGCTCCTCATGCAGTTTGGACTGCTCACGGCGATAGCGCTCAAGTTCCCGTCGGCTGCCGCCATCAAGCATGAGCCGAAGCCCAGTTTCAGGCTCTTCGAGGTCAAGCAGGCCGCTGAGAGGCAGAGCTTTATCAAGCGGGTCGCTGATGTGCACCAGAATAAAGTCGTGACGGGTGTTGAGAAGCTTCATCCCTTTTTCGTAATCACTGTCGACGAGATCTGTCAATAAAAAGATGATCTCCTGCCGCTTGCGGGTATAGCGGATAAAGGAGAGGGCCGCGCCAATATTGGTGGTTCGGCTCCGGGGCTTCAGTCGAACGAGTTCTTCGAGAATTACCAGCACATGATGGCGCCCTTTCCGGGGAGGAATATAGGTTTCAACGCGGTCTGTAAAAACCAGCAGGCCAACCTTGTCGTTGTTCTGGAGAGCGCTGAAAGCAAGCACGGCACTCACTTCAAGAGCAAGATCTTTTTTGCTTTGCTTCCGGCTGCCGAAAAGCATTGATGCCGATGCGTCAACAACGAGCAGCAGGCTCCGTTCCCGCTCTTCGGTAAACAGTTTAACATACAACTCATGCTTTCGGGCGGAGGTATTCCAGTCAATAGATCGAACATCGTCGCCGTACTGATATTCGCGAACATTGCTGAACTCAATACCTTTCCCCTTGAACGAGGAGTGGTATTCGCCACTGAACAGCTCACTGGCCATGCGCTTCGAGCGAATTTCAACCCTCCTTATGATATTCTGGAGCTCTTTCAACCGCTCTTCACTCTTTTCCATTGTCCTCTCCGCGCTCATGTTCTGCCGCCAAATTTATGGGACCTGCACATGCTGCAGGATCTGTCGGATAATATCGTCAGGTTTGATGTTGTCGGCCTCGGCTTCGTAACCCGGTCTTATGCGATGACGGAGAGTATCGTAGGCAATTGCCTTGACATCCTCCGGGGTTATATATGCCCGATGCTGCAGAAACGCGTGCGCTTTGGCTGCAAGTAAAAGAAATATCGAAGCCCTGGGAGATGCTCCGTATTCAATCATGGTTTCAAGATTTGCCATGCCATACTGTGCCGGTTTTCTGGTAGCAACAACAAGATCGACAATGTAGCGCTGCACTCTTGGATCGACGTATATTCGGTCAATGAGGGCCCTCGCCCTTGAAATATCGTGAGGTTGGACAACCGGTAGGACCGGCAATTCGCTGGCAGTGGTAGCCGATTGCAGCATAATCTCCAGTTCCTCATCGTAGGAGGGATAATCGACAAGAATCTTCATCATAAACCGGTCAACCTGCGCTTCCGGAAGAATATAGGTACCTTCATGCTCAATCGGGTTCTGGGTTGCCAGCACCATAAAGGGCTCTTGCAGGGGAAAGGTCTGGCTGCCGATCGTAACCTGATGCTCCTGCATCGCTTCAAGCAGTGCGGACTGAACTTTGGCAGGGGAACGATTAATTTCGTCAGCAAGAATAACGTTGGCGAAAACCGGACCTTTACGGGGATAGAACTCCATATCCTTGGGATTGTAGATCATCGTGCCAATCAGGTCAGCCGGAAGCATATCGGGGGTAAACTGGATGCGCTGAAACTTGAGGTTCATTGCAGCAGCAAACGTCCTGATAATAAGCGTTTTGGCAAGTCCCGGCACTCCCTCGAGCAAAATATGACCATTAACCAGCATGGCAATAAAAATCCTCCTGATCACTTCATGCTGACCTATAATCCGCTGTGAAAGCTGTTCACCCGCTTTTTCGAGAAAACGGGAAGCCTCCTTTATCTGCACTCCAAGCTCCTCCAGCTCTACTGCATGCTGCATGGCACCTCCTCAATTATACCTGTTAAGGGAACCTCCCCCGGCCTGTTCCGCGTTGCAACTCCTGCGTCGGCAGTAACATGAAATTATGATCACATTCGAAGCTACTCTTCTGCTATACGCTCCTTAAGATTTCTTGAAAAACCTTCTGAAGCCCACAATCAGCAGTACAAATCCGCCAATCGTTGCCGGCCATGTATAAAGATCAGGGATGTAGAGAATACTGTTTAGAAGACCAAGATCAGGCGCAAAAAGAAGCATGAGATTTGCCCCGATGAGAATCAAAAGCATATGGAAAACGCTTACCTTCCCGCGCAGTTTGCTATTATTACCCGGATTGTTAGCTTTGCCCATAGTTCTCCAGAAAAAATTATATCAATGAATATTTTAGGCATTGAAACCAGTTGTGACGAAACATCTGGAGCCGTACTTTGTGACGGACAGGTATGCTCGAATGTTGTCAGTTCGCAACGCTGTCACACCCACTTTGGCGGTGTCGTACCGGAACTGGCTTCACGAGAACACGAACGGCTTATTGTTTCGATTGTGGATGCTGCCGTAACTGAATCCAATATAACAAAAAATGAACTTGATGTCATAGCGGCTACTGCCGGCCCGGGATTAATCGGCGCCGTCATGGTTGGCCTCTGTTTTGCTCAGGGAATGGCGTATGCACTCAAAATCCCCTTTGTTCCAGTCAATCACATTGAGGCCCATATCTTCTCTCCCTTTATTGATGAGGGCCGTTCTCAACCGCCCCCAGAAGGTGCCTTTGTTTCGCTGACCGTTTCCGGTGGCCATACCCTCCTTTCTATGGTGTCGCAGGATCTCTCATACAAGGTCATCGGCCGGACGCTTGATGATGCCGCAGGAGAGGCATTCGACAAAACCGGAAAAATGCTTGGTCTCCCCTACCCTGCAGGTCCAGTGATCGACAGGCTGGCAGAAAGAGGCGACCCGGCCTTCCACCAGTTTCCGCGGGCTCTCACCTCACAGTCGCAGACCAGTAAAAGCTACCATGGAAATTTTGACTTCAGCTTTTCCGGCCTGAAAACCTCTGTACGTACCTGGTTGCAAAAACAGACTCCGGAATTCATCGAAATCCATAAGGCCGATATTGCCGCATCAATCCAGGATGCGATCGTCAGCGTACTGGTCGAAAAAACCATTTCGGCTGCGCGCAGCCATCACGTCAAGTCTGTTTCAATTGCCGGTGGTGTCAGCGCCAATTCTGCATTGAGAAAAATCATGCAAGAGGCTTGTGATAAAGCAGGCATCAGACTCCACGTTCCGGGAGTAGTCTATTCAACCGATAATGCTGCCATGATCGCTACCCTTGCAGGACTGAAACTCTCCCGGGGCGGCAGGGCTGAACACCGTTACAATATCGCACCTTACGCAAGTTTTGCCGCCGGAGCCCGGTATGCGTGATTGAAATAGTTCCATAAATACATTACATTATTGCTCTCAAATAAAATCAGTTACGTTTTTTCTAATATCACGACCATACCATGCACAATACTTTACTGTCGCTCTTTCTCTTTGCACCTCCCGTTGCAGGCCAGGCCGCACCAAATCCACTCATTCAGATTGTCCCGCTGGTACTTATCTTTGTTGTCTTTTACTTCTTTATGATCCGTCCACAGCAGAAAAAGCAGAAGGACCGGGAAAAAGTGCTTGACAGCCTGAAAAGAGGAGACAAGGTTGTCACCATAGGCGGGGCTCATGGCACCGTTGCAGGAATCGATACGGAAAAGAAAACCGTTCTTGTCCAGGTAAGTGATACCACAAAAATCAAGTTTGACCGTACCGCTATTGCCAATATCGAAAAACAGGAAACGAGCGACAAACTTTCGACCAAGGAATGAGAAGTACCATGCAACCAACAGCAGCAAAATTGGTCTTGGAAAACGGATCAGTTTATAACGGAACCGCATTCGGCCACATTGGTGAAACAACCGGCGAGGTGGTTTTCAATACATCGCATACCGGATACCAGGAAATTCTTACCGACCCTTCGTATGCTGGCCAGATGGTAATGATGACTTATCCGCTGATAGGAAACTACGGCATCAACGAGGCGGATAATGAATCAGAAAAGATCTGGGCTTCGGCCTTCATTGTCCATGAAGTGTCGCGTGTTCACAGCAACTACGAGGCCACTGAAAGTCTTGACGCTTGCCTCAAGAGAGCAGGTGTCATGGGACTTGCCGGTATTGATACCCGCAAGCTTGTTCGCGAAATACGTGAGAAAGGTGCTATGAGAGGCGTTATTTCTGCACTTGAAACCAACGACGAAATACTGAAGGCAAAAGCCCTTCAAAGCCCCGAAATGAGTGGCCGGGATCTGGTCAAAACCGTTACCGCCAGTGAAAATTATACTCTTGAAAACGAAGATGCCCGCTACCATGTCGCGGCATTCGACTACGGTATCAAAACCAATATCCTGCGGATGCTGCAGGATGCAGGGTGCAGGGTAACTGTGCTCAAGGCCGGAGCAACAGCCGATGAGGTACTCAAACTCAACCCGGACGGAGTCTTTCTTTCGAACGGTCCCGGCGATCCCTCAGCTGTTGATTATGCCATCAAGACCATCAAACAACTTGTTGAATATAACCGTACTACACGGCCATTGCCAATTTTCGGCATCTGCCTCGGCCACCAACTCCTTTCGCTGGCTTTCGGTGCCGAAACCTACAAACTGAAATTTGGCCACCACGGCAGTAATCATCCCGTAAAAAACCTCGCAAGCAAGAAAATAGAGATAACATCACAGAACCACGGTTTTGCTGTGAACATGGAATCACTACCCGATGATCTTGAAATGACCCATCTCAATCTCTACGACAACACGGTTGAGGGGGTAAAACACAAAACGCTGCCCTGCTTTTCGGTACAGTACCACCCCGAAGCCGCACCTGGACCGCACGACTCGCATTACCTCTTTGATGAGTTCACCTCACTTATGGATTTAACGTAACCCATTTTTCTCCCCGAGATGAAAAAAAGATTATTCACACCAGGGCCGACCCCTGTGCCCGAAAATGTCATGCTTCGCATGGCTGCTCCGATTATCCATCACCGGAACCCCGAGTTCATGGAAATTTTAACCAGGGTCCACGAGGATCTCCAGTACCTCTTCAGAACAACGCAGCCTGTTGTGGTGCTCAGTTGTTCGGGTACCGGCGGCATGGAAGCCACCATTTCAAGCATCTTCAAACAGGGTGATAAAGTCATCACGGTCAATGCCGGCAAATTTGGCGAACGGTGGGGGGAGCTGGTACGGATCTTTACCGGCAACTGCGTTGAAGAAACGGTAGCCTGGGGTTCGGCCATCCAGCCTGAACGACTTGCAGAACTGCTCAAGGAGCACCCGGATGCCAAAGGTGTCTGTCTGACGCATTCGGAAACATCAACCGGCACTGCGGCCGATATCCAGACGCTCAGTGCCTTGATTCGCGAACACTCAGAGGCGCTTGTACTGGTTGACGGCATTACCGCAATAGGAGCTCACGAGTTTCATTTTGATGACTGGGGCGTTGATATCTGCATCACCGGTTCACAGAAAGGGCTCATGATGCCGCCGGGGCTTGCTCTGGTAGCAGTTTCTGAACGGGCTCAGGATATTATCAAAGGCCAAAAAGGCATGACGCAGTACTATCTGAGTCTGAAACACGCCCTGAAGGCCCATGCCAAAGACGATACTCCTTTCACTCCTGCCGTTTCGCTGGTCATCGGCCTCGACGAAGCATTGCAAATGGTGAAGGCAGAAGGCATTGAAAATATATGGAAACGTCATGAAAGCCTGGCATATGCCTGCCGTCAAGGGTGCAATGCGCTTGGCATGAAGCTCTTCAGCAACTCTCCTTCGTTTGCTGTTACTCCGGTATGGATTCCCGAAGGAGTAAAGTGGTCAGCATTCAACAAGGCCCTGAAAAACAGCAATGGCATTACCGTTGCCGCCGGCCAGGATGAGTATAAAGACAAAATTTTCCGAGTCTCTCATCTTGGTTTTTATGATGAGCTCGACATGCTGACCGTCATCGGAGGAATTGAACGGGCACTGAAGGAGATCAACTTCGCTTTTGAAATCGGTGCTGGTGTCAGTGCTGTTCAGAAGGCATTTCTCGGCAACTAAAGCCCTGGGAGTACTTTCGCCATGATTCTCCTGCACGCTCTCCTGCTTGTTTTTGCACTTGCACCTTCAATGCAGGAGATGCTCAGGGAGTATCGTATGCAGCTCAAAGCCGATGCGCTCTATGAGCAGCGATCATACCATGAAGCGGAAATAACATTTCGGCAGCTTGCATCACTTCCTGATCAAAAAGAGAAGGCTGCAACCAGCTTCAATCTGGCCTGCACACTCTACATGCAGGGAAAATATCCCGAAGCGGCAACACTCTTTGCTCTCAGCTCAAAACCCGACAGTAAACATCGGGAGGTCAGAGTGAAAGCGATATTCAATGAAGGGAATGCGCTTGCCATGATGGCAAGCGGAAGTAATGGAAAGGCACAAAAACGGGTACTTTTCCGCAAATCGCTCAATCGCTTCAAAGCCGTACTTTTAACCGATCCGGGCGAGGGCGATGCAAAAATCAATTATGAGATTGTCCGCCGTTATCTTGATGAACTTGACAAATCAGAGCACGCATCTTCTTCACGCTCACAAAAAAAGAGCTCGGTTCAACCAACATCGGGCATCAGTCAGGATACTGCGGAACGCCTGCTTGAGCATGCCCAGCAGGATGAGTCCACGCTGATGCTGCGACTTCCCCGGCCAGGAACATCAGCTGCACAAGGCGGCAAGAATAAAGAGGACTGGTAAAACCGGGATGCATTCACCAAAAAAGGTACTTCTGGTTTTTCTTCCATCGGAAAGCGGTGTTGACGGGGCACGGTCACTCTACGGCGAACGAGAGATCACTCCGTTTTTCAAGTGGTTCAACCGCTCTCTCAAAACCATGATCAAGCAGAGCCCGTTTGCCATTCCCCCGCTATCGCTTATGATCCTCAGCTCTATTGAGGTAGCAGGAGTTGAGCAGTCTATCTGCGACATGCGTTTCGAAGAATTTCCCTTTCATGAAAGATGGGATCTGGTTGGCATCAGTGTTCAGACAGGAATGGCCCGGAAGGCTTTTGACCTTGCAGACAAACTGCGTTCCGCCAGGATACCGGTTGTTCTCGGAGGCGCACATGTAACGCTCTTCGCCGATTCATGCAAACCCCATGCCGATATTCTTGTGCTCGGAGAGGCTGACGACCTGTGGAAGGAGCTGCTTACCGACCTAACAGCACAAACACTTAAACCACTCTACCAATCCAGCGGCTTTCCCGATCTCGGACGTTCAAGACCGGTCAATAAACGATCACTTATAAAAAACCGCTACTTTACCACAAACCTGATCCAGACTGGCAGAGGTTGCCAATACAGCTGCGACTTCTGCAATGTGCATCTCCTGAACGGCCATAACCTGCGCAGAAGAGCCGTCGCCGACGTGGTCAGTGAAGTCAAGCGGTTTCAGCAGCATGACCGAAGAATATTCTTTTTTGTCGATGACTCGATCAATGCAGATCCGCTTTATGCCCTCGAATTGTTTCGGCAACTCACTCCCCTGAAGATTCGCTGGTTCGGACAAGCCACAACAACCCTCGGCCAACAGCATGAGTTGCTTGAAACCTTTGCCCGTTCAGGCTGTCAGGCGCTCCTGGTCGGTATAGAAAGCATTGAAGCACGAAGCCGAAGCGCTCATAAAAAAAACCAGAACAAGGCTGAAGAACTGGTCCGTGCCATTAAAAATATACGAGAGGCGGGAATCAGCCTTTACGGAAGCTTCATTTACGGCCTCGATGGCGATACGCTCGATACTCCGCCAGCAATTCTTGATTTCATTAACGAAACCAGGCTTGATGTCCCCGGCATCAATATCCTGAGGCCCATTCCTGGTACACAGGTTTTCAAGCGGCTCATGGAAGAGGGACGACTGCTTTTCGACCCCCTCGATGTTACCGCATACCGTTACTCATTTGGCCAGGAGATGCTCTACAAGCCAAAAAACATTCCGCTCGATGCCTTTATCGAGAGCTATTCTACCCTTACCCGACAGGTGTTCAGTATGAAAAACGCCGTTACAAGAGGCATTGCAGCTCCAAGAGCAAAAAGCGCCGTAATGCTGTTCAATCTTTTTTATGCCCATCTCTACAGCCTCTCCCGCAATGACTTGCAGCACCAGCTTGAAAAAAAACCATAGAAAAAACCATTTTGCCATACGCCGAATAATTTTTAAACTGTGAAACAGAATTTCTGAACCAAACCCGGCACAACAATCTAAACCCGTATCAACAATGACCATGAAGCCTTTCCTGCCTTTTTTGACAGTCGGCCTTTTTTTTCTTGGCGCATGCGGCCTTGAAAAACCGCCGGCATCACTGAAGTTTCCTGATGCAAAGAGCGATGCGGCTCAAACTGCTGCTCCTTCAGCCGCTCCGGCTGCAACGGCAGACGTTCCGGCTGACCCGAAACTGGCCGCAGGTAAAACCGTCTACGACGCCAACTGTGGCGCTTGTCACGAGGCAGGAATGATGGGTGCACCGAAACCCGGAGACGTGGCTGCATGGGCACCACGAATTGCACAGGGTATCGATGTGATGACAAAAAAATCAATTACCGGCTTTACCGGTAAAGTTGGTAACATGCCAGCAAAAGGTGGTAACGCCAGTTTGACCGATGCCGATGTAACAAGTGCCGTCGCCTTCATGGCCGACAAGTCAAAGGGTGCAGCACCAAAAACAGCAACGCCAGCCGCTGACCCGAAACTGGCCGGCAGTAAAGCGCTTTATGACACCAACTGTGCCGCATGTCATGATTCTGGCATGATGGGCGCTCCGAAGCCGGGAGATAAAGCTGCCTGGGCACCTCGAATCGCGCAAGGGAATGCTCTGCTTGTCAGCCATGCCAACAAAGGATTCAAGGGCAAGGTTGGCATGATGCCGGCAAAGGGCGGTAATGCAAAGCTTACAGACGAAGAGACAACCAATATCGTCAACTATATGGCTGATAAATCAAAGTAAGCAACCCTCCTGCTTTTTTATCGAATGGGAACTGGTAATACCAGTTCCTGTTTTTTTTCCCCTGAAATACGTCAATAATAACAATATTCTTCAAATCATTTGGAAGTATTGTTACAAAAGTGTAAAATACTGCTTGAGTGTTCAACAACACCGACACTTGCAAATAATACACCAGCACATCATCCCAAACCCATTAACAGAGGAGTAATCCCTATGTCTCGTTTTATGTCAACCGCGATTTGTGCTCTCTTTATCTGTTCAATCTGTTCCGTCGAAGCATCAGCAGTAGACAACGTTGCTGCAGGCAAAACTACTTACGACGCCGCTTGTGTAACCTGCCACAAAACAGGCCTGATGGGTGCACCGAAACTTGGCGACAAAGCTGCATGGGCACCACGCATCGCACAAGGGAATGCTTTACTTGTCAGCCATGCCACCAACGGATTCAAGGGTAAAGTTGGCATGATGCCGGCAAAGGGCGGTAATGCAAAATTGACACCTGCTGAAATCAGCAATGCCGTCGCTTACATGGTCAAGAGTTCAAAGTAAAACAACACCCTCTCTTTTTTTGTGGAACGGGAGCTGATATCATCGGTTTCCGTCTCATTATTTACAAATCATGACAGTTGGTGAGTTTTTCCTGGATCTGCTTTGATTGATTACACTTGATTTTGATTAACAATTGTTTTGCTTTAAACACAATACTCCCCAATCATACCATAACTCATCAAACAGGAGTACCCCTATGTCCCGTTTTATTTCAACCGCAATTTGTGCACTTTTTGTTTGTTCAATCTGTTCTTCTGTCGCATCAGCCAGCGACCTTGCTGCAGGTAAAACCCTTTTTGAAGCCAACTGCGCAGCATGTCACAAAACAGGACTTGGCGGAGCGCCGAAAATTGGCGACAAGGCCGCATGGGCACCCCGTATTGCTCAAGGAATTGATGTACTTGTCAACCATGCCGACATCGGATATGATGGCAAAACAGGATCAATGCCTGCTAAAGGCGGTACGACTCTGACCACTGCCCAAATCAGCGACACCGTAGGTTACATGGTAGAGCAAAGCAAATAAGCTATCTTGCTGTAATAACGATTGAAAGGCGGGAATTCTCCCGCCTTTTTCAATTTCCCGCCGGCGATTCGTGAATTTTTAACCTGATCGCAATGCATGAAACCCAATACCTTGGCTATGCCGCAGGAATCATTACCACTCTGGCGTTTCTTCCCCAAGCTTTCAGAATCATCAGAACCCGCCAGACCCGAGACATCAGCCTGCTCTGGGCATTGGCCATGAATACCGGCATTACACTCTGGCTGCTCTATGGTGTCGCAAAAAACGATCTGCCAATGATTGGCGCAAACAGCGTTTCTCTGGTTCTGCTGATGATAATCCTTTACTGCAAAATACGCTACCGATAGTACAGAAGGCATTGCACCAAATGGAAAATTGGCTGAAAAAGTGTAAATAAGGGTACAGACCCTGTATATCTAAATTTTTTTGTCACATGAACCATCTTCATATCGGATTTATCGGAACGGGAAGAATTGCCCGTGCGCTTATTTCCGGCCTCAGCCAGAGAGAGCACACCGTTATTGCAGGATTTGACAAGGAACCCGCTGCTCTTGCCTCCATTTCTGCCGACTATCCTGTTCTGCCTTGTCTCTCGATTGAGGAGGTTGCCTTGAAGGCGCAAGTCATTATCCTTGCCGTCAAACCCTACCAGATTGCAGAGGTGCTGGGGGAACTGAAACCCGCACTTACCGACAAGCACCTGCTTATCAGCGTTGCTGCAGGGATTTCCTCGGAGTTTATCAGAAAATACTCCGGAAATGAGATGAGAGTTGTCAGGGTAATGCCCAATACCCCGGCCTTTGTGGGTGAAGGAATGACCGCTCTGTGCCGTGGAAAAATGGCTTTGGATGAAGATATTCTGCTCGCGTCTGATCTTTTCCGTTCTATTGGCCGGGTGACCGTCCTTGATGAATCACAGATGGATGCTGCAACCGCCCTCTCCGGCAGCGGCCCAGCCTATATGTTTCACATTCTTGACTCTTTGGCAGAGGGGGGAGTGCAGTGCGGCCTGTCACGAGATGAAGCCCTCCTCCTTGGTGCGCAAACCATGATCGGAGCTGCAACAATGGTACTCTCCGGACGGAAAAGCCCGGAAGAGCTCAAGCACGAAGTGACGACTCCGGGCGGAACAACTGAAGCCGGCCTGAAGGTCATGGATGAAAATAATATCCGACATATTCTGATAGAAACCGTTGCCGCAGCTGCGGCACGTTCCAGGGAACTCATGAAATAACCGATATGGCTACAGGATTAGCTCGTTACAGCCTTTTTTTCTTACTTTTTATCGCTTCGGCTTTTTGCACTCCGGCACGGGTCGAAGCGTCAGAAATTCAGGAAAACAGGCCATTCCTTGCCTCATCAGTAAACAACACCCATCCATTTGTAGGTCAGGAGGTGCTCTTGACCTACAGACTCTATTTCAGGGATACCGCACCGAAAATATCCTATGAAGTGACTCCTCCATTTCAGGGTTTATGGGCAAGGGAGGCCGGATCTGAGCGCTTTATCAAAAGCGTCCCGGCAACAATTCAGGGCAAAAACTTCAGAAGCGCTATTGTCAAGCAGTTCAAGCTGGTACCGATCCAGAGCGGACGGATCACGATCTCAGGATACAGTATGCTCAGCACTCTGCCGCAGGAACCTGTTGCCACAAGAGGAAAAGAACACCCTGACACCAGTGTACGTATTACTTCGCCAGCCATTACCATCTCGGCCCAAGCTCTTCCCGAACCTGTCCCGGCAAAACTCTCCGGTGCTGTAGGCACCTTTTCGCTTACCCTCATGGCCGACAGGCAAAAGCTAAGAATTGGAGAGCCAATATCCCTGAAACTCATTCTCACCGGAACAGGAAGCCTGCTGACTCTTGAACTTCCCGATCTTGACCTCCCGGAAAGTTTCCGGCATAACCCCCCTGAACGAACAACAATCCTGACGCAAGATTCCGAGACATCATCAGGGACCACAACAGCAACCATTCTTGCATGGCCACAATCACAGGGAGATTTCCAAATCCCGGCCACCAGTATGGCCGTGTTCAACCCTGACACCAAACAGTTCAGCTTCCTGCATTCAAAGCCCCTTGCCATAACCGTTGCTCCAGCAGCACAAGGTGCAACCGTTGGCAGAGGAGAGCATGCTGATACCTCCACAGAAAACGAGGGTACTCCAGCCTCGCTCTTGGCGACTGTTGCCATCGTCTTGTTGTTTCTGTTAAGCATAGCTGCCCTGTTACTGATCAGGATAAAACGCGTTGCGAAGGTAAAAAAACTGGCAACAGAGAACACTGGCAACGGTCAACCTGACAGAGGAATATCCGCCAGAACCATGAAACAGCAACTTTTCTCCTTGATTGAAGAGACGGGGGTAAAGAGCCCCGGAGGGATGACAAGGACGGAGTTGCTCAATGCGTTGCAGAAGATCAACATCACGGATGAAAGCCGCTCAGAACTTCCTGCTGTGCTTGACTCGCTTGATAAAATCCTGTACAGTTCGGCCACAGAAAAAGAGAGTCGAACCCATGACTTGATTGCCATAAAGGTGAACGCGCTGATGCATGCTTTGAAAAAAGCCAGCTTTTCACGCTGAACAAATAAATGGCCAGAAAGCAGAACTAATCCGGCAAGCCGAAAAGCGAAATGGCGCGTTCAGGATAATCGGTGATGATTCCATCAGCACCAATCTGCTTCATTGCCAGCATCTCTTCTCTCCGGTTCACCGTCCAGGGTATCATCCCTATACCCTGTTCATGGAGAGCTTCGGTCAGTTCCCGGTCAACAAGAGAAAAATGGGGATTGACATATTGAGGAACTAAACCAAGATGAGGCAGCAAGAGGCGAGGATTTTTCGGCTTATCAATCAGGAGTCCATAGCAGAGCCGAGGATTAAGCCTCCAAGCCTCCCGAACCACCCGCTCGTCAAAAGACTGTATCCTGACTCGCAACGATAACCCTGCCTCTTCAACAAGCTGGACAACAAGCGCGGCGTATCGGTCAGGTGGCGGATGCAAAAGTCCATCCTTATCCGGCCATGACTTTATTTCAAGATTATAGATCATCCTCCCCTTTTTACCAGCCAATGCCATACAGGAGTCGACCTCACTGAATACCGTAGAAAGAAGCGGCTTGAAAGCAGCAACAGGCACCTGCCCGGGAAAGGATGGATGAGGCAAACCGCAGTCAAACGAGGCAATATCGGCATACCGCATTTCATACAGTATATAACGCAGCCCGTCTTCAATACTCAGCGGCTGACCATGCGAATCAGAACAGAGAGGAGCAGAAAGCCAGGGATCATGAGAAACAACAATCTGATGATCTTTCGATACCAGAATATCAAGCTCAAGGACCCTGATGCCAAGACTTGCCGCATGACAAAAAGCCTGCAGGGTATTTTCAGGGAAAAGCGCTCTTCCGCCACGATGAGCCTGTATTTCAAAAGCCATAAAAAATGAAAAAAAGGGCAATAGTAACCAACCCGGAAACGCTTCATTACCGGAATAACGTATTTTGAAAACCGCTCCCTTCCTTACCGTTTACGGAGTGCGTTTGCCGGAAGTAACACGGGAAACCTTGGAAAAGGTCTTCTTTTTCGGTTTTCTCTTCTGCAACTTGTTTCCGTCCGCACTTTTCGAAACGGGATACTTTCCAGCACCGTTTACACCGAAAAGATCGGAAGAAGGTTTGCTTCTGTTTTTGTTAAACCGGTTTTTGCGATACTTTTTTTCAAGGTCAGCGTAAGGACTGGGCGGCTCTGGAGAGGTATTGTGGTTATTAAAATTCGGTTCGTCAATGACCTCATCGACATCATCCAAAACCACGTCGGGATGAACTATATTAAGCAAGTTTTTTCAATTTATGTTCAACAAATCAAGAGCACTCTTTTTACTCAGGATTATTTCTGAAGGGAATCCAATTTACAATTTTAGAATTAAAATACAAGAAATACCATCATTGAGTCGAGACAAGAAGAACTACCGAAAAAAGTATTTGCGTTGCTTGTTGTCAGTTTAAGTATTAAATTTAAAATTATTTCATAAAAAATGGAGCTCGACAATGGATATCCGCAGATGGATTCTGGCATTTATTCTTCCCCCCGCATCAGTCACAAACAAGGAAGCTGGAACGGTTATGCTGACCGGGCTTCTCACGCTGCTTGGCTGGCTGCCTGGCGTAGCTTTTGCTCTTTTCATGATCATCCAGGAAAAGCGTCAGGTAAAAGCCTGATACTTTGTCATGAAGCTTCTTGTTGCCATTGACTTCTCTGAACTTGCCGACAGGATCATTGGCGAGGCTGAGAAGCTTGCCAAAACCCTTTCGGCAAAAGTCTTTCTGCTTCATGTCATTCCTCCCTCCTCGCCGGTCATTGATCTGCTTCCTGATGTAGAAACGCTGCTGCCAAGAGAGCATACACCGGCAAATGAACGCTCTCTTCACCTCTCCGATACCCCCGAGTCCGCTAAAATGGTCACCATTGCCACAAAATTGCAGCAGAAAGGCATTGATACGGCTGTCATCATCGCACAAAACGACGAGGTTACGGCGATTATCGAGGAAAGTGAAAAAATCAGCGCCGACTTGATCATGCTAGGATCACACGGGCATGGCGCACTCTTTCACCTCCTCATTGGCAGTGTTTCAGAGGGGGTAATACGGCGGGCGTCCTGCCCGGTCATCATCGTGCCCTTAAAAAAACGCTGACAAGCCGCCATACCTGTGCCAACAGAAAGGCAAAACCGGCAACAAGAATGATGGTTGCTCCTGAAGCAACATCAAACAGAAAGGATAGCCAGAGTCCGCAAACACTGAAGAGCGCTGAAAACACCACAGACTGAATCATCATGCCGAGCAGACTGCGACTCAGCATCCGGGCAATAGCCGCAGGAATGGTCAGAAGCGCAATCACCATCACGATACCGACAACCCGCACCATGACCACAACAGTCAGAGCAATCAGGCAGAGCATCAGCAGATAAAGTGCCGTTGTTTTCAGGCCGGAGACCGCCGCATACTCCTCATCAAACGAGATGGCAAGAAATTCCTTGCTAAGAAGCCAGACCACGGAAATGATCAGCAAATCGAGCAGCATGATCATCCACAGGTCACTTGATGGAACCGTCAGAATATTGCCGAAAAGATAACTGAAAAGATCGGGAGCATAGCCAGGTTTAAGCCCGATACAGATAACCCCAACTGCCATCCCGACCGCCCAGAGGGTGCCGATTGCGGTGTCTTCCGCAACCTTTGCCTTTTTGCTCAGCATGCCGATAGCCAGCGCAGCAGCCAGACTGAATGGGATAACGCCAAGCAGCGGATTGACCCCAAGGTAGTAGCCAAGCCCGATACCGCCAAACGCTGTATGTGCTATACCTCCACTAATAAAACCGATCTTTTTCACGACCACGTAGGTACCGATGATGCCGCAGGCAATACTGGATAAAAGCGCGGCAAGAAGCGCGTTGCGCATGAACTCTAAAGCAAATATCTCCTGTAGCATACCGATGGTGCTTCAAAGGTTCGGGAAAGCAGAATTCTGTGGAACAGGTGCACGGAGTCTCTCCCTGCCAGAAACGGGGTCTGGTTCAGACAGCTCAAGGGTAACATTCAGGGTGGCAACTTTTGTTACATACCGGTTGATAAGCGAAATATCATGCGTAACAAGCACAATGGTAAGCCTCTCTTTCAACTGCTCGATAAGATCATAAATGGTGGTTTTCATCTGCGGATCAATACTCGCCGTAGGCTCGTCAAGCAAAAGCAGTTCCGGCTCTCCTGCAAGCGCCCGTGCAATAAGTGCTCGCTGCAACTCACCTCCCGACAAGTCGCCTATCCGGCGCTCAGTCAGCCGTTCAAGACCAGTTGTGCAAATCGCCTCATCAGCCTTGGCTCTATCAAGATGATTATAGCGCTGAAATAGGTTTTTTTTCGACAACCGCCCCATCAGCACAAGATCGCGGACACTGATTGGAAATTCACGGTCAAAAAAAAGCCGCTGGGGAACATAGCCAATACGCCCCGGGGAACGTCCCGGCAGTCCGCCAAAAACAGTTACACTGCCTGCCGAGTGCTTTTCAAGGCCAAGAAGCACCCTGAGCAGCGTTGTTTTACCTCCGCCATTCGGGCCAATGAGCCCAAGAAAATCCCCTTCACAGACTGAAAATGTCAGCCCGTCAAGCACCTTCACGCCGTCAAAATCGACTGAAAGCTGATGACATTCGATAATCGACGTCCTCATCGCATGCTTTCAATAAACGCACTCGTTGCACGCCTGAGGTTATTTTGATAATCAGGTGATAACGGATCAACACTGCAAATCCTGCCGCCAATTTCCAAAGCAATGGTTTCTGCCTGTGCCGTGCTGAACTGGGAAGAGACAAACACTACCCCGATACGGTTTGCCTTTGCCTTTTCTATGACACGCAGCATCTGACGCGGGGTGAGCGTCTTGCCCTCATCCTCAACAGCTATCTGTTCAAGGTGAAAATTGTCAGCGTAATACCCCCATGCTGGATGAAAGACTAAAAAACGCCGGTTCTTTAATCCGGCAAGCTTGCGATGAAGTTCCTGATCAAGCAACTGTAATTCAGCCTCAAGCGTTGCACCGTTCGCGGCATACTCCTTCCTGTGAGCCGGATCAACTGAAATAAGGGCCTTTTTGACATTCCTGGCAATGATAATGCCATTTGCAGGAGAAAGCCAGTAATGAGGATCGTAACGCTCATCCTGATGAGCCGCTCCGTCATGCTTTACCGGAAAAAGTCGGATACCCTCAACGGCATTACAAAGCCTCAGCGCATGGTTAACCGACAGAAACCGCTGCATCCAGTCCAGCTCAAACTCGACCCCCGAACCTGCCTTGATGAACAATATGGCCTTGCCAAGCCTGACCATCTGCCGAGGTGACGGCTCATAACTGTGAGGATTTCCGCCTGGCGGCACCATCACCGAAACAGCAACATGAGTGCCACCGATTCTTTCTGCAAAGTAGGCAAGAGGTGCTATGGAGGCCACAACCTGCAACTTTCCGGTTTCAGGCTCCGGGCCGCACCCGTTCAGCAAAAAAGCCAGAAGCAGAACCGACAAAAAAAAATTCGTCAAGATTTTCACCATTAATCCCCTTTTGGCCTTTAATGCGCAGGACGTGACGTAGGCAGCACCAATAGGATTGAAAGATACAAAAAAAGGCCGTGCCGTTCCGACAAAGGATGCCTGGCGGTAACAAACGTATAAAAAAGATGTTACCGCCTGAAAAAAAAATACCATTACGGCAGTCTGTTCAGCGCACTGACCGTTGCCTTGATAGAGGCAAGACTGATATTTGAATCAATTCCGGCACCAAACGAAACCCGCCCATCTGCGCAACCGATCTTAATATAGGCTATGGCAAGAGCTCCGGCACTGCGACCGATAGCATGCTCAGCATACTCGTCAACACTGAAATCAATTCCGCTCTCCTTGACAAATCCTTTGACAAATGCATCAAGCGGACCGTTACCCTGTGCTGTGAAGCTGAGTTCTCTCTCTTTGGTCAGAACGATACAACTGATAGTGGTATCCTCTTCATCTGGACGCCGAGGTTCCTCATCATCCCAACTGATATGGCACTTTTTGAGAGTAACCGACTCGCGCAGCTTCACATACTCAGAATGAAACAATTCATGAATCTGCTCCACCGACAATTCAATACCGGTCGTGTCGGCAACAGCCTGAACCGCTTCAGCAAAATCAGGTTGCATCCATTTCGGAATCTGGATACCATAATCCTTCTCAAGCACATAGGCGACCCCTCCCTTACCGGACTGACTGTTGATGCGCACGATAGCCTCATAGTTACATCCGACATCCTGAGGGTCAATCGGCAGATAGGGAACTGCCCACAAACCGCAGGATGAAAGCGGCTGCGCTTTTATTCCCTTGCTGATTGCATCCTGATGCGAACCGGAAAAAGCCGTATAAACCAACTCCCCCGCATAGGGATGACGGGGATGAATATCCATACGGGTACAGCGGCGATAGACCTCGCGTATCCGGGGAAGATCGGAAAAATCCAGTTCAGGATCGACGCCCTGACTGAAAAGGTTGAGCGCCATGGTCACAACATCCATATTACCTGACCGCTCGCCATTGCCAAACAAAGCCCCCTCAACACGGTCAGCACCGGCCATCAAAGCCAATTCAGCAGTCGCCACCGCCGTACCACGGTCATTATGGGCATGAACGCTGATCAGAACAGCATCCCGCACCTTGATGTTACGGCAGAACCACTCAATGCGGTCAGCATAAATATTCGGCTGCGACATTTCAACCGTAGAGGGCAGGTTGAGAATGATTTTTTCATCCTTCGATGCTCCCCAGGTATCCATAACCGCATGACAGACATCAAGCGCATAATCGAGCTCCGTACCGGTAAAACTTTCCGGGCTGTACTCGAAACGGATACCAGCATTGCCGCACTCATCCTTCAGGCGGCGAACAAGCGCTGTACCCTCTACCGCAATAGCCTTGATCTCCTCCCTGTTTTTGCGGAAAACAACATCCCGCTGAAGAGTCGACGTCGAGTTATAGAGATGAACTATGGCCTGTTTCGCCCCTTTTATGGCATCAAACGTTTTTCGGATCAGGTGCTCACGCGCCTGCGTCAGTACCTGGATCGTAACATTGTCAGGAATCAGGTGCTCTTCTATCAGTCGGCGCACAAACGCAAACTCCGTAGCTGAAGCTGATGGAAAACCAACCTCGATCTCCTTGAACCCTATGGATACGAGAAGCTGAAACATGGAAACTTTTTCCTCCACGCTCATCGGTACCGGAAGCGCCTGGTTACCGTCACGAAGATCCACACTGCACCATATCGGTGCTTTCGTAATTCGCTTGTCAGGCCAGCTCCTTGCGGAAATTGCAACCGAAGGGTACGCAGCATATTTCTGATACTTCATCTTTTTCATTGCACCTCTTCCTTTTTTTATCCTTTAAACGAAAAAAGCCACCAACACTGAGAGGCTGGCGGCTTTAACAAAGTTCTCGCTGTCTACAAAAACGAACTAAAACGCACCTCTCCTTAACACCATCTCGCTCAAGAGCAGATGGCCTAGAGAAAAGAGAAGGGTATTCAGGTTCGTTGCACGCATGGTCAGTCAAAATATTCAATAAATCATCCAACAGCTTTTACTGAAGATAAAAAAAATGCTGACGCAATCAATGCAAGCCTAAATATTTTCTGCTGACCAAAAGTCCCCTGAAATTGATCCACCATCAAGAAAACAAAGCTGATCAGTGCCGAGACGCAACAACAGCGCCTCTGCTTAACGAGACTGAACCCAGTAGCTCCTAATAATCCGCAGAATCTCTTTTTTGCTCCCGGAGCGAAGCATCATACTGCGCCACTGGCTGTCGGCAGCTATTTTGCTGATAGCCCCAAGCAGCCGGATATGACTGTTCGGGTCGGAAAGAGGTGAAAGTATCAGAAACATGATACGGGCAGTGTTGCTTGACTCCTTGTCATAAATACCAATTTTATTGACGCCAATAACCATCACCGGTTTTGTTAAATGTTCAAGTCGGGCATGAGGAATAGCAATTTCCTCCCCGATAAAGGTACTTCCCTGTTTTTCCCTTTGAAACAGACTGGTTAATGCACTGCTTTCATCAATATCGGGCTCAATTATGCAACATTCATGCAGAAGTGCACGAATGGCCTCTTCCTTTTCAAGGACACCTTCCCATAAAATAACCCGTGCATTGCGTACTTGTTCTTTCCATTCATTGCCTGGCTGTTTTCCTGTCGGCATCATCTCTCTTATACCTGAAAGATATTCAGTAACAGCTTTTTTGGTCTGGAGAGGACCCTCTTCCCTCGTATCGAGCACAATCACCTTGATACCCCGGCTCTGGCTGATCAATTGTTCAATAATGGTCTGGCGACCCTGAAGACGTTGCCAAAAAGGCAGTTTTCGCCCCGAGTTGCCGATAATGATGTGTCCAACGCGGTACTCTCTGGCAAACTGAAGAATTGTTTTAACCACATCATCTCCTTTGTAGGTAAAAACCGTTGCCCCAAGCTGCTGGGCCAGTACAAGAGTATTGGAAAGCATTCGCTGTACCCTGGCATCAATATTGGTCGGTCTGTCAGAAAGAGTCTGTACATAGACCGCATACCAGTTTCTGTTCAGTCGCCCCGCTATACGCGATGCATAGCGCAATATCGTTTCACAGTTCTGAGTTTTTGAACTGAGGCAAACCATCAACTGATCAGGATTGGATGCAGATTCATCAGGAAGCTGGTTACGTCGCTTCGAATCGAGCTGGGCAGCAAGCTCCCTTAACGTCAGCTCTCGAAGCTGCTCAAGATTTTCAGGCCTGAAAAAGTTTGACAGAGCTGCCTCCGTACGACCAGGAACATAAACTTTCCCTTCACTCAAGCGCTGCCTGAGATCATCAGTGGTAATATCGACATTGACAAGCTGATCGGCCAAAGCCAGAACACGATCAGGAACACGCTCCTTTACCTTGGCACCGGTTACAAGCTCTACCGTTTCATAAAGGCTTTCAATATGCTGAATGTTCAAGGTCGAAATGACATGAATACCAGCGGCGAGAATTTCCTCAATATCTTCATAGCGTCTGGGATTCCGGTTTCCCGGAAGATTGGTATGCGCCAGTTCATCGATCAGCACAACGGCTGGATGACGCTGGAGAATAGCATCCGTATCCATTTCAGTAATTTCTATTCCCCGGTAAAGAAGGCTTTGGCGGGGAATAATCTCCAGCCCTGAAAGCAGGATTTCAGTTTCCGTTCTGTTATGCGTTTCGATAAAACCGATAACAACATCGATACCATTGTCCTTGAGACGACCTGCTTCCTGCAGCATCTGCCAGGTTTTCCCTACTCCAGCACTGTAACCAACATAGATCTTGAGTTTGCCGCGTTGTGAGCGCTGAATGAGACGAAGAAAACTGTCGGCTCTGTTACTTTCCATAACGTTACTCTCCATCCTGACATCTTTTGTCTTCTGCTCATGTGTTTTTTCGAACGGGCAGAGTGAAATAAAAAACCGAACCTTTCCCTGGAGCACTTTGTACACCAATCGCTCCTCCATGAGTCTCAACAATTTCCTTGACAATCGAAAGCCCGAGACCGATACCACTCTTCTCATGCTGGCCTGGAACCCGATAAAACTGTTCGAAAAGATTCTCAAGATGCTCAGGAGCGATACCTGATCCGGTATCTTCAACAGAAAACCTGATACTCTCGTGTACTTCAGCAGCGCTGACTGTTATTTTGCCACCAGGTGAGGTAAACCGCAAAGCATTTGAAACCAGGTTGGAAAAAACATGCCGGATACTTTCAGTGTCGGCCATAACTTCCGGCAATCCTTCTGCAATAGAATTGACAATCGAGACTCCCTGATCACGGGCTGCGACAAGAAACGGCTCGGTACCCTCAATACCAAGAAGAACCGGAGACACCGGCAGTATATTCAGATGGGCTTTTCCGGATTCAATACGGTTAATATCCAGAAGATCATCTAGAATATGCACCAGACGCTCACTTTCCTCACGCGCAGCAACAAGCAGATCCGTCTGCTGTTCATTCAAAAAGCCGATACGCTCTTCTAGCAGAAGATAAATAGACATGCGCAACGAGGTCAACGGGGTTCTCAATTGATGGGAAACCGTTGCAATAACACTGCGCTTCAATTCAAGCTGCTCATGTAGCTGTGTAACATCCCTGAAAATCAGAGCTGTTCCAACAAATTCGCCGCTTTCGGTGCCTGAAGGAACAGGTACTGCAATTGGTTGAAAAAAATATTCCTGGTTTGCAGCAAAATGCTGGATAAAACCGTTACCATCTTCTGATTCCGCAGCAGTACCCTCCCTTATACTTCTCTGCAGCAGATCGGTCAGCCATGCAAGACCAAGATCGCGAACATGAACACCGGGCTTAAGACGAAAAAAACGTTCCGCACACTCCGTCGATACCTCCACACATCCGTCAAGATCAAGCACCGCAATTGGTGAGGGAAGCACCTTGAAAACCTCCTGCGTTGCCCTCCGTGTGCGGATCAGGGTTTCCCTGTCGCGTTTGCGCATTTTGCGCAATGTTGCCGCCATTTCGTTAAAAGAGACGGAAAGCTGTCCGATTTCATCCCTCGAAGCGGTATCGAGAACAAGATCAAGGTTCCCCTTCCTGATCTCTTCAGCCGATGCTATTAATTTTTTTATGGGCATGAGGATCCATCGGTGCGACTGATAGCTGAAAAGCAGAGCAAGAATTGTACTTGCAAATATTGCCGCAAGCATGATGTTATGTGCCGATGAAGCCATAAGCCTTGCCTTATCATTCGCATGATGCATATTTTGCTGGTTCATTTCGAGAACCTGCCGCGCCAGCAGTTTTATCTCCCCGAAAAGAGGCTGAAGCATTGTAAAATAAAGCTTCTCTCTTTCAGCAACGGAAACTGATGAATCTGAAACACGATCCATCACTCCGGTATATCGCTTAAAAAGCACCTGAATCTGTCGGGCTTTTTCATGCTCTCCTGGCAGTGTAATATTGCCAAGCTCAACAAGCAGAGCCGTTCTGAAAGCCAGCTCATTTTCCCTGATCTTACGGACGCCCTCATTGTCGCGTCCGGCAAAAATAATCAGCACCCCGCTGTCAATGCACTCCAGAGATTCTGTCATCTCCTGACAGGCAATAACGCTACGATAGTTCTGTTTGAGAATAACACCAACGGCCCCTCCAAGCGCATCAATCTGGCGCATGGTGAGCATACCCATTGCCACAACAATAAGAAGCAGGCCTCCAAATCCAAGTACAAGTTTTTGTCGAATACCAATCATGGGCAACCTCCTGATATTTATCAATCAAATAGCGTACCGGAAAACAGCCGTCTCATAAATCAAGAAAAAAACGGATAACTGGTCATCGAAACCTTAAATAAACACAAAACAGTACGCAGAACGGACTTGAATTTTTCAAGCCCGTAAAAAAAATGAGGAGAAGAGGCACTACACCTTGATCGGTAAAATTACAAAAGGAATGCCATGCACATAGAGGTTCTGCTGAATGGCAAACACGGTATAGTTGTGCAACCAGCGATCCATCAGTGACTCTTTGGTGAACACAAGCTGACCGCCGAAAAAGACGATATCAGGATATTTTTCCCTGATGGCTGGAACAAGTTTATTAACCTCATCAACCACATCAGTTCCAAGAGAAAAGTAGGCCTCAGAATAGTAACCGTGCTCCGTCATGTAATCAACATACTTGGAGGTCTCGTTGCGCACAAAGTTGCCAAGATTGTCAATTTCATCAGCTCCCTTGAAGTTCCCTGCATCAATAGAACCTATTTCAACGAATACATAATTTTTATAGCTGTTTCCAAAAAGACGGAACACACTGAAGAGGGTATGCAGGCCAAGCCCGTTAAAGCCATTCACCAGAATAGCTGCCGTTTTGGATTGAGGATCAAATTCAGGAACCGGAGAGAGTTGGCCTCCCTCTTTGTCGTGAATATCAGAACCCGTCAGCACGGCTGCTTCAACAATAACGTCAAGCCGTTTGAGGATCGTATAGGTTCTGTTGTAATGGGCTTTGATAAAAAAAGCACCCATTACCAGTAAACCGGTAATCAGGATGGTAACCCACCCTCCTTCATGAAACTTTAAAATCAGCACTGAAATCAGAATAAACGTTGTCAGCATAAGGCCGATACCGTTAATCAGCAGTTTTCTCAGCCACTGCTTTTCCGAATTCCTTTTCGCCCACCAGTGGCGCACCATACCAAGCTGTGAAAGAGTAAAGGTTATAAATACGTTGATACTGTAGAGAACGATCAAAAAATCAACTGACCCGTTTGATGCCAGCATCATAACGAGGGAGGCGAAACCCATGACGAGAATACCCTTCTCCGTCACCAGCCGGTCACTGAGCATGGCAAAGCGGGTGGGCAGCCATTTGTCGAGCGCCATGTTTGCCAGCACCCTAGGTCCGTCAAGAAAGCCGGTCTGTGCGGCAATAAAGAGCAGAACCGCTTCGGAGAACAGGGTGACCCAGACAAACGCAACACCGGAATAGCCGCCCCACGCCGATGTTATACTCTCAAACAAAATAGCATTCATGGTCTTGCCCGGTGTGTCCCGAACATCAAACAAAATGTATGCCATCATCAATCCCATGACAGTAATGGAAAGTGAAAGCGCCATGTACATCATGGTTTTTTTTGCCGTCTCGACTTTCGGATCCCGCAGAACGGGCAAACCGTTGCTAACCGCTTCAATACCAGTAAAGGTGCCGGCACCGAGACTGTAGGCTTTAAGAACCAAAAAGAGCACGCCAAAGATGCCGAGCGTATGAAAAGAACTGGTCAGCTCACGACCGGTTTCATGATAGACTGTACCAAAGTTCGCCATATGGGAGATCACCGCGTAAACAATAACAACCAGATGGGTGGCGATGAAGAGCAGAAAAACCGGAACGAGGGGCATCACCGCCTCCTTGATTCCTCGAAGATTGAGCACCAGCAAGGCTGTAACCCCGAATACCGCAAACCAGAGTTTATAACCGATCAGCCCTATGGGCAGAAAACTGAATATCGCATCAGCGCCACTGGCAATCGAGATGGTAATGGTGAGGACATAATCAATAAGGAGGGCACTGCCGGATATGACCCCCATTTCGGGAGAGAGCAGTTTACTGGCAACCAGATATCCGCCACCGCCATGAGGGAAGAGCTCGATAATATGCGAATAACTGGAGGCGATAATGAGAATGGTGATCCCTGTGCCTATAGCAACAAAAATTCCAAGCGTAGGGTGACCCTGCAGGGCCTTGAATGCTTCGGCCGGACCATAACAGGAAGAGGAAAGGCCATCAGAACCAAGTCCTACCCAGGCAAGAAAGGCAGAAAGCGCAAGTTGGTGGAAGATGTTTCGGTCACGAAAATCCCTTGCGTCACCAAGAAAGATTTTTTTTAAACGCCTGAATGCTTTATTCGCTGCCATAGTTTTACCGAATAATTAATATCCGGATAAGGAGACACTCTTTGCTGTTCTATCTCATCGCCCGGATTAATGAAGCACTGCCAGCCTGCTTGAACAGTAATCGAACGGTAGCAGCCTGCCTGTGTAATCACAAACATAAGTAAAGAGTGGCATAGGGTATATTGCGGAACACAAGGGCAGAAGAGAAAGTGCCTTGAATTTTGCAAGGCGGCCGGCAAGAGTCAAATCCTGTATTGCTTCCGCTTCCTCCATAAGGTAGCCTGGTCGATGCCTAGAAGATCGGCAGCGTCCTGAAGGGATTTTGACGACGCAAGAATACGTCGTATATGGTTTTCTTCAATCACGTCAAGAGTCAAGGGATCTCCAAGACGCACTGGATGCGCTTTGGAGAAAATCTGTTCGGGCAGAAGTTCCACGCCGATTCGATCTGTTTTACTCAAAATCACGGCGCGTTCAACAACATTGCGCAACTCCCGAACATTGCCCGGCCAGGAATACGTCCTGAGTGCAAGAAGGGCACTCTCCATAAATCCATCAAGATTTTTGTGATTCTGTGCTGCAAAAAACTTCAGCATGTTCCCTGCAAGCAGTTCAACATCGTCAGGTCTGCCCGCAAGGGGGGGCAAATCAATCTGGATAACATTCAACCGGTAATAAAGGTCGTCACGAAAATGCCCATCCTTGACTGCCTTGTCAAGGTCCATATTGGTTGCAGCAATGATGCGGACATCAGCTTTACGGGTCTGATGCTCACCAATCCGTTCATACTCCCGATCCTGAAGAAAACGAAGAAGTTTTGGCTGAACTGAAAGGGGAATATCTCCTATTTCATCAAGAAAGAGTGTGCCACCTTCACAGGAGGCTACCCTTCCTGGATTATCCCTTACGGCCCCGGCAAATGAGCCCTTGACATGACCGAAAAGCTCACTTTCAAGAAGCTCCTGACTTAATGACGGACACGAGATCACTCTGAATGGTTTTTCTGCCCTTCGACTCCAGTTATGAAGAGAACGAGCAAGAACAGTTTTTCCCGTTCCACTCGGACCCCGTAACAACACAACAGCCTCGGAAGAGGCAACCTGGCGGGCCAGTTCAACAACCCGCTGCATAGCAGGGTAACGGGAACTGAATGTTACTTCCGGATGCATGCGGCTGAGATCCTCCTGCAACGAGGCAATGCGGCGCTCCATGCCGCACACAGCGGCAAGACGCTTGATGACAAGTTCAAGCTGATCGGGTGTAAACGGCTTGGGAATATAGTCTGCTGCACCCCTTTTCATGGCTTCAACAGCCGTATCGACAGAGGCATACGCGGTGATGACGACAATTTTGATCCATGGACAGGCATCCTGAAGCCACTGCACCAGATCCAGACCGTTCTCGGCTCCTAAACGCAAATCAACAAAGGCAAGGTCAAAAAGCTGCAATTCAGCCTCTGCACATGCATCACGGGAGTTATTGACCGCTTTGACGCGATATCCGCGCGATTCCATAAAAACCGTCAGCGTCTTGCGAATATTGATTTCATCATCAACAATGAGGACATTAAGCATAAGGCCTGTTGATATAAACGATTTCCTGACATTTTCATGCAATCCATGCACAAATATAGTAATGCCAAACGCGGAAGCGGAAAAAATGAGAGAAAAGAAAAAAGGCAATACACCAAACATGAGTGTATTGCCTTTTTTTGGCTCCGCGGGCAGGACTCGAACCTGCAACCCTGCGATTAACAGTCGCATGCTCTACCATTGAGCTACCACGGAATCTTCATCAGTATTCTTTATTTCGCTGACGGGGTGATAATATACACCGGTTTTTCTGAAAAACAAATCCTCGCGGACGTTTTTTATTCATTTTTTCAAAAGTTGTACCGCCTGCTCTTTTCATTTTCCATAATTATTTTTGTACATTGATTCTCTTTTACTGAAAAGATGGTATATGCATAAAGAAAAATCGCGGATAGAGATAGGCCTTGGCACTTTGGTTGATGGAGCCAATGAGTTCAGTTTTACCTGTAAAGCATCGGATTTCGAAGGACGGCAATTAACTGACGCTGGTTTTACAAGGGAAATTGAAGTCAATGTGGTTGCCGAAAAAAGTGAAGATGAAATCACCATTACCATCAACACTTCTACGCTGGCTGATTTTACCTGTGACATCTGTCTTGCTCCGGTCTCAATAAAGCTGACTGGATCGCTCGTACTCTCCTATCTCTTTGGACCCACTGTTGGCGAGGAGAATGAAGGGAGTGACGAGTACAATCGAATAGAGAGGGGCGCTGAATCCATTGATATTACCGGAGAGGTTTGTGAAACCCTCCTGCTCTCGTTACCAATGAAGGTGACCTGTACGGACAACCCTGATTGCAGGCTCTACGGCAGTGAAAAAAGCATGAAAGAAAATGAAGAGCCTCAGCCCGGCAACATAACGCCGTGGCAGGAGTCCCTTGAAAAACTGAAAAACAAGTATCGTTAACAGACTATAAAAGAGTACCGCCATGGCAAATCCTAAAGCCAAAATGTCGAAATCCCGAAGGGATAAAAGACGCGCCCAGTTCAATGCCCGCACTAAACCAGCGACGACAGTCAACTGTCCAAACTGTGGTGAGCCAACTCTTCCGCACCGTGCATGCCGCCATTGCGGACACTACCGGGGCAGATGTGTTGTCAATAAACTGGCAAAAAGCTGATTAACAAAAACAAGACAAAAACCCTATCATGTTGACTATTGTCGTTGACGCCATGGGCGGAGACCACGCTCCAGCCAGTGTGATCGAGGGAACTGTCCAGGCTTTGCAGGAGAGCGGAAACCGATTTGAAATTGTCCTGATCGGCCAGGCGGAAAAAGTTGAACCACTGCTTGCCGAGCTGGATACCAGCGCTCTGAACCTGCGATTTCTGCACGCCCCCGAAGTGGTCACTATGGAAGACATTCCGGCTGCCGCTGTCAAGACAAAGCAAAATTCGTCGCTTGTCAAGGGGTTGCAACTCTGCAAGACAAAAGAGGCTGATGCCTTTGTCAGCGCAGGCAATACCGGTGCACAGATGGCCGCATCGCTTTTTGTACTCGGCAGGATTCCGGGAGTGCTTCGGCCAACCATTTACGCCTATTTTCCGCGTCTTGGAGAGGGGTTGACCAATATTGTCGATGTTGGGGCAAATGTTGACTGCAAGCCTGAAAACCTTGTTCAGTTTGCGGAAATGCTGACCATCTACCAACGCTATGGCGCAGGAATTGAACAACCGCTGACAGGTTTACTCAATATCGGAGAGGAGGAGGGCAAAGGCTCCGAGATGCTCAAGCAGGCCTACTGGCTTCTGAAAGAGGCGCACGACCAGGGAAAAATCAACTTTCTTGGCAATATAGAAGGACACGACATCCTGAAAGGACGGGCAAGCATCGTAGTTTGCGACGGACTTGTCGGCAACACCATCCTGAAATTCGGTGAAAGCATCCCTGAATTTCTGGGCACCCTGTTCAAGCAATCACTGGAAAAACTTGTTCTGTCCGGCCAAATGGACAAGGAGATCGCAACGGTGACAACCGGCTTGTTCAAGGGAATGTTTGAGCCTTTTGATGTCGAAAAGTTCGGAGGAGTTCCCTTCCTTGGCGTTGACGGTATCTCCATAGTCGGACATGGACGCTCTTCTTCACGGGCTATCAAGAATATGATTTACATGGCTGAGCACATGATCGAAAAACGAGTCAATGAACATATTGCGGAAGTCCTGTCCGATAATTAGTACGTTTTTACCCGCACCACTCTGCAGTAAAGCTGGCAACAACTCAACTACAGGGCAACTTTTGTATTATTCCTGCATGAAATAACTGCATACAACGCATGAAAGCTGCAATTACGGCGACAGCCAAATATTTACCCCCCGATATTCTGAGCAACCATGACCTCGAACTCATGCTGGATACCAACGATGAGTGGATTCGGTCGAGAACAGGCATCAGCGAACGCAGAATACTCAAGGATCCCGAAAAAGCGACGTCATATATGTGCGGGGAGGTTGGAAAGCAACTTCTTGCAAAAAGAGGAATTGAGGCCAGTGAGATAGAGCTTATCATTGTTGCCACCATGACCCCTGACATGTTCTTCCCTGCCACGGCGTGTTTCACACAAAGCATCATCGGGGCAACCAATGCGTGGGCCTTTGATCTCAATGCTGCATGTTCCGGCTTTCTCTATGCACTGAACGTTGCATCGAGCTTTATCGAAACAGGAGTACACAAGAAAGTTATGGTCATCGGAGCCGACAAGATGTCATCGGTTATAGACTATACCGATCGATCGACTGCCATCCTTTTCGGAGACGGTGCCGGCGGCGTCATCCTTGAACCGGCAAAAGAGGAGGGATACGGTATTCTCGACGCACGCCTTTACGCTGATGGAGCGAACGGCAAGGATCATCTTCTCATGACTGGCGGCGGCAGCCGGAATCCGGCATCCCATGAGACGATCGATAAAAAAATGCACTATATATATCAGGACGGACGTCAGGTCTTCAAGGCCGCCGTAACTTCCATGGCAGAGGTTGCCGGTGAAATCATGAGCCGCAACAACCTTTGTGCTGAAGATATCGATTATCTGGTACCCCATCAGGCCAATCAGCGGATCATCAACGCCACAGCAGAAAGAATGGGCCTTGATGAGAAAAAAGTTGTCTCAAACGTTGCCAGCTATGGGAACACGACAGCTGGAACCATCCCGATCTGTCTGGCAGAACTTGACGAAGCAGGGAAACTGCACACCGGTTCAAATCTTGTACTGGTCAGTTTCGGAGCAGGATATACCTGGGGCGGTATTTACATAAAATGGCAGTAACCTGAACATTTCACCTCTTTATTTGAACAATCGTATTCATGAAGGCATTTGTTTTTCCAGGACAGGGTTCCCAGTATTGCGGCATGGGCCGAGACATTTTTGAAACATTCCCCGCAGCCCAAGCCCTGATGGAAAGGGCAAACACCATCCTCGGCTACCGGATCACCGACATCATGTTTTCGGGCAACGAAGAGGAGTTGCGTCAGACAAAATATACCCAGCCAGCCATCTTTCTGCACAGTATTGCTGTGGCAACCCTGCTGGGCAGAAGGGACACGGCCATGACTGCAGGCCATAGCCTTGGCGAATACACCGCGCTTTGCTTTGCCGGTTCCATTGGCTTTGATGATGCAATCCGCATTGTGGCAAAACGAGGCGAGCTGATGCAGAATGCAGGCAAGAAAAACCCCGGAACCATGGCCGCAATTATCGGCATGCCCGACAGCTCTCTGGAAGCTCTCCTTGCCGAGGCAGGCAAAGAGGGAATAGTTCAGGCAGCCAATTTCAACTCTCCCGGCCAGGTTGTCCTTTCCGGAGAAATTGCCGCTGTCAAAAAGGCAGTTGAACTTGCTCCATCCAAAGGAGCCCGAATGGCAAAAGAGCTTGTCGTTTCAGGAGCATTTCACTCACCACTGATGAAGCCGGTCGAAGAGGAACTCGCGGCTGCGCTTGCAGAGATCGACATACGGGATGCTGAAATACCGGTCTGCATGAACGCTGTTGCGACCCCCGTGACCGCCGCTGCTGAGATTCGCAACAACCTGATACTGCAACTGACCAGCTCAGTGCTCTGGTCACAATCCGTTGAAGCGATGGTTAAGGGCGGAGCAAAAGAGTTTATTGAAATCGGTCCGCAAAAAGTGCTGCAAGGCTTGATCAAACGCATCGACAAAACGGTCACCATCCGTGGCATTGATACTGCCGCAGATCTTCTGCCTCTTGTTTAAAATTTATATTCATTTGTGAGAACAAGGCCATTAACATCAACCGACTGAAACTATGTTTGAAGGAAAAATTGCCGTTATCACTGGAGCTGCCAGAGGCATCGGACAGGCCATCGCTTTTGATCTGGCCACGAGAGGCGCCGATATCGTTATTTGCGATATCAAGGCCGAATGGCTGACGGAAACGGCCGAAGGGGTAGAGAAACTGGGCAGGAAGGCTTACTGCTTCGAGCTTGACGTCACCAACGCCGAAGCCGTGCAGAAGGCCTTCAACGACATCGCCGCTGAAACAGGCAGAATTGATATCCTCGTCAACAACGCCGGCATTACACGCGACGGGCTGCTGATGCGGATGAGCGAAGAGGACTGGGATGCCGTGCTTACCGTCAACCTGAAAGGAACCTTTGCCTGCACGAAAGCGGTCAGTCGCATCATGATGAAGCAGCGTTCCGGCTCGATCATCAACATCGCCTCCGTCGTCGGCCTCATGGGCAACGCTGGCCAGGCAAACTACGCCGCATCCAAAGGTGGCGTGATCGCCTTCACCAAATCGATAGCAAAAGAGTTCTCATCACGCAACATAAGGGCCAATGCGGTCGCTCCGGGATTCATCTCCTCGAAAATGACCGACGCGCTTTCCGATGAAGTCCGCCAGAAAATGCTCGATGCCATCCCGCTCGCAAGCTTCGGCACGCCGCAGGATGTTGCAAATGCTGTTGCATTCCTGGCCAGCGACCAATCCTCATACATTACCGGTCAGGTCATCAGCGTCAATGGCGGTATGGTAATGTGATTTGGGCAAGCCTGTTTTCTTTGTATATTGTCAAACTTTTCAATTTTTTTTATCAATCACCAACTATTTAATCGGGAGAACATTGCAATGACTGAAGCAGAAATCAAAGATAAGGTATACGATATTATCGTCAGCAAGATGGGCGTTAACAAAGATCAGATCAAGATGGAATCAAAATTTTCCGATGACCTCGGTGCAGATTCACTTGATACCGTTGAACTGATCATGGAACTCGAAAGTGAGTTCGGTGTACAGATTCCTGATGAAGATGCTGAAAAGATCGGCACCGTTCAGCAGGCTATCGACTATATCGTCAAGAAGTAACAAATACCGCTAAAAAGCAGGCAAACGGAAAACCAGTTAAATCATAACAGATGGCTCAGGAACGCAAAAGAATCGTAGTTACCGGTATAGGTGTTTTAACTCCTATAGGTCTTACCAAAGAGGATTTTTGGAATGCACTTTATCAGGGAAAGAGTGGTGCTGCACCTATAACCTATTTCGATACGACTGATTTTGCGACAACCTTTGCCTGCGAACTTAAGGAATTTACCGCTTCAAACTATATTGACAGAAAATCCGCCGACCGCATGGATCCCTTCTGTCAGTATGCAGTTATCGCAGCTGGTCAGGCGCTGGCAGATTCAGGTCTTGATCTGAAAGAAATTGACCCGCTGAGAATCGGTGTGGTACATGGCTCAGGTATCGGGGGCATGACCACCTACGAACAACAGTTCAAGAATTTTCTGGAAAGAGGCCCAAGACGTATCAGCCCTTTCTTTATTCCGATGCTTATCCCCGACATTGCTGCCGGGCAGATTTCAATCCGCAACGGACTCCGGGGTCCAAACTATGCCACAGCTTCCGCCTGCGCAACATCGCTCCATGCCATCATTGACTCATACATGCTCATTCAGGCAGGTATGGCCGACTATATGGTTTGTGGCGGATCAGAAGCACCGATCACGCAGATGAGTGTTGGAGGCTTCAACTCAGCCAAGGCGCTCTCTACGGCCAACGATCGGCCTCAGCAGGCATCACGTCCTTACGACCGTGACCGTGACGGCTTTGTTATGGGCGAAGGTGGCGGATCATTGATCCTTGAATCTCTCGATTCCGCTAAAGCCCGTGGAGCAAAAATCTACGGCGAAATCGTCGGTGTAGGAGCAACCGCCGATGCCTATCACCTGACTGCACCACACCCGGAAGGCATAGGAGCAGTCAATGCCATGAAAACCGCAATCGCCATGGCAGGAATCACACACCAGCAGATCGACTACATCAATACCCACGGCACCTCCACGCCGCTCGGTGATGTTGCCGAAATCGCCGCCATCAAGACCGTCTTTGGTGAGCATGCCTACAAGCTCAGCATCAGTGCTACAAAATCCATGACAGGCCACCTGCTTGGCGCTGCAGGGGTTGTTGAATCAATTGCCTGCCTGCTTGCCATGCAGCACCAGATCGTTCCGCCGACCATCAATCTCGACAATCTTGATCCATTGGTTGATCTGGATGTAACACCAAACACGCCAAAACAACGGTCAATTGAATACGCGCTCAATAACGGTTTCGGCTTTGGAGGGCACAACGGCTCAATCATTTTCAGGAACGGTTCATCGCTCTGACAAAACCATTGCTGCCTGTGGAGCAATTCTGGCATAAGCTGACATCTCTGGCTTTTCACCGATCAGGTGAGAGCAGTGATGATTCGGAAAACAGGAGTTCTGCGGAAAGCACCACCCTATCTCCTGAAACAGTTGCGTATCTGCAACGGCTTATAGGGGAACCAGGCAAAAACCTGCAACTCTACCAGACCGCCCTTACTCACCGCTCCCTGGTCCATGACCCCGCCACAGCGTACCTGATCGAATCAAACCAGCGCCTTGAATTTCTTGGTGACTCGGTTCTTGGCATGCTGATTTCCGAATACCTTTTCAAGCACCTTCCTGCAAGCGCTGAAGGAGAACTTTCAAGCAACCGCGCAAAGATTGTAAACAGCAAGTCCCTCGCCGGATTTGCCCGCAGCCTTGGACTTGGCCAGCATCTCCTCCTCGGCGAATCGGCTGATCACCATAAAATCAGGATCAGTGAATCTGCCCTTGCCGATGCTTTCGAATCACTTATCGGCGCCATCTATCTCGACAAAGGCATTCAGATTGCTTTCGATTTTGTTATCCGCAATATCATCCAGCATCCCAATTTCAAAACGATTGTAGCTGCGGAACATAACTATAAAAGCCGCCTCATCGAGTACACCCAGTCTAACCATCTGCCTCCACCCCTCTACTCCGTGATAACTGAAACCGGCGCAGAGCACGAGAAAAGCTTTACCGTCGGAGTTACCTGCACCGGTCAGCTCCTTGGAACGGGCTCCGCCCCGAGAAAAAAAGATGCCGAACAGCTTGCCGCCAAAGAGGCAATGGAGAAAATCTTGGCTGACAAAAATACGGAGAGCTGAAACAACCCGTTAACCTCTCTTTTTTTTCTGATTGTCTTGAGCTTCTCTTCACCTTCTTCTATATTGAAAAACAGCCGACCATAAAGACCAACAGCCACTCTTGAAGCAATACCATGAGAGAAAAACTGATTTTTGCTCAACCATATTTCTATATAGTCAGCAAATTTTCAATACTTCTCAGAATAGCCTTATTATAAAACGACTTAAACGAAAAAATCTCTCTAAATAGCTCCCCTTTACTCTTTGGTTTTCCCCTTCTTTTCTGTAATATTCCCTTGAATTTGTAAAGTTTCTGCAAAGTTTACAGGAAATAACGGGGTGTTATATGGGCGTTTCAATTCGGGAAATTGCACTGAAAGAGGGCGGCGTTTCCTTCAGTATTGACATTTATTTCAAGGGGCAACGACAGCAGGTTAAAACAGAGATTCAGACCGAGAGAGCAGCAGGCCGGGAGTATCAAAAAGCACGGCGACAAGCTGAAGCGAAGGCGGCAGACCTTGAGGCACAATTGAAGATCGACCCGGCAGCGGTATTTCTTGGGAAGGAGAGGCGAAGCACTGATTTTCTTGAGTATTTCGAAAGGGTAATACTTCATGAGAAAAACGGCGAACCCCTCTATAAAAACACCTTGAAACATCTTCAGGATTTCAACGGCAAAAAGTCTTTACCAATGGACAACGTTAATCAGACATGGGCCGAGCAGTTCCGGGCCTATATCGACGGATTAACACTCAAGGAAACAACAAAGGCGAATTATTTACATGGGTTAAAAGTCGTTTTAAACCAAGCGGCACGGGAACACCTTGTATCTGATTTCACAAGAAGTCTGAAGCCGTTCAAGAAAAATGATGTTTCCCTGAAATATTTGACCATTGACCAGATCAAAAGCATTGAGACGACCCCATGCACACACCCGGCGATAAAAACGGCGTTTTTGTTTGCTTGCTTTACGGGCTTGAGGATTTCAGACCTTCGGGCTTTACACGATGCCGATATTCAGCATGATGGCGAACGGTTGACGATTCGGTTTAAAATGAAAAAAAATGGGAAGTGGCAATACTTGGTAATGGGCACGCAGGCTTTAAAATATCTTGAAGAAACAAAACTTCTTCACAAGGACAGGCCAGCAGATGACGACAGAATTTTTCTTTTACCGGGCGCAACACAATGTTTAAATGTTCTTCGAGCTTGGGGCAAGGCGGCAGGTATTCCGTTCAATCTTACCCCCCATTGTTCCCGGCATACCTTCGCGGTAATGAGCCTTCAAAACGGCGTTGACCTTTTCACGCTATCAAAGCTATTGGGGCATTCGACAATTGCAATAACGCAAGTTTATGCAAAGGTTGTAGATGAAACGAAAACGGCGGCAATGGATAAACTGCCTTCATGGTAGATGTTTTTTTATCTCTCTCTCTTTATTTCTTAGGGAATATTCCAAAAAGTTAAGAGTAAAGAAGAAAGAAAAATCGTAGGTTTTTAGTGGCAAATGTTTTACTCTTTTGAAAAGGTGCATTTACTGCATTTGCTACATCAGCCAACAGTGGCGGGCGTTGCGGGTGTGTAGTTTGGAGAACTACCCTGCACGACCCTACACAAGCTACACGGGCAAAAAATGGGCACACAATCGGAGGGAGAGGCGGGCTGGGGGCAAGGCGTTCGGGAAACACTTTTTGCTGGATTTTGTTGGCTTCAGCACGGCTATACACCGCACAAATTTCTTTCAAGTTATCCGCCGCTGAAGTTTGTTTCAGAACGTATCATTCTTGACGGAACACCGCGCCAAATTGTCTTTGAATTACAAAAAGTGGATGAAGATAATCTCTACAAACTCGTTAAGCTGATTGAAGATCATTTTCAAAATGAGCTTGGTTTTAGTGTTGGTAAAGTTCACCAATTGGCTGGATTGAAGGCGGTTGAGTTCATTCAAGACGTTCAGAGAGAAAGGAAGCAGCAGACCGCAGCACCGGCGGGAGATCAGGAAGCGAAGAAGCCAGCTTATCAGCCAAAGCAGGATATTATTGATTTGATTAACAAAAATAAAGGGAGTTTTAGGGGATGGCTTGCAAATGCTCAATTAGAGATTGATGGCATAGTGATTCCTACGGGAAAAGAAAACCCTGTTATAGATTATTCACAAGGACAGAGGATTTTTTACGATGCCTATGAAAAGGATTTTTTGAAGCATGGCCGGGGGTTGAAGAGCGTACAGGATAGCTTAAAAAAGAAAACGTCAAAGAAAGTGAAGAAGCGGGGAAGTTCAGGGGAAGTTCAAGGGGTGTAAAATGCTTTAATTTAACACCTTATAAGAATACTTCTGCTTATTTTGATGTAATCAAGGAATAACCCTTGGTTATAAATCAAACTGAAGCATGAATAGTATTGAGACCCCCACCACCCAGCAGGCAGCCCCGGCGATTCAGCAGAGGCAGCAGAAAACCCTTTCCACCGAGGGCGCAATTCAGTATTTCCAAGATGTTCACGGGCTGAAGATTGCGCGCGCCACACTTTACAAGAAAAAAAGCACCCAGCCGGACACCTTCCCCGGCAGGCGGTCACCATTTGGGCGGCTTGTGTTTGACCCGATTGAGATTGACAGATTCATGGCTACCGGCAGCGCAAGGGCAACCGTTGAGACTGACGGGGGGCAGGCATGAGGCCAGCCTGCGAACGTACTTTGCACATGATCGGCGTTGATGGCCGGTTGATCGAGCGGGAGGCCAGAGCATGAGCGCACCAAAGCACAAGGGAATATTTCCGGCAATGCTTAAACAGGTTGGTAAGGTTGATTTCCAACTTTTGGCATTCCCTGAAATTATCGAGCTTCGGGCTGAACTGAATGCGGCTGAAGCGAGCGGAGACGTTGACGCAGTGAAGGCGATTCAAAAGCAGATCGACCGTTGCAAACCAACACAGAAACATTTTGTTGTTTATGGCGTTGACCACCTGTTGAACCTTTGCAAGGCTAATCAATGGCAGCTTGCAGCCCAGCACGGGCGCGTTTATGTGTACAATGGCGCGTACTGGCAGGCGGTTGATGAAAACGACCTGAAACAGTTTCTTGGGCAGGCACTTGAGAAGATGGGCGTTCGGTTCGTTGATGCAAAGTATTTTCGGTTTCGTGATGACCTCACAAAGCAGTTTTTCACGAGCGCACACCTTCCAGCCCCGGAGCGTGACAGGGGAACAGTTTGTATAAACCTGAGAAACGGCACATTGAACGTTGGCACAGATGGCGTTCATCTTCGAGAGTTCAAGCCTGATGATTTCCTTCGTTATCAGCTTGCCTTCGATTATGACCCGACAGCGACAGCCCCGAAATGGCAGGCTTATCTTGATGACGTTCAGCCAGACCCGGAGAGCCAGCGCGTATTGGCAGAGGCGGCAGCGTTGGCGTTCATTTCTTCCCGAGTGCTGAAACTTGAAAAAATCCCGGTTCTTTATGGGCCGGGTTCCAATGGCAAGAGCGTGTTTCAGGACACCTTCCGGGCGGTTCTTGGCAGGGAGAACGTTTCAGGGCATAGTTTGAAGCTATTGACCGGCAATGAAAACGCACGGGCAGACCTTCAGGACAGATTAATCAATATCTGTGCAGAGATCGGCGGCGTTGCAGATTGTGACGTTTTCAAGTCGCTTGCAAGTTGTGAGCCGGTTTCAGCCAAAATCTTGTATCAGGACGTTCACACAATGGAAGATTACGGGCGGCTTTTTTGTAATGCGAACAAGCTACCGGCAGAGGTTGAAAACTCTCATGCCTTCTTCCGGCGGTTCCTGATTATTCCGTTCAGCGTGACGATTGACCCGGCGAAGAAAGACACCAACCTTTCAAAGAAGATCGTTGAAACAGAGTTGCCGGGCGTTCTCAATTGGATTCTTGAAGGCTTGGCAAGGCTATTGAAGCAGAATGATTTTTCACCATGCACGGCGGCAGATCAGGCGTTGCAGCGATACAGGCATGAGAGCGACACCGTTTCTTTGTGGCTTGAGGATGCAAGTTATACCGTTTCAACTTCAGGGCATGATTTACCGAGAGGAACCCTGTTGAATGAGTATCAGACGTTTTGCAAGGCTGAGGGGTTCCGGGCGGTAGGTGGTAAAACCTTTTCGCAACGAATGCAGGCGGCAGGCTTTGAGAAATACCGGAAGAGCGGCGGCTATTTTTACCCTGCTATCAAAGGGGGGCAAGATGCACAACCATTCTGACGACCCCGGCAGCCGGTTGATATCGGCGTTCAGCAATGCCTTTCAGCAGACACCCAGCGGAACAATGACGGTTGAAGCCTTTTTGCATGGCGTTCAATCGGGCCAATGGCGGCGGCAGGTTGAAACGGTTCGGGCTTTGAATGACCCCAGCCAGATCAAGGAAGCAAAGAAACGAGTTCCGGCGGTTGCCCCCAGCGCACTGTTTAACGGCAGGCGCGGCATGGCATACGTTCAGCAGCATTCAGGGTTCATTAATCTTGACCTTGACAACAAAGAAAACCCAGGCATTGCAGAGCCAGCGGCACGGGCGCGCGTGTACGCAGATCAGTTTGTTTTTGCAGGCCATGAAAGCGTATCAGGGCGCGGCTTGAGCATTTATGTTCAGATCGACCCAGCGCAGCACGAAGCGGCGTTCTTGCAGCTTGAAGCCTATTTTCTTGCGGCATGGGGCGTTCACGTTGACCCGGCATGTAAGGACGTTTCGCGGTTGCGTTTTGTGAGTTATGACCCGGCACTGTACCGAAATCCAGAGGCGCGGCTTTTCAGGATTCGGCGGAAGAGTTCCAGCCCAGCCCAGCGACCAGCACGGCGGGCAGTTGATCGGGCAGCGGTTCAGGAAAGCGGCCAGTATTTTGAAGCGATTCTAAGCCAGATTTTGGCGGCAGGGTATGACCTTACAGGCGGTTATGATGAATGGCTGAAGATCGGGTTTGCCATTGCTTCAGAGTATGGCGAAGCCGGGCGGCAATACTTCCATGAGATCAGCCAGTTCCACCCCGGATATAAACTGACAGAGGCAGACCGGCAGTTTACCCGTTGCCTTCAGGCCGGGCGCGCAGGCATTACAATCAGTTCCTTTTTTCACATGGCGAAGCAGGCAGGCTTCACCTTCAAACCATGACAGCAAGACCGATTCACTGATGGCAGGATTGATAGAAGCAACAAGAGCGGTTCAGATTGATGGGCGGTCAACAGGGCCAACAACTAAAGCAGGAAAGACGAAAGTTGCGCGCAACGCTGATAAAGGTTTTGTATGGAAGAAATTGAGGGAATCAGAGGTATGGCTTAACAAGTACTTGAGAGAGCAGAAAGCGAGCCTCAATGACATACAAGGGAACCTCTTTTAACCAGATCACCCGGCACGGATTAAGTGAGATTTTAGAGAGGTTTTCACAGCACAATTTTACACCGATCACGACAAAGTGTCGTAAAGTGTCGAGCCGATGAATGATACTATAAATTCAATGAGTTTACATACCATGCAAGGTTCAACCACTTCAACGAGACAGGGCACCCGGCAGCAGTAAACACGGAAGAGGAAACCCCATTTTAACCGGGAACCGCTACCCCACCAAAAGGGGATAGCGATTGAGCCCTGACCATGAAAGTTCTGCCGCTTCTGCTGTTATCTACGCCATAGATTTTGTTGCTGTTGTTGCTGCATCTGTTGTTGTTGTAACTGTAGTTGCTGCCGTTGTAACTGTAGTTGCTGTTCTTGCTGTTGTTGTTGTTGTCGTTGTAACTGTAATTGCTCTTGTTGTTGTTGCCGTTGCTGTTGTTGCTGCAAATCTATGTTCATCTGGCGCGACAGGTCACTCAGATTAGCTGAAGCTACGGGCAAGAATGGCGCTGCCATCATTACTAAAAGAAGTATTCCTATTCTTGACTGTTTATTAATAATCGTCATGGTGGTTATGTGGTTGATTTCTAAAACTTAAATTTTAATCATTTTAAAAAGCCAATGATATTATCTGCATCGATGAAATTAATTTCTTAATCAGCTAATTCTAACGAAATAAACATCAAAAAAAAATCATATATACGATTAATCTGGGATGGCGTAATTAAGACGATTTTAAGTAATAAATTCGTTGTGACGATGTATTCATATATATAATAATCATATGCGATTTATATCGATTGATTGTGATGTTTATTTCAGAAAATGGAGGAAATCATAGAAAATTGATTTGTATGAGGATACCCTCTAATATCTACACCCCAGTCAATTACAACTGTAATACGTATTTTTTGCAATATTTATTTCATAAACAGCTTTACTCATCATTTGCGGTAGATCAGTGCCAATTCTATTCCTACACAACCTGTATTCCTGTTGATGGTGTTGACAGTTGCCAGATAATGAGGTTAACAGGATTGTCATGAGTCTTTGAACCCACAAGTGGATTTATCAGAATTACCGTTCTAAAATTATTCTCATGTAGACGGTTCAGGTTAAGATTGTTCAATAGCCTATCATTTTAACCGAGCCAACCATGCACTATATTCCAGAAGCACTAACGTAACAAAGGGGCAGGATGATCTCTTAAAATGCTTATAAAGGATTCTTACGGGGCAAGACGAGAGATTCGAAGATATTGCTCAACCAGTACATGAGAGACCAACGGCAAAACCTGAAAGAGATACAGTGGCATAGGTTTTATTGGGTGACCACGCGTATATTGTGTGTATAACCATGCATCTAAAATAGAGAATAGTAGACAACCATACCACAGCCACCATGCATGGAACCAAGACAGGCGGCAGACAAGCCGGAACCCCGAACAGGGTAACAAGTGAATTACGCTCAGTGCTGAAAGAGGTTTTCTTTACAGAGTTGGAAGGCTTGCCGGGGCTGTTGCAGCAGCTTGAGCCGAAAGAGCGCATAACGCTTTTAGCGGCATTTCTTCCCTATGTGTTGCCAAAGGTGCAGCCCGTGAGCCATTCGCAAGATGAGCCGTTTGATTGGAGTGTCTTGTAACAGACCGCAATGTTACCGCAAGGCTTGAGAATGACCGGCGGGCGCGGCGGGTTGACAGCAAAACAGAGTGAAAAACAATATAAAGAGCCTGAGTAATTTCAGGATTTTTCATTTACTGAAAGATAGATTTCGACACTCTTTAACCATGCACTTTCAGGCGGTTGATACAGTCTACCTTTTTACCGAAAAAGCCTTGTGAGGAATGGCTTTTATGCTATTCTGTTGATGTAGATTGATGGCGGAAAAGGCATTGTTTTGATGATGAATAACGTATCAATATTTGATTGATGTTATACTGAAATACTCATTTTTATACGGTAGTTATTCGAGAGAAAAAACCCAGTCCCCGGCGGTACAAAAGAAAGAGTATGCTCCAGATTCCGACACACCACAGCCGGACGGTTCAGGATTCCCCGAAATTGAGGATACCGGCGGATCAGGAAGCCGGAGATTTGCAGGTTCATCCTCTCATGCCAGATCAGGCGGACAGCCCAAAATTGAGCCTTCAGGCATGGTAAGCGGCGGGCTGAAAATTCACCATTCCAGCAGACCAGACAAATGACAGGGGCCGGGCAGGGTTCCGGTTCTCTTCATGTAGGGCGTGTAGCTTGGTGTAGGGTGTTTTTCCAAACTACACCCCGGAGAGGTGCGCCACTATTGGCCTATGTAGTAAATGCAGCAAATGCACCTTTTCAGAAGAGAATAATATTTTACACTTCAAAAGTTTACTCTCTCTTTTTCCTTATCTTTGATAACTTCTCGGAATATTTCTCAAGTATATGGAAGGTTTAAAAAAGGGGAATATTGAACGATTTGTAAAGTTTTGGTAAAGTTTTGACTATTCTAAAGGATTTAATTCCTTTGTAAGTCGTTTTAAAGCAACAAAATATCAAGATTTATAATAAACGCTATGAGAGAAAAACTGATTTTTGAACTTTCCCGCGAAGGACGCAAAGGATACAGCCTCTCCGGAAACGATTTCCCTGAACTTCCGCTGGAGAGTATACTGCCCTCAAAATTTCTGCGCACCACACCTGCTGAACTTCCCGAAGTGGCCGAAAGTGAGGTTGTGCGTCATTTTGTACGACTCTCGAACCTGAACCACCATGTAGACAAGAACATGTATCCTTTGGGAAGCTGTACCATGAAGTACAATCCCAAGATAAACGACTATACATGTGACATACCGGGGTTCAGCGCGCTCCATCCCCTGCAGCCAGGCAAAACAACTCAGGGTGCATTGCAGCTCATGTATGAACTGGCGGAGATGCTCCGCGAAATTGCCGGAATGGCGGCCGTAACCCTGCAACCTGCCGCTGGAGCCCACGGAGAGCTTACCGGTATTCTGCTCATCAAGAAGTACCATGAATCTCAGGGCTCGAAACGCCACAAGCTCCTTGTAGTTGATTCGGCACACGGCACCAACCCCGCTTCAGCCGCTCTGGCCGGGTATGAGATTATATCGGTCAAAGGTAAGGCCGACGGACGTACCGACCTCGCCGACCTTCGGAGCAAGCTTGACGGTGATGTAGCTGCGCTGATGCTGACCAATCCCAACACCATCGGCTTGTTTGAAAAAGAGATCCAGCTCATAGCCAAAATGGTGCACGATAACGGCAGCCTGCTCTATATGGACGGCGCCAACATGAACGCTCTTCTCGGCATCACCCGCCCTGGCGACATGGGTTTTGATGTCATGCACTACAACCTTCACAAAACATTTTCAGCCCCACATGGCGGTGGCGGTCCAGGCAGCGGCCCGGTCGGCGTCAGTGAAAAGCTTGTGCCTTTTCTGCCGGTTCCGATTATTGAGAAGGAGGGAACGAGCTACAAACTCTCTTATGACCGTCCGGAAAGTATCGGCCGGATGATGAACTTCTTCGGAAACTTTGCCGTGCTGGTCAGGGCTTATACCTACATCCGGATGCTTGGGCCCGATGGGCTGAGACGGGTTTCGGAAAATGCCATCATCAATGCCAACTACCTGCTTAGCCTGTTGCTCGAAAGCTACGACCTGCCTTACCCAAAACCGGTCATGCACGAGTTCTGCCTCTCGGGAGACCGGCAGAAAAAGGCACACGGGGTCAGGACGCTTGATATTGCAAAAAGGCTGCTCGACTACGGCTTCCATGCTCCGACTATCTACTTCCCGCTCATTGTCAGTGAAGCAATCATGATTGAACCGACAGAGACAGAGTCAAAAGAGACGCTTGAAGCTTTTGCTAAGGCACTGCTCAGCATTGCCGATGAAGCCGCAAACAACCCGGATCTGGTACTTTCAGCCCCGGTAACAACCCCGGTCAGACGACTCGATGAAGCGATGGCCTCAAGGCAACTGAACATCTGCTGCTCATTGTAAGCAGCCCGGCGAAAAAATTATCTGAAAGGACACCTAACATATTTTGAAGTAAAAATCTGCGCTGTTATACTGTAAAGAAACTTCAGCGTATGCTATTACATCACACGAAAGTCCTTGTACTCAACAGCAGCTATGAACCTTTAAGTATTTGTGACGCTCAGAAAGCTGTTCTTTTACTCTTTGGAGGCAAAGCTGTGCAGGTGACCCACCACCCGGAGCGGGTCATCAGCACGGTTTCCCGCAACTTTCCTCTCCCGAGTATTGTACGATTGACCTGTTTTGTCAGGGTACCCTACAAGAGCATTATACTGACCCGGAAAAACATTATCATCAGAGACAGTTTCCAGTGTCAGTACTGCGGCAAAACTGATCTGCCCCTGACCATTGATCACATCATACCACGCTCCAGAGGCGGCGAGTATTCATGGGAAAACCTCATTACAGCATGCCCTCGCTGCAACTCAAAAAAAGGAAACAGAACCCCTCGCGAGGCAGGCATGTACCCTTTAAAGCAGGCGATCCGGCCCAATAACCTGATGTTCATGCAGCAACTGACAACAACGTTTTCCGATGATTGGAAACCTTATCTTTATATGAGCTGAACTGCGGCTCAAATAATCCAATTTTAGCTGAAGAGTTCTGCTGATGCCTGACTGTCATTTCGAAGCCATCCTGCCGTCATGGCTTAAAGAGTTTTTTGCTGAACACAGCGAAGCACTCCTGTCGGACAGCGAACGCATGAAGTTCGCCATAGAACTGGCCAGGCAGAACGTCATCAACGGAACCGGTGGCCCATTCGGTGCGGCTGTTTTTGAGCGCTCTTCAGGCAATCTGGTTGCTGTAGGGGTCAATCTTGTTGTCCAGAGCAACTGCTCTCATGCCCACGCCGAGATGCTGGCTCTCGCCATTGCCGAGCACCGCCTATCTTCATACACGCTCAACCAGCCCGGCTTTCCAGGTTATGAACTGGTCTCATCTTCAGAACCCTGCGCCATGTGTTTCGGTGCAATCATCTGGTCAGGTGTCACAAGGCTGGTATGCGGAGCCTCCACCATTGATGCAAAACATGCCGGGTTTGATGAAGGAGCAAAACCAGAAAAGTGGATTGCTGAGCTTGAAAACCGAGGGATTGAAGTGGCTACAGGTATCTGCCGCAACAAAGCCTGCGCAGTTCTGCAGCTCTACCTTGATAACGGAGGGGTGGTCTACAATGGACGGGCAAGGTAACCGAACCGGGGAATTTCCTTAAAAACAATGTCTTGCATCCTGATTCCTGCAATAATGGATTGTCGGGATTTTTTTTACTTTTCAGCAGATAACTTGACGTACGTCAACTAAGAAGCAGCGTGCACGGAAAAAAATCAGCTCCTTATGAAAATTATTTCTCTTCTCTCTCTCTTTTGCCTTTTTATCTTTCTGCTCCTCACATCGGTAGCATCGACCGGATCGGCCACCTCAAAGCCGGGTCGCGAAAAGTGGTGCGCTCAGCAGATTTTCAGCAAAACCGATTCCCGCATTGAAGAGAGTCTGAAAAGCATGACGCTGTCGGAAAAAGTCGGAGAAATGCTTATCGCGCAAATTGAAGGCCATTACAACAGCAGTGCTGACAAAGAGTACCAGCTCTTGAGCCGCCTGGTACTGGAAGGAAAAGTCGGAGGCGTCATGTTTCTCAAGGGAGATGCCTTCAGCGCAGCCATGCTTGCCAACCATTTTCAGTCGATTGCGCCGCGCCCTCTGTTGATCAGCGCCGATATGGAACGGGGTGTAGCCATGAGGCTCAGCGGAGCAACCGAGTTTCCGCCAAACATGGCCGTTGCCGCAACCCGGGATCCTGAACTCGCCGCAAACATGGCAAAAGCCATCGCTGAAGAGGCAAAATTGATCGGAATCAACCAGAACTATGCCCCGACGGTTGACCTGAACATCAACCCGTTAAACCCCATCATCAACACCCGTTCGTTCAGCGACAGTGTGGAACTCGCCATTACCATGTCTACGGCTATCATCAAGGAATTCCAGTCGCACGGGATCATTGCAACAGCAAAACATTTTCCGGGGCATGGAGATGTTACCATCGACAGCCATCTTTCGCTTCCTGTCCTTCAGGCTGACCGACAGCAACTGGATGCATACGAGCTGAAACCCTTCAAGGCAGCCATAGAACAGGGCGTCATCAGTATCATGACCGGACACCTGGCCGTACCAAAACTGACTGGCACCATGGAACCTGCCTCCATTTCAAAAGCAATTGTCACTGACCTGCTCCGCCGGGAACTCGGTTTCACGGGTCTGATCATTACCGATGCCCTGAACATGAAGGCACTCTACAATGGTCAAAACGTGCCGGATATTTCTGTTAAAGCCGTACAGGCTGGCAACGACCTGCTACTCTTTTCACCCGATCCCGAACTTGCCCACAGCTCAATTGTCAAAGCGGTCGAAGAGGGAGTTATTCCCATGGAACAAATTAATGCCTCGGTACGCAGAATCCTGCAGGTCAAAAAGTGGCTGGACATCGAAAACCGGAAACTGGTCGATCTGAACCGGATCAAGGATGAGATAAACCCTGAATCACACCGAGCCCTTGCCAGAAATATTGCCTCACGCGCCGTCACCCTGGTCAATGATGCCAGCCACTACCTCCCGCTGAAAACAGATCCATCATCTGGCCGTATCCTCAATATCATGCTGCAGGATAAGACTAACAGCGAAACCGGAAAAGAATATATCAAGAACCTCGACCACTATTACAGCATCAGCCATATCAGAATCGACCCTGATACGGACTCAACGGGCTATGCAAACGCCACCGATCTGACCATGAAGGCGACGGCTGTTATTGTCACCGCCTATGTCAAAGCGCTTTCCGGCTCCGGGACGCTGAAACTGACCGAAAAACAGCAGCAATTCATCCACTCACTCGTAAGGATAGTGCCGAAAGAGAAACCTCTGATATTTGTCTCGCTTGGAACCCCCTACATCATTAACTATTTTCCGGAAATAACCACCTACCTTTGCACCTACTCTTCAAACGGGGCAAGTGAAGAGGCGGCGGTTGATGCACTGAGAGGGGAACTTAAGCCCGTGGGAGTGCTTCCCGTATCATTGCAGGGGCTCACCCGCTAAAAAAGCAAGTATTATAAACAACCGATTACCAGCCTATCGACTTATGGGAAAAACCGTTCGGGACGAATCAACCGCAAGCGCTTACTGGGGAGCCGTCAATACCTTCTGTGCGCTCCAGGATGTCCACGTCATTGCCGACGCTCCGGTTGGCTGCTACAATCTGGTGGGTGTAGCCGTCATCGACTATACCGATGCCGTACCCTACCTTGAAAACTTTACTCCAACCAGCCTGACCGAAAAGGAGATTGCCTCATCAGGCAGTTCGGAGATTGTCAGGGAGACCATCGAAAAACTTCAGGCACCGGGAAGGCAACTGATTCTGGTATCAAGCGCCGAGAGCGAGATGATCGGCAGTGACCACGAACGGATGCTTACCATGAAATACCCCGACGTCCGATTTTTCCCATCAAACTCACTTGGTGAAGATGAGTGGCAGGGACGAGACCGCGCCCTCCGCTGGCTCCATGAAACATTTGGCAACAACCGTCCGGCAGCAGTCAAAGCCGGCACAGTTTCCATTATCGGCCCAACCTACGGTTGCTTCAACAGCCCATCAGATCTGGCTGAACTCAAGCGCCTCATAGCAGGAGCCGGTGGAGAGTTACTGCACGTCTATCCCTTTGAAAGCTCCCTGCACGACATTGCCGATCTTAAAAACGCTGATGTCATTGTGCAGATGTACCACGAATTCGGTCACGCCCTAGCCGAAACACTGAACCGCCCGGTACTTCATGCACCATTCGGCATCGGCGAAACAGAAAAATTCATTCGCGATCTTGGCGACCTCCTGAAAAGAGAGCAAGAGGCCGAAACGTTCATGCAGAAAGAGAAACGCACTACCCTGAAGCCAATCTGGGATCTCTGGCGCGGGCCACAGGCAGAATGGTTCCCGACGATTCGGTTCGGAGCCACCGCAGCAAAAACCTATGCCCTCGGACTTGAAACCTTTCTGTCGGGAGAGATGGGCATGCAGTGCCTCTTCAGCCACGACACTGCGGAAGCTGACAACACCCTCATCCGGGAGGAGATTCAGCAGAAACAGCCGCAGTTTCTTTTCGGCAGGATTGTCGATAAAATCTATCTGGCCGAGCTTGACGCAAAAACACGATTTATCCCGGCCGGCTTTCCTGGTCCGATTGTCCGCAGAGCACTGGGCACCCCCTTCATGGGACACAGCGGCGCAGTCTATCTTTTGCAGGAGATTGTCAACGCCCTCTATGACATGCTCTTTAACTTTCTCCCCCTTAATCGGCGCACAACTGCATCGGAGGAACCTGCACAGAAAGTTTCATGGAGCAGCGAAGCCAATGCACTCCTGAATGAAATGGTTAAAAAAGCCCCCTTCATCAGCCAGATTTCCTATGGAAGAGAGCTGAAACGAAAGGCTGAAGTCCTCACCCTGAAACAGGGCAAGGAGAGCGTCACCCCGGAACTGCTCGGAATGGTCAACTGATTTGGAATATTTTAATATTATGTGTATAGTCCAAGTCCACATTACGGAACCGGGGAAAACAGTTTTAAACTGAGTAGCCCCCCTGGCCCGACAGTACTAACATAAAGCGGCTGCATTGATATTTTTCCAGCAGAGGAGCAAGCACAATGGTGTCCCTTTCGCATGGAGTGAAACGACAGAAAAAAGAATGTCTGACAATCAGGAACTTCCGGCTTTAATAGCCCTTACCCTTCCGGACGGGAGTGTTAAAACATTTCCCACCGGCTCGACCGGCAACGACGTTGCACTCTCCATCGGACGCAAACTTGCACAGGATGCCCTGGCGCTCAAGGTGAACGGCGTTGCGATTGACCTCAGTACACCCCTTACCGCTGATGCGGCAATAGAGATCATTACCTTTACCTCCCCCTCCGGACCGGATATTTTCTGGCACAGCTCAAGCCACCTTATGGCCCAGGCAATTGAGGAGCTTTATCCTGGCAGCAAATTCGGAGCTGGTCCCTCCATCGAACAGGGATTCTACTACGATGTTGCCTCCACGCACCGCTTCCGCGAAGAGGATCTCCGCAAGATCGAAGTACGGATGCTGGAGATCAGCAAGCGAGATATCCAGATCCGGCGCGAAGAGATGAGCCGCACCGCCGCCATAGAGTTTTTCAAAACAGTCCGGAACGACTCTTACAAGGTTGAGATTCTTGAAGATACCCTGAAGGATGTCGAAAGCGTCTCGCTCTACCATCAGGATGGATTTACCGATCTCTGCATCGGGCCGCACCTGCCGTCAACGTCAAAAGTGAAGGCTGTTCTCTTGACCAACATCTCCTCGTCCTACTGGCGCGGTGATTCGGCACGGGAGCAGATGCAGCGGATCTACGGCATCACGTTTCCATCAGAAAAACTTCTGAAAGAGCACGTTACCCGACAGGAAGAGGCCAAGCGGAGAGACCACCGCAAACTCGGCGCTGAACTGGAGCTCTTCATGCTCTCGCCGGAGGTTGGAAGCGGCCTGCCGATCTGGCTGCCCAAAGGAGCCATTATCCGCAACGAACTTGAAGCATTCCTGAAAGAAGAGCAGCGCAAGCGCGGTTACCTGCCAGTCTATACACCGCATATCGGCAATATCGAGCTCTACAAGCGTTCAGGTCACTATCCCTATTACAGCGATTCGCAGTTTCCGCCCCTGACCTATCATGATGAAGAGGGCAAGCAGGAGCAGTATCTTCTCAAACCGATGAACTGCCCGCACCACCACCTCATCTACAGTTCAAAGATGCGGAGTTACCGCGACCTGCCGCTCCGTCTGACGGAGTTCGGAACCGTCTATCGCCACGAGCAGTCAGGAGAGCTCAACGGCCTTGTACGCGCGAGAGGCTTCACACAGGACGACTCGCACATTTACTGCCGCCCCGACCAGCTTGTTGACGAGATCTGCAGCGCCATTGAACTGACACAGTTTGTCTTTGGGACGCTCGGCTTTTCAGAGGTACAGACCCGCCTCTCCATGCACGACCCCGAAAACCGTGCCAAGTACGGTGGCACCGCAGAAGTGTGGGAACAGGCAGAGAAAGATGTCAAGGAAGCCGCCGACCGCATGGGCATCGACTACTTTATCGGCGTCGGCGAAGCGAGCTTCTACGGCCCGAAAATTGACTTTATCGTTCGTGACGCCCTTGGCCGCAAATGGCAGCTCGGCACCGTCCAGGTTGACTATGTGATGCCTGAGCGGTTTGATCTCACCTATACCGGCAGCGACGGCCAGAAACACCGCCCTGTTGTGATTCATCGTGCACCGTTCGGCTCCATGGAGCGCTTTATCGGCGTCCTCATCGAGCATACCGCCGGGAACTTCCCGCTCTGGCTTGCTCCCGTTCAGGCCATGGTACTGCCGATCGCCGAAGATGTTCACGACTACGCAAAAAGCGTATACCAGGCGCTCCATGCTGCAGGAATCCGCGCTGAACTTGATACCAGAAGTGAAAAAATCGGCAAAAAAATCCGCGATGCCGAAATCAGCAAAATACCCTGCATGATTGTTATCGGACAGAAAGAGCAGGAGAGCGGTGAAGTTTCGCTGCGCCGTCATCGCATTGGTGATGAGGGGCGCTTCAGCGTCAGTGGACTGATCCAGAAACTCCAGAAAGAGATCACCGGAAGAACCTGACTATCTAAACAAAACCTGAACGCATGAAGAAACAAAAGGTTACGACTCAAAAGCCGAAACTCACCTATCGGGTCAATGAGCAGATCCGTGTTCCGGAAGTCCGCATTATCTTTCCGGACGGAACACAGGAGGTGATGAAAACCATTGACGCCAAGCGGGTAGCCGAAGAGCGCAATCAAGATTTGATTGAGGTACAGCCGAACGCCGAACCACCAGTATGTAAATTTGACAACCTCGGCAGGTTGCTGTACAAGATGGACAAGAGGGACAAGGATCTGAAGAAAAAGCAGAAGACCACCACCCTCAAAGAGTTGCGGTTTCATCCAAATACCGACAAGCACGACTTCGACTTCAAGAGCGCACATCTTGAAGAGTTTCTGCGCAAGGGTAACCGGGTCAGGGCCACCATCGTCTTTCTGGGACGCTCCATTATTTACAAAGACAAGGGGCTGGAGTTGGCAGAACGCTTGACCGAACGCCTTAGCGTTGTCAGCAATCGTGACGGCGACCCGAAATTCGAAGGGAAAAAACTTTTCGTCTATTTCGAGCCTGACAAGAAGAAGATCGATGCCTATGACCGCATAAGGGCAAAAACAAATCAGCCACCGGCAGCACCACTGGCGCCTTTGGCTCCTGAGGATCTGACAGAAGAGTAATCGCCAAGAAATTCGAACATTTTATCTACCAAAAAAATAAAGGACGATCATGCCTAAAATGAAATCCCACCGTGGAGCATGCAAACGGTTTAAGACGACATCATCCGGAAAAATCAAGCGTGAACGCATGAACGGCTCACACAACCTTGAGAAAAAGAACAGAAAGCGCTCACGCCGCCTCCACCAGAGCGCACTGCTTCTGGGATTGAAGGCCAAGCAGATCAAGCGGATGATTCAGGGCTAAATTATTAACATTAACTCGACACAACGATGCCTAAAGCAAATAACGCCGTAGCCTCAAAAGCACGGAGAAAAAGAGTAATAAAAAAAGCCAAAGGGTTCTGGGGATCACGCGGCAATATTCTGACCGTTGTCAAACATGCGGTCGATAAAGCAGAACAGTACGCCTACCGTGACCGTCGCGTCAAAAAACGCACGTTCCGTTCGCTCTGGATCATGCGTATCAACGCTGCTGCACGCCTGAACGGCACCACCTACTCCCGCCTGGTCAACGCCATGCTGAAAAAGAACGTCGAAATCGACCGCAAGGCACTTGCCGAGATCGCCGTCAAGGACCCGGCTGCATTCACCGTGATTGTTAAAAGCCTTTTCGAATAAGATTGTACACCGGTAATGATGGAAAACACTATTCGCAGTTTACAGCAGGAAATCATTGATTTTGAGATTACCTCAACGGCAGATCTTGAATCCTTCCGCCTTCGGTATACGGTTCGAAAAGGACTCATTGCAGCCCTTTTCGGCCAGCTCAAGATGGTTGACCCTGCTGACAAACCGCGAATAGGCCAGTTGCTCAACCAGCTGAAGCTGACGGCTGATGCAAAGCTCACCGAAGCAGAGGAGAGGCTTGCATCAACCGGAAGCAGCGACAGCAAGAAAGGCATAGATCTCACCCTTCCCGGACGACGCTACTTTACCGGCAGCGAACATCCGGTACAGAAGGTGCTCGGTGAGATGAAGCAGATTTTTTCAGCCATGGGCTTCGGCATAGCAACCGGCCCGGAACTTGAGCTCGACCGCTACAACTTCGACCTGCTGAACTTTCCGCCCGGCCACCCGGCCCGCGACATGCAGGATACCTTTTTTGTCACCAGCGGCAACCCCGGCTCGGACGTGCTCCTCAGAACCCACACCTCCCCGGTGCAGGTGAGAGTCATGCTCGACCAGAAACCGCCGATACGGGTAATATGCCCCGGAAAGGTCTACCGCAACGAAGCCATCAGCTCCCGAAGCTACTGCGTCTTCCACCAGCTCGAAGGGCTCTACATCGACAAGAACGTCTCCTTTGCCGACCTCAAAGCCACCATCTACTCCTTCGCCAAGCAAATGTTCGGTGCCGACGTCAAACTCCGGTTCCGTCCCAGTTTTTTCCCCTTCACTGAACCATCAGCCGAAGTGGACGTCACCTGCTACCTCTGCGGCGGCAAAGGATGTCGCGTCTGCAAAAAATCAGGCTGGCTCGAAATCATGGGCTGCGGTATGGTTCACCCCAACGTCATGCGCAACTGCGGCATAGACCCCGAAGAGTGGTCAGGCTACGCCTTCGGTATGGGTGTTGACCGCACGGTGCTGTTGCGCTACAAGATTGACGATATCCGATTGCTTTTTGAGAACGATTTGCGGATGCTGAAGCAGTTTACTGCATGAGGGATAGAATCATTTGCTTAACGGACATCATGCAGACGGCCAAGATACTCTTCGCAGATTCCAAAAATTTCCTCAGCATCAATGTTTAAATTTTGAGGTGCGAGGTAGAGCTCGACGCCTTTTTACTCCTGAACAAGCATATCCACACCCTGATCACTATCAGGAAAGCCATCAGCCGTTTGGATAAGGGCAAGCCGGCGGTTTATTCTTTTTCCATACCTGATAAAAAGTCATCCCACTGCCAAGCAATTGTTCCAGCTCTTCTTTAAGCTGTACATAGAGTTGCATATTCTGCTCTGTTTTTTTTATTCTAACCTTTGGGAGGATACGCGAAACTTCCTTATTGTCCTGAAACAAATACTAAACTGACATGAATCCAGTCGATCCGCTGCACCGTCAGCTATCCCTTGAAGAGCTTGGCCAACTGGCAAGTTTTCTCGCCTCCGACTCCATGCCCGAAGAGTCGCTCTCTTCCCTCGCAATGGTTGATGGCTATATGACAGCACTGATTGCCGGCCCTGACGAGGTGCCGCCAGAGAGCTGGATGCCTTATATCTGGAATAAAGAGAAGAGTGATCGGAGCTGTTTTTCTTCTGAAACTGAAGAGGAGATAATCAGGCAGTTTCTTGTTCGCCACATGAGCAACATTGCAATGCAATTCCTCAACAAGCCCGATGAATTTCGCCCCCTGTTTGCAACAGCCAGTCATACAAGCAAAAAGGAAAAGGAACTCGCTATTGAGCAGTGGGCACAGGGCTTTACAATGGGAATGGAGCTGACCCATGAATCTTGGAAGCCACTCTTTGCCGATGAAGAAACCGGTATGCTCGCGATGCCGATGCTATTGCTCAGTAAAATCACTGATGATTACGGTACCCTGTCGAAGGATGACATTGCCGACATGATAGAACTGTTGCCGGACTTTGTTATAAAAATTTACAGGTACTGGAAGCAACAGAAAAAGTAGCTATTCGGCAGCCATCGCAAGAGTGCCTTATATTGACGTTATAACCGCAAATTTCTTGACGGCGCTCCACAGGGAGCCCTGAATCAGGTTCTTTACCAGAGAACAAACCGTAACCAAATGAAATGGAGAAACTACAATGACCATGAATGTAATTGGTTTTGCCGCCCAATCCTCCCAGGACGCATTGACCCCATATCGTTTTGAACGGCGCGATCCTCGTCCTGACGATGTGGTTATCGACATCCTCTATTGTGGTGTATGCCATTCCGACCTGCATCAGCTCCGCAATGACTGGGGAGGAAGCACCTATCCTCTTGTTCCTGGCCATGAAATTATCGGATGCGTGGTACGTGTCGGGCCTGATGTCACCCGCTTCAAGCAAGGGGATCATGTCGGTGTCGGCTGCATGGTCGACTCCTGCCAGCATTGTACAGCCTGCGAGTCAGGTCTGGAGCAATATTGCGAAGAGACCCCGACCTACACCTATAACTCGGTTGATCGTCATGATCATATGCCCACCTTTGGCGGCTACAGCGAAAATATCGTCGTGTCGGACAAATTTGTCCTGAAAATACCCTTTGAACTGGATCTGAAAGGAGCCGCTCCCCTGCTTTGCGCCGGTATTACCACCTGGTCGCCGCTGCGTCACTGGAACATTGGCAAGGGCAGCAAGGTTGCCGTTATCGGCCTCGGCGGCCTCGGCCATATGGCACTGAAACTCGCAAAAGCTCTGGGAGCTGACGTTACACTGTTTACCCGTTCCCCGGAAAAGGAGCTGGACGCGCGTCGCCTGGGTGCCGATAATGTCATACTCTCCACTGAAAACGCCCAAATGAATGCCGTAAATGGCCAATTTGAGCTGATCATCGATACCGTCCCCTCTGTCCACGATCTCAACCCCTATATGCCGGCTCTGGCGCTTGACGGAACGCTGGTGCTTGTCGGGTTCCTCGGGGGCATTGAACCGTTTTTGAGCACTATACCACTGATAATGGGGCGTAAATCGGTGGCAGGATCCGTCATCGGAGGAATTGCCGAAACCCAGGAGATGCTTGATTACTGCGGGAAGCACGGAATCACTTCTGATATCGAGCTTATCAGAATTCAGGATATCAATGAAGCCTATGAGCGATTGCTGAAAAGCGATGTGAAATACCGCTTCGTGATCGATATGACTTCGCTTAAAGCAGGGGCCGGCCAATAACAGGATGAACAACTCAGCAAAGAAGAGTGTCTACTTTCTGCTCTCGGGTTAGGCTGCAGACAAAAATCACAGTGAGTCACGAAAGATAAAACAGGCTGCACCAACCATACATAATCCGGCATAAAGATAATTCCAGCTCAGCGGCTTGTCCATGTACCAATAGGCAAATCCGGCAAAGACCACCATCGTGATGATTTCCTGCATGATCTTCAATTGACCCAAGCTGAAGTTCTGGTAACCGATCCGGTTCGCCGGGACTTGCAGGGAATATTCGAAAAAAGCTATTCCCCAACTAACCAGAATTGCAAGAAAAAGTGGTTTGTGTTGCATGTTTTTCAAGTGTCCGTAACAGGCAAAGGTCATGAAGATGTTTGAGGCCAGTAACAAAAAAATGGTATTCATAGTATTACTTCTTTTCAGAGATTTATAAAAATATCGTATTATCGAGTTAGATAACCGTTATTAATCGCGCGCTCTGAACGCAAAACAGAGCGGCGCACAGTTCATGTTAAGCCGATGAACACCGAGGAAATGCTTGAAATGGCAGTCCTTTTGGGGCTTCCGGTAAACGCTGAAACCTTTCTGTTTTGTGAAGAGTCATACATTTCTTCTATAATCCGGCACACTCCCCCTTATCTGTTATTATCCCATGCACTCTGCGGGCGAGCATCGGACTCGTCAGTGCTCTTTGTCTTTGCAAGAGCCACTTTTTCAGAGCGTGAGTGTGACGGCCACTATCCGGGCTTTCCTTCATTGCCTCTTACTGAAATAGGACGGGCAATGGATCAGACCGCCGCTTTATTTGCCGGATATGCTGCATCTGATTCTGTCGATGCCGGAAAGATTCCTCTCCTGCGCCGGATTGCCAAACTGAAAGGCGGGCGTATTGAGAAATTTGATCCGGTCAATCCATGCTGGATATGGGCGTCATCGCACAACGGAGAACTGAAGACAACACTCTTTTCCGGCTCTCTTTCAAGCCCGCTTGCTTCAATTGAGGGATGGACATATGATTTCAAAAACGACAATGAATTCCAATCGAATTTGTCCGAAAGCCTCCGGATTTCCCCGGATATATCAGGTACTGGACTTGATCGCGGCAATATCATGAAACTCATCCCGCAAGCCCCACCGTTTTTAATTCTTGAGTCGGCAACGATTGCTCACGAGCAGAACGGGCATGCAACGATTTCTGCGCATGCCCACGTTCTGCGTGAAATGAAAGCCGGCTATCTTGGTCGGAATGAAATTCTCGGGCCAATGCACTGCTCAAGGGCACTGGCACAATCCGGTATGGTACTTTGTGCCGCGGTCTTGCCCCTTCCCGATTTCATCCCTGAAGTGGCAAGTGCTTACAGCATCTGGTATGACACGAGTTGTTTTTTCCAGAACCAGAATGAGCTGACTGTTCTTGCCCGGATTGAGAGCATTATCAGCAAAAAGAGCTTAAACATGGCAAAGGTCAGTGGTTCAGTCTTCTGCAATGGTCATAAAATCTACCGGGCTGAGAGTTTGAATTACATACTGATCCCTCGTGATGATCATCCCGCAGGCAGATCAAACCAGTAAGCAATTCGTTGATCGGAAATGCTACTTCACCTTCCACTCCGACGGGTCAACACTGGTAAGCCAGTCGAGTGTTTGGCGGATACCATCCTCCAGGCCGACTCTGGGTGACCAGCCAAGAACCCTTCTGGCTTTTGACGAATCAACCACGGCTCGGGAGGCAAGCAAGGTGACTGCATGGCGGGTCAGCAATGGCCGTTTTGAACTCCTGATAATCCGAAAGAAAGCCTCCAACATTCCTGCAAGCCGATAAACAAGGTTAAACGGAAGGTAGAGTGAAGGGGGCTTTGCATGAATCTTGGCAGCAATCCGTTCACAAACTCCTTCGAAGGTTATGGCTTCCCCGTCACAGGCGAGAAAACCTTCACCGACAGCATCGGGGTGCACGGCCGCATGCATCAGAAGATCAACAAGATTGTCAATATAGACCAAGCTTATAGGAGCACGGTGTGACCAGTAAAAGAGTTGGCGACGGCGAATACCATCAGCAAGCAAAGGGAACAACGTACGGTCTCCCGGGCCATAAACCCATACAGGATAAACAAGAGAGGCTTTGATCCCTAATCCAATATAGTTCCAGACAATTTCATTTGCCCCTATTTTAGTGTCCGGGTATGGAAGATTCTGGATTGCATAGGGCGTCTCTTCATTAACCCGCTCATGCCTGAAATGATTGAATGACTCATAGGTACTGACGTAAACGAGCCTTTTTACCTGGTACATGAGAACTGCTTCGCAAACATGACGGGTGCCACCAATGTTGATATCAATGAAATCCTTGAGTGCTCCCCAGTCGGAGGTGAGAGCTGCCACATGAAAAACCAGATCGCAGCCGTTAACCGCCCTATTGACCGCCCCGGCATCGCGAATATCACCCTCAACCACTTCAACACCCTCCTTCTGCAAGCCGGCAATGCAGGCATTACCCTTCCGGACAAGCGCTTTCACCGCATATCCATCTTGCAGACAGCGTTTAACAAGATGCGACCCGATAAAACCCGAGGCTCCGGTAACCAGTACGACCGTCATATTATTCCTTCGCTTCCCAGTAGCAGCGTTTCGGAGAAACAATCAGTTCCTCGTCTTTCAGCAGTTTCATCGCCTTATCAACCTCTTTCCGATCCAGTCCGCTGATTTCTGTAATCTGACCGGCGCTCAACGGGTTTCCCTCTTTTTTCAGTACTTCGAGTACGATATTTTTCGCTTCCATGAATTCAGGGGATGGTTTACAACTGTTTCGGGTATCAATACAAATGACGCAAATTACATATTTTTCATTTGCATTCAAGAGACAATGTTATGTGCCGGGCATGCACACCATGCAGACCTCTGACAAGGTTACCGTAGTGTCTTCCGTGACAGCACAAGTCCTGGAATCATGGGCAACCAGAGCGTAAAACCTCGAAGGAGCAATGTTGCGGCCAATGCTGTCTCCGGTATAATGCCGAGCATGACAAGCAGTCCAACACAGGTCGCTTCGAACGATCCAATGCCCAAAGGAATCATACTCAGCATGGCAACAATAGAGGCAAGGACAAAACATGGAAACGCCAGAAGCAATGATACGGAATTGCCAAGAGCATAGAGCATCGCCCAGAGCGTTGCTGCATCAAGGAGAAAAATAGTGGCCTGAAACAGGGTTACTTGGACGAACAGGGCCGGTTTTAGCATCATGGTAACCGGCACATCAGCAAAGGTTTCAAGCATACCGGAGATAACCGGCAAACGAATCAGCCATGCAGGAAGTTCCTCCTGTGCACCCCATTTTTTTATCAACAGTATTGCTGCCGGCACTGCAACAGCAACGACAAAAAATATTCCGGCAAGCACCACCATCCACTGACGAATATCGTTATACATCCATAAAATCAAAAGTGATGCTACAGCGACAAGAACATATGCTGCATAATAGGAGAGAATGCTGAGCAGCATGACGCTCATGCCGAGTTGTCTGGAAACATTTCGCTGTCGGAAGGCATTGACGATAAAGGCAATACCGCTGATACCCCCTGAAGGCAGGGCCTGATCAGCAAAAAGCTTGGCAATGGCGAGCGGGACAAGCTGATACAGCGGATAGTGCATACCACCGTCATAGAGCGCCCGTTGCCAGACAAGAGCAAGAGCTATATATGTGCAGAACTGAAAAAAGAATGCCAGCATCAACCAAAATGGCTCAATATGGCGAAGCAGAACCAGAAAATGCGCCAACTCACCGTAATGCGTGACCGCATAGAAAAGAGCCGCAAGAAGAAGCAGACCGGCAAATAAAGACTTATAAGCGCTCTTTCTCATAACATTCCTTTCAGTGAAACCGGCTGAAGATCGATAGTCCGATCTCACAAACCCCTTTCGTTCAACGTTGTCAATTTCAGGCTCTTGTAGACCACAACAACTCCTTGCAGTACCCGGTTGCAGCAAGGAGGCGATTTTATTTCGGAAGTTCCATGAGTACGCCCATGCCGGACAAAAAAAAACTCCGCCTCATGCAATAACATAAGGCGGAGTCAGAAAGCAGTCAAAAAAAAGAATGAGCCTAGTGGTACTGGGCGCTCTCTTCCTTGACAAATTCAACCAGAAGTTTCAGGTTTTCCGGATCCATATCGGGCAGAATGCCATGACCCAGATTGAAAACATGACCTGAATGTTCGGTATGCTGACCGAAAGAACGGAGAACCTTGGAGGCTTCAGCCTTGATTCTTTCGGGTGTTCCATAGAGTACGGTCGGATCGAGATTACCCTGCAGGGCAACACGGTCGCCAAGTTCCGCACGTGCCTTGCCGATGTCGATACCCCAGCCGAGACCCATGGCCTCACAGCCGGTATCGGCGATATCAGAAAGGATGGTGTTACAATCCTTGGAGAAGACGATAACCGGAGTATCAGGATATTTTGCCTTGATTGCCTGTACGGTATCCTTGATGTAAGGAAGGGCGTACTCGCGGTAGTCATCCTCGGAGAGCGCACTTGCCCATGAGTCAAAAATCTGGATGGCATCGGCGCCAGCTTCGATCTGCTTCAGCACGTATGCTGTGATGACGCCAGAAATCTTCCCGAGCAGTGCGTGAGCCATTGCCGGTTCACGGTACATCATTTTCTTGGCGTAAGCATAGTTTTTCGATCCGCCGCCTTCAACGGCATAGGTAAAGAGGGTCCATGCAGCACCGGTAAATCCGATAAGGGGGACACGGTTGTCGAGCGCTCTTTTGGTCATTCTGAGCGCATCCATAACATAGCCAAGCTTTTCATCGATGTCAGGGACAATCAGCTTGTCGATATCTGCCTGGCAACGGATCGGCGGAGTAAGCTTGATCCCTTTGGATTCGATGATCTCGACATTCATGCCCATGGCTTCATTGACCACAAGAATATCGGAAAAAATAATTGCGGCATCCACACCCATCAGTTCAACAGGCTGAATGGTCACCTCTGTTGCCAGTTCCGGGGTTTTACAGAGGGTTAAAAAATCGGTTTTTTCTCTCACAGCACGGTACTCCGGCAAATAACGACCGGCCTGACGCATCACCCAGATTGGGGTTCTGGAACATGGCTGACGCTTTAATGCCCGGAGAAAAAGATCATTTTTGAGCATGCAATGCAATAATTTGATGGGTTAACAAAACAAGGGCCCGTCAGATCGTCCGGTAATTCCCCGGCTGAGAGCAAAGTAAAAGTGCAAAGTTACGATTTTTCAGCCTTTTTTTAAAACTTTCCGGAAGATGAGTTCCCAATTCTTGAGCTTCTTTCAAGGCCGAAAACATTTTCAACTCACAATATGGCGTTTGATTCCAAGCTGTTTTGCACTGTAACCGAGAGCCAAACCGATCATTTCGGAAAGATGAAAAACAGGAATGGAGCTGTCAACACCTGCATGCTTTAGCGCCTTCGACTGATATCCGTCGAGCGATGTATGGCAAAGCGGGCAGGGCGTAACAATAAAATCAGCTTTCGAGTCAATAGCCTCTTGCAGTGCCTCTGCCGCCACATTGAGAGACTCTTGCTCGGCAACCAGCAAGGTATGAAATCCGCAGCAGCGATTTTTATGGATGTACGGAATGGTTTGTCCGCCCAATGCATCAATTAACTGGTCAAGTGAACTTGGATCACGAGGATTATCATGCCCAAGAACGGTTGATGGCCTGAGGATATGGCAGCCGTAAAAGGGGGCTATCCGGTAATTTTTGAGCGGAACCTTCACTTTCTCGCGGATAGTATCAAGCCCGACGTCATCAACCAGTACCCAGAGAAGATGGCGCACCTCTGACGTTCCCCGGTATTCAAGCCCCTCTTTTTTCAGGATATCGTTGATCTCTTTTTTCAGATCCGGCGATTCATCTAGCTTTTTCTTTGCGGTACGGATCGTCATCAGACAGGTATTGCAAGAGACAATAAGATCAAGCCCCATCTTTTCGGCCAGCGCTATATTGCGTCCATTGACCAGCGCAAAATGTTTTGGGCTGACGTACTCAAGATTACTCCCCCCGCAGCAGGTGCCTTCGTGCAGTTTGATAAGTTCAATTCCAAGATCTTTTTGCCAAAGATCAATGGAACGGTCCACCTCTTTGGTCATGGACTCATTGATGCAGCTCAGGTAATATGCATATCGCTTCATCCAGCAGTTCTCCCCTGTTATTATTGATGAGATTTGTGATCCTGCTTTACATGTTCGGTCATCTCCCTGAACATCTGCCTGAATATCTTTATCCCTTTGGCTGATTTTACCAGCGGTGGAGGCGGCGGAGTACGGCGTTTCATGATCATCTTTAAGGCCATCGGCAGAAGATTCTGCATTGTCCAGACGACGCCATTGGTGCGTATTGGAAGGGTAGCTTCAACCAGCTTGCCTTTCTTTTCAATATCCATCATAAAGGCTTCGGCATGTTTGGAGCCACTGGTATCCTTCATTCCCCTGCTCTCGATTGCATCTTCACGAATTCCATGAATGGCATCCATGATCGGAATGCTTTTGACGCAACTCTCCTGACAGCGATAGCAGTGCGTACAATCCCAAACGCCATGATCCTTGACCAGTTCGGCAAGACGCTGCTCATGAAGAGAGTCGCGACTGTCGACACTCATGCGGTATGACTTGAGCAGCACGGCGGGAGAAACATACTCCTTGTTCGCCCGTAAAATGCTGCACTCTGAAACACACGAAGCACAAAGAATACAGTCGGTCGCTTTATCATAGCGAAGGAATTCCTCTTCAGAGATCAGGAACTCCTTTTTACCCATCTCGGCCTCAGGCATGGTGGAGTCAACCCAGTTTGAGTAGCGCTTCATCTTGTCGACAAGGGGATCCATATCAACAATAAGATCTTTGATAAGCGGCAGGTTGCGCAACGGCTCAACCTTGATAATACCTGGCTCCCGGCTTTTGGCAAGAACATCCCATACCTGGGTCGTGCAGGCAAGCTGTGAGAGGCCATTCACCCGCATCCCGCAGGAACCGCAGATGCCAGCCTGACAGAAGGCCCTGAAGCTGACCGATCCATCAATATGCTCCTTGATATAATTCAACGATCTGAGCACTGTAATACCTTTCTCAACCGGAATGGTATAATCGTCAAAATATGGCTTGCTGTCGACCTGTGGATTAAAACGGAAAACCCGGAAGGTTACATTTTTTTTCCCTTCTGTATGCTGATCGGTTGGCAACGTCATAAGCGAAATAGTTAATAAGTTCTTTCCTGGAGTTCATAACGACCCATAGTCACAGGCTTTTCACCAAGGGTGACCTTGCCCTTTACGAGGGTAGCCATTGTATGCTTGTGCCAGTTGGCATCATCCCGGACCGGGAAATCGATCCGGGTATGGGAACCCCGGCTTTCCTGACGTGCATAGGCACCTGCGGCAACGGTTTCAGCCAGATCGAGCATATTTTTGAGTTCAAGCACCTGCATAAGGTTTGTGTTGAAAACATCACTTGTATCAAAAATACGGACTTTTTTGAACCGTTCTTTCAGCTCCGCAATATCCGCTATCCCTTTCTGCAACAGGGAGGCCTCCCTGAAAATGCCGACGTTGAGGGCTAATGTCTGACCAAGCTCTTCACGCAGTTCGCCATACCGTTCATAGTGACCCGCAGCATGCATTCCGCCCCTGATCTCTTGTAACTGCTCGGTTAGTTCGGCTTCGGATATCGTATTGGGCGTAAATTTTCCGGCCTCTTCAGCGGCCGTACGACCGGCAATTCGGCCAAATACAAGGATGTCAAGCAGCGAATTCCCTCCGAGGCGATTTGCTCCATGAACCGAAACGCAGGCACACTCGCCGGCAGCATAGACACCCTCCATAACCGTCCGGGTCTGGTTATCGGTATCAATCCCTCCCATTGAGTAATGTGCGGTTGGCCTGACAGGAATAGGCTCCTCAATAGGGTCAACACCCTCAAAATTCATCGACATTTCGCGTATCTGGGGAAGCCGTGATTTGATCAGATCCGCACCGAGATGGGTGAGATCAAGATGAAGATATTTGCCGGCTGGGCTGTCAAATCCCCTTCCTTGCAGGATTTCCGTTTCAAGCGATCGAGAGACGAGGTCGCGCGGGCCAAGCTCCATTTTTTCGGGCGCATAGCGTGCCATGAAACGCTCGCCGTCTTTGTTAAGCAGGTAGCCACCCTCACCTCTTGCCCCTTCAGTAACAAGCAGACCGCTCTTTCTCAAGCCTGTGGGATGAAACTGGACAAACTCCATATCTTTCATCGGTATACCCGCCCGGTACGCAATGGCCTGACCGTCACCGGTATTGCCTGCGGCATTGCTTGAACGGTTCCAGTACATTTTGGCATACCCGCCAGTGGCAAGTATGACGGTTTTAGCAGGAAAAGCCTCAACCTTCCCGCTCTTCATATTCATGGCAATCAGCCCATTCGATCGACTTCCGCTGACAGAGAGGTTCAGGGCAAAATATTCATTAAAAAATTTCACCCCTTTTTTCAGACACTGTTCATAAAGTGTCTGCAGAATGGTATGGCCTGTTTTATCCGAACAGTAACAACAGCGAGGACGCCCGGCTCCGCCAAAAGGCCTCTGGGCAATGGTGTTGTCTTCCATCCTTGACCACGGTGTACCGATATTTTCAAGTTCGCGGATAATTTTAGGCGCTTCAGAACAAAGCACATCCACAGCATCCTGATCAGCAAGGTAATCACTGCCCTTGATGGTATCGAAAATATGCATCTCAACGGTATCATCCTTTGCCTTATTGGCAAGTGCTGCATTGGCTCCTCCCTGCGCAGCAGAAGTATGTGACCGGTTGGGATAGACTTTGGACAACACCGCGATATTCAGTGCCGGATTGGTTTTCATTGCCTCCATGGCAGCATAGAGCCCGGCCCCCCCGCCTCCGACAATAACAATATCAAATGGTTTCATACGCTCAAATCTCCGTGTGAAGCTGTCAAGAGAGCATCACTGATTAAATGGCGGGGCACTGCAACAGCAAGCGCCCTGCTCATTGAAATAGGTCTTTCTAGGTATTACTGAGGAAAGCTGTACAAGATCCCCTAACGGCTAAAGGGCAACATGATCATCATGAACAGGAAGTTCCTCGACAGCATGAAGCACGTCTGTCATATTGAGGAGACCCATTATCTTATTGTTTTCCATGACGGTAAGACGCCTGATATTGCTCCTTTTCATCAAACGGAGGGCATACTTTATGCGAAGGTTGGGATTGACGCTGATTACCGGCTTGCTCATGATCTGAAAAACAGGAGTATTCCATGGATCACGATGAACATCCTCGCCCGGATCAATCACTTTTTCAAGAATATCTTTTTCAGTCACTATGCCATAACAATCGTCTTCGTTACGGGGCTCGACAATAAGACCGCTCTCCTTGGTCTTTTTCATAATCTGTAAAGCTTCGGCAACCGTACAGCTTCCCTTGATTATATGAAACTCTTTCTGCATGAGAGCAGATACCGGCAGCGTACGTAATGTTATAAGCTGATCCATAATCATCAGGTTACTTAAAATTAATAAAACAGATAATGCCTATTTGTTACCGTTCAGCGCCAGGGAAATAACAGGCGACTGACTTTATGTAAGAAAGTAGAAAAAGAAGGAAGGCCAGACTTCACCCTCAGAATTGACGTAAGAAGTTAATTTAGAAAAAAAAACAACATAATTGCAAAATCTCACTGCTCAAAAAGCAAAATCAGGCAATTCCATGTATTTTTTTATACGTTGCCCAGTTCTGTTTCAAGGCAAGAAATGCAGTAAAATCCTTCTGAAGAAGAAAGGGGTTGGAGGCACGCTCTGTGCTGACGGATGAGATGGGCGAGACGCCGTAGTCATGACCAGGATAAACTTTTGTCGCGCCGGGCTGGAGCATGAGTTTTTGCAGCGAGCGGTATTCATCAAGCGCCTGCTCTTCAGTATGAGTGCCACCCACCTTTCCCGTAAAGAGGGTATCACCGGTAAAAAGAGCATTGCCAATATGCAGGCAGATGGAATCCTTCGTATGCCCGGGGGTGTGGAGAATACGCACATCAAGAGAGCCAAGAGGAAAAAGGGCGCCATCTTCTACCTTAATGCCTGTCAGGGAACAGGTATCTCCAAAAAGCAAAGGAACAAGCCCTGTCAGACGCCGGATTACATCATTGCCATTGGTATGATCGTCATGACCGTGGGTTGAAAAAACAAAACGGATCACAAAACCCTGCTCAGCAGCAAACCTGACTATCATGGCGGGATTGTAAGAGGCATCAATAACGATAGCGTCTTTCGAAACCTCATCGGCGACAAGGTAACCGAAATTCCTGTCGCCGCCGGTACGAAACTGTTCTACCATCATGGCAGTACCTTCATCAGGCTGTTTTTTCAACGTTCATGAGAAATGCCCTTGCCGGAAAATCCTTATCCACAGCTATAGGGTTCTTTTCAAGTTCAAGCATGATAGCTTCAGCCTTGTCATCATCAAGAATAGCAAAACAGAGTGATGAATAGGTGCCATAAACCTCATCAGTCGGCCACCATGCCTGTTTCTGCAACCCCTTTTTTTCACAGTTGCACCCCTTGATGGCAACATTGCTGAACATATGCACCTGATAGTGCTGGAAAAGAGCCCGCACTTTCGGGCGGGTCTCTTCGTGTCCCATAATGGCAAGAAATTTCATGAGATTGCCTCCTCTACGGTTTTGCTGATTTCTTTTCAACAATATAATAGACAATCGGGACAACCACGAGCGTCAGAATGGTTGAAAGAATACCACCCCAGATCAGCGATATGGCAAGTCCCTGAAAAATCGGATCAAACAGCATGACAATTGAGCCGATAACAACTGCTCCTGAGGTCAGAACAATCGGCCGGGTACGAACAGCGGCAGACTCAATAACCGCCTGCTTGAGATCGGCACCTTCCGCCCTGCGGATCTGGATAAAATCAATAAGCAAAACAGAGTTGCGCACCATGATGCCTGCCAGGGCAATCATGCCAATCATGCTGGTCGCCGTAAAGAATGCTCCATGCAGCATGTGACCGGGAATAATGCCGACCAGACTCAGTGGAATGGCGATCATCATGATCAGCGGAGTCTTGAAGGACTGGAACCAGCCGATAATCAAGAGATAAATAATCACCAGAACAACGGCAAAGGCGGTACCAAGATCCCTGAACACTTCAAAGGTAATCTGCCACTCTCCATCCCATTTCATCGACAGCTGATCCTCCGATGTCGGGCTGGCCGTGTAAAGCGGGCTGACGCTGTATCCTCCCGGAACCTTGAGCTTCTCGATTTTTTTATCCATATCGAGCATGGCATAGACCGGACTCTCCGTCGCACCGGCAACATCGGCCGTCACATAGACCACACGACGGAGATCCTTTCGGTAGATGCTCTTGTCCTGAATTTTCTCTTCAATCTTCACCAGCTCCGAAAGCGGAATCATCTCGCCGGCACGCAAACGGGTTGTCAAGGTACCCATACCCTGGGACTGTACAAAAATACCTGAAAGATCCTGAAGGGATGTTCTGTCGGACTGAGGCAACCGAACCTGAATCATGACCGGTTCAAGCTCCTTGTCCGTATGCAATACCCCTACATCCATACCTGCAAGCGACATGCGCAGCGTCTGAGCGATCTGTTCAGCCGTAACCCCGCGGAAGGCGGCACGCTCTTTGTTGATGACCAAATTGTAGACCTTCTGGTCAGCTTCAACCATCCAGTCAACATCGACCACTCCAGGAGTCTCTTCAAAGACCTTTTTGACCTGTTTGGCCAATGCAATCTGCTGCTCCTGCGTAGGACCATAAATTTCAGCAACAAGAGTTGAAAGCACCGGTGGACCCGGAGGAATCTCAACAATCTTGGCATTCGCGTTATACCGCATGGCAATCTGCTGCACCCCTGCCCTCACCTTTTTGGCAATATCGTGGCTCTGCGCCTTGCGCTCATCCTTGGGAACAAGGTTAACCTGGATATCACCCATATTCTTTGCCTGACGCAGGTAGTAGTGCCGCACCAGACCGTTGAAATTGATGGGCGCATTGGTACCGACATAGTATTGATAGCTGCTGACTTCAGGTACAGTTTTCAGATAGGCTGAAATCTCCTTGGTCACCCTTGCCGTCTGTTCAAGCGCTGTGCCTTCAGGCATATCAATAATCACCTGGAACTCATTCTTGTTGTCAAACGGAAGCATCTTCATCTGGACTGCCTTCAGCGGCACCAGCGCAATTGCGCCGACAAGCATGAGACCGACCACACCGAACGCCACCCATCGCTTGAAACTGCTCTCAATAAAAGGAGAGAGAATCTTGTTGAAAAGCTTGTAATAACCGGTCTTGGTAATATCATATTCTTCCTGATGCCCCTCCTCCGTTTTGAGGAGCCGGAAAGAGAGCCACGGTGTTGCAATCAGTGCAACAAGCAGCGAAAAAATCATGGCCAGCGAAGCGCCGATCGGCATCGGACTCATATAAGGACCCATCAGACCGGAAACAAAGACCATCGGCAGCACGGCGGCAATAACCGTAAAGGTTGCAAGAATGGTCGGATTGCCCACCTCATTAATGGCGGTAATAGCGGCCTGCAGCTTGGGCTGCCGCTTCATGGCGAAGTGTCGATGGATGTTCTCGGCAATGATGATCGAGTCATCAACAACGATACCGGTAACAAAAATCAATGCAAACAGGGTCACCCTGTTGAGTGAATAATCAAGCAGGTAGTAGATCAGCAGGGTAAGAGCAAAGGTGATCGGTACTGAGGCAAGAACCACAAGCGCCCCGCGCCAGCCAAGGAAAAAGCCAACGACAACGGTTACCGCTACAACCGCCATAAGCAGATGCTCCAGAAGGGTCGAGACCTTGTCGGTTGCCGTGGCACCGTAGTTTCTGGTTTCGGACACGGTCACACCTGCGGGAATAGAACTTTTCTTAAGATCAGCAACCCTTGCAAGCACCTTGTCGGCAAGCTTTGAGGCATCACTCCCCTGTCGCTTGGCCACCGTCAGCGTCACCGCAGGATACTCTCCTGATGCTGACCCGTGCGGGGCAGCCGCTGCCCATCCAAAAAAGTTGTAATTGCTGACCTCTTCAGGCCCGTCAACAACACTGGCAACATCGCGGAGATAAACAGGCGAGGCCCCGTAGATACCGACAACAATATTGCCGACATCACCGGCGTTCTCAAGAAACCTTCCTGATCGGACAATGATCTCCTGATTCATCTGCTTGAAATCACCTGCAGTCATCTGACTGTTGGCCATCTGCACCTGACGGGTAATCTGCAGCGGGCTCACATTGAACTGCCTAAGTTTTTCCTTGTTGAGCACAATCTTGACCTGACGTTTCAAGCCACCCTTTATATCAACATCACCGATATTCTTGATTTTTTTTAACTCATCAGCAACTTCAACAGCGGTTTTGCGGAGCTCGAAGGGATCTTTCGTCTTGCTCCAGAACGTGAGATTAAGCACAGGAACATCGTCGATCGAAACCTTTTTCATCAAGGGGAACTGGACTCCTGAAGGCATCTTGTCCATGTTTTTCATCAGCGTGGACCACAACTTGACCATGCTTTTCTCAGCATCCTCACCAACCTTATAGCGGACTGTTACCACCGCAAAGTCAGGCATGGAGGTAGAGTAGACATAATCGACTCCCGGAATTTCGGTCAAGGTCCTTTCAACTGGCTTGGCAACACGTGACTCCACCTCTGCGGGAGTTGCTCCCGGATAGGGGATATAGAGGTCAACCATCGGAACCACAATCTGCGGTTCTTCCTCTCTCGGCGTCATGAATGTAGCCATAATACCCACCAGGAGAGAGGCCACCATCAGGAGCGGCGTAATCTTTGAATTGATAAACTGTTTTGCAAGTTTACCGGCAATACCATCATTCATTGGTTTGATCCTCCGCAGTCACACGTTTTATTACGGTTACACCTTCTTGAAGCGCGGGACTATACGTCCCCACAACTATCTCTCCTTTATCCAGCCCACCGAGAACAACAAGATTATTGTTTATGGAGCGCCCTGTACTGATCCAGCGTACAGAGAGGCGGTTATCTGCCCCTACCACATAAATACCGGAAAGCTCCCCTTTCCGGAAAATAGCCGTTGCAGGCACCAGCAAAACCTCTCCCCCGTCAGTCTGATGAGCGAGGACGGTGATACTTTCGACAGCAACAGGAGGTTCCTGACTTCGGCCTATTTTCGGCCCTTGCTCCTGACTGCTGCACCCTGCAACAAGCAGGGGGATGGCCGCCAGAAGAAGAACAAATCTCTTTTTTATATCCATGCTCATTGCATTATTCTCTCTTCAGTTAAAAAAGCCTGTCAGTTACCACGGAAATATTCAAGTTCGCTTTTTGAGACGCAATAGTCATACGTGGCCTGGTTCAGCCTCATTTTTGCATAGGTATAAGCCTGCTCCCTCATCAAGAGCTCGAAGGTCATCGCCATACCGGTTTTGAACTGCATGCCGATATAATCAAGACTTACCTTTGCCTCTTCCAGAGCTTTGCGGGCAACGGCAATTCTGGCTTTGGCAGTTCTCAGCGAACGGAGTGATTTGCTTATCTCGGCAAGGCTGTTGCTTTTTGCCGCTTCATAGTTGTACATCGCTTCACGCTTTTGGGCTTTGGCTTCCTGGATCCGGCCTGCTGTTGCCATGCCATCAAAAATGTTCCACTGCACATTCATGCCAACTGCCCAGCTTGAGCCTCCACTGAAAATATTGTCACTGTACAGATTCGTCTGCATGAAGGCGTTCACTCGCGGAAGCCTTGAAGCATGAATCATCTCTTCCTGATAGGCGGCAACCTGTCGGTAGGTATCAAGCGCCTTGAGATCGGCCCTGTTCTCAGGTACCGATTTTTCATTTGCTGCAGGCAGCACACCATCAACCACAAAGTCACCCGTCGGCACAATGGCCACACCCGGATCAAGATTCAGCATCACGATCAGCGCATCTGTTGCATTTTTAATCTCATCATGCAGCAGCAGCTTCTGCTCCTGAAGCTCAGCCAGTCTTACATCTGTTGAAAGCTTGTCAGATTTGGTCAGCAAGCCTGCGCTGTAGCCTTTGGCGGCATCGTTGCTGTGAGCCTGCATGGTTTTTATAGACTGTTCGACCGCCACGATGTTTTTTCGGGCAAGAATCAGTCCGTAATAGACTTTGCTGACCTGAAGCCCAACACTCTCCTCCGCTCTAACGGCCATTTGCTCCTGAGCCTTTTTTGCGGTTAACGCTATCGTCCGGCCAATTGCTGCATCGGCATTGTAAACCGGTTGCATCAACTGAAGGGAGGTATTGAAGTCGTCGATAACGGCGGCGTTATTCAGCTTGGCCGGATTAAAATCAGAGGCCTGTATACTGTTCTGCTGCAACTTGAAAACCAGCGCTGCCCCGGGGTCATTGGTTACTACAAACGTCTCTGACAGGGTAACTTTCGGCAAAAACAACTGCCGTGTCTGAACCACCCTTGCCTCAGCCTGGTCAACCCTGCTCCGAGCCGCCTTGACACTATAATTATTCTGACGAGCCATGGTTATGGCATCGGCAAGAGAGAGCCTCAAAGTCCTGTCGCCGCCTTTTGCCTTGAGTGGAGAGGCCAGAGCGCCCGCCACACAGAAGCCGATCAACACCTTATATATCTTCATGGAAGTTTTACTGTTTAGAAATGAGTTTTAAAATCCTTTCAACACTTTTTGAGTCGTCATTACTCATGCATTCCGTAAGGTTACGGTGGAGCACCAACGAAAAAGTGTTGTCCAAAGCTGCCTTTGCGGCCTGAAATTGCGTAATAATCTGGGCGCACTCTTCTTCCCGCTCAATCATCCTGACAAGTCCTTCAACCTGACCGCCGACCCGTTTCAATCTTAGAATCACGTCGTTCATAGAACTTTTCGTTTTAATCATAAAAATCGCAGATAAGAAATTAGCTTATACCTATACCCCGTACAGGTATAAAAAATATAAAAAAAAAGGGAATCCACAAACGTTTTTTATCGTCTGTAACTGGATGGTTATGTTCCGGAGGGTGCGTGATCTATTTTTTTCCTCCCTCAACAACCATTTCAGCAGTACTGCAGCAAATATCTGACTGTACCTGGCAGAGCATGCTTTCTGTTGCCTGCTGCATGATCTGCGACATGACCGCTTCGGACATGAACTTGAGTAGCCCCTCAGGCATGAGGTTCAAGGGAAAAGAGAGGTCAAAATCAAGCGCAATATCGGTATCGAAATAGACCGATGTCCGCCCATCATGTTGATGGAGCAGGCAAATCTCTGAACTCGCCTTCCCTATAAAGGTGTGGGGTGCGACGGCATCAAACTCAGGATGGTCATGAACAGCCTCCCAACGGATCCGCTTTCCATTACCATTGAGGTGCGCCATGTTTTTCACCCTGGCGGACAACTGCTGACCATAACTGTCTTCAAACGAAAAAGCCTCTTCCAGTTGGCGGACAAAAAAAACTGCTGTAATCGGATTGTTTCGGGGGTCAGCAACCTGAAAAACCCATTGAAAAATATCAAGTTCCATTAAATACTTGACGTTACTGCAATAAGGATTACACTTAAGCAACTTTTCATGATCTGAAAAATAGAGGATAGATTCATGGAAACATGAGTCAAGAACGACATGCGCTTTGCTTTTACCAACAACTTCCATTGATATATAAAAAAGATTGCAAATCCCTAGATAAAGGGGTTGAGCTTTTTTAAACGCTTGCCATCGGTTGAGAGTTCCTCTCGTACAATGGGGAGTTGACAATTCAACATGGTCAGCTCCCCATTCCGCTCGCCATTATCAACACTTTTCAGCCTTTTGCTGCATCACCTGTCCTAAATTTTCAGCAAACTTGTCGGAAACCTTGTCCGCCACTTTTCCAGCCAGTAAACCGCCAAGTCCTGCAAGTAATATCCGCGGAACCCCCCGAACAAAAAAAGGCATCCCGAAAGGGGATAAAAGAAATGCACCGCTGACAATTATTGCGGCCGGTTTGATCAGCCCTTCCGGCGAAGGGCGTTGTTGAATGTTGTCCATAAAAGCTTTTTTATGAGCATGCTGACAAGCTCGTTATGACTCCCCGTCAACCCCTGTTATCAAAAAGCATGAACAACGCAGCCTACTCTTTGGCTTCAGGTCCATGCATAATTTTATTGAGTGAATTTGACAGCATACTGAGCGCCATTTCAATAACCCTCAATTGTGAGGTGCCAATATCAACGAGAGCGCTGCAATAGACATTGAAGGCTTCAACCGTATCGATAACGGTGTCTGTTGATTCTGGATCAGCAGCAGGCTGCTGAACAACAGACGCCTTCGGCTGTGCTGCGCTCACAAACGGGCTCTTGCTTTCAGGCTTTGTCACGATGTTGCGGCTTTGCTGTTGAGCTGCCGGAGGCGTTGAGGCTTGTCTGCTGGACGCATCCTGATCAGAAGCCGCATCTTTTTTGAATCGGGAAAAAAATCCACCTTTTTTTTCATCTTGTGCCATGATCGTTCTATTTGAAAGGTTTTAAAAAAATCTCAGCTTTTCATGAATGTTGGGCATAAACTCCCTTGGCTTTCAAGAAGCGATATCGAATTGCAATGTAACCAAAAAGAGGAGCCTTCAGAGATCAACCGTTTTGAAAAAGCTTTTAAAACAAGCAGAATTTTGTAATTTCCGCACATGATCAACACCGATACCGAAAACAAAAATAAACTCCAACTCAGCGCAACGATCCACTGAAACAGCGGCAAGAAAAAATCTCTTTAAATTTCACAAACACACCTTACGACCAACCATGCAAGAATTCACTCACTATACCAGCCTGTTTGCCCCTGTTCTCTTTTTCTTCTCAGGTATCGCTATTGTCATTCTTCTGAACAAATTTATCGGAAAACGGCCATCCGAAAAAACAACCAAATGAGATTCCGCTTCTGAAATATTTGGCAATCATACATTTAGTGAGCTCACAAGGACAGCACACTTATGTCCCTCCAAGGGTATCCCTGGCTTCTTCAAGCACGGCAAGGGTAATCTCCTTATATCCCATTTCCTCGGCATACTCTTCGGCCATCGTCCTGAACTTTCCTTGCATAAAAGAGGGCATGGACTGAAACCACTCCTGAGCCTCATCGGTCCATTTGGCCGACAGCACTTTTGATTTCGGGCCCCTATTGAACTCATAAAGGATCTCCTCAACAAACGCGTCAATACCATCACCTTCTAAAAAAGCATCGGGTGCAAAAATTTTTTCAGCAAGAATTTTATTGCGAATAAGATGGATTTTTAACTGGGGCAGATAAAGAAGTGCCGCCGTGGACTCCGAACTTCCGCAGGTCAGAAAAAGTGCTATTTTTTTCCTTTTAAGATTTTTTTTCAGATTCCCCTGGATCAATGCTCCCAAAAGCTGTGAAGCAACGATAAAATAGTAAACGGGCGCACCAAGAATGACCAGATCAAAATCCTTGACAAAACTGTAGTCCGCCATCGCCCTGCATTTTGCTTTTTCAACATAAACCCCTGCTTCCGCCAAACTGAGGCCGATAGCATCAATAACCGCCTCCGTAGAACCAGTTGCCGTTCTACTATCATATAAAATAACAGCTTTCATTAAACCGAGAAATAATGATTAGAAGATAAGACTCTTTTATATAAACAGTTAACAAAAACGACGTTCATAAGATCAAAAAAAAGCTTTCCATTACAACCAGACAATTTCCGGAACACACCCGATGTCTGGGGCTTGCTGATTTCGCACGAGAATCTTTTTATGGAGAAGATACCGAAAGGAAAAAGATAAAGAGAGAGCGCGAATCTGTAAAACTAAAAATTTACACTCTTTTTGGAATCCTGCACGGAAAAAGACGCTTTCACAGGTAAAGGAATCTAAAGTATTGTATACACCGTTTTCTATTTGCTCGATTGTTGAAAATGTTTTAAATTATTTTAAAGCCGGTATGGGATACCGGGTACTATTTTTTACCTGTAAATTATCCTCATAACCTTAAAACAACAAACGCTATGTCAAACGGATCAAACATTGATGTATCAGGCGCTGTCAACAATATTGTTGATGCAGCAGGAAAGATTGTTCAGTTACAGCTGGACTTTCTGAACAATAGTCTTAAAGTTCTTGCTGATGCCGTAGGGCCTCTTGCAAAGACAGTAACAGACTTGATCGGCAGTCTTGCAAATACGACCACACAGGTCTTGCAGAGTGTATCATCAGCCATTGCTCCTAAAAAGTAAGGGCTTATTATTTTAGAAAAAGCACCTTATACTTTAGTATGGGGTGCTTTTTTTTTGCTTTCCGCAAAGGATTTTTCGAAGTTGACGAATGACCATCCAGAAAAATATTGCCGTCCTTTTCAGTACTTGTTGCTGCAAGCCACTTTCCATCACAAAAATACAGGGCGATGCTTCAAGCCGTCAGTATTTCCGGGTTACCGGAGCGAATGGTTCTTCTGTTGCCTGTTATGATGAGGCATTCAATACGTCATCGGCCGATACCTATCCCTTTCTTGTCTTGCACGATCTGTTATCCCGCCACGCTCTTCCAGTTCCGGCCATTCTGGCCATGGATGCCGAAAAAAACATTCTGCTGCTTGAAGACTGCGGTGATCTGCTCTTGCAAAATGTTTTCAATTCGGCCAGACAGCATACGATTCCTGACCGGTACAGGGAAATTATTGATATTCTTGTACAAATTCAGGCTATAAGCGGTCACAACAACCAGATCCCCTTCAGCATCAGTTTCGACAAGGAAAAACTGATGTTCGAATTTGATTTCTTTATCCAACACGGCTTGCGTGGCTACTTTGCTCCGTTGTTAGGGGATGAATTGATCGGGAGATTACGATATGAATTTGAAACCATTGCAGAAATTCTCGTCAAGCCAAAACACTTCGTTCTGAACCACCGGGATTTTCATAGCCGCAATATTCTTATTCACCAGAACAAACCGGTCATTATTGACTTTCAGGATGCCCGCATGGGCCTGCCGCAATACGATGCCGTATCGCTGATAAAAGATTCTTATGTCAGGCTCGATCCCTCACTGGCCGATGAACTGAAAGCGTACCACTATCATACTCTCTTTGGCAACGGACTAACCGGCATGAGCTTTGATGAATACCTCTTTTATTTTGACATCTCAGCCTTTCAGCGCAATATCAAAGCAATAGGGACCTTTTGCTACCAGACAAGAATTGCAAAAAACAACACCTTTGAGCACTCGATAACGCCAACACTGGCCTATATTCCCGAATACCTTGAGGCAAGAAGCGAACTAAAAAGAGCGGGAAAACTCCTCCAGCCACTCTTAGAAGGAATTGTCGGATGAAAGCGTTTGTTCTGGCTGCAGGCCTCGGGACCCGTCTGGCACCTTTGACCCATCATAAACCAAAACCGCTGATCCCTGTCCTCAACGTCCCCAGCCTTTTCTACTCCTTTTTTCTCTTGAAGCAGGCAGGAATAACAGACATTATCTGCAACATCCACCATCACGGCAATGCTATCAGGCGGTTTATCGAATCAAACGAACTGACAGGTCTGACGGTCACGTTTTCAGAAGAGCCGGAAATTCTTGGAACAGGGGGAGGGCTGAAAAAATGCGAAAAGCTCCTCGGTGATGACGATTTTATTCTGGTCAACAGCGATATTATTACCGATATTGATTTCAGCGCGCTCATGAGCCTGCATCATCGGTCAGGATGCCCTGGAACCCTGACCCTGTATGAGACACCGGAAGCCGCTACAATTGGATATGTCGGCGTTGAGGATGGTCTGGTAAAAGACTTTAGAGACATGCGCAAAACCGGACTTGTCTCATCCATGATCTATACCGGAGTTGCCGTGCTCAGTCCGGAAATCTTCCGGTTTATGAAAGCTGAATTTTCGGGGATTGTCGACACAGGATTTACTGGACTTATCGATAACGGCGGATTAAGTTTTTACCGGCATGCGGGAATCTGGATGGATATCGGAACCATGCAGAACTACTGGCTGGCAAATCTTGATGCTGACTCTGTCATGAAAGATCTGGCCGGACCAATGAAGCGGGCGATCGGCATCTCTCCACACGCTATATCACCGGAGGCAATCATCAGCCCCGAAGCAAAACTCTCCCGTTCCGTCATCGGAAAGGGTTGCGCCGTCGAAGCTGGATGTACCATAACAAATTCGGTACTTCTGCCGGGAGTGAAGGTCAAGTCTGGAAGCACCATTGTCAATGCCATTGTCGACCCTTACAGTATCACCATCATGGACGAGCCGAAACAAAACAGAAAAAAATCATGGTAGCAACGGGACTGGATATCCTGCTCAGAAAAAGTGAGCGTTTTCAAAACAGGAACATCGGGCTGATTGTCAATCAAAGTTCGGTAACCGCTGATCTGAAATACTCATGGAACGTGCTGAAAGAGAGGGGAATTCATATCAACATGATTTTTTCTCCTGAACACGGTCTTTTCGCTACCGAACAGGACCAGATAGCCGTGAGCTACCAGCCAGCACTTGGCTGTAAAGTGGTCAGCCTCTACGGCGACTCTGCGGAGTCACTTCTTCCCGACATGACACTGCTCGATAATCTTGACCTTATTTTGTTTGATATCCAGGATGTCGGCTCCCGTTATTATACTTATGTCAACACCCTGGCGCTCTTTATGGAAGCTGTTTCTGGACGGGATATCGAAATCATGGTACTCGACCGGCCGAATCCCCTGGGAGGGGCGATTGTTGAGGGGCCAATGCTCGATCCGGCATTCCGCTCCTTTGTCGGCATTTTTCCGGTACCGGTACGGCATGGCATGACGGCCGGAGAGTTGGCTCTACTCTATTGTGACTTTAAAAAACTTGATCTCAATCTCAGCATCATCAAAATGGAAGGATGGCGACGTTCCATGCTTTTTCCAGAAACAGGCCTGCCTTGGATTCCGCCATCGCCAAACATGCCGACCTTTGCTACGGCTGAGGTTTATCCTGGCATGTGCCTTTTTGAAGGATTGAACGTTTCGGAAGGAAGGGGCACAACGACCCCGTTCCAGCTCTCCGGCGCCCCCTTCATCAACCCGGACGAACTCGCCGAACGGTGTCGAGAGTATGGCCTTGAAGGGGTGCTTTTTCGTCCAGTATGGTTCAAGCCCACGTTCCACAAGTTCTCGGGAGAGGTTATAGGGGGTATCTGGCTGCATGTGACCGATCACTCCCGCTTCCGCTCATTCGCCACAGGGGTAGTTATTACGGCAGCGCTCCATGAGCTCTACACTGAGCACCTGCAATTTTTAAACGGTGTTTACGAATTCAACGATACCATACCGGCCTTCGATCTGCTGGCCGGCAATTCCAGTATCCGTAACGCTATACTGAACGTCTGCGCAACTCAGGGCACGCTTGCATCATGGCAAAGTGACGAGGCTCAATTTTCCACCCTCAAGCAAAATTTTCACCTGTACGAATAACAAAAGAATCAGACCCGGCGAGCAGGCATAATCATAAAATCTTTCATAGATACCATTTATCAATAAATTCCGAATCAGCTCATGCAGCCTATCGATCTTGCCATCATCATTTTGTTTTTGGCCAGCAATACCCTCTTCGGTCTTTGGCATGGCAAAAGCAACAAAAGTTCCAAAGATTATTTCATCGGTAGCCATACCCTTCCCTGGATAGTCTCAATGCTCTCCATTGTCGCTTCCGAAACTTCGGTGCTCACCTTTGTCAGCGTTCCTGGCCTGGCTTTCCGGGGCGACTGGAGCTTCCTGCAACTTGCCATGGGTTACATCATCGGCAGAATCCTGGTCAGCTTCGTGCTCCTGCCGATGTATTTCAAACACGGCGTCAGTTCGATCTATGAAATCATCGGCATCCGTTTCGGCCCCGGCATGCAAAAGCTTGCTGCAGTAATTTTTCTTGTTACCCGAACACTTGGCGATGCCATCAGATTTCTGGCTGCCGGCGTTATTGTTCAGGTGGTCACCGGCTGGTCCCTGCCCCAATCCGTCATGATCATCGGGTTAGTCACTCTTGTCTACACCCTGTCTGGAGGTATCAAGGCAGTCGTCTGGCTTGAAAGCTTCCAGTTCGCCCTGTATCTTCTCGGCGGCATTCTCTCCATCCTCTTTCTGCTTCAAAGCATTAATATGAGTATCCCCGAGATCGTGGTCTCGCTTGCAAACGCCGGCAAACTCAAAATCATCAATCCAGACCCTCATATTTTGACCAACCCGTTCGCCTTTTTCAGTGCATTTATTGGAGGCATCCTGCTTTCACTTTCGTCACATGGAGTCGATCACATGATGGTACAACGCGTGCTTGGCTGCAAAAATCTCAGATCAGCTAAAAAAGCAATGATCGGCAGCGGCATTTTTGTTTTTTTCCAGTTTTCGGTTTTTCTTCTTGTCGGCTCTCTGCTCTCCGTATTCATGCATGGCGCGCCAATGGAAAAAGACCGTGAATTTGCCTTTTTTATTGTTCACTATCTTCCTACTGGATTGAAAGGATTACTGATTGCTGGCGTCCTGTCAGCAGCCATGTCTACGCACAGCTCGGCCATCAACGCTCTCGCATCCTCAACAGTCAATGATATTCTCGGCGGAAAAAGCTCTCTAAACTCGTCACGGCTGATCAGTCTTGTCTGGGCAATCCTGCTTATCATCATTGCACTCACGTTTGATGCCGGAGACAAGGCCATTATTATGGTTGGACTTGAAATTGCATCATTTACCTATGGCGGTCTTCTGGGACTCTTCCTCTTGTCAAAAAGCAAGCGAGCGTTTCACCCGGCAAGTCTTGCTGCTGGACTTGTTGCCAGTATGGGCATCGTCTTTCTCCTTAAATTCCTCGGACTGGCATGGACCTGGTACATCACCGTTTCGGTTTTGGTGAATCTACTGGTAACCACAGGCATTGATCTAGCCTTCTTTAAAAAAAAGATTAAATGAAGCGCAATAGCTTTATTACGAAAAAAAACGCTTATTTTCCCTTCAACGAAGAGGAAAGGATCGAGCAATAATACTGCTTCAGCCAGAAATCGTCAGGCTTATCCCCTCTTTAATGCGGGGGTGTAGGTTATACATGCATATTCGCCCGGCAACATCAGGGAGAAGATGACCCTGATACCCCAGAACGTCTGAACCGGTAATGCATCATGCCAAAAAAACAGAGAGCCGATTTATTCATCGAAGAGGACAGGTTGCGAACTGAAAATGCGACTCTCAGAAAACAACTTCATGATCTTGAAGAGTGTGCTGTTGCGCTTGAAGCATCAAACAAGACACTTGGCATGGTTGTGGAAGGAACACAGGCCGGATACTGGGATTGGAATATCAAAACTGGGGAGTTGGCCATCAATGCCGAGTGGGCTTCTATAGTCGGCTACAGCCTTGATGAGCTTCAACCCTTAACCATCAACACCTGGTTCGCTCTCTGCCATCCGGATGATATACCACTCTCCAACCAACTGATTAAAGAGCATTTTGCCGATAGCACAACTCTTTATGAACTTGAACTCCGGATGCATCACAAACTCGGACACTGGATATGGGTACTTGACCGGGGGAAAATCTTCGAGCGCGACATTGACGGAAACCCGCTTCGCATGGTCGGATCCCATCAGAATATTACAGCAAGAAAAAACTCGGAACAGGCGCTCGCCAACAACAGGGCATTTGAACGTCTTGTAACAGATCTTTCCAATCAGTTCATCTGCCTGCCATTTGAGCTTATTGATGCTATGATTGACAAAACTCTCAAGCTCATCGGTGAATTTGTCGAGGTGGACAGAAGCTACGTTTTCCAGTTTCGAGACGATCTTCTCCTGATGGACAACACCCATGAATGGTGTGCAGAAGGCGTCGAGCCGCAGATTGATTCACTTAAAGCAATTGAAACAAGCAACTTCCCCTGGTGGATGGAGCAGATCAAAAACAATAGAACCATTCATCTTCACCGAATTGCCGATATGGGAATTGAGGCGAAGGCTGAAAAAGAGATCCTTGAATCACAGGATATCAAATCGCTGATTGTCATTCCTCTTGTCGCTCAATCATACTCTTTCGGCTATATCGGTTTTGATGCGGTAAAACAAGAAAAAGAGTGGACGTCTGAAACCATCGCCGTCCTGAAGCTTACCGGAGGCATCATCGCCAATGCACTGCAACGCAAACAGGTTGAATCTTTTATCCAGGCTGAACTTGATCTTGCCATTACACTCAGCCACCCTGCATCTTGCAATGAAACCCTGCAAACCTGCCTTCACACTGCAATCTCTGCTTCCGGGATGGACTGCGGAGGCATTTACCTGGTCAACAAGTGCGACAAGACTATCACCCTTGCCGTTCATGAAGGATTACCGCAAGCCTTCATCAATCATTCCGCGTCATACAGCTTCGATTCCGAAAATGCCCGACTGATCCTGAAGGGAAAACCCATCTACCATCAGTTTAAAGCACCCGGGGTGACAAGCAACAAAACAGACCGTACTGAACAACTGAAAGCCATTGCCATCCTTCCGATAATCTGCGGTGGGGAGGTCATTGCCAGCCTCAATGTCGCTTCGCAAATACTTGGGCAAGTGCCTGAAATTGCCCGGAAAGGACTTGAAACCATCATCGCACATATCGGATCGGCTATCATGCTCGCTCGATTGGAGGAAGAAATTGTTGATGCAAAAAGCAATCTTGAATCACTCTTCGACACCATTGACGATTTACTCTTCATTATTGACTCTGAGGGCAAAGTTATTCACACGAATGCCGCTGTCAGCAATAAACTAGGCTACACAGCTTCATCAATCATTAACAAACATCTGCTTCATTTTCATCCCGAGGACCAGTGGGATATAGCAAAAAATAATATTGATGAAATACTTGCCGGAAAGAAATTATCCTGTTTGGTCCCATTAATAACAAGTTCTGGAACTCTTCTTCCCGTAGAAACAAAAGTGACCAAGGGATTATGGAACAATAGGCCGGTATTGTTCGGAATCAGCAGAGACTTTTCGGAGCGCATCCTCTCTGAAAAAAACTTACGAGAAAGTGAGCAACGGTTCAGGGAACTAACCGAACTCCTCCCCCTCACGCTCTTTGAGACCGACATAAGGGGCGCCGTTACCTATGCCAATGCCAAAAGTTTCGAAGTTTTCGGCTACAACACACCTGACCTCACCAAGAAAAAAACTTTTGACTACACGACACCCGAGATCACCAAGAAAAGAGTTTTTGCCATTAATTTCTGTATTCCGCAGGATGCAAAAAAAGCGTTGCTCCATTTTGAAGCCATCAAAAAAGGGCTTCATATTTCCAAGGAATATACAGCTCTCAGAAAAAATGGAAGCACCTTCCCCGCCCAGGTCTACAGTCTGCCAATAATCCAGAATGGTCTGATCAAGGGCATAAGAGGCCTTGTTGTTGACCTTACCGAACTGAAAAAAGCAGAATATGCCCAAAGAAGCAATGAAGTTCAAAAAAGGATTGCAGAGAAGTTCAAAGCCCTGATTGACAACATTCCGGGGGCGGTCTATCAAACCAATGATGATGGGAAAACGACAATCCTCTCAATGATCAATGATATTCTGAATGATTATTCCAAAGAGGAGTTTGAACATGGACTGTTTGAAACAGGGCTGATCATCCATCCGGATGATCGGGATAAGGTTGCTGCTTCAAACCGGACACTGAAATCCGCAAAGGCATCCAAAGCCCTTTTTTATCGCATTATCATGCAAAACGGTTCAGTCAAGTGGCTCGAAGACCGAAAAACCTCCGTATTTTCAGCCGACGGCATCTTTACAGGAATCGATGGCATTCTGTTTGATGTCACTGAACGCATCATGGCACAGGAAGAAAAACTGCAACTCGAATCAAATCTTCGCAGAAAACTGCGTCTTGAATCAATCGGAACACTTGCTGGCGGTATTGCACATGATTTCAACAATATCCTCACACCAATCCTTGGCTATGCTGAAATGGGAATATTCAGCCAGGCTACTGATGATCTGCTGCAAGGATATTTCATCGAAATTATCCAGGCCGCTGAACGCGCCAAAAATCTTGTTGCACAAATCCTGACATTCAGCATGGCCCAGGATAGCATTCCAGATATTGTCAGCGTTCAGGAAATTATCGATGAAGCACTCAAACTTCTTCGTCCATCAATCCCCTCGACGATCACCATTGAGAAACATCTTGATAACTCCTGCCGAACGATACTTGCCGATCCATCGCAGATTCATCAAGTCATTATCAATCTCTGCGTCAATGCATTTCAGGCAATGGAAAAATCGGGTGGCTTGCTGACAATTACACTCAACGAGATTATTCCCGATAACAGCCTGCTAAAACTGCTTCCAAAACTTCATGAAGAGTGCTATGTAAAGCTCAGCATTTCCGATACTGGAACGGGAATCAGTGAGAGCACCATGGAACGTATATTCGAGCCGTTTTTTACGACAAAGTCGGTCGATGAAGGAACCGGCCTCGGCCTTTCAGTTGTCCATGGGATTATCGCAAGCTTTAACGGCGAGATCTGTGTCGACAGCATTTCGGAAAAAGGAACCACCTTTAATATCTATCTTCCGATCGGCGACGAATTAACCACAGCAAAGCCCTTAATTGAATCCTGTGCTAAAGGATATGGAAACATTCTTTTTATTGATGACGAATCGACAATACTGAAAATGATGACGATGATGATCACGAAACTTGGATTCAAGGTAATGGCAATGAGCTCACCCTTCCAGGCTCTTGAACTGTTTCGAAAAACGCCTGAACACTTCAACCTTGTCATTACCGATCTTACTATGCCAGAAATGACAGGACTTGAACTTGCCAGCGAGATACATAAAACCAGCCCTCAAGTCCCGGTTATCCTCATAACTGGCTATGAAAAGGATATCGAGCAAACCAAAACGCTCAGTAATTACGGTATCAGCGGATTCCTGAAAAAGCCGGTCCGACTCGCAGAGATGGCGGCAGCAATAAATGACGTAATTTATTCAACGACGGCCTAACCATATCCCTATGAAAATTCTTGTTATTGACGATGACGCTGCGGTCAGAAAATTTATCAGTCTGATTCTGCAAAGAAAAAAACATACTGTTGTAGAGGCTGATAATGGAGTTACTGGCCTCCAGCTTTTACAGGAGCACCGAGACATTACGGTGATGATAACCGACCTCATCATGCCCGAAAAGGAGGGCATTGAAACAATTATCGAAGTCCGGCAACAATATCCGTCCATAAAAATCCTGGCAATTTCAGGCGGTGGAAAAGTCAGTCCTGAAAATTACCTCGTTATTGCTGATGCTCTCGGTGCACATACCACCCTGAAAAAGCCTTTCAGTGGACAGGAACTGATGCAGGCCATTGAAAATCTTTAATAATAATCACCGACAGCAAGGGAGCGGGTATGGAACAAACTATTCGGGGAGTAAATCAAAGTATTGTTCAAGTCCCGATTGCTCTTCCTCGCTCTCATTGATTACTTCAAATGTTTTGTTTTTGGCTTTATCAACCCATAACGCGATCACAAGAAGCTCTGCCACATCAGATCGGTTGATCCATCCGCTCCACAACCTGTCTCCCGTATCAACATGAAGCTTATGCTGTAAAGGTTCGCCATCTTTCAAACCACCGGGCCTGACAATGGTATAGGAATGAGCGGGTTGTGAAAATACCTCCCGTACATGCTCTTCAGCTTCCCATTTTTTGAGCAAGACACCACCAAAAAGATTCAGTGGATGATACCACCTTGTTACAGCAAGAGAGCTGACAAGCCCAAAATGCTTTACTCCCGCTTTAGCGGCCTCATCGACAAGCCGCTTAACCCCATCCCGGTCAACATCGGCCGGTGATGACTCCCCTGAATAGGAGCTGGAACCAAGCGCAGAAATAACTGCATCACACCCACAGACCGCACGGGCAATATCTGAAGCACTTTGTATTTTACCGGTAATAATTTCAACGCCCTCGCCAAACAAACGTAAGGCCTTATCCTTCTCCCTCGAAAACACTCTAACCGGGACACCGTAATGCAAAAGCCTTTTCACCACCCATTGCCCAGTTTTTCCTGTTGCTCCAGCTACAAGGACTTGTCCGTTGTATACATTCTTGCTTTCCATCACACTCCATTAAGAAAATTAGAACGAACTTATTCTACCGTAACACATTACTACATTAACCCCTAATGGTTGCAAGAAAGTTTCTTTACAGAACAGGAATTTCATTACTTTTTATAACATTCAATTCTCCACTCGCCGGATACTGTCCCGGGAGAAAGCTAACCGGTCAACCATCATCAACACCGCCATGAAACAAAAACGGTACGAAGTGGTCACTCTCTTTATTGGTTTGACACTCTCAATCTACAGCACAGCATCTGCATACGACCAGAACGCATTCAATACGCTCAAAAAAAGTGTTTCGGAATGGAATTCCATGCGCCAAGCCAGAGCCGGTGAAACGATCGACCTCTCCGAAACAGAACTAGGAGATATCAACCTGACCGGAGCTGACCTTAGCAGAACAGTGTTGATCGGGGCTGAACTCAGCGGGGCAACACTCAATATGGCTGACCTGAAAAAATCAAACCTTATGATGGCGTTGATAAAAAAAGCCAATCTTAAAATGAGTGACCTTTCAGGTGCCTGCCTGGTCAAGGCAAATCTCCAGGGATCGTTTATGAAAGGCGCAAAGTTTACGGATGCAAACCTTCAGGATGCAAACCTGAGATGGACCATGCTTGAAAAAGCTGATTTCTCAAGGGCTAACCTGACCAATACCACTCTTTTTGAAGCAAATCTTGCAGGAGCAAATCTGAGTGGCGCCAACCTGAATGGAGCACATTTTATTGAACAGGCCAATCTCGACGGAGCAACACTGTCAAACAATACGATCCTGCCGTCAGGTGAAAAAGCCACTTCCCGCTGGAGCGGTCTGCATAATGCAATCTTTGTCAGTGAACCGGAAAGCGTACCGATAACCTATGAAAATCCGATATCTGTCCCTCCGTCAGTTCGTGAAATAAGTTCGGGAGACGTACTCACAGGAATCGCTGAAAAAGCCGTAACAGGGAGGGGAAAAAGGTCGACTGGCGCTAACAGATCCGGTTTTGAAAATGGCTCTCTCAACAATGTTGACATGAGCGGCGCCGATCTACGCAATACCAATTTCCATAAAGCAGAGATGAAATCTGCACGAATGAAAGGAGCAAACCTTCAGGGAGCAAACCTTGATCGTGCATTTCTTAAAGATGCCGATCTCAGCAAGAGCAATCTGTCGAATGCCCTTCTTTACGGGGCAACGCTTACCGGAGCGAATCTGAGCGGAGCAAATCTTGAGGGGGCATCACTGTTTGAAGCTGATCTGGAAGGAGCAAATCTGGAAGGAGCAAACCTGAAAGGCGCCAACATTATGGACGCCAATTTCAACAATGCAACCTTATCACAACAGACTATACTCCCATCAGGAGAACGGGCATCATCTGGTTGGGCCGCACTTAAAAATGCTAAATTTGTGAAAATGACTCAAGAGTAACCATGTCCGAAGTGCATGTCATTCAACGCTTTTCAGCCTGGCACAAAAGCCAGGCTATTACACCGCTTCGTTTAATCCAAGAAAACGCTTGCGATAAAGAAAATGATGAAAGAGATGGGCTTTACGGATATTAGGGTCACTGGCCTGAAGAGTGTTTTTTTTGCCTGTACGGGTAACCACTTCAAGTGTTCCGTCCGCATTGACCTTGTCGACTTTCCAGAACTTATCGACCACATAATGATATGCCTCACCATGCTCCAGAGGATAAACCTGCTTCGCTCTCAAACCAGGGCGGCAGGAGCTTTTCGGCTTATGATAGATAATCTTGTCTCCAACTCTGAACTGCACCATCTCGACCTCCTTTCCGGTTGAATGACCGGACATTATTGTTAGCTGTTTCTTGTTATCATTAATTACAAAGAAAAAAGGAATAACCAATTTTTTTTCTTGGTTTAGGAACCAAAACAACCTCCATTCCAAACGACTAACTGCCCAACCGCCTCAAAATCAGGGTATATTCTCTCAAGTCTGACATCGGCTTATTCTTTATATACAAGCACCATTCAACCGGCATATACTTGCCCTCGCCTGTCTTAAATCTCGACTGAAAGGTCACGATATCATCATCCTGCCGTTGTCGCTGTAACGTACTCTCCACCAGTTCGTAATCTTCAGGATGAACCAATAAGTCCAGTCCGGTCTCTGAAAGAGCATTTGATTCATATCCTAAAAAGGTTTCCATTGATCCGGTCATATCAACGAAGCGCTCTGCATGATCAAGAAATGCGTATGCATCAATAAGTGGTTTGTATCGGCCAGCACAGCTTCCTACATTGAGATGGACCTGCCTGAACAAGTTGTCGATATCCATTCGTGATCGAGAATATGCCAGCGCATTACTGAGCGGGGCCAAGGGAAAATCGTTGAAATGCCCACTCAGCAACCATTGGATATCTGCCCCGTCATTTTTGAGACGCTCAATCATTTTTTTACCGGGCTGACACTTCCCCTGAAGATAAGGGGTCATCTGTGCCGGATATTTTATCCCGACTACGCTGCAAAACGAATTGATTGAGCCATGTTTTTGCTGAATATATTCCCTGAGCCGTTGACTAAAACCGAGATTTGATCGCATAATAAAATGGTGTTTGTTGATCAAAGCAATGAAAAAGCCGATCATTCATAAGTTGAAAAACCAAATTTCCCTTAGATAACAAGACTACCCTCTTATATAATAATATAATATGATGCACAACACAATATAACATCTTTTTACGTTATTTTTATCATTCCTGTTCGCAGACAGCTTTTTTCAGCGAGATATTGAACAAATAAATTGTCAACCGTCAATCCGGAAGTAATAATATCGGCATTGCTACCTCTTTGCAGAATCCTGATTATATCTGAACCAGAACCCCAATCTCAATCACCTGGCCAGCAGGCAGATCATAATATGCCGTTGCGCTGAGAGCGTTACGAGACATCAAAGCAAAGAGTTTTTTTCGCCATAAGATCATTTTCGACTTGAGACCGGCAACAATTTTCTCCCGACTCAAGAAAAAGCTGATTGCCTCGGGCCGAAAATTGAGACCCTGATGATTAGCCAATGCTATGACCTGATGAATATTGGGATACTCCAGAAAGCCATAGCGGGCAACAACCTTAAAAAAACCATCTCCCAGTTTGGTCACCTCAACCTTCTGACTGCTTGGCACCCTCGGAACCCGTTCAGTGCTGAAATGAAACAGCGCTACTTCGGAATGCATGATCTTGTTATGACGCAGATTATGGAGCATGGCAACAGGAACCACATCAGGATTGGCCGTCAGATAGACTGCCTGACCTTTCACCCGATAGGGCTGCTGCAAAGAGAGGCTCTGTATAAACTCTTCTATCGTAAGGGTACGATCCTGCAACTGTTGCAGCAGAAGGCCACGCCCCTGCTTCCATGTAAGCATAAGGGTAAAGACGACCAGTCCGATCACCAATGGAAACCATGCCCCCTGGAAGAGCTTGCTAACACTTGCTCCAAAAAAAGAAAGATCAATTATTGCAAAAAAGCTGGCCAGAAGATTAAGGCCAATCTTGTTCCACTGCCAAAGATCCCGGGCAACATAATAGAACAGAATCGTGGAGATAAGCATAGTGGCAGTTACAGCAACGCCATAAGCCGCTGCAAGCTTGCTTGACGAACCAAAACCAGCAACCAGACTGATGGTTGCGATCATTAATGACCAGTTTGCCGCCGGAACATAAATCTGTCCGATATGTTTGTCTGAGGTATGCGTAACCGTCAAACGAGGCAGGTAGCCAAGTTGAATTGCCTGCTGAGTTAGTGAATAAACACCGGTGATCAGCGCCTGTGATGCAATAATCGTTGCCGAGGTCGAAAGCAGAACCATCGGTATCATTGCCCAGGAAGGCACAAGGCCATAAAAGGGATGATGAGACTCCTGGGGAAAAGCAAGCAGAAGGGAACCCTGCCCGAAATAGTTCAGGAGCAATGCAGGAAGCACGAGTAACACCCAGGTCAAACGGATAGGACGTCTTCCGAAATGGCCCATATCGGCATAGAGCGCTTCCGCACCGGTAACGGAAAGGAAAACTGCCCCCAACACCATAAAACCCTGAAGATGATTGTTCAAAAGAAAGGAGATGCCATACCATGGCATAATCGCCCGCAATATCTGCGGGTACCGGATAATTTCAGCAAGACCGAGTAATCCAATAACCATAAACCAGACAAATATAATCGGCCCAAACAGAGCACCGACTCGGGCTGTACCATGATGCTGAAAGAGAAAAAGAGCGATAAGAACGATAATGGTGACCGGTATGACAAGATCCTTGAATGCCGGTGCGATGATCTGTACACCCTCAACCGCACTGAGAACCGATATGGCCGGAGTAATCATGCCATCGCCATAGAGCAAGGCTGCACCGAACAAACCGATAATTACCAATAACCATCGTTCATAACCCTGTTTCTTGCTTTGCGTAATAATCAGCGCCGTAAGAGCAAGAATACCGCCCTCCCCGTCATTATCGGCTTTCATAATAAAGGTCAGATATTTCAAACTCACAATCAGGAGAAGCGCCCATACAAGCAGAGAGAGAACACCAAGAACATTCGCCTGTGTGATTGGGATGCCATATTCTCCATGAAAACACTCCCGGACAGCATAAAGTGGGCTGGTTCCTATATCACCGAACACCACGCCAAGAGCAGCAAGTGAGAGTCCTGCAAGCCGCCTCATGCCAGATTGCTCCGAATGGCTACTTACATCTGACTTTTCCGATAATTTTGACATAATCAACAAATAAATACAATAACCTTATTGGCCAAGAAAATTACTCTGCACAATATAAGACAATAAGTTCTCAATCAAGGCAAACGCCCGTTAGAGCTGCTTCTGATAAATGATAGCTGCGCATCTGCAAAACGAACATACCCGGCAACACCTTCAGCCTGGCGCGATGAATTTTTATTCATTATAAAGAATCAAAGCATCATAAAAATCGCCCTCTTCAAGAAGGTACAAAAAAGAGACGTTTCCGATCAGGACAGGGCTATGCCCTTATAATAATTGGCCAAAAGAGGCTGTAAGTCCTTTACAAACAAGCCACCTAAAGGATATTTCTTGCTTTGACAATTTTTTTTTATATTAAAAAATGAAACATAACTGAATAGCATAGCGATTTCAATTCATTTTCACCTGTTCCCGTTCTTAAGACTCTATACGGAACAGCGGATTTAAACCATGAGCGTATGAAGCATGAAAAACATTTTTTTTCCCTGTCATTTGTTGCAATCCTGATAACCATAGCCCTGTCAACCACTCAGGCCGGTACACCTACTTCAGGAATAAGCACTAAAATTAATCCACAATACAACTCTACTGAGGCCGTTCTTCCTCCGGTCGCCGTCTCCAGTAAGTCGCTCTTTCCTGTGACCGAAGGGAAAGCCTCCTTTTACGCTAATCAGTTTCACGGACGCAAAACAGCAAACGGCGAAACATTCAATATGGACAACCTGACCGCAGCCCATCCTTCACTGCCATTCGGCACCCGTGTAAGAGTAACCAATCTGCGAAACGGAAAGGATGTCATTGTGCGCATCAATGATCGGGGCCCGTTTGTCAAAGGGAGAATCATCGATTTGTCGATTAGCGCCGCAAAAGAGATCGGACTCATAAAAACCGGAACCGCTCGGGTAAAACTCGAAGCACTCAGCGCAAGCCAATTGGCTTCAATCGCTGGCTGATAATCTGAAATACCAAAACAACGACCAACTGGAAACGGTTGAGATGGAAACGTTTATAAAACGCTCGTAACCGCTTGGCCTTATGACGAAAATAAATGTTCCCGCCCCAATATTGCACGGTCAATACTTATTGCAAGTAACTCTTTCTGCCGCACAGTACAAATACTCCCCCATGTGCGGCAGCAGAAGGGGAACTTGCCCATCCCGCCACGTCAGGCAGACAATGATTCGGCCGAAAATAACTGCACGACTCTTGCTTGATTAGTGACAGACGCAAAAGAGGTGCTCCCCTAAAGAGAACTCTCTTGTTGCTGAAGGCAAAGCCTCATGCAACGCAAGTAATTCACATTAAGCCTCAGTCTGTTGATATGGGTGCATATTCCGGCAAACCTCTAGCACGAGATTCACTGAATATCGAACACTTTTATGTCCTGAGCGTAAAAGAAGTTCAATATTGCCAGCATAAGCGATATCTGTATTATGACAAACGCATCAATCCCGACATGTTAAGGCGTCAGAACGGTGGTTGTGCTCGTTACGAGACGGGTTCAAAATAACACCGCAGGTGATGAAAGCAAACGAAGAGCGGAATAATGCTGCTTTTCGGAGTGTTCAAAAAAAAAGCCCTTCGTTAATAGCGAAGGGCTTTTTTTATAAAAACTCGGCGACGACCTACTCTCCCGCTTTTAGGCAGTACCATCGGCTCTCCAGGGCTTAACTACTCTGTTCGGAATGGGAAGAGGTGATCACCTGGGAAAAAGTCGCCGTAGAAACGG
>CAIJGA010000031.1 GCA_903820085.1 uncultured Chlorobiaceae bacterium
ACATCATCGACCTTCCAGACCGCTGGAAACCCTAAGAGTTGTTGGTAATGGTCAGTAAGTTTTTGCATCTTTAAGCATGGGATTGAAATACTTCAGTCTACGATTTTATCCCCTCATTCCACTAAATTGCGCGAAGAGCCTTTTGAAAGGCAACTACACCTTTTTGATAAGTAATGTTTTTTTCCTTTTCACTTATTTCTTTTTCCTTACCTTCTTTTAAAACTATAAGTGAATGAACAATTAAATTTAACTCGTTTATCCATTTTTGTTTATACTCTTCTTGTAAAGTAGTGAATTTAGACAATATCGTTTTCTGAGTTATCTCAGACAATGAAACTAACTCAAATTGCAAATCTGAATTAGTGAAGAATTTATCTTTTAAAGATTCTATTTTAAGGATTTCAGATTCGACTTCTTCAATTGACTTTTTATGAGTGTCAATACTAACTTTTTCAGAATTGTAGTAGAGTATTTCTTCTTGTGTAAGTTGCGCTTGTTTACTTAATGCTTCTAACTCATTCTTCAATCGAACAACTTCTTTTTCAATTCCAGCTCTATCGCCTTTTTCTTTTAAGCTATTTTGAAGTTGGATATAATCTTTATTTAACTGGAATATTTTATTTATATTATTTGTTATAGAGGTACTATTATTACTACAAAAGGTCTGATAGTCTTTTACAATAGCTTCTTTAACCTTTTTTTGAATAATAATCTTATTAATTAATACTCGTAAATCTTCAACATTCTTAGCTAGTTTAAACATAAACCCTTGCGGAAAATATTCTATATCTCTGCTTACGTTTTCTTCTTTATCTTGCCAATTAATACAAATATTCGAAACGACCCTATTAATAAACTCATTATAACTATCATTACCACTCTTAACTTCAATATTTGAATCCAATTTCTTTGCAACTGCTCCTAAAAGAATTGATTTTCCAGTAGACCGACCTCCGATAATAGAATTGAGATTTGGATTAAGTAATATTGTTTGTTCAGTAAAATCAACATCATTTATTGTAACCGAATCTATTACTTGATAACCAGCTTTCTCATCCGGCTTAAGTTCTTGTATTTTTACTCTTTCTTCTGGTTCAAAGACTATTTGTTTAAGCCCTTCGAAAGTGGTATCAGCTTTTATCCAAAGATTTTGTTTAAGTGCGTATGTTTTGATATCGTGATTATCGGAGCATATTATCATTGGCATAGAAAACCCAATATTAGGAAATACATTTTTTCCATAATTGATTCCATCAATTTCCTTTCCAAGTTCTAAAATATCAATGCTATCAGAAAGTATTCTTTTCTTCTGTTGCATTTTATTTAACAAATTGTTTTTAATACTTTCAATAGAATTAGTTTTTGTACCAGCATGTATACTTGTAATTCCACCAAGTTCATGTATAATATCGCATGTATCTATTAAATCACATTGAATATTTTCATTACCACCCTTTTCTTTTATGTCTTTCTCTGTTAATCCAATTTTCCCTTGAATTGATGTCCAAACGCTTAAAATATCATTATTTTCAGGAAATATCCCAATGAAATGAACGGATTCACTTCCTCCTAATTCCGAACAAAATTCAATACCTGGTAAAATGGTAATTTTCCCTTTACCTAATTCTTGTAGGTTTTTGATACGCTCAATGTCAATATAATGATGGTCAGTAATTGCAACAACAGATATTTCATTATCAACCAATTTGTCAATAATTATCTGATTTGAAACTGATTTATCATCATAATCAAATGACGATTGAGTATGAAAATGCAAATCCCATTTTCTCCATTCAGAACCTCTATCAAAATTGTTCATTGGTTTTATATATTTCTTATAAAATGATATATTTCAGATGCGCGGACGTTCTTAGCATGAGGCATAACGTTTTGCGGCTACAAGAAGTTGGCGATTTCGGAGACGAAAACTGTCTGTAACCACTGAACTTGATAAGAAGCACAAAGCTTCATTTAACCACTAATCGCCAATTTCTTGTAGGTGCTGTTATAGGCTGCCCTTTCTTCCATCAGTTTATTGTCTGTGAAATATGCATTGCTCTAATTCTTTGTATACTTCCATTTCTTCTGTCACATACTGCGACAAAGTCAGTTTGAATGTTTCAGGATTGATACTTGTAGTTATACCGCATAAGTTCTTAATTCGTCCAGTTTCGTCTTTCAGATTTTGGTCTATGATATTAGTTACAAATTTTTCATATTCAGTTTCATTGAATACCAATCCATTTTTGCCACAGTAGACTGATAATACTTCTTTGTCGTAGAGGTAATTTTCAATTTCCCAACGCTTCATAATTCTGAAATGTTGTAGATTATTTTGCAAATATAGTTGTCTGTCGTTTTCATTATTTTGTTTGCCTGATGAAACGTCTCTGTCTTTTAAGACAAGTATTTCAATTTCAGAAAACACCTTTGTTAATATAGCGAGTGCAATTTCGCTTCTTTGGTCAAGTTCAGTATTACCACCACTTGAAATAAATAGTGTATCGTGATACTTTTCACCGTAAATATTATTGAAAACTTTTGCGTCAAAACCCTTTTCTTGTCCATTTGTCCCAGGTCGGTCTTTGCCTTCGCAATAGATAATTCGCTTTGGACTTACTAAACCAGTCAAGTCATCTAATGCAGTTTCAAAGATTTCTTTCCATTTTGAAAGTGATTTTTTTATTGGAAACAATGTTTGTTCAGTTGAAGCCCAATTAATTCCTTTTTGAAATTGAATAATTTGACATTCGTCTTTCAAGTCTTCTTGTAAAGCTCTCAAAAACCCAATACTATGAGTTGCTATCCATATTTGACAATCATTCCCAACAAGTTTGTGAATTTCTAGTAATAGCTTCTTCTGAATTGACGTGTTTATGTGAAGTTCAGGTTCGTCTATTAAGAAGATTGTGTCATTATATTCTTCTTGCCTTAAATAAAGGTCTAGCAAAATATCAACGACTTCTTTTTCTCCAGAGGAAAGAACATTAAATTCAAAATCTTTAGGGTGGTCACTTTTTTTGAAATATAGAGTTCCTTCACCTGCTTCAATATTTCCAATACTTGTAATTTGCAAGTCTAGACAGTTAATAAGAGAGTTATTTATATCTCCAATAATTTTTGCTTTTGCTTGAGAAGGCGTACAATCTTGAGAATTTAAATAGCGGTTATATTTAATATTTAATCGTCTGTAATTTTCTTCCATTTTGTCGTCCAAATCAGAAGAAGCAGAAGCGCCGTAATTATTAAGCCTTATTTCAGTAGTAGCTCTAGATTCATTGACTTTTAAATTACTATTATATCTGTATGGACTTCTAAAAGAAAAGACTGTGTTTTCAGTGCCTTTTGTTTGTCGCAATTGTTTTAATTCGGAGAATGAACCTTTTTCTAATTCAATTATTATATTTTGGTAGTCAAAATTTGGCGTTTGAGACATTGAATGATAATTGTGGTCTTTACGACCTTTATTACCAATCTGGTGATAAGCAGAGTTGTGAAATAACAAACCGTCCAAAACACTGCTCTTTCCACAACCATTTGGACCAACAAGTGCAATAATTCTTTTTGGTTCAGAGCCTAAGTCAATAGTCAAATCGTGAAATCTTTTGTACCCGTTCTTTAATTGTATTTTTCTAATTCTCATTTTCCATTTTGTTGGTTGTTCGTTCGTCTCTTAGGGTTGCCTATAACTCCTTTATATATGCACCATAATCTACCCAAAAGTACATATAGCCTGCTATTATGGGATGCTTTATACACCTTTAAGGTGCATAATATTTTTACAAATTGTCAAACGGACTGGATTTTGGAAAATGGGATGCACTCTATAGACACCTTCCATGAGGTAGTATACCGAATTTTCCACCAATGCCGGAGCATGATTTATGCAGTGTGGCCGGGTTAAAGGGGCGCGAGCCCCTTCCGGCAGTGGCTGTACCCGGCCAGTGCCGCTCTCTTGCCGGAGCAGGGCCCGCGCTGGCGCAAAGCAGAGCAGAGCAGCAAGGCAAGCATAGGCAACATGCGCCAGAGCTGGCGCTGCATGAGGCTGGCAGCTTGCTGCCAAAGAGCACCCGCCGGAGCGGTATACAGGGGGCCTTACCTTATCGCGGAGGCGGGGGCGACTAAAGAGCAGGCGCTGATGATCTGCTGCGCGGGCGGTAAGCGGCAATGCAGGGAAAGCAGGGGGCGCAGCGGGTCATAAGCGATTTGATGCAAGATGAATTAGACGGGTATTAAATAATTCCAAGTCCCGTTAGCCCTAAATTACAGCTGGATATTTAGAGTGGATTTCAATCCATAAAAGCACACATTAAGAGCAAGAATTGAAGACAATATATCGGTTGCTTATTCAGCACAGAGCGTGCTAAATCTTGGTGTTATAATATTCCCTTTAACACTGAGCGATATTATCTATCTGTTTTAGAATCAACACTGGAAGCGATGAGACATTTTTTCACGTATGTCCTTTAAAACAGCAGATTGCATGAGCCCTTCTATAAATGCTAATAGCTCATATTCACAAAAATCGTCAACTCTATTTAAATCTCCCGTCAAATAATATGTTCTCGCTCTGCAACCACCGCCACATAAAAGTCTTATTGGGCAGATAGTACAGTTTTCTCTTGTGTAAATGCTTTGTTGACGAATCTTTTTTAATACTGCGGATTGCGAGTAAATATTTGAAATATTTGACTCTCGAATATTCCCCGCATAATAATCAGGGACATGAAGCATGTGGCATGGATAGACATCACCATTATGACTAATACTGATTTCTCCATTTGCAATAGCACATGAAGTTGTTCCTCTTCCTCTAAGACGCTCCAAAGAGCGACCAAGGTCTCCCATAGGGGCGACACCTTTAGCATTGTTTAGTGCACAGAAATATTCTTCACCGGTTATTGCCATTTCAGAATTATTTCGGGCAGAACCAGCCATAAAAAGTGGTTGGAAGGTTAATCTGCTCCCATAAGATTTTGCCATTAACTCTATTTCTCCAATATTTTGCTTTGTCACTGTCATGGCTATCCGAATATTCGCGCCTGCTGTTTCAAGCAAATTTATAGCCCTTACGGTTTTTTCATGTGAACCGTCACCACGATAAAAATCATGAGTAGCTGTCTTATAGCCATCAACTGAAATTCTGATTTCGTCAAAAGATGAGCTGATTTGCTTAGCGTTAGATTCATTGATCAGCGTAGCATTGGTAAGCAGGTATGTATAGAATCCTTTTGACTTACAATAGAGTGAAATATCACAAGCGTTGTTGTTCATTAAAGGCTCACCACCAGTGATAGCAACAGACATTGTTTTGTTCATTGACGCCAGCTCATCTATTATAACACGATACTCTGACAATGAAAGCGTGGGTCCTACTGCCTCACGCTCATCCGCATAGCAATATGAGCAATTAAGGTTGCAGTCGGAACTGATGTTAAGGTGAACTGATTGAAGATTGAGCTGTTGGTCATTTTTTTTAAAATGTATTTCGTTTGATGCCTGAAAAAATCCGTCACCGTAAAGCTTTTTCAAAAAAGTTATTGCAGAATGTGGGTCGGGGTGTACATCAGCTAGATGCTTTTGAATCTGTCCTATGCTATAAGTTCCATCACAAAAAGACAATGCGATTGCTCCATTGCGATTTGTTACCACCCAATCAGGTTTTGATGGAATAAGAAAAAGAAATTTCTTGCCATCCTCCTTTACAAAGGTTTCCTCTGGTAATTTTGGGTGTACGTCATTAAGCATAAGGACTAACTCCGTTAAGAACTGAGCTATGGCATTAGATTGCCATAAGTGTTAGTATTAATACCTGTAATAAAACAGATTACTGACCTGAACATTCAAAAGCACTACCACACTTACCACCCCCACCAGAACAACCAAAAGCACTACCGCAATGACCAGAACCTGATGAATCTTCTCCGCCACCGGAACATTCAAAAGCACTACCACACTTACCACCCCCACCAGAACAACCAAAAGCACTACCGCAATGACCAGAACCTGATGAATCTTTTCCGCCACCGGAACATTCAAAAGCACTACCACACTTGCCACCCCCACCAGAACAACCGAAAGCAGACCCACAAGTTGCATTAGCTTCTGACATCCCAATGCCATACTTATGTTCACCAATTTTAAATCCAGTAGCTTTATCTATGGTCAAAACAGCAGCAGATCCTAAAAAAGCACCAAGAGAGGCTAATCCATACTTGAGAAATTTACGCCTTGATTGTTCATCCATGATAAGCTCCATTGTTAAATTAAGAGTTCGAACGATTAGAGTGATTCCTGATATCCTGTTATGTGCAAAAAATCTAAGGCACTTTGAGCACCATGAATATCCTGCTCAGCCGCAAGCTGAAACCATGTCGCGGCTTCGGCTTTGTTTCGTGGTACGCCTTTACCATTAGTGTACATCGAACCAAGCCGATACTGAGCCTTTGCATATCCTTTCTCAGCCGCAAGCTGAGTCCAGCGAAATGCTTCAATGATGTTTTGTGCGACACCTTCACCATATTCATACATCACGCCGAGATTATTCTGAGCCCCTACCAATCCTTGATTAGCCGCAAGCTGAGTCCAGCGAAATGCTTCAGTGGCGTCTTGTGCGATACCTTGCCCCGTTCTATATGCATTCCCGAGATTAAGCTGAGCCTCCGCTAATCCCTTCTCAGCATCAACCCTGAGCGTTTGAATATTATCAATGGAATATTTTTCAGACATCGCAAAAAAATATTAATGGTTGAAGCCGATTTGATCTCGATAAAAACTTTTTCAAGTTAATAATACCTCTGTTTTGACCTTTTATAAATTGCTCTTAAGCTCTCCTCAAGAATTTGTTCGGTAATGAAAAGGCTAGGTAGTAAACAGATAACCTGCGAAATACTAATTTGTTACAGCAAAGATTACTGGTTGATTTTAAGATCAAAACTTACTCGCCACTTTGTTTCTCAAATATACGATTAACGTACGGAGTTTTGCCGAATATCCGCTATTTCTCGCAGAATTTTACCGCGTGCATCACAGCAACAACGCTGGCAAAGAGTGCCTGCAACCGCGTTGCAGGAGTCAGCCCTGCCTTGCTCTATGAAAGTACCGCCAATGTATAGAGATTTGCCGTATATCCATTTTTTTTAGCAGTTTTTTTGCCTTCTGTTGCACGCATACCCTGCACCGCGAGGCCGGGTTCAAGCGCCGCCCCCACAGCCTGGGCGGTACCCCGCCCTTGCTGCCTTCCTGCAAGCACGCTGGCGCGTACCCGCGCCGGCTTGCTTAGCCAGGCCTTCATGCTTGCCGATTGCCTGAAGCTGCATCGCCCTGCAGCGCCAGTTGCAGAGCGATGCAGCACAGGGGCAAGCCTTGCTATGAAGCGAAGCGGAATCTTCCCGGGCAGTGGCGAAAGTAGCAAAATCGTGGCAACATTCCATCGCTCTAACGGCATATATATTAACAACATCCCTATTTTTTTGCCAGTTTTGCCACTTTTGCCAGGGGTATCAAAAAAACTCAGGTTGCAGAGCCGAAATGCTGCGCTTCAAGCTGCAATGCAGGCCGGGTTAAAGGGGCGCGAGCCCCTTCCGGCAGTGGCTGTCCGCAGCCATTGCCGCTCTCTTGCCGCAGCAGGGCCCGCTCTGGCGCAACGCTAAGCAGCAATGCGAGCAAAAAGCATCCTGCGCCGGGGCGGGCGCTGCATGAGGCTGGCAGCTTGCTGCCAAAGAGCTGCCGCCGGAGCGGCTTACAGGGGACCTTACCGTTTCGCGGAGGCGGCGGCGACTAAAGAGTAGGCGCTGATGTGCTGCTGCGCGGGCGGTAAGCGGCAACGCAGGAGGAGCAGGGGGCGCAGGGGGCGCAGCGGGGCATGAGCGCTTTGATTGCTGCAGAGTCAGAGCGCCCCGCGGGGGACGTTGTGGGAGGGAGGGTGGAGAATAATCTACTGCAAGGTTACTCCTTTGCTGAAATAGCGCATCAAAAGTCTGTGCTTTCTTGTTTTAATGCGTAAACTAAAATAATGTTTATTGAATGCGGTAGCGCCTTTCAGTTGTATAAACAAGTCAGGTTTCCAACTTAAACTCAGCCCCATTTTGTCTACCGGTTGGGGTCCATTTTATTAATTCTCTGAATGGAGTGTGATGGAAAACAAGAAAGAATACCGCGGAAAAGTTCTTGTAGCCGGAGCGACAGGAAAAACCGGTCAGTGGGTGGTGAAAAGGCTTCTGCAGTACGGGGTTCCGGTTAGGGTGTTTGCACGGGACAAAGCTAAAGCTATTAGTTTGTTTGGAGAGGGTGTTGAGATTGTTGAAGGTAAAATACAAAGTGCTTCCGACATAGGCCTTGCGGTCAGGGGGTGTGATGCAGTTATATCAGCCCTTGGCTCCAGTTCCTACTCGGGGGAGTCATCACCGGCTGAGGTTGAACAGGATGGGGTAAAAAGGCTTGTAGATGAGGCTGCTAAAGCTGGGGTAAAGCATTTCGGGCTTGTCAGTTCTCTTTTTGTAACACAGTGGTATCATCCGCTTAATCTTTTTGCTGGTGTCTTGCACAAAAAATGGGAAGCAGAGGAGAACGTGCGGGCGGTATTTTCACAATCACCACTCTCCTATACCATCGTCAGGCCTGGTGGCTTGAAAGATGGCGAACCGTTCAAGCATAAGCTCCAGGTTGATACCGGAGAAAGGCTGTGGAACGGATGTACCACCCGCTCTGATGTTGCAGAGCTTCTTGTGGCGGCTTTATGGACTGAAAAAGCTAAAAATAAAACTGTTGCAGTCATTAATGAGAGCGAGGAAGAGCAATCAGGTCTTGAGCAATACTATGATTTACTTCCAGGATAGTTAGGGCTTCTGCGACCAGAACTTTGCAAGCTGACTCCCCTTCCACGGTGGATATCTTTATTGTGTAATTTGTGGCCGGCTCAGTTGGCTTGCGCGCCCGGCTGGCTGCGCAAACGGAGCGAAGCGGAGAGCAGCGCTTCTGTGGGTTGGGTGGATTGTGATGTCAGGTTATGAGCAAAAGCGGTAGACCGATTTTGCGGATGGAGAGAGTTCTGGATGGGGACGGAATATTGATTTCGATTGCTTTTTCATGTATTTCTTTTTATTATGTATTCAACATGCTCACCCCGCTTCCCGTAAGAACAGCGCGCTCAGGGTGGGCTTTTTGTTTTTATGTCGGGACCCTCCTCTTTTATGCTGGAACAGTATTCGAAGCCACCTTTAAGCCATGAAGAGCAGCTACAGCTCCTGAAGGATCGTGGTCTGCTTGTTGAGGATGATTCAAAAGCCATGCATCTGCTCCATCATATCAGCTACTACAGGTTAAGCGGTTACTGGCATCCGCTGCTGCAACAGCCAAAATATCTGCACCGGTTCAAACCAAACGCTTCGTTTAACAATGCATTCAAACTCTACTGTTTTGACCGGGAGTTGCGGCAATTAGTGCTCGGTGAGATTGAAAAGATTGAGGTTGCCGTAAGAGCCAAAATGATTAATACCCTGTCGCTGGCATTCGGCCCGACATGGTATGCTGATAAGCAGCGGTTTACGAACCATCGTTATGGTCACGATCGAACTCTTCAGAAGTTGCTTGATGATTTCAGGAATAGCCAGGAGGAGTTTATTGTTGCATTCAGAAAAAAGTACTCGGACAATTATCCGCCTTGCTGGATGATTATGGAAATTGCATCGTTCGGGCAAATTTCAACCTTGTATTCCGGATTGAAAGGTGGCAGAAGCAAAAGAGCCATAGCGCATCATTTTGGGCTTGATGACACCTCTTTTGCCTCTTGGCTACATTGTATCGTGTATTTGCGAAATCTTTGTGCCCATCACTCACGATTTTGGAACCGGGAGTTCGGCATAAGCCCCCAGATGCCTAACACCCCATCGAAGCTCTGGCTTACAAGTGAATCCATTTTTTCAATCAAGGGATCTCATGGAAAATTGAATAGCAGGGCGTACTATATGCTCTCGATACTTTTGTATCTGCTGCAAACAGTAAACCCGACAAGCTCTTTCAGGAAAAAGTTTTTTTTGTTGGTCAACAAGTATCCGAACATTGACCTTGCCGCCATGGGATTTCCCTCGACTCTTGAAAATGAAGCGCTTTGGGAAGGGTAAAATGAATAATATTCTGTTTTGCATGATGGTCGGCCTCTGGCCGTTGAAGGGTCTCCTTATCAGTGCCAACACGTCACCATCTCCAGATCTGTCGTAACTATTGATGCATGACTCAGGGCTATTAAGGATAGGTGATTCCTTTCATTCAGTGCTTTTACCTGCACTGCACCTACCGGTTTTCTTCGCTTCTTACAGGAGAGACCCAAAACTCCTGCGATGTGGCTTGTTCTCAACGCCCACGCGAGCGCTCCTGCTCTCTTATCCATTCACGATCTGAATCTGTCACTATTGGAGTAATATTTCCACATTCATCTTCATAAAGCGTCGTGACGACACATAGCCGACTGCCTGACGCAGCATCGCCCTGCAGCGCCAGTTGCAGAGCGATGCAGCACAGGGGCAAGCCTTGCTATGAAGCGAAGCGGAATCTTACAGGGCAGTGGCGTTATTGCCATTCAAAAGAGTGAACATTGATATGGGAGTTTTCCTGCGGAGGGAAAAAAGCAGGCTCCCCTGCTGCACTCAATGCTGCAATGCAGGCATAGGCAACATGCGCAAGAACGGGCGTTTTCCTGTCTTTGGGAGGCCAATAATTAATAGTAGTTTTCGGGAATTATAGTTGCCGCTGACCGGGAAAAATATAGTTCACGAATCAATTAGCAAACAAAGCTATGAAAGCATTGCTCGACGCCGCAAATAATGGTGATGCAGAGGCACAGTACAACCTCGGCTTAAAGTACACTAATGGGGATGGCATAGCACAGGACCATGCTGAATCAGCGAAATGGTTCAAACTTGCCGCTGATCAAGGCCATGCTTATGCACAAGTCAGTCTCGGGGTCTCGTATTCCGAAGGTCGAGGTATAGCCCAAGACTTTACTGAAGCGTTAAAATATTTTCAGCTTGCAGCAGATCAGGGGGATGCATCGGCTCAGTTCAATCTCGGTTTGATGTCTGAGGAGGTAGGTGAGGTGACACAAAACTATACGGAAGCCTTTCAATGGTATCAACTTGCCGCAGCGCAGGGCTTTGCACCCGCACAGTTTAACCTTGGCTTGATGTTTGATACCGGGAAAGGAGTCGCTAAAGACCATGTAGAAGCTGTAAAATGGCTTCGACTTGCAGCAGAGCAAGGTCTTGCACAAGCTCAAGTCAGCCTTGGGGGGATGTATGTCGTAGGGCGCGGTGTAACACAAGACTCTACTGTGGCCGTAAAATTGTATAGCCTCGCAGCTGATCAAGGATATGCGAAAGCTCAGGGTTATCTCGGAGCTATGTATTATCAAGGAGATGGAGTAACGCAAGACTATTCTCAGGCATTAAAATATTCCGAGCTCGCAGCGGAACAAGGCCTGCCCTTCGCACAGGTAATGCTTGGTACTATGTTCACCTCCGGAAATGGAGTATCACAAGACTATGCCGAAGCTGTGAAATGGTTTCGGCTTGCCGCTCAGCAGGGTGATGGATTTGCTCAGGCCACCCTCGGCATTATGTAGTGCCTGAACGAAAAGGCGCTATGATATTATATAATAATGCGTTATATTGGTATTTGAAGATCGAAAATATTTGAAAATCTTAGGCAATCCTTGATCAAAAGCGTAATAACACCTCATTACAGGCATTTATGACGGAGAAAAGGTGTTACAGGGTACCCTCAGAAAGAAACCAGTTCCAAACTTCGTTTGCCAAAATCCAATATGCGTAGCGTCATCAACCACCAAATGATGTTTGGTCGTACCGATATTTCTGCCATTGTTTTTGATCCAAAATGCCGCGATGATATGCCAAAAATCTTGCGAGGGCTTCAAGGCATTTACACAAACGAGGAGTTACGCAAACGAGTTTTTTTTATTCTCGAAGAAGTTCGTCCAGACCGGAAAAAAGGAACCGGGAAAGCTGATGCGAATACCGGGCGTCCCGGCATGGAGCAATGGGCAATCCTGGTGCTTGGCGTTGTTCGATTGGAACTTAATCTTGATTACGATCGGCTTCATGATTTAGTCAATCACCACGACACACTTCGCCAGATGCTTGGCCATAACGACTGGACTGATAAAACCGCTTACGAACTTCAGACCATCAAGGATAACGTCCGACTGTTTACCCCCGAATTGCTTGATCGAATCAACCATGAAGTTGTGCTTGCCGGTCATGCCCTGGTAAAAAAAAAGAAGAAGAAAATCTCATACCTCTAACGGCCCGAGGTGATTCGTTTGTGGTTGAAACCAATGTCCACTTTCCCGCTGATACAAGCCAGTTATTTGACGCAATTCGCAAAGCCATTGAGGTGAGTGCCCTATTGTCCGAGCAGCAAGGTTCAACCGAGTGGCGTCAGTTTGCTCACAACATTCGGGGCATAAAAAGAGCTCTTCGTGTTGTGCAAAAGCTCAAGAACTCGACATCCCAAAAGCCTGAAAAGAAAGCCCTCAAAGATCAGGCAATAAAACAAGCACATCGCGATTATCTTGCCGCAGTTCTCATTCAGTTACAACGGGCAGTGAGTACCGGTTCAGAGCTTGGTGGCGTCAACCCGTTGCTGCTCAACAAGCTAAATCACTACGTTGCCTATGCTGAAGTCCAAATGGATCAGATTCGTCGGCGGGTGCTCAACGAAGAGATTATTCCACATGCCGAGAAAGTGTTTTCCATTTTCCAGCCACACACCGAATGGATCAGTAAAGGCAAGGCCGGCGTGCCTGTTGAGTTGGGATTAAAAGTCTGCATTATCGAAGATCAGTACCGCTTCATCCTGCATCATCAGGTCATGGAAAACGTCACTGATAGCGACATTGCAATCTCCATTATTGAAGAGACCAAGAAGCGTTTTCTAAACTTGCGAGCTATCAGCTACGACAAAGGTTTTCATAGCCCAGATAACCAGACAGGCCTGAAAGAGCTTCTCGAAAAAGTTGTTCTACCGAAAAAAGGCAAACTCTCAAAAACCGACAAAGCTCATGAATCTGAACCAGAATTCAGGAAATTGAGAAGGCAACATTCGGCTGTCGAATCGGCAATCAACGCACTTGAGGTTCATGGACTGGATATATGCCCTGACCATGGCATCAAAGGATTCAAGCGTTATGTCGCCATTGCGGTGCTGGCTCGCAATATTCACCGTTTCGGAGTGCTCTTGTCACATCAGGATGCGAAGCGACATCGAGGGCCTTACAAAAAAGCCGCCTGATCGGGCTCCGAAACAAGGTTTTCTCACCAATTCGCGGGGAGAGATCCGTTCGTTATGAAGCTTTTTGCAGCAAAATTCAGTAGTTTATTCACGGTGTGTCCCGATCAGCACAATAACGCCTGTGGATGATCATTAAAAACGTTTTTGACCCGACGGGAAGTTGTCAAATTTTCAAAAAACAGGGGTTTTCTTTCAGACACTATGTATGAAAATGGCACTGGCGTTGAACAAGACCTGACGACAGCAAAAATGTTGTTCAAAACCGCCTATGAAAATGGGTATATGCCGGCCTTGGATGAATACAACAGGCTAGATGAAGCGGGTGATAAAGCCGCGAAACTGTTTTTGCTTGCGGCTGAACAGGGCGATGCAGTAGCCCAGTTCCAGCTCGGCATGCTGTACCACAATGGCCAAGGTGTCCTACAGGATGATGCAGAAGCTGTAAAATGGTCCCGCTTAGCCGCCGAGCAAGGACATGCAGGTGCGCAGTGTAATCTCGGAGCATCATACCAGAACGGTCAAGGTGTCCCAAAGGATGATGCCGAAGCTGTAAAATGGTATCGCTTATCCGCTGAGCGGGGAATCGCAGAGGCACAGAACAATCTTGGTGCACTTTATGACAACGGCCAAGGTGTCCAACAGGATGACGCTGAAGCCTTGAGATGGTATGGTCTAGCCGCCGAGCAAGGACACGCAGGAGCGCAGTGTACTCTTGGAGTGATGTACAATATCGGTCAAGGCGTTCCAGTGGACTATGCTGAAGCTATTCGATTGTACCGATTGGCTGCGGAACAGGGACTCGCAGAGGCACAGAGCAATCTTGGAGAGCTTTACCGCGATGGCCAAGGTGTCGAACAAGACAATCGTATCGCAAAGGAGTGGTTCGGCAGGGCCTGTGAAAATGGTTATCAACCCGCTTGCGATGAATACAATAGGCTGAAAAAAGCAGGATATTGAATGCTCCTATTGAGTTGGGCATCCAAAACCACATCATCATGCAAAAGGAGTTCTGCCGACAATGAGCGCAAAAGGAAAAAACACATCACCCGCCAAAGCCACTGCGCGAATGGCGAGCAATTCACCATCAGCTAAAAATGAGGGCCGCCGCGAGAACATGCTTGACACACCCAGATCCCTTGGCAACGAACAGCATCGCTTGGATCGCATAGCGCGGTTACAGAAACCGCATATTACAGACCTCACTGCTTTTGTTGAGACTATCCGAACTGAAACCAATCGTGGTGACAACGTCCCGTATTTCGACCCAGAGGATTGTGGCATTCATGCAGAGTGTCTATTTCTCCTTGAGGCTCCAGGGCGGAATGCGATAAGCAGTGGTTTTGTCTCGCGTGATAACCCGGATTGTACTGCGGAAAACTGGTTCAGGGCGAATAAACTTGCGAACATTGATCGCACAAAGACGCTTATGTGGAATATCGTGCCTTGGTATATAGGGCAAAACGGTAAAATTCTCCCTGCAAAAAAGGCCGACATCGATGCGGGGTGGGAATGGTTGTTGGACCTACTTACGCTCCTTCACCGTCAAAGCCCCGGCAGCCTCCGCGTTGTGGTTTTGGTAGGGAGAAAAGCACAGAAGGTGGAACAGCGTCTCTTAGACGCTCGAAAAGACTTACACGTGATGAGATGCCCACACCCAAGTCCATCGTTTATCAATCGTGATGTGGAGAATAATTGGAACTATTTACTATCAGAGCTCGAGGATGTTTCCTGCGGTTTAACGGAGGTTAAATGAAACTCTGGCAGAAGGATTATATTTCTTAATGCGGGACCTTGAGGACGTTGTTCTCCGATCATAGTTCAATCAACGTGATCTCCGGTCGGCATAAGAAACGGACTGGCAAGAAAAATGTTCCGAGGCCAGCACTCACATGAAGAGGCCCTGCTGGTGTTGGGTATACGCCCAGCTGATATCCGTTCACGCCAAAAGGAACGATCAATGCCCCGATGAAAGGGAGACGTACCTGACCGCCATGTGAGTGCCCTGACAGAATCAGATCAAATCTAGACCCCTTGAGGTTTTCGATGTCAAGCGGGTAGTGCGTCAACAGAATGCGTTTGGCGCCTGAAGTGTCGTGTGATGTTACAGCGGTTGGAGGTGTAGGGAGCACTGGATTCCATTCCATCTCGGGTTCAGGCATGGCAGACTCGGACTCGGATTGTCGAGTGTTGATCTCTGTTCCTGATCGTCCTGCGATCAGCAGTCTTCCCTGCGCCGCGACAGTGGAGCGATCCACAAGCCATTCCCCGCCCGTCTTCCGGAAGGCGTTGCCAATTCGGTCGAACGAAGCCCCGCTCCAGTATTCATGATTGCCAGGAACACCATAGAGCGGCACCCTCATCTGCCCAAGTATATTCAGCGCTTCATCCAGGTATCGCGTCTCCTCGACGATGTCTCCGGTGAAGCAGACCGCATCCGGCGCGAGCCGGTTGACCATGGTAACAATGCGCATGAGATACGAACGGTCGCCCTTGTAGTGGATATCGCTGATATGCACGACCCGAAGGGACGGTCGCTCACCCAAGGAAAGACGGGTGACCTGGATCCAATAGGGTTCAATGAAGATGGCGTCCACCATGCAGTAAGCAAGGCACCCGCAGATGAGGAAGCAGAGCCATTGCTTTCGGATGAACACCTTCATCTTCATTTCTTGGGAGAACAATAATTAGATGGATCCGCCTAAACTGCGGATTATTGATTTATAGCCCTATAAGACACAGTTAGCGAGTTTAAGGGGTGCGTCGATTGTTAATTCAGCTAAATGTGAGCCGCTGAAGACCGTCATACTGAACATCAATTCCATCGCCTCTGTACAAAGGGGCAATGTTGCCGTTTTGTTCGGCAAGAGCGTCAAAAGGATCTTGCAAACTTGTAAAAAGTACCGAAGCAAAATTCCCGATGCTGCCACGGCTATAAAGTTCACAGGACTCCCTTATTCCTTGAAGATTTTCGGGCTGATTGGCTGTTTTTCCTGGATACTTTACGGCTCGAACTACAACCCATTCATGTCCGTCAGTGCCATTGAACCAAATTGAGGGGTCGACGTTTGGATTACTTTGCCAGGAAATCAACGTATGACCGTCTTTTTCTATTTTTTCCCTTACAATTTGTACCGCAAAATCTTGTAGTTCCCAGGCTGTCATTTCAATCGGGTCATCACTGATCAAGTCAGGGGGATTTACAGGTCGCCGACTTTGAGCATCAAGGAGACCCCAGCCCTTTTCTACAGGAGCCCATTCTCCCAGCGTCTTTCGCATGGGCATAACGCAAGCATGGCCTTCACATCCATTGGCTATAGAAAGCAAACCCCCAAGGGCACCGGGTATTTCAAGATGATGGTCGACATCCTCCACCTGAATGAAAAAAAACTGATTTCCCAATAGGAAGGAAAGGTGCTCCAGAAACGGAGGATGCGGGTGTGCTTTCAGCCAACGAAGTGGTTCACCTGCCTGAATTTGAAGATGCATTCCTGCCATATTCCAGCAGTGCACAAAATCTTCGGTAACCTTTCCCATAGGAATATCATACATAGAGGGTATGTTTTATATTATCAGGCATACATCTATCTGTCCCACACACGCATGTCAACTCTCTTCAAACAACACAGCCATTACGCAGTTTATCAATCATCTAAAGTTCTGCAACTGCTGTTGTTGTAACATCCTTCGCTGTACATCTAACATCTGCTGTTGATAAAGCTGTTGCTGTAGCTGCTGTGCTGCTTGTTGACTTTGCATATTCTGCTGCTGACGCCGCATCTCCTCTTGTTGAAACCAGTTATTCAATGCCTGAATCGCTGCGACCCAATAACACAGGCTCAAAACTGAACGAAATGAATAACGACACGCAGTTTATGTTAATGTTTAAAAATAAAAAGGAGCAAAAGAAGGACAATCACAAGAATCCCACCTGTAACCACCCAGTTTCCGAGAGCATTAATATAAGTTATAAAGTCTTGGCGGGTCTCGCCTAGCTCTTCGCTTACTTTCGCAATCGATGTCTGCATTTGCTGTTCAAAATAATTTGGTTTCATATAGTACTCTTTAGATTCTTCAGCCTGCTTGACGTTTGCCCTTTTTTTAGCTTCTTCTCGATTCAAATAAATCGCGGTGTTTTTTTCTGGGTAAGGGTATTCATAATTGGCTTTGTGCCACAACGACCCTATTAGCATTTCAGCTATAGCATCATTGCTCCAAATATTCTCGTTAAAAGAGTTGGCATACATAAACGCTGCCCCATCATGCTCAGCATACCTCTGGAAACTATCATTATCAAGCCCCTTTCCTTTGCAATTGTCAATGATGGGTTCGAGATTCCATGGCTGCCCGCCATTCACAGAATTGAGAGCGTAAGCAGCAAGACGGTTTACTCTTACAGGGTCATCCGGGTCTAAATCCAAGGAGAATCGGTAATGCCTGAGTAGGTGAAACTGAACTCTTTCCGCCGGAGCCAATGCGTCGATTTCATTCGAATATTCCAGCCACGAATGCTTGTCAGCATCTGGTAACTCGACATTCCACGCATTAACAGCATCGCCAAGCTCTTCGCCTCCAGAAGCGTCTTGTGTTTCGTCACTATAAAAATCTTCTGCAAATAAGCGACCTATGACAGAAGCACCTATAAGTGTTTTTGGACTAACTTTCGCAGCCTTAATAAGTAGGTCATGAGTGTCCGAATAGAAGCCGTCATAAGATGTAGATTTTTTTAATCGATGTAACGCTTTATTTTTCGCCAATGTCGCTATTGCATGAAGCCAGCGGCTATCAGATATCCGAGCATATGGACCTTTTTTTTCTACACATGACTGAAGTAAGCTGAGGCCTAATGCAATATTGTTATGCACAAGATAAAACAGCCCACCATCGCCTTCTCCATCTTCAAATATCCAATTCAACTCATTTTTGAATTCTACAGGACTCCCACAATATCCCCTGTTAGGAAGCAGTATGTTTGCATTATCATTAGCAAGCAGAGCAGCGAGCATTGCATGTGGATATGTTGATGGCTTGGGAGGCCATTCAGGGATAACTGAAGGAGTGCACCACCGTTTATATAAGACTCCCGTGGTATTTGCATTTCTTCCCCATGCGGCAAGAGCTAAATCAACAATTTCATCCTTTCTCTCAAGCAATTTCGATTCGATTTTTTCATAATCGGAATCACTTGTTATCGAATAATCATCTGGCGAACGCTTAGGCAATGATTTAAACCATTCATAAACAGTTTCGGGCCTTGCTCTAAATAGATATTCAGCCAATAAAATTTGATCTATGGTCTCCATATATTCCATCATCCGCCTGCCTTTGTGAGTTACTCTATTGAATATATTCTTTTTCCCCGTCTTGATTGACCATCACAGTCTTCATCTTTTTCTTTGGTTCCCCTCATATTTTGAAAGCAAGGGGTAAGCATTCAACTAAAAGCGAGCCGCTGAAGACCTTTATACTGAGTATTGATTTTTTCGCCTCTGTACAAAGGGGCAATATTGCCATTTTGTTCGGCAAGAGCGTCAAAAGGATCATGCCAACTTGTAAAAAGTACGGAAGCAAAATTCCCGATGCTGCCAACTGCTGAGCATGACTTCTGAAGTTCAGGGAGATTATCGGGCTTTTCGGCCTTTTTCAGTGGGTATCGTACAGCTCGAACTACAACCCATGCAGGCCCTTCTGGGCCCTCAAACCAAATCGAAGGATCGATATGTGGATAACTTTGCCAAGACATCAATGTATGACCGTCTTTTTCTATTCTATTCCGCACAACTTGTACCGCAAAATCTTGTATCTCCCAGTCCGACATTTCAATTTGGTCATCACTGATAATATCGGGGGGATTTACTGACCGCCATGTTCGGGCATTAAGGAGGCCCCACCCCTTTTCCGCAGGAGCCCATTCTCCCAGCGTTTTGCGCATGGGCATAACGCAAGGATTCCCTTGGCAACTATTGGTTAGAGACAGAAATCCCTCAAGGGTGCCGGGTATATCAAGATGATGGTTAACATCCCTCAACTGAATGAAGAACAATTGGTTTCCAAAAATAAAAGACAGATGCTCCAAAAGCGGAGGATCCAGGTGATCTCTTAACCAACGAATATTTTTACCTGCCTGCTTTTGAAGATGCAATCCGGCCACTTGCCAGCAGCGTTCAAAATCGTCAGAAACCTCCACCATAGGAACATTATACATCGAGGGTATGTTTTGTCGAACTGCTTATCAGATAATGTGTTTTGAGTATAGGACAACCTCTTTTTTATAACACTAAATCTAAGCGAATCTTGAGCGATTCAGTTTTTTGCCCAAAGGCTCCTGCCTGCGCCACTGACGCGCCTTGGATACAAGGGCCTGCATGGCCTATCGTAACGCTCTGGCCAGCCATATCCACTGTATAAAAAGTAGTCGGGTTGGCCTGCAGGGTTATTTGGCATCAATTCGTTTTTCGTAACCTTCCGGTGTGCTATGGGTCGATACCCTTTGAACCCGTTGCTATAAAGTTCAGTGAGGACTTTATCCTTATTGTAGCCATAGTCAACATAAATGAAGCTATATACTTGCCCACCAAGGTTGAGCTTCTCCCAATTGATCGTTAGCCTTTTGGCACATCACCTATTGGCTCCAACGATCCAACGCCAAACTAAAAGGTGCAACTTTTACTGCTTCCTTGTTTGATCGTATTGTTAAGTGCTTATTTTGTTGCTGGTTGAATACCATATTTTTGTGTGATATTTTTATAAATAAACTCAGCATTGTAGCTAAAACCATTTGTAGGCTTTTCTATAAAGCAGACGATAGTATTTGACGAGCTTGGTTTAGATATGTTATAAGTTTGACCACCATACGTTGTTGTTGTCGCATTTCCATACGCATAGTTACCAGTGCCATATACGTTAGCGGTTGTATTAGATGTCGATGGTGTAGTGTAAGTACTGTTTGAGGTATAGCTGTTAGCGTCGATTACAACAAAATATTTGTACCCATTTTGCAACGCCAACTCGGCACATCGTAGTAATGAAAAATCCGAAGCACGCTCCCTGCCGGTATAGCCATTACCGCGAAAGGTCACCTTGAAAACATTTGTGTCAAGCTGTGTCTCGGAGTAACCACCGGCAAAGCCGGAACTCTGATAAGAGGTTTCACATCCTTGTAGGAAAATTAAAACCAAGACGATTATCGATAGTTGTTTCATTTGTTCTCCATTTTGCATTTAGCAACAATGAGATTAATCCGCCTAAACTGCGGATTTTTGAATTATAACTCACATAAAACACAACATCTACACACATCAATAAGCCCTTAAACTATAATAATACTAACGCTTATACATTAATAGAGCCGTATTTCCTTCTCTTATATTGATCAGCATAACAGCACTGATACCTACCTCTATTACAGAATCCGTATAATTAACAATGTACGTTGGGACTCTCAGTTTTCCACAATAGATGGCATGTTTTTAACGGCAAGTTGGTATGGTCAAAATCCTGTAATTTTAGCGTCTAACACTTTTAACACCTAAGCCCTTTATTTATTATAGCATAGATGTTCAAAGTGTTAGAGGGAGTTATTCTCTTGCGCTGACGCTGAGATGCGGGAGGGTTCAAAGGGTGCTATCCCATTTCAGCAGGGGCGGTACCCCGCCCTTGCTGCTTTCCTGCAAGCATGCGGGCGCGTACCCGCGGCGGCTTGCTTAGCCTCTCTTCAATTAAATGTCGTCAAAATTCTTTAACAGTTTTCTATTCACGCCAGAACGGATTTTCGACACATTCTCTGAGAGCCTGTCCATGCAACTGGCCATACCTTCCGAGCTTTTCTCAAACGTGACTGTGGCGTCACTGCTGAAGCCCAGGTGATGGGCATCAGCGATAGCGTTGAGATCGGCGCTGAGGAAAATGAACTCCCATCCTGCTTCAGAGCTCTTTGACTTGATCATCTTCTCGACCTGCTCCTTGTTGAACTCCATGCTTGAATTTTCCTGACCGTCGGTGATGACGGCGACGATTACCTTTTCCGGCCGTTCACCATCGTGAAGTTTGCCAATGCTCTGCTCAATGTCGTTGATTCCCCGTCCGAGCGCATCAAGCAGCGGTGTGCCACCCCTGGGGACATAGGTCTTCCGGGTCAGTGCCGGAACCTCTCCGATCGGCGTGAAATGGTGGATCACCTCGTATGGATCATGTGAATCGAACTGAACAAGCGTCAGGGTTGCTTCTCCGGAGCCTGCTTTCTGTTGTTCGACGAAGGCGTTGAGCCCTCCGATGGTGTCGTCACAGATGGACTCCATGGATCCGCTGCGATCAAGGATAACCGTGATGTGGGTGTAGCCCTGTTTCATCTTTTTTTCTCCCGTTTGTATGGTGTTGTCTTCACCCGGATCTGTTTTTCTGTCTCGATTTTCCCCAATGGGATATGATGTCTCAAGTTCTCCATCCCTGACGATTTTCGGCCTTCTCCCGATACCCTGCACCAGCATCTCTTCAATCGACTCGTTTTCCGGAAGAGGATTTTCTTTCTTCAGCGCCCCCAACTCCTTCACGCTTTTCAGCCCTTGCAGTGTTTCTGCACCGTCAATCGGCGTAGCCCCTTCTTCAGCATAATAATCGAACCAGGGAAGTCCGCGCCGTGAATAATCTGCAGATGTATACGGCCGATGTGGAGGCTTTTTGCCTGTGATTTCCGACCAGATTTCGGAGTTGGCGATATGCACGAAGCAATGCGAAGAGTTCTCCAGATCCCACTCCTCCGGATTATATGGATCTTCGTAGATTTCCTGCTTCATCCTCCCCCCTGGAGAAAGTCCCATGTCAGGCGGCTCACAGGAGCATGCGCTTGTGTCGGAATCCCAATATTTTCTGCTGTGCGCTACTGGCTTCCTTTTCTGAAAACGTCTTTCAAACGCCTTGCGCTTCATGGGATAAATCAGCAACTGCAACCCGCCGAACTCGCTTTTGCCCGTTATCTGCTCTTCTGCACTATATCCCTGCCCCAGCGGCATGGCGACGAACTGCCGGATAACCCCTTTTTCGACACAATAACCGTCGAGCCAAGGCTGCCGGGGAGCGACGACGTAGTCCTGCGGCTCCATGTTGAGCCCCTTGCGCATTGGTTGGCCCGAGACAGCGCTCACCTTCCCCGTGGCAATCTTTATCGCGAATGGATATGACGCCCTGTTATCTACGTCTTCCGTATTGAAGCATAACCATAAGGCTTCAGCCTGATACATCGGCATCATCACTCCCCCATTCTTCTTCCACGACTCGGGTACGGTGGCAGGATAATCATCAACAAGGCGCAACGGAAAGTGGCCCATTCCCGGGGGAAGCGGGTAATGTTTGCCGTCGTCGGGGATTCGCAGCGTCCGCTGAAACTGTATACTCAGTGTTGCCTTGGGATGTACATCAGGAAACCTGAAGACGAGTTTATCTCCTCGTGCGCTCAATTCGACCATAATTCCTCCATTGTCAGTCTGTTGTGAAAGCATCTCTGGTTCTTGCCATACAGCAGTTACGATCACGCTGTACGTTCGCAATAAGAACCACTATTGTTTCATAGTAGAACATTCTGTATCATAAAGCAAATGACACACAAAAATATCGGCCACAGGATCAAGCTTATCCGTTGCGCAAAGGGATTGTCGCAAGAAGAGCTCGCAAGGCGGGTTGACCTGCCGAGGACTGCTATCACAAAAATTGAGTCAGGGAGTCAGGACGTCCGTTTCAAGGAGCTTGAAAAACTCTCTGAAGCACTGGGCATTTCACTCGGAAACCTGGTGGAAGAGAGGCGCCCGGTCAGGGAAAGCTCGGATGATGAATTCTTCAGGGTCTCTGAATCGCCCGCTCCTTCCTTTCAACCATACGCGGAAGAGAAGCTCAGGATAATGTTGCTCATCATCCTTGAGCGCTGTGCAGGAGACCCCGGCATGGACGAACGACGCCTCTGGGCAATAGTCCAAAGGGCTGACCAGTCCTGCTTCCAAGCCTATGGGGAAACGATTTCCGGGATCCCATACCTCTCGCCACACCTGCAGCAAACCATCAGCGAAGCACTGGAACGGATGGCATCGAGCCAGGAGTTGATGAGGATCGAAGACAGGGATGGCAAAGCAGCAAGGCACCTGCCGCTCGTGAAGGCTGATCTCCGGAGGCTCAATGCTGCTGACTACATCATCATCGAAAAGGCCATCTGTTTTGCCATGGCATGAGTGAAGTGGACCTAAACCTTTCAGTTATCCGAAATGAAACGAAGGAAAGCAGGTTCATCTGGTCTGATCTTGTTGATCCTGTCTTTACGCAAGAGAAAAGAGCCGTTCAAGAGCGGGTTTTCATCCAATGCCTTGATGTAGATTTTTCTCCGTATATATGCGGGTTCTGTGTAGTCGGGTTCTTTGTCGGAGTTTGGAACAACAGGTCGTTCAGGAAAAGAGCCTCTTCCTGCTCTTCCAAGTCCACCTATTGGCGGCTGGAGATGTGATTTCCTTGCAAGCCCTGTGGCTATGAGTAGGGCTCGTGTTTCTCCTGTTTCGGTGTATTCCTCAATGTAGCCATTGATAATCTGGGTATCGCTGCCGACTTCCTGTTCAAGGTAGGCCATGGCTTCCGACAGGTCTTTCATGGTGACCTCACCGGTGATGTTCACCAGAACTCCTTTGGCGTGCTCGATGGATTCGCTCTCAACTTGAAGAGATTTCAATGCTTCCATAACGGCCTGCAGTGCACTGCCATCTCCAAATGCTGATGCTGTGGCAATGACAGCGTCACCCGCGCTTGACAGCAACTCAGCAACATCATCAAAACTGACTTTGATATGACCTTTATGGGTCAAAACATCGGTCACGCCTTTGATGGCTCTATGGACGACTTCATAGGGAAGGCAGAATGCATCACTGACGGTGGTTCCTGTTGCGGCACTGGAACAAATTCTGTCGCTGTCAAGAACAATCAACGTATCGACATACTTTTGCAGTTCTCTAATGCCCTCTTCTGCTGCGATTACTTTTGCTTTTCCTTCGCAAGCAAATGGCAAGGTTACTATGCCAATGGTGAGTATCCCCATATTTTTGGAGAGCAAGGCAACGGCAGGTGTGAGCGTTGTACTCGTTCCTTTGCCCATCCCTGCTACAAGGATTGAAGTGGACCCCAACCGGTAGACAAAAAGTGGCTTAGTTTAAGTTACTAACCTGACCTGTTTATGCAGCGGAAAGGCGCTGCCCCTCTTTTACCGTTAACTCTTCTGTCGGCTTATTCTTCTTGCTGTATTTGTCAAC
>CAIJGA010000032.1 GCA_903820085.1 uncultured Chlorobiaceae bacterium
ACCCCTTGAATAGCCTCAAGTGCTACCTTGGCCTTAAAGTCACCGCTGAAATTTTTTCGTGTCCTTTTTGTCATTACCTGCTCCTTTTTGGGGCAAGTTAACATCTTAAACCGCTGTCTAAAAATCGGGGTCCACTATACACACCCGCTTTCTTGCAGCAAGATGCAGCACTGGCCGGTGACCACAGAATTTGGAAAAAAGTGTAGACCCTTTCCCTTGTCGTGTTTCGATGCTGCTCCTGGTAGTTGCAGGGATTGCGTTTTGAGGATGATGAATGGCAGTAAGATTCTCCAGGCAAAATTGTTATATGGCATACGGTGTTCCGCCTCGGGATATCAGTTTCGACGCTCTACCGGTGGATACCACCATTCAATAATGATGAACGAGTCATTATCTTCCGGCTCACAAAACCATGTGATTACAATGTTTTTTACCCTTGGTCGATTTTCTTCTTCATTGACTGATTTAAGTCCTCCGCATCAGTATTATTGATGTTCCTGCTCCAGATATTCGTTCGCTCTTTTCTGTACTTTATTGTTAGAAAAGCGATAACAATAAAAAACAGTGCTGTTGCCGGGATACTATACATAACAACAAACCCACCAATATTCTGCCAATGTTTACCAAGGAGATAGCCGCCATAAACAAGTAATATATTCCAGACTGCTGCGCTTATTCCTGCCGCAAGAAATACCAGAAAAGCATTCAGATGCATCAGGCCTGTAACCGGCGAAATTAATGACCGTGACCCTATAAGAAATCGATTGAGCAGTACCGCCAAATATCCATGCGCAGCAAAGCGTTTCCGTATAAATTCCATCTCTGCGGGAGGAAAAAACCTGTGAATTCTTTCACCCCATCGAGGCGGTGCTGAGGTGATATCTCTGGCATAGAGTATCATGCCAAACTTCCTGCTGATGAGGTAAATAACCATAAAACCAAGTGTTGAACCCAGTGCTGGGCACATAATAACCAATACGATACTCAGCTTCTTGTAAAAAAGCAGATACCCGGTCAAAGCAATCGGGGCATCAAAAGGGACTACAGGAAAAAAGTTTTTCAGAAACGCAATGAGAAAGAGGAATAGATATATTGCCATTGGATCTGCTGACTGCACATAAGCAATCACTGAATCAAGCATAAGTATTGCAGGTTGGCCTTTTCAAAAAAGAAGAAAAATAACATTATTACTTCACGTTATCTTGTAAAGATAGCATAAATGTCATGCATATATGAGAGCCTTGCCGTGAACTCATGTTCTGCTGTTATTCACCGTTCGAGTGAAAACTCTGAAACAACGTTCACCACGTTCACTCTGTTGAATAATAAAACGGCAGGTACGGAAGAGCTCCGCAAAGGCCGTGTTCCGCTTCGTTCCGTTCCGCTACGGGACGCCGCGACTCTGCTATTGGGTTGGAAGGGAAAACGAATAAGGGGGAGAATTGAGCAATACGCATGGGTTGCTGAAACTGCTGGCTCAGGGTTTTAGGGACGGATGTTGCTGAAAGGGATCTCAGGGAGATTATATTATATTCGTTAACAGGGTGACAAGAGGCTTTTACCAGCAACTGAAGCAGGACCCATGAGCATTATTCTTCTTGACATAGGCAACGTCGTAGTATCGGTAGATTTTTTGGCGTTCTGCAATGATGTGGCACTGGATCCGGTTTCAGGTGCGCAGGAGATTTATCGGAAATATTGTATCGGAGAATTTAAAGACAAGCTGGAAACCGGATTTGTCGCGTCGTTTGAATACCTTGACGCGATTGCACGCGACCCTCATTCCAGAACGATGCCGCTGCATGAGCTCAAGCACCGGTGGCAGAATATTTTTGCATTGCAGGAGGGTGCTCATGAATCGGTGAGTCAGCTCAAGGAGAAGCATTCTGTCTGGATCATGAGCGATACTGATCCGCTCCATTTTACCTTTTTGCTCAACAATTTCCCGTTACTGCGGGGTGCTGATCGGTACTATCTCTCGTTTGAACACGGGAAGATGAAAAACAGTGCCGAAGCGTTTGCGCATGTGCTGGAAAGTTCAGGGCGCGGAGCTGATGAGTTTATCCTGATTGACGACAAGGCGGAAAATTGTGCCTCTGCTTCAAGAGCCGGTATCGAAAGTATCCTGTTTCAGAATTGGGAAGATACCCTTGCCTTGCTTTGAGAAAATAAGGATTGACCATGTTGCAGATTACCGGAACCATTGCTATCCCTGATGATGAAATTGAGCTGCAGACCATGCGCGCGCAGGGAGCTGGCGGCCAGAATGTCAACAAGGTTGAGACGGCTGTTCACCTGCGTTTCGACGTCAGAGACTCCTCGCTTCCTGATGATTTTCGTGAAAAGTTGCTGCTTCTGAAAGATCACCGCATGACGAAGGATGGGGTGATTATCATCAAGGCGCAGCGTTACCGTTCCCAGGAGAAGAACCGCTCGGATGCCCTGCTGCGACTGCAGGCACTGCTTCAGCATGTCGCCTTGCCGGTCAAAAAACGCAAAGTCACTGCACCGACCAAAGGCTCAAAGGAGCGGCGTCTGGAGAGCAAGGTGAAAAGGGGAGCGGTAAAGGCCGCGAGAGGCCGGGTTGACTATTGAAGGGAATCAACCCGGCAGACTCTCCTGATTATCCGATGTTTTCGAGCCGCTTGTAGAAATAATGCTTCGTCACTTCTGCTGACACAATATAGAGTACCACAATCAGCAGCATCCAGCCGTAAAAGAGTAACGGTAACTGTGCAAATCCGAAGGTGACTGCCAGCGGTGTAAAGGGGAGCGCCAGTACTGCCAGCACTACCAGCAGCGTGGCCGTCAGCAGGTACTTGCCGGGCAGGCTTTTGAAAAAGGGGAGGCGCGTGCGGATTACCAGCACAATGAGCGAGGCAGAGATGACCGATTCAACAAACCAGCCGGTCTGAAACTCCGCCTCTCCGGCGTGCAGCACGTAGTGCAGGATTCCAAAGGTTAGAAAGTCGAAGAGGGAGCTGAGCATCCCGAAGGTGATCATGTAGCGCTGGATAAAGCGGATATCCCATCGGTGGGGTCGCTCAATGTTGATGGCATCGACCCGGTCACCTGAAATGGTGATCTCTGGAAAATCGGTCAGCAGGTTGGTCAGCAGGATCTGCTTTGGAAGCAGCGGCAGAAAAGGGAGGAAGAGGGAGGCGCCGGCCATGCTGAACATATTGCCGAAATTGGCGCTTGTCGCCATAAAGACATACTTCATGGTGTTGGTGAAGGTTTTGCGTCCCTCAATAATGCCCTGTTCCAAAACCTTGAGATCGTGGTTGAGCAGCACAATTTCGGCCGCCTCTTTGGCCACGTCTACGGCAGAATCGACTGAAATTCCCACATCGGCGGCATGGAGGGCGGAGGCATCGTTGATTCCGTCACCCATGAAGCCCACCACATTCCCGCTCTTTTTGAGGGAAACAATAATGCGTTCTTTCTGATCCGGCTCAACTTCAGCAAAGATATCGGTGCTGACCGATTGCTGCATCAGCGCCAGATCACTCATTTTGCGGATTTCCGGGCCGGAGAGAACAATCGGGTTTGCAATGCCGATCTGCCGTCCAAGACTTTTTGCCACCAGAGCGTTATCACCGGTGATGATTTTGAGTTGAACCCCGAGTTTTTCGAGACGCCCAATGGTCTCCTGAATCCTCTCCTTTGGAGGATCAAAAAAGGTGACAAAGCCGAGAAAAATCATCTTCGCTTCATCATTGCGGGTAAAATTCAGCTGGGACTCTCCGGCTTTCCAGGCCACACCAAGCGTGCGGTACCCTTCAGTGCTGAGCTCTTCATAGCGTGCCATAATCTGTGCCCGCTTTTCATCGAGGGCAACCAGATCACCATGCTCATTCTCTGCCTTGTTGCAAACTTCCAGCACCTGCTTCAACGCCCCTTTTGTAATCACGATATTTTCAGAGCCATTCCGAATCTGCACGCTCAGGCGTTTGCGTATAAAATCGTAGGGTACTTCACTCTGCACCTCAAAGAGGAGCTTGTTGCCGGGCTGGCTGCTGATAATTGCTGCATCGATGGGGTTATGAAACCCTTTTTGCAGCGAGGCATTCAGCCAGGCGTATTGCAGCACCTTGTCGGATGGCTGGCCTGAAACAGATAATGCCTTGTGCAGCTTAACCTTGCCCTCGGTGATGGTGCCGGTCTTGTCTGAACAGAGGATGTTCATGCTTCCAAAGTTTTCGATGGAAGAGAGCCGCTTCACAATCACCTGCTCCTTGGCCATGTTGCGTGCGCCGGAGGCCAGATTGACGCTGATAATGGCAGGAAGCAATTGAGGAGTAAGGCCGACGGCCAGTGCCATGGAGAAGAGGAAGGAGTCGAGGATTGGTTTGTGCAGCAGGACGTTGACGGCAAAGATGATCACCACCAGCACCATGGTGATCTCCATGAGCATGTAGCCGAACCGGCGCACGCCTCGTTCAAAATCGGTTTCAGGCGCTTTCAGCCGGAGCGTATTGGACATTTTGCCAAACTCGGTTTGTATGGCGGTTTTCATCACCAACGCTTTTGCTCTCCCGCTGATGACGTGTGCACCCATAAAAAGGGTGTTGCTGCGCTTCGCCAGTGGGGTGTCGGCTGGTAGAACGCCTCTGTTTTTTTCTACCTGGTAGGTCTCGCCCGTGAAGGCCGCTTCATCCACAAACAACTCTTTTGATTCCAGCAAAAGGCTGTCGCCCGGAATCATGTCTCCGGCTGAGAGCAGAACAACATCACCCGGCACCACCTCTTCGATGTGGATCTCTTTTTCCTCGGCGTTACGCACGACCAGGCATTTAATCTGCACCATTTTCATCAGTTGGTCAACCGCACTGGCTGCCCCCTTTTCCTGCCACCAGCCAAGCAGGCCGCTCACCAGAACAATGAGCAGAATGATGGATGCATCGGTTTTGTCGTGCAGCGCAAAAGAGAGCGCGGCCGCAAAAATCAGCAGCAAGGTAACCGGGCTTTTGAACTGCAGCAGAAAAAGCATCAACGAAGAAGTTTTCGAGCTTCCTTTCAGAGAGTTAGGGCCGTACAGCTTCAATCTCTCCTGCGCCGTTTTTTCCGGCAAGCCCTGCATGTCACTGCCAAGGTTCAGGAGTGCCTCTTCAGGCGAAAGTGTCCAGAAGCTCTTTTCGGTTGTTTGCTGATCGCTGGCTGGCTGTTTACCCATAAAAACCCTCCCATTGTTGAACTCTGCGATAAAATCGTAAATGTTAGTCAAGATAAATAATGAACGGTATTATATGTGTAATTTTTAGCGATCATTTTCTGTTATGCTGATCATGGGGGTCATAGCCGACAAATAGCAGGCGATTGCCAATGCCGGGAAGGTGAAGGTGGTGAGTGAGTTGTAAGTTTCATAAATACTAATGTTAACAGCCATGTCAAACGAAGCGGAAAAAAGCAAAGAGGTAACGGGAGCAACCGGCAATCCGGGTGAGACTTCAAGCGAGAGTAACAAGCAGCAGGTTGAACTGATTAGTCGCGGGATCAAGGCTTCTCTGGAGGTTTTTGAACCGTTGAGCAGAGCATCGATCGATCTTTTTGGCCAGGCTTTAAATGGATTTATACAGGTATTGCAGAAGCTGTCTACGGCCATTGCTTCAAAAAAGTAAGGAGAGGGGAAGCCGGGTTTGGTGCTTGCAGCCATCCGCTCTTTACGAAATCGAAAGGATCTCCTCTTCCAGCAACTGCTGGTTATAGAGTTCGGCATAGAGGTGTTGCTCGGCGAGCAACTCATCGTGGGTGCCGCTTTCTACAATGGCGCCCTCTTTGAGCACGACAATGCGGTCGCAGTTTTTTACCGTTGAAATTCTGTGGCTGATAAGCAGGATCGTGGTGTTGGGGAGTTTCTGCAGCAGGGCTTCAAAGATACGTGCTTCAGTATCGGTGTCAACGGCTGAAAGAGCATCGTCAAGCACCAGAATACGCGGTTTCCAGGCAATGGCCCGGGCAATGCAGGCTCTCTGTTTCTGCCCGCCGGAGAGGTTGATTCCTTTTTCGCCGAGCATGGTCTCAAATCCTTCGGGAAAATCTTCGACATCATCATAGAGCATGGCAATCCGGCTTGCTTCAATCACCGCATCTGCCTCTTCGTCCCGGCTGCCCCAGTTGATATTATGGGCAATGGTGTCGGAAAAGAGAAAGTTGACCTGGGGAACAAAACCGATAAGCTCTCTCAGGGTTTTGAGCGGAAAGCTCCGGATGTCGCGGCCGTCAAGCAGGATTGCTCCATCGACCGCTTCGTAGAGTCTGGGTATGAGGTTAACCAGTGTTGTCTTGCCTGAACCGGTTGCCCCGACAATTGCCACTTTTGATCCTGCAGCAATATCAAGGGTGATATTTTTCAGGATGGGATTTTTTTCCTGACCGGGGTAGTGAAACTGGACATTGCGGAAGGAAAGAGTTCCTCTGAAGCACTCTTCTGCTGCCATCTCATGCTCTTTTTCGGCCAGATCGGGTTTGAGGCTGAATATTTCATTCAGGCGAACTTGGGCTGATGCGGCTCTCTGTACAATGCTCGTGACCCAGCCGATGGAGATGATCGGCCAGCTCAGCATGGATACATAGACGATAAATTGTGCTATGCCCCCCACGGTCATGCTTTTGTTAATGACGTTGATGCCGCCTACCCAGATCACCGGAAGGAGCGAGAAGGCCGTCATGGAGGTCAGAAAGGCAAAAAAGAGTGCCTGGAGTTTTCCCAGAGAGAGGTTTTTGCGATAGTACTCTTTATTGATTATTTCAAAACGGTTTATCTCGAAGGATTCCCGGGTATAGCTTTTTACAATCCTGATACCGGAGAGGTTTTCCTGTACCAGATTGGTTATTCCTGCATAGCTCTCCTGGATGCTTTTTGACCGTTTTTGCATGGAACTGCCGATTTTATAGACAGAGTAGCTTAAAAGGGGGGCGGGCAGCAGCGCAAAGAGGGTCAGCTTCGGGGAGATGGCAATCATGGCAATCAGAGCAAATAGGAGCCTGAAGAAGGTGTTGAGCGAGTACATGATGCCAGGTCCGAGAAACTCCCTTATGGCATTCAGGTCGTTGGTGCCCCTTGAAATCAGATCGCCGGTGCTGATGGTATGGTAAAAACGGCGGGGCAGTTTCTGCAGGTGCTGGTAATAGTCGTTTTTCAGGTCATATTCAATATGCCGTGAAGCTACAATGATATTCTGGCGCACCAGAAATAGAAAAAACCCGCTCAGAAGGGCAAAGAGAAAATAGAGGCCGGTATCGCGAAGAACATCCGAAAGCTCGAAATGCCGGTTCATGGTATCGATGGCGTGCCCGATGTAATTTGGTGCAATTACGGCAAAGAGATTGGTCAGAACGATGAAGAGAAAGCCCGACCAGAGATTTTTTTTATACCTTAACAGATAAGGTTTTAGGCTGAGAAGATTTTTCATCCGTCATAAGTTTTTGAAGTGACGGTAGTAATGTATAATAAGAATAGGGAAAACAAAATTTCACCAATATTTGTGGCTCTTATGGCATTTGACGCAACCAAAAACTACTACTCAATTGGCGAGGTTACCAAAATCGCCGGTGTTCCCGCATATCTGCTTCGGTACTGGGAAGGTTTTTTCAAGGAACTGACTCCGGCAAGGGATACGCGGGGAAACAGAAGGTATACCAATCGTGATATTGCCATGGTGCTCAATATCAAGGAACTGGTTCATGAAAAAGGCTATAAGCTCGGAAAGGCGAGTGAGATTGTCAGGGGAGTTCTGCGGAACAGTGAAACCGATCACAAAACCACCGAAATTCTAAAGCTGCAAAAGCAGATCGGCAGTGAAAAGAACCGGCATACGGTTGTTGATGAACGCCGTCTGGTGCTTTTGAAAGAGATAAAAGAGGAGATTGAGGATATTCTGCAGTTGCTGGGGTAAAGCAAAAAAACCGGCTTTTGACCGGTTTTCTTGTTGTTATTAATTCAGTTGCTTACTGAGCGTAGAGCACTTCAAACTGTCCGGTACCGCCCTTGCATACATGCTCGACCCAGCGGCCATAAGCACCACCGCTCCAGCGATATTCTTCAAGGTTCTGTGAACGGAACTGGGGTGCTGCGTAACGGACTTTATATCCCTTTGGAACAACAATTTTCAACTGGGCATCGACAGTAAAATCGTTCAGTTTGCCAACCATGCCGTGGTGTACCAGCGGAATGAGAGGATGGTTCAGAATTCTGCGCAGACCACCACCGGCATCAACCGATACGCCGGGGAAATCACCATCAACCTTTACTTCGATACCTTGTGAGTCAGAACGGAATCCGGCTTCAACAGAAGCAGGTCTGTTCAGTTTGTCGGCAGGGAAAAGTTCTGCCCAGCGTGCGATGGAATCGACAATACCGGAACCGCCGTGTGAGAAACGCCATCTGGTCACACCAACAGGTCCTTTTTCTCCGCTCTGCGTGCCGATGCTGTTGACCTCGATTTTGGAAATTCTCTGGCCGCCTTCGTTCAGTGCCGTAAATGCAGGGCCGATAAACCAGAACTCGCGAATCCAGTCGTTGAATGAGTTGTTTGCCTGCAACGACCTCAAAGTGCCTTCCCAGGTGTCGATAACATCAGGATTGTCGAGCGGCACTTTCATGATAATGTCATGGAACTGACGTCCCTGCATGTAGATCGGGTTCGGGACATTTCTTTTGACTGCGTCTGAGCGGTAGTAGAAGAGGTTGACAACGGAGCCTTCAAAGGAGAAAGAGTGAGAGAAGTCACCTACGGAGACAGAGCCTTCGCCTACGCAGATTCTTCTTTCCTTGGTCTCATTGGCAATATCAGCCTCTACAACCAGCTTGCTTTTTGTGCTGTCTACAATTGATTCAATAACAGCCGAAAACCTCACAAAACCTTTTTCAAGAGGTTTGACATTGATCTTGATGTTACAGTCAGCCGGTAACAAGGGCAGTGCCGGCGGTACATTAACCTTGGCCCGACATTTTACTTTGCCCCAAGAGCTAGAACCGCCCTCCAGAACAATCTCATAATCGGAGTGTGCGGTGGTGGTGTCTTTAGTGCCGAAAAGAGCCATAATGAGTTCTCCTTTTTCTAATGGCGTTGAAATTGGATATTTTTCAGGAAATTATGGAGATCATTCCTGTTAAGTAACAGATTGGAAGAAATTTAAAGAATAAAAATCAATAATTAAAGTAAAATATGTTGAGCATGATTATCTGTTTGCCAGAAATATCGTTTCTTGTCGGCAGTTTTCTTTTTCGAGCAGATTTTTTTGATTTTTTTGCGTCAACTGATAACCATTTTGTTGTTTGATGAACTTATTATCCAGAACAATAAAAAAACTGAATCATTCCCCCGTCGCGGCACCTCTCTTAAGCGGAGCTCTTCTTGGTCTTTCATTTCCCTCCTATCCTTTTGTCCGCCTTGAAGTTTTGGCCTGGGTTGCACTTGTGCCGCTGCTTCTCTCCCTTCGCCATGTCGAAAAGCTGGGGGAACTGTTTCGCCGTGTCTATCTCTCGATGCTTGTTTTTTGCCTGATCAGCCTCTGGTGGGTATGCCTGGCTACGTTCCCCGGAGGTGTTCTCACCATCGTTGCACAGGCCTTTTTTTTGACGGTTCCCCTCTTTGCTTTTTATGCAATCAAAAAAATGGCAGGCTACCGTTTTGCACTTTTTTCTCTTCCTTTTCTTTGGGTTGCATGGGAGTGGGCCTATATGCAACAGGATCTGTCTCTCGGATGGCTTACCCTTGGAAATTCCCAGGCCAACTTGAATCTCATGATTCAGTATGCCGATGTTACAGGTGTATGGGGGATCAGTTTCTGGCTTGTGTGGTTTAACGTGCTTGCTGTTCTGGCCTTGAGCGGCAGCAGGAGGGAGGTCTTTCGTTCTGTTGCCGTTATGGCCGTCATGATTTCTGCTCCGCTGCTCTATGCCTCATTGCGTTTTTATCGGGAAGGGACGGTTGGTCATAAAGAGCCGCAGCTAAGGGTAACGCTTGTTCAGCCAAATGTCAATCCGCATGAAAAGTGGGCAGAGAATAACACTGCTAAAATTATGGCTCGCTCTTATCGCATGACCGGCAAAGCTGTTCGTGAAAACCGGCCGGAGCTGGTGATATGGCCGGAAACGGCGATACCTTTTTCCATTCTCGATACGCCCTATGCTGATGAACTGCACCTGTTGCAGTTTGCATTGCGGCAGTGGAATACCTCTCTCCTGACCGGGTTTATTGATGTTGCCCATGAGGGAAATCAATTCCCTGAGAGCTATAACGCCTCAATGCTGCTGCAGCCGGGTAATGCTCTTCCTCAGATCTATCACAAGATGCGTCTTGTTCCCTTTGCCGAGCGGGTTCCCTATGTTGATACATTCCCATGGCTTGGCAATCTGACTTTTTCTCTGGCAGGTATCAAGGGATGGGGAAAAGGGCAGGATGCCTCCGTCATGGAGCTATCCTCATCAAGGAACGGCAAGGTTCTTATCGCCAATATTATCTGTTATGAATCCATTTTCCCCTCTCTTGTTTCGGAGTTTGTCCGTAAAGGGGCAAGGCTGTTGACGCTGGTGACCAATGATGGCTGGTATGGAATGTCGTACGGTCCTTACCAGCATCTGGCCATTGGCAGGATGCGCTGTATCGAGAACCGCCGGGCGATGGCCAGATGTGCCAATACGGGGCTCACGGTTGTTCTCGACAAGTTCGGTCGTACCATGGCTGAAGTTCCCTGGTGGCAGGAGGAGACGTTGACGGCTGAAGTGCCGCTTGAAAGCGGTCTGACTCTTTATACCTCCTATCCGGACCTTTTGCCGAAAGCGGCATCGGTTCTGTCGGCGGTGCTCTGTGTTTTTGCTTTTTTTAAAGGCCGTAAGCCTTGATTTTGCGGTAGAGTGTTCGTTCCGTAATCCCAAGCGCCACAGCGGTTTTCCGTTTGTTTCCGTGGCATGTTTCAAGGGCGTCGGCTATGGATTTTTTTTCAATATCATCCAGAGAGCGGAGCTTTTCGGCTTGCGGGGGGTGGCCATTTTCCTCAAAGGCCGGTTTCAATGCGGCAGTGATGGGCGGAAGGGTTGCCGAGGCATCGGGCAGCAGCAACGGTGTGAATGGTTTGGTTTGAACAAGATGCTGAAGCAGCAGACGTATATCGCTCACCTCCTGCCGAAGCTGGATAAGCGTGCTGTAGATAACCTGAAGCTCGTTTTTTTCCGACTTGGCAGGATCATGCACCAGACTCTTGTACCTGTTTCTCTGAACCAGATGTTTTTCAAGAATATCCGGCGTGATATATTTTCCTTTTTCAAGCACCAGCAGGGATTCTATGAGATTTCTGAGTTCTCTGACGTTACCCGGCCATGGATAGCGCATCAGCATTTCTGTCGCATCAGGGCTGAACCCTTCAAAAACTATTTTGTGTTTCTGTTTAAACTCATGAACAAACGTCTCGGCAAGCAGGAGGATATCGCGTTCTCTCTCTCTGAGTGGCGGGATCTGAAGCTCTACGCTACGCAGACGGTAAAAGAGATCTTCCCGAAAATTTTTCTCTGCAACAGCCTGGTACATGTTTTTGTTTGTAGCTGCGATAATCCGTGCATCAGAGTAGATGGTCTCCGATGACCCGACCCGCTGGAATTCACCGGTTTCAATAACCCGAAGAAATTTTACCTGGGTCTCAAGAGGCATTTCACCGATTTCATCAAGAAATATGGTACCCCTGTCAGCACTTTCAAAGTAACCTTTTCTGCTTTGCACCGCTCCGGTAAAGGCACCTTTTTCATGGCCGAAGAGTTCCGATTCAAGAATGCCGGAGGGAATGGCACCGCAATTGACCGGAATAAAGCTTTTATCGGCCCGCTGGCTGTTGGCATGGATAAAGCGCGCAAGCACCTCCTTGCCTGATCCGGTCTCACCGATAATCAAGACCGTAATATCGGTTTCAGCGACCTGGAGAGCAAGCTGCTTGAGTTGTGAAATCAGGACAGACTGTCCGATGATGGTATTCTCGCGTTTCATCAATTTTTTTTGCCTTATGTTCAACGCTGCGCCTCATTTGCCGGAACAATAATTGCGGTGAACGGCAATTTTTTCACCATATCCCCAGCTTCTTCTCTTGACGCATAGTTTTCTTTCAGCAGCACTTTATAGAGCTCACCCTGCTGAATGGTTTGTGCTGGTTCGTAAACGGAGATTTTGCTGGCAAGTGCATCAGCAGACTCTTTGTTTGCAAAACTTCCGAACTGCAAGCTAAAGCTGCCTTTACGAACCATGGTTGCTTGCTGTTTGGATCTTTCGGGCAACGGCGCCGGGAGATGTAAGGTATTCTGCCTTGTGGTGTCCGGTATCACTGCCAGACTTGGTTTCACTGGAGGCAGGGGTCGCGAAAGTTTCGGAAGCGGAGACGTACTGTTGAGCGCCAGGTTGTAGGCGGAGATTCGTGCGGCGCTGAGATGATCCAGCAGAGGATCGGGATAATCTCTCAACTGTTTCTTGAAGAGCTCTATTGCCTGCGGTCCGCTTTCACAAAGGAGGGCATCAACCACGATTTTTTCAGAAGGTCGGGTGATGTTTTGCTGGATATTTTCTAACAAATAAACCTTATCTTCATTAACACATTGCTGTATTATTGGTGCATATGAGTGTTCTTCAGCGCTATGCAGTACGGGTGCCGATACCACCCCAACGGAAAGTGCAAAAAGCAGAGATGCAACGCTTTTGCGAAGGCGGGATAACCTCTTTTCAGAAAGCATATTGATTTTGCAGTTTATTCAAGTTCAGCATTTTACTGCGGCATGTTGTCTTCTTTGAATATGCCAAATTTTTTTCTATAAAATCAATTGCATTCCATGCTTCCGTTCACGGTCAAAGCCTTTGCAAAAATTAATCTTGGCCTTCTTCTCACCGGTAAACGCCATGACGGGTATCATACCCTTGAGACCATCTTTGCCCCGATTAAATGGTATGACACCATCGAATTTACCGGCTCTGACCATATTTCGATGAGTTGCTCCAATATTGATCTTCCGGTTGACGACAACAATCTCTGTATAAGGGCAGCCAGATCATTGCAGCAGTTTGCCGGAACCAGAAAGGGTGTGGCCATGAAGCTGCAAAAACAGGTGCCTTTTGGTGCAGGGCTTGGAGGCGGAAGCAGTGATGCAGCGACCGTACTGAGGGTGCTGAATGAGCGCTGGCAGGTCAATGTCTCTCCAGTAGAACTGCACGCTCTCGCGGTGAAACTCGGTGCTGATGTGCCCTATTTTCTGAGCATGAAAGGGCTTGCCTATGCACAAGGAATCGGGGATGAACTTGATGACCTTGGCCTGACTCTCCCTTATTATATCGTGACCGTATTTCCTGAAGAGCACATTGCAACCGCCTGGGCATACAGGAATTTTTACCCGCGATTTGATCGCCAATTGCCCGATTTGAAAAAACTGGTATCAGAACTTTGCCTTGTCGGCAAAAAGGAGGGATTATCGGCTTTTGAAAATGATTTCGAGCTTGCTGTGTTTGATCATTTTCCAGCCGTTCGCCACGTCAAATTAAGCCTGCTTGAAGCGGGGTGTGTTTTTGCATCTCTTTCAGGAAGTGGCTCTGCTGTTTTCGCTCTTTTCCAGCAGGAAGAGCAGGCATTGGCAGCCATGAAGCGACTGCCTGAAGCCTACCGAAAAAACTTGACCCCACCTGATTTTTCGATGGAGCACTGAATCATCAGTGGGGTCTTGATTTGCCTAAAATTCCAACTACCTCAAGCAGGTAACAATAATTAATCATCTTTGTTCTTATTGATCGCTTAAGATTGCTGGAATTTTCTTGAAGAAGTAAATAAGTAACAGGAGTTCCCTATTTATTCTGGTATCCTGTATAATTCAACACTTTCACCTGCACTTTCAATTGCCTTAACCCATTGTGGTTTTGGTCCTCTGCCTACCCAGTATTCATTCTCACTCTTCCTGTACTTGATTGGAGATGGGCTTCTTGGTGCAGACTTTACAGCCTTGCCTTTTCTCTCAAGTTCCTCCAATGAGATATTATAAGCAGTTAACTTTGCTTTGATATCATCAATAACAGCTTTGCGCTCAAGGTTGATAATATCCTGAGCCTGTTTCTGAAGTTCAGCTATCTGAGTCTGAATTTCTGTAAGTGTTGACATGAGTAATTCCTGATAATTGAAATGATGTTACAAAACGAAACCTTACTAAAGTAAAATATCTTTTGATTTATTCCAATGCAAAAATACGGTTTAGACTTAAATGCTTTTGTCAGGTACTCTGAAATTAATATTGCAAGATTAAAAAAATAGTCATGCCGTTAAAACTGCTCAAATATCTAATTGGTTTCAATGATTATGAAATGCTGGATTTTATGGTTTAAATTCTAAAAAGCCCGTATAGCCCTGACGCGATAGGCATATCCCGGCTTGCCGTGATCCCACTGGCTTCCGTCACGAAAAGCCTGAAGCCATGCGATATCGGCATTGCTTGGTGTCGAACTCCAGTAGGTATCAACCAAAAAACCGCCAACAATATTTCTTTTGAGATAAAGTTTGTTCAGTTCGCTTTTGCTTGGCAAGTACCAGTCGGTATACCCATTTTCATTGAGGGCGTTACATTCTGCTTTGGCATCTTCCCATTTAAAATACCCTTCAGGATACTCTTCAGAGTGACCCGCCATATCCGCTCTGGATGCAATCAAGCCGTGCTCTCCTGTTTTATCAACAAAAAAAACAATTCCCCCGCCATAATTTTCGCCAATAGTAACCGCTGACGATACTGCCGAAACCGTAACCATACTTAACCCGGCTAACAGCAAGATCATCCATAACCGGGCAATGCCTGTTTTTGCACAAAGTTTCATGATGTTTTTCGTTAAGGTTCATGTTTTGATTGTTCACGATGCATCCGGAAACAGCGTATAAAGATGCAAATTAAAAGAATCATTATGGATAATTGATGGCATATGAGTCAGAACTGTCGGGTTTTGCAATACGCAATTATTCAATACTCGTTGCAGACAAATGCAATTCTTTCTGCAAAACAAAACAGTTTGAGATTAGTAAAGTGTTTTTTGGATAATAAGTTTCACTTAGTTAGTATTTTTAGCTCTGACTGATCAGTCTGGAATATAATTGCTCCCATGGTATCGGCTATTTCTATAACAACCCTGCTACCGTAGACGTCTCATAACCGGCGTCCTTGGCCGATGATTTCGCTGAGCTCAGCGCTGATAAGGCGGAGATCTTCGTCAAGAAAATGGGAAGAGTGCAGACGGGCTCGTTTGACCTCCGTAACGTCAACCTCCGCATCCATAACATGCTGCTTGAAAAGGGGAGCGGCGCAGAGTACAGTGCCGTCCGGCCCGGTCAGCGATGAGTTGCCCCAGTAGGTGAAGCTGTCTTCATTGCCGACGCGGTTGACGCAGGCAACATAGCTGCTGAAGAGAAAGGAGTAGGTCGAGGCAATGGTCTGCCACTGGGTTACAATTGCCGGGTTCCCGATTCCGGGCGACATGCGCAGGGGGCTCGACATCAGCACAAAGAGCAATTTTGCTCCCTGATGGGCAAGCAGGTAGGGTACCGATACATGCCAGAAATCTTCGCAGATGGCTACGCCGATTCTGCCAAGCCTTTTTGAGGTGACCGCCTTGATCTGCTGTCCGGCGGAAAAATAGCGCAGCTCTTCAAACATGCCGTAGGTCGGCAGGTAGATTTTGCGGTGGACAGTTTTTCCAACTCCTTCTTCAAACATCAATGCCGAGTTATAGACACCGTAGTCGTTGCTCAGCTCAATCCCCCCGCAGATGATGCAGATCTTCCGGCTGAGTTCACGCAGGGGGGCAAACCGGGTATCTTCGATATGCATCGCGATATCCTGTGCGGCATCCTGAACATTGTATCCCGTGAGTGAGAGCTCGGGGAAGGCTATGGCATCAGCCCCGTCCCGGATAGCCTCTTCAGTCAGGGTGCAGTGTTGTGCAAGATTTTCATCGAAATTTGCCAGCGTACAGTCAATCTGGGCTATCCGTAGTTTCGCGTTCAGCATCCTTTTTCGGGGTTTAATGGTAAGGGTAGAAAAGATAGAAGGTAAAAGAGAGCGCAGCAAGAATCCACATGCCACCGCGTACCTCCCTGACCCTTCCGGTGAAGAGTTTCAGGAGAACATAGGCAACAAATCCGGCGGTCATCCCGACGCCGATATTGAAGGTAAAAATCATCAGTGCGATTGTCAGAAATGCAGGGAGGAGCTCGCTGTAGTCGGCAAAATCCATTTTCGTGATGGATTGGAGCATGAACATGCCTACAATAACCAATGCCGGTCCGTAGGCGTAGGACGGCACAATGGTGAGAACAGGTGAAAAAAAGAGGGCAAGGGCAAAAAGAGCTGCCACAACAATCGCAGTAAATCCAGTTTTTCCTCCCTGTTCAATTCCGGCGGCTGATTCGATATAGACTCCCGCTGTAGTGGTTCCGAAAAGCGAAGCGGCGATAGTAGAGAGTGCATCGACCAGCATCGGTTTTTCAATCTCCGGCAGATTGTCTTTGTCGTCGAGCAGGTTGGCTCTCGACGACAAACCGAAAAGGGTGCCCATGGTATCCACAAAATCCATCACCAGTACACTGACGATGACGCTGGCAAATCCCCAGGTCAATGCCCCCTGCACGTCGATTTTCATGAAGATCGGCTCGATAGAGGGCGGCATGCTGAACGCCGTTGCAGGAAGGGGAACCAGACCGGTCAGGAGAAATGCAACCGTCGTAACGGCCATTCCGGCAAGAATTGCTCCGGTTACCCGCTGGATGAGAAGGACGGCGGTAATGAGCAGTCCGCCAAGGCTCAGAAGGACCGGGAGTTGTGCGATATTGGCCAGTTGAACCGGTGCACCGGGCACACCGATTGTTACGATACCCATGTCGCCGAGGCCGAGAAAAGCAAGAAAAAGACCGATCCCGCCAGAAAAACTGTGCTTGAGCGAGGATGGGATTGCCTCAGACAGCCACCTGCGCAGTCCCCCGATGGTAATGAGAGTGAACAGAATCCCGCTGATAAAGATGGCCGCCATTGCTGTCTGCCATGAGTAGCCAAGCGTCTGGACAACAGTATAGGCAATAAAGGCATTCTCACCCATGTAAGGTGCTACGGCAAAAGGACGCTTGGCATAGAGCCCCATTAACAGGGTTCCGAAGATGGAGGTGAGAATGGTTGCCGTCATTGAGGCTCCCTTCGGGATGCCTGCTGCTGCAAGGATTGCTGGATTGACAATAATAATATAGGAGAGCGTGAAGAAGGTCGTGATGCCGGCGAGCGTCTCCTGTCGGTAACTGGTGCCGTGCCTGTCGAAATGGAAGTATGAACGTATCGTCATGGTCATGTATCGGGAAGAGGTTTTTGATTGCAAGATAAGCATAAAGCGTGAAAATGGTGAAGCATAAACAGGCAAAGGCTTGGGGGGGATGACTTCGGTGAACGGACAATGCTGATTGTTTTTGATGGCATTTTTCGCGTATTTATGCGGCCGATTGTATAAATTTAATCGTAGTTGGTTTGTTCAGGTCTTTCGGGCAGCGATTTGGAGTTGCCATACTATAACTGGCTCCTTTAAAACATGAAAAAGGTGGGTTTGTATGGCCGAAGTATCACCTTGCCCTATTGGTAAAACTGATTTTAGCTAACTGTCAGGAGCATTCATGGAGACCGTTGATCTCAAGAAAGAGCTGAAGCATCTCTATAATTCTTCAACCAAAGAGGTTACCGAGGTTGATGTTCCCGCCATGAATTTCCTGACGGTGGACGGTGAGGGTGATCCCAATACCTCACAGGCCTATGCTGATGCTGTCGAAGTCCTCTTCATAGTTTCCTATACAGTGAAGTTCATGGTCAAAAAGGGGGAGTTAGCAATTGATTACGGTGTTATGCCTCTTGAAGGGCTATGGTGGGCAGATGATATGGCCCGGTTTTCTCATGACGATAAATCCAGTTGGAAGTGGAAGGCGATGATCATGCAGCCCTCGTTTGTTACTCCTGACCTTATCGAAAAGGCTCTTGCCGAGGTAAAAAAGAAGAAAGATCCTGCCGCTATTTCAAGGGTAGAGTTTACATCATGGCCGGAAGGGATGTGTGCGCAAATCATGCATATCGGGCCGTTCTCCGAAGAGGGGCCGACGATTGATAAGCTTCACCGGTTCATTAATGCCTGCAACCGCCAGCGAACAGGGAAGCATCACGAAATTTATCTGAGCGACATCCGAAAAGCTGACCCCAAAAAATGGAAAACCATTATTCGCCAACCGATGGAGTGACGGTGCTGTTCTGCTGCCAAATGCAGGGTTAAACAGATTGCCAAAGAATCTCTTTACAGAGACTGTTTTTAATGTTGGAAAAAATCAGAAAATACTTTATAATGGATAAAATTGATCCTGTTTAAACTTTATCTCGTAACTTTAACTAGAAAAAGGAAATATCATGAGTGTGCTTGTCGGCCGTAAGGCGCCTGATTTTGATGTCGCAGCCGTTGTCAATGGCTCGGAGTTTGTTGATTCAGTAAAACTTTCTGATTTCAAGGGCAAGTATGTGGTGCTCTTCTTTTATCCTCTTGATTTCACTTTTGTCTGTCCGACAGAGTTGCACGCCTTTCAGGAGAAGCTTCAGGAGTTCCGTGAGCGAAATGTTGAGCTGATAGGCTGTTCGGTGGATTCCAAGTTTTCCCATTATGCCTGGCTTAACACCCCGAGAACCCAGGGTGGTATCAAGGGCGTTACCTATACGTTGCTTTCGGATCTGAACAAGACCGTTTCTGCCGATTATGATGTGCTGCTTGAAGGCGCGGGGATTGCACTCAGAGGCCTCTTCCTGATTGACAAGGAGGGTGTTGTTCAGCATCAGGTGGTTAACCATCTTGCTCTTGGCCGTAATATTGATGAGGTGCTTCGGTTGGTTGATGCGCTTCAGTTTACCGAAGAGTATGGAGAGGTCTGCCCGGCTAACTGGAACAAGGGTGACAAGACGATGGCACCGACTCAAGAGGGTTTGATAGAATTTTTTGAAGAGACCTAATCGCATTTGCCAACGATATGCCGCCGCTTCAAGGCTCGAAGCAACGGTATCTATAGTTTATCACTGCTATCCCCGCCTTTTTTGGAAGAGCGGGGGTATGCAACTCAATCAGTATGCTTTGGCAAAGACGACTTTGCGTGCGGCAGGTTTTCCTGAGTAGATACAGGTGCCGGGTTCATCAATTCGGTATTGAGCAATATAGTCGGCCTCTTCGGGAAGTACCCTGATGGTGGCTTTTGTCTCCGCCTTGATCTTTGCTTCAGTTTCTGCTGTTCCGTCCCAGTGGGCGATGACAAATCCCTTTTCAACAGCCACCTTGAACTCCTCGTAATTCTGAACCTCAACAGTGTGATCGTTGCGGAACTGGAGCGCCTTGTCGAACATGCTTTGCTGGATGGTGTTCAGGATTTCGCTGATGCGTACCGGCAGGGTATCGTCAAGTGCCAGTTCGGTTTTTTCCAGGGTGTCGCGTCGTGCGGCAATGCAGATGCTGTTCTGGATATCACGTGGCCCGAGTTCAATACGGACAGGAATGCCCTGCAGTTCATATTCGGCAAATTTCCATCCGGGCGAGTTCTGTTCGCTGCTGTCCACAAAGGAGGGAATGCCGTTTTTGTTGAGGTCGTGGGCAATGGCATTGGCCCGTTCAATAACGGCAGCCTTGTCGCCCTTGAGAATCGGAATGATGACCACCTGGCGTGTGGCAAGTTTTGGCGGAAGCACCAGACCGCGATCATCAGAGTGGGCCATGATCAGGGCACCGATCAGCCTGGTCGAAACGCCCCAGCTTGTTGCCCAGACATACTCAAGTTCCCCCTCTTTTGTCTGGAACTGGCAGTCAAATGCCTTGGCAAAATTTTGGCCAAGATTGTGAGAGGTTCCCGCCTGGAGCGCTTTGCTGTCCTGCATCATCGCTTCAATGCACCAGGTATCAACCGCACCGGCAAATTTTTCGTTGTCGGTTTTCTTGCCCATAATAACCGGCATGGCCATATACTCTTCAGCAAACGTCTTGTAGACGTTGATCATGCGGAGCACCTCTTCCTGCGACTCCTCCGGGTTGGCATGGGCGGTATGACCCTCCTGCCAGAGAAATTCTGTGGTTCTCAGGAAAAGACGGGTTCTCATCTCCCAGCGTACCACGTTAGCCCACTGGTTGATCAGAATCGGCAGGTCGCGGTATGACTGAATCCACTTTTTATAGGAAGACCAGATGATCGTTTCCGATGTCGGGCGGATATAGAGCTTTTCAGCCAGCTCTTCACCTCCTCCGTGGGTAACAACAGCGCATTCAGGAGCAAAGCCCTCAATATGCTCGGCCTCTTTTGCAATGAAGCTTTCAGGAATAAAAAGCGGGAAATAAGCGTTGACATGGCCGGTCTCCTTGAACATCCGGTCAAGGGCGGCCTGCATTTTTTCCCAGATTGCATAGCCGTTTGGCCGAATGACCATGCATCCCCTGACATCGGCATAATCGGCCAGTTTTGCGGATCGCACAAGGTCAATATACCACTGGGAATAGTCCTCGCTTCTTGAAGTGATTTTATCTGCCACGTTTTCGGTTAAATGATGGTTACTGAAGAAGAATAGTGTGGAAAAATATACAACCTGCTATTCAAATTTTTTCATCTTTTCCATAAGGTTTTTCAGATGAGCTTTCTGTCGCGCATCCAGAGGTTTCTGGTTGTCGGCAACTTTCCGGTATCCTGCAGGTATCGCGAATTGAGAGGAGGGAACTGTTTTTGGCCAGATTTGAACAACTTCCATCATGTATTTTCCGTTATCGTTATATTGTACGATCTTGACGGGGAATCCCTCAATTCCTTCAGTGCTGAGTTTTTTTGCAAGCTGGGTATTGGAGAGACGGGGGTTCTGAGATTGAAGGATTCTGAAGGTCGAGAAATCGCCAAGATCGCTGGTAACCCAGAGTTCCAGTTTTTCTGTGCTGCTGGTGAGCATGATGTGCTGGCAACGGTAGCCTTTGATGGTTTGTGTTCCAAGTTTTGCAAGGGTATAGTTACTGTCGAAATCAAGCAGCATGGCATTTTCGGCCGCAGTTTTCAAATTGACAAGGCTGTAATTTCTGGCCTGGTGATTGATGATGTAAGCCTGGTCCGGCTGGGATGCTTTGGTGATGACCGTTGTTTTGAGCTGGTCTGGTATTTTGTTCATCTGCATGATCATGTCCATGCGTTGCGCCCCTGTTCCGAACGAGTAGGTGACTTTAGCGGAACCGTTCGGCATGGTAAGCGTCATGGCCATAATGCCGGTAAATTTTGAAGCGGCCGATGCAGTTGTGCCTTGAACGGCAAAAAGCAGCATGAGTATTGCAAGAAGAACTTTTTTCATCGTGTCGTAGCTTTGTCAGGGTCGTTTGTGATGTTCTGTTGTGCAGGAAGATCGGTTATCATGATGAACTGGTAATGTACTCTTTGTAATGGTACGTGACAGGATTTTTTTATAGAACAGTTGCATTAACAGGGTGTAATGGAAGAGGTGAAAGTGTGGGAGGTTGTTGAACTGCTCAAGACAACAACTGAGTTTTTTGTTGCAAAAAAAGTCGATGAACCCCGCATCAGCGCCGAGTTGCTTCTGGGGCATATTCTTGTCAGGAGCCGCCTTGAGCTCTACCTGCAGCACAATCGGCCGGTTTATGAGGATGAGCTTGATCGTTTCAGGGCATGTTGCCGCCAGCGGATAGAAGGTCGTCCGGTTCAGTACATTACCGGAGAGCAGTACTTTTACGGCTTGCAGTTTATGGTTGATGAACGGGTTCTCATTCCCCGTCCTGAAACGGAGCTGCTTGTCGAACACGCTCTTGAATCTCTCGGCATGACCGGTCGCGGCGGTTCCCGAGAGGCGAGGATTCTTGATATTGGTACAGGAAGCGGTTGCATGGCGGTAACCATGGCGTCCCTTTGTCCATTGCTGCAGGTGACCGCCGTCGATTGCTCCCTTGATGCTCTTGCTGTTGCTCGCCTTAATGCAGCAAAGCATGGTGTGGAATCCCGGATCGCATTTGTTTTTGCTGATATGTTCGAAGAGTTTTTTGCTTCAAAGTTGCCCGGAACGCCTTATGACCTGATTGTCTCCAATCCGCCCTATATTCCAGCTCTCGAATGGGAGACTCTGCAACGCGAGGTAAAGCAGTTCGAACCGAAAATTGCATTGACAACGCTTCATGGACTGGAATGCTACCGCGCTATTGCGGCACAGGCAATAAAGCTGCTTGTTCCGGGAGGCATCCTCTGCTTTGAACTCCATGCCGATGCCGCCCTTATGGTCTCGGAAATCATGGAGATAAATGGTTTTCGCGGAATAACGGTCGCAAAGGATTATTCCGGGCATGACAGGATTATTTCAGGGATTTTTGCCTGAAGAGGGTTGGCGGGGCTTTTTTTCGTGAAAACAGAGTTGCGGGACTATAATTATAGAGCTTTATTATAATAGTATTCACAGGGTGCAGAAAAGATTTGTTTTTTTAAATTCACCTGTTTGTTTTCTCTTATCATGTATGGTAATCACTTGGGTGTACGTTGATGGAATTTCGTGATCTCAATTTGAGAGAGCGGCAGGTTCTGGGAATCATTATCCAGTCCTATGTTGTGACCGCGGCTCCGGTAGGTTCAAGATATATAGCCAGAAATTACAATCTTGGTCTTTCTGATGCCACGATACGCAATGTCATGGCTGAACTTGAAAATGAAGGCTATATCAGCCAGCCGCATACTTCAGCGGGCAGAATTCCGACCGATAAGGGGTATCGCTATTATGTTGATCTCATCATGACCTTTCAATGTCTTGATGACCAGGAAAAAAAGAGAATTGAGGAAAATGTCGGTCAAATCAGTATCGATCGAAAGGGGACATCGTCTGATGTGCTTCTCTCAGCCGTTAAGGTTCTTGGCACGATTTCAAGGCAGTTGAGTGTTGTTTTGTCACCGACGCTCTCTAATGCGATTTTTGAAAAACTGGATATGGTATTGCTGAGTTCGACCCGAATGATGGTGATTCTCTCCATTCAGTCGTTGTTTGTCAAGACCATTGTCATGGAACTCGATCTTGAGGTTTCCCGTCAGACCGTTGACGGAGTGGTCGATATGCTTAATCAACGCTTGTCGGGCCTGACGCTTGCCGAAATTCGCCGCTCAATTACCCGGCGACTTTCGGATTGCAGTTGCGACATTGCTCTTAAAAATCTTATTGTCCGCTCGGCCGGCACCCTTTTTGATGAATCGCCTATTTTTGAACGCCTCTATATCTCCGGTACTGAATATATTGTCGATCAGCCCGAGTTCAAGCAGCCTGAAAAGGTTCGGGATCTTATCACCATGATTGAGGATAAGTTCAGTATGGCAAAGCTTGTTGAAAACAGCGGGCCGTCGCACATGGATATTACCATCAGTATTGGCAAGGAGAACTGCGAACGGCAGGCTGAAGACCTGACCATTGTCTCAACGCCTTACTATGTTGGAAATATGGTTGGAAAACTCGGGATACTCGGACCGAAAAGAATGGATTATGAGCATGCAGTCCGTGTTCTCAATTATATGGCCGACAGCCTTTCTGCAACGCTGTCGGGTGTTAACTAAAAAAAGCAATGTATTTATGACAAAGAAAGCCATGGATCAGCAAGAGAGTAATAAAGAGCATTTGGAAGATATACCCGAAATCGGTGAGGTTCAGGACTGCACCGCAGCCGATGCGGAGTGGTCTCAGGGGGAACCGTCTAAAGAGAGTGAATCAGCTACGGCAAGGATAGCTGAGCTTGAAGCTGAGCTGAACAGCCAGAAAGAGCAAGGTGGCAAGTATCGTGATGAGTTGTTGCGGAGAGCTGCAGATTTTGAGAATTTCCGCAAGCAGAAGGAGCGCGAGACCATGATGGCCTCTTCAAGAGTCCTTGAGAATATTATCAGGGAGCTGCTTCCGGTTATTGATGATGTCAAGCGGCTTCTTGATCATGCTCCCGTTGATGCTGAACGCGCAACTGAAGCACGTCCTTATATTGAGGGTGTGGAGATGGTGAAGAAAAATCTTGAAAAGTGGCTTGATCAAAAAGGGGTGAAGGCTATAGATTCGAAAGGGATGAAGCTTGATGTGAACTTCCATGAAGCCATTTCCCAGATCGATCATCCCGATGCAGAGCCAGACGTGATTGTTGAGGAGTACCAGACAGGATATCTGCTGGGAGAGAAGGTTATCCGACATGCAAAGGTCATCGTAGCCAGATAGCGTGGTACTATTTTTAGAATAAATGATATCCAAGAACATTTGCAGGTCTAATTATGAAGAGAGAATATTACGAGGTTCTTGGTGTAAGCCGGACAGCGACCAAGGACGAAATAAAGAAGGCATACAGGAAATTGGCCTTGCAGTTTCATCCCGACAAGAATCCTGACAACAAGGATGCCGAGGATCATTTCAAAGAGGTAAACGAAGCTTATGAAGTGCTGAGTAACGACGACAAGCGTCGCCGTTACGACCAGTTTGGTCATGCCGGTGTTGGCTCTTCTGCCGCTTCCGGTGGCGGGCAGCCTGGCGGTGGCGCCGATTTGAACGATATTTTCAGCGCCTTTAACGACATGTTCAGCGGCGGCAGAAACAGGGGAGGCGGTTCCCCGTTTGGTTTTGAAGATGCATTTGGTGGCGGCGGAAGACGAGGCCGTGCATCTGGCGGCATTCCCGGAACCGATCTGAAAATTCGTCTCAAGCTGACCCTTGAGGAGATTGCCAAGGGTGTCGAAAAAACACTGAAGATCAAAAAACAGGTAGCCTGCAAGGAGTGTAACGGAAGCGGCTCGAAATCGGGTGCAACCGAGAACTGCCAGACCTGCCACGGCAGCGGAGAGGTGCGTCAGGTTTCAAAAACGATGTTCGGTCAGTTTGTCAATGTTGCGACATGTCCGACATGCGGTGGTGAAGGCCGGATGATCAAGGATCGCTGTCCTGCCTGTTACGGGGAAGGGATTAAGCTTGGAGAGGTGACCGTCAAGGTTGCCGTCCCATCAGGAGTTGAAGATGGAAATTACCTTACGCTGCGCGGCCAGGGTAATTCGGGGCCGAGAGGTGGCGCAGCCGGTGATCTGATCGTTGTGATTGAGGAGATCCCGCATGAGCTCTTCTCGCGCAATGGAGATGATGTGATCTATACTCTTGCTGTCAGTTTTCCTGATCTTGTACTCGGCACGAAAGTTGATGTTCCGACGCTTGACGGAGCGGTCAAGCTGACCATTCCACCCTCGACACAGCCGGAAACCATGCTTCGCATTGCTGGTCACGGGATAGGTCATCTGAGAGGTTCGTCAAGGGGTGACCAGTATGTAAAAGTCAATGTCTTTGTACCGAAAGATCTTTCGCACCAGGACAAGGAGTTGCTGAAGGAGATGAAAAAATCAGCAGGGATTTCACCTTCGGCCCATAATGACAAGAACGCAAAAGGTTTTTTTGAAAAAGCCCGTGATATTTTCAGTTAAGAGAATTTTTCCGTTATGGTAGTAAATAAAAAAGGCCGGCTTATAACCGGCCTTTTTTATTGTCTGGGAATTACACTCTTGTTAGTTCAGCAATGCGCCTGCCAGTGTTTCCAATTCGGATTCTTCAACAGCCAAGCCGCTTTCGAGTCCTATTTTTGAGATAGTGTCAACAATATTCGGTACAACATCTTTGTTAAAAGCTGTCGGCATCAAACTGTCGCGAGTTGGCTCAATGGAGTAGGCGATTGACGTCGCGACAGCCATTTTGATTTCAGAGGTCACTTTCTTGATGCCGCTGACAAAGAGTCCTTTGAAGAGGCCAGGAAAAACAAGGGCATTGTTAACCTGATTCAGAAGGTCTGAACGGCCTGTTCCGACAACGCTGGCACCAGCCTTGTAGGCAAGGTCAGGCATGATTTCAGGCTCAGGATTGGCCATGGCGAAAATAAATGGCGCACTGTTCATTCCCTCAATCATGGCAGGAGTGACGATTTTGCCGATAGAGACGCCAACAAAGACATCAGTACCAACCATCGTGCTCTGGAGATCACCTGAATGCTTTGCCTTGTTGCTGATTTCAGCGATTCCCTGCTTGATTGAATTCATGCCCGGACGACCATCGTAGATTGCGCCCTGCGTATCAACCAGTACAACTTCTTTGACCTTTGCATAAATCAACAGTCTTGCGATGGCAATACCGGCAGCTCCGGCACCATTGACGACGACTGAAAGATCCTTGATGTCACGATTGGTTACACGGCAGGCATTGATGATGGCTGCCAAGGTTACGATGGCAGTTCCGTCCTGGTCATCATGAAAAACCGGAATTGAGAGTTCCTCTTCGAGGCGCGTAAAAATTTCAAAACATCTTGGTGCTGAAATGTCTTCAAGATTGATGCCTGCAAAACTTGGCTCAATCATCTTGCAGAATTTAATGATTTCTTCTACATCGGTTGAGTTGATACAGAGCGGCATAGCATCAATATCAGCAAACTCTTTAAAAATGATAGCTTTGCCTTCCATGACCGGCATGGCAGCCTCAGGACCGAGGTCACCGAGACCAAGAATTGCGGTGCCGTCGCTGACAACCGCGACCTGATTGCCCCGATTGGTCAGGGTATAGGATTTCTGTTTGTCGAGGCCGATCGCTGTACAAACGGCCGCAACGCCAGGAGTATAAGCCAAAGAGAGATCATCTTTGGTTTTAATGCTGACTTTTGAGCGGATTTCGATTTTTCCGCGCGATTTGAGATGTAACTCTATCGATGGTTTTGAATAATCCATGTGCTTAAACTGACTCCCTTGTCATGTCTGTCGTATTATAATAAAATAAGCTTGTCGTACTGGGTGGTGTGCCGGTGAACGCAGGTAAACGTATCGAAACATCCCTTAAAAAAGGGCTACAGGCGGACAAGGTGATTTAGGAACAGCTTAATCTAATTTTATTTACTTGTTTTCCTAAGACTCATTTGCAAAACGGCCCACAGATTTCAATTTCTGCTGACTGTGTTGACCGCGCACTATGAAGACTGTCGGATTTTGACAAGCAATTACGTTGCTATTCCTTTATTTTGTATGCTTCGTTCAGCTCATCGACATATTTGGCAATGACGCTCTGGTCAGAAAGCTGATCAGGCGCAAAAATCTTTTCGGCAATGATGGTGCTGCCTATAAGGTTAAGTTTTAATTGCGGAAGATAGAGCAGATTGGCCATCAGTTCAGGACTGCCGCAGGTGAGAAACAGGGCAATTTTTTTGCCTTGAAGGCAGCTTTTCAGGTTGCTTTGCAGGAGAGCTCCAAGAAGTTCCGATGCAACAAGCAGATAGTAAATCGGGGCACCCATGATGACAACGTCAAACTCCTTGACGAAGCTGTAATCGCCTGTCGTTTTGCATTTTGCTTTTTCGACATAAGCGCCTGTTTCAGCAAGTTTCTGTCCAATTGAATCGATGAGCTTTTCGGTCGAACCTCCTGAAGTTTTGCTGTCGAACAGGATGATTGCTTTCATGGGCGGAGTTGCAGTGTGTGCCATAAGAAAAAAGGATAGTTGTGTTGAACACAGAACTGAAATGATCAAGGCGTAAAAAGCAAAGTACAAAAAAAAGCGCCCCGTTAAGAGCGCCTTTTTTATAATCATCGTTTTGAAGAGTGGTGTTTAGACAAACTTCGAGTAGATGTCAAGCAGATCAGTTACTCTGGTTGAGTATCCTAGCTCGTTGTCGTACCAGCCGACAACCTTTACGAGGTTGCCTGAGCTCATGGTCAGCAGTGAATCGAAAACACAGGAGTGCGAGTTGCCAACGATGTCCTGAGAAACGATAGGATCTTCACAGTATTCCATGAATCCCTTCATAGGGCCATCTGCTGCAATTTTCATGGCAGCATTGATTTCTGCTTTCGTTGCCGGTTTTTTGAGAATGGCGGTAACGTCGGTGACTGAACCGTCTGGTACTGGTACTCTCATGGCAAAACCGTCAAGGCGGCCGATCAGTTCAGGAATAACCTCGCCAATAGCCTTTGCAGCGCCGGTGCTGGTAGGGATGATGGACAATGCGGCTGAACGGGCACGACGAAGATCGGAGTGAGGAAGGTCAAGGATGTTCTGGTCGTTGGTGTAGGCATGAACCGTGGTCATGAACCCTTTTTCGATGCCGAAACTGTCTTCAAGCACCTTCATCATTGGAGCAAGGCAGTTGGTTGTGCAGCTTGCGTTTGAAATAATCTCTTCTTTGCCGGTAATGGAGTTGCCATTGACACCGAGCACGATGGTGGCGTCAATTTTGTCTTTTGCCGGAGCTGAAATGATAACTTTTTTTGCGCCTGCAGTAATATGCTTCGATGCGGCTTCTCTTGAAGTGAAAAGACCGGTTGACTCAACAACCAGGTCGCAACCGAGTTCTTTCCAAGGAAGTGACGCCGGGTCACGCTGTGCGGTAATGGTGATAACCTTGCCATTGACGACAAGATTGCTGCCCTCAACACTCACTTCACCCTGGAATTTCTTGTGGGTTGAATCGTACTTGAGAAGGTGTGCGAGCGTTTTCGGGTCACACAGGTCGTTGATTGCAACAATTTCATAATTCGGGTTGTTCAGTGCCTGGCGAAAAACCAGACGCCCGATGCGGCCAAATCCATTAATGCCGACTTTTACTTTTGCCATAATATCGTTCCGGTATTGTACTACGTTAGTATTGATTGTCATGAAAAACTGCCGCAGGTGCTTCTCTTTTGCGGCTAAAAACAAACCTTAAGATATGATTTGCAACTGGAATTATTCAGGAATTTTTTTGAAAACTTTCTGTCAGAAGATTTTTCAGGTTACCAAAGCTTCCGTTGCTGAGCAAGACAACCACATCTCCTTCATTCAGTTGGGGTTGAAGAAATTCCACAATATCGGCCGGATAGTTTGCGGGATCAACACCAGCAAGAAAAACGGTTTTTCCCTCTCTTTGCAGTTCATTTTTCAGCCGTCGGGTATCAAGTGATTTTTCAGGCCCGTAGCGTTCAGGCCGGTGAACCTTTCCCATGACCACAATCGAGGCTGGTCCGAAACATTCGGCCAGTTCCTGCTGAAAGATATTCCGGGTAGTTGTATTTGAGCGAGGCTCAAAACAGGTCACAATCCGTCGTCCGGCATAGAGATCTCCTAGCGCTTCAAGTGTTACTCTGATGGCGGTAGGATGATGCGCGAAATCCTCAATAAGCGTGATGTTCCGCGCGTAGGTCCCAACAATTTCCATACGTCGTTTGGGACGTTTGAAGAGGGGCATGGCGCGCATTATGGCATCAATGGGGAGGCCGCATTGGGTTGCAGCAGCGATTGCTGCCAGAGTATTCATAATGTTGTGATTGCCGAAAAGCGGAACGCGAATTGTACCCTGGAGAGTGCCCTGATAGACAAGATCAAACGTTGATGCTTCGCTGTCCGTCTTGATGTTGCAGGCGTTCCATTCTGACTCATTGTTCAGACCGAACCGTTCAACCCGGCAGAATGCCCTGGAAGCAACTTCAAGGGCAACCTTGTCGTCACCGTTCACCAGCAAGGTGCCGTTACCGGGAATCAAATTGACAAAGAGCCTGAAACTGCGCTTGATATCCTCAAGAGAGTCAAAAATATCGGCGTGGTCAAATTCAATATTGTTAATAATGGCAATGTCGGGTCTGTAGAGCAGGAACTTGCTTCGCTTGTCGAAAAAGGCGGTATCGTACTCATCACCTTCGGTCACAAAAAAGCCCTCTTCGCTGCGTCCCGAAGCCCGGGATCCTATGGAAAAGTTTTCAGGTATACCGCCAACAAGAAATCCCGGCTTAAGCCCGCCATGTTCGAGCAACCAGGCCAACAGTGAAGTGGTGGTTGTTTTGCCATGTGTGCCTGCCACCACAATGGAGGTGTTGTCGCAAATCAGGTGACGCCGAACCAGTTCCGACATCGACAGGAGCTCAAGATGATGGTTCAGGGCATATTCGAGTTCCGGATTTCCCCGGCTTATTGCATTGCCGACAACGACAATATCCGGCGAGGCACTCTGCAGGTTCGTGACGGAAAAACCGGTGAAGTAGCGGATATTGTGATCGTCAAGATAGCTGCTCATTGGCGGATAGAGCTGCGTATCAGAGCCACTGATGGCATGACCTGCATGGGAAAGGGCCACGGCAACGGATGCCATTGCCGTACCGCCGATACCGAGAAAGTAGAAGGAGCTCATCGTGGGATGATTGTCAAATTCCGAATTACTGTGCTGCATACGCAGGTTTAATGGGTTTATATACATAAAAAAACAAATAGGGCGCAGCGGCATAAAAAAATTCTCTTTTGAAAGAAGAGGTGGATGGTGTAAAAGAATGAAATGAATCTGTATTTTGACTCATAGTCTTCAATGATTTCAACCATTACCAGTTATGCAGTTTATTGACCTGCTTTCGCAGAAAGAGCGGATACGTACAGCACTTCTTCATCGCATTGAAGGTATTCTGGACCGTGGCCAGTTTATCATGGGTCCGGAAATAGCCGAACTCGAATCACAACTGGCCTCCTATGTCGGCTCAAGGCACTGCGTCTCCTGCTCCTCAGGGACAGACGCACTGCTTATGCCTCTTCTTGCCAAAGGTATTGGTCCGGGAGATGCCGTGCTTACCACACCATTTACCTTTGTTGCAACGGCCGAAGTGATCAGCCTGGCGGGAGCCACTCCCGTTTTTGTTGATGTTTCTCCCGATACCTTCAATATGGATCCCGATCTTGTCGGCTACGCCATTGATGACGCTGTTCAGCGGGGTTTAAAACCCAAGGCACTCATTCCAGTCGATCTTTTCGGCCTGCCGGCGGATTATGACCGTCTCCATGCCGTTGCTGACGCATACAGGCTCTGGATTCTTGAGGATGCAGCACAGAGTTTCGGCGGCAGTTTGAATGGGCGCAGGGCAGGCAGTTTCGGCCTTGTCGGGGCCACCTCCTTTTTCCCGGCCAAACCACTTGGCTGCTATGGTGATGGTGGAGCAATTTTCACCGATGATGATGAACTTGATATGCTCTTGCGCTCAATAAGAGTGCACGGGAGCGGAGTTGACAAGTACAGCAACGACCGCATTGGTATCAACGGAAGGCTTGATTCAATCCAGGCGGCAGTATTGCTCGAAAAGCTTACGATTTTTGACGATGAACTGGAAGCACGCCAGCGCATTGCCGACCTCTATAGCGAGAGGCTGCAGGGCAGGGTCATCGTTCCTCGTATTGCAGAGCACTACCGCTCGGCATGGGCGCAATACTCGGTACTTGCTGCCTCAACCCAGGAGCGCCAACAGCTTATGCACGCCTTGCAGCAGGAGGGAATTCCAACAATGATCTATTACAAGATTCCCCTTCATCTCCAGAAAGCCTACGATTTCCTCGGTTATAAAAGCGGCGATTTTCCCATTTCAGAAGATTTGAGCAGCCGGATTTTCTCGCTTCCGATGCACCCTTATCTTGAGAAAGATGAGATCGACCACATTTGTTCTGTGCTTACGCGTTCCTGATCTATTGCGGGTGTTCATGCTCCATGCCATTGATCCCCAGGAGGGAATGGGAAGGTTACGACAGCAACTCCGGCAAGCATGACCAGTGTATTGATGGCGCCGACAACAATGAACGGCGCCTCCAGTTACCCGTTGGTATGATGCAAAGCTTACAGGGTGAACTGGCGCTTGTTGCTAACGCGGACCTGCTTTATAACTCAGTGCGTTTATTGGCAAGGAAGTATGACTTTATGTTGGAAATCTAATTTATTTTCTTCGACCTGATTTTCCTGAGCAACGCTTTTCAGAAATTTCCTTACAGCCAAAAGAAAGGCTTCAGATTGCTCTTCGTGCGGAAGATGTCCGCAATCGGGTATAACCACCAGTTCCGCGCAGGGAAGTTCACGGGCAAGCCGGATACTCTCCTTTGTTTTGACGGTGAGATCGTGTTCACCGGTAATGACCAGCGAGGGCAACGACATGGTTTTCAGCCGCTTCTCCAGCCGGAGATGATGTGTTTCCAAAAAAAGCTCCCAGAACGCTCTCGACCAGTCGCCAATCATCAGGTCACTGCGAAACGCCGCAAGAACATCATCGTCCAGTCGCTCCTTGTTATACCAGAAGCCGCGAATATTGCGGTCATACAGTCTGGTGATGAGGAACTTCATCAGACGGGAAAAGAGCGGGGTCATTGCTTTCATCACAGGCTTCATGAATGCAGGAACTTCACTTGTGGCATAGCCGCTGTAAATCATGGCACCGGAAAGTACCAACCCCTCAACATGCTGCGGATAACGCAGGGCACAGAGAAGCGCCAGGGTTCCCCCCGTTGAATTGCCAACCAGCACCGCTTTGCTGAAACCCAGCTTTTTTATCAGAGCGATAACTAGGTCACTCTGTGCCTCAGGAGTGTAGCTGACTCCTGTAGCTGTTGAGGGCAGAGGGCGTGAGGTAAACCCAAAAGCAGGGCGATCGAACGCCATGACCGTTGTCGTTTTCGCCAGCTCATCCAGCACGAACCGCCAGGACCGGAGACTCAGAAAACTCCCATGCAGCAGAACAATGAGCGGTTTTCCGCTGCCGGCCATCCGGTAGTGGACATTGAATCCGTTTACCTCAAGAAAGTGGCGGTCAACAGAGCTCTGTCGTCCGTTAGTGGCGTACGTTCCCGGGGCGATCAGTGTTGATTTTTCAGGCATGGTGGCTGCGGTTTATATTGCGGCTATATTTTCAATGGTTAACCCTTTTCTAATTCCCCCCCCGCAAGGGTGCAACTGCCCGCCTTCCATTCGCAGGCAACGGTCGGCAAGAGCCGCGTACTCTTCGTTGTGCGTGACGATGATGAAGGAGGTGCGGCGTTCCTTGCTCAGGCGGGCCATGAGCTCATAGAGGATACGGCTGTTCTGGCTGTCGAGGTTGCCGCTTGGCTCATCAGCCAGTATTAGTTTCGGGTTGTTCATCAGGGCGCGGGCAATGGCCACACGCTGCTGTTCACCCCCGGAGAGTTCCGAGGGGAGGTGGTCGAAGCGTTCCGAAAGGCCAAGGCTTGAGAGCAGCTCTCCCGCCCGTTTTTTTGCGGGCGGGAGCTTGCCGGTGGCTATGAATTCGGGCATCGCCACATTTTCAAGGGCGGTAAAGTCGGAAAGAAGGTGGTGGAACTGGAAAACAAAGCCGATTTTCCGGTTCCGGAACTTTGCCAGGGCTTTTTGAGAGAGCGTGTATTTTTTATCCATGAAGAGGAGCTCCCGGTCAAAGATGATTTCACCGCTGTCGGGTGTGTCGAGGGTGCCAAGCAGGTTCAGCAAGGTTGTTTTTCCGCTTCCTGATGCTCCGATGACGGTCACCATCTCACCTTCACCAAGCGCGAGATTGACTCCGCGGAGGATCTCCAGGCTCTTTTTTCCCGGCATGGTGTAGGACTTGCTGATATTTTTTGCTTCGAGCATGGTTTACGCGGGTCTGGTTTGGCCGTTTCCTTCGATAATCCATTTGTAGGTGGTGAGCTCTTTGAGGGCCATCGGGCCCCTTGCATGCAGCTTCTGCGTGCTGATCCCGATCTCAGCGCCAAGTCCGAACTGTGCGCCGTCGGTGAAGGCGGTTGAAGTGTTGGCATAGACCACCGCAGCATCAACCCGTTTGAGGAAGGTGGCCGTTGTTTCGGCGTCGGTTGCAATGATGGCTTCACTGTGGCGGGAGCTGTAGCGGGCAATATGCTCCAACGCTTCATCAAGCGAGGCAACGGTTTTTACCGACATCTTCATCGAGAGGAACTCGGTGCCGAAATGTTCCGGCTCAGCCTGATGGAGCAGTGCTTCGGGGTAGAAGCCTTGCAGCGCATGAAAAGCGGCTTCATCGGCAAAGAGCACGACCTGCTTCTCCTGAAGGGGTGCCACCAGAGCAGGGAGGTCACCGAGACGGTCGCGGTGGATCACCAGTGTGTCGAGCGCGTTGCAGACGCTCGGACGGCGGGTTTTGGCGTTGAAGATGATATCCTTGCCCAGCTCAAGCTCTCCGCTTTTGTCGAAATAGGTGTGCACAATGCCTGCTCCGGTTTCGATGACCGGAACTTTGGCGTTGTTACGCACAAAGTCGATCAGCTTCTGGCTCCCTCTCGGAATGATCATGTCGATGTAGCCGACCGCGTTGAGCATGACTGCTGCCGCTTCCCGTTCTGCGGGCAGCAGGTAAATGGTATCGGGATTGATACCATGCCTCTTCAGGACAGAATGGATGAGCTCCACAATGGCGATATTGGAGTACATGGCATCGCTTCCGCCTTTCAGGACGGTTGCATTGCCTGATTTCAGGCAGAGCGCAAAGACGTCGAAGGTGACGTTTGGCCTTGCCTCGTAGATAATGCCGATTACGCCAATCGGCACGGTCACTTTTTTCAGGTTGAGGCCGTTCGGCAACACCCGCTGTTCAAGCACCGTATCAAGCGGAGAGGGTAGCGACGCCACATTGCGAATGTCGGCAGCGATGGCATCAAGCCGGGACTCGTTCAGCAGCAGACGGTCAACCATCGGGTCTCTGGGATCCATCCGTTCGATATCTTTCCGGTTGGCCTTGAGAATGGCATCCTGATGAGCGGGGATGCTCTCGGCAAGGGCAAGCAGCAGAAGGTTGATGGCCTCGTCGGTGAGGGTGATGATCTCCCTGCTTGCCAGCTGGACGGCTATTAGCTGTTTTGTAATCGTATCCTTCATGTCGAAACAGATTCAGGTGGTAATATAGAGGTAATCGTAATGAATCAGGGGCTTCTGATCATTCAGCCCCATGATGGACAATGTTTTTTCCGAGCTGTATTGCGCCATGCCATAGCCGATGATGGTTCCGTCCAATGCGCATACCTTGATAATGTCACCTTTCAGAAAGCGCCCTTCGACCGACTCAATACCGACCGGCAGCAGGCTGTTTGCGCGATCTCCGGCCACCAAGGCCATTTCAGCACCCATGTTGACGGTGACCGCTCCCTTTTCCATCCCTTCGCTGTTGGCAATCCACCGTTTCGGCCCGTGCGTTGGCTTTTGCGGCAGAAATATTGTCCCGTTTTGTTCGCCCTTGAGAATTGAGAGGAGAATACCGGGAGTTCGTCCGTTGGCGATATGGACGGTGATACCGAGTCGCGAGAGCTTCTGCGCGATATGGCATTTGGTCAGCATCCCTCCTCGGCCGAATTCCGATTTTCCCGGATGGATATACTGATGGAAATGTTTTGTCGAAGGGTCAATGACGGGGATGATGGAGCCATCTCCTGATTTCATGTCAAACAGGCCGTCAACATGCGAGAGAATAATATAGCCCTCGACATCCATCATTGAGGCAATGAGCCCTGAGAGCTCATCGTTGTCGGTAAACATCAGCTCGGTCACAGAGACGGCATCGTTCTCATTGACAACCGGAATGATGCTCTGCTGCAGCAGGGAGCTGAAGCAGGTCTGCATGTTAAGATAGTGCAGGCGGTCGCTGAAATCACTCTTGGTAACAAGGATCTGGGCGGTAACCAGTCCGTGCGCTGCAAAGAGCTCGTTGTAGGTACTGATCAGTTTGATCTGACCGGTCGAGGCAAGAACCTGCCGGGCCGCAACCGGTGCAATGGTGCCCGAAAGTTTGACCACCGAACGGCCTGCGCCTACAGCTCCCGATGAGACGAGGATGATTTGAATCCCTTGCTTCTGCAACTCTGCTATCTGGGCAGTGAGCTGCTGGAGAATTTCAAGGTCAAGTTCGCCGTTTTTAGAGGTAATGACGTTGGTTCCGACTTTGACGACTATTTTTTTATAGAGAGGATGATGTAGCTGTTTCATGCGTTAGTGAACCTGTTCCTGACTGAAGTGCAACCCCGCAACGCCGATAATAATCAGCAGCAGGGATACGAGTTTAATGGCATTGATCCCTTCACCGAACCAGATGACTCCGATAACGGTTATTGTCGCCGTTCCTATTCCTGACCATATCGCATAGGTCAATGCGATGGGCAGAACCTTGAGCGCCAGTGAAAGAAAGGTAAAGCTCAGCCCGTAAAAAATAAAGATAAAAAGCGTTGGTGCAAGTTTACTGAATCCGTCAGAGATTTTCATGCAGGTAGTACCGGATACTTCAAGCAAAATGGCAATAATCAGATAGAACCAGTGCATTGTTTTAAGAAGTATAAGGTTACAGGCGATTGAGCGCCTGAAGATGGGGCCAGGGGAGGCCGGTTTGTGTTCAACAGAAAAGATATGCATATTTCGTTTCGGATAGGAAAAAAACTGCCGCCGGGTCAGTGATGAACTTCTGAATTGTAAACGATGCTGTTGTTAAGCCTGATCGATATCTCATTGCCTTTAAAAAATCCGGTATTACAGTTCTCACTGTTACTGTTTATCATTCTTTTCGCCCCGGTGCTTCTTAACCGGCTGAAAATCCCGAGCCTGATCAGTCTTATTCTTGCCGGTGCGTTGATTGGCCCTCACGGGTTGAACCTCATGCTTCGAGACAACAGTATCATATTGTTCGGAACAGTGGGTTTGCTCTATATCATGTTTCTGGCGGGGCTTGAGATTGATGTTGCCGATTTCCGCAAGAACAGCACCAAAAGTATTCTGTTTGGACTCTATACCTTCTTTATCTCCATTATTCTCGGTATTCTCGTAGCGCTCTATATCCTTCAGTTTTCGCTGCTTTCCTCCATTCTTATCGGCAGTATTTTTGCCTCTCACACGCTCATTGTCTACCCGGTTATCAGCAAGCTCGGTATTGCCAAAAACAAGGCGGTCAATATTGCAATCGGCGGCACCCTTATTACCGATACCCTTGCCCTTCTGGTGCTGGCGGTCGTGGTCGAATTGTCTGGCGGAGCGCTGACGGGCATGTTCTGGCTTAAGCTGGTTATCGGGGTAATGCTTTTCGGCCTGATTGTCCTTTTCCTCATTCCGGTCATAGCAAGGTGGTTTTTCAAGCGTTTTGATGACAGTGTCCTGCAGTACCTCTTTGTTCTCGCCCTGGTTTTTTTTAGCGCATTTCTTGCTGAAGCTGCCGGTGTTGAGGCCATTATCGGCGCGTTTCTCGGTGGTCTTGCTCTCAACCGCCTGATTCCGCGCACATCTCCGCTCATGAACCGAATCAAGTTTGTCGGCAATGCCATCTTTATTCCCTTTTTTCTGATCGGTGTCGGGATGCTGATCAATATACAGGCTTTTTTCAAGGGTTATGAAACCATTGAAGTGGCTTTCGTTATCACCGTTGCGGCTACGATAGCCAAATACCTTTCCGCCTGGATTACTCAAAAACTCTTCGGCTTTTCGCTTGATCAGCGCCGCCTTATCTTTGGACTCATCAGCGCCCATGCAGCTCTGGCCCTTGCTACGGTACTGATCGGGTACAATATTGTCACCGGGTTTACCCTCAATGGTAACCCCATCAGGCTGCTTAATGAAAATGTACTGAACGGCACGATTCTCTTTATTCTGGTCACCTGCACCCTCGCTACAATTGTCGGCGAAAAAGGTGCGCGGAATATCGCGCTTGCCGAAACAATTGATGACGCGGTTGAAACAGCAGTTCCCGGCACTGATGAGCGGATACTGATTCCCATGAACCATATCAGCACGGTAGACGAACTGGTCAATCTTAGCGTTACCTTGAAATCGGGCAAAACCCATAATGGCATTTACGCCATGCATGTCGCCGATAACAGCATGCCGGATGAAACAGCAGAAAAGCATGCAGAGAAAATTCTTGAAAAAGCCGCAGTGGCTGCATCGTCAACCGATAACAAGCTGACAGGACTGCTTCGTTATGACAGTGACCTGGTCAATGGTATTGCCGGAGTGATCCGGGAGCAGAAAATCACCGTCCTGATTTTAGGACTTCATCAAAAGAATGGTCTGACGGATACCTTTCTCGGCAGTGCATCAGAGAATATTCTCGGCCGCTGTAATGTGACGACCTTTATCTACAAACCTGTTCAGCCTCTCGCCACCATTCGGCGAACCATTGCCGTTATCCCTGAAGGGGCAGAAAATGAGATCGGTTTTGTGCTCTGGATGCAGAGAGTTATGAATATTATGAAAAACACCGGGAGTAAACTCGTTGTCCATGCTTCCAAACAGACCATTGCCTGTCTGAAGGAGAGCTATTCAGAGAGCTTTGCTCATGCAGAGTACAAGGTGTTCAAGGAATGGGATGATTTTCTGTCGCTGTCGAGGGAAATAAAAAATGATGATAACCTCATTATCGTGATGAGCAGGAAAAACTACCTCTCCTATCATCCAAAGATGGCAAGAATTCCAGCTTATCTCAACAGGTACTTCCAAAAAAACAGCTTTATCCTTATTTTTCCTGTTCAGATAGGTATTGCTCAAGATACTTGCGAGGATACTCCTCTTCAGTCCCTCCAGAAAACCCGTGTCAATTTTGAAAATATCCTGAAAAAAGTCTACAACAGAGTGCGGCGATGAAGTTTATCTCTCATTTGGCACGAACGGTTTTTTTCGTTCAGGTGTTTATGGTTACACTATCGGCATGCAATGGAGCGCAGTCGAAAACAGTAACTCAAAATTCCAAAGTCATGACTGACAAGCAACATCCGGCCAATCCCTACTACTCGCGTACTGATACGACGAGTCTCACTCTTTCTGATGCCGTATGGAAAGAGGTGCTTTCTCCAGAACTCTATGAGGTGGCGCGCCACGGATCAACAGAACAGGCATTTTCTGGAAAGTACTGGGATTATGAGGGAAGGGGATCCTACCACTGTGCAGCATGTGGCAACAGGCTTTTCCGCTCCGACGCCAAGTTTGTCACTACCTGCGGATGGCCCAGCTTTTTTGAAGCCGTACGCCCCAACAGTGTCCTCTACCGGAAAGACTCCTCATTCGGAATGGAGCGGACAGAAGTTGTCTGCGGAAGGTGCAAAGCGCACCTCGGCCATGTTTTTGACGATGGCCCGCCCCCAACGGGAAAGCGTTTTTGCATGAACTCCATCGCACTCGAGTTTGATCAGGATAAAGCCTCGCCGAAAAAACGGCCGTAAGGGAATGCCTATACCTGAAAAGTCAAAGAGACGATGTACCCGTATTGGCGCAAGACATTGTCATGAACCCTCAAGTTCATAAATGTGTTAGTGGGTAAATAATTGCAAGAGATGTACCCTGTCTTTGTAACAATTCAATTGAGGATCCTGCCATGTCAATACTCTATACCCCGTTCACTCTTGGCCCTATAGTGTTGCAGAACCGTCTGGTGATGGCACCGATGACACGCAGCCGTGCACCCGGCAATATTCCCAATGCCCTTATGGTGGAGTATTACGCACAACGCAGTTCCGCAGGACTCATCATTACCGAGGGTACCTCCTCCTCAGCGAATGGCTTGGGCTACCCGCGCATACCGGGCATATTCTCTGCAGCCCAGATAGAGGGCTGGAAGGCCATTACTGAAGCGGTGCACGCTAAGGGCTCCAGGATATTTCTTCAACTCATGCACTGCGGGCGAATCTCCCATCCTCTGAACATGCCTGCGGGTGCCCGCCTGCTTGCTCCTTCAGCCGTTGCAGCTTCCGGCGAGATGTACACGGATGCCGAGGGGATGAAGCCTTTTCCCGTGCCGGAGGCCATGACTGCGGATGATATCAGGGTCGCAATCGCCGAGTATGCCGAGGCTGCCAAATTTGCCGTGGAGGCAGGTTTCGATGGCGTTGAACTGCATGCTGCGAACGGCTATCTCCTCGAACAGTTTATCCGCCCGAATTCGAATTTGCGTACTGACGGTTACGGCGGATCAATCGAAGGTCGTGCACGGTTTGTGCTTGAAGTTGTCGAAGCGGTGAAATCGGCTATCGGAAAAGAGAGAGTCGGTATCCGGCTTTCCCCGTTCGGTGTGTTCAACGATATGCCACTCTATGAGAAAATGGAGGAAGAGTACACCTGGCTGGCCAAACAGCTCAACGACTCCGGTTTGGCATACCTGCATCTTGTGGACCATTCGTCAATGGGCGCACCGCCTGTGCCCGACAGCATGAAGGCGACATTCCGCAACTCCTTCAAGGGTGCCTTGATTCTATCCGGAGGTTACGATGCCCAGCACGCCGAAAGCGATCTGAAGAGCGGAAAAGGTGACCTCATTGCATTTGGGCGGGCTTTTATTGCCAATCCCGACTTTATCGAACGGCTGAAGAGCGGGGCAGCCCTGAACCCTCCTGATATGGATACATTCTATACCCCCGGACCAAAGGGATATACTGACTATCCGACGTTGCATGAAATCAAATGAATACTCTTTTTTTTAGCAAAAGAGTAATATTTTGCGGTTTATCCGGTTGCAATATAACCTGGACTTCGGAACTGGTTTGGTGAATTTAATCAGAGGACTTTTACAATGGCGTTATGGAATTCGGTTACAGGGCAGTTACGGTCTGTCATTGAATGGAAAAATCCGGCTCCGGATATTCTTTTCCAAAGATGGACGGATAATGGCGATGAGATCAAAAATGCGTCGAAGCTTATTGTTGGTCCCGGCCAGGGCGTGATCTTTGTTTATGAAGGTAAGCCACAAGCTGTCATTACCGAACCGGGCATGACCGACTTGAAAACACAGAATATCCCGTTCTGGACGACGATCACAAAATTCATGCAGGCTTTCAAGAGTGAGCACAAGGTCGGGATCTATTTTTTCCGGGCTGCTGAAATTCTGAACCAGGGTTGGGGTACTCCCGGCCCAGTGAAATATATCGATCCGCAGTACAAGTTTCCTGTCGGGATGAAGGGTTTTGGCAATTTTTCCTTCCGTATCTCGGACGCTGGAAGTTTCTTCATAAATGTTATGGGCCAGAGGGATGAGTTCACCGTTGATGAGCTCCGTCCGGTTGTTGTGGCAAGGCTTGTCCAGCCGCTCACGGATTTTCTTGCTGAAGCAAAGTTCGGCTATAATGAGATTGATGCCAACAGGAATGAAATTGCAGACGGAGTGCGCGAAAAGGTAGCTCCGATTTTCCTGACTCTTGGTTTCGAGCTTAAGGATTTTCGTGTCGAAAATACTGATTTTGATGATGACACCAGGCGCCGCGTGGCACGTATTGCGGATATGCAGGCAGAAGCACAGGCCGCCCAGGCTGTCGGTTTGAATTTTACTCAGGTACAACAGTTGGCAGCCCTTCGGGATGCGGCCCAGAACCAGGGAGGAATGGCCGGTATGGGAGTTGGTCTTGGTGCAGGTGTTGGAATGGGTCAGGCAATGGCAGGCATGATGGGCAACATGAATGCACCGCAAGCGGCGGCAGAAGATCCAGTGGCCAAGCTTGCCAAATTGAAGCAGATGCTTGACAACGACCTCATTACCCAACAGGAATACGATACCAAAAAGCAGCAGATTCTTACGCAACTGTAATCACTGTAAGGAGTCACCCATGCAATCCAGCCGTTTTTTCCAGTTCCTTTTCATGATCACCCTTACCGTTCTTGGCATCCCTTTTATTGGTGAGGAGCTTATTGCGCGGGCTGGTGGTGGCGGTGGAGGGCATGGTGGCGGACATGGCGGGGGCGGATTCTCCGGTGGGGGGCATTTCTCTGGTGGAGGAGGCTATGGCTATGATAACTACTCCAGAGGATCCGGCCATGTCGATGGTAACATCTTTAGTACCGTCATCATTCTCCTTGTGATTCTCTACGTGGGATTCCGGCTTCTCTTGTTTCTCCAGGAAGCTTCGATTACCACGTTCGCCAGTATGGCCCGCCATAAAAAAAACTCCTTTGAACAAGTCGATGGATGCAAGGAATTTCTCGCCTCAAATCCCCTCTTTGATGTAACGGCATTCTTTTTGAAAGTCCGAAAAGCATTCATCGAAGTTCAGTCGTCCTGGTCTGAACAAAATACCGGTCGTATGCGCAGGTTCATTACGGATGGGGTCTATCAGCGATTCAATACCCAGTTCAAGATGATGGAACTTCTTCAGCAGACCAATCCGATAAGCAATATCCAGATTGCGGATATCTGGGTCGATAAAATCGAACAGGACGGTCTGTATGACATTATGCATGTTGGAATCGAAGCCAGCATGGACGACAAGTTTGCCTGTGCCCTGAATCATGAGTTGGATGAGGAAGGTTTTGATGATTTTATTGAGTTCTGGTCGTTTATCCGCAAGCGTGGCGCACCGAAAAAAGACATCTATGATTCCAGCAACTGTCCGAATTGCGGCGCTCCTTTGCCGGAAAATATCGGTGAGGTTTGCAAGTGTACCCATTGTAATGCAATGGTCAACTCCGGGGAATTCGACTGGGTACTTTCCGAAATTACCCAAAAGGATGATTACCACAGCAATGATGTTTTTTCCGGCAAACTGGGTAATCTGGAAACAAAGGTGCACAACATGGCATCGGTTTATGGCGATTTTTCCGTTCAACTGGTTGAGGACAAGGCTTCAAATGCCTACATGCAGATCATGACCGCTCAAGCCATGCGTGATCCTTCGGTTATGCGCAGGTTTGTCTCCGATGAACTGTTCGGGCAGCTTGCTCCAAAGTTCGAAACGAATCAGGAGATTTTCAATCGGATTTTCCTGAACAAGGTTACTCTGATTGGCGCACAGAAAAAGGATAATAAAAACATCCTCATCTTTGCACTCATCTGTTCAATGCAGAGAGTGCTGGTTCAAAACAATAGGGTTGAGCTGGTCGATCCGGAAATTATGACGCGGGAAGAAGTAATTATTCTGACCCGGGATGCTCAGGCCGGAGCCGGAAAGGGTTCAATCTATCAGCATAATTGCCCGGCTTGTGGTGGCCCAGTCAAGAATACGCTTGATATCAAGTGTTCATACTGCGGAAGTCTGCTTAACAGTACAGAGAACGACTGGGTTGTCAGCGCACTGATGAGCCGGTCAGCATTCGCTGAATATTATGGCGCGAATAAGGGCTCTTTCACTGCGAAAGTTAATCCTGCTGTGCTGGATAAGCTTTATGGTGTTAAGGATTATGCACTTAATAACATCATGATCGTTTTTTCGGCTGATGGAGCTTTTCAAGATGAGGAAAGAACTTTTTTGACTGAAGCCGCGAACAATTTGGGGTTCAAGATTGACAATATTGAACCTCTATTCAAGATGGCAGCAAGCGGAAGGCTTTCGATCAGAATGCCTGAAGACCAGAATATGCGCAACAGTATTTACAAGCTGATGGAGAAGGCAGCAAGTGCTGACAAAAACATTTCCCCACTGGAACAAACGATATTGGATTGGGTCAAAGTGACTTATATCGACACCAAAGCCTGAATCCCGGTGCATTTACCTGTCGCCGTTTGCCGGCTGGTTGGGCGCAGTTCTCGAGTCCGGGCACGGGACATGGCGTAAATTTAAGGGTGGCTTAATTTTTTTGGTTGTTCTTTTTCATGATATTTTGTACTATGCATACCTGTACGGGGTATAGGTATGCGGGGAAACTGCTCAAGTGTCCATCCCTTTTATATACAACTTGGCATTGCATACCTGCTCTTTTTGTTGATATAAAATACAAGGCAGTTACGTTCGAGCGGACCGAACCGAACGATTTTTGAACCAGATAGCAAGTTTACTATGAATAATTCACGTGATGTCACACCCACGAAAGCCTTTGCAATGATTCAGAAAGGGGCATTGCTCGTTGATGTCCGTGAACAGGGCGAAGTTGACAGAAAATCATTCGATGTTCCCGAAATCCTGCTGATTCCTTTACGTCAGCTTGAAACCCGGTACAAGGAAATACCCACAGATCGTCAGGTAATTATTGCCTGTCATAGCGGCAGTCGCAGTATAATGGCCAGCCGTTTTCTGATGAACCAAGGGTATAAAAAATCATTCAATATGCAGTCCGGTCTGGTTCGTTGGGTTGCGGAAGGGCTTCCGCTTAAAGAAAAAGAAAAACAAAAAACCAGCCTCTGGCTGTCGCAACTTTTCAGCAAGAGGCCATAAAGCGGGCTGTTAAGTCCGTTATCGAAACCATGTGTGTTTTTGAGTGTGTGATCTGCGCCAGCAGATCATAGCCGGTGCCCTCTGGCGTGTATTATTTTTGTCCCTGCCGTGATATTCTCCCGCTGAATACTAACAAGTATCAGGAAAATAATGTAATTTGCTGTTGCTAATATTGTAATATGACATCTAGTTGTGTCATTTCTTGGTTCTCCAGCATTCGTGGGCAGTACCCCGTTCAGAAGCGGTCGGGTATACGGAATTCCTGCCAGAGTTACCGAAGCATACAACTGCAACAGTTTACGTCAAAAACAGAGAGAGAGCTGACCAGGCCTTCATGAGGTTTACAGTAAGTAATGTGACACTCTTTGGCTGTAGCGTAACTTGTTATTCATAATAAGGTTACTGAGAAACTGGAGTTAGCCGAAAATCCAATAAAACAGAGTAGGCAAAATTAATGCTAATAAACTAAAATGAAAACAACATTCAAATCAGCATTGTTAATCTCGTTGTTTCTCCTTTGCTTTATTAAAGTTAGTATGGCAGGTGATCGAGAAATAGGCGGATATGTTGACAAAGCCGAAGACCGCTTTGTAAGAAACGTCTGGAACTTTGTCAAAAACTTTCAAGGTTGGCAAAACATTGGCAGCAATCGTTATCAGACTTCACAGTATTATTGGTCGGAGCCTCGATTCTTTAATACCGAGTCTGCGAACTTTGTTGACAAGATGGATCTTGTCTATGTCGCATCGCACGGTTCAGCTTATTATACACAAAGCACGCAAACCCCAAATACCGGAGCTTCTCTTAACCTGTGTCCCGGTTATGGATACTTGCCCACAAACGGCGATATCGAGTTCCTCATTATTGAATCATGCTCTACTGTTACCAGCGCGCCTGAAGCGGCAGGCGGAGATTGGTGGTCTCCTTGGGCAAATTCAATTTTCAAGGGATTGCATCAGCTGGTCGGTTTCAGAACATTAAGCTATTCTGATAACGGAATCCCGAATAATTTTGCAAATAAGTTAAAAGGCAACGGTGGCGTGTGGCAATCTTGGTTTAATGCCGTTAATGAAGAGCGTTCAATATGGCATGATAGTTCATGGCCGGGCTATGCAAGCGCCATACTGTATACAACGACAGAAAATGACCGCCTTGGCAATTACGCTGCAGACCCTGCGCCGGGAGCTTACAATATGGAAACATGGTGGCAATATTAATTGTTTGATACTTTATTTGAAAATCTAAAAACCAGATAAAATGAAAAAAACAAATAAAATGCAGAGAATAATGGCTCCTGTGCTGGCAGCTGTTTTTTTAATGCCAGCCCAGTCCAGGAATACCGTGCAGTCCACCAATACCGACCAGATCAATCAGTCAAACCTGATCAGCAGGGCCGAGAAAGTATTTACTTACTCGTTTGATGCGCCAAAAGAATTATCTGTTTCAAGCGCAGGGAGGATAGCATCAAGATTAATGGAGGCCGGCATTGTTCCGCTTACCGTAACCGATCAGAGAATAGCCTGTTACTCATCACCTGAGGATGCGTCAGTATATTTTGAACAGGATTTGGGTACAGGCAATCTCAGCTTCACCAAAAGCATGAGAAAGTATTATGGCAATGCCGCACCTCAACTTCCTTCTCCTGAAGAAGCTGACAAGATAGCCAGGGAATATTTGACAAAGTTTAACCTGATGCCTCTCAACGAAAGAGAAATCCAGTTGGTCCATAAAGGAGGGCTAAGAGCAACCTCGGTTATTGACGGAAAAAAAGGCGGCCCCATTATTGATAAAATGATAACCCTTACTTATGGAAGAGTTATTGATGGAGTGCCTGTCGTTGGGCCGGGGTCAAAATTAGTTATCAGCGTGGGCAATGGCGGCGAAATAACAGGAGTAGTCAAACGTTGGAGAGAAATAAATCTCTTGACGAAAACTCAATTAAGGCCGGAACAGGTAGTCAGCCAGGCCGAAGCTCAGTCGGAATTGCGAAGATTAATGGTAACAGAATTTGGTCAGGAGGCAACGTATGAAATAAAGAGCAGCGGCAGAGCATACTATGATGGAAACGGAAAAACGCTTCAGCCCGTATTTATCTATGATACCAGAGTATCGCTCGGTAAAGGCAATGTTGAGCCATTTAATTATCTCGCATTGATAAATATACAGCGCAATCCGGTTGAATCGGTCAGACCGGTTCTTGATGAAAGAGCAAAAGCAAGTTTGAGAGATGCAAGAGGTGTCGAAAGAATACGTCCGTTGGATAAAGAGGATTAACGTTCCTGCAAAAAAAAGGGGCGTCTTATGAAGTACGCCCCTTTTTGTTTTACGACTCAATCAATTACTCAATCCATCAATCAAGCTTGATGGATTCTCTGGTCTTCTCTCTTCGGCTTCTTTCCTTTGAGTTATACTCATCCATGCAGCCACTGTCCTTTCCCTCCACCAGAGAACACTGCAGATAGTCTACAATTTCCATGATACAAGCCCTGATTGCTTTTCCTACAGGTGTATTGTTATACTGCCCAAGGTGACCTCCAAAGCCTCCGCGGTTTACTCCAAGGCTTACACCACTTGATTTTGATGTTGCCTCTACAGTTCGGGCGTCATAGATTTCGCCGGTTTCAACATCAATCACCTTCAGATCGACAGCCATGTACGCCTTGTCCTGCCTTGCTCCCAGGCTAAAACCACCAAAGGAGAGTCCACCGCCGCCACCGCTCGTATTTTGTTCAAAGGCTGAAAGTGTAGCAGCAACCAGATATTTGGCACCGGTAATATTTCCTAATCTCGATCTTGTTCTCGGATTAACCCTACCGGAATCTCCCAGATCCTGTTCACTGATAACAGCATCCAGTTCTCTCCTTTCGAGCACCCTAAAACTGTTCGTCGCAGCCAACTCTGCAATAAGCATATCCTGCAAATCCGTTCCGACACTCCCTTCCCACCATCCTGCAGAGGTATGGTTTGTAAACCTCAATACCCCGATCCGTGGCCTTACTGAGGCATATCCTTGAGAAAAAACAGAAATGGAAAAAAGAAATAGAAACAGCAGAAAAACTTTGATCCTCATGATGATCCTCCGGAATTATGACGTTTAAACAGGAAAATGCAAAATATTTACTATTAAAGTATCACAGTAAAAAGAAAAACCAAAAGACGGAAGGGTATGCCAGTGCCCTTACCCTACTTTTTCTCTTCCTTACCTTAACGCTATTACGGGGAAACAATTCCGCCCGCAAGACATTTTCCTGATAATTTGTGAAATGAGATAGCTTGAGGCAACGCTTTTCCTGAAGAATCAAAGTTTGTCTCTTCGTAAAGTTCACGTCCTTCATGGCGGAAAAAAACACCCAGAGGGAGTTTGTCATGTCCGGTTGCAAGACGGAATACTGCCTTGCGGTCACTGGTGCCGTGGCTCTTGGGAAGGTAGTGGATATTTTTCTTGAACCGCTGATAGGCACTCAGTTTGTTGAAGACAACGCACGGCTGCAATACATCGATTACCGAAAACCCTCTGAAGGCAATCGCCTCCATGATCATCCACGTTGTCTGTTTAACATCTCCGGCAAAGGCTCTAGCAATAAATGGAGCATTCATGGTAAGAGCTGCAGCCAGCGGGTTGAAGGATTCAAGCTTGACACTGTTACCCTGAACTGGTTTCTTTGTGCTGCGGGCTGATGCGGGAGCGGCTTGAACGTTAGTGAAGTCGCAGACCATGTTGTTGTGAAAAATCATGGTGACATCCGCGTTTCTCCGGATGGCATCGAGAAAATGATGGCCTTCTTCACCAAGCAGGTCTCCATCACCCGATTCAACGATAACAAGAAGCTTCCTGCCCGACGGCTTGAGGACTGGTGCGGCAGGCTGCGAACGGTCGTGCAGCGCGTTGAACATATCGGCATTCAGATCTTGCAGTGTTTTGGCTGCCTGACCTATCCCCGAGACCGTCACAAGGTTTTCAGGCTCAATATTGAGTTCATGCATTGCCAACTTTACAGCCTTGTGCAACATGTGGTTTCCGCACGCAGGACACCAGGCAACATCGTTGATGTGGTACATATTGAACTCGGTTGGTATATCATTCATGATAGGTATCCTTTAACGCATCGCTGATGCTTTTTCAATGACTCATAGCAGGGGTCGCTTTTGCATAAAGCAATCATTTTCGTTATGAGAGATAAGTGGCTTTTCCTTAATGATTTCGATATAACCAACAAAAGACCTAAAAAGTGCTGATTAAAAAACAAGGAAATCTGAAAATATTAAGGATTTCTGCCAATTGTTTGAATTAAGCACTTTTATTTTGATTCGCCAAAAATCGTCGGCTCTCCCGTTTTTTGTTGCTCTGTTGAAGTGTTTTTTTTCTGTTACTTACTCCTTTGCTGGAAGATGTTGTTTTACGGCGGCGATGAGTGCGTCAAGATCGGTAAGGTCGTCTATCTCCTTTTTCGAAAGCAGCACATCGAAAGTGAAGTTTTTCTTCAGGATAACAGGATACTGGAAGTGCTGGCCATATTTTTTCTCGAATTCGTCACGGTGCAGGAACTCAACAGGCACCCCAATGGAGATGCGAAACGCTTTCCATTCCTCAATTTCGGTGAAAGGTCCATGGGTCAGTTTGCAGAGGCTGCAACTGTAGGTTTCGGGACTCAGAATCTTGTGCCCAAGGTCGATAAGACTGCTGACGGGGTTGCTGTCGGTGTTGTAAACAAAAATAAGAGTCATCGTTGTGGATTTAATGATATAATCGTGAATGTTTTAATATACTGCTCGTTGTGATTTATCATGTGTTTACCGGTTATGAAAGCGGTAAAAAATCATTATTCTACGATATTTCCCGGGCAAAGCAGATGAATAGTTCTTCTTCCAACACAAGAAACACCTGATGACAAATATACTCGGTATAGCTGACAGCCTCTTTAATTCGCTGGAGCATTTTTGGGAGCATAAGCGCACAAAGCGAACTGCGGCAAACGTTTTGATCCTTACTTTTCTCGGTGCTCTTGCCCTGATAGAGCTTTGCCGTCAGGGATGGCTGCCAGGAGAACTTGCGGCAATTATTCCATCAAGCCACTATTATGCGATCAATATTGCGTTTTCCATGTTGCTTGGCCTCGAAGTTCTCGGCTTGGTTTTCAGCCTTGCCAACTCGGTTTCAGATTCGGTCGGCAAGCAGTTCGAAATTCTCTCTCTCATTCTGCTTCGGCAATCTTTTGAGGAATTTATCTACTTTATCGAGCCTTTGGTATGGGTTGAAACATCCAAGCCGGTGTTGCACATCCTTTCCAATGCTGGCGGAGGACTCCTGATATTTCTGCTGCTTGGCCTTTATTACAAACTTCAGCAACATCGCGTCATTACTCAAAGCTCTGTTACAACAGCAGATTTTATTGCATCAAAAAAGCTGGTGTCACTTTTTCTTTTGCTCATTTTTATTGGAATAGGCATCACGGATCTCTCATTTTACCTGACAAACCAGCCGACATACGATTTCTTTGCCATCTTCTATACCACTCTTGTCTTTAGCGATGTGTTGCTGGTGCTGGTTTCTCTCCGTTACAGTTCAAGCTATGAGATTCTCTTTCGCAACTCCGGTTTTGCAGTTGCCACCGTGGTTGTGCGGCTTGCCTTGACGGCTCCGCCCTTTTTTAATGTCCTTCTCGGGGTCGGGGCAATGGTTTTCGCGATTGGTATTACCTTTGCCTACAACGGGTTCAAAAAAGCAGAGGCAGCCAAATCGTCACCAGCCGCCTTGCCGCAAGGAGATGCATAAGAGCATGATTGTCTCATTTCAGCAGACCTCAATCGGCAGAATTGCACTGGTGGAGAGCGGATGCGCTATAACCCACCTCTGTTTTGATACGGATAATCTTCCGCAACAAGCCGAAATTGGTGAAACGGAGCTGATCAGGGAGGCTTTCCTGCAGCTTGAGGCTTATCTTTCGGGTGAACTGCGGGTATTTTCCGTGCCGGTTGTTCCTTCGGGGACACCCTTTATGCAGCGGGTCTGGCAAACTCTCTCTGCGATTCCTTATGGGACGACCCTTACCTATTGCGAGATTGCTGACGCGGTGGGAATTCCTTTTGCAGCAAGGGCCGTGGGGATGGCAAACAACAGAAATCCGGTTCCGGTTTTTATTCCCTGTCACCGGGTTATCGGCCGTAATGGTTCGCTTACCGGATATCGTGGCGGGCTCGGGTTGAAAAAGAGGTTGCTTGAACTTGAACGGGGAGCGTTAGGTTATAAAATTTAAAATGTCATATTTCAGCAGGGTTTTCAGGGCACAGACCGGTATGATGGCGGCAGATTTCAGGAACCGTACGTTGCCGGTTGTCAAAGAAATGTAGTGTCGCTTCGGTCTCGGCTGGTTCAGCAGATAATTAAAATGAGATGATGAACAAACATTCGATAAAGAGCTTTTTTCGTATTCAGGTTGTTATCGGCATCTGCATACCGATCTTGTTTTCCGGTTGTGCAGGAGGAAACGGTGGCAAAGATGGTGAAAAGAAGGGGACTCCAGCCCTTCCGGTGATGACGGTTACTGCAGGAGATGCAACGGTTCGCACAGAATATTCCTCTCTGCTTGAAGGAAAAGTCAATGTGGAAATTCGTCCGCAGGTTGACGGGACACTCAGCGCAATCTATGTCGATGAGGGTGCCTTTGTCAAAGCGGGCCAACCTCTCTTTAAAATCGATGATCGGGTTTATCGAGAGCAGTACAACAGCGCACTGGCTGCTCAACATGCCGCTGAAGCTTCGCTTGTTGTAGCAAAGCTGAACGAGGAAAAACTGGTTCCGCTGGTAAAGAATAACGTGATTTCTGATATTCAGCTTAAAACTGCCAGGGCAAACCGTCAGGCGGCCAAAGCGGCGGTGGAGCAGTCGAGAGCTGCCGCTCGTTCAGCCTTTGTCAATCTGGATTATTCCACCATCAAGGCGCCGGTAAGCGGATACATCGGAAAAATCCCCTTACGGCTTGGCAGTCTGGTCAGCAAAAACCAGAGCCAGTGGCTGACACTGCTCAGTGATGTCAGCGAGATTTATGCCTATTTCAGCATGAGCGAAATAGATTTTATGCGGTTCCGTAATCAGTATGACGGCGCAACCCTGCAGGACAAGGTGAAGCAGGTTGCACCGGTTTCACTTATCACGGCAGATGGGAATCTCTATGCTGAAAAGGGAACGATCGGGACTATAAGCGGTCAGTTTGACCAGTCAACCGGTTCGGTCAGGATCAGGGCGGTTTTTCCTAATCAGGGGGGGCTGTTGCGTTCCGGCAATACCGGAAAGGTAGTTATTGAGTCATTCTACCATAATGTGTTGCTGGTTCCGCAGGCTGCAACGGTTGAGTTGCAGGACAAGGTTTTTGTTTTCCTCCTTGGTAAAGGCAATATGGTAAACAAGCAGGTGATTACGGTTTCAGGCAAGAGCGATAACCATTATATCGTCAGTTCCGGACTGAAACAGGGTGATATTATTGTGACTGCCGGTACCGAAAAACTGCCGGATGGTACGGTTATCAAGCCGGTCAAAAGTGCGCCGGTTGCAGGGGAGGCTCGGCAATGAGTGAAAGTGTAACAGTTATCCGTAACGGGCTCCAGACGCTAAACCAACCTATACATGTTTGAACGTTTTATATCAAGGCCTGTTCTTGCTACAGTCATATCGATAATCCTCGTTATTCTTGGCATTGTCGGCATTAACCAGCTTTCGATTACCCGCTTTCCTGATATTGCGCCTCCGAGCGTAGCGGTCTCTGCGAGTTATCCCGGCGCAAGCGCCGAAACGGTTGGCCGTTCCGTTGCTCCTCCGCTTGAGGAGGCAATCAACGGGGTTGAAAACATGACCTACATGACCTCGACCTCCGCCAATGACGGCTCGCTCTCCATTGCGGTCTTTTTCAAGCAGGGTACCAATCCCGACCAGGCGGCTGTCAACGTGCAGAACCGGGTTGCGCAGGCCGCAAGCAGGCTCCCTGCCGAGGTCAACCAGATCGGCGTCTCGACTGTCAAGCGCCAGAACAGCCAGATCATGCTGATCACGCTCTCAAGCAGTTTAAAGGCATTTGACCAGATCTTTTTGCAGAACTATGCCAAGATCAATATTGTCGATGATCTGGCACGCGTTCCCGGTGTCGGGCAGGTTTCGGTATACGGCAACATGGATTATGCTATGCGTATCTGGCTGCGCCCGCAGCAGATGGCGGCCTACAGGGTAACGCCTCAGGAGGTATCAGCCGCCATCCAAAGCCAGAACCTTGAAGCGGCTCCGGGCTCGTTCGGCGAGAACAGTACCCAGGCAATGCAGTATGTGATGAAGTACAAGGGGAAGAACGCCTATCCGGGGGACTATGAAGATATTGTGATCCGTACCAATCCGGACGGGTCGCTCCTCAAACTTGGCGATATCGCCCGTGTTGAGTTCGGTGCCTACCGCTATACGGTCGATACCAAGGCAAACGGTGCTCCGGGTGTGGTCCTTGCCGTCTATCAGGCGCCGGGCTCAAACGCCAACAAGGTTGAAACGGGTCTTCGCAAGGTACTTGAGAAAGCGTCCGGAACCTTTCCTGCAGGCATCAACTATTCGATTCCATTCAGCTCCAAAAAGGTGGTCGATGAGTCGATTGTTCAGGTGGAGCACACGCTGATCGAGGCATTTCTTTTGGTTTTTCTTGTTGTCTTTCTCTTTCTGCAGGATTTCCGTTCCACCATCATTCCCGCCATTGCCGTGCCGGTTGCCATTATCGGCACCTTTTTCTTCATGAACCTCTTCGGATTTTCCATCAACGTCCTGACGCTTTTCGGCCTGGTACTGGCCATCGGCATTGTTGTTGATGATGCCATTGTGGTCGTTGAGGCGGTTCATGCAAAAATGGAACAGAAAAACTATCCGGCCAAGGTGGCCACCGTTTCAGCCATGCGGGAAATTACCACTGCGATCGTTACCATTACCCTCGTGATGGCTTCGGTTTTTCTGCCGGTCGGATTTCTTGAAGGTTCAACCGGTGTTTTCTATCGGCAGTTCGCCTTCACCCTTGCCATAGCCATTCTGATTTCAGCGGTCAATGCACTGACCCTGAGCCCTGCGCTCTGCGCCCTCTTTCTCACCAATCTGCATGATGCTGATGGCATGGGAAAAGCTGGGAAACTGAAAAAACTGGGCGGCTTCGGTCACCGGTTTTTTACCGGGTTCAACACTGGATTCAATGTTCTGAAGCGCAAGTATCTCGGTTCCATTGTCTATCTGATCCGCAACAAGCGCGTCACCTATACGCTTCTGGGGCTTATTGTTGCACTCTCTTTCTGGATGTTCAGGGTGACGCCGACCGGGTTCATACCTGACGAGGATAACGGTTTTGTGATTGTCTCTGTTTCCCTGCCTGCCGGCGCTTCCTTTGCACGAACTCGGGCCGTCATGGACAAGGCGGCAGCAACTCTGGGCACCCTGCCGGCAATAAAAAAAGTGATAGCCGTTGCCGGTATCAATGTGCTTTCCAGAAGTTCATCACCCTCATCCGGCCTTCTTTTCCTCCAGTTAAAAGATACCAAAGAGCGTGGGCCCGACGGTCATATCAAGAAGATTCTTGCCACTATTACCCGGAAACTTTCCGGCAGGGAGGGCTCTTTCTTTGCCCTTGCCCAGCCGACGGTTCCCGGCTTCAGTACCGTCAGCGGTCTTGAGTTTGTCGTGCAGGATCGCAGCGGGGGCCCGCTCGATAAGCTGGGCAATGTTGCGCAGGGCTTTATCGGCGAACTGATGAAACGCCCGGAAATTGGCTTTGCTTTCACCACATTCAAGGCAACCAATCCCCAGTATGAACTGGTTGTGGATAATATCAAGGCCGGTCAGCTCGGGGTCAATGTCAAGGAAGTGCTGACCGTCCTGCAGGCTTACTACGGCAGCATGCAGGCTTCCGATTTCAACCGTTTCGGCAAATACTACAGGGTAGTAATGCAGGCGGAACCGGGGGAACGCTCCGAACCGGCCTCTCTGAATGGCATCTTTGTCAAGAATTCTGGCGGCAGCATGGTGCCCGTCTCGTCCATTATTACCCTGAAGCGGGTTTACGGAACCGAATCGGTTGACCATTTCAACATGTTCAATGCCGTTTCCGTTAATGCAACGGTTAAACCCGGCTTCAGTACCGGTCAGGCCATCAAGGCCGTTGAAGAGGTTTCCAAAACCCATCTTCCTCTGGGTTATACCTACGACTGGAAGGGTCAAAGCCGCGAGGAACTGGAATCCACCGGCGGGCTGCTCTTTATCTTCATGCTCTCGGTCGTCTTTGTCTACTTTCTCCTTGCCGCACTTTACGAGAGCTATCTGCTTCCCCTTGCGGTGATGTTTTCCATTCCGACCGGGTTGCTTGGAGTCTTTATAGGCATCAAGCTTGCCGGGGTCGAGAACAATATCTATGTCCAGGTTGCCGTTATCATGCTGATCGGGCTTCTGGCGAAGAATGCCATTCTGATTGTTGAGTTCGCCCTGCAGCGGAGGGTCGCCGGAAGTTCGCTCTCAGCCGCAGCCATTGAGGGAGCAAAGGCGAGGCTCCGGCCGATTCTTATGACCTCCCTTGCCTTTGTTGCAGGGCTGCTCCCGCTTCTCTTTGTAACCGGTCCGGCTGCTCTGGGCAACCACTCCATTGGCGCAGCGGCTATAGGAGGCATGTTTATTGGTATGGTACTCGGTATTTTTGTAGTGCCGGTGCTCTTTGTGACCTTCCAGCACCTTCAGGAGCGCATTACCGGCCCTGCATCGGTCATCGTCGAGGCCGGGGATCTGCTCGAAGCAGTTGTCAGTAACGAAAAAGAGAACGCACGGCAGCCATCATGACACGTAACGCTGAATTAACGCTTAACCTATGAGAATGCCGGCTAAGGATTTATTGAAAAGGATATTGCAGCTTCTGCTGCTTGTCAGCCTTTCAGCATGTGGTGTCACCCACGAGTATAAAACGCCGGATGTAGCTTTTCCTGAGGGCTACCGAGGGGGTCTCACCCCGGCAAAAGGCAATCAGCCGGAATCATCAGTAGCCTTGCTTCCCTACAGCAGTTTTTTTGCTGATAAAACGTTGTGCGCTCTTATTGACAGTGCACTCGCCAATAATTTGGACCTGCAGGTGGCTCTTAAAAATATCGACTATGCCCGCCAAACCCTTCATTCCTCAAGGCTCGGACTTCTGCCAACCCTTAATGTCGGTATACAGAATACCCGAACCCATCCCTCGGATAACGGGGCAAAAACAAATGTTGACGACTACTCAGCCTCGGCAACATCATCATGGGAGGCGGATATCTGGGGGAAAATCCGCAGCAGAAACAAGTCAGCTCTGGCATCTTACCTGAAGACGCAGGAAGCAGCCAAAGCGGTACGTACCCGCTTGGTGGCCGACATCGCCTCAGGGTATTACACGCTGCTCATGCTCGATGTTCAGCTTGAAAGCTCAAAAAAAAATCTGGCCCTTGCCGACACGACGGTGAAGATGATCGGGCTTCAGTACCAAGCCGGTCAGGTTACCTCCCTTGCCGTTCAGCAGCAGGAGGCGTTAAGGCAGTCGATAGCTGGATCACTTCCGGCGATTGAACAGAAGATAGCGGTTCAGGAAAATGCGCTCAGTATTCTTTGCGGCAGAATGCCGGGAGCTATTGGGCGGGACCGCGCACTTTTTACCACCAAAGTGGCCGATGCGCTTCCCGCCGGAATTCCTGCCGCCCTGCTGCAGAACCGTCCAGATGTCCGTGGTGCGGAACTGGCTGTCAGGGGAGCCCATGCTGATATGGGCGAAGCCAAAGCCGCTCTCTATCCTTCGCTTACGGTTACCGCCTCAGGCGGCGTCGAGGCATTCAAAACAAGCCAGTGGTTTACCCTTCCCGGCTCACTTTTCGGTCTTGTGCAGGGTGCGCTGGTACAGCCTGTTTTTCAGCGCGGCCAGTTGAAAGCAAAGTATGAACAGTCCAGAATAAAAAGGGAACAGGCCGAACTCGAATTCAAGCAGTCGTTGCTCAAAGCTGTCGGGGAGGTTTCCGATGCGCTGGTACAGCTCGAAAAGGTGAAGTTGCAGGAAGCAATTGCCGAGCAGAGGGTTGCAACATTGCATAAAGCCGTTTCAGATGCCTCCATGCTTTTCAACAGCGGCATGGCGACCTACCTTGAAGTCATGATGGCTCAAACAAATACCCTCCAGGCTGAACTTGATCTTGCCAGTCTCCGCCGTCAGCATCTTACTGCCATGGCTGAGCTCTATCGTTCACTCGGCGGCGGCTGGCGATAAATGTTTGCCTGCATGGAATTGTTTCCGGCAGTTGGGTGTTTATGGGTAAGAAATACTTAACATATTACTAAATATCAGGATAAAGAATTCTAATAGCGCATGGATACAACACGATACAATGCTACGGTTGTCGGTAAAATCATGATTACTCCAGATCTGATGATTTTTCGGCTTGATACCGATGAAGCAAGAGAGGAGTTCGAAGCAGGACAGAATCTGTTGCTTGGTCTTTACGGATTCGAGAAACGTTCACCAAACTCTGAACCGGAACTGGTTCCTGCAGTGGAAGAGAAGCTTATTCAGCGCCCCTATTCAATCGCCTCGGCAAAGACCGAGACCCGGCAACTCGAGTTTTACATTTCACAGGTCAAATCCGGTCAGCTCACCTCAAGACTTTTCAATCTCAATGTTGGAGACAGGGTTTACGTCGGCACAAAGATCAGCGGCATTTTCCGCCTTGATGAAACACCTGACGGCAGCGATATTGTCATGGTGGCCACAGGAACCGGTATTGCACCCTATATCAGCTTTTTGCGCTCCCATATCGTTGAACGCCCGGAAAGCAAAATGGTGGTGATCCAGGGTGCTGCTCATCGCTGGGATCTTGGCTATTCCAGTGAACTCACGTTCCTCGAAAAAAGCTTTGCCAACTTTTTTTATGTACCAACCCTTACCGATGCTGATGACCGCTGGGACGGGTATAAGTTGTGTATTGAGGATCTCTTGAGAAATGATGTCCTGCAGAACGAGTTTAACATAACGCCTGATCCCGAACGGACTCACTTTTTTGTCAGCGGACAGCCTGAAATGGTTGGCCGTGTAGCAGAGTGGTTGCATGATTATGGATACACTCGACATCATCCCGACGATCCAGGAGAGCTGTATATCGAGGAGTTCTGATAGGAAGTTTTCAGGAGCGTGAGAACGAAGGTGGTGTGGACAATAAAGGACTCGAACCTTTGACCTCTCGCGTGTGAGGCGAACGCTCTAACCAACTGAGCTAATTGTCCATAATAAGTCAGCAACAGTATAGGGCTTGAGAGCCATTTTTGCAATGCGCCATCTCATTTATTTTCAGGTTATGGGGAGCGGTGCAGATTTTTTTGTCCTGTTGTTGCGCGGGTCTTCTTTTTTTGAATCCGGTGATTTGTTAGATTAGAATATTGATATCGCCATTCAAACTAATCACGAAAACATGCTTAGAAAAGTTGTTGGCCCCGCGATTCTGCTTGCTCCTGTAGCCGCTCCGGTTCTTCATGGGCTGACTGGCATAGCGGTTGTAGGCCTTGGCCTGTTTGCGGCTGGCACTGTTGTTGCCAAAACAGTGAGTGCCTTGACAGCCCCTCCCAAACCCCGGAATCCGGTAGAGGAACCACCACCGGTCAAGTGACGCAGTTCATTGCTGGAGTTGCCTGAACTGGTTTTTCAGTGAATCGAGCATGCTTGAAAGCTGTTGCGGATTTTTGGTGGGAGCGTGGCAGCTTCTGTCAACACAGAGGTATGCTGTTGCTTTACCATTGTCCGCGTCAATAATTGCCGCATGTTGAGGCATCATCAGGGAGCTCTCCTTTGATGCATGGCTCAGTATGGCGCCTGGCAGATACTGGTCATAAACAGCGTCTCTCAGTCTCCTCATGCTGGGGGAATCAAGAGGTCCTGAAAAAACAAGGTGCACCTTTCTTTGTTCTGCAAAATTCTTTGCCACCAGCATCTGCGGCAGAGCGTTGCTGTTTTCAGCAAGCATGGCACCACAGGCGTTGATGGTCTCTTCAGCCTTCCGGCTGAACTCCTCTTTTCCCGTCATCTCAGCAAGTCGCAGCAGGTTCAGTGCGGTGACCGAATTTGCCGAGGGCTCTGCTCCGTCATACTCTTCCTTGAGTCTCAACGGCACCGTATGGTCATCAAAGGCTGTGCTGAAATATCCTCCCTGTATCTCGTCGTAAAAGAGGGTGTTCTGCAGTTCAGCCAGTTCCAGAGCTGTTTTGAGATAGCCGGTTTCAAACGAGGCTTCATAGAGGTCGATCAGCGCCTGAACAAAAAAGGCATAATCTTCAGCTTTGCCTGGAATGGCCGCATCGCCCTCTCGATACCGGCGAAGCAAACGTCCTTTGGTGCGGTCAAAGAGCTTTTCAAGAATAAAGTCAGCAGCTTTGCGTGCTGCTGCAAGGCAGGCCTCGTCATGCAGCACCTGATAGCCCTTAGCCAAGGCTGAAACCATCAGCCCGTTCCATGCCGTAAGTATTTTATCATCAAGAAAAGGTCTTGGCCTTCTGCTTCTTGCTGTGTAAAGCCTTGTTCGGGAATTTTCAAGCGCTGCCCGGATCTCTTCTGCTCCTTTTCCGAATTTTTCAGCGATTTCCTCAATAGTTGCCTGCTGCATCAGGATGTTTTTGCCCTTGAACTCTCCATGCGGATCGTGCAGGGCATTTCCTTCAGCCCTGACGCCATAGGTAAACGAAAAAATTGCAGCAAGCTCTTCGTCACCGAGAATTTCCCGGATCTCTTGGTCACTCCAGAGATAAAATGCTCCCTCCTGCTTCTGCCCGCTCCCATGACCAGCAAGGCTGTCGGCATCTTCCGCAGAGTAGAAGCCTCCTTCAGGCGATTGCATGTCGCAAAGCACATAGTTGATGATATCTTCCGCTACGGCTTTGTAGAAAGGCTCTTTGCTGCACTGGTAGGCCTCAAGAAAGGAACTAGCCAGTTGGGCATTGTCGTAGAGCATCTTTTCAAAATGAGGCACATGCCAGCGCTCATCGGTGGAGTAGCGCGCAAAACCTCCGCCACCTTTGCCGGCAACGGCCAGATGGTCGTGAATTCCTCCGTCAGCCATTTTGCGAAGGGTGTGCAGTGCCATGGAGAGTGCTTTATTGTTTCCGGTATGGTAGGAGTGGTTGAACAGAAAGTTCAGAAGCACCGGGCGCGGGAATTTTGGGGCGCCGCCGAATCCTCCGAACTTATGGTCAAAGTTTGCTTCAAGCCATTCGAAACAATTCTTCTGAGCCTCCTCAGTGCCGGGCATGGAGAAGGGAGTTTCCCTTGACACTTCACCGAGAGCGGCAAAGAAGCTGCCGGATGCCGCAATGATTTTTTCCCGGTCACCCTCCCAGAGGCGGGCGATGGAGAAGAGGACGGTTTTAAATCCCGGCATGCCGTACCGCTCTTCAGGGGGGAAATAGCTGCCACCGTAAAAAGGTTTAAGTTCCGGGGTCAGCCAGACCGACATCGGCCAGCCGCCTCGTCCGGTGGTTGACTGGACATAGTTCATATAGAGGCGGTCGAGGTCGGGAAGCTCTTCGCGATCGACCTTTACCGGAACAAAATAGGCGTTCAGCACTCCGGCAATGTCAGGATTTTCAAATGATTCCTCTTCCATCACATGGCACCAGTGGCAGGTTGAATAGCCGACCGAGAGGAAGATGGGCTTCTCTTCTGCTCTTGCCTTTTTAAAGGCCTCCTCTCCCCACGCCATCCAGGCAACCGGGTTCAGTGCGTGTTGCAGCAGATAGGGGCTTTTTTCCTCTATAAGTCGGTTGGGCTTTTTTTCCGGTGAAGTCATGATGGGGGAGTCATCCGATAGTTTGCGGGAACACTTATGGATAGAAGAACCGTCAACGAAGGGTTGAAAGTTCTTCATTGCTGAAACCATCAGCGGACTCTGCCGGTTATAGGTGGTGAGTTTCATCAATTAACAGTGTTTAACGATGCTTGTCAGAATATTGAAAAGTGCTTTAAGGAGGAAGGGGATAGCTGCAATGGCTCTTTTCCTCCCCTTGTTTCTTCTTTTCTGCGGGTGTGCAGGCAATGATGGTCTGTCATCCCTTTCACAGAAGCCTCGTTCAACGGTTCAAAAGGAGAATGGTATGCATTTTAATGAGTTGACTCCCGATGAAGTTCGGGTGATTGTCCATAAAGGAACGGAAAGGCCATTTACGGGAAAGTACTATCAGAACAAAGAGACGGGCACCTATCTCTGCAGGCGCTGTGATGCTCCGCTGTTTCGCTCAACAGACAAGTTTGAGTCGGGCACCGGCTGGCCGAGCTTTGATGACGCCATTGAAGGCGCGGTCAAAGAGATTCCTGATGCCGATGGCAGCCGAACGGAAATAGTATGCGCCAGATGCGGGGCCCATCTTGGTCACGTTTTTTTCAGGGAAAGGATGACCCCGAAAAATGTCCGTCATTGCGTCAATTCGCTTTCCCTTGGTTTTCTGCCTGAGGCAAAGGCTGCAGCAGTGACGCAAAAGGCGATCTTTGCCGGCGGATGCTTCTGGGGGGTAGAGTACCATTTCAACAAGCTGAAGGGGGTGCTTTCCGCCAAATCTGGCTATACGGGCGGCCTGACTGATCATCCGACCTACAAACAGGTCTGCACCGGTAAAACAGGACATGCCGAAGCCGTAGAGATAGAGTTCGATCCGGCACTGGTCAATTACGAAACCCTTGCAAAACTCTTTTTCGAGATTCATGATCCGACCGAACTCAACCGGCAGGGGCCAGATATCGGGACGCAGTACCGGTCTGCCGTTTTTTATACTGATGAGGAGCAGAAAAAGGTGGCCGAAAAGCTTATCGGCGAGCTGAAGGCCAAAGGATACAAGGTTGTGACCACGGTTGAAAAGGCTGGGCCATTCTGGGAGGCAGAGGAGTACCATCAGGACTATTACGAAAAAAACGGTCATCAGCCCTACTGCCATATTTATCAGAAGCGGTTTTAGCCCAGCAGCTCAAGCACTTCCTGAATGGTGTCGCAGACCGAATAGTAGCTGCCGTGTTCTTCAGTTACCATGTGCTCGGCAGCTATACGGTCAAAAAAGAGGAGCAGCGGGTTCCAGAAACCATTCAGGTTCAGCAGGATGATGGGTTTGTGATGGTGCCCGAGATGTTTCCAGGTGATCACTTCAATCAGCTCATCGAGGGTGCCGAAGCCTCCGGGGAGAACGAGATAGGCGTCTCCCCATTCAGCCAGTTTCATTTTCCGTTCGTGCATGGTTTCAACCACATGCAGTTCACTCAGGCCGTAATGGGCAACCTCACGCTCTTCAAGAAAGCGGGGAATGATGCCTTTGACCGTTCCTCCGCTCTCCATTACGGCATCGGCTATGCAGCCCATCAGCCCGACCCGTCCCCCGCCAAAAACCAGGCCGATACCCCGTTTTCCAAATTCCCGGCCAAGTTCAGTGGCCGCAGCAAAATAGTCGCGAGGGGCGAGATTGCTTGAACTGCAGTAGACGGTTACGGATGAGATCATGGTTGAAGTCAGTAGTTAAGGGTGATGCTGTCATGAGCACGCTCGTAGACATAGGTTTTCGGATCCGCTATCTTTTTTACCGCAAAGCGCTCTGAAGCTCTCTCCCAGAGGTCGGTATCTTCGGCATACACCATATCGCGGAATCCTTCGAGGGTAAAAAAGAGCTCTCGTTTTCCGAAGAGGGTTCCGCAAAGAATGCACTCCCTGATTCCGATGAGCTGGTCGGGCTGGTAACAGTCTTTGACCTTGATGGTTTCATCACAGAGAAAGCCTCCCGAGAGCAGGGAAACATCCCCTGTCTCTTCGATGAGGCTTATCCTTGTTTCAAGATGGTTTTCCAGATAGTGGTCGTCACTGTCAAGAAAGGTTATGTAGCGGCCGAAAGAGGCCTGGATACCGCCGTTTCGCGCGAGTGCGGCTTTCCGGTTACTCTGCTTCATATACCGGATATTGGGAAAGCGGAGGATGTACGGGTCAAGCGTTTCGAAGGTGTTGTCGTTGCTGCCGTCATCGACAATAATAAGCTCCCAGTTGCTGAATGACTGTGCAAGAACGCTCTTTACGGCGTTTTCAAGATGGCGGGCCCGGTTCAGGGTGGCGATGATAATTGAAATGTCGGGTTTGCAACTGAATCTCATGGTCTTGCAGCTTTGATAGCAAAAGCACAAACGAGCATGCCGGCAACCAGAAAGTTCTGGGCAATGGCGTTATAGCGAACATCCATGGTTGCCGGTGATTTTACCAAAGCAAACTGCAGGAAAAATTGCGGAATAACAAGGGCGCCGACCATGATTCCATAGGTAGTCTGACCGATCATGAACAGGTAGCCTGATGCAAGAAGTTGGCCGGTATTGATGAGTATGGCGGCAATGAGTGCTGCATTGGTCTCTCCGAAGACAACGGGAAGCGTTCTGATGCCGACCTGCCGGTCGCCCTCTATTGATTTGAAGTCGTTGATGGTCATGGTGCCGGTACTGGAGAGGGTGAAAAGCCCGGCAACGATCAGTGACGGCTGCAGTGATGAAAGGGTAACGGAGGCATTATAGGCGATCTCCCCGGCTATCCATGGTATGATCAGGTAGGAGACGGCCACAATGATATTACCCGCCCAGAGCCGTTTTTTCAGTTTGATGGGGTTTGCGCTGTAGAGGTGCGCATTGACAATGCCGATAACAACGTAAAACCCGATGAGCGGATGGATCAGATAGCCGGTGATAACCGAAAAGACCGACCAGAGCGCAATCAGGATTGTTGCGTTTTTGAGCGATATGGCCCCGCCGGGTATGGGGCGGTTTGGTTCGTTGATTTCATCGAGATCACGGTCAAAATAGTCGTTCAGCATCTGGCAGGTTCCGCTTGCCAGCGGACCGGTGAGCAGCATGGCAAGGATAAACTTCATGCCGATCATCTCTTTCCATCCGAAAGCACCGGTTGCCACAGCACCGCAGAGAAAGCTCCACATGACGGGAATCCAGGTGACCGGTTTAAGAAAGCGTATGATCAGTGCCAGTTTGGAGATGTTCTCAACCGGCATCGGTCGGGCCTGGACCAGTTTCCGGACACTCAGTGGCGTTTTGAATTCGCCCTGATCGGGCTGCTGATGCTCTGAACTCTTGAAGGGAGGAAAATCACTCACACGTACAGACTTAGGTTCGAAAAATACTGACAGCCTTGAAAATAACAGGTAAAACTGAAGAAAGGAATCATCTGCCTCAAAACGGCACTGTTATATCTGCAATATCCTGAAATATCCTGAAGATTTTTTTTAAACTGCATAAATGGCGTCTCTCTTACGTCATTTATGCTTTTTCAAGGTCGTTGCTTGTTGTTAAATCCAGACACTAAAGAGGAGATTTGCCCTATGGATGGTCGCCGTTTGCTTAAGGAGATGAAAAAAACTTTTTTGTTTCACGCCATTGCAGCTCATTTCAGCAATGGGCTTATTCCCGTTGCCGTGCTCTATCTGCTATTGACCCTTTCAACCGGGAACATCTATTTTGAACATACGATTGAGCATCTCATTGTCATCGTTCTGCTGGCTATTCCAGTCTCGTTTGTTTCAGGCATTCATGACTGGAAAAAGAAATACCGTGGAGCCAAAGCGCCCATCTTTATCAACAAAATAAGACTGTCCTGTCTGCTTTTTCTTTTATGCGCCTCTGCTGCCGGAATGAGGCTTACCACCCCTGAAGTGATGAACCGGGACGGCATTGAACACTGGATCTATCTTGCGCTCCTTTTTTCCATGTTGCCTGTTGTGACGCTGCTTGGCCATTATGGGGGAAAACTTTCTGCCCAGTCACGCCAGAGCTCCAAACAAGTCTAAGCAAGTGGAGCTGCCATAACCAAAACGAAACATTTCCATGATCGACAGTAACGTGCTGCTGGTATTTTTTACAACATCGGTTATTCTCGCACTCTCGCCTGGCCCCGACAACCTTTTTGTCATGGCCCAATCAGCCCAGAACGGCCGGACGGCTGGTTTGTTTGTTACCCTTGGTCTTGCTACCGGGCTTGTTGGACACACGGTGGCAGTTGCTTTTGGTCTTGCGGCCATCGTGCACTCGTCGGCGATTGCCTTTTCTGTCCTGAAATATATTGGTGCGGCATATCTGCTCTATCTTGCCTGGCAGGCACTCAGGGCAGCAGCCTCAACCGGTCAGCAGAACCCTGTTCAGGCTCTTTCAAGGGGAAATCTTTATCGGCGGGGGATTGTCATGAACCTGACCAACCCCAAGGTTTCACTTTTTTTTATGGCTTTTCTGCCACAGTTTGCTGATCCGCGTCATGGCTCCATGATGGTGCAGTTCGTTCTGCTTGGGGCTGTTTTCATCACCGCAACCCTCCTTGTGTTCAGCGTCATCAGCGTTCTTGCCGGTGGATTTGGCGACAAATTCCGCAACTCCACTCTTGCACAGAAAGCAGTCAACAGAATAGCTGCTGCAGTATTTATTGCACTTGCCATTAAATTGGCCATTTCGGAACGCTGAACGACGCATGCGGGTTTTCCTGACTGATCGGCTTATTTTCTAATTGCTTATGATGTACTTCACGATGATGCAAATAAAGATAAATCATGCCATACATCCCGCTCATACCGGCATCAGAACTGCCTGAAAACAGTCATAAATCTGTCCGGTTCGGTAAAAAAAGCATTGCGTTGTTTCATTACAGGGGGATCATTACTGCCCTTGGGAACACCTGTATCCACGAGGGAGGGGATCTCGGCCAGGGATTCATCCAGACGCTCGACGACGGAGAGTTGTACGTTGCTTGTCCCTGGCACGGGTGGCAGTACAACCTGAAAAGCGGCCAGGCGCCTTATGGCTACAAGGACCGGCAGGCGCTCTATGAGGTAATTGTTGAAAACGGGATGATCCTGGTCTCTGAAGAGCCGGTCACCAAGGCTTTCAAGGCGGCCCACGACGATGACCCTCTGGCTGATCTCAGAAAGCTTGATTATCAGACTACCGGGAAGAGTCTTAATGTGCTCGGGATTTCCGCCACCAATATGAACCGCGATCTGCCCCGGCCATCTACCTCCGAAACCGCATTGCAGCAGGCTCTCGATTTTGCCGCATCCGAGTTTGGGGCTGCAACGAAAATGATCAGGCTCAGAGAGCTGAAATTCCGCCATTGCGAAGGGTACTACAGCCGTCATGAGAGAGCTTGTACGTGGCCCTGTTCCATTTCAGAAATGGACGGAGAGGATGGGATGAACGAAATTTACCGTAATATGGTGTTGTGGGCGGATGCTGTTATTCTTGCTACGCCAATCAGGTGGGGCAATGCGTCATCGCTCTATTATAAAATGGCTGAACGCCTTAATACCGTCCAGAATCAGATAACGATTCATGACCGGGTATTGATCAAAAACAAGGTGGCTTCGTTCATTATCACCGGAGGACAGGACAATGTTCAGGGGGTCGCCGGAAATCTCAGCTCGTTTTTTACTGATCTTGGTTTTACGCTTCCGCCATTTAACTTTCTCGGTTGGAGCAGAGGCTGGATTGCTGAGGATACCGAAAACAATTACAACTCGTTTTTCAAAAGCCGATATGTGAAACGTTCGGTCAAGGAACTGGTCTCCAATACGGTTCAACTGGTCATGCAGATCAAGAATATGGACGCATCACATCTGCAAACTCCGAAGCCGAAAATTTCCGAGGCAGGAAGCAATGGATAGAATCCGGTAAATAATGCTATTTCTTTGGCCTTTATTTTTTTTATTTTTTAATTAATAGTATTATCCGCGGCAATTTATACTTTAGGATTGTCTGATATTTTTCAGAAAAGTGTTTTTCCTCTCTCCCCCTATGACAGACAAAATTCTCATATTCGGGATCCTCATCCCTTTGACGCCGCCGTCCAATCGTCGCCTGAAACTTTTTCCTTGTGAGTTGTTGCCATTGCGGCTCTCCATGATTCTTTTTGTTACAATAATCATGCTTTTTTCTTCATCTCTTCCTGCGCAAACAAGAGATGATTCATTGCAGGTTCCAATATGTTCCTATATCGTCAAGGAGACAGGCCGTCCCACCGTCCTGGGAGAAAAAGATATCGAGAGATCGGTCTCTCCGGCAAGCTTGACCAAGATTCTGACCTGTATCATGGCGATTGAAAGCGGCAGGCTGGAAGATAATGTGCTGATTACAAAAGAGTCAACCATGGTTGAACCATCAAAAGCGGGGTTCAACGAAGGCGATAGAATAAGGCTTGTCGATCTGGTAAAGGCGGCCATGATCAATTCAAGCAATGATGCAGCATTTGCCATAGCCATCCATCTGTACGGTAATGTTGATTCGTTTGTTGCCGCAATGAACAGCAAGGCGCGACGGATTGGAATGAAGAATTCCAGGTTTACCAACCCGGCAGGTTTTGACAAAGGTATTTATGCTGGCAACGTCTCCACAGCTGAAGATCTTTTGCGCCTTACTGAATATTCGGTCAGAAATCCTGTTTTCAACCAGATAGCCAGGCTTGAGCAGGCTATTTTTATGGAGCAGACAACCCGAAAAGTTTATTGCCTGAAAACCCACAACAAGCTTCTTACTAAATATCCTTACGCAGTTGGCATCAAAACCGGCTTTACCACCAAAGCGGGGAAGTGCCTGATTGCACGGGCAATCAAGGATAACAAGGATATTCTTCTGGTGATGCTGAATGCAAAAACAGACCGATGGAATGTTGCGGTTAACATTTTTGACAAGGCTTTTTCAACCAGCAAGCCCAGCTCAGAGTCGTTTGCTCAAATATTTCGGGGTGATTCAGGCCTGTCAGTGCCTCCGCCTCTAGCCTCCCTGGAACAAGCTGACAAAAGAGAGCCCAGGATGCCAGGGTTAGGGTATAAATTGACGAAACGGGGGATTGACCGTCATGTCGTTGCCGAATTGAGAGACATCAGACCGTCGAAGAGAGAAGTGATGGCCAGGCAGAGAAACAGCAGGGCCTCGAAAAGAGAATCAATTGCCGGACTGAGGAGCAAAAGCGGTGCAAAGCGTCATGCCGTTGCCGAGTTGAGAAACAGCAGGATGTCGAAGGGTCGTGTTCTTGCCATTCAGCAAGGGAGCAAGAAATCGAAAACCCACCAGGTTGCCAAATTGAAAAGCGGTAGCAAACAAAAAAATGGCGATGTTGTTTTATCAAAACCAGTCAGGAAAAACAAAAGAAGAGTAGCAAGTTCATATACCCCGGTGATGATAAATATTGCAGCTTGTCATGAGCTGAACGCTTAAGTAAATTAACTATACAAACCAGATTCAAAAATGATCAAGCATATCGTCATGTGGCGGCTAAAGGATGTTGCGCATGGCAATGACCGGCAGACTAATGCCGCTCTTATCAAGGAAAAGCTTACTGCACTGCGCGGAAGGATTCCAGGGATGACGGCTATCGAGGTTGGAATTGATTTTAGTCGTACCGATAGTTCCTGCGATGTTGTTTTGTATAGTGAATTTTTGGACCGTCATGCTCTGGCAGCCTATCAGGAAAATCCGGAACATGAAGCATTGAAGCCCTTTATCGGCATGGCTAGCATAGAACGAAGGATTGCTGATTACGAGGTGTGATGAAGACGGATAAGAAACAATAAAAAAGCGGAGGGTTTAGAACCGTCCGCTTTTTTATTGATGATTTTTTTGTTTATGCCTGAAGGATGCACTCAGCAGGACAAACAGCAACGCAAGCCTGCGAGTCAGAGTATCCGACGCATTCTGTGCAGGTATTTGCATCGATGAAATAAACATCGTCGCCGGCAGAAATTGCATTGACCGGACATTCTGGTTCACAAGCTCCGCAGTAAGTGCATTCTTCAGTAATGTAAAGTGCCATAGTGACTTCCTCGCTTAAGTGGTTATAAAAAAAAGGAAAGAACGATTCGGGTGAACTTTTGTCAATATAAGATTTTTTTTTAGCTCAAAAAAAACGTCACATCACGAAAGCCGATTTTTTCAGCTCCATGATTGTGAGCTGTCAATTCTCAGACAATAATGATGCATTCAACCGGGCACACTTCAACGCAGGCTGCGTCATTATGCCAGCCGATGCAGTCAATACAGGACGTTTCATCAATAACATAGATTTCCTCGCCAGCAGTAATGGCGTTTACCGGACACTCAGGTTCACATGCACCGCAATACGTGCATGAATCAGTAATTCGATGCGGCATCTTTGTTCCTTGGTTAAAGATTATCAGAGACCTTTATTATACGTCTATTTTTCATGTATTTCATAGGCGTTGATGATGTCGCGGACAAGTTTATGGCGGACAACATCTGTTTTATCCAGATAGACGAAGCTGATCCCCTTGATATCGTTCAGGATTTTCGGTGAATTGGTAAGCCCGGAATCGATCTCTTTTGGAAGATCAATCTGGGTTACATCGCCGGTAATGATCGCTTTCGAATTGATACCCAGCCTTGTCAAGCACATTTTCATCTGTTTGTTTGATGCATTCTGGGCCTCGTCGAGAATAATAAACGAATTGCTCATGGTTCTCCCTCGCATGTAGGCAAGCGGAACAATTTCAATAACCCGTTGTTCCGTAAGGAGTTTCAGTTTTTCTGCAGTCAGCATGTCTTGCAGTGCATCATACAGGGGGCGCAGGTAGGGGTCTATTTTCTGAGCCAGATCGCCGGGCAGAAATCCCAGGCTTTCACCTGCTTCAACCGCAGGTCGGGCGAGCACGATACGCTTGACCCTTTTGGCTTTCCAGGCAGCCACCGCTATGGCGACGGCGGTGTACGTTTTTCCTGTACCGGCCGGGCCGATGGCAAAGAGAATGTCGTTTGTTCTGGCTTCTGCAACCATTCGTCGCTGGCCATCCGTTTTGGCCCTCACGGTATAGTCTGGTGTCGTGAGAATAATATCGTCATCACCGAAATGAGTTGCTTTTGGCCTCTCAGAAGGGGAGAGAGCAAGATTGATGAGTGTATTGAGGTCATTATCGAGCACCTCACCATGTTTGTTGGCAAGTAAAATCAGCTCATTGAAAATCCGCTCAACCAATGCCACCTCTTCAGCTCTTCCCCTAAGGATAATCTGTGTTCCCCTTGCAATAATCTGTATATCGGAAAACTCATTCCGGATTTTTTTCAGGATAGCATCGTACGGTCCGAAAAGAATGACCGGTTCAATACCCTGGATTTCGATAATTTGTTCTGTGGTCAAATTTGCTTCTGGTTATGCATTATAAGGGATTTCCCTCCGATCGAAATAGGGGTTGTCTGCGGAGAGGTATTGCTGCACATACTCTTTTATGCCATCTTCGATCGAAGTGAGCGGCTCGCTGAATCCTGCCTGCCTGAGTTTTGTGATATCTGCACTGGTATAGTACTGGTATTTGTCGCGCAGGGTTTCCGGCATCGGCATGTAGTTGATGACGGGTTGACGGTTGAGCGCCAAAAATGTGGCCGCGGCCAGATCGTTGAAACTTCTCGGCGTTCCGCTTCCGACATTGAAAAGACCAGCCGCTGAGGGGTTTTCAAGCATCCAGGCCATAATTCTGGTGCAGTCCCTGACATAGACAAAATCCCTCAACTGTTCGCCGTCACAGTAGTCTGGCCTGTGCGACTGAAAGAGATTCAACGATCCTTTTTCGCCAATCTGATGGAACGCCTTGTAGACAACGCTGCTCATATCACCCTTGTGATACTCGTTCGGGCCGTAGACGTTGAAGAATTTCAGGCCAACCGCATGGTTGAGCACATCGTGCTTCACTGCCCAGCGGTCGAAGAGATGCTTGGAATATCCGTACATATTCAGGGGCCGGAGAGCTGGAAGCCCCTCAATGGCATCATTGTATCCGTTCGATCCGTCACCGTAGGTAGCCGCGCTTGATGCGTAGACAAGCCGGACATTGCGCTTCATGCAAAACGAAGCAATCTTTTTTGTATAGCCGAAATTGTTGGCGAGAAGGTGGTCGGCATCCGTTTCCGTTGTCGAACTGTTTGCTCCCATGTGGATAATGGCCGAAATGCCTTCAAGGGCGTTTCTCTCAAGCAGCTCTGGAAAATGCTCTATGGGTATGACATCAGCAAAATGAAGTCCGGACAGGTTGCGCCATTTTTCTGTCGTTGTTGAACCCAGATCATCAACGACGATGATATCCTCCTCCCCTTTGCCATTAAGCTCCCAAAGCATGGCACTGCCGATAAATCCGGCGCCGCCGGTAATAATGATCATAGAGAAAATGATAGAGATTGTAGAGCAGGCACTTCGAATATAAAGAGGGAAGGATAAAAACAAAAGCAGCTCTCTGCAACTTAAAAGTTCAGAGACTTGCGCAAGGTATTGATGAGTGTGTCGAAGGGAAGACGGCTTCTGGTCATCAGGCTCATCCTCGGCAACACGTGTTGTTTCATTTTTGTGGTCTCAAAGTGCTGAGTTTCAGTTGAAAGATTTCATCTTTCTCAACTCAGCACTTGACAACTATGGAATTCAGCAAGATTATTTGCCTCTTTCTCGCCACTAACTTGCTTTCAGATGACCTGTGTTTACTGGATTTGCAGGTGATAAAAGTATTCTCCCCCAGTAAAGCCAAAGTCTTACCGTTTCGACCGGCTTGCCGACAATTTCGGAGATCTGCAAATGCTTCAAACCCGATATTTCGGTTAACAGAACGGAGAGCTTGATATCGGCAGCCCATTGCATCATCGAATCAAGCGGTTGAACAAAACTCTCGCACGGTTGTTGACTCCAACAGAAATCGGCTTTTTGTCCGAAACGTTCCATATAGCACTCCCGAAACGTTTTCAGCAACACCCTCTCTTCCGTTTTCGTGTTCGCAGAGAGGTAGGTGCTGTAAACAAGTTCGGTCGAAACATCTTCACTGCCTGTCATCCAGTATGCAAGGGAGTACAGATCATCAAGAAGATCAAGAGCTGTTTTTTTTATCCTTTTCATCTCGCCTCCATTATAATTGGATTAATTTTGTCCTGTTTTAATTTATAAAAAAAAATGAGGATTGTCCAGATATTTTTCCTGAATTGTTCGAAAAAGCTGTTTTTTATATAAAAACAGTGCAGGCGCCAACTTTATTCGGCTTATCCTGTCGGTTTGACCTATTTACAGCAACAATAGATGAACGGCAACATGAAGAGAGATATACAGCACCTTCTTAATCCTGCATTACAGAATATTGCGACATACAAGGTTGAGGGTGGACAACATGCCGAAATAAAGCTGAACCAGAACGAAAGTCCTTTTGATGTGCCGATGTGGCTCAAGGAAGAGATTATCGGAGAGTTTGTCAAGGAGTCCTGGAACCGGTATCCGGATATTCTTCCCTACAGGGGAATGCAAGCCTATGCTGATTTTCTTGGCATTTCGCCCGATTCGGTGATGATGAGCAACGGATCGAATGAGATGCTCTATACCATTTTTCTTGCCTGTCTCGGACCTGGCAGGAAGGTGCTGATTCCCGATCCTTCGTTTTCGCTCTACGAAAAAATAGCCAGGCTCCTGCAGTCGCAGATTGTCACAGTTCCAATGCTTGCGAACCTTGATTTTGATACGGAGGCGATTCTTCGTGTTGCCCGAGATGAAGCTGTTGATTTTATTGTTATATCTACACCGAACAACCCCACTGGCAAATCGCTCACCTTTGAAGAGGTTCGGCTGATTGCTCAATCTTCCGATGCCATTGTTCTGGTTGATGAAGCCTATATTGAGTTTTCCCGTCAGCGCTCCATTCTTGAATTGATCGACGAATTGCCGAATCTTGTTGTGCTTCGCACCATGTCGAAAGCCCTTGCCCTGGCGGGAATCCGTATTGGTTTTGCTATTGCCAGTCCAGTGCTGATGGCCGAGATTGCCAAACCTAAAATTCCTTTCGCATCAAGCCGACTGGCCGAGATAACGCTTGCAAAGGTGTTGGCCAATTACTCGCTCGTTACCGATTCGGTATCCTATATTCTTCATGAACGCGACAAGCTTTATGAGGCGTTGCTCTCCCTTGACGGTGTTGAGCCGTTTTTGAGTGATACCAATTTTTTGATTATCAGGGTTGGCGATGCGGACGCTCTTTTTCAAAGTCTCAGGAGCGAAGGAATTCTGGTGAGAAATGTATCCGGTTACCACCTCATGGAGAACTGCCTGAGATTCAATGTCGGTCTCGTTGATGAAAATCAGCGGCTTATTGACAAACTTCGGTTGCTGTAGCATGAAGGAGTTCAGAAAGCTGGATGGCACCGAAATGGATCGGATGAGTGCGGAGCAGTACCTCGGATCGCCGAAGCATCCTCTTGTATTGATGTTGCACAATATCCGCAGCATGTGGAATGTCGGTTCTATGTTTCGTACAGCGGATGCTGCAGGGATTCAAAAAATCATTCTTTCCGGCTATACCGCCACACCGCCAAGAAAAGAGATTGACAAAACCGCACTGGGAGCCCAGAATACCGTTGCCTGGGAGTATCATGCCGATCCGCTGGAGGCTATTGAAAGCATGAAGAGGGATGGCATGAGAATCTGCGGACTTGAGATTACGGAAGGGAGTCGTCCCTATACCAGCATGAGTTCCGGAGATTTTCCGATTTGCCTTGTTGTCGGCAATGAAGTTGACGGTCTTGAAAACGAGTTACTCCAGTTGTGTGACGAGGTCCTTGAAATTCCCCAGTTCGGTACGAAACATTCCTTGAATGTTGCTGTTGCAGCGGGGATTGTCTTGTTTGAGCTGATAAATGTTTTTCGAAGAACCGTGTAACTTTTTGTTTTTTGCCGTTGTTTTAGTTTACTTATATTATAAATGTTTATAACCCCGTTCTTCGATGCTTCATTACAAGACATATGAGTTGGATAACTCGGAAGCTCCCTGGGTTGTGTTTGTTCATGGAGCTGGCGGCAGTTCTTCAATATGGTTTCTGCAGATAAAAGAGTTCATCCGGCATTTCAATGTTTTGCTCGTCGATCTCCGGGGGCATGGCAAGTCAAAAGGCATCGTTGTACCCAAGGATAAGCATTATTACGATTTTGAGGATGTTACCCGTGATATTCTTGAGGTGCTTGATTCCCTGAAGATCGAGAAAGCCCATTTTGTCGGCATATCGCTGGGGACCATAATTATCCGTAACCTCAGTGAAATTGCTCCCGGAAGGGTCACATCCATGATTATGGGCGGGGCCATCATAAGGCTTAACGTTCGGGCCAAGATTTTGGTTACCCTTGGCAATATGTTCAAGAGGTTTGTTCCCTACATGTGGCTCTACAGCTTTTTTGCATGGATTATCATGCCAAGCGAGCGACATAAGCGTTCAAGACTGCTTTTTGTCAATGAAGCCAAAAAGGTTGCCCAGAAGGAGTTCATGCGCTGGTTTACCCTTACCTATGAAATCACGCCGCTGCTGAAATACTTTGAAGAGAAGGATACCGCCATTCCTACGCTCTACCTCATGGGTGACGAAGACCACATGTTTTTGCCGGCTGTGCGCTATATCATTACAAAGCATACCAATTCATGGCTTGAAGTGATTGGAAATTCCGGCCACGTCTGTAACGTCGATCAGCCGCGCGAGTTCAACGCCCGTGCAATTCTTTTCCTGAAAAAAATGTCGGCAGTCAGTGCAGGTGACCAGTCAATAGTCCAGCTTGCTCACTGTTAACTGACCGCTTTGTTGTAGTTGTTCATGGCATGCTCTATCCCGTTGATTGCAAAATCAAGTGCGGCATCCCTGCACACCGGCAATATTTTCTCCATAACGGCCCTCTCATTTTCACTGAATTTTCCGAGCACAAACGACGAAAACGAGCTTAAAGGCTGTTCGTTAAGCCGGATACCTATCCGCAACCGGGCAAACTCCTCGCTTCCGAGCGATTCAATAATGTGTTTCAATCCGTTTTGTCCGCCCGCAGATCCTTGTGCCCGAAGTCTTATGGAGCCAGCAGGGAGGTTGAGGTCATCACAAATCACCAGCATATCACTGCTCCCTATTTTATAAAAATTCATGGCAGCAACAACAGCATGGCCTGAAAGGTTCATATAGGTCATCGGTTTGATGATGATGACCTGCTCCTGGTGATGGGTAATTTTTGTTCCAAGGAATTTTCCCTTTCCCTTACTGAATTTCGCCCCGAACGAGTCGGCAATTTTTTCAACAGCACAAAAGCCGATGTTGTGCCTGGTGCCGATGTACTGGGATTCAGGATTGCCAAGACCCACAATAAGTTTCATATCGCAAAGAGTAAATCCAGAGTGGTGGTTCCGGTATTGAGCGTAAAGAGCGCAAAGAGGTTCTGGCGAATATACCAAGAGAAGCAGCAAAAACTGTAACAACAGTTCATTTCACTTCTTAAAAAAGAAAATACTGCAGAAAAAAATCAGGCAACGCACTCGATAAGTGCTTCAAAAGTCATTGAGATTCCTGAAAAAAGTTGCAAATTATACCTTCCTGTTGTTGACAGGCATGTTACTTGTCATGGTTCTGGTCTAAAGTATTTTTTTTCTTGAGTTAAAAAAACAGTGAAAAAAAAGAACAATGAAAAAACCGTTCAACGAAACTTGGTTGGCTAAAGCAGTACCGGTTCTGGGAGGTCTTGGAGTCTTGATGCAGGCTCCGAATGCCTTTGCGAGCGAGGCTGATCTGCTCTTGCCTGATTTACACTCAAAGACCTTTCTTGATGGAATCGTCCAAGGTGGAATACCCGGAGACATTCTGCTGCAGTGGGGGCTTCTGATCTGCCTGTTCGGTATGATCTTTGGTGTGGTGCAGTACATTGGCATCCGGAAACTTCCTGTTCACAGTGCCATGCGCGAGATCAGCGAACTGATCTACGAAACCTGTAAAACCTACCTTGTGACGCAGGGTAAATTCATTCTTGTTCTCTGGGTTCTTATTGGCGCAATCATTGTTGCTTACTTCGGCTGGCTTCGCCAGATGGAGGCCATTAAAGTTGCCGCCATTCTTCTCGCCAGTCTTATCGGTATTCTCGGAAGCTACATCGTTGCCTGGTTTGGCATGAGAATCAACACCTTTGCCAACTCAAGGACGGCATTTGCAAGCCTCGGAGGAAAGCCCTTTCCAACCTACGCCATTCCGCTTCGCGCAGGCATGAGCATTGGTATGCTGCTCATCAGCATCGAGCTTTTTGTCATGCTCTGCATTCTGCTTTTTGTGCCCAAGGATTTTGCAGGATCCTGTTTTATCGGTTTTGCCATCGGTGAGTCTCTCGGTGCTTCCGTGCTTCGTATTGCCGGTGGTATCTTTACCAAAATTGCCGACATCGGTTCCGACCTTATGAAGATTGTCTTCAAGATCAAGGAAGATGATGCCCGCAACCCCGGTGTTATTGCCGACTGTGCAGGCGACAATGCTGGTGACTCGGTTGGACCGACTGCTGACGGTTTTGAAACCTACGGCGTGACCGGTGTAGCCCTGATCTCCTTCATCCTGCTTGCTATCAAGGCACCGGAAGTGCAGATCATGCTGCTTGTCTGGATCTTTACCATGCGTCTTGTCATGATTTTCGCAAGTGCTGCTTCCTACTGGGTCAATGCCGCTTATGCCAAGATGAAGTACCGCAATGCTGCCGAAATGAACTTCGAAAAGCCACTCATCACGCTTGTCTGGCTGACCTCGATTGTTTCCATTATTCTTACCTACATCGCATCCTGGTATCTCATCAGCACGCTTGGTGACGGCACCATGTGGTGGAAGCTTGCTTCAATCATCACCTGCGGTACCATTGCCGGTGCGCTTATTCCTGAACTGGTCAACCGCTTTACCTCCACAGAGTGTGCACACGTCCGCAACGTCGTCCAGTGTACCAAAGAGGGTGGAGCTGCCCTGAACATTTTAGCCGGTCTTGTTGCCGGTAACTTCAGTGCCTACTGGATGGGCCTTGCAATTGTCGGTCTTATGGCTGCAGCCTTCGGTTTAAGTACTCTCGGTTTGAGTATGCTTGGACTGACTCCTGAGCTTATTGCTGCCAAAGGGCTTCTTACTGTTGGAGTTGGTCAGGTAATTATGCTCGCACCATCCGTTTTTGCTTTCGGTCTTGTTGCTTTCGGCTTTCTCAGCATGGGCCCGGTCACCATCGCCGTTGACTCCTACGGTCCGGTTACTGATAACGCACAGTCGGTCTATGAGCTTTCGCTGATTGAAACCATTCCGAACATCAAACAGAACATCCAGAGCGAGTTTGGCTTCCAGCCTGACTTTACCAATGCAAAACGCTACCTTGAAGCCAATGACGGCGCTGGCAATACCTTCAAGGCAACGGCAAAACCGGTGCTTATTGGTACAGCGGTTGTGGGATCGACGACTATGATCTTCTCAATCATCATGATCCTTACCAACGGACTCGTCAATAACCTCGAAAAACTCTCCATACTGTCGCCTCCGTTCCTGCTCGGTCTTATGATGGGTGGTGCGGTCATCTACTGGTTTACCGGTGCCTCCATCAATGCGGTGACCACCGGCGCCTACTATGCGGTTGAATTCATCAAAAAGAACATAAAGCTTGATTCAGGCGCAGAGAAAGCCTCAATTGAGGACAGCAAGAAGGTTGTGGAAATCTGTACAAAGTTTGCACAGAAAGGGATGCTCAACATCTTTCTTACCGTATTCTTCACGACACTTGCCTTTGCCTGTCTCGATTCGTTCTTCTTCATTGGCTACCTCATCTCCATCGCCCTCTTCGGTCTCTACCAGGCGATCTTCATGGCCAATGCCGGTGGCGCTTGGGATAATGCGAAGAAACTTGTTGAAACCGAACTCAACGCAAAAGGCACGGAGCTGCACGATGCATCAATTGTTGGTGATACCGTCGGCGATCCATTCAAGGACACCTCTTCGGTTGCCCTCAACCCGATCATCAAGTTCACCACGCTTTTTGGTTTGCTTGCCGTCGAGCTCGCCATTGGACTTGCTCCTCAGATCGCACTGACAGCCGCAGCAGTCTTCTTTGCACTGTCGCTTGTGTTTGTACACCGTTCCTTCTTCTCCATGAGAATCAAGGTTGACGAACACTAGACCGTTCTCCGTTATTCCCGGCAGTTTTGCCGGATTCGAACAAAAAAGAAGCCGCAGCAATGCGGCTTCTTTTTTGTTCACTCACTCAATCTCGATACCGTAGGTGTCCAGTAAACCCGTCACCCCCGGAATTGAAAACTTCGCCTTTCTCAGACGGTTGGTTTCGGGGTTGATTGAATAATTCCCGGCTGCACGGAAATCCGCTTGTTCAAGGTTGGTATGAAAAAAGATCGCCTGCATCAAGTCAGAGCCATCAAATACCGCTCCGCTCAAGTCGGCCTCACTGAAATCAGCCTCCTGCATATCGCAATTTTTGAACCGTGTGTTTTTGAGCTTCAAGCCCGAAAAGAGCGAAAGCTTCAGGATGCAAGACTCAAAATCAAGCTCCAGCATAAATTTCCGGCAATCACTGAACTGCACGCCAAGCAACTTGCAGTTCACAAACTTCACCTCCTGCAGGCTGCTGTTTTTGAGCTTGGCCAAACTGAGATCGCACCCATCAAACCGGCAATTGACCATTCTGACACCAGAGAGATCAGCGTTGTTAAAGTTGCAGTGGATGAATGCACACTGTTCATAATACCCCTCTTTCTCAAGATTCCGTATCCCTGTTATCTCTTCCATATTTATTTATATTTGAATAGTTTATCGGTTGTTTTTTATTCTTTCCGTTTCCTTTAGATTTGTATCTTTTCCTTTGTTTTTGTAACCTATTTGGAACATTGGTAATGGTTTGTTACAAAATTTTCCTTAACGGGGTGATGCATGGGCGTAAAGATTAGAAAGAGAAGAATGGCGGGGGGTGAAGTCGCCTTTTACATTGATACTTACCATAAGGATTTTGGGCGGTTCTCCCAAAGGACAGATTTTAAGGCGAACCCGAAAAACCGGACGGAGTTTGACCAAGTCAAAGCAGATGCACTCGACATGGCACGTAAGGGCCAAAAGGATTTGGAGCGTGACCCGGCGGGGGTATTCTCCAGAAAAGCCTTTGCCAGTAATGATTTTGTTGATTTCGTCAGGGAGCGAGCGGGAAGCAAGCGTTACTCTGCACATATGAATTCGCTCAAATACTTACGGGGGTTTACCGGCGGAAGTGTTCAGTTTAAGAATCTCAATTCTCAATGGCTTGGGCGGTTTAAAAGTTATTTGTTGTCTGTGGATGGGTTGAGCAGCAACACCGCGAGCACGTACCTTGTGTTCGTGATGCATTGCATCCGCTTGGCATATAAGGCGGAGTATATTCCTGAGGATTTTACTGGTAGGGTTGAGGGGATAGGAATGTTACCAATTAGCCGACACGTTCTGAACCAAGAGGAAATTGACAAGCTAAATCAATCAAAGTGCAATAACCTTATGGTTAAACTTGCCTTTCTTTTTGCCTGTTATACCGGCTTGCGATTATCCGATATCGAGTTGCTGAAGTGGGAGAAGATCATTATTGAGAACTGGCAGCACTTCCTGAAGTTTCAACAAAAGAAAACAGGCAGTTTTGAGAAAATGCCATTATGTCCGCAAGCTGTTAAAATCATTAATGACGTTCAAAAACTCCATGCCGAATACGCGCCTGAAGGTGATGACCGGGTGTTCATCCTTCCGTGCCGAACACAACTTGGAACTATACTTAATGAGTGGGGTTGCAGATCAGGCTTGACGTGGAGGTTACATTTTCATGCTAGCAGACACACCTTTGCATCGTTGGCAATATCAGCGGGGATAGCTCTTTTCACAACATCCAAGCTACTTGGGCACCGAAGCCTACGCACTATTGATGTTTATGCACATTCGTACATGAATGATAATATCAAGGCGGTTCAGAATTTCCCGATGATGGCCGTAATTGAGCCGCAACCGGTGGAGTTGTCGTCAACGCCAATTGTATCAATACCAGAACAAATATTACAACCACAGCCAACAGTGACCCCTCCGCCGGGTATCGTCGCCGAAGCTCTTCATGCAAAGGGAGAGATAATAGCCCGTGCCCTGTCATTGAAACGAAATGCTGCTGGAAAATATGAGTTCAATGGTAGTGAGTTTACGGCGGTTGAGCTTGCAATGGAGACAGGACGAATATAGATTTTAGGTCAAAAATGAACTATTACAAATAACATGCCAGACCCGGAGAAAATCCGGGTTTTTTATTGAAAGGAATAATTTAGTAGCCATGAACTTTGAATAGCTCAAATTAACGGGTGAAGGCAGAACAAAGTATTTTAAAACCAAACGCAGCACCATGGCACACTCATTAAGCACAACGCAGTATCAGAAACCTGCACCAAAGTTTACTTCCGTTGACGGGTTACGAACACTTCTGATGGAAACTTACGGTTTCACTTATTCCAAAAGTCGGCTTTACAAACTGACTATGAATAATGAGATCCCGCACATCAAAGGACATGGGGGCCGGGTACTCTTTCCTCTTGCTGATATCTTTAAGTGGGTTGAGGGCGGAGTAGATGCACAGGATAACGGAGTAAAGAAAAAGGATGGGGCAAAATGAGCGGTTCAGAAGGAAATCGCAGGGGATTCAAAGCGCCAACTCTGAACCCCTTGCAAGTGAACAACAGGCGTACATTTGACAGCGTACTTCTGCAAAGTAACAAAACAGCCTCGAAGAGTCAAGAATTTGACGCAGATAAGCATATCAGGGCTATAAACAGAGCCATGATCGATGCGTACGTGTTGCTCAAGGATTGGCCAGCCTACATGAGATACAGCTACTTTGTAGGGCCAGATGGTAAGCTGATTACCAGAGGTGAGCGGAGGACCGGAGTATGAACTATTATGAGTTTGGGTTAATCGCTGTTATGGTGGTTGAGGCCATTTGTTTCGGTTCGGCTTTTGCGGGTATCAGACGCAGACAGAAAGCGATGCGGAGGGGTGCGAAATGATGACAGCAGAGGCAAAGTTACAACAGGCACGGGAAAACGAAGCGTTAGTCTGTTTTGATGATGAAAAAACGGCAGCGACTGATAACACTATTTACCATGTACACAAGCCAGAGGCCATACCAGAGGCCGAAAAATTAAGCTCTATTCCTGACAGAAAAAATGTTTCTGCAAATGTTCCAATTGTCACTTTGTCACCAAACCAGATTTTGGCGCAGCTTCTTCCTGAAATTCCGCCGGTAGATTTCTCAAAATATACCGGCGGAGAGGAGGTTCGGGCGGTTCATCACAGAATATATTCAGTGAAAACCGTCGTATTGACGGCAGATCGAAATAAATGGGGTTTGTGTAAGCGCCATGGTTCCGTTTATGTTTATACGGGTTCACATTGGCAGCGTATTGATGCCGATGACATGAAGGCGTTTTTAGGCGAAGCCGCACATCTATCAGGAGTTCCGAGGTTCAGGTCTGATGATTACAAGTTCAGAGATGACTTGCAGAAGCAGTTCCACAGCGAAGCGCACCTGAAACAGCCAGTCACGAACGGGAACGAAACTCTTATAAACCTGCAAAACGGCACGTTCTGTATTACAGCCGAAGATCAGTCGTTAAGAGATCATGCCAGAGCTGATTTTCTTACACATCTCCTTCCGTTCGAGTACAAGCAAGGTATGGAAGCACCTATGTTTCAAGCTTTTCTTGACAAAGTACTGCCTGATAGGGATTCTCAGAGAGTTCTAGCTGAATTCGTTGGTTACATTTTTACGCGCAAACTGAAACTCGAAAAAGCACTGTTACTTCATGGTGGAGGTTCTAACGGGAAGAGTGTTTTTTTTGAAGTATTAACCGCCATGCTTGGTAGTGAGAATACTTGCAGCTATAGCCTTTCAAGCTTGACCGATAGCCGAAGCGCATACTACCGGGCAATGCTTGCGGATAAGCTGGTTAACTATACGTCCGAGGTTGAGGGCAAACTCGAAGCGAGCCTGTTTAAGCAGATCGTTTCATGCGAACCAGTAGAGGCGCGACTTCCATACGGGAAGCCGTTTATTCTCACTGATTACGCTAAGCTCATATTCAATGCGAATAACCTACCGAAAGACGTTGAACACACTCACGCTTTTTTTCGCCGGTTCCTGATTATTCCGTTCACAGTAACAATTCCGGAGGATGAAGCGGACGTAAAACTTGCCAGTAAAATAATTGATGAGGAATTGTCGGGGGTTTTTAACTGGGCTTTGGACGGGTTGCAGCGGGTACTTATGCAGTCCGGATTCAGTGAATGTAAGGCCGCGAGGCAAGCAATAGACCAGTACAAGAGAGAAAGCGATTCCGTAAAAATGTACGTGGAAGAGCACGATTTGGTTTGTTCTTTGGATGGATTTGAGACATTAAAAGACCTTTTTCAAGGATATAAGCGGTTCTGTGATGATGATGGGTACAGAACTTTAGGCAAACAGAATTTTTCTAAACGGCTTGAGCTGTGCGGGTTTGTTAAGTCAAAAAGAAACTTTGCTTGGGGGTTTGATTGTAAACGTCAGCCGCAAACAGCTCCGTTTTAATGCGAAAGGTGACAAAGTGACAATTGGAACATTTGCAGAAACATTTTTTTTGAAAGGAATAAAACGTAAAAAATGTATGAGTGAACAAGATGGCAAGGTTCGAATTTCCTACAAGGCGGGGCTGAATGAAAAAGACCCCACCGGCTTCAAAGAGTACAGAGTGCCTTTTGATAAGGTTGCGGAGATGGTACGAACAGCCGGACAATATTCGGCAGCATCATTCAGGGATGAATACCGAGATGCAAAACACGTTTTGCCGGGTGTTGAGTTAATGATACTGGACTATGACGACGGGTTGACAGTCGCCGATGCACTCGCATTATTCAGCCGGTACATTGGGTTTATTGCCACGACAAAGAGCCACAGGAAAGAAAAGAACGGGGTTGTCTGTGATCGGTTCAGGGTGATAATTCCTACAAAGTCGCCGATTACATTGGGCACGGAAGATTACAGTGCGATGATGAAAGAGGTTATCATCAACCACTACGGGCCAGATCGGCTGTGTTGTAATATCGCGCGGATGTATTACGGTTACCCCGGAGCTGAGGTTTTCTCTCTTGATGGTTGCCGGTTGTTCGATTGGGAGCCATTCTATCAGTCAGCACAAGATTATGACCGGCAAAGACGGCAGCAGCAACACAGGAGATCAGCAAAACAGCCGTCAGGTGATCGGGCGGCGGTTGAGTTCAACAGGTACATAGAGAACTTCATGCGGAAAAACTTTGTCCCTGGGGCGCGTAATGGTATGCTCTTCAGGTTGGCGCGTTGGCTACGTGATGAGGGTATTGATGATGTCGCCAGAGTGGTTACAGAGCAGAATAGTTTGTCGGGGTGCCCATTGCCGGATGACGAAGTGAATGAGGTTCTCAGGAAAGCTTTAAACCCATTGAAAACATGATCACCAAAGAGCAAAAGCGAAAGGAAGCCAGCGAGATCGGCGAGTTCATTCTCGAAAAGAGCAAGGCCGCACTGTTCGAGGCGGTGACTGGAGCACAGCAAACAGAGCCGGACGGGAGAGAGTGGGCTATTGCCGCATCAAGTTTCCTTATGGGTGCAAGCTGCACAGTGTCGGCAATGATCGAAGGGCTTGAGGAACAAAATTATATTAAGAGAAATTGAGAGGTAGAAAGGTATGACTTTGGTTGAGATCGTTCAACCTAAGCCGGTTGTGAGGGTGTTTTTTTTGAGACCAAAGGGCTGGAAAGTATTGTAATCATTGACGAAGTGGAGGATGGACGTTATGAGAAAAAAGACTGTACCACTGAAGGCTGCAGAGGTGAAGAATCCTGAAAATCTTACTCTTAAGATGGATATTGACGACAAGCGCACGAAGGCTGAGTTTATGGTTGATGCGCTTCTGGAATGCGGTAACGTACCCAATGCAAGCCTGATTAAGCTCTTTCACTGGAACGGCAAAGAGCTTGATTTGGATGCCTGTATAAGAACCTTGAAGGCGACGGCAAAGAAGGTAAAAGACGGCGATAATGCAGACCTTGAAGGGATGCTTTCAGCGCAGGCAATGGCATTGAACTCTGTGTTTACCAGCTTGGCAACAAGAGCGAATAACGCTAATCTCATGCCTCACATGGAAACTTACATGAGGTTTGCGCTGAAGGCACAGAACCAGTGCAGGGCCACCATAGACACCCTTGCACAGATCAAGAACCCGCGCCATACAGTGATTACCAAACAGGCCAATATCAGCAATGGGCCGCAACAAGTGAACAACACCTTGAAACAGATCACCGAGCCGGAAAGCAAGATTTCAAAAAATTCAAAAACCGGGCAAAACAAACTATTAAGCCATGAGCAAGCAGAGAGTCCGTACATGGACACCAGACCAGAGAGCCAGACAAGCGGAGATAATCCGGCAATGGCAACCATGGGGAAAGTCAACAGGGCCAACCACAGAAGCAGGGAAAGCAAGAGTTGCGCGTAATGCGGATAAGGGCGGATTTTGGCTAAAGATGAGGAGCTCGGAGAAGCTCTTGAACCAGCTTTTGAGAGATCAGAGAGCGAACCTGAAGTAGGGTTTAACCATCAATTGATAAGAGGATGAATAGAGAGAATTTGATACCGGCGAGAAAGGGCGAGATCAGGAACCCGGGAGGAAAACCGAAGGGGACAAAAAACCGGTCAACAATTGTTCGCCAGTGGCTTGATACTGAGCTGATGACCGAGAACCTATTGACCGGCAAACAGCAGGTATTGAGTGTGACGGAGATCGTCGTTATGATGCAAGCCAAGGCAGCGCTGGAAGGAAACCTGAAGGCTTGTGAATGGTTATTTGATTCAGCGTTCGGGAAGATGACCGAGAAGTCAGAGGTGGAGGTTGATATCCCACTTGAAAAGCGCATACTGGAGGCAAGGCGCAGGAATCAGATGATTGGTTGATGGAGTAATCCGGTATTGTGAAGCTTGAATTCCCCTCTTCCTTTGCGGCTTATCTGTAACTTTATCGTCCTTCTTCCTTCACTTCTTTTCCGCTGTATTGCGGAAATTGCATTGCAACAGCGAGGTTCTGGTCTTTTGAATTTTCGGGAAGTAGTTTTAAAAATCCCAAGAAATAACGTCATGAAAAATTACATCATAAGCTAGTTTATGGTGATACTTATGCTTTAGCCTGTAAAGGGATATTGCGAAATATTTCATCCATCAAAGCAGCCACTTCTCGCTTTATTAAAAGCCGCATCTGCGCTTGACGACCAGATGTTTCGAGTAATTAACTCAAAGACAGGACGCGTCGTTCCTAACGAAAAGTTCCACACGCAAGTTGAAGCAGAGGCCTTTCTCTCAAAAAAAGGTTCTGGATTTGAATTGCGTGGAGGTTATCTCGCTCGAGCAACGGCCTTGCTTTTTGAAAAAAGATTGGATAATAATTCTCTTGGAAATATATTAGATGTACTCCGGACGTACTTAGGAGATGATGCTGGATTTACTCGGACAGCCGAAAATGAGATCACCGTCATTAACTTTTGTGACGACAAAACAAAAGTACCGTTTGGTTTTCACGACGAGGATTTCATGGATAAGGTACTCTCTTTTGCTGAGATCAATAAAGCAGAGTTAGGGATTTCTGAAACTGGTAAACTATGGACGGAAGGTGAATATGGAGAAACCCACGAATGGGCCAAGGATAATAAAGGGGATACACTCCTCAGCGAAGGAATACTCCGCAGACGACCCGATTTACACGCGTGGCTTCGCGATAGGCGAGATGCGTTCGAGAAGCTCATCGAAAACTACTCAGGAGAAAAGCTCGTCGCAGCAGAACGATCAGCGATCAGCAGCAACATCTTCCACCAATCGGGAACTCAGTCAGGAAGAGCTAATCTCCGTGGACGCGCTATCCCGCGCGTATCGGAGTGGAATGATCAAATCAAGGCACAGTACGGAACCCCCAGAGAAGGATCAAGCTCCGTTGTAGGAGTTCATTTCTCCCCTGAAGTACAAAACACTCTTTCGGGGGCATTTTATGGTAAAGGCCTTAAGGGCGCTGAAGCATCGCGCGTCGGTCGTTCAGGTGATCCACGGTTAGCTAATCTAATTGCAACCAGCGATTAAGGATTTGCTGAAGATTGTTCGGAGTAACCGGTTTTCAGATAACCTGAGCAGGATTGATGCGGGAGCGATTGCACGCGCCCCTTTAGCTGGCCAAGGTGCTAGGTCGCAGAAGCCCTACAAAACACTTGAAAACAGCAAAGAGAATAACCGTTAGTTAAAGACTGAAAGGAACTTTGATGAAACTTGGCCCGATTACCCCTGTTAAACTTTCAGGCGAAGAACGATTCATCGATGCTGCCAGTCAGTTAGATTTTACGGTATTGGACTTCTGGCGCTGGAGTACATCGAACCTTGTGAGCAACGCAACTCGAGGGGTCTTGGCTGAATTTCTGGTTGGCCAAGCAGTTGGTGACACTATGGACATACGAGATGAGTGGGCTGAATATGACCTTCGGAGTTCCACTGGTATCAGGATCGAAGTAAAGTGAGCTTCATTCCTCCAAAGTTGGGATCAGAAAAGAATATCGAAAGTCTCTTTTTGCTACAAAAAACGCCACAGTGTAGACATTCTTACAGGTCAGCAGAAGTCTGAGCAACGTCGATATGCAGATGTATACGTATTTGCGTTGGTAGCGCATTTAAACCAGGATACCCTTAATCCGCTGGATCTATCACAATGGGAATTCTATGCTGTTCCTACATCATGGCTTGATGCCAGGACTCGTAGTCAGCACTCAATTACGTTGCCGTCTCTCAAAGCAGCGTTTTCTGCAGTAACGTATTTAGATCTTGGCAGGACTGTTGAGATGGCAGGTGCCGAGTGTCAGAGAATGAAAAAAGACACGACGGACATTCTGTAATGAGCGATTGAGGTATTCTGGGCCTGCTGGACGTTATCCATACTCATAAACCAGTTCATATTTAGGTATTCATACAATCCTGCCGTGCTTCTTTCCAAGCTTTCGGGCCTTGGTTACAGTTGAGGAACTGCATTCATAAAGTTTTGAAATCTCAATGACTGACCTTCCTTCGAGAATCTTGGAAACAATCTTTTTGGTCATTGGCTTTTCGAGATAGTCCTTTTCAGTCTCGTTCGAACCGACAGGTCTCCCAAGTGTTCCTCCATTTTGCACATAGACTTGCCTTCCTACTGATGTCCTCTCCTTAATGTTCTCAAGCTCCATCTGATACATGGACGATAAAACGGCTGTTATCATTGGCCAGATAGGGTTTTTCTCTCCCAAGGGGCGCGACTGAAGCCCAAGGTTCTTGATGACGATGTTTACATGGAACTCTTCAAATTTCTCCAGTGTCCGGACAACATCACCGGTATTCCTGCCAAGCCTTGAAAGCTCTTCAACAACAATCTCTTTTACCTCTCCGGACTTTGCAAGATCGAAAAGCTTTTTTCCTTCTGGCCGATCAATGAATGAAACCTTCCCGGAAACCTTGTCTAAAAGAACCAGATCATACTTTTCTGTATCAGCTGTGAACCGCTCTCCAGTCTGTTGAAGTGTAGAAACCCTGTTGTACTTGATTCTCATTTTACCCCTTTTTTATGCAGTCATTTAAATCACAGAATTAGATAACCATAAAGGAGGCACAAAACCAAGGAAATATCAATGAAATAAATTGCTTGAAGCCTCCTGATTTAATCCATGATTAAAATGAACATTGGAGCCTGCCCCGAGAACTGGAAAACTTGGCTGGAAGCTGATCCCTAAACACTTGCAAAGATGCTGGTTCCCGCTGATAACGGCATTTTAGAAATGTACCCGGTATCACCGCAGGTCAACAATGCCCGCTATCAGGGCAGCAACTGTATTGAGAAAGTTGTGATGGTATCAACGCTCGGTTTGTAGGTAAAACGGGGATAACAGTTACCTGCTTCGATGAGATTAAGCATAATCTATTCAAACGAAGGTTTTGTGAAACTGGAAAATCGTGCTACTCAAAAAATGCAGGAGCAAAAATAGGGTGTTGGTTACATTTTTCCTCTGCATTTAATTTTCGTTCAAATACGGCCATAATCTTTGAGGTAAAATCCGTTAATATCGGGTGATATCGTTTATAACTGCGAAATAGATTTGTATATTTAAGCTCATTTGCATTGCATAGTTAACTCGTTCAATTGTTGACTACGTCGAATTACAGCTTTTTAAAATCAATAGCACCAAGGGAGCTCGAGAAATGGTCGAGATTGAAGAACGTTGGTTATCGATCCATGAGATTTGCAGTCACCTTGGTGTCAGTAAGGACACTGTTTATAAGTGGATTGATAAACATGCCATGCCGGCTCATCGTATGGGACGTCTATGGAAATTCAGGAAGGATGATGTAGATAAATGGGTGAAAGCCGGTGGTGCGATTTCTACTGTAGAAAAATCTGATAATAAAAAGCAATGAACTCCCTATAATGTCAGAAACGATTCAAGAGAAGATAAAACAATCACTCCGTGCTGCAGAAGGGCTCTATCATCGGCTGGTTTTGCTCGTAGGAGAGAGTGGCTCAGGCAAGACAACGGTTCTTCGTGAATTTGCCGGAGAAATCGGGACCGAAGTCATCAATATCAATCTGCTACTATCGGCGGAGTTGCTTGGGTTGTCGGAAAAGCAGCGAGTGCTTCACTTCCCGGAAATTCTGGATAAGATCGTGGATACAAAGCAGGTAACGGTGGTGCTTGATAACATCGAAATTCTTTTCGATCAGCGGCTGAAGCAAGACCCATTGAAACTGCTGCAGCTCATGTCGAGAAATCGCTCAGTTATCGCCGCCTGGAATGGAAAAATTGAACAACAGAGACTCACCTATGCTGAAACTGGCCATCACGAATACAGGCAGTATGATGGTAAAGAGTTGCTTTTGGTTAGTATGGATGGAACAGCAACTCTTGAAGGTGCACTTAAAAATGAGGTAGTATGAAATACGGAGAGCTTATACAGTTTGATCCCATCGAGTCAGTTGTTCAGTTGCGCGATGCAAACAAAACCAGTGCCGCCGAGCAACTTGTCAAGACGTATGTCATTTCCGACGAAATGGCTGACCGCCTTACGCATCTTGTTTTTCCCCAGTTGCAATTCGATCATCCTGCCGACAACAAAGGTTTGCTGGTAGTGGGTAACTACGGTACCGGTAAATCGCACCTGATGTCGGTAATTTCAAGCATTGCCGCAGATGCATCATTGCTCCAGAGACTAAGCCACCCGGTCGTTCGTGATAGCGCTACTCAGATCGCTGGCCGGTTCAAGGTGATCCGGACCGAAATTGGTGCTACCACCATGTCACTGCGGGATATCCTTGTTTCCGAACTGGAAGAGCATCTCGATAAATTCGGGGTTGAGTATATTTTCCCCGATGCGAATACCATTACCAGTCATAAGCGGGCATTTGAAGACATGATGGAGAAGTTCGCTCAGGTTTATCCCGAGCAGGGGTTGCTTCTTGTGGTCGATGAATTGCTGGATTACCTGCGCAGCCGTAAGGAATATGAACTTATTCTGGACCTCAATTTCCTTCGAGAGATTGGCGAAATATGCAAAGATCTGCGTTTCCGCTTTCTGGCTGGTGTTCAGGAAGCAATTTTTGACAGCCACCGTTTCGCCTTTGTTGCCGACAGTATCCGGAGGGTAAAAGACCGTTTTGAGCAGGTTCTCATCGCTCGAAATGATGTCAAGTTTGTGGTAGCAGAGCGGCTGCTCAAGAAGAGTGTTGAGCAGCAGGCCCGTATCCGGGAATACCTCCTCCCTTTTGCCCGTTTCTATAGCGCTCTTAACGAACGCATGGATGAGTTTGTGCGTCTCTTTCCTGTGCATCCCAATTATATCGATACCTTCGAGCAGGTTACCGTTGTGGAAAAGCGTGAAGTGCTTAAAACCCTGTCATTCAGCATAAAAGCCCTTCTCGACAAAGAGGTGCCGCAGTATGAACCTGGAGTAATCGCTTTCGACAGCTATTGGGGCTCGCTTCGCCAGAATGCGTCATTCCGCACGCTCCCGGAAATCAGGGCGGTTATTGAGTGCAGTGAAGTACTCGAATCACGTATTGAAAATGCGATTACTCGCAAGCAATACAAGCCGATGGCCTTGCGCCTTATTCACGCGCTTTCGGTGCATCGTCTGACCATGGGCGATATCTATGCTCCGATGGGTGCATCCGCAGAGGAACTTCGTGACCGCCTTTTTCTTTATGAACCATTGATTGCCGAAATGGGCAGCAATGAGCCTGACAAGGATCTGCAAACCCATGTGGAAACTGTTTTAAAAGAGATTATCAAGACAGTCAGCGGACAGTTCATCTCGTTCAATCCGGACAATCGCCAGTTTTATCTTGATCTTAAAAAAACCGACGACTTCGATGCCCTGATTGACAAACGGGCTGAAAGTCTGGATAACAGTCAGCTTGACCGATATTACTATGAAGCGCTGAAAAGGGTTATGGAGTGCCAGGATGCAACCTGGGTTTCGGGTTACAAAATCTGGCAACATGACCTTATCTGGCAGGAGCGGAAGGCCGCCCGAACCGGTTACCTTTTTTTTGGTGCCCCAAATGAACGCTCGACGGCGGTTCCGCAACGAGATTTCTACCTCTACTTTATACAGCCGAACGACCCACCGCGTTTCAGGGACGACAAGCAGAACGACGAGGTTTTCTTCAGGCTCAAAGGAAGAGATGAAGAGTTTATGACGGCACTCAAGAGTTATGCCGCATCGCTTGACCTTGCTTCGACTTCATCAGGTCAAGCCAAGTCCAATTATGAAACCAAAGCCAACTTTTTTCTTAAAAAACTGGTGCAATGGCTTCAAAAACAGAGCAGCGATGCCTTTGACGTAACTTGGCAGGGGCGTACAAAATCCATGATGGAGTGGGCAAAGGGCAAGTCTATTCGTGACCTTACAGGAATTCTACCCCACGAAACCATTAACTTTCGTGATCTGGTCAACACGATTGCTGGTATTTGCCTGGCTCCTCACTTTGCCGATCAGGCTCCCGACTACCCCTGTTTTTCGGTGCTGATTACGACCAATAACCGGCCACAGGCTGCACAGGATGCCTTGCGGGCCATCGCAGGGCAGAACCGCACCAAACAGGCAGCTGCTGTCCTCGACGCATTGGAGCTGCTTGATGGCGAAAAGATTGATCCTCACAAGTCGCGCCATGCCAGGTTTATTCTTGAGCTTTTCAAGAGCAAAGGCCACGGTCAGGTTCTGAACCACAGCGAGCTTTTTCAGGACGACCACGGCATAGAGTATATGAACCATGGAGCATCCCGTCTTGAGCCGGAATGGGCCATTGTTATCATTGCCGCACTGGTCTATTCTGGTGACGCCGTGCTCTCCATTCCCGGTAAAAAGTTTGATGCTACCCAGCTTCAGCCGCTTGCAGCAACAGGTATGGATGAGCTTATCCGCTTCAAGCACCTTGAGCAACCAAGGGAGTGGAACATTCCAGCACTCAAGGCACTCTTTGAACTTCTCGGAATGACTCCGGGGATGGCTCAACTGGTTACACAAAACAACGAAGAACCGGTACGAACTCTTCAACAAGCAGTTGAAAAAACAGTCAATCGCCTTGTGATGGCACGTCAAACAATTAATTCCGGGCTCTCTTTTTGGGGCTTTGATTGCATGACGATGGCATGCATTACAGACCCGATTAAAGTTCTGGATGACGCAAAGAACTTTTTTGAATCACTTCAGGTCTACACCACACCGGGCAAGTTGAAAAATTTCCGGTACAGCGCGCAAGAGGTAACAGCTTATGAAAAAACGATCAAACTTCTTGGCGATATTGACCTCTTGCGTGATTTTGTCATAATAGTCAGCCCTGTTGCATCATGGCTCTCAACCACCGAATCAGTGCTTGCTGTAGATCATGACTGGGTAAAACGCATGAAGAGCACAAAGCAGGATATTCTTGATTCACTCAGAGAGGCTGATGTTACTCTCCTTTCCTCTCAGGCTCAAGGTATCACGGAAAAGCTGTTGCAACTTAAAAAGGAGTACAGTAACGCCTACATCGCTATGCACACCAAAGCCCGTCTTGGTGTCAATGACGACAAGCGCAAAGCTGCCCTGCTCAATGACTCCCGCATTCAAACCCTGAACAAGCTTTCGGTTATTGACCTTATGCCGCGTCAGCAGCTTGGCGACTTCCAGAACCGGCTTGCCGGACTCAAAAGCTGTTTTGCCTTAACCGAACAGAATCTTGATGCTACTCCTGTTTGCCCGCATTGCGGGTTTCGGCCTCTTCTCAATGAATCTATCATGATCGGGGCTGCATCAATGATTGAAAGGATGGATGCAGAGCTTGACACAATGGTGGCTGGCTGGAGCGTTACAATTCTCGGTAATCTTAAGGACCCGATTACCCAGGCGAACATGGATCTGCTCAGGAGTGATGATCGCCAACCGCTTGAATCGTTTATCAAGTCAGGTGAACTGCCGGAACCACTCGACAACAACTTTGTTCATGCCCTTAAAGAGGTACTGTCAGGGCTGCTGAAAGTAAGTGTGAAAGCCAAAGATCTCGAGAAAGCGCTACAGGTTCATGGCGGAGCCGCCACACCGAGTGAGATGAAGAGGCGCTTTGATGAGTACATTGATCAACTCACCAAGGGCAAAGACCCTGCCAAGGTGCGGATCGTCATGGAGGGCTGACCCTTCATGTACCCAGCAAGTACCCAGCAAGTAAAAGCTTTTTTTCTGGAGGGATGAGTCAAACAAGGAAGATGAAAAAGACAGAATCGAATAAGGCCGCCGGACAGCTGGATTTCAATCAGCTTGTCGTGGCAATCCGGTATGCTGATGCCGAACTGTCTGCACAGGCCAGCCGTGCCGTTAATATCAGTCTGACGCTTCGCAACTGGCTGATCGGTTGCTACATTGCTGAATATGAGCTAAACGGAGAGGATCGTGCGGCTTACGGCGAAAAGGTACTGTCGGAACTCTCTCTTCGTTTGAACGATATCAGCAACTGCAATCGACGGCAGCTCTATCGTTACCTGCGCTTCTACCGCCTCTATCCTCAAATTGTGGCGACACTGTCCCCACAATTCCAAAGGCTTCTGCCTGTATCTCTAAATTCGGGAATAGTGGGGACGGCATCCCCACTATCAGAACACCAGAGGCTGTCGCTGCTTGAAAGACTCTCCTATAGCCATATAGAGCAGTTGGTCGCTATCGAAGAGGTTACAAAACGCGCATTTTACGAAGTTGAGTGCATCCGGGGCAACTGGTCTGTTAGGGAACTGAAAAGGCAGATCAACAGTCTGTATTACGAACGGTCAGGGCTTTCTCTGGATAAAAAGAAACTCTCTGACCTGGCTCACCTGAACGCTGAACAGACCGAGGTAAAATTAGCGATTCGAGACCCCTATATCTTTGAGTTTCTTGGCTTGAAACCCAGAGAGGTCATGAGCGAATCGCATTTGGAAGATCAACTCATCGATAAGCTGGAAGAGTTTCTCCTTGAACTTGGCCATGGATTTTGTTTTGAAGCTTGCCAAAAACGTATTCTTATCGGCGGTGAGCATTTCTTCATCGACCTGGTTTTCTATCATCGTATTCTCAAATGTCATGTGCTGGTTGAGTTGAAGCTTGAACCATTCAATCATGAAAATATTGGCCAGCTTAACACCTATGTGAACTGGTACAAACAGAATATGATGATCGAAGGCGACAATTCGCCGATAGGCATCTTGCTTTGTACCGACAAAAATCATGCCTTGGCAGAGTACGCCCTTGCAGGCATGGATAACCATCTCTTTATTTCAAAATACCTTCTGGAACTACCCAAAAAAGAAGAGATGCAACTGTTCATGGAAACACAGATAAAAAAACTGGCAGGTACCGAATGAATTCAAAGCAAGAAGCACTCTTTAAAACAAACATGGTACCATCCAAAGATGGGTCAGGCAGGTTGTTTGATGAGGAACTGGTGTCGAATGCCACTCCTGTAACCTGTCTTGGCAAAAGCTTCCCTGATGATGAAGCACGGCGGGCTTATTCCACCGAACTGTTAGCAGAGAAACTTCGCGATCCTGAATTCCGCAAGATCGAAGGCTTTACCTATTATCGTGAATTCTACGCTGTAGTAAATTAAATGAACAGATGAACCAAGATAAACTTATACAATTACTCCGTGCGCATGAATGAAAGGATGTCGAGTTCAAGGAAGCTCAAAAGGCTGTCCCGAAAAATGCGTATGAGACCGAGTCGGAGGTCAGCCGGAGATCTCATGGGGAAACTGGGTATGAGCCATCGGACGTTTTTTAGAAGTACGGTGCTGAAGCCGCTGTTGGCCGGAAGTTTGATTCAGCAGACTCATCCTGATTTACCAAATCATCCCAACTAGGCTTACGTTTTGACCGAAGACGGATTGCGATTACTTGAGCTTATGAAAAATTCGGGCCAGACTCAGAATGGCGATTAACAAAAGGATTTAAATATGATCGACAATATGCTGTTTGACCTTGGTTTCGATGAAAAGAAACCCAGTCCAGTAAAGTGCCTGGGGCTTGAGTTCGAAAATGACGAAGCTCGCCGTGAACACTTTACGGAAGAACTGCGCATGAAACTGCAGAACCCTGAGTTCCGGAAAATTGAAGGATTTCCGATTGGAAATGACGAGGACATCCTTGCCTTGAGCGATCCACCTTATTACACCATTTGTCCGAATCCATGGATTAAGGATTTTATACGGTATTATGGGAATAGTTCAATGGAAGAAAAAATATCCGAGCCATATTCCGGAGATCTTACTGCTGGTGAACGACACCCAGTTTATTCTTTTCACCCATATCACACAAAGGTCCCGCCAGAGATTATCAAAGAGTTGATCTCGTATTACACCGAGCCCGATGACATCGTTGTCGATGTGTTTGGCGGCACAGGCATGACCGGTGTGGCCGCCCGAGAATCCGGGAGGAATGTGATTGTCAATGATTTAGCCCCAATCGCCACATTTATCTCAGGGGTGAACACGTCCAATTTTAATCGGTCTAAATTTAAAAAAGAGATAGAAATACTTATAGCGGATTCAAAAAAAGAACTTGGCTGGGTATATGAAACAGAGACAAATGGAAAGCTTTTTTATGCTAACTATTTCGTATGGACTGATGTTTTTACATGTCCTGAATGCGTCTATGAATTTCCGTTTTTTCCTCATGGAGTAATCCATCATGGTAATAAGGTTGAGACAAAAAAAAAATTTGAATGCCCATCATGTGGGGTGGAACTCAATGTTAGGAGAATTGAACGAATTCTGACAACTGAAGGGAAGAAAAAAGCACTAGCATGGGTTAATGCTGGAACCGGAAAAAACAGAATAAATCGTAAACCAAATGATTTTGATATAGAGGTTTATAAAAAAGTTAAAGATGCTATTAAAAATACTACACTATGGAAGCCTTACGATGAAATTGATCCTACAGGCTATTCTGCAAAGCTTGCCCAGCTAGGAGAAAAAGGTATATCAAATATTAGCAAATTTCTTTCCGAGAGAAATAGTCTTGTTTTTGCTGATTTGTGGGATCGAATGCTTAAAATACAAGATGTCTCTATTCGTAATGCTATCCGATCCTGCCTCACATCAGTTTTTACAGTGATTTCTGAACGACAAGGGTACTTTGGTGGTGGTGGAGGTATGTCAGGCAACTTGTACATGCCGATAGTAAGGATGGAAAAAAATGTCTATGAATCGCTCCAGAGGAAAATTAAAAAATTTATTGATGCGGAGTTTGTCAAACCAATAAACCATGATGGGCATCTGGTAACTACCCAATCTGCGACAAGCCTTTCTCAAATTGATGACGAAAGTATCGACTACATTTATACTGACCCACCGTTCGGTGCAAATATAATTTATAGTGAAATGAATTTAGTTCTCGAAGGGTGGATAAAGGCCAAATCTAACAATAGTTCTGAAGCTGTTATAGATGAAACAAAACGAAAGGATTTTGAATACTACGGAAATCTAATGCTTAGAGCGTTTAAAGAATGCTTCAGAATTCTAAAGCAAGGGAAATGGCTAACTGTTGAATTTCACAACACACAAGCATCAGTTTGGAATCTGATTCAGAACTCAATATCTGAAGCCGGTTTCGTCATCGCACAAGTATGTAAACTTGATAAAGGATCTACAACTATACTTGCTGATATTAGGCCGGGGGCAGTCGTTCAAGATTTAATAATATCAGCCTATAAACCAACAACAAAGTTTGTGGAAAAATTCAAACGATCAGTCAATCAAGAGGCGAGTGTTTGGGTGTTTGTCCGTAATTATTTATCTCATTTACCTATTTTTAAAAAAATCGGTTCCAATGTCGCTTTTCTTACAGAGCGAGACCCTCGGCTCTTGTTTGACCAGATGGTGGCTTTTTACGTTAGAAACGGATATCCAGTACCAATATCTAATCAGGAGTTTCAAATTGGTTTGAGACAACGATTTGCCGAAAGGGATGGCATGTTTTTTCTGCCTGAGCAAGCAGCTGAGTATGACAAAAAGCGCCTCACCGTCGAACGTTTGGTACAAGGCTCTCTTTTTGTATTTGATGAATCCTCGGCAATCGAGTGGCTGAGAAGCCTTCTGCGTGAAAAGCCGCAGACCTTCCAAGATCTTCACCCTCAGTTTTTGAAACAAATTGGTGGATGGAGCAAAAACGAAAAAGCCCTTGAACTTTCGACTTTGCTCGAGCAAAACTTCTTGCGTTTCGATAAGCATGGAGAGGTGCCTAGCCAGATTCACAGCTATTTGTCTACCAATTGGCAAGAATTGCGAAATCGCCCCAAAGATGACCCTTCCCTAGTATTGAAAGCTAGGGATCGCTGGTACGTACCTGATCCAAATAAAGCAGGTGATTTGGAGAAACTCCGTGAGAAGGATTTGCTCAAAGAGTTTAGCGAATACAAGCAGTTCCCCAAAAAACTCCAGGTTTTCCGATTCGAAGCTGTCCGCGCCGGGTTCAAAAAAGCCTGGCAGGAGCGTGATTACACCACGATTATTGCCGTCGCCGAAAAAATACCAAATAAGGTGCTCGAAGAAGACCCGAAACTGCTCATGTGGTATGATCAGGCAATAACAAGAATGGGAGGAGATTAAATATGCTCAAACAATTACGAATACAAAATTTCAAAGGGTGGAAGGATACTGGACATATTCGTATGGCGCCTATTTCTCTGTTTTTGGGTGCAAATAGTTCCGGAAAATCCAGTATTGGCCAGTTTCTAATGATGCTAAAGCAAACAGCCGAATCGCAGGATCGTAAGGCTATTTTTTATCCTGGAGGAAAAAATAGCGTTGTTCAATTGGGGTCATTCCGCGAGATGGTCTACCAAAGAAATTTTGAAAATGAGATCGCTTTTGAATACGAATGGGAGCCATTTCAAAAGCTAAAGTTCAGGGACACCGTATCACAAACCAATTTTGTCGCAAATACGGTAAGATTTACTGCCAAAGTAAAAGGGAATAAAGAATCGGATTTGCTGATAATTGAAGAATTGAAATACTATTTGAAGGAAGGTGATGAATCAATTCTTGAGATTGGTATGAGTCCATCATTAAAAAAATCGGGCCAGTATGAGGTTACTGCTCAAAAGTATGCATTGGTTAGAAATCCGGGAAGAGTATGGTACCCGAGCCCACCGGTTCGTTTTTATGGATTTCCGGATGAAGTAGTTAACTATTATGGCATTTCGCGGAAGTTAATGGAAACTAAATTTCATTTTACTGCACCATCTAAAGTTGCATTTCCAGCTTCCCACAATAAAAGAGGATTCTTATCCGGTAACTTTCGAAACTTCTAAACCCTCTCGAGCTTGCTTTTAAG
>CAIJGA010000033.1 GCA_903820085.1 uncultured Chlorobiaceae bacterium
AAGAAAACTCAGAAAACCCCGGCATCAGAAATTGTACTCGCTGAAAAGCGGAAAACAGAATATCTATCGAGGAAAAACCATGGATGATCTTGAACGATACATTAAGAAGCGGAAAGATGAGTCCCCGGATTTCGCAAAAACTTTTGAACAGGGTTACGAACAATTCCGGATCGGGGAGTTACTGCGCCAGGCAAGAAAACGTGCAGGCCTGACCCAGGAAGATCTGGCTGAAAAACTGCACACTAAAAAATCGGCAGTCTCCCGCATCGAGAACCATTCGGAAGACATCCGGCTTTCGACGCTGAGCCATTATGCCGAAGCTCTTGGTAAAAAGCTTACAGTAGTGATTCAATAATTCTATTCGGGCAGGGAGATTTTTCTCGGGTATCAGGTTCAAAAGGGCAACCTTTTTGAAGTTATAATCTAATTGTTGTTACTATTTGTTCACTGATTTTGATAAAAAATCTGCGACGTGGATGCGACACGAAAATTTTATTTATCTTTTAACTCTTTTTATATCAATAGCATATAGTCTCAGTATGATATTTACACTGTAGAGGTCGGAAGTTCGAATCTTCTATCGCCCACTCCTATTAAAAGCCTGTAAAATAATGATTTACAGGCTTTTTTCTTTCCTCCCTTATACCGCCAAAATACTCCGATTTTATCCGATTTAACGCCGTTTACCCATGGTTTTGTTACGCCATTGTTATACGAGTTTTTTTACTTCTCCTGAAAAAACCTGATAACTTATTGCATAATTGAGTATTGCGCTTGTATGCGTAATGCCTGCGCTACCTCTACAATCTTTTTGTTCAGGTTTCTGGTATTTTTCGGTGCCAAATGGCCCGAACGTTTTTGGCTTCTTTTCTCTTTCAAGGCGGCTGATGCTCCGAAAATCCTTCTTTGTGATTTTGGAAAGTGGGTATTATCTGCATCATAAAAGCCCTGCTATACTTTATTCTTTTGATTACTATAAAGAGAAGTCAATGATTAATTATTGCATCATCGTACCATGAAATTCCGTTTAAGCATCAGAGACCGGATGATCCGCTCCGTTACCATGAGGCGAGGTGAAATTGTCTTACGCTCTGATTTTGAGCAAATGGGGAGCCAGAGCCAGTTCAGCCGGATCTTCAGTGATTTTGTCAAAGAGGGGCGTCTCGTTCGTCTCGGGCACGGAGTGTTTGCCAAAGCCAGAATCAGCTCGCTCACCGGCAAGCCGGGTTCCTCGTGAACCGCTTGAAGTTCTTGCAGAGGAAACACTCAGGCGTCTTCATATCGATGCACAACCGGGTCAGGCACAACGTGACTATGCTTCGGGAAAGAGCACTCAGGTTCCGGTGCAGTCAACCTTCAATACGGGTTGTCGTCGAATCAGCCGCAAGTTAATACTCGGTAACCGTACCATTCGGTATGAAAACAATTACAGCGCGAGATCGTGATCTTATTCTTGATGTGACGGGCGGTGCTATGATGTGCAGAGAATTTTTGATATGTTTCGTGTGTTGTTACAACAATGCTTGCATATTCAGGCAAGGCTTGAATTGAAGAAAAGAAAAAGGAAAACCATGGCTGCTCAACACATCACGCTTGATATTCCCGAAAAGATTCTGCTTGCAGAAAAGACTGATGCACTGGCTTTCGGAAAGGAACTGAGGGTGCTTGCAGCTGTTAAGCTGTTTGAGATGGGACGGCTATCATCCGGTCGAGCCTCAGAACTTGCCGGAATGAGCCGGGTTGAATTTTTACTCAGTCTCAATCGCTATAATGTATTTCCTCTGGCTTCCGAATTACATGATTTAGAGCGCGACCATGCTTCAAGCCATTAGCAATACCTCTCCGTTACTCTATCTTTATCGTATAGGATTGATTGACCGGCTTCCTGAAATTTTTGGGGAAATATGGACTCCCGAAGCGGTGCATGTTGAATTAATGGTGGGCGACAAGAGTGGATATGATGTTCCAACCCTGTCAGAATATTCATGGCTCAGGATCATAAACCCAAAAGCACAACCCTCTGAATGGCTCTCTTTAGACCTTGGCCCTGGAGAATTATCAGCTATGTCGCTTGCTTTAGAAAATTCGCATTGTATTGTTTTGCTTGATGATATGCTTGCCCGTCGAACAGCTCATGCTGCCGGTTTACAGGTTTGGGGCACCCTTAAAGTATTACTTGAAATTAAGGCACAAGGATTCATAAGTAAGGTAGAGCCGTATGTCAATCGTTTGACTGATGCGGGAATGTGGGTTTCAGATGATGTGAAGCGTCGGATTCTTTTGTTAGCAGGGGAGTTGGAATAATCATTTTGATAGAGATCCTAAAAAACATACAAGGGATTTTATCCTTCTCTGTTATATAGAAACTTGAAGACATTCGAGTTGTCGCATACTTAACAAGCTGAAGGGAGCAGCCGAGTGCTTATTGGTGGTTCTTCCCCGTTAAAAAACATGGTTCAGGGT
>CAIJGA010000034.1 GCA_903820085.1 uncultured Chlorobiaceae bacterium
AAGTCTGAATGCATTGCTTTTCAATGGGCAGTTGACGGATAACTATGCAAACAATATACAACTTATCTTATTTATAAACAAAGAGTTAAGCAATTATTTACACATATTTTTCTTGAGGGAAAGTCCGACAAACTGCTAGGACTGCGCGCTATCAAGGAAAAAGGTGGTGCCGTATTTGTACAGGATCCAGCTACCGCGAAGTTTGACGGAATGCCCCGAAGCGCTATTGATGAAGGACTCGCCGACATCGTAGCAACAGCAGAAACGCTCCCGTTTAGAATCAGCTCCTATTTGAAACACATCCCCGCAATCTCAAAACCTGCAGTAACCATAGAAGAGCGAACGATGGGTTCGCTGAAAAAAATTATTATTCTCCTGCGTAATCAGACCGGGCATGATTTTTCACAATACAAGAAAAATACGATTTATCGCCGTATCGAACGGCGCATGGGTATTCACGAAATTGATAAGATTCCCGACTATGTCCGCTATCTTCAAGAGAATCCCAATGAAATCGAGTTGCTTTTCAAGGAGCTGCTGATAGGTGTAACCAGCTTTTTCCGGGATCCTGAGGCCTGGGAATCCCTTAAAAATGAGGGAATTCCACTTATTCTCGCTTCCCGCCCGTCAGGCGGCAATGTTCGGGCATGGGTTGCAGGCTGTTCAACAGGTGAGGAAGCCTATTCCCTAGCTATTGTCTTCAGAGAAGTCCTTACAACAATGAAACATACCGGCAATTTCAAACTCCAGATATTTGCAACGGACATCGACAAAAATGCCGTTGAGAAGGCCCGTGCAGCGATCTATCCGTCCAATATCCTGGCTGATGTCTCTCCCGACCGTATCAAGCAATACTTTGAAAAAGATGACCGGGGTTACAAGATCACAAGAGAAATTCGCGAGACCATTGTTTTTGCACCCCATAATGTCATTATGGATCCACCATTCAGCAAACTCGATATACTTCTTTGCCGCAATCTGCTGATTTACATGGAGCAAGATCTCCAGAAAAAAATTATGCGCCTCTTTCATTACAGCCTCAATCCCGGAGGAATTCTCTTTCTTGGAAGCGCTGAAACGGTTGGATCCAATAGCCAACTGTTTCAATCGCTCGACAGCAAGGCCCGTTTTTTCCGTCATCTTGATCAGGAAGTCAGGCCTGAGTCTTTTGATTTTTCCGGGTCCGTGAACCGTTATTTTCATGATATCCCGGTTATTCCCTCCCCGTCGCTCAAGATGATACCAGTCGAACCGAATCTGAAAACGATAAGCGACAGGCTCCTGCTCCAGCATTTCACTCCTGCAGCAGTGCTGACAAATGAGAATGGAGACATTCTCTATATAAACGGCCGTACGGGCAACTATCTGGAACCGGCAGCAGGAAAAGCCAACCTGAATATTTTTTCGATGGCAAGGGAAGGGATTCGTTACGAACTGAATCTTCTTTTCTCAACTGTACTCCGCCAAAAAGGAGAGATTTCAAAAAAGGGAGTGATCTTCGAAACAAACGGAAAAACAAAGATCCTTGATTTGACGGTTAAACTTATTGAAAACCCTGATTCCCTCAAAAACATGGTCATGATTGTTTTTGCTGACGTTGCACAAAAAGCTTCAGATGCATCTGGCCAGCTTCCGCTTGCAGATATCAACGACAGCAAGCTTCTTTCTCTTAAAGCAGAACTTAAAGGTGCCAAAGAAGAGATTATCACCATACGTGAAGAGATGCAGACCTCTGAAGAGGAACTCAAAAGCACGAATGAAGAGATGCAGTCAGCCAATGAGGAGATGCAGAGTACCAATGAAGAGTTGACCACATCAAAAGAGGAGATGCAGTCATTGAACGAAGAGCTGCAGACGGTGAACCAGGAGCTGCAGTCGAAGGTCACTGACCTTTCACAGGCCAACAATGACATGAAAAACCTGCTTAACAGCACCGACATTGCAACTCTCTTTCTTGATGAGAAACTCAACATACGACGATTCACCAACCGGACAGCCTCCATCATCAAACTGATCGCAACCGATGTCGGACGCCCTGTAACGGATATTGTTACCGATCTGCACTATCCCGACCTGGCTGATGATGCCCGGGAGGTTCTCAATACCCTTGTATTCTGTGAAAAAGAGATTTATGCAAGTAACAAGCGTTGTTTTATGGTCAAAATCATGCCATACCGTACACTCGAAAACCGCATCAACGGGCTGGTCATTACCTTTAGTGATATCAGTATTGCCAAGAAACTGGAGGAAAGTCTGCGGGAAATTGAGCAGAGTTCCCGGTTTTTGATCGACACCTTACCCGTTGGAATCATGCTTCAGGATTCAAGGGGAGATATTGTGATGACCAATCGAGAAACGGAACGGATTACAGGGCTTTCCCAGAAAGAAATGCAGGGCAACAACATTGCCGACCTTCAATGGAAACTTGTCCGGACTGACGGATCCGACTTTCCTCATGAAAATCACCCGGCTGTAGTCACCCTGCACTCCGGAAAGCCTGTACATGACGTTGTTATGGGCATTGTCCATCCTCATGATCAGAAGACCCGATGGATTAAAGTCAGCACATCGAACAGATTGCAAGATGGAAGCGAAAAAAACTTTCAGGTCTGTACAACATTTTTTGAAATTGACAGCCCGAACCAGATTCCTGAAAACATCTGAGTCTGCGAGAACTGATTATGCATCAAAACAACACCTCTCTGGACAACTTTTCTGAATTACCTCCACGCGGGCTGGGCAGCGCATGAAAAAAAGTCAACTGACAAACCTGGATATCTCCTCTAAACCGGAGGAGATGCTCAGGTTGATCCATGAAATGGGGATTCAGCAGATCGAACTTGAAATGCAGCATCAAGAGCTGATTCACTCAAGAGAACTACTGGAAAATAGTCTTGAACGGTACACCGATCTTTATGACTTCGCTCCACTGGGATACATCACACTTGCTCCAGACAGCAATATCATCGAGGTGAACCTGACAGCAGCAAAGATGCTCGACCTTGAACGCTCCCTGTTGCGCGGAAAACGGCTGGATAAATTTATTGCCGCTCCAGACCACAAAGCCTTCAAGGAGCTTCTGGCAAGAGTGTTCAACCGCAAAGAACCGAACTATTGCGAAATACGGTTATTCAAGTCAGGAATAAATGCCATCAGCCAGAAAATTTTCCGCATTGACGCTGTTGTCAACGATAACAGAGAGGAATGCCGGGCTATTCTCACCGATATCAGCCGGCAGAAAGCGATTGAGCAGGCAATGCTCGTCAATAATGAACGGCAGCAACTCATTATTGACGCAACCCAGTCCGGTATTTGGGAGTGGAATTTACTGACAGACAGCTCTCATTGGTCGAATGAAATCTGGTCCCTCTATGGTTTGGATCCGCTCTACAGCGAGGCGTCCTACGATACCTGGATACAATCGATCGCACCTGACGACAGAAAGCAGGCAGAACAAACAGTCAAGAATGCAATAGAACGAGGGATAGGGTTTACCGTTGAGTGGCGTGTCCGGAATATTTCCGTTGGGGAGCGTTGGGTTATGTCAAAAGGCACGCCCTTCAAAGGAGATGACGGAGAAGTTTACCGGTACGCCGGAATCATTATTGACATTACCGATCTGAAGAGGGCACAGCAGCTCGGAAAAAAAGAGCAGGCTTTCAGTAAAACCATTATCAGCAGTATAAACGATACGTTTTATATGATTGGTGCGGGCGGTTACTATGCCGGCTGGAACGCGTGCCTGCGAGATGAGATTCTGGGAAAAACGGAAAGCGAGATGGCTGATACCCTGGCCATTTCAACCTTACATCCTGACGATAAGGCAATTTTTCATGAAAAAATGTTGTCTGTTCTTGAGCATGGTCTGGATGGAAATGTGGAGGTAAGAGTTCTTCTCCAAGGCGGCCCCGACTTTCGATGGTTCTTGATGACTGGCCGGAAAATAATCATTGACGGCAATCCGTTCCTGATCGGCATCGGTATTGACATCACGGAGCAAAAAAAAATTGAGGCGGTACAGCTGTTTCTCTCCTATTCAAGCTACGTTTCACAGAATGAGCCATTTTTTAAAGCACTCTCCCGATATATCGCTGAAACCCTTGAGCTGAACTTTGTCGCCATTGAAAGTCTTGATGGTGATGGATTGACCGCATCGACGGTGGCCGTCTGGAACGATGGTCATTTTGAGGATAACGTGGTCTATACCCGGAACGAAACATCAGCCGATCATGCCATCAGCAAGGATTTGTACGGTTTCCATGCGTTGGAATTGTATCAACGTTTTCCGCACAATCAAGTGCTTCAGGATCTGCGTGGTGAAAATTATGCAGTTGTAACGCTCTTGAACCACACCGGCCAGCCAATCGGCCTGATTACCGCTATTGCTAACTGCCCGCTTGCAAATCGCAAGTTTGCAGAAGCTGCGCTGAAAATGATTGCCGTTCGTGCATCCGGAGAACTGGAACGGCTGCAAAGCGAGCAAGCTCTGCAGATCAGTGAAAAAAATTACCGGGAATTGTTTGACAGCGTCCCGATCGGACTCTACCAGTCAACCATGAACGGAAAAATAATCACCGCGAACCAAAACTTTCTGGATATTTTCAGGTGCACGACCTCTGACCTGGAGTCATGGTTTGCCATGGACACACAAGCCGCCTGTGTTCACCCGCAAGATAGTCAGCAATTCCGGGATCTTCTCTTCAAGCAAGGCTTTTTGAATAATTTTGAAGCAGATTTTCACCTCCTGGACGGAACTGTTGCCACCATCAGTAACACGGCAAAAGTCGTCTTCAATGAAAAAGATCACTCTGTTTTTATTGCCGGTTCATGTATCAATGTTACCGAATACAAGCAGAATCAGAGGGAGAAGGAACGGCTTGAAGTTCAGCTTCATCAATCCCAGAAGATGGAGATGATAGGGCGGCTTGCCGGAGGGATTGCCCATGACTTCAACAACATGCTCTCCGTTATTCTCGGTCACTCTGAATTTGCCCTCGAACTTTTTGACCCGTCCGATAAAGTCTATCCCAATCTTGAAGCCATCCACAAGGCGGCAATCCGTTCTGCAAATCTGACCCAGCAACTTCTTGGCTTTGCCCGGAAGCAGATTGTCACGCCGAAAATTCTTGACCTGAATGATGCGATCGATGGTATGCTTCCCTTTTTGCAGCGTCTCATCGGTGAACATATCGAGCTGGTATGGAACCATGACGACCATAAAAGTCAGATAAAAATCGATCCATCGCAGATCGACCAGATTCTTGTCAACCTCTGTGTCAACGCGCGTGATGCCATAAGCGGTAACGGCAGAATTACTCTTGAAAGCAGAAGCCAAACGTTGTCAAATATCTCCGGAAAAACCAGCGACCCTGTTGATAACTCAGTAGACTATGTAACGTTGACCGTTCATGATAATGGATGCGGTATTGACAAATCCAATCTCGAACATATTTTTGAGCCCTTCTTTACCACCAAAGAGAGCGGAAAAGGCACTGGCCTTGGTCTTGCAACGGTCTACGGAATTATAAAGCAAAACAACGGCACGATCGAATGCCAGAGCGAACCGGGAAGTGGCACGACGTTCACGATTCGTCTTCCCCTGAATCATCTCCAGTCACAGGCTGATCAGGAAGAATCGGTTGAGGTATTCCTCCATAAAGGCCATCAGACTATCCTGCTCGTGGAAGATGAACCCGATATTCTCCTGCTCTGCCAAATCATTCTTGAACGCAATGGCTACAAGGTATTGCATGCCGTTTCAGCCGATGAAGCCATAAGGATTGCTGAAAACTACCAAGGCACGATTGACCTGCTGCTTACGGATGTGATCATGCCGGAAATGAATGGAGCAGAACTTTCCAAAATACTTCTTTCTGCCCGTCCGGGGCTTAAAACGCTCTTTATGTCGGGCTACACGGCTGATATTATTGCCCAAAACAGTGTCCTTGAAAGTGAGGTTAATTTTATCCAGAAACCCATCACCATGAAAGCACTGATTAGTATTGTGGCTAATATCCTTAACCCCAGGCAAGACTGAAGCAACGGTGGCAATAGCCCTTCATTGGTGACTGGTTTGCCTCGCGCGATTTACCTGATTGGTAATGGAGTAGTCAGGGTTGCCGGTAAGACCAAAATCTTTTTGCAGGTCATAGTCAATGAGCTCCCCATCATCTACAATTGCCTTGCACTCGTCAGCAACTGACCGTATGAGGGTAAGCAGATACTGCGGCGCTGCTGCTGTGGCACCTTTTGCCTTTTTAATCAAGACGATGAAGGAGTTCTTTGCTGTGCAGCCATTGCTTCCGACCCTTACGGTAAACCCTTGCTGGCGCTGCGTTAATTCCATGAGTTTTTCCTCACCGCATACTCTCGGGCTTGTGGAATAAGGCTCGGCCGAAACGGATAGGCAGTTGAAAAAAAAGAGAAGAAGCAGAGGAAGTGCTTGTATTGATTTGCTCACGAACTCCATTTTGTTACCTCCTGTATCAGTGCTTGTAACATCGGGATGATGAGGGTTTTTGAAAAATAATTGACATTCTTTGTAAAGAACCATGTATTGAGTATAACCATAATGGCCGGAGAACCAAAACAACCGGAAGACGTTCAATTGCGATATATCTTTTTCAACTCAAGCAGAGGAAGCTAGTCATGAAGTATGTTATACCTTTTGCAATACTTCTCATAACGGCATGCACAAGAACGGGATATTGTGAAATGCCGTTAAGACCGATTATGGCCAACGAGGGCGGCAAATTGGATAGTATTGCAAAAAATTACACCTATAATCTTTTAGCAGCAAAAAGGTCGGTTCAGTTAAAAAAAGGTTCAGGTAAAGATGGAGATAAACCTGAAAATTACATTGCCGCATCGTTAGTTCACTATAAAATTGCTGATTTGAATGGGGATGGAGATCTTGATCTTGTCGTTATCATTGAGCATCATGGCATGGGAAGTGCCGGCTTTTATGAACTTTCCGGTTTAATCAAGAAAGATAGCCACTACGTGCAAACCAGGCCTGTGCTTCTTGGAGACAATATAGAAATTAAAACCGTTACCGTAACTGGCCCGAATAGCTGGATGCCATGGAATCCGCATGAAATAGCAATTACCATGCTTGTCCATAATGCATCCGACGCTCATGCCAAGCCAACCCTTGAAAAAACAGTATGTTACTCTTTGCAAAACAATGAATTGCAAGATTGCAGGGAGATGGAAGTTGTAAAAAAACCTGCGCTCTATTTGTATCCGGTTAAAAAAATGTCTGTCGAGGTCCAACTTGATCCAAAAGGAAAAGTCATTCAGAGTATCCCTTTTTACAGCAAAAGATGGCGAGTTGTTGCCGACAGCAACGGACTGATCGATCATAAATACCGGTACCTCTTCTATGAAGTTGCTCTTGACAAACCCGTTGCCCGGCCTGAGGATGGCTGGTCAGTAAAATACAGTGTCCTCGGCGGATGGTTCAACAAATATCTGCATGAATTCGGACTGAACAAGGATGAGGCAAAGGCTTTTAAAGTTTACTGGATGCTAAATCTCCCTTTAAGCAATTACTATACCATCAAACTGATCCGCCCTGAAATAGTGAACGATCAGCTTGGCCTGAAAATATTTCCGAAGCCTGATACGCTCTTAAGAGTCTTGCTCAGTTTTGCTCCAACCCGCACGGCCGTCAATCTCAATGAGCCTGTAATTGATGCTTTTGCACGAAAAGGTTTTACGGTTATCGAGTGGGGCGGAATTCTGGAACAAGGCTCAAATAACGAAACGGTGAAATAACAACCAAAACCGGGGAGGCAACTTCTTCCCCGGTTTTTTCGCAATATTTCCAACACTATCCATAATGCCTTCCACCACCATCATTTCACGGCAGAGGAGGCGGAGGGTTTCCCTGAACCCTGATCGGTGCAGGATCGTATTGCTTGAGATCTGCCGGGTCAACCACACCCTCTTTACCGGTTAAATCAACCGGTGTTGGCGACGGGGTATCAAAACCCTGACCGGCACCCTCTCTTGCCCCTTCACCGGTTGGTGCGCTTGTCGCAGCATCACCGTTGCGTGCGGCATTGTTTAAATCATCCATTGCACTCCCCGCAAACCCTTGTACGCCATACATGCCTGCAATGGCAAAGAGGAGAAGAGCAAAAAATACTTTTTTCATGGTAGTGTATTCGTTTTGTTTAATTTACCGGATAAATACCGTCCTGCATAAAAACAGTATCTGAATAGTAAACAAGTAAATGACATGCCGCAAATTAAAAGAAAGCCAGGCAAACCGGTTGCACTTCTGGTGCTGGTTATTGCCGTCATCACTCCGCTCTTTTCATCAAGCGCGCTTGCCCGGATGGAAGAAAGGATGGCTGATAGACCCGGCGCCATAGACCGCTATTTTTCCGAAAACGGAAAATATGAGCTATCAATTATCCACGGTGAACATCTTCCCTCCTGGAGCTTCAAGCAAAATGGCCGCCTGCTCTGGAGTGAACCGCTGCTGAATGAACCGGGTGCCGCTGCGGTCTCAGACAATGGCGAAATCATTACCCTGCCCCTGTGGGGCTGGAGAGATGAGGGCGGTTCAAGTGGCGTGGCGGTGTACAATAAAGAGGGCAAACTGCTCAAGGAAGTTCTGTTCAAAAGCCGGTCGTCCGGTGACGAAGCATTAAGGTGGATTCGTCAAACCAGACTCTCCTCTGACGGAAAATATTTCATCATCGGTGAAAACGGCAAAAATGGAGCCGGCATAACACTGTTTAATTCCCTGACAGGAAATATTGTATGGGAGAAGAGTGCCGGATTACCTGAATTGGTTGAAATAAAGGTCGCCGGGGATGGTAAATTTGCTCTGGTAGCAACACATGAAGACAAAGGCAGCGGCATGGAATTCCTTCTGCTTGACCGCTCTGGCGATATAATCTGGCATAAAAAAATCGGGGACAATCTCTCCTATGAGGTGAAGCGCTATCTGAAGTTCAAGGATGACGGTTCAGGTTTTGAGATCTATGATCTGCACTCCGCCAGATATATCAGCACGCGCTTCCCCCTCAAAGCCTCGCACCACCGGAAATTTCCAGAATCTGGCCGGTGATGAAGGCGGCATCATCGGAAGCAAGGAAAAGTGCGCACCGGGCAACATCTTCCGGCGTGGCTACCCGACCGAGCGGGTACCGTTGTGCACATTCATTGCGAAGCATCTCCCACCGTTCGGCACCCAATGCCGCAACAAAGGCCGGAACCTCCACCAGCGCTGGCGCCAGGGCATTGACCGTTATGCCATAACGCCCGAGTGACATGGCAAGTGATCGGGTAAAGGCATAAATGCCTCCTTTTGCCGCCGCATAGGAAAACTGGTTTGGGCTTCCCCTATAGACCAGCGAGCTCATGTTCACCATTTTGCCGAACCCCTGCGGTTTCATGAGCCGTGCGGCCTCCCGGCATGAGATAATGCAGGATTTGAGGTTCAGATCAAGATTGGAGCTCATTTTCAGATAGTCAATCTCCTCAACATCGGAGGCCGGTTCGCAGTCGCCACCGGCAATATTGACCACAATATCAAGCCTCCCGTAGCGCTGCCCAATCAGATGGTAAAGCGCCTGAATCTCTTTTTCCTGTGTTACATCGGCCGGCACCGACATGCCGCTTCCTCCACGGCGCTCAAGAAGCTCCAGAGTCTCCGCACATGCAGATGCCTTGATATCGCTGGCAATCACGATGGCTCCTTCCCCTGCAAAGCAAAGTGCGACTGCCCTGCCTATCCCCCCCGCTGCTCCGGTGACAAGAGCAATTTTCTCCAAAAGCCTCATAGCTATTGACGTTTATCGGTTAGCGGATAACTCCCCTTTTCTTTAACTCCCAGAAACATTTCGCCGTAGCCTGAATATCAACAGCCGCATTATGCATTTCTTCAAAGCCGGTTCCGAACAACAGGCAATACAATTCAGAAAGTTTTGGCCATTTGTTGCCATATGGACCCTTGATAGCACAAAAATCCGTGGTGCTCTCCATGGTGCATATCGTTCTTTTTGAAGGAAGAGGATTAGGCATTCCCGCCCGTATCAGTTCACTGCCCACAATCTTTTCATCAAAACTGATATTGTGAGCCACAAGAATCTGGGCATCGTCGACAAGTTCATGAAACGACTGCAACACCTGCGCAAGCGGTTTTCCTTCAAGAGTTGCCCGCCGGGTTGATATGCCATGAATCTGAACAGCGCTTGACGGTATAACAAAGCCTTCCGGTTTAATCAGATAATCACCGGAAGAGAGCTGGTTGCCGTCACAATCGCAGTATAAAAAGGCCAACTGCACCAGCCTTGGCCAGTTATCGACATCAGTGACCGGTGCCCGCCAGTTACGCGGCAGCCCTGTTGTTTCGGTATCAAAAAAGAGATACATCGGTTTTGTTCTCTTGCAATGGTTAAATTCACAGAAAATTCTGCGACTGACGCTTAGAACGGACAATCGTCATTGGAAATAACACTCCCGCCGTCATGATCAAAAACTGGAGGAGCATAAGAGGCCATATCCTCGGAATATGAGCCGCCACCCGCACTCTCGCCCTCAACCTTCCAGCCCTTTACATCGGTATACCACTTTCCGTTGAACTCCCTGCTCTCGATATCAAACGAAATCGTGAGCTTCGATCCCACCTTGAGGAGATTTCTGTCGTACTTCTCACCCCACAAGGAGATGCAGACTTTTTTCGGATATTGCCCGTCAGTTTCAACAATGATGTCCTGTTTTTTCCAGGTGCCATTTTTTCCCGCACCGCTCTGTTCAGGAAGAATTGATGCGAGCTTAGCTGTAAGTTGCATAAATAATTACTTTGTTAATTCGTTGTCAAAAATTTTTTCCCTACTCATAACAGCATCCCGCTTCCTGAGATTATCCTTGCTCTCTTCAAAGAACTTGCCGTTTATTTTGCCGGATGCTGACGAGGCAAAAAGTTTGAAGCCCATGAGGCTGGTCATCGACTGAACGGCGCAATTGATTTTTCCGATAAACAGGTCAAGATCCGTAACACCGTGGCTTTCATCGGCTGCGGCCTGTTCCATAAACTCGATAAACTGCTCATAACGGAGTTCTCCTATCCTTGACGACCAGGAGAGGTCGGAAATACGGAAAGCACAGAGTGACTCGTCAATAACAAACAGATCGCCGTGCTTGAGCATCTGTATCCAGAAATCGAGATCAATGGTATAGGGCACCACGGCGCTATAGCCGCTGATTTTGGCAATCAGCTCAGCCGGGTAAAGGCCACAGACCGGTTCGCCAATGATGTTGGTGCCCATACGGACCATTTTCCTGATCACATCAGCCGGCTCCTTGCGACCTCCGTCAACAAAATTCACCTTTTTGATCAGTGTCTTGCCTGCAGGATCAATAATGGTCCTCTGACTGCTGACCAGGCTTACTCCGGCATTGACCGGATCGTCAAAAACGGCCACCTGCTTTTCAAGACATTCAGGAAAAAGAATATCGTCACCGCAGACCAGCTTGACATACTTGCCTCTGACCTTGCTGATTGCCCTGTTCCAGTTCCCCTCCGGCCCGAGGTTTTCGGGGTTTCTGAAGAGCTTGATGCGCGAATCGGTCAGTGAAGCGGCAATGTCATAGGAGCCATCGGTCGAATGATCGTCATAAATCAAGAGCTCAAAATCAGTAAAGGTCTGCGAAAGCACCGAATTTATCGTCTCGGCGATAAAACGGGCATTATTGTACATCGGTATCGTCACCGTCACATACGGTCGATTCAAAAAAACCATAACATTATCCTCCGCTAAGAGATTATTTCATTTCCCGCCGAAGATTGACAGATAAATAAGAGACTGCGCATCCATACACCATGCCGGCAACACCAAGCAAAGGAGCGTTTTCGAGAAAAAAGGCAAGCAGGATTGCCGTTGCCGAAAGCAGAAGCAGGGTAAGCTGCCGGAATGCTTTTTTCATGGCAGGCCCGCCAAGCAGAGCCGAAAGCGCAAGCTCACTGCGGAGTGTTTCAAGGGAGTTGGAACGGATTATCGCGGGTATAACGATATAGATCATACCGATGAACGAAAAAGTTATCCAGCCGAGCAGTGCTGCATGGGTATGGGAGTGATAAATCCACATCCGGTCGACAGGCAGGGGGGGGATAGTGCCAAAATGAATACCCTTTAGAAAGTAGATATTCATGATGCCGTAAGCACTGGTAGCAAAAAGAAGGGCAAGTCCGCTCAACAGAAAAGCCAGTGCCGGATGGGGAAAGCTTTTATGGAAAAAATGGTAGAGATAGACGGCGAAACTGCCGAGCAGGGCCATCACGCCGAAGAGCAGGAAATGGCTGATCAGCATCATCCCGAGATAGTTTTCAGCAAGAATAACCAGCAGAAAAAGCAGAACTCCGCCGACAAAAATATAAAACCAGAGACTGAACAACCTCTTTACCAGCTCCCGCCTTGATGAACGGCTCCATGCGTAGGTATAGAGGAATCCCATCACACTGATACTGAGAGGAAAAGAGGAGCCAAGAAAGTAGGATGACTGGGTCACAAAAAACGGAATAATCCCCTGACGGGGAAATGCCTCTTTAAGACCGAGGGTAAAAAGCCCGAGATTGGCATTGAGCAGAAAAAGAACATCAAAAATATAGTAGCGTACCGACACCTCTTTCCAGATTTTCGGAACCGAAAGCGTGGTAAAAATTTCCTTGATCGGTCCTGCAACCACCACCATGAGCAGAAGTCCAGTCGCGGCCTTCAGTAACGGCCACTCCATGGCAACGGCCAGCGTAATCATGCCGAGAGCGAGCAAAACAAGATAGATATAACGCACCTGCCTGAACGGGTCGATCTTCAGTTCAGGATAGATTGCCGCAGTCAGGTAGCGGTTGAGAATAAGAATGGCAAGGTTCCCGAAGCCGATAAAAAAGAGGTAGGGGTGAAGCTTCAACAGAAAGAGATTGCCCGTAACGGCTCCTGCCGCACCAAGAAAAGCGGCCAGAGCAATAACGAAAACGGAAACAGAGAGAAAAAGCCGTGCAACACTGCTCAACTCTCCATCAAAACGGAGCAGTTTCATTCAGATGATTGTTTTAATTTTTTCAGTTCAAGCAAGGCGATCAGAGAAAGAGCAATCAGTGAAATATTCAGGGTCAGGGGGTTGAATGGCAAGGCAAACATCGCAGGTTCAAAGAGGGCAACAAAAAGAAGGAGCCCGACGAGCGCGGCCATATTAAGCCAAAAAACCCATTGCCTGACAGCGACAAGCAGGAAAAGTCCGAAAATAATTTCGGCTGCACCCATCCAGACAACAGCCTCACACGCCCACTGGTAGACCGGAATAAGATGACCGAGCAGGTCGGTTTCCCCTCTGCTCTGGCAGGCTATTTTTGGTACAGCACCCTGATAAATCCATGAGAAAGCGAGGGCCGCGCGACAAGTCAAAAGGACCGGAGTCTGGTTCAAAAAAAAACGCATTGCTTATCAGTTGTTCAGGTAATTGCAAAAAAAAGTTCCTGTACTCACCGCTTCCCTTTCAGCACAACGGACTTCATGATCACCTGCTGGAACCACTCAATAAACTTCTTTGGCTGCCGGGTAAGCCAGCCAATAAACTTGCCCGGCTTGCTGTCGAACCAGACATAGACTACAGGAATAACCAGAAGCGTCAAAAACATGGAGCTGGCAAGTCCGCCAACCAGCGCGACAGCAAGGCCTGATTTCCATTCAGAACCCGAACTGCCAGAAAGCGCAATAGGCAGAAGGCCAAATATCAGGGTCAGGGTGGTCATGAGAATAGGACGAAGCCGCTCTTTTGCCGCCTCAATGATCGCTGCAGAACGTTCCATACCCTCAAGACGGAATTTGTTGATAAAATCCACCAGAAGTATTGCGTTTTTTCCCACCAGCCCGACAAGCATGATGATACCCAGAATCGTGAAGATGCTGAGCGATTTGCCGGTTATGGCAAGGGAAAAAAGAGCTCCGATAATGGCCAGGGGGATCGAAAACATCACCACCATCGGCCAGATATAGGAATCATACAACGCTACCATTATAAGATAGACAAAGATAATGGCAACAAGAAAAGAGAGCATGAGGGTTGAATTCGATTCTTTCTGCCTTTTCAGATCCGAGTCATAGGCATAAGATACCGTTGCGGGCATGATGCCGCTTTTTTTCAGGTTTTCAATGACCCGCTCGATATCCTTGCCGACGCTGCCAACAGGACGGCCGACAACCTGAGCCTTGACCCAGACGGCATTATTGCGATCCTTGCGCTGCAACTGCGTATAGCCGCGATCCTGTTCAAAGCTGACAAACTGTCCGAGACGAACCAGATCGCCCTGCGGCGTACGGAAGGTGATTTCGGCAAGTGTTGAGGTATTTTGACGGTAGGACTTGTCGAGCATGACCCTGATATCGTATTCATCACTTCCGTCCCGGTATTTGCCGGCTTCATCTCCGGCATAGGCCGTACGGAGCGCCGCTCCTACATCAGCAATGGTGATGCCAAATGAAGCCATTTTTTCACGATCGACCACAATGCGCATCTCCGGACTGCCGATCTGTGACGTCAGCTTGACGTCCGCAGTTCCTTTAATGGTTTTTACACTGTCCCGCAGCGCTTCAGCCACCCGCGTTACCTGGCTTCTCAATGGGCCGCTCAGAATAACCGCAACCGGAGTCTCATTGGCCGTCCCGAAAATACCGATCGGGTTGATGTTGGCCTTGAGACCCGCAATATCCTGCAAATTAAGACGGATTGCCTGCATGATGGCATCAGTCGATCGCGTCCGCTCCTCTTTTGGCGAAAGCTTGACGTTTATTTCTGAAATATTGTCTGCGCTCTGATTTAAAAATCCTTCATTCGAAGAACCGACATTGACCATCACCTTTTTCACCTCCGCCATCGCAGTAAGACGGCGTTCAACACTCCTCGTCAGCCGGTTGGTATCAGCAAGCGGCGTTCCGGGTTCAAGCTCCAGCTTGACGGCAAACTCTCCGCGGTCGGATACCGAAATAAACTCTCCACCGATAAGGCCGAAAAAAAGCAGACTGAAAGAGGCCACAAGAAGAAGAATCGCACTGAAAAAAACCTTGGAAGGATTGAACAGACTCCATTGAAGAATATCAAGATAACGCTGGCGAAAACGCTGGAAGTTGCCTTCAAAAGCAATGGCAAATTTTTCAGCCATGTTCTTGCCGGAAAAATTCTCAACCTTTGAAAAGCGTGATGCAAGCAGCGGCGTCAGGGTAAAGGAGACAAAAAGGCTGACCAGCGTTGAAATCACCATGACAACCGAAAACTCGCGCAGGATATTGCCCACAATACCGCTGACCAGTGAAAGCGGCAGAAACACAACCACATCGACCAGGGTAATGGAGAGTGCGGTAAACCCGATCTCGTTTCGGCCTGCAAGGGCCGCCTGGCGAGGCTCTTCTCCACGCTCAAGATGGCGGTAGATATTTTCAAGCACCACAATGGAGTCATCCACCAGAACGCCCACCACCAGTGAAAGGGAGAGCAGGGTCATCAAATTGAGGGAAAATCCGAACAGATACATTCCGATAAAGGTGGTCACCAGCGATGTCGGGATCGAGACAAGCACAATCAGCGAGTTGCGCAGACTGTGCAGAAACAGGATCATCACCAGGGCAACAAGCAGTACGGCAAGCATCAGATCGTGCTGTACTGCCGTAACGGCCTCAATCGTAAAAGTCGATGAATCCTGTGCAATATCAAATGAGAGGTTCCTGTCATGGTAAAGCGCCGTAAGCTTCGAAAGCGCTGAGCGTGTAAGACGGCTCACGTCAACCGTGTTGGCATCACTTTGCTTCATCACCATAATGCCAACAGCACTCCGGCCATTCACCCTCGTCAGGGTTGTGATCTCCTTGAAACCATCCTCAACTTCGGCAACATCCCGAAGCGCAACCGTACCGGAAGAGGACGAGCGGAGAATCAGCGCTTTCAGCTCTTCAAGATTGGTAAACTTCCCGGCAAGCCGCACCACAAACTGCCGGTCACGGTCATCAATTTTTCCGGTCGGAAAATCCAGATTGGCCTTGCCGACCTCCTTGAGTACATCGGGAATGGTCAGGCTGTAACTCTGAAGCCGCTCCAGATCAATATTGACCCTGATTTCCCGCTCACGTCCTCCAAGCAGATAAACCTGACCCACTCCGGCAACACTTGCAAGCTGGGGCTGGATGTTATCCTTGAGCATCTGGTAGAAGTCGGTATCCGGGAGCGATGAGGTTGCCCCGATACGCAGCACAGGAGCCTCATCAAGGGCAAATCGGGTAATGACGGGTGCTTTGGATTCCGTAGGAAAGCGGTCACGCACCTCGTTGATCTTGCGCTGTGCATCCTGCAGCGCCTTTTCAATATTGGCGGAATTCGAAAACTCGATAGCCACGACCGACATTCCTTCGGTCGAAGTCGAGGTAATTGAAGCAATCTTTTCAATGGCCGAAACAGCTTCCTCAACCGGTTTGGTCAGTGATGTCTCAACCTCGGCCGGTGAAGCTCCGGGATAGCGGATCGAAACCGTCACAACAGGCGGGGTCATTTTCGGCAACAGCTCATACTGCAGCTGCTGGTAACTGAACAGTCCCAAAATACCAAGAACGGTAAAAAGAACGACAATGAGCGTTGGCCGTTTTATGGAGAGCTCAGTCAGCGTCATGGTGCCGTTGGGTTCTTTTTCTGGTCGATGATCACCACATCAACGCCATCATGAAGCTCGTTCTGCCCGCTCGTTACCACTTGCTCGCCTTCCGATAGTCCGCTGAGAACCTCAAGCTGCTTCTGCAACTCCATACCGGCAACAAACGGCTTCAAAAAAGCCTTGCCGTTCCGGACAACAAAGAGTTCAGGATTTCTGATCCCTGAAACCAGCGCAACGCGCGGAACAAGAACTGCCTGACGATCCTCATTGCCCTTCAGGATTACCCTGGCAAACATGCCTGATCTGAACACGCTTTTTTCGGGGTTCTGCAGCACCACTTCCACCCTGAAGGTATGGTCACGGCCCGCCTTGTTGCTCACCGAGCTGACCTTGCCACTGAATGCCTCACCCGGATACAGATCGCTCGTAACCGTCAAAAGAGCACCCTCCGCAAACTTGACAATCTCTCGCTCCGGCACAAAAATAATGACCTTTACTTTCATCATATCAACCATCTGAGCAACCTTCTTTCCCTCCTGCACCAACTCACCCTGCTCAACAAACCGGGAGGTAACAATGCCTGAAAAAGGAGCCTTCACTCTGGTGTCACTGTATTTGCGGTTGGCAGCTATAAACTCGGCCTCAGCCTCTTCAAGCTGCAACTGCACCGATTCATAGGCTGAAAGCGCAACAGCGCCTTCACGAAAGAGATTTTTGTAACGTTCCACGTCCCGTTTTGCCTGCCGGTAATGTGCATCTGCCTTCCGTTTCCGGGCAGTGGCAAGCTCATCATCAACAACAAACAGGACATCACCTGCCTTTTTCGGGGATCCGGGTTCAGCCGAAACCTTGCGAACAAGCCCGGTAGATTCAGAAAAAATATCAGCCTCCCTGAAGGCCTCAACGGTACCGACCGTACTGAAGCTGTCACGGACCGCCGATTTCGATACCAGGGCAACCGAAACAGGAATACGCTCAATAGCCCTGCCGGTCACTGCTTTTTGCGACGCATGATGCTGGAAGTACCAGACAAGTGCCAGTAAAAGAGAGATAAAGAGCAGCGCAACAACAATCTTGTGCTTTTTCGGCTTTCCGGCTATTGTTTCAGGGTTTTTCATTCAAAAAAAAATCATCGGATGATCAAGAGCAACATGCACGATAAAAAAAAGCGAACCGAAGCCCGCTTTTTTTATCACAAAAAGGAGAACTGTTCAGCAGAAATGGCTGGCAATCGAACAGGAAATATCCGCCGAAGTCTTGACGTGTTCAATAATCGAAAGGATGCCGGTCAGATTGGTGATATTCTGGTCGTTCACTGATGCCTTAATTTTTGCAACCGCCTTGTCATAAAGATCCTGAATCTCCTTCATCATCACCAGGGTTTCGCTGGCATGTTTTGAATTGCTGCTGACATAGGCTTCAACCGACTTTTTGATCATTTCAGCCGTAATATCACCCATCGGTTTCAAGCCATACTCATCCTTGTGAAGCTCCTGTACATTGGCAAACTCCACATAGCCGGTTTTGTCGGCAATATTGAGAGCCAACTGGGCCAGTTTTTCAAGTTCCCGAAGAATCATCCGGGCATGGTTCACTGCCTGAAGATCAGCTTCGCCAAGATTCTGGAACGACGCATAGCCGAGCGTAAGATATTCAACCTCAAACTTCCCTTTGCGGATATAGGCTTCATCAAACTTGAAGGCCGAAGCTGCAAGCTCGACATTTTTCTTTGTTGATGCCCGGATACTGAGCATCAGATTGTTTTCAACGTTTGAAGAGAGTTTGGTCAGCTTTTGCTTGAGTGATTCAAGCTGCACATGAACCGTCCCCTGCGGTTTCAACGAAAGATTGAACTTCGCAGGATCAATCTGGATGGTAAAAGCTTTCGGGGTTTCTGTTGTTTTTGGTGACTCGCCAAAAAATTTTCCTAACAGGTTAGCCATAGGGTTCAAACACCATGCTTATGTTTAAAAAATACAAGGTGACCTTAATTTAGCAGACCTGCAAGATTAAATGCAAGAAAAAAAACAAAAACCCTATCACTCTTTAAGTACAGCGGCTTCTTTTTAATAGAAACCGCCCCTGTGGCGGACAATTTCACCCGTAACCAGAAAAATGACCTCATTGGCAATACGGGAAGCATGGTCAGCCATGCGCTCAATATACCTCGATATGCTCAACGCAGCGATAAGGTGCTCAATATCAGCACCCTGCTCCTTCATCAATGCCGTCACTTTTTTAAAGACCAGGCGATGCATCACATCGACCTCTTCATCAAGAGCACACACATGAGCTGCCAGCATGCTGTCTTTAGAAACAAACGCCTCAATAGACTTTTCAACCATCTCGCTGGCAAGCATACCCATACTCTCGAATGCAAACAACTCAATCATCTCCGGACTGATATCCGGCATTCGCTCAATAATATGGACAGCCAAATCACCGATACGCTCAAGGTCATCGTTGATCTTGATAATGGTGACAATGGTACGCAAATCACTTGCTACCGGCTGCTGGAGTGCAAGAAATGCCAGACAGCGCTCCTCAAGGTTCACCTCAGCCACATCAATTTCATCATCAACCATCCTGATCTTGCGCGCACCATCTTCATCCTGATTTTTCACTGCGTAAAGGGCTGCTAGCAGATTTCCTACAACTTTATCGGAAAGTTGGACAAGAACCTGTGAAAGTTCTTTTATGAGCTCATGGACTGGCCGTTCTGACATAAGGGTACTGTAATTTCGTTAGCTGAATCTTCCGGTAATATAGTCTTCCGTCATCGGGTCTTTCGGATTGGTAAAGAGTTGTGCAGTTGAGGCATGTTCAACCAGTACACCTTCATAGAAAAACATCGTGGAATCAGACACCCTTGATGCCTGCTGCATGTTATGCGTGACAATCATGATGGTATAGCTGCCGCGAAGCTCCTGGATAAGATCCTCGATTTTTGCTGTAGCTTTCGGATCAAGTGCCGAGGTCGGCTCATCAAGCAAGAGCACCTCCGGCTCAACAGCAAGCGTACGGGCAACACAAAGCCGCTGCTGCTGCCCGCCGCTCAGGCCGAGAGCATTTTTGTCGAGCCTGTCACAGACCTCATCCCATATTGCCGCCTTTCTCAGGCTGCGCTCGACAATTTCCATCAGTTTTTTCTTGTCATTCACGCCATGCAGACGTGGGCCATAGGCGATATTGTCAAAAATGGACTTGGGAAAAGGGTTTGGTTTCTGGAAAACCATACCCACCTTCTTGCGAAGCAGCACCTCGTCAGTGAACTTCCCGTAAACATCTTCGCCATCAAAAAGCAGTGCACCGGTGGTATGACAGCTGGGTATCAGGTCGTTCATCCGGTTTATGGCACGTAAAAAAGTACTCTTGCCGCATCCGCTGGGACCGATAATGGCGGTAACATATTTCGCAAGAATATCGGCACTGACCCGCTTTACCGCTTCAAACTCGCCGTAATAAATAGAAAATTCCTTGGCCGAGATATGAGTGGTATCCCCACCTGTTATTTTTTTTCGTGCCGGAGGCAGATAAATATCTCTTGTCGCCTTCTGGACCGGAGCACTTTCAGAAATATCTTTTGCATCAACTGTCATGAGCATTGATTTTTATTTTAGCCTTTTAATTTTTTGGAAACGCGGGCCCGAAGAACAATCGCTGACAAATTCAGCAGCAGCACAATACTGACCAAAGCAAGCACCATGCCGTACTGGACATGCCGGATTTGTGAGGCAGCCTCATGTTCACTGGCAAGATTGTAGATATTCCAGGAAAGCGCAGGAGTCGGAGAAGAAAAAACATCCGCCAAGCCTATGGCCGATCCAACACTGACGGCTGCGGTAAAGATAATGGGAGCCGTTTCGCCCGCCGCCCTGCCAAGGCTGATAACCCCGCCGGTAAGAATGCCGGGAAGTGCCGCAGGCAGAATCACCGTCACAATGGTATTCCATTTGGTGGAGCCAAGGCTGAGTGATGCCTCCCTGTAGGTCTTGGGAACGGCAAGGATTGCCTCTTCGGCTGAACGGATAATAGTCGGCAAAATCATGATGGCCAGCGTCAAGGCACCGGCAATAACACTTTTCGACTCAGAAACCTTCATGGTATTGATAAAAAAAGCCAGTCCAAACATACCGAAAACAATACTTGGCACACCAGCCAGGGTGCTGTTGGCGCTTCGCAGCATGCTGTTCAAAAAACCGGGCTTGGCATATTCGGTAAAGTAAACCGCTGCAACAACTCCAAGGGGAAAGGCAAAAAGCATGGCACCGATAGCAAGAAAAAAGGTGCCCTGGATTTCCGGCCAGATACCCCCGAAAAAGTGCGAATCAACCGAACTGTCGGTAAGAAACCCCCAATAACAGGTAAATTCGGGAAGAAGAATCTTATCAAGATTATTCTCCACATAGGGAAAGAGATTGACAAGAGAGGTACCTTCAAAGCCAATGGCACGGCTCACAAAGTACTCCTTGGCCATGACATCGGGATTGGAATTATCCCACTTTGATTCATAGAGAAGGTCATGCAGTTTCTCCTCAGCTTTCTCCCAACGGGTCTGTCCGTACTTCGACCTTGTCAGCATCGGCTCCGGATCGCCCGGCAAAGGGCCAAGCAGGGCCTGGAGAGAGGTTCTGACCTGGGAATATTTTGCCTTGTATTCAGCCTGTTTTTCCGGCACCATCGTTTCAAGTTCCGCCTCAAACCCGGTCATCATGCTGTATACCTTTGCCCGATATCGATTTGACGATGCAGCCTCACTCGAAAGGTTCTCGCTGTCACCTCTGTTGAATTCATTAAACAGCATCTTGCGATGCTCGATTGTACCGGTAAAAAACACCGCGCCGATACCGTTGGTGACAATCGGCACAACAACAATCATCAAGGCCATCGCCATGACAATGATAGAGCCGATACCAACAGCGGTGAAAGAACGATCCAGTATTTTTCTGGTTCCGATATTCATGACAACGGGGTTAAATGAACAAAGAGAAAACAAAGCCTTTTCATCAAAAAAAACAGCTACTGGCCGGAAAGAATTTTCCGCTGGCGAACTACAATTCTCTCACTGATCAGGTTGCTGATAAAGCTGATGACGAGCAAAAGAAGCCCCATGGCGAACAACACATGAAAACGGGCCGAGCCGGTAACCTGGTCGGCTTCGCCCATATCGCCGGCAATAGTCGCCGTCAGTGTCCTGATTGCTTCGAGATAGTTAAACCATGGCTCGGGAATATGGGAGGAGTTGCCCGAAGCCATCCAGACCACCATCGTCTCACCGAGTGCACGCATGATACCGAGAATAACCGCTGCAAGAATTCCGCTGCTTGCCGCAGGAAGAATGGTCTTAAGGATCGTTTCAGCCCTTGTGGCGCCCAGAGCGTAACTGCCTTCACGAATATCGCGTCCGACAGCCTGAAGGGCATCTTCAGAGACGCTGACAATTGTCGGCAACGCCATAAAACTCAGAATAATGGAGACGTTCAGTGCATTGGTACCCGTAAGAATCTGAATTCCGTAAAGAGCGGTACCGACCTTGTACAAGAGGGAAATCGAAAGCAGTCCAAAAAGAATCAGGTACAGGATGTGCAATTGCTCACGACGCTTCTGAACCCGGATATTGGATGTCAACAGATCAGACAGAACAATAACGCCAAGAAGCAGAAAGGGTGAAACAAGTATCCACCATGCCCACATGAGCAGAGGCCCCCCGTTATTCTGCAAAAGCGGAGCCAGAACAACAAGGGCAAAAAAACCGAAGGCTACTGATGGAATGGCCGCAAGCATTTCAATAACCGGCTTGGCATACTGGCGGATCGAAAACGGAAGGATATCACTCAGGCATATTGCTGCGGCCACACCCATCGGCACGGCAATCAAGGCAGAACCGAGCGTCACCATCAAGCTGCCATAAATAATGGCAAGGGCGCCGAACTGGGCAGGCTGATCGGCCGGATACCAGTTCGTGCTGGTAAAAAACTCACTGAACCCGCGGATCTGGAAAAAAGGAATAGCATCACGCGCAACGAAATAGAAAATAAAAAGAACAATAACAGCCACAAATGCGGCAACAGCAAAGAGCATGCCCTCCCCGGCGGTTTTTGCCAGCTTCTGCATGGTCCGTTTACGGGCGCTTACAACAAAGGCATTCGTGCGGTTACGCTCCCCTCCACTCTCTTCAGCCATAGTCTTGAATAGTTTCTGTGACAATTATCTGGGTAACTTAACCCCTTGTGTTCAGGTGAACTCAATTTGATGGACCTAATCTATGAGCTTTCACCATAGGATGCAATGGCACTTCTGTTACAAGTATGAAACATTTACAAAAAAGTTACAAAAGCAAAAAAAGCCGGATTACAGGTAAACCGGCTTTATGCAAAAAGGTACTGTCAAAAAGAAAGAAATGAGCCATTTCAGCGATTGATAAAGCCAAGCTCACTGATCATCCTTTTTCCCTCAGCAGTATTCGGCAGTTCAAGAAACTGCTTGACCGACCCCGATGGCTGGCCGTTCGTATAAAAAAAGAGAGGCCTTGTTACCGGATAAGAGCCATTTTTCACCGTTGTTACATTCGGCAAAACGCCATTGACCGCAATGACTTTTACCGAACGATCCACAAAGCCAAGACCGAGAAAGCCTATGGCTGAAAGGGTTGTGCTCACCCTGCTTTTTACCGACCCGTTACTGGACTGGGTTTCGGCATTTCCTGTAATCTGAATACCTTTACCGGCGACCAGTTCCTTGAAAGATTCCTCGGTACCGCTGTTGGATTCACGCTGAATAACAACAATACGGGCGTTGGGCCCTCCAACCTCTCTCCAGTTGGTAATAATGCCTCTATAGATACTGCTGATCTGGGCCTTTGTCAGTGAACGTACCGGATTAGCCGGATGAACAACCATGGCAAGACCGTCATAGGCAACAACATGAGCAACTGGATTGACCCCTTTTGATCGGGCTGCACCGATCTCAGCTGCTTTCATGGCACGAGACATTGCAGCAATAGTGCATGAGCCGTTGATCAGACTTTTTGCGCCATTGCCGCTCCCCGACTCGCTTACCGTAACACGAACCCCATATTTTTTTGTAAAATATGCAGCAAATGTCTTTGCAACAGGGCCGACAGTAGTAGATCCATCAATCACAAGAGTGCCAACAGCGGCATTAGCCGTTGCTGTTAGAGTAAAAGCAAGCAGGGTAACAAGCTGTAGCAGTTTTTTTATCATGGTCTCAACTATTGTTTAGTAAAAATAATGGTCAAGATACGCACCGGAAGGATAACTTTGAAATCTCATCTGCCGGCAGCACGCTAACCTGTTTTATCAGCAAAGCTTTCTGTTGGCATCTGTTGTTTATATTTATTAAATTGTTAACAATATAAATACTGTGAATTTTGTTAAAACGGCAAAGGCCTGAATCAAGTTTGAACCGACCTCTCTTCTTGATAACCACATAACAATAATAGCCATGGCAAACGAAACAACGAATGATCTTTCTTCCGCAATCAGCAACCTGCTCAATACTGCAGGTAAACTTGCTCAGCAGCAGGCAGATCTGTTAAGCACTGGAATCAAAGCTGTTGTAGAAGTTGTTGAACCCCTCGGAAAAACAGCCATTGACTTGGCGGGCAGCACAGCAAATTCTGTGGGTCAGGTTTTGCAGAACGTCTCATCAGCTATTCTCCCTAAAAAGTAAGAATGTTTTTTTATTCAAGGAGCGCCTTATGCCTCTGGTGTAAGGCGCTTTTTTTGCACATATAGTAAATCGCCCTCATGACCTGCAAAGCAGTTATCTTCGACCTTGACGGAACCTTGCTCGACACCCTCCAGGATATTGTCAACACACTCAACACCGTACTTGCCCTGCACCATTATCCCGTGCATACCATTGATGAATGCCGCTATCTTGTCGGGCACGGCATGAGAGAGCTGATCAAAAAAGCACTGCCCGAAGAGGCCGGAACACCGGAAACGATCGACCTCCTGCTCAAGGATCTGTTGACGCACTATGCCGACAACTGGAACCAGAATTCAAGGCCCTACCCCGGCATCAGTACCATGCTCGACTCCCTTTCAGAGCGAGGCATCAAAAAGGCAATTCTTTCAAACAAAGCTGATCACTTCACCCGCCTCTGCGCAGAGTTTTTGCTGAAGGAGTGGGATTTCGATGTCGTCATGGGTCATCACAGCGCCATAGCCCACAAACCCGACCCTGAAGGGGCACTGCTGGTTGCCCGGATGCTCGGTGAAGAACCTTCCTCAATCCTCTATGTGGGAGACAGCGGCATTGACATGCTGACCGCTTCACGTGCCGGCATGTACCCGCTCGGCGTCCTCTGGGGATTCCGTCCGGAAAGCGAGCTCCTTGAGTTCGGCGCCAAAACCCTGGTTCGGCACCCTGAAGAGGTTATCAATTTACTGGGAAATATCCTCTAACTGTCGTGGAGACGGGCGAGATAAGAAGAAGATTTATCAGGCACTCCTGATGCGGATTTTCTACTATTTATTTAAATCTGTTACTATAACAGCGCCGTGAAACCGTTTGTCAGGAAAAACCACCCGCCCTTTGGAATTGATGACAATATGCGGATATCCGGAATTTTCCAGAAAGCGAAGAAGTTTTACCAGATCTTTTTTTCCGGAAGGCTTGATAATGATATCCGCCAGCACTTCAACTTTTTTGACATCATGATTTTTCAGCTCCTCATGCAAAAAAAACTCCCCTTTTATTTCTGCCCTCAATTCATCAAGTCGCAACATAAACCACTCCGTTTATTTTAATTGCTATTGGGCAATTCCCCGAAGCTTTGCTTCGCGATTGAATCGACGAATCCATACCTCGAGCCCGTCCGCGGGGATGCTTTAATTGACAATATAGTTCTTACACAATCCTGTAGAAGAAACTACGCAATTTTTTTAAATCCCTGTAATCTGTGCCAAAGCTGCCTTGCGCTCAAAAATCCCCCTGAGCCCATCGGTCAGTTCACCGTAAATCCTGCTTCTGCTGTCTTTGATACGACCGTAAAGCTTGAGAATGTCAAGCGTCAGAATGATACGTGTCGAACTGCAGTTCAACTCGCCAAACAAATGCTTTCCAACCACTTCAAAGCCAAGCACCCTGGTATGAAAATTCAGGGGTGAATGCGCCTCACCTTCAAACACGTCGGTAATAAAATGCGTATAATCACGTTCGATAACTTCTTCAGTTGCCGCCCGCATGAGCCGGAGAGCGACCCTCGGTTTTTTGCGAAACTCTTCAAGTATCATGAACCTGCCGATTTCCACATACCGCCCGGCACTTTTAAGTTTTTCGACGGTAATACCCGGCATGAACTTGACATCATACTCTTCGGGCAGTTCAAAAGAGGGGTTATAAAGTAGCCGAAGCACTCCTGCAGGGCGGCCATCAATTTTAGCCAAAAACCATGAAAAGCCAGTGTTTCCGGAAAGCTCATCAGGAATCTGGTTCTGAGCCGTGCTGATCCAGTTTTTTTCTTCACAAAAAACCTGCCTGATGACTTCGAGAGCGCAGGCACGATCACCGGCACTTTCAACCCTGAGAACGGTTACACTGGACATGTAGGCTCCTGTTATGTATGGTTATCTAAGAAAAGCTCAATCGATTCCGGGGAAAGGGCTCACAGTATTGTTTGCCGGAAAGCCCGGCAAGACACAGCATAATTTCATGGGTAGCCTCCGCAGCCATCTGGTTTCGTTCAGCGAGCTGCCGGTTGCAACCCGAAACAGAGGGCATAAGTGAACGGTAAGCCGCCGACTGCTGCCTGAAAATAATCGGACGACCAATCCTGACGATGGTTTTGCCAATTACCGGAATTTTTCCCTTAGTTATTCTGGAGTTGAAATCAATTCCTACAGGGACAACAGGGGCTCCGCTCTGCAAGGCGATATGACCTACGCCCGACTTTCCCTTGACAAGAATTGCCGGATTCCTGTTGCGCGTTCCTTCCGGAAAAATCCCGATGCTTCGACCGGCCAGAAGCTTCTGTGCACATCGCTCTATCGTATTAAGGGAAGGTGCCGGAGGCCTGATTGCCTCTATCCACGAAAGAGTGGAACGTTTGCGATAGACATAAACAGGATCAATCATATTCATCAAGGAACCAAGAATAGGCACTTTGCCATACATCCAGTCAATGACAAAGCTGATAGTGCTGCCGCCAAGATGATACATGAGAAGTGCCGGCACCATCAAGGCTTCAAGAGAATTATTGTGGTTGAAAACATAAATGCTTGCACTCTCAACTTCAGAAAGATTCTCCAGGCCATAGGCCTTGGTTAACAAAAAATTGGGAAGCATAAAAATCCTTAGCAGAAGAGCTCTGCCTCTCGACAAGAATGGAAGCGGCTTAAATAAAGGTTTACAATGATGCTTCACGAAACTCATTCAATGACCATTACAATGACCAAGAGAACCTTGAACTATATAGTTTCAAGAAAACAAAACAATGTTGGGGATGAGTTACGATTATGTAAAATATGTGTGAAATCATCAATCATCAATAATTCATCCCACTCTGAATACCAATGATTTTCACTTTTTAAAGCCGGTATCCAGTTAGATTTTAAACTCAGCAAGTTTGCCCATCGCCGAATGAATAAGCTCTGCAAAGCTCCTCTATCCTGTCGTTATGGAAATCCGCCTTTAAAAGGGATTCCGCATAATGCCAGTCCAGCTTATCTGATCCATGATTTTTCCCTTTGGCTATATATCGGTGAAAAGCTGTAAGCCTGATCTTTTCTTTGGGATTCAAGGCAATATTTCCTTCTAGTCTGTGAATAGTCTCGTTTGACATACTTGTTAGATGTTTATAATTGTAAAAAAAAATGCGCACTCTTTTGCTTATTGCAAGTCTACTGATTTCCTATTTCTTCGGCAAGAGGCTTTAGGTTACATCAATGCAAACTTTTTTTACTCCATCACGATCTTGTCTGAACAGACTTCAAAAAAAATACCCGAGCGACTGGGCATGCAAATGGTTTACCACAACTCTTCAATGGCACCAATAAGCAAAATACGGTATTGTTATAAGCAGATAATATCTCTCGAGCATGGTTTTTTAACCAGTTTGGAATTTTCGGGGGAACTCATCGATCTGGCCGCCATTGTGCAAACGTTAACTCATTTATTTGCCTTATTGCAATGCAGAGTCAACTATTATTGCCCTTGCATTTCAATTGCCGAATACTATTCAAAAGTTTTTTCCCATTACTTTCTTACATATAAATTAATCTCTTTCTTATTAAGCAAATGTGAATTTTTTTTTCACTGATAACTTTTTCACAAGCCGAAACTTATTTATTTGTTTTGTTACAATAACGTAAAATTCGCATTCACGAATAGGATTGTATTTTATAATATTGTTGTTTAGCGGTGATAATTCTTCATACCGCTCTGTACCTCTACATGCCTTCGTTTTTTTGAAAATACGAGTGACTATGGAGTGATATTTTAAATAAAAGCATGCGCCCGTTCAAAACATAATGATTTCTAAAGGCTGTTCTTCCTTAATGATCCGGATGAAGCATCCGGATTTATCGTAGAAGAGGTCTGGAAACGGCTTAACATAAAACGAATAAAAGGATATTGATAATTATTGACTGACTACCATCTCAGTACTCCAATAAATACTGTAATCCACATTTTTTATGACAGAACCCTTATCGAATAACAGCTCACTGGCTCTTTTGGAGAAAGAACTTAAAACAGCTGGACTTGGAGGAAAACTTTCACTTGAACAAGTGAGTCAGTGGACTAAAATTCGACAGTATTATTTGAAAATACTTAAGAATGGGAATTTCAGCTTTATTCCAGAAGGGTATGTTTCTGCCTGTATCAAGGCATACAGTAGAGAGATGGGACTTGATGACAGCGAAACCCTTGAACGATACAAAAAGGGACTTAAACTACAGGGGACATTCAACAGCGGAAATGTTACTAAAATCAAAATAGAATCCAGAACCAATAAAAAGTTTAGGAGTAGCAAAATAAATAAGCAAAACTCGGAACTGCTGAAATCCATACTGCCGTTAAGCATTGGTATGTTCGTTGGGGTAGTTGGAGCCATCGGATTCAGTTATATAGAAGAGAATAGCAGAGTTTCCGTTCATACGCCCTCAACTGTAAACACAAGCAGATCCGTTCGCGTTTCCGTCCCGTCTCCTTCACCCCTGCGTTTTTCAGGTTCTCAGAAATAGCGGAACACTAAAAAACTTCCGGGTTCGGACGGGGCAGTTATTTTTGCCGGCAATTTTTATGCGTTGCAATCAACCCGGTTCTGTTATCAGATTTTAATAGTTACCTAACAAGCTCCCTTCAAAATTGGTGTTATTTACATCGGCACCATTCAGGTTAGCTCCTATTAGATTAGCCATGCTGAGATCGGCATCGGTGAGGACTGCATCAGTGAGATCGGCCTCAGTAAGTACAGCACCATGAAGGTTCGCCTTTTGGAGGTTCGCCTTTTTGAGGCTTGCCCCGAAGAGGCTTGCATGCATGAGGTTGGCTCTCAGAAGATTAGCCCCATTGAGGTTTGTCCAATGGAGACTGGCCTTGTGGAGATTTGCATCCATGAGTTCTGCCCTCTGGAGATTAGCCTCAATAAAGTCTGCACCATGGAGAATCGCCCCCTTAAGGATTGCGTCAGAAAGATTTGCTTCAATGAGGTATGCCCCCCGAAGGTTTGCCTCAGTAAGGATGGTTCGGGAGAGATCTGCCCTATGGAGGCAGGCTCCATCGAGAATTGCCTCAGTAAATATTGCATTGCTTAAGTTAGCTTTAATCAGGCTTGCCCTGTAGAGGATGGCCCTGCGAAGGTTTGCGTTACTGAGGTCTGACCTGTAGAAGTTTGCTCCGCTGAGGTTGGCCTCTATAAGGATCGCCCCCTGAAGGTTAGCATTGCAGAGATTGGCTCCGTGGAGACATGCTCGACTGAGGTCTACTCCTCTCAGATCCACTTCAAGTCCAGGATTTTCCCTTCTGGTTTCGTTCCACTCTGTTACTGATCTGAGAAGCATTTCTATATCCAGCATGGCTGTAACTCCCTTTTGGTAAGCCTTTGGTTTGTATTATCCGTTCAGTTTTCGTGTTTTTTCTCTGTGAAGTCTGAGTGCGGGATTTTCTATATATAGAGGAGAACCTAAGCGGGTTGTAAATAGTTCAGGAAAGCATTGATTTACAAGCAGTTAATTAACGCAGTATCATTTTTTGTCTGATTGCACCCTCTCGCTGTTCCTGTTCAGATACTTCTCTTTCGTTCGTTTGACATGATTACTCTCGTTAATTGATTGGCCAACGAGGAAAATCATTTGAATTTTGAATTCATAACATCTTAATGCCTAAAGACATATTATACCAATTCCTCAAGGTCGAGAAAAATAAAGCATGTCAAATCTATGTTAAATCTGATAGCGCTTATCTGAGCTAACAACTTGCAATTATGACATCTTTGTAAGACGAAAACAATCATTAACTTACTTTATAAAAACAATTAAGCGAAACATACCATTTCAAAACAACAAGTTTTCCGTTATCGATAAAATAGTTTTCAAAATTAACACCAGCAATAAGCCTCGGGGTTATTTGCATCTATTTATTATATTTAGGTAAATTTTTTAACGTAATCTGGAGGCGCGACATTGTCAGTTGCCCCTTCTTTTTTTCACCAAAAGGGTGGGAAGTCATCAAGAATACCCTTTCGTCGTTCGAACTTGTCTCATACTTTTCCCCAGGAAATCGCCGGGTATAAAAAGTTATTCCACCAAAACAATTAGATTCCAGTGCTCAAAAGAATCGTTGATCGGTACGAGCATACCGCTGATGGCCTTGTTATTGTTGATGTAGCCGCAAGGCGTGTAGAAGATCTTTATGAGGATTTCGACAAAACGGCCCCATACCATAAAAAGGATCTTGATGAAGATCTCGTCTATTATCTCACAGAGTGTGCGCGTGAAATTGGCCGTGTTGATTTTGTGATACGCTTCATGTTTGAGTGTTATCCTTCAGAAGAGTTCATGCTGCGGGTGCGAACCAGTGTCCATAAATTTTTTATCTACCAGCGGGAACTCGAACGTGGAGCCATGAACAAGATGCTGAGAACTGCAGCAACGCTGCTCATTATTGGCATCATCATTCTCGGCCTCTCTCTGTGGGTCAATCACCTCTTTACTGTTGGCAGAACTCCCTCATTTCTCAACACTGTTTTTGCCGAAGGGCTTACCATTGTAGCATGGGTTTCTGTGTGGGAGGCGCTTGCAACATTTTTGCTGAACTGGCCTCAACATCTTTTTCTCATCAAGCTTTTCCGAAAAATCGCTGAAGCTCCAGTACAGTTTCAGCAGCCTTCGGAGCATCTTTCAGTAGTAACTGATTCTGCATCAGAACGTTAGACGGTTCTTACGAGAGCTCTCGCGAGGAATATGACATCCCGTACCGCTCTGAATATCTTCCGTTAGCACTTCATGCCAGAAGGTGCAGGCGGGAAAAAACATAATCAAGAGAGTCCTCATTCAGAACAATTCTCGAAAAACCCGTCAAACCCAGCTCCATTGGCCGATTGTCCCGCTCACTGATATACTTGCGATTTTGCTTGCCATTATACCAGTAAACCAGCCGTATGATACTCCCCTCAATTTCAAGGGCTGTAATGCCACGTTTTCCAATAGTACATCCTGAGTTAAAAACACTTGGAATGGTAATGTTATTGTAAATACCGCTTCTCAGCCCGATTACCTTCCCCTTCTTGTAACAGGCATCAAGCTCGGATTTCAACTCGACGATTTTCATTTTGATAGTTGAACGCATCTCAACGTCAGCGGACGAATACGACCTGCAGAGTTCCTCAATCCTGTAATTCAGAAAATCCGCTTTAGAAAGTGATTCAAACAATGGACGATGTGTATGACCTATGATAGAGACAATTTTAGCCTGGTTTGAGAACTCATAAATCGATTGTTCAATAGCGAACCTTTGGCGACTGTTATAGGCGACAGAAAAGTTCCTTATTCCGAGCGGCTTGGCTAAATAACGAAGAAAGAAAATAACCGCACGACTGAGTATGGAACAGGTTTGCCATAAAATCAGAGCTGCCTGGTGACCGTGAAACAGCAGGAGCGTATCATCTCCGTATTGAAATTTAACTGATTCGACAAGCGATGACGCGAGTCGGTATTCCCTTGAGTCAAGCAGCGCTGCATCATGGTTCCCCAAGGTTTTCCAAAAAAAACCATTTTCCCGAAATTTGAGAAAAAGATCGTAAATGTCACTCCACTGGAGAGCAATACTTTCAAGCGAGAACTTGAACAACTCTTCAATGTCACCATTAAGCACAAGACTGTATTGTTCAGGCAGGTAATATCTCTCGAGCATGGTTTTAACCAATTCGGAATTTTCCCGAAACTCATCCTGCCGTCCGCCGTTGCCCATGTGCAGGTCGCTGAGGACAAGTACCTTTGAGGATTGATCAAGAGTAACAGAGCTCGCCTTAGTAAGCAGACGATCAAGATGAGGATGCTTTTTGGCATGATGGCTCATGGCATCACACTGTTGCCATAGTTGCGGCCCTTGATATGGAATAATCCAAACATGTACTCATTTTTTTGCCTTATTGCCGTGTACAGTCAATTACTTATTGCCCTTTCTTTTTCATGTATTAATGTTAAGGAATTATTTTCAGCTTTAATTTAATCGCATATTTGTTAAGAAAATGTGAACTCATTTACTTTAAACGGTCATTTATAGACATACAGCGCTTCTGATTGTCAAGAGAATGTTAAAAATAAATAATAAACTTAACTCATCGAATATTTTATTCAGGCAATTCATCCCGTCTGTTAATTATTTGAAAACAATGATGCACGTAAAGTTGATTTATACGCAACCTTCGTATATTTTTTAAAAAATTACTGGCATATCAATAAAGCATCAAATGATATGCAACAAAAATAACTTTTATAACCTATTTTAAGATTATGCATAATAGATCACCTTGGCCCAGAACGATCAATGATGCTGCAGAACGGATCATTGCGATAATGAACGATAAAGAGAGGAAAAAGGTGGCATCTCTTCCTGAGGGCAAGTTGCAGAAACTCCGCTTTAGTCTCGGCAGATACCTCCATAGTGAGCTGGGATTACTCGAAGGTAACGATGCCTTGATAAAAGCATGCGCCATTTCAGCGCACGGTAATTTTGAAAGTCATTTTTTCCTTAATGATGCCGATTCAGCATCAAAAGTAATCCTTGAAGCAATATGGAACAGGTTGAAAAGGGTAACGCCTCTCACTAACTGCTTGCATATGTGAACGGCTCGGTCCACTTCATTTCATCCGCAATGAATTCGTGTTGATTGGATATGTTGTATTTATTCCGACATTTGTACTTCCGAAGTATTGACAGAGCAACTTTTCAATGAAATCAAAAAATTTTCCCGTTCTGGCGACCTTGTTTTTTCTCCCGGCTTCACCATCTCATGCGGTAAAGCCCTTAAGCTCGCGAAAGTGCATCATCGAATACATGGAGGTGAATTCCAAACTGGCGCAAACAAAGTTAGAATCAGTTTCTGTCATGAATTGCGCAAAGTTCCGTCTGATCGGCAGGACTCGATAATGAAACCACTTCTGCAGCTTGTCGATGTTCACCGCACATACCGGATCGGTGAAAGTACCGTTCATGCCCTGCGCGGTATATCCCTGACCATAGAACAGGGTGAGTTTGTTGCCATCATGGGAGCTTCGGGGTCAGGCAAATCTTCATTGCTTCATATTCTGGGACTGCTCGACAATCCCGACATGGGCGCGTTCATGATCATGGACAATAATGTCAGCGCCATGACGGAGGATGAGCAGGCCGGGTTGCGCAATAATGTTGCCGGATTTGTTTTTCAGCAGTTTCATCTGCTCAAGCGCATGACCATTGTCGATAATGTGCGGTTGCCGCATATCTACAGCGGGCTTAAGGGAGATTTTCGTCAGGAGGCAACAGATCGGCTGAAACTGGTTGGACTTGAACAACGGATCGGCCATACCCCAAACCAGCTTTCAGGAGGCGAACAGCAGCGGGTGGCGATAGCACGGGCGCTGATCCGCGATCCGCTGATCATTTTTGCCGACGAGCCGACCGGCAACCTCGATTCAAAAAATTCTGCAGAGATCATGAAGATTCTCAAGGGACTTCATGACGAGGGGAAAACCATCATTATGGTGACGCATGAACATGAAATTGCCGCATATGCCGGGCGGGTCATTATCATGAAAGATGGTGTCATTGTTTCCGATGAACACAGGACGGAGAGATCTCACTTGGTGGAAGTTGCTCGGGAGAGGCGATTTGAGATCCATGATTCCAGAAAAGGATCGTTATGGCAGGACGGCCGGTTTACCGGATTTATGGCTCAGGCTTTTCAGTCCATTCTTGCCAACAAGATGCGCTCATTTCTTTCCGTACTCGGAATTCTTGTAGGGGTTGCATCGGTGATTGCCATGATGGCGCTTGGAGCTGGCGCACAGGAGGCCATGCAGGAGGATCTGAAATCGATGGGTTCGAATATGCTCTCGATCAGGTCAGGATCAGCAAAAATCAGGGGTGCATCCCAGGGAGCTGGCGCTGTTGCGCGCTTTACGTTCAAGGATGTAGAAGAAATTGCTTCGCTTCGTACGCTGGTCAAAAATACCGCCGGAGTAGTCAACGGCGCCGGACGGATTGTTTACGGCAACAAAAACTGGAGCTCGCAGTTAACGGGGGTGGGGTTCGATTATGGTACCATGCGTGCGTCTATCCCTGCGGTTGGCAGGTGGTTTACCCCAGAAGAGATGCAAACACGGGCAAAAACAGCCATTATTGGCGTGACAGTTGTAAAGGAGCTTTTTGGTGGCAGCAATCCGCTTGGCAAGACCATCAAGATCAACAGAATTAATTTCAAGGTTATCGGAATCGCTCCGGCAAAAGGGTTTTCCGGGCAGCATGACGATGATGACGTGGTCATTATTCCAGTGACGACGGCCATGTACCGCGTTCTTGGCAAGGATTATCTCAGCGGCATCTTTGTCGAGGCCGCCTCGCCCAACCAGGTTGATCAAGCCAAAACCACGATCAGTGAGCTGATCCGTAAACTCCACCGCCTCAAAGAGGATGACGATACCTTTAATATCAGGGATATGACCGAAATCCAGAAGATGCTAAAGAGCACTACAGAGACCATGAGCCTTCTGCTTGGTTCAATTGCGGCCATCTCGCTGCTTGTTGGTGGGATCGGTATCATGAATATCATGCTTGTTTCCGTGACTGAACGAACCAGGGAGATTGGTTTGCGCAAGGCTATCGGAGCAAGAAAAAGTGACATCATGCTCCAGTTTCTTATTGAATCGGTGGGGATGACCATCAGTGGAGGGTTCATCGGGGTTCTTGCCGGAATCGGTATTTCGCTGATTCTCGCTGTTTTTGCCGGCTGGGCGATAAAAACTTCGCTCATATCCGTCCTGCTCGCAACCACCTTTTCAGCACTCACCGGTATCTTTTTCGGCCTTTGGCCTGCCAGAAAAGCCGCATTACTCAAACCAGTGGAAGCCCTCCGCTTTGAGTAAAGAAAACCTTAAGCCGTCTGTTAATTATTGGAAAACAAAGATGCACGTAAAATATATTTACTCTTAGCCTTCGTATATTTGTTTAAAAATTTACAGGGCATATCAAGACAGAATCAAAGATATGCAACAATAAAAACTGGCAAGTTGCAGAAACTCCGTTTTAGTCTTGGCAGATACCTCTATCATGAGCTTGGATTACACGAAGGTAACGATGCCTTGATACAAGCATGCGCCATTTCAGAGCACGGTAATTTTGAAAGTCATTTTTTCCTTAATGATACCGATTCGGCACTTGATGTAATCCAGAATGCGATTTGGAGCAGGCTGAAAAGGGTAAAGCCTGTCGCGTAAATGCTTGCTTATTTGAACGGCTCAGGCATAAATTCAGGAATGAACAATTCATTATAATAGCGAAGGTACAAAAAACATGACACTGAGAGAACTTGTCACAGCTCATGATTCTGACGGATTCTTCCTTGCAACAGCAAGATATGATGTTGCTTCATGTAAGCTGGAATTTCTTTTTTTCGATGATGATATGGATAAAACATACGGGGGGACAGAAATGCGGAAGCTCAAGAACACCGACTATATCGATACCGAGGTACCCGATGAAGCGGAATATGCAAGTGACTGGATGATAACATACTATAATGATAAGCATTACAGAATAAAAATTTTCTTTTGAATAAACCAAACCCTGTCAATCCGAAAGCATAATAATGAACAAGACCACTCTATCAATTCATGAATGGCTTGGAAACAGGTCAAATACTGTAATTCCGGGCTTTTTATGACCGAAACCTTATCGAACGACTCACTTGACCTTTTGGCTACAGCGCTTAAAAAAGCCAGACTGGAAAAAAAACTTTCAGTAGAAGAAGTAAGTCAGTTGACAAAGATTAAAAAGGATTACCTGGAACAACTTGAGGACGGCAATTTCAGTTTTCTGCCAATCAGCTATGTATATGCATGTACCAAGACATACTTGAAAGAGATGGGACTTGACGGCAGCGAAATTCTTGAAAATTGCAAAAAAGATCTCCACATACCTGTACCTTACAACAAGGAAGAGATTGTCGAAACAGATTGCGGACATAACGAAAAGAACAAGCCGGTCGAAAAACACACCCACTACCTGCTGCTTATGACGTCCATCGTGCTTTTAGGCATTGGTCTCATTGCAGGTGTACTTATAGGCCTCAACGTCAGTTATAAAGGCCATAACACCGAACTGCCGGCTCCTCGCCTGTCGGTTTCAGCCGCAAGGCCATCGGTCAAGAAACCAGTCAAAACATCTGCAGCAATCCATCTCCCTGTTTCTGTCGTTGCTCCAGCGCAACGCTGAGCTTCAGATTCCCCGGGAATAAGGCAATAGCCTGAAGAGCGTTGCCTTATTCCTTTCGCGGAAAAGATTTTACAAAAAGCAGTTGCCTTTTACATTTAAAAGGGCCCGGACTTGTTCTTCACTTAAGGATTGCGAGTTCTTTCCGCAAATCCAGTCTCCGCCAACTCTCTTCAAAGAACCCTCAACTGAGACCAGCTGGTTTTCTGAGCAATCAAAATTACCCTTGACCTTTTTCGGAGCGCCCTCAAGGGTTGCAAGCTGATTCCATGCACAGTCAAAATTACCCTTGACCTTTTCAGGTGCCCATTTGAGTGAAATCAGTTGATTATTTGAACAATTAAAAGCATCAACTCCCTGAGGAGCGCCTTTGAGAGAAGTCAATTGATTGCCTGAGCAATCAAATGTTCCTGTTTGCTTTGGAGCCCCTTTAAGGGAAGTCAGTTGATTGCCTGAGCAGTCGAAGCTGCCGTGCACTTCCCGAGGACCTCCTTTAAGCAAGGTCAACCGGTTTGCCGTACAAACGAAATCGCCCTTGATAGTATCGGGCATGCCTGCAAGTGATGAAAGTTGGTTGCAGGAACAATCAAAATCACCTTGGACCTTTTTTGGCGCACCTTGGAGTACCGTAAGCTGATTGTCACAACAAGTAAAATCACCGCCAACTATCAACGGAGCACCATCAAGTGAAGTGAGCTGGTTGCCGGAACAGTTGAAATCTCCTTCTACTATCTCTGGACAGCTCGCAATGATGGTTGCGGTATCTGAAAGAATCTCACCATTTAACAAGGTCAACTGATTTCCGGCACAAGAAAAATCTCCCATAATAAAAGCCGGGCAACCCAAAAGAGAGATCAGTTGATTACCGGAACAGTCAAAATCACCTTTAACATCCTCAGGGCCACCTTCGAGTGTTGTCAACTTGTTCCCTGAGCAGTTGAAATCTCCTTTAATCTTTTTAGGGCCACCCTCAAGTGTGGTGAGCTTGTTGCCTGAGCAGTTAAAATCTCCCTTTACTCTCTCCGGACATCCTTCAAGGGAGGTTAATCCCTTATTGGAACAATCGATGTCACTTTTTCCATCAAGCTCCCCCATGACATCGGCAAACGTTACTTTCTTGACCATATTATGTCTCCATTGAAAAACTAATTATCGAAATCAATAACGAATGAATTTCCTGCAATTTTTTATTCGTTTTTAACTACTCGCGCCATTATGAATAATCGCCGGTCATCAGCCAAATTACGGCAGAAGAACGGCGCATGAAATAACCGTTGTCCACAGACCATTCTCACCCTCTGCTGTCGCAGTGATGTTGTATGAATTGATGATCTTGTGGCTCATTTTATAAATACCTTCACGTTCATCCCAATCCTTGTTGGGATCAAACTCAATACCGAGTGTGGTTGCAAGCATGGTTGCAGCCAGATCTTCAGCATATTCGCCGGACTGTTCTGCGGACTCCCCATAAGGATGGTGTTCCGACAGATAGCCATACTGCGTATCGTCAGCAGGAATGGCGACGCCAACCGATGCAGCAATAAGGCGGTTGAACTCATTGGTTGAATTGCGAGCCATGACCGCAAAGGTTATCTGCCCGGGAGAGAGCAGTTTTATGCCATCTTCAACGCTGATGCGCTCACAATGGGGAGGAAAAATACTTGAAACCGTAACCAGATTGCATTTCTCGATTTTAGCCTCTCTCAGGGCAAGCTCGAATGATGAGAGATATTCCTTGTGGCGTCCAACACCTTTGGTGAAAAATACTTTCGATGGAACAAATGACAATGCCGTGCTCCCTTGATAATTTCATTATTTTTACAAACGCTTACAGAAATTTGTAAAAAAAAAAATTCATAATCTAAAGCTTTATTTCAATAACCGCTGTAATTATGCGGTGTCGTCCAATCGGGAGTAAAAATTTGATTATCAAAACGAACTCTATGCGTGTTTCTCAATAAAAAGAATTCAAACACGAATTTTTTCTTCCAATAACTGCAACGATTATACTTTACTGCTCAATCAGGAGGGAAGTTGATTGTTTATTTCACGGTGACATGACGTTTTTTTTCTGATCCAATCTGGTTAAAAAAAGCGTCTGACTGTTAACTTTCGGGTCCTCATTATTGATCTTCGAGTACGAAGCCTCAGCACTCATCTCCCAAGCCTTGACATTATCGCTCAGAATCAGATCAAGATGTGTTTTGACAATCCTGATTATCGCTTTATCAAACACTGGAAAAAGGGTCTCCACCCGATCATCGAGGTTTCGCGGCATGATATCGGCACTTCCAAGATAGAGTTCATCCTTTCCTCCATTATGGAAGTAGTAAGCTCTGCTGTGCTCCAAAAAACGACCGATAACACTGATGACCCTGATATGTTCACTGATTCCAGGAATACCTGGCTTCAGACAGCATATCCCGCGAATGATAAGATCAATCTTCACCCCTTCGCAGGATGCCCTGTAGAGAGCCCGAATGGTTTGGGCATCCACCAGGGAATTCATTTTCATAACGATTCTCCCCTTCATCTCCTTTCGGCTCCACTCGACCTCCCTTTCAATCATCTCAATAATCCTTTTGCGGGTATTGATCGGCGAGACAAGAAGCTTTCTGTACTCCGTATGTTTTGAATAGCCCGTCAACGCATTGAAAAGTTCTGCAACATCATTGGCAAGCTGTTCGTTGGCAGTAAACAAGCTGTAATCAGTGTAAATCTTGCCGGTTGCCGGATTGTAGTTACCGGTACCAAGATGCAGATACCGTTTGAGCTTTTTTTGTTCACGACGCACAATCAGGGTAAGCTTTGCGTGGGTTTTCAGACCCGGCAGACCATAGGCTACGTGCGCCCCGACATCCTCAAGTGCCCGTGCCCAGATAATATTGTTTCCTTCGTCAAATCTTGCCTTGAGTTCAACCAGAACGGCAACCTGTTTGCCTGCTTCAGCAGCCATCATCAAGGCTTTGACTATAGGAGAGTTGCTGCCAACCCTGTAGAGCGTCTGCTTTATCGAAAGCACATCCGGATCAAGAGCGGCCTGGCTGATAAAATCGACAACAGGCTGAAAAGAGTCGTAAGGATGGTAGAGTAACCGATCTTTGACTCTTATAGCACTGAAAATATCGGTATCGAACTGCTCCTCGAAAGGCTTGAAGGGCACACATGGCTCATCCTTCAAATCAGATCGATCAATTTTCAAGAGCTCGATGAGAGAACCCAATCCAAAAGCCCCATCTATTTCATAGACGTTTCTTTCGGCAACACCAAGATTTTTCATGAGTAGTTTTCTCACCGACACCGGCATGGCGGTAGTAATGTCAAGACGGACAACCTTTCCGTAACGGCGTGAGCGAATTCCCTTTTCAATAGTCTTGAGCAAATCTCCTGCTTCATCCTCCTCGATTTCAACATCAGCATCTCGGATCAATCTGAAAAGATGCGCCCTGGTGATCCTCATTTTGGGAAACAACTGAGCCAGATTATTTTCAACCAGATCTTCGAGCCAGATAAAGCGGATGATCCCGTCATTATCATCAAAACCTCTGATTTCATCAAGCCGAAGCAGTCGCGGGAGAATGCCTGGAACTTTGACACGGGCAAACTTCAGTTCACTACGTTCATCGTCAGCTATTTCTATGGCGAGGTTCAACGAAAGGTTCGACATAAAAGGAAACGGATGACCGGTATCGAACGCCAGCGGGGTCAATACCGGATAGATCTCCTTGCGAAAATAGAGGCTCAGGGCTTTTTGATGCTTTGCAGATAAATCTGAAACCCGAACAAACTCAACGCCCTCCAACTTAAGTGCAGGCACCAGGTCAAGATAAAAACACTTGTTCCGCTGACTAAGCTGCAGCAAGACCATCGTTCTGATTTTTTCAAGCTGCTCGGAAGGGGTATGGCCATCAATAGTCCGATCCACGATCCCTGCTTCAAACTGATCTTCAATACCGGCAACCCGAATCATGAAATATTCATCAAGGTTTGAACTGAAAATCGAGATGAATTTTACTCTTTCCAAAAGCGGATGAGCCTGTGTATCGAGGGCTTCTTCGAGCACACGCTGATTGAAACAGAGCCAACTCAACTCCCTGTTGACATAATGGGAGGTATCAGTAAAACACATCAACAACAATATTTATGGTTTAACCCTGACGGTATAGAAAAATTATCCGGCAGTCACTTCCTTGAAAAGTCTATAAGATTTTCATAGGACCATTCGCTATGCCGCACAATTTCTCCAGTTACAAGAAAAATAACATCATTGGCTATACGACTTGCGTGATCAGCTATACGTTCGATATATCTCGATATACTTAAAGCCGCTATAAGCTCATTACTATCCGAATCCGGATTTTTCATGAGCAAGGCAACCCTGTTGAATACCTTCCGGTGTATGGCATCAATTAGTTCATCCATAACACCTATTCGGCCGGCAAGAAAGCGATCTGCAGCAACAAATGCCGCAATAGACTGTTTAACCATTTCGCCGGCTTGTATCCCCATATTATCGAATTCAAGCAACTCAAGCATTTCAGGGGTGATTTCCGCAATACGCTCAATAAGGTGAACCGCCAGATCGCCGATACGCTCAAGATGATCATTGATCTTTATGATGGTAACAATAGTGCGCAGGTCTCTTGCTACAGGCTGCTGGAGAGCAAGAAATGCCAGACATCGCTCTTCGAGATTGATCTCGGCCACGTCAATTTCACTGTCAACTATCCTGATCTGCCGCGCACTCTGTTCGTCCTGATGTTTCACCGCATGAAGAGCATTGAATAAATTACCTATTACCTTGTCAGAGAGTTGAACAAGTACCTGTGAGAGTTCTTTGATAAGCTCATGGACTGGACGTTCTGCCATAATCGTGTAATGGTTTCGTTAGCTGAATCTTCTGACAATTGCACAACAATCCATTTTCGACCATAACACCAAATACCGAAATATATTTTATCTTTCAGGCAATCAACAAATTACCTGCCTGCAAAACTCCCTGTTTAATTAAAAATTAACGTAAACAATCTATAGGCTTTGATGTTGGAAAGCAACAAATCCATGTTACAAGTTTGAAAACAAATCCAAGGTACTGGCGAAAAGATGGTCTGAAAAAAGCAGGTTTAATTTTAAAAATAAAATTTTTAGACTAAAGATAAACTGTTTATATAAATCAACTTAAATTGCAATACGTTAGCCGTTTTATTTGCAGAAACAACTTTCAATAAAATAAACGTCTTTATTAATAAATCTTCTGACTCTCTTTAGGATTTCCTGAAAAAAGGCACCTGATTGGATATTTTTTTAATTTGAGTTATATAGCAGTACTGATTATGCTTTTCATATCTATCATTTATTTCCAAAGATTAAAAAATGACTGCAAACGTAACAAAAATAACATTCGGCGATATTATGGGCAATCTTGACGGGAAAGGCGATATAGATTGTTCAAATATGGGACTAACCTCACTTGAGGGTTGTCCCGGAATAGTAGCAGGGAATTTCAATTGTTCAGGAAACCATCTGACCACACTTGAGGGCGGCCCTCACAACATTGGTGGTGATTTTTCTTGCTCAAATAACCAGTTGACAACACTCGAAGGTGGCCCTGATGAAGTTCTATTGGATTTCGATTGTTCGCACAATCAACTGACCTCACTCGAAGGAGCTCCAAAAAAGGTGAACGGTAATTTCGACTGTGCAGGAAACCAGCTCACGACACTCCATGGTTATCTAAAAAAAGTTGGCGGTGATTTTTCGTGCTCAGATAACCTGTTGACGTCACTCAAAGGAGCACCTCGTAAAGTTGGCGGTGATTTTTCCTGTTCGGATAACCAGTTGACAACTCTTGAGGGCGCTCCTCAAGCCGTTGGTGATTTTGACTGCTCACACAATCATTTGACATCACTCGATGGAAGCCCGGATGAAGCTCATGGGGATTTCGATTGCTCGCACAATCAACTGACCTCACTCACAGGAGCTCCCATTTTTATTATTGGCAACTTTTTTTGTGTAGGAAACCCGCTGAAATCCCTCAAGGGTGGGCCGAATTTTGTTTATGGCAACTTTGACTGTTCAAACCATAAGCTTGTTTCGCTTAAGGGTGCACCAAAAGAAGTTGAGGGAAATTTCAATTGCTCAGGGAACCAACTGACCTCACTTGCAGGTACGCCTCAGTATGTTCAGGATTTTGATTGTTCCGGCAATCAGTTGATAACGCTCGAAGGCGCACCTCAAAAAGTCAGTGGGAATTTCTCTTGTTCAGATAACCGGTTGACGTCGCTCAAAGGTGCCACCAAAAAGGTCAAAGGTTATTTTAATTGTTCGCATAACCAGTTAACCTCTCTTGATTGGGCGCCTAAAAAAGTCAAGGGGGATTTTGATTGTTCAGAAAACCAGCTCACTTCTCTCAATGGTACGATCAAGAAGGTTGGCGGCGATTTTATTTGCGGAGGTAATGCTGCCGCCTTCAATGAAGAACAAGCTCGGACAGCATGTTCAATCAAAGGGAATTATATCAACAGAGCAAATCAATAGCCTCGAAATGATCTTCGTCACAAGGCAGGTCTCAAGTTCAGTCGGCCCGGTGAAGCAGCTTTAACCAATGCGAAAAGGCCATTCCCTGAAAGAATGGCCTTTTCGCATTGGTTAAGTGGCAATGCAGACTTCAGTTGTCAAGCGACTCTTCCGCTTCCAGCCAATCTTCAACATCAGATCCATGGTTCTCACCTTTCTCTTTCCAGAGATAGTAGGCCGTAAGCTTGATCTCTTCCTCACGCCATTCCGGATTCGTTACCATTGTTTCATCGGTATTGTTTGTCATGAGAGTTATTGTTTGAGGTTAGGGGTAATCATCTTAAGGAGGTCATCGTGCGCATAAAAAACGGCTCGACAAGCGCATCTCTACTTCTTTTTTACTACAGCAAAGTCTACCGATTTCTGACAGACCGGACAAGAGTGACATTGTTACAATGATGAAAATTTCTCGGCGTATTTTCGTGAACAGTTTAAACAAAAGAAATATACAATGGATTGATAAATCACTTGAATGGGTTTCGGGAATAGCCTTGATTGATATATTTTACGTAGACTATTTTATTGTTGATAACGCCTGAATTTGCCGTCAGTAGGGTTTTTATATTTTAACGGAAGACACAGGATGCTCTCCACACCGAAAACGGTATACCTCAAATTGATTCAGGCTGCATGCAATGAGTCACTGCCTGAACAAATTCTTTCTTCCGGATGGCAACTCAAGGCCAGTTCATCATGGATAGAACGTCGTGAGTTTTACGATACGTTCGAGTGGCAGGCTTTTGAAAAAGAGGTTGTCATTGTAAAGAAAAAGAGAACCCTGTTTCTTGCTGATCTCAACACCGGGGACGAAAAAGCCTCACTCCCATTCCACGGAAGTCCTTGCTCTTTTTTCTCTGACACCCTTCCTTCCTGCAGTCTTAAAACAGAGCTCTCTTCATTGAGTGATATCAGGGCATTCATAAAACTCTGTTCCATTGATGCGATCATCACGTCGTACCGCATTCTTGACGATAACGAAAAGACAATCGCCATTCTGACCTCGGAATCATTATACCTTGCCGGCAGAGAGAATCCGGAAACCTTCGCACATCTTTTTTCTCTTTCACCGTTCAAGGGATATGAAGATGATATGGAACTGATCAAGAAGTCATTATTGTGTAACGATGACAACGTTTGCAGCATCGTGGATTTCAGGGAGCTTTTTAAGCTCATCATGAATGCTGCCGGCAGGAACACTCAGGATTACTCGTCAAAAATCCAGCTTGAGCTTGATGCTAATGCTCCGGTTCATGATAGCGCGCGACGGTTGCTTCAATTCACTTTTTCCGTCATGCGTGCCAATGAGGAGGGGATTAAAAAGAACATTGATTCCGAATTTCTGCACGACTATCGTGTCGCCATTCGCCGCACCCGTTCAATTCTCAAACAGCTCAAAGGGGTCTTTGACGCCGAGGAGAGCACCTATTATCTCAATCTGTTCAGGGATCTGGGCAAACGAACCAATGAATTGCGTGACCGGGATGTCTATCTTCTCCGGCAGGCAACCTATTTCCACTATCTTCCCCCGTTTCTCCAGCCATCACTTAAGCTTTTTTTCAACGAGATGGCGGTATCTCGCAAGAGGCTGCACAAGCAGTTCTGCCGCTATCTTGCATCCAGTCAGTACCAGGCTTTTCTTGAAGAGTGGGATGCCTTCGCAACAGAGCAGTCAATTCCTCATCCCGAACTCTCCCCAAACGCCTCCCTCTCCACCAGGGATATGGCTTTGAATACCATAAATAAAGCCTGGAAAAAAGTTATCCGACACGGTCGTCAAGTCAGCCACGAAACAACTGACCGCGAGCTTCATGCTCTTCGTATTGACTGCAAGAAACTCCGCTATCTGCTTGAATTCTTCTCCTCGATCTTTCCTCAAAAATCGGTCGCTCCGGTTATCAGGCAATTGAAAGAGCTTCAGGAAAATCTCGGTGACTTTGTTGATTTTTCGGTCCAATTGCACTTTCTTCATGAACGCCTGACAGCAATAACACCCGGCAAAGAAGAAAACCTGCTTGCCGCATCAATGGGCGGGCTTATGGCAACCCTTTTTCAAAAACAGGAAAAGGCACGCCGTACATTCCACAAAACCTTTTCGACATTTGACGACAAGAAAACCAGTCAACTGTTTCACGATCTTCTGACAAGCATTATACAATGAAAACAATAGCGCTCTACAGCATCAAGGGCGGAGTGGGCAAAACCGCTGCGGCGGTCAACCTCTCCTATCTCTCCTCCCTGCTCTCGCCGCCGACGCTGATCTGCGATCTTGACCCGCAGGGAGCAAGCTCATACTATTTCAGGATTACCGCCTCAAAAAAGTACAACAGCGACAAATTTCTCAAGGGAAACAAAAAGATCTATCAACATATCAAGGCAACAGACTTTGAAAACCTTGACCTGCTCCCATCAGACTTTTCGTACCGGAATCTTGATATCGAACTCTCTGAAGAGAAAAAGCCTCAGAAAAGACTCAAAAAAAATATGGCTGAGCTGAGCGAGGATTACCGGTTTGTGTTTATTGATTGTCCACCAAACCTGACACTCCTTTCAGAAAGTGTTTTTGCTGCCTCCGACGTGGTAATGGTTCCATTGATTCCCACGACACTGTCAATTCGTACCTATATCCAGTTAAAGGATTTTTTCGAGGCAAATAAACTTGACAGCTCAAAAATCCGGCCATTTTTCACCATGGTCGAAAAAAAGAAAAAACTGCATTGCGACATCATCGATGAATACCGTAATGCTCCCGGGTTTCTCTCCCAGACCATCCCCTACAATTCAGAGGTTGAAAAAATGGGCATTTACCGGGCACCGCTAAACGCCGTTCTGCCAAACTCCCTTGCATCAAAAGCCTACCGTAACCTTTGGGATGAACTTCGAGAGCACCTTGAAAGAAGCAAATAGCCCTGTCGGCTGGACTCTTTGCACTCCCTTGTCAGGATTGTTGCGCCCAGTTTTCACAATGCTGTAACAGTTGGCATCCGGATTAAAACCCGGGTAATGAGTATATATGTCTATTGAGCTCTAAACTATTACCAGAGAGATTCATGAAGGCATGTCGACGGAAACTTTGCGCTGTCAAAACAGTACTGAAATTAGCTCTGCTGATCATCACGGTATCAGGTGCCGCCTGTTTTTCATCAGACCAGACAATATTTGCTGCTCCGAAGGAGCCAGTCAGAGCGCCACGCTATCTCTTTCTCTTTATCGGAGATGGCATGGGGCCGGCGCAGGTACAGCTTTCGGAAGTCCTCCTTCATGATGGGCACTCCCTTGCCATAACCGCCTTTCCTGTACTCGGTATGGCAACAACCCATTCGGCAGACCACCTGATCACCGATTCCGGAGCCGCAGGCACCGCTCTTGCAACCGGCAGCAAAACAACCAACGGTACCATTTCCATGGCTGGAAACCACCTCGACACGCTAAAAACCATTGCTGAAATGGCAAAAGTAAGAGGAATGAAAACCGGTATTGTAACCAGCGTTGGAATTGATGACGCAACACCCGCCTGTTTCTATGCACACAATGCGTCACGCAGCAACCTTTACGACATTGCTCTTCAGATGGCTTCAAGCGGTTTCGACTACTTCGGCGGCGGATACTCAGCCGGAAACTTTCCGGAAAACCAGGCAAAAAGCAAAGCGTTTCGGGGTGATATTACAGCTCTCATGCAATCAGCCCGTTATGTTATTACCCATAATAAACAAGAACTTGCATCCATAAAACCGGGTACCCACTGCTGGGCATACAGCAATTATGACAGCAAAGGAGCGCTGAATTTTGCCATGGATCGCCGTAACGGAAAGGATATGGAGCTTGCCGAATTTACCCGCGAAGGTATCCGGCTGCTCGACAACCCTAAAGGATTTTTCATGATGGTTGAAGGCGGAAAGATCGACTGGGCCTGCCATGCCAACGATGCCGCTGCAGCAGCTCGCGATGTCGAGTCATTCGATAACGCGGTAACCGAAGCCCTCGCTTTTTACCGCCGTCACCCAAAGGAAACGCTTATTGTCGTTACCGCCGATCACGAATGCGGTGGTCTCTCGCTTGGCAACACAGCAAACGGCTATGAAACCCGTTTTGACCTTCTGCGCCATCAGAACATTTCAATGCAGCGGTTCGCCGAAAAGCTCTCCACATGGAAAAAAACCGGCACGGTTACCTTCCCCATGGCGCTCGACAGTGTCAGGGTCTCTTACGGACTCAGCACCGCTCGTGCCGATGCCGCACTTGCGCTTTCCGAAAACGATTGCAGCACGCTACAAAAAGCCTACCGGAAAACCATGAAAACCGAATCTGCCGGAACAAAGATTCCTGATACCTTTACTCCAGCCGTAACCGGGATATTGAACAGTCGGGCCGGAATCGGCTGGAGCACCAACGCCCATACTGCCGTACCGGTTCAGGTTTTTGCCATTGGCTCTGGAGCTGATGCATTCAAGGGATGTTACGACAATACCGATATCGCAAAAAAAATCATGCGGATTGCAAACCTCAAACGGCGAGTAATCTAAACCTCATCAAGTCTGCCGGGGTTCTCCAGACTCAGTATGCCTGACGCCTCTTCATAGGCAAAATGTTCTGCATATCGACCCCATTCAATAGCAACCTGCAAAACTCTTTCAGCCTCATCTTCGCTGAAAAAATCTTCGAGTTCACGCAAAAAACGATCTTCCTTTGCCCGATTGCCGGGACGTTCATCAATAATATGGCGAATATGGGCCGCCAAGGCAACATGGCGGATAAGATGCTCGGCAAAAATCACCTTGCGTTGCAGGATATCAGCATCCACAAAGCTTTTTCCCGACGGGGTCAGCTCCACATCGCCACCCTCGGTGCGGGCAAAAGCAAGAATTTCCAATGCTTCAAGCAACGGAAACAGCTCCTCGACTCCAAATCCCATCTGATCAGCCAATTCAGGAAGATCGGCTCTTCCATTATAAGGCTCCCCCTCCAGAGCTTCCATAAAACCGGCCAATTGATTGATGGGAGCACGTGGCAGACGATAAGAGAGCGGTACGGCTTCGCTCTTGCCACCAGCACCCCGTGAGCGCTTGGTCATGAGTTCATAAACCTCATCAACAATCTGGCGGAACAACGGAGCCTCTCGGTCACGCGGATGTTGCAAGGGGATGTTAATCTCAGCCAAAATGGTACCGGGATTGGTTCCAAGAATAACAATCCGGTCTGCAAGAAGAACAGCTTCTTCAATATTATGCGATACCAGCAAAATACCCTTGGTAGGGATACGCCGTTCCAGCCAGAGTTCAATCAAGTCGGTACGGAGCGTTTCGGCTGTCAGCACATCAAGAGCCGAAAAAGCTTCGTCCATCAGGAGCAATATAGGTTCAACCACGAGGGCGCGGGCAAACCCGACTCGCTGTCGCATCCCGCCGGAAAGCTCCTTTGGATAGGCTGATTCGAAACCATCCAGTCCTATCAAGTCAATTGCTGCCAGTGCCCGGCGGCGGCGCTCTCCTTGAGGCACCCCCATGGCATCCAATCCCAGTTCAACATTTTCCAGGACCGTAAACCAGGGGAAAAGGGCAAAAGTCTGAAACACCATAGCCATCCCTTTTACCGGCCCGGTAACGGGTTGACCCCCATAAAGCACTTCGCCGCTACCCGGTCGGGCAAGGCCGGAAATGATACGTAGCAGAGTAGATTTGCCTGAACCGGAACGTCCAAGGAGCGCAACAATCTCTCCCTCTTTGATGTTCAGGCTTACCCCGTCAAGAACAAGATGCTCTTCGCCGCCTGTCTTCTTGAACGATTTGCAAATATTCTTGAGTGTCAGCAGGTTGTTCTCAGTGTGTAATGGTTCCATGGGAATGTCAATCTAATCGAGGCGATAACGGGTTTGGGAAATACTATAAAGCCGCCCCCAAAAGAAACGGTTAAAGAATACAACATAGAGACTCATGACGGCGATACCGAGAACAATATGCGGGTAATCCCCTTTTTCACTCCACTGGGCGATATAGGAACCAAGGCCGGTAGCCCTGAGTGTTGTGTCACCCCAACTCACAACTTCAGCTACAATACTGGCATTCCATGTTCCCCCGGAAGCTGTCACCAGACCAGTAAGGAGTGAAGGGATGATACCCGGAAGCAAAAGGTTTTTCCAAAGACGCCAGCCGGAAAGGCCAAGGTTTTGGGCAGCTTCACGAAGATCATTGGGAATGGCTGATGCTCCGGCAATAACGTTAAAAAGGATATACCATTGAGTCCCGAGGATCATGAGCGGTGCAGTCCAGATTTCCGGTGAAAGCCGATATCGCACCATCAGAAAAACGGCAACAGGAAAAAGGAGGTTAGCCGGAAAAGCTGCCAGGAACTGGGCTAAAGGCTGAACCTTTGTTGCCCAGCGAGGATTAAGCCCAATGATGACCCCCAGTGGGACCCAAACCAGACAAGCCAGGGTCAGCAAAACCATCACACGGGCAAGTGTTATAAGCCCCAGCATGAAAACCTTCCCGATCTCGGCATGATCGACTCCGCTGCTGACAAAATTGATCAGTATCCATGTTCCGAACCCCATTGCACCAATCAAAAGGCCATACCAGGTAACTCCTTGCAATTTAATCACAAAAGATGAGGGTTCCCTGAAAGTCAGATTGCGCCGAGGCAGTTTCGGAATTTTTTCTATAAAATCATTCAAGAAATAACCGATGCCTTCTGTAAAACGGTGAAGCAAGTGCGCACGTTGAAACAGCGAAAGAATCCAGGATTCAGGTGGATCCTGACTTTCAGTCATTTCGAACTTGAATTTTTCGGCCCATGCCACCAGCGGACGAAAAAGCAACTGATCGTACAGAAGAATGACAATCAGCATGGTGAGAAGTGCAAAACCAATTGCCGAAAGATCTTTGCTCACAATAGCCTGGGCCACATAGGAACCAATGCCGGGAAGTGTCACCGAAGTCTTGCCAACAGTGATTGCTTCAGAAGCCACAACAAAAAACCAGCCGCCTGAAACCGACATCATGGTATTCCATATGAGGTTTGGTGTTGCATAGGAAGCCTCCAGTTTCCAGAACCTTTGCCAGGATGAGAGACCAAAGAGATCAGAGGCTTCCTTGAGTTCCCTTGGTATTGTTTTCAGCGACTGATAAAAACTGAAAGCCATGTTCCATGCCTGAGAAGTGAAAATGGCAAAAATAGCTGCCATTTCAACTCCGAACAGGTTACCTGGAAAAAGTGCGATAAACCCCGTAACGGTAACGGAGAGAAAGCCAAGAATTGGTACCGATTGAAGAATATCGAGAAGCGGAACCATAATTTCTTCTGCCCGACGATTTTTTGCGGCCAACGTTGCGTAGGTGAAGGTAAACACAAACGAAAGAGCAAGCGCCGCAACCATCCGAAGCACAGTACGCATTGCATACATGGGAAGATTCGTCGGGTCAAGGGAAAGGGAAATCGCTTCACCCGGTATATATGGCGCAGCCATCTGCCGACTTCCCCAAGCAAAGAAAGCAACCACTCCCATAACGAGGATAAAAGCTGCAACATCCCAAAAATTTGGCAGTTTTTTTTTGATCTCCTGATTTAACATGAAACTTCGATTACCCATGCAGTTAATTGTTTAAGTCGAGATCATTCATGCGCTCACGATAACTGAATTTTATGATACATCGAAAAGTGTTACGGAATTGTTACATAATTGTTACGTGATCGTCAAGAAACAGCAAACAACTCAGAATACTCAAACCGGCAGGACGCTCATTACGACAAACGTTTCCATTTTTACTGTACATTCAGAAACACCTGAACTGGCAGAACAATACCCTGACTGCATCATCGGACCAGTCACCGACGTACTGCCAGAGAGCATCAGCAACAGCCGGAAGCTCATTCATGGTCAGTTTTTCAGGAAAAAAGAAAATTTAAATACGAATGTTATGTCGGATCCATTGCTTCTCGTTGTCGAGGATGACCTGAACCTTGCACAACTGCTCGAATATAATCTCAATAAGGCAGGCTATAACAGTCACCTTTCCGGCACAGCCGAAGATGCTTTTCATCAGCTCTCGCAAAAAAGTTTTGACCTTGTCCTGCTTGATGTCATGCTGCCGGGCATGGATGGTTTTGAGCTGTGCCGGAAGATCAGGCAGCATCAGGTCTACAAGGACATCCCCATCATCATGGTAACAGCCAAAGGTGAGGAGATCGACCGGATCCTCGGCTTTGAACTTGGCATTGATGACTATGTGGTCAAACCCTTCAGCCCCCGCGAGCTGAACCTCCGCATTCGGGCAATCCTCAAGCGGGATCGCCGACAAGGAGGGAAAACAGACGAGCTGCTCAAGGCAGGAGTTCTTGAAGTCGATCTGGCTCGTCACATCGTTACCCTTGAAGGCAAAGAGCTGGTGGTAACCCTGATGGAGTTCAAGCTGCTCGTCGCACTCCTCAAAAGAAAGGGGGAGGCCCAATCACGAGAGAGATTGCTGAGCGATGTCTGGGATGTCGATAAAAGCATCAACACCAGAACCATTGATACACACATCACGAGAGTCCGCGAAAAACTTGGCGAAACTGGTCGTATGATCAAAACCGTCCGCGGACTCGGTTACAAATTTGAAGAAAAAGAGGGTGATGACCATGCGGGGTAAGCTCTCCATCAAACTCGGCCTCATCATCGGGGTAATTATCTTTTGTTCTGTAGTCATCAGCTATCTCTCAATCGAAAACCGGTTGGCGGAAGTACTTGTCACGGCAACAAAAAATGGACTTTACCGCGATCTTCTGCTCCAGAAACAGATGCTTGAGCGAAAACCCGGGGATTTGCAAACCCCAGAAGAAACCAACCCCTGGGCCGAACAGATTGGTCGTGCACTTGCCATCAGGGTCACCCTCATCGATCTTGACGGACGGGTTCTGGGTGAATCCTCTATTCCAGCCGACAGACTTTCCCTTATGGAGAACCACCGGGAAAGACCGGAAGTAAAAGATGCAATCGAAAAAGGGTACGGCGAAAGAACCCGGTACAGTCAAACCGTCAAAGAGCACATGCTATATATGGCCGTCCCAGTCGGTTCTCCAAAACCATACGCCATCCTTCGATTCAGCAAGCCGCTCTACGATATCGGGGTCTTCGATACCGAAATTCATCGAGAGATCGTTCAGGGACTCTTTGTGGCACTCTTGTTCTCTCTGATCGCAGGTTTTCTTGCTGCTTATCTTCTTGCCCGCCCGCTCCGGACTCTTGCAAAAAGCGCTCAAAAAAGATTGCAGGGCGACTTGTCAGGCACCATCCCTGTTCGCAGCATGGATGAAACAGGAGTGCTTGCCCGCACCCTGAATAACATGACCGATGAAATCATAAAATTGCGACGCAGTGAAGAGTGGTTCCAGGCTGTTTTTTCAGGTATTCGCGAAGCTATCATCGTCACCGATGCCGCTGGAGATATCATTCTGGTCAACCCGGCGGCCTCAAGAATGTTCCGCATAGATGGTACGATGTTCAAGTCACGCCCGATTCGCCACCTTTCCGACAGCAAGCTTCAGCAGCTTTTTATGAGGGTTCACAGCACCCGGATAACCCTGCGAAAAGAGGAACTGTCGCTCATGACCACAAAAGGAGAGCGGATTATGCAAATCAGTTCCATGCCGCTCACCAAAAAGGGCTGCTTTGAAGGAACGGTTTTTGTGCTGAACGACATCACCAAGCTTCGGAACCTCGAACAGATACGGCGCGATTTTGTCTCCAGCGTGTCACACGAACTGCGTACGCCTCTCAGCGTCATCACAGGCTATACCGAAACATTGCTCGAAGGCGCCATGCATGAACCCGAGCACGCAACACCCTTCCTGCAGATTATTCGGCAGGCAACTGAACAGCTTACCGCGCTCGTCAACGATGTGCTCGACCTCTCAAAAATTGAGTCCGGCTACATTGAGTACCAGTTTGCTGCTGTTGACATCAAACGTGTTGTTCAGCAATCAGTTGAACTTCTGAAACCTTCGCTCAATAAAAAGCAGATCCGGCTCAATATCACCATTCCCGATGATCTGCCGCAGGTTTATGCCGATGCCCGTTATCTCGATATTGCAATCCGCAACCTTCTCGATAACGCCATTAAATATGTTGACGACCACAACGGAAAAATCAGGATTTCTGCATTCAGAAGTGGAGAGGATATCCGGCTCGAAGTTGAAGATAACGGTATCGGCATCTCGAAATCCGATCTCGGTCGAATCTTTGAACGCTTCTACCGGGTCGACAAGGCCCGCTCACGCCAGCGAGGAGGAACAGGTCTCGGGCTTGCCATTGTCAAGCACATCGTTCTCGCCCACAAAGGCAACGTCGAGGTACGCTCGCGCGTCAACCACGGCTCGGTCTTCAGTGTGATATTGAGGATAACTGCTGGGGATGAAGTCGGAAATGAACAATGAGCTTAACCACCCTCGGTTTTGCAGGCTCTTGTAATAGGTAGTCGACTTCTCTCAGTTAATAATTCAGTCCAGGGAATCAACGGAGATGGATTATTGATAACCGAATCATTATATACCTCTCGGCACAAGTGATCAAAAAGCACATAACCATCATCCAAATAATACAATAAATTATTTTTTAAAGTATCGTTATAAAGATTGCCAATAGAATATTGCTTGTCAATATCAACAAGTTCCGGAAGTATCGAACCATCTTCCCTGATCACGATGTTTTTCAGCTCTTTATCTATGCCGCGATGACATTCTTTGCCATTACATACAAATGCATTGCATGGATGAAGAATCATGAAGTCTCGGCTTTGGTATGTCATCTTTATGTGCAAACCTTTTTTAGCATAAAAAATGGCAAGATCATTCAATGAGATGAAAAGGTCATGCAAACGTTCTTCTTTTATCCGTTTATCTTCAATCTGTCTTCCTCTACCGAGACTTTCAAGTGGCTGAAACTGAAGCACTTTGGCTTTTATATTATAAGCCCAATCAGCACACCAATTTATATACTTCATATTATCTTCACAAACAGTTGCAACTATTTTAACAGGAACACCAAAATTAATGAGTCGAGTAATTGCGGCTTCAGTTTTTAAAAAGCTCCCCTTTTGCCCGCGAAATAAATCGTGATAATCTGCAGGACCATCTATACTAGTTACAATGCTGGCATTTATGTCCGCGAGTAATATTGCCGATTCATCATCGATAAGCGTTCCGTTTGTTGAGATCGTAACTGCAAATCCTTTATCTGCGGCATATTTTAAAACGTTATAAATGTATGGATAAAGAAAGGGTTCGCCACCGCTAAACTGAACTGATTTTATGCCTAATTCGCAAGCTTCATCTAAAGTGCGTTTAACTAAAGGGAAAGGCAACTGCACACTGCCACAATTATCTGCATCAAGATAGCAGTGCTTGCAATATAAATTGCATTCATTAAGCAAATAAATGAGAAGATTACCCGTTCTTGTTAAAAATAAAGAGAGATCATCGGATTGGCTTTTATTCATATTATCCTCCATTAAATCTTTTTCAAGATAACCTTTCATATGAATTAAAATTGATGACCAATGCGCATCATTCACACATTGGCCACCAATAATTATCAAAAAAATATGTTTTCATGCAACCGATCTTACTGACATTGCTTCTAAAGGTTAACGTCCCTTAACATTGACAACGGCTTCGATTGATGATATTTTTTTTGATATTGACTCCAGTTCCGACAAAATAAATACAATTGGACCGTGAGGCCTTGGTCCTCCATTACCGTAACCGTAGTCATCATCAAGACGAACAAGAGATGTTGAGCCCGATGAAATGCTATTTACCAGTTCAGCCTTAAGATTTTGCCTGAAAAGTTCAGTTGCTTTTTCCACAAAGTCACTAAGATGACCTGCATTTGTAATTTCCTGCAGTTGATCTTTATCGATTTCAAAGAATATCTTGCCAATATTTTTTCTTTCAGTCATAACTGTCTCCTTTTTGAATAAATAAATTCTTAATCACTTATTACACAACAAAGAAATAGCACCATCATAGACCCATAAAAACCACCTCCTTTTAGTGACATAAATTAAAGAGATCAGAGCATGTGCACAGACGGGAATACTCTCCTGTGAACGTAGACTTGAAAACTCTGTACCGGATTAAAGATATTTCCTCAATCGACACTGAATAAAGTACGGACAATTTAAACCTTTTTTACTGAACTATTGCATAAAGCAAAAATAACGAGCCAGCAAAACGCCCTTACCCTCTCACCGCCACTCCCCGACTATTCAGGCAACTTGCCCTTCTGTATTGGCAAGCGCTCATGAACGCCAATCATGGGGCAGCGCTTTTCCGCTGCATAAACAGGTCAGGTTACCAACTTAAACTCAACCTTTTATAGTCCTCTGGTTGGAGTCCACTTCACTCTATAGTTTTTATTGTTTTAATACGTTACTTTATAAGCAACCAAGGAGCACAACTCTTGATGGAGCAGATTTCTTACTGTTGCGGCACACTGTAATGTTGGGCAGCAAGACAAACAAAAGGAGAACACAAATGCTTGAAGCTTGGCACCTTTGGGTCATAGCGGGTTTAGTGCTCTGGATTATGGAAATTTTCACGCCCGGCTTCGTCGTCGGTCTTTTTGGTACGGCATGCTTGGCTGCAGCTCCGTTTGCAGGTGCAGAAGTGTCGTTAAAATTGCAGTTGCTGGTTTTTGGTATTGCAACGGTAATCATGATGTTGGGCATCAGACCGCTGATACTCAAACATTTTTATGGCCGCGATCCGAAGATCAGGACAAACGTTGATGCACTTATAGGAAAGTCCGGCCTTGTTACCGAAATTATTGACCATACACATGGGAGCGGAAGAGTAAAGATTGAAGGCGAAATATGGCGTGCCATCACGCAAAACAATTCACCGGTTGAGATTGGCCGAAAGGTAACCGTGCGGGAAGTAGAGGGGAACAAACTCGTTGTCGAAACAATAACCGAAACAGAGGGGAACGCATCATGAGTATTCTATTGGTCTTTATAACGTTGATCATCTTCATTATTGCATTTGTGATTAAAGGATTCAAGATCATTCAACAATCGGAAACAATGGTTATTGAACGCTTGGGTCGATACCAACGCTGTTTGTCATCAGGAATTAACATTATTTGGCCAATAATAGACAAACCCCGTACCATCGAATGGAAGTTCATCAAAACAGATATCGATGGAAGGATAATAATCCGGAAAGATACGATTGCCCGAATTGATCTCCGCGAAACCGTTTACGACTATCCCAAGCAAAACGTTATCACGCGGGACAATGTCAATATTGAGATCAATGCTCTGCTCTATTTTCAGATTACTGATGCAAAAAGGGCTGTATACGAAATCGCCAATCTTCCGGATGCTATTGAAAAACTGACTCAGACAACTCTGCGCAATGTTATCGGCGAGCTTGATCTTGATCACACCTTGACTTCTCGGGATACCATCAACACGAAGTTGCGTGCCATACTCGACGAAGCAACAGACAAATGGGGAGTCAAAATTAATCGTGTTGAGCTGCAGGATATCAATCCGCCTGACGACATCAAGCTTGCCATGGAGAAGCAGATGCGTGCTGAACGCGACCGCCGCGCAACAATTCTTGAGGCAGAGGGGCAAAAGCAATCCGAAATTCTCAAAGCGGAAGGAGCTCGCCAGTCAGATATCAACAGAGCCGAAGGGGCGAAGCAAGCTCTTGTTCTCAGGGCAACGGGTGAGGCTGAAGCGCGAATCAAAATTGCTGAAGCCGAAGCCGAAGCCGTCTTGAAAGTCACCAAGGCAATCCAGGACTCAGGTGGCAATCCGACGACCTATCTCATCGCTCTCAAGTACATCGATGCATTGAAAGAAATGGTGAGCGGCAAAGACAACAAGGTCGTGTACATGCCTTACGAAGCATCCGCTATGCTTGGTTCAATCGGAAGCATTCGTGACATGTTTGGCTCTCAGCCTCAATCAAAGACATAATTTCACGAGACGAAATCAAACAATGGTTGCAGCATCTACACTGAATAGCAAGCATCAAGGCAAAACTACGAAAGATGGAATTCAAATGACATCCCCGGCGTAATCTTGACAAAGAAATCGTTTTTTTCACTATTGTTACCTAGTAATTTATACACTCCTTTAAGGTTATAAAAAAGTCATAGCCGTTTGATAAACAACTATGATTCAAACAGTTGCCATGAAAAGATTTTCTGCACTTGCATTATTGATGCTCTTTTCCCTTTATCCTGCACCGGCAAAGGCGGAAACAGCGAAGGTACCACCAGAAAATCTGACTGCACTTGTAGCTGCCGCATTGGCAAATAATCCGGAACTGAAAGCCTCCTCAGCACGCTGGCAGATGTTTGCGAGCAAGGTAAGGCAGGCCGGAGCGCTTGACGATCCAATGATCATGCTGAAGGTACAGAACACACCGGCTCGGGAGCCATTGGTTTTCAACATGGATACCCAGTCCGCAAAGGTCATCGGCATATCCCAGCAGCTCCCCTTTTGGGGCAAGCGCAGCCTCCGCCGTGACGTTGCCCGGTATGAAGCCGACTCTTACCATTGGGCTTACGAAGAGCGCAAGCTTGAGCTGACGCGCATGATCAAGGAGAGCTACTACCAGATCTGGGCGGTTGACAAGGGGCTGGAGATCGTCAGCAAAAACCTCAGGCTCCTGACTGATTTTGTGACCCTGACCGAGTTGAAGTACTCTGTCGGACAGGGTGTGCAGCAGGATATCTTCAAGGCCGGGCTGGAAAAGTCCAAAATGCTTGAGATGCAGATTACCCTGCAGCAGCAGCGCAAGAGTCTGGAAGCTACCCTCAACTATCTGCTCTGCCGCCCGGGCAATAACCCGGTTGGCCCTGTCGCTGATTTCACTCTGCCGTTCATCACTCTCTCCCGGGAGCAACTGAATGCGGCGGCCATTGATCAGCGTCCGCAGATAAAAAGCCTCACCAGTCTTGAAAACAAGGCTGAGGCATCTCACCGCCTGGCGCACAGGGAGCGCTATCCCGATTTCAGCCTTTCAGCGGAGTATATGATCCGTGACGCGGTATCGACAGAGATGGCAATCGATCCGGGCGACAATATGGTGAGCTTTGGGGTAACCTTCAACCTGCCAGTCCAGCAGGGAAAACGTCAGGCAATGGCAGCCGAATCAACCTTTGAGCGTGCAATGGCTACTGAAGAGCTGAATGCCTTGAAGAACAGTATCTCCTATACCATCAACGAAAGCCTTGCCCAACTGGAACGGCGCCGGAAACTGGTGCAGCTCTATAAGGGAGGCCTTATTCCCCAGGCAAGGCAGTCACTCGAGTCCTCACTTATCGGCTATCGTGTGGGCAAGGTTGACTTCCTGATGCTGCTCGACAGCCGGATGAACCTCTTTAACCTGGAGCGTGAGCTCTATGAATCGCAGGCCGACTATATGATGAAACTTGCACAACTCGAAGCTGCAATAGGAACTGATCTCACAGCAGCACCAGAGAGCTCTCTGCATCACGACAACTAACGACATAACGGTATAAGCATGGCCCTGAACAAGAAAACGGCACTCCCCCTTCTGGTACTTCTTCTCGTTTTTGCTGCAGGTGGCGGCTGGTTTGTCTGGCATAATCAGCAGGCAGGCAACTCAACTGGAAAAAAAACAACCCAGATCAGGCAACTCTATACCTGCTCGATGCATCCGTTCATCATCAGGGAGAAGCCCGGCATCTGCCCGATCTGCGGGATGGAACTGATCAAGAAAATTGAGAGTGCCGCAAGCGGGGTCGCTCAAAGGCCGGCAGATATGGCCGCTCACGTCTCTCTCTCCCCTGCCCAGCGGGTAATGGCCAATGTTGCGACGGTTGAAGCAAAAAACGAGATCCTGAACCGGGAGGTCAATGCTGTGGGCATCGTGCAGTACGACCAGTCGCGACAGGCAAGGGTCACGGCATGGGCTGCCGGACGTATCGAGAAGCTGCACGTCAACAGTGTCGGAGCCATGGTCAGCAAGGAGAAGCCGGTAGCGGAGCTGTACTCTCCCGATCTGGTTGCCGCACAACAGGAATATATTCTGGCTATCAGAAGCCGCGAGCAGTTGAAAAACTCACCATTCCCCTCCATCTCACAAAATGGAGAGGGGCTGGTTTCGTCAGCCAGAGAGCGGCTGAAGCTGCTCGGAGTCAGGGAGAGCCAGATTGCAGCAGTGCAAAAAAGCGGCAGGCCCAGTGTCCGGCTTGCCATCTACTCCCCTTTTTCCGGCATCGTGATTGAAAAGATGGTACAGCAGGGGCAGTATGTCAGCACCGGAGAGGTGCTGTTCAACATCGCTGACCTTTCAACGGTGTGGGTTGAGCTGGAGCTCTATGAAAACGAATTTCCCGATATTCATATCGGCCAGCAGGTTGAGGTTCGCTCCCAGTCTTTCCCTGAGCATGTGTTCACCGGTCGAATTGCCTTCATCTACCCCTTTCTCGATCCAAAAACAAGAACCCTCAAGGCTCGGGTGCAAATGCCTAATCCCGGCTTGAAGCTGAAACCGGAAATGTTTGTCAGCGCCACTATCCGCATACCCCTTGAATCAAGCATTGTTGTTCCTCTCAGTGCCGTCATTGATACCGGAAAACGGCAGGTTGTATGGGTCGAAAGCTCCCCGGGCATGTTTGAACCGCGCGACGTTCAGGTCGGGCAAAAGAGTACCGACAGCATCCAGATTTTGTCCGGAATTAATCCTGGCGACAAGGTGGCGGTCTCCGGTGCCTACCTTATTGATTCTGAATCACAGTTGAAAGGCAACAGCAGCGAACATGAGGATATGCCGGGAATGCAGATGGATAAAAAGCCATGATAGAAAAGATCATTGCCTATTCAGCCCGTAACCGGGTCATTATCCTGATGGTTTTTGGCCTTGTCATCACCTGGGGCATCTGGTCGGTCTATAAGACGCCGGTGGACGCCATTCCTGACTTGTCGGACAACCAGGTCATTGTCTTTACCGACTATCCGGGCCGTTCGCCGCAGGTGGTGGAAGACCAGGTCACCTATCCGCTTGCCGTCAACCTGCAGGGACTGCCACAGGTTCGCGCCGTTCGGGCATCAAGCGCCTTCGGCTTTTCAATGATCTATGTCATTTTCGATGACAAGGCTGATATCTACTGGGCAAGAACCCGCGTTCTGGAGCGGCTGAACTATGCTGCTTCGCTCTTGCCGCAAGGCGTCGTACCAACACTTGGCCCTGACGGAACCGGTGTTGGCCATGTTTTCTGGTATACCATTGAAGGAAAGGGGTACGATCTGGAACAGCTCAGAACCCTGCAGGACTGGTTTGTGCGCTATCAGCTCAACACGGTACAGGGAGTTGCCGAGGTGGCCTCAATCGGTGGCTTTGTGCGGGAATACCAGATTGATCTCGATCCCAACAAGCTTTTTGCCTACAACATTAAGGTCGGCAAGGTGATGGATGCCATCAAGGCCTCAAACAAGGATGTGGGAGGCAAGCTGATCGAGCAGGCTGACGCCGAATATCTGATCAGGGGAAGCGGCTACGTGAAGTCAAAGGCCGATCTGGAAAACATCGTTGTCGGGGCTGACATGCGCGGTATTCCCGTCTATCTCAGGAACCTTGGTACCGTCCAGATTGGAGGAGCCATCCGGCGCGGCCTGCTTGAAATAAACGGCAAGGGTGAGGCGGTGGGCGGCATCGTGGTGATGCGGTACGGAGAGAATGCCAAGGAGGTGATCGATCGGGTCAAGCAAAAGATCACGGATCTGGAGAAAGGGTTACCTCCCGGAGTAACCATAAAAGTCTCCTATGACCGCTCTGATTTGATCATGCGGGCCATCGACACGCTGAAAAAAAATCTGCTAGAAGAGTCTATCGTTGTCTCTCTGGTCATCCTCATCTTCCTGCTACACTTCCGGAGTGCCCTGGTGATTGTGCTCACCTTGCCGATTGCCGTCCTGATTGCCTTTATCACCATGAAGCTGATGGGGGTCACCTCAAATATCATGTCGCTTGGCGGCATTGCCATTGCTATTGGCGTGCTGGTGGATGCGGGGGTGATTATGGTGGAGAACTGCTACCGCCATCTTTCGGAGATCCCGCCTGAAGAGCGGGATGCAAAAAGGCTGGAGGTTGTCATCAGTTCAGCAAAGCAGGTCGGTCGGGCGATATTCTTCTCGCTCCTGATCATTGTCCTCTCCTTTGTGCCGGTCTTCATGCTTGAGGGGCAGGAGGGCAAGCTCTTCCACCCGCTGGCCTTTACCAAGACCTTCTCCATGATGGGTTCGGCCATGATTGCCATCACGCTGGTTCCGGTGCTGATGTACTACTTCATGCGGGGCAAGATGCGCCCCGAAAGCGCCAATCCGGTCTCTACCTTTTTCATCAGGCTCTATTCACCGGTTATCCGCTGGGTACTGGTCTGGAAAAAAACAACCATCGCCCTTAACCTTTTTGCGCTCGCTGTTGCGGTGCCGCTGTTCATGAATCTCGGTTCTGAATTTATGCCCCCCCTTGATGAAGGGTCGCTGCTTTACATGCCGGTTACGCTGCCCAACGTCTCGATAACCGAGGCCAAACGCATTATCGAGATAGAGGACAAGATCATCATGAGCGTGCCGGAAGTTGAGCATGTGCTCGGCAAGGTCGGCCGGGCCGAAACCTCCACTGATCCTGCACCGGTCTCCATGTTTGAGAGTATCATTATCCTGAAACCCAAAGAGCAGTGGCGGGCGGGAGTCAAGAAAGCGGACATTGTAGCTGAACTGGACTCCAAGCTGCAGCAGATCGGTGTACGCAACGGGTGGACCCAGCCGATCATCAACCGCATCAATATGCTTTCGACCGGGGTACGTACCGACCTTGGCGTCAAGATTTTCGGCAATGACCTGAATGTGCTGAAAGATCTTGCGCTTCAGGCGGAGAGCATTCTCAAGCCGATCAATGGCGCTGCTGACGTTGTGGCTGAACGGGTTACCGGCGGCAACTATCTTGACATCAACATCGACCGCCAGACTGCCGCCCGATACGGGGTAAGTGTGGGTGATATTCAGGATGTCATTGAGACCGCCCTTGGTGGCGAGATGCTCTCCACCGCCGTTGAGGGACGAAACCGCTTCCCTATCCGCCTCCGCTACCTGCGCGACTACCGCGATAACATACCGGCAATCGGCCGCATTCTTGTCGGGAGCATGGATGGCGCCCAGGTGCCCCTCTCTCTCGTCACAACCATGAAAATCACGACCGGAGCTCCTGAGATCAACAGCGAAGGGGGTTTGCTGCGCTCGCTGGTTTATCTGAACGTCCGGGGGCGCGACATGGGCAGTTTTGTGACCGAGGCAAAGCAGGTGCTGGAACAAAAGCTCAAGCTGCCGGCCGGTTACTATGTTGCCTGGTCGGGACAGTGGGAAAACCAGATTCGCGCAAAAGAGCGCCTGCAAGTTCTCATACCGCTGGGGATGGTGATCATCTTCATCCTGCTCTACTTTACCTTCAAGTCGGTGCTTGAGGCTTCGATGGTGATGCTTTCGGTGCCTTTCGCCCTTGTTGGCGGGGTCTATCTGGTTTCAGCCTTGAGCTATAACCTCTCGGTTGCGGTGTGGGTCGGCTTTATCGCGCTTTATGGCATTGCCGTTGAAACCGGTGTTGTGATGGTCATCTATCTGCATGAGGCGCTTGACAAAAAGCTCCTTAACGGGCCCTGCAGCGAGCAGGATATCTACGATGCCGCCTTTGAGGGAGCCGTGCTCCGCCTGCGGCCCAAACTGATGACCGTCGCGGTAGCCCTGCTGGGTCTGATTCCCATCATGTGGTCAACGGGAACCGGCGCTGACGTGATGAAACCGATTGCCGCGCCAATGATAGGCGGCATGATTTCATCGGCAGTGCATGTGCTGATCATGACACCGGTCATCTTTGTGCTGATGAAAAAAAGGGATCTGAAAAAAGGTCGTCTGCACCATTCAGGGTTGAAGCACTGAGTGTTCAGGTATGAATGAGTCTGACTGGCGCAATAGTTGGCATTTTTCGCTCTTGCCCTGAACGGCAACAGCAAAAAGAGTGTTATGAAGAGCTGTTACCGCCAGATTAATCAAAGAAACCCTATGAAGATGAAAAGAATACCGCTGCTCATGATCGCGCTTGTGACCCTTGCCGCACCGCCGTCCTCTTTTGCTCTTGCAGGTGCAGAAAACTTTTCGGTCGGCTATACAAAAGCGCATGATATTACTCCGAATACCTTTACAGTCAAAACGGGTGAAAAGGTTCATATCGAAATTAACCCCTCCGATACCGCCACCGGCTGCATGAGCGAAATCATGATTCCCGGCCTGTGGGACAAGCCGCAACCTCTGGTAAAGGGCAAAAAAAATGTCATGGAGTTCACACCGCATAAGCCCGGTGCCTACAAGATAACCTGCGCGATGGGTGTGCAGCGCGGAGTCGTCAACGTCCGCTAGACGTTTTCAATGACGAGCCAAGCCTACAACGTCAAGGGAATGCACTGCGCAAGCTGCGCGGCCATCATCACCAAAAAGCTTTCGAAGGTTGACGGGATTACCGAGGTCAACGTCAATCTGGCGACTGAAACAGCAAGAGTGGTCTTCGAAGGCAACAGCCTGACGCCCGAAGCACTGAATGATATCGTCAACAAGTACGGCTACTCACTTGAGCTCGAACAGCCTTTTGCGGCAATTGCTGCGGTGGCACCTGATACCGCAACAAAAAGGGAGGAAAAAGAGAGGGAGCTGCACCGCCAGCTCCGGAAGGTGCAGTTTGCGCTGCCCGTTGCTCTGGTGGTTTTTTTTCTGATGATGTGGGATATCGGCTCGATGTTCTTCCGAGTTATCCCGCACCTTCCGCTCTCCATGGAGCTGCTGAACATCCTCTTCATGCTGATTTCGACATGGATGGTCTTCCGTACAGGCGCTCCATTCCTGCACGGGATTGTGATGTTTTTCAGGAGCGGTGCCGCAAGCATGGACACACTCATCGGCATAGGAACCGTGACCGCCTATATCTACAGCGCAGTCATCACCCTGATACCGTCAGTTAAGGAGTTCCTGCACGCACCTGACTACACCTACTTTGACGTGACCATCGTGGTGATAGGCTTTGTGCTGCTCGGCAAATACCTGGAAGCCCGATCAAAGCTGAAGACCGGTGAGGCCATCGAAAAGCTGATCGGCCTTCAGGCAAAATTCGCCCTTGTCCAGAAAGAGGGCAAAGAGATCGAAATTCCGGTCGAAGAGGTCAAAACCGGCGACCTCGTTATCGTCAAGCCTGGCAGCAAGCTGCCGGTTGACGGCACGATTGCGGAGGGGTACTCTTCCATTGACGAGTCAATGGTGACCGGCGAGCCGATACCGGTTGACAAAAAAGCCGGCGACAAGGTGATCGGCGGCACCATTAACAGGCAGGGATCATTCACCTTCACCGCCTCAAACGTTGGCCCGGACAGTGTGCTGGCACGTATCATCAGGATGGTCGAAGAGGCACAGGGGTCGAAAGCGCCTATCCAGCAGATTGCCGACCGGGTCGCAGGCATCTTTGTGCCGGTTGTTCTTGCTCTTGCCCTGCTCACGCTTGTCATCTGGCTGACGGTCGGTTCGGCCTACCTTGGATTTTCAGCCGCACTTTCCTATGGCATCATGGGGACGGTCGGCATTCTGGTAATCGCCTGCCCCTGTGCGCTGGGGCTTGCAACACCGACCGCCATCATCGTCGGCATCGGCAAGGGCGCCGAGTACGGCATCCTTATCCGCAACGCCGAAAGCCTTGAAAAGCTCAGCTCGGTCGATACGGTGGTGTTCGACAAGACCGGGACCATTACAACAGGAAGCCCGAAAGTCACCGACATCATTGCTCTCGGCAAGGAGAGAAGCATCACCTCCCTTCTGCAGCTTGCAGCCACCATTGAAAACCGCTCGGAACATCCTCTGGCGCAGGCGATTGTCGGAGAGGCCAGATTGCAGCATCTCACCCCCGGCGCCCTTATGAATTTCAGGGCACTTGAGGGAACAGGTGTTTCGGCCATGATTGGCAATACTGCTGTTGCGGTCCGCAAACCGGTTGAGCATGAAAAAATGATCCCTGAGCTTGCAAGACTTCAGGGTGAGGGAAAAACCGTTGTGCTGATTGAGGAGAACGGCACCTGCACCGGGTTGATTGCCTTAAGCGATACCGTCAAGGAGCACGCCCTTGAGGCCGTTTCAGCACTCCACCGCAAGGGGCTGAAAGTGATCATGCTCACCGGCGACAACCGTTCAGCCGCTCAGTACATTGCGCAACAGGTCGGCATTGATGAGGTGATTGCCGAAGTGCTGCCACAAGACAAGGCAAAAAAGATCAGGGAGCTGCAGGCAACTGGCCGGCATGTGGTGATGGCCGGAGACGGCATCAACGACGCACCGGCACTTGCCCAGGCTGATGTGGGCATTGCCATGGCAACCGGAACTGACGTCGCGATCGAATCCGCCGGCATTACCCTGCTCAAGGGTGATATCAACAAGGTTGCACAAGCCATCACGCTTGCACGAGCTACCATGAGCGTCATCCGCCAAAACCTTTTCTGGGCCTTTATCTACAACATCATTGGCATCCCGCTGGCCGCCGGAGCGCTCTTTCCTTTATGGGGCATCTTCCTGAATCCGGTCTTTTCGGGTCTTGCCATGGCTGGCAGCAGCGTGTCGGTGGTCAGCAATTCGCTGAGGCTGAAGCGAAAGAAACTGTAGGGGCCGGTATAAACCCTAAGAAAACTGAAAAAAAATAACGACCTCCCGATCAATTCAGATACATTACAGAACATACTGTCCAACGATATCCATAATCCATGCAATCTTTCTCAAACAAGGCATTGCATCGTTCCTGATAACGCTATGCAACGACGTCGCACCATGACCATGAGCAGAATAATAACCATATTGATGCTTGCCTTTTCATCTCTTGTTTATCCCTTAACATCTCCCGCTTTTGCCTTTAACGATAGTGTCCACGATTCCATATCTGCAGAACAGGAAAAGCTTTTAAACGGCGAGCCACTGGTTATGGTTGATGGGCTTCAGGACGGCGTTACCGGCATAACAGGGCATATTTTTATTGCTGCATCGCCAAAGAAGGTGTGGGACATGTTGACTGATTACAACAATCACAAAAATTACATACCAAAGATGGTCGATAGCCGGTTGATCTCTGACAATGGGGTTGAAGCTGTGATGGTTGAGACAGGAAGAACCAGAATATTTATTTTCCAGAAGACGGTATCAATAACCGCGAAAATCCGGGGAGAATACCTAAAGCACCTCTATTTTCAGCAGATAACCGGTGATTTCAAGGTGTATCATGGCGCATGGACTCTTGAAGAGTACCGGCACGGTCAGGGAACATTTCTTACCTATAAATCCGAAGTAAAACCGGATTTTTTTGCTCCTCAGTTTGTCATCAAATTTGTTCAGAAACATGATTTCCCTGCTATACTCTTAGCAATGAAGAAAAAGGCTGAATCCTCTCTCAATGCTCTTGCAAACTGAGCTGCCCCGAAAGCTTTTCGTTGAAAACATCATAGACGTTATCCTCTAACCTTGATAATGTCGCTCCATACGGTTGTGCTGCGTGGCGAAAGCAGTTCCTGATGGGGTTTCCAGCCGGCGGAGTTTTCGGCTGCAAGGTGAACGGAACCGCTGCCGTAACGCTGGTTGATGCTGTCCATGACTATCATGATTTTTTTGTTGCGGTCATATGAAGCTGGCTCCTCATCGGGAAAAAGCGGGAGTATTGCCGGAGATAAGGGTGCCGGACTGAGTCCGCTGACAATCACGCCCGCTTTTTTGTAGTCGTAGCCGGGCCGAAAGATAGATTCAAGAATTAATCCGGCAGCCCGAACAAGGGTTATGGAATCCTGGCTGGGCTGAATGAGTGAGACAGTTCTGGTTCCCCAGTATTTTTTTGCCGGATCATTGAACGGGCTGGTACAGATAAAAACCGTCAGAAGCGATGCTGCCGATCCCTCTTTACGGAGCTTGACGGCACATTTTCCGCCAAAGGTGGAGACGGCCTGAAGCAGCTCGTCAAAAGCAGCAACACTTCGGCCAAAGGAGCGGGAAGTACAGATGCTCTGCTTTGCAGGCCTTACCGTTTCAAGCTTAAGGCAGGAGTTGCCGTTCAGCTCTGCCTGCACACGAGCTCCGGTGATATGCAAATGCTTACGGATCCATGGAGCGGGTGCCCGGGCAAGATCAAGCGCCGTATGGATCTGTTGCGCATGGAGAAACTGACTCCACTGGCGACCAATGCCCCAAATATCTTCAACCCGGGTTATGGCAAGGGCCGCATGAATTTCCTCATCAGTATTGAGGATACTGACGCCCTGATAGCGGGGATTCTTTTTGGCAAGCCGGTTGGCAACCTTGGCCAGCGTTTTGGTAGAGGCAATGCCGATACAGACCGGAATGCCGGTATGCTGCCTAACGGTTTTGCGCATGGAACGGGCATAGCTGTCGAGGTCATAGCGCCGGAAGCCGCTCATATCAAGAAACGCTTCATCAATTGAATAGATCTCGATATCCGGAGCAAGTTCGGCAAGGGTTGCCATGACCCTTGATGACATGTCGCCATAAAGCGGAAAGTTGGCAGAGTAAACAGCTACCTTGTGCATTTTCAGCAGCTCCCTGCTTTTGAAAGCCGGAGCGCCCATAACGAGGCCGATGGCTTTGGCCTCTTCAGAACGGGCTATAAAACAGCCATCGTTGTTCGAAAGCACCGCAACCGGTCGGCCCTGCAATGCAGGATTGAAAACCCGTTCGCATGAAACGTAGAAGTTGTTGCAATCGACCAGAGCAAACATCGCCAATCCTCTTTTTTCAACTGGTCTTGTGAATGACGTAAGCCACTATTCCCCAAATCTGGAACTCGTTCTCCTCACTGATCCGGATAGGTTTGAATTCACTGTTGGCAGGCATGAGATAGATCCCGTCACTGTTCAAAGCGATACGCTTTACGGTAAACTCACCGTCAAGAAAACAGACGGCAATGTCACCCTCTTTGGGATCAAGGGCCTTGTCGATAACCAGAAGGTCACCATCCCTGATGCCGGCATCCGTCATGGAATCTCCTTTCACCCTTGCATAAAAGGTAGCGGCAGGATGCTTGACAAGCGTTTTGTTGAGGTCAAGGGAGATCTCTTCAAAGTCTTCGGCCGGGGAGGGAAAGCCCGCCGAGATTCCTGACCCTGCAAGCGGCAGTTCAAGGGTGGAGGTAACATCGGCCGTGAAGAAGTCGAGCACGGAGCCTGAATGGATTTGCGAAAGCTTCATGGGGAATAATACCATTCAGGCTTCAATGCTACAATAAGATTATGCTCTGCCGCTCGCAGGAACTCATGAAGCTGATGAGAAACCCTTTGAGAATTGTGTTTTCTGTAGATAAAGAAGGTGTGCATGGTCTTGTTGCTTATTGTCTTGCTCTTTTTGTAAATTGCAAGCAAACTATGAACAATTGAGCCATGATAGAGATTACCAGCACAGAATTACGCAGGAACATGATCAAGTACTTCGATCTTGCCCTGGAGAAAAAGGAGCAGGTTATTGTACGCATCAGGAACCGGGGGACTTTTACGATTACCCCTTCCACAGAAAACAATTGCAGTAAGCGAATTGCGAAGAAAACCGAATTAGAAGCATATCTTGACCAGCCTGAGGTACAAGAATCCATTCTTCGCGCACGTGCAGATGTAAAAGCTGGCAGAGTTCGCAAATTTACCACTGTCAAGAAGTTATGGGAAGGTATACAGTAAAACTCACCGAGGAATTCGATACCCACCTGAATCACTGGATGAAAGTCGGCCACAAGGCAATCCTTCGCAAAATTGAAAAGATTTTACCTGAACTGGAAGAGCACCCCATCACAGGCACAGGTAAACCTGAAGCATTGAAAGGAGAATTTGCAGGACTTTGGCCAAGAAGGCTTAACCGGCAGCATCGCATGATCTATGAGATTATCGATGAAACTGTAACTGTTTATGTCCTTTCCGCCAAAGTCCATTATAACGACAAATAGCCCGCTATAACAGATCATGTAAACCCTGCCAAACTGCGGGAGTGCACCAAAGCCAAGTATGCCTTCCCTCAGACCATAGTGCTGTGTGTTTGAATGGACCAAGTTGCTGAACACCTCAACATCACGGATAAAGCCGTTGCTTGAATAGCTCTGCTCTTCTCGACCCAAGTTTACGCACTGCCAAACGATCATCATGTGCGTATTTCCTCAGATTTTTACTCTCAAATGAAATGTCCCTCAACAATTCAAGATAATTATGATCACTTTCTACTCATTAAAATATCGCAAATGAAAACTGACTATCCCGCGCATTCTCATTCGATTAACCTACCGAGTGCCATCCTGGCGAACTGTTAAGAAAACCTTAACAGTTCGCCCCTGCTGCGATACATCGCTCAACGGGCACCTCCTTTGAGCAACCCTTCGGACTCCTGCTCAATGGCAAAGATATCAGCCGTAATCTCTTCGAGAGCGCGTAGCAGCTGTGATTTTTAGAAATCACGGGCGAAGGGATCCTTGATGGGTAACATAGCAGGGAAGTGGGGCCAGTTGGGGATAGAGGCTGATACAGCATATTTGCAATCAATATTGAATACAATACAACAATACTTATATCAAGCATCTTCAGCATTTATGCCATACCTGTGATGATCGTGCTAATTACCGGAAATTCAAGTGATCATATAGGCGAGCGTTGGGATATTTGCGGTTCCCTTTCGATCTGCCAGGAATCATGCATTCTACATGCCGATTGGTATCGGGTTTGCTTTCATCAAAATGACGCATATATTACTTGGAACAATGACAAAACGGCCCTTCTCTCCACAACAAACCGGATTATAATGCACAGGAAATCAAGTCTCATTATACTTATCTGGATGCTTGTTCTCTCTCCGGTTACGGTACAGGCAAAACAAAATGCAATAAGCCCGTACCGGGCTACAACGGCATTTTATAATAAACTGATATTGTCAGCAAAACCGGATATCGCAAAATTGCGGCTGTTCTTTACCCTTATGCCAAAAGGGGGAGATATTCATCAGCATTTTACCGGATCGCTGTATGCGGAGAATTATCTGGAGTGGATAAACAGGGAACGGTACTGGATCAGCAAAAGCGACTTTACGGTTATAACTCCGAAAGAGTGCGACAGGTTAAAAGATACCGTATCGGTTAAAAACCTTAGAAGCAACAAGGTGATGTACAGTGATTTTTTAAGTCACTGGTCTGACAAGGATTTTGCAAATCATTATCATGACGCGCTTGCACCGGACGTCCAGTTTTTCAATACCTTTTCCTATTTCTCGAAAATCTTTACCGGTAACCAGAAGTATTACGCCGAAGGTATCCAGTTGCTGAAAAACCGGGCTAAAAATGAAAATGTCCAGTACCTTGAAACCATGTTTGTTTCTCCCGGTTATCAGAAGGCCGATACGGCTTTTGATGCTCTTGCCAGAAGCGGCGACATCAATCTGGATAACAAGGCTTTTCGGGGTGCTCTTGACAGCTTCATATCCGGCGTCAGTAAAGACAGCTTGTTCTTCAGCAAGGTCAACCAGTACCGTGATCTGGTAGATTTATGCACGAAAGGAATTGACGATGAGGGCTTTACGTTGCGCTTTCAGAGCTATGTGTCGAGAAATACGACACCGTCGCAGTTTTTCTCGGGCCTCTACGCCGCATTTTATGAAGCAGATAAAAACCCGCGGGTAGTCGGTGTGAACATCGTGAGTGCGGAAAATGATGCCATTGCTCTTGCTGACTACAGGCTCCACATGCAACTGTTCAGCTACCTGAAAGAAAAATTTCCCCATACCAAAACGTCCATGCATGCCGGAGAGCTGACGACAGGAATGGTGAACCCGGAAGAGCTGAAATACCATATTTCCGATGCCGTTTTTGTTGCCGGAGCCAACCGGATTGGCCATGGTGTTGATATCGCTTACGAAACAGACGCCCTGCGTACGCTGAGCTGCATGAAGGCTAATCATATTCCTGTAGAGATTAACCTGACCAGCAATGAGTTCATTCTTGGCGTAAAAGATGCCGCACATCCCGTCAGGCTCTACACTGATTATGGTGTACCGATTGTAATATCGTCTGACGACCCAGGCGTTTCGAGGAGCAGTTTGACTGAGGAGTATGTGCTTCTTGCAAGCAGGTACCGATACTCATACAATGAAATAAAACAATTTGTATCAAACAGCATCAACTACTCGTTCATGACAAAAAGTGAAAAAGAGCGCGGTATTGAACTATTGCAGAAGAGATTTGATGAATTTGAACGCAAAGTATCGGCATTCGTGAGCAGATAACAGAACGACCGGAGGAGCTGGATGGCAATGAAGAAGAAAAAAAGAGCCAAGGAATTGTCATGTCGATTATACAAAATGAGCTAATGGAAGAGATAACAGGGATTCGGGCTCTTGAGAAAGAGGGCTATTATGAACAGTGTGCATTCATCTCTACCCATATTTTATAACACCTTACAGTTCATTTGTTACAAATCCGACGCAAAACAAAAAAAATGGCAGGATTTCGGACATAAGAGGATCCCGAAATTCGCCAACCTCAACGATGGCCTTAAGCCTGGATTTTCAACCCTCCGCTTGATCTAAATGAGAGCTTTCCATCTGACCGGAAGAAAGCTTCTCCCGATCACTATCAAGCATGATATAGAAAAACCCCCACGCACATGGGGAAGACAACGAGAACAGACGGCACTTGAGCAGCAGCGAAAGCGGCGGCGGGTTAGTGGGGGCGGTATGCAGCGGAGTTGCAGCGAAACGACTCTGCATTCGCTTTGCTGATGACTGGGCGGTGTGGCGGAGCGTTGCTGGCTAAGGGCGCGGGATGCCTGGCTTGCAGGGCTGGTTATGCTGCCGGGCACTCTCTCGATCAAAAGCAAAGCTGGTATGAGCTGGCAACTGACTACAGGATAAAGGCTAGGCGGAAGCCAACGAAGCTGCTTCGACAGCCGGGGATACTGAAGTAACGAAGAACCGACCGACAGTGCTTGGCAATGGTGAGCCAGCTCCCGCCACGATACACACGGTATGTACGGCTACTGTCATACCAACTATCCGTCCATTCCCATACATTACCAAGCATATCGTACAAACCCCATTCATTATGCTTTTTCTGCCCAACCGGATGAGTGGTATTCCCAGAGTTGCCTTTGAACCAGGCATACTCCCCCAATTGGCTTGCATCATCACCAAAGTAGTATGGCGAATAGGAACCTGCCCGGCAGGCATATTCCCATTCTACCTCAGTTGGCAAGCGGTAAAACTGTTTTCCTGAGAGAGTATTGAGTTTTTGTATGAAGATCTGGGCATCATCAAAGGAAACCGTTTCTACCGGCAGACTTCCACCCCTGAAATTGCTTGGGTTATTACCCATCACCGACTTCCACTGCTGCTGTGTAACCAAGTACTTGCCCAGATAGTAGTTTTGTGCGGGAATCGGGCAAAACTCAAATGCGACTTCCTTTCCGGATGAACTTTTCACTTTTTTGATATGCGACTGTTGCGGGTCGTTGGCAATAGAGTGCATAGTGATCGTTTGAAGAGATTTGACTTGCATTGCGATGCTTATCGAATGTACTACCATTTTCAGAGATTTGCCGCATATCCGCTATTTTTAGCAGCATTTTGCTTCCAGCCCGCTCACCCCCTCGCCGCCTTCAGCTGCTCAAGATTTGCCTACGTTTCTTTGGTGATGGGATGATCAGCGCCAAGGGTGTGCAGCTGACTGCGCGAGCGGGAGCGATGCGATGGTTCCAGGATTCTCCGATCATAGTTCAATCAACGTGATCTCTGGTCGGCATAAGAAACGGACAGGCAAGAAAAACGTTCCCAGGCCAGCACTCACATGAAGAGGCCCCGCTGGCGTTGGGTATACGCCCAGCTGATAACCGTTCACGCCAAAAGGAACGATCAATGCTCCGAGGAAAGGGAGGCGCACCTGACCGCCGTGTGAGTGCCCCGACAGAATCAGATCAAATCTCGACTCCTTGATGTTTTCGATGTCAAGTGGGTAATGCGTTAACAGAATGCGTTTGGCGTCTGGTGTCGCCAGTGTCGATCTTCCATCCCCAAGGAGACGTGCGCCTGAAGTGCCCTGTGAGGTTACAGCGGTTGGAGGTATAGGGAACACTGGATTCCATTCCATCTCGGGTCCAGGCATGGCAGACTCGGACTCGGATTGTCGAGTGTTGATCTCTGTTCCTGATCGTCCTGCGATCAGCAGTCTTCCTTGCGCAGAGACAGTGGAGCGATCCACAAGCCATTCCCCACCCGTCTTCTGGAAGGCTTTGCCAATTCGGTCGAACGAAGCCCCGCTCCAGTATTCATGATTGCCGGGAACGCCATAGAGCGGGACCCTCATCTGCCCGAGTATATTCAGCGCTTCGTCCAGGTATCGCGACTCCTCGACGATGTCTCCGGTGAAGCAGACCGCATCTGGCGCAAGCCGGTTGACCAAGGCAACAATGCGCATGAGATACGAACGGTCGCCCTTGTAGTGGATATCGCTGATATGCACGACCCGAAGTGATGGGCGCTCGCCCAAGGAAAATCGAGTGACCTGGATCCAATGGGGTTCAATGAAGATGGAGTCCACCATGCAGTAAGCAAGGCACCCGCAGATGAGGAAGCAGAGCCACGGCTTTCGGATGAACCACCCATTATATAATTTAATCAATATTAGTTATCAGGTATTAGCGGGTTACCGTTAACTATTCGATTACATTCGCAACCGAAGCCTGCACTCAGCTGCTTGACGCTGCTGCCGATATAAAGCGTGCCCGCCTGGGGGGCGGTGGGGGTGTTTTGCTCCCCTTTTCAGCGTTTCATCAAACAACCGTTTATTGAGATCGATTTTATGCAACAGCACTCCCTAATATTCCCCATGATCAACGGCTATTCAAAAGCCTGGGCACTTAGTTGAGTGGCACAGTACCTTGCCCAAAGCATCATACTTAATTCACGCTGCTCCCAGCTTATCTCCAACTCCTGCATTTTTTCAATGAAATCTTGATATGTGATGACCTTGAATTTGTTGGTTCCATTTTTCAGCATCCCCTGAAATTCAGTTCCGGTCTGCAATGCACTCCTATCATCATGGTGACAAAACAAGCCGGTATACACAAATTGCTTTACTCCCTCTTGAACAAGAGCCTCTGCTATAAGTTGATTACGGAAGAGCTGATTGTACTTTGCCGTTGTAAACACTTTATACTCTGCGATAAAGGCACTCTCACGACCTTTTTGGAAAATGAGCTCATACTCAGGCTTCGAGTACTTTGTTGAAGAAAATGTGTCTGTATATTTGCATTCGAGACCTACAAGCCCGTTTTTGCTTCCGATCATTACATCAAAAGCCACGTCAAACGCTGAATTATCATTCGTATAATTTTCTCCGGGAGAGTATTCAAACATAACATTTCTGACTTCAGTTAACTCAGGCCAGAATTGCTGTAAAACTTTCAATGCAAGAACGTGATCCGCTTTTAATTCTCCAAAAAAGTTAAAACAAAGTGGCTGACTGGAAAGAAGATTATTGTATAGCCGACTTTCTTCAAGTATACCTGAACCAGCCGTTTTTCTCTCTTGGATTGTCAGGAGCACAGCGTCCAGTATGTTTTTTGATAAAAAATTCTTTCGATTGCCATCGACAGTACCATTCAAAATCGTATTACAGACTTTTTCTCCCTCTCGAACAGGATTATTGCCTTCATCTTCGTTCAGAACGAATGCTCTCCACCATCCTTGATGAAATCTCATTCTCTTTTTGAAGCCACTTTCATTTAGAGGAGAGTGACCTATAAAATCTTGTAATTTGCGCTTCATTTAACTCCTCGTTAACCATAGTTCTTAGTTGTTTAATTTCAAAATTTCATCATCCAGACCGTGACGAATCAACTCAAAGTTACCCGAGGTTTTGGAAAGTGAATCACCGGAGAGCATTGGAAGCTCGAACGGGAAAAGTGCAGGATTATTCAGTAAGGATGCCACAGATACCTTTCCTTCCGGAATTGCGTGCAGTGCCGACTCAATCAACAATGCGGCCAGTTTTCGCTCCTGAATCTGCATTGAAGGAGCCTTTTTGTAACAACCTTTGTTGCCGGATTCTTGCAAAACACCCCAGGCGACAAATGACCGAACGGTATACCTTGCATTTCTGGCAACGGTCTCCCGATCTCCATATTGCTCCTTTATGCGATTAAATATCTGCACCTGGGTCACGCTTTCCTGAAGGTTGAATAGCCGGCCAACCTGTTTTGCTACGTTAAACCAGAATGGATATGATGCAGAAAGAACGGCCCAATGCAGTGGAAGCCAATGCTCTTCAGGAACTACACGTGCAATATTCAGCGCTTCATCCCGAAACCGGCGAAGATCATCTTCCGGAGCAAACCATGAGGCAAGTATCCCTATAGCCATCCCATAAGTTTTTTGACCTCGCTCTCCAATCCCTCCACTTTGCTTCTGCGTGGAAAGATATTGGTCGAGATCTTCTCGGATCTCCTTTTCAGTCATTCCTGCCAGCACCATCCTCAGCGTCCTGTCCATCCACTCTTTCTGAATGGTCTGCTTGATCCCCAGTTTTTCATGGCGCTTGCTCATATTATAAACCCCTCTCAAACTTTATCAGAGGAACAATAACCTCTTCGATTGAAACACCTCCATGCCCGACAATTGCCGTGCCTGGAGTAACAAATGCATCCCTGCCGCTGGCAATAAGTGGAAAATAACCCTGAGGCAACCCGATCGGTTGCCACTCGCTTGCAAAAGGAAAATCACGAGCGACCGTTGTGCGAAGTTCAGGCGTCGGATAGACACGAACCCGCTCTCCGCGAGTTTCAGCAATGACACCTTCAGAAGGTCGACCTTTGCCCTGGCACTCAATATTGCCATGATCAGAGGTCAACCAGACGTCATAACCATGAAGCAAAAGGTAACCGATAAGCGAATTGAGAAACCCTCCCTGACACCACTGCTTGATCTGATTGTGCATGCCCGCCGCGCCGAGCTGCATACCATGCATGATTTTATCAACCTTGTCCACGACCAGCCCGAGTGCTCTCGTTTTTCCTGGATGTACAGTCGCTTCAAGGGTGCTTGAAACATCTCCATCGCCCAGACCTCGTTGATAAGCGATGTCAAGACGAGAGAGCCCTGCATCCTCCCAGAACTGTTTCCAGAGATTACTTTCACTATTTGTAGACTGTATTGACGCAGGGAAATAAAGTGGCGGCTTGCCTGAAAAAATAGCCTGTCTTGACACCGAGGTCAATGTTGGAATCCAGGCAAACACCGCTGACTCCCTCATGATTAAACTGCTGTTCTGAACCCGGAGAATCTCACGAACAGAGACCCACTGATCCAGCGACAAACCGTCAACAACAAGCAGTGCCACACGACATTTTTTATCATCATCAAGTTCACGGGCAAGAGCTCTTGGCACATGGTGAAGCATCGCCGGATTCTTTGGCGGCAGATTGATGATACTTGAATAATGAGTGTTTAACCATTGAGCAAAGGCGGCATTCAGTTTATCACCGATTTGCAGCAACCGTGTTTTACTTTCCTCATCCTCAGCGCAATGAACCAATGCCGTCAGCTCCGCCCATTTCAAGGCATAAGTGATCCAGTCAGAATAACGGCAATCCTCGACAGGCATCTCTTTTTCAATAATCTCAAAAAGCCGGGAAATCCTTAACGTATCATCTGCTGATACAGAGTCAACAATACCGCCCCGAATCCAGGACGATACATCAATGGAGACTCCAGGTTTTTGAACCGGATGCAATTTTCCTTCAACAAAAAGATTGTCGATGTAAACCCGTATGTCATGATGGTCAAACGGAAGATAATCAGGCCCTTGGTACTTCATGGGATTTTCACGAAGCTGTCTGTCAGCACTAATTCTGCCCAGAAAGAGTGGCCACCGCTCCTGAAGGAATGCAAAAAAAGCCTTCTCATCCGAAACGATTACATCCAGTGGCCATTCAAGAAACCCTGCTTGCCCCCGGAGCTGCTGGACCAGACGAAGGGCCAAAATATCAGGAAGTGCAATCTTACTGTAATGCAGGCGGAGCAGAACCCTGAGCAGATCGACATCGGATACAATCAGTTCTGCTGCAACCCTGAAAACATGGCGCAGGATAAAATCTCTGGTCGCATTGTCACCCATACGGTCCTGCGAAAATGTATGCTGAGCTTCGAACAATGCATCCAGAAACGAGCGATCCAGTTGTTCAAGAACTGGGTAGCTCAAGTTTGGGAAAAGATTCCCAAGGTTAAACGAGAGTTTTCTTGCTGCCTGCAGCAGGTCATAAGGCAGAGATTCCAATTCTGTATCCTGAAGCCGAAGAATAACCACCAAATCGGTATGCTCACCCCTGTCCCAAATTGCACGGTATTTTGATTCATAGGCATATCGAAACTCAACAGGATCATTGAATTCAATGAGATCAAAACCGCGACGGCGCAGTTCAAGAGCAAGAGTCTCTTCCGTCAACAGGCTGTCAGGGTCGGCAACGAGGGTGAGGCGGCTCACATTTGGCACAAAGTCGTTCAAAATACTCTCTCTCCAGCTCCTCACAGTGAACCTCCTTTCGTGATGCGCATGAGCAGCAGCGGACGTATCTCCGGAACTATCTGCCTTGCTGATTCAAGCTCTTTGCGCCAGTCGGTTTCCGCGACATCACATTGAGTTGTCCGATAATGACGTACCTCCGGTAACCCTACCCGTTCGATAGCCCTTCTCCGTGAGCTGAAAGCAACAGCTCCGCGCTCTACTTCACGAGCGACAGCCGATTGATGTTCCTGCTGCAATGCATCAAACAACTCTTTGCCCTCCTCTTCACAAACTTGCAGAAGACGATCAAACATGGTGATTGATTCATCTGAATCCATAGCAGCAAGCACCTTCAGCTCTTCAGATTGCAATGAATCCCAGATGTGGCGGGCCGTCGGCATAAAAACGGCACCCTCTTCACTCTGAAAAACCGCGATGTAGCGACGACGAACGAGAGGGATTCTTATAAGCCCGCCTTTCTGGTGCATCCCTGCTTGCATCCGGATTTCAAAAAGAGCCCAGAAACCTGAAATCGTTGGAGGCAGTCCACTTAAGGAGACGCAAGGTATGGGCTGAGCAGCCATAATTTGTGGCAAGTTGAGTGCCAGCCCACGAAGTTGATTATTTTCCAGATTAAGAAACAGTGTATCCGGCTTGTTTTGTGCATCTCTGGAGCTGAATACGCACCGATGAGAAACATCGCCATCAGGCCAGGTCAACTCCCACCCGGTACGTTTTTGTATTGCTTTGCCGCCATGAGCATGCAGATAACAAACCGTCATCCTCTCCAGCCAGTGAGGCAGAGGATGGGAGCGTAGCCGTTCTGCCGCCTGAAGGTCAGGTTCGTCAGAAATACCGTAGAGAACTGATGAGTTACGAACATCAATGATCTCATGCCGAAGACGTTCTATACCCTGTTCAACCGCACTATCAACCCCTTCAGGATTAAGAACAGCGGAAGTAAAGAGTTCATCAAACAGTTCACCAGCGGCTGCAGAATCGAGTACATCACCGGTTTTATCGATACCGAACTCTTCAAAAATCACTGCCAGCTTTTTTTCAAGGACTTCAAGTACCCGGAATTCGACTGACTCTTCAAGCACAAAATTAATTGCCCTGACAACCTTTGACTGCCCAATACGATCAACACGACCAATCCGCTGTTCCACCCGCATCGGGTTCCAGGGCATATCGTAGTTAATGACGACGTGACAGAACTGAAGATTCAATCCCTCGCCACCGGCGTCGGTAGAAACAAGAACCCTCGCACGACGACAAAAAGCATCCTGTGCACGTTGCCGCTCATCCATGCTCATGGAACCATTGAGCGTTACAACCGTAATCCCTCGATCTCCCAGAGACTGCTTCAGCATCTCCTGAGTCTGCACAAATTCCGTAAAAAGCAGCACCTTCAACTCAGAGTCGTTCTCATCCGACTGAAGCTGGTATATCCACTCAATCAAGGCTTCCGCTTTGGCATCGGGTGTTGCCTCTTCACATTTGCGGGCAGCTTCAAGCAGCGTTTCAACAAAGAGAGCTTCGTTCTGCAAGGCCGATACCTTCGAGGTCAAAAGCTCATCGAGCAGTTCCTCCGCATCCATATCATAGAACTCATCACTTCCAATACTGTTCTCTTCAAGACGCAAGCTGGTTTGCCGTTCACCATCTTTCAATATTTCCAGACGGCGTTCCAGAGTAAAGCGGATAGCGCGGGTACTTGAAACCACCAGCCTCTGCATGAGAATCATGAGAAAGCCGATATGCCGTTTCTTGTCGCGGATTGCCTGATTATATCCTTCACGAACATAATCGGTTACAGCTTCATAGAGGCTTTGCTGCAGATGATGGCGTGGCTCCCATGATACCGGGATCATCTGCGTCCGGCGAGGCTTGAAGAGCGGTTTATTGTCGGCATCAACAGCCTTTCGCTTCTCAGTACGAATCACATAGGGCATCACCCGTTCACGAGACACACTCTCCAAATCGGGAAAGGCCTCCTTATCGAGTACCGTCATTAACCGGTGAAAAGCATCACTCTTCCCCTGATGAGGAGTAGCCGAAAGCAACAGTACATAAGGCGCAGCCTCTGCCAGCCCTTGACCAAGCCTGTGACGGGCAACCTGATCAGTACTGCCGCCCAAACGGTGAGCTTCATCGACAATGACCAGATCCCATCCCGCAGTTATCAGCTCTTCATAGCGGCTGCGGTTATACTCACCCACTCGTTCCGCCGACCAGCCCCGCCGTTTCTCCATTGGTTTCACCGAATCCAGAGAGACAATAACCTGATCGAACATTGACCACAGTGAATTACCGCTCTCCGATCCGGGAGCCAAACGCTGGAGCGTTCCGATATCATCACCAAGCACCAGTCGAAACTGCTCGTTGAAATGAGTCTGCATTTCCGCAACCCACTGAGTCGCCAAACCTTTGGGAGCAACCACCAGTGTACGGCGCACCAATCCGCGAAGCTTAAGCTCCCGCATGATGAGACCAGCTTCAATGGTTTTGCCAAGGCCAACCTCATCGGCCAGTAAATATCGAACCCGGTCACCGGAAACCGCTCTTGACAAGGCATGAATTTGATGAGGGAGCGGAATCACGTTTGACTCCATCGGAGCCAGCAAGACATGACCATCAGAAGCACTACTGCCTCTTTCAAGAACTTCCGCCACCTTTGTTGCTGCCGCAATATATCCGATCCGGTGAGCCTCAATCTCAGGCCGCAGGGAAAGGTTCAGTGGCTGCAACGCAGAACGGGGAACACGCACAACCGCATCCTGATTCGGCAACCATACCCGGCAAACCGTCTGACCCCACAAGGTTTGCTCTTCAATGACCTTGCAAGGAGAGTGGTGTATGGTGCTGTATTGCCACGAGTTGCTGATGCCTATGTCATCCTGATTCATTCTCAACACTCCAGCTTCAACCGGTTTGGCTTAATGCCAGATTTTGACCAATGTTGTTCAACGGATTGAATAAAAGCAGGCCGGACCAACTTGGCTCTTTGTATCAGCCAGTCACCTTGATTACACCGCAGATAAAGTCCCTCCGATGGGTTATCACTAAAATGAGACTGCGAAAAAAGATTAAGCAACTTCGGAAGTGTAAAATGACCAATCGCAACCTGTGGCACAGGAAAAATTTCAATAGTCTGAAAAATTTCGTTTCGACGCAAAGAGGAAAAAAAACGGGCAGTCGACTTGTCGTAGATATCGAACCCAAGAAACCAGTCCGGCAATCGGTTATAGATGACAGAGTGTTGGGCATAACACCATTCTCCGAACAGGATATAACGATCGGTCAATTGATCAAAAAGCAACTCCTGGCGTGGAGTAATCCATTCAAAAAGTTTTTTCCACTGTCCCTTGTCTGGAAAATGCAGGTACTCACCCCTGTTCTGGACACGAATCGTACCATTTTCATCAAAGGATATTCCAAGATTGGCGCCATCTACCTTTTCTTCAACAACAAGCTCATAACGAAGGAATTCATTCCGTTCAGACTCCGACAGAACCTTATCTCCTCTAACTTCAATAGCCCCCAACAGTGCAAGGTGCGGTGTAGAAGGGAATTTGAAGAAATCATCTTTCATGACTCCATCTTTTGGACATATTTTTTCTGAACATAATCAGGACAAAGAAAACACACCGTAATCCCAACCTCTCTCAGGGCATCCTTCCAGCCCCACCATTTGCTGTCAGTAGCTTGCAAAACAGGGGGTTTATCTGGATGGGCATTTGCAACAGCGATAAACTTTCGGTCAGAATTATCAAACCGTTTTAAACCTGAATGATCAGGAAATTGATCATAGGATTCACCATTTTTTGTGATCTCAACCCGATCACCATCAGGAAATGAGTATTGATTATCATGAACCCACTTCATAAAACGGTCACCTACGCCAGGCTGGCCTTGCATCGAAAGCTGTTGGCGATATTCGTCGAAAATTTCATTTGAAGCATCCAGAACCAAGCCACCTTTCGCCACAACATGCTGTATTGACTCAATACATGCCTGAACACATAACAGAAGTTCGTCAGGAATTGCAACCGGATCAATCGCAAGGTTTGCTGTTTTCGGAACATTGGTATCAACCAGACACTTTTTGGGCAGAGTATTCATTCGGAAGCCTCCGATCCGCGACCACATTGCTTAATGCGCTTTTTAATCGCCGCCGTTGCTTGGCCGGAAATGTCACCCATCTCATCACCGAAAAAATTCTCCGGCCAGTTCTTGATATTGCCAAATATGTCAATTTGCAGTGGATCTAAGGTGGCAGGTGTCTTTGTGACATTTGCAAAGTATGCAGAGACTTTTTCTTTTGATACAACATCTTCAGCAATCCGTCTTTGTAGTCTCCGGAGGAAGTGCTCTGAATGAGTTTCAATTATCAACTGAATATTACGGTCAGCACCGTTTTCCCTTGAGTTAATCACATCGATCATAACATCAGCCAAAGCGGACTGCGCGTTCGGGTGTAGATGAATTTCTGGTTGTTCCATCAGAATGATAGACCCTGGTGGCGCATAGAAGCACTGAACAAGGACTGGCAGCACCTGCGATACACCAAACCCAACATCGGGAAGATCCACCCAATCAACTGATCCCTTTGTTTGTACATTGACTTCGTATTCTTGCCGATTTTCAGCAATTTTTCTTACCCTGAAATTATCAATGAGTCCCATGGATTTGAGACTGGCTGCGATTATCTCTTCCAAAGGTTTTGCAACCTTTTTATACCCAAGGCTAATTTTTCTTGTTTTACTGGACAGAAGTGCCGCAATGGTGTAATCACCGGAATATCCAACACTTTCAGGAGTAATCCCCCCCCAATTATAAAGCCGTTCAGATTTGTTTCTTAATGGACCAAGATAGCATATAGACTTAAAAAACTTTTCTTGAGCAAGGTTCAGGTCCTGCACAAATTCAGAGTTTTTATAATAGTGGCTCTTCGCGCAATTTAGTGGAATGAGGGGATAAAATCGTAGACTGAAGTATTTCAATCCCATGCTTAAAGATGCAAAAACTTACTGACCATTACCAACAACTCTTAGGGTTTCCAGCGGTCTGGAAGGTCGATGATG